>NZ_JYNX01000061.1 GCF_001044255.1 Mycolicibacterium chubuense
GCGCCGCGTTGCCGTAGCCCCCTGTCGTCGACACCACGTTGTTGCTGCCGAAGATGCTGCGGCACTGCGACGAGCACGGGCTGAGTTATCAGCGCGAGGACGACCATGCCTACGCCCAGAACGAGAAGGGTCTGGGCACGGCACGCAGCGTGTTGGCGGCGTGCAAGGAAGCCGGGCTGGATGCGCAGTGGGTCGACGAGGCCGACGTCCCGTTCCCGTTCGCCGGCGGCGTGCGGCTGCGCGAACAGGCGCAGATCGACCCGATCCCTTTCCTGTCCAGCCTGGTCGCCGAACTCGAGAAGCACGGCGGCACCCTGCTGCAGGGCGTGCGCGCCACCACGGTGTCGGGTACCGGACCGCTGCGGGTGAGCCTGCGCCGCACCGCCGAGGCCCAGGACACCCGCGACGCCCAGCACACCGTCACCGCGCAGAAGGTCGTGCTGGCCACCGGGACTCCGGTCCTCGACCGCGGGTTCTTCTTCGCGCGGATGGAGGCCAAACGCTCCTACTGCCTGGCCTTCGACGTCCCGGGCGACATCACCCGGTCGATGTACCTGTCGGTGGACTCGCCGACCCGCTCCGTGCGCTACGCGCCGACCCCGACGGGCGACAAGCTGATCGTCGGCGGCGCCGGCCACACCGTCGGCCGGGCCGACCACCCGAAGAACGCCGTCACCGAGCTGGCACGCTGGGCGGCGCTGCACTACCCCGGCGCGGTGCAGACCCACTACTGGTCGGCGCAGGACTACCATCCCATCGACGAGCTGCCCTACGTCGGACCCCTGCTGCCCAAGTTCGAGAACCTGCTCGTGGCAACGGGATTCGACAAGTGGGGGATGACCAACGGGGTCGCCGCCGCGCTGGCGCTGTCGTCCCGGATCCTCGGCGGCCGGATGGACTGGGCCGCGGCGTTCGCCAGCTGGAGCCCCCACGAACTCAGCGGCATCCCGACCGCGCTCCAACTCAACATGCAGGTCGGACTGCACCTGGCCAAGGGCTGGGTGGCCCCGCTGACCGCGTCGGGCGAACCCGAGGAGGGCCAGGGCATCGTCAGCGGCGCGCCCTGGCGGATGACGGCCACCAGCATCGTCGACGGGGTGACCCGCACGGTATCCCCGGTGTGCCCGCATCTGGGCGGCGTCGTCACCTGGAACGACTCCGACCTGGCGTGGGAGTGCCCGCTGCACGGCTCGCGCTTCGCACCCGACGGCGCACTGATCGAGGGTCCCGCGACCCGCGGTCTGACCCCGTCCCGCTAGCTCACCTGCGCAGGCTGTCCGACGGGTTCACCCCGTAGGCCTGCCGGTACATCCCGGCGAACCGGCCGGTGTGGGCAAACCCCCAGCGTGCGGCGACGATCCCGACCGTCGTACTCGCGGGATCCGACCGGAGCAGTTCGCGGTGCGCGTGATCCATCCGCACCCGGCGCAGGTACTCCATCGGCGTCATGTCCAGGTGTTTGCGGAACATGTACTGCAGCGCGCGCGGGGTCACGTGGACACTCTCGGCGATGTCGACCAGCGTGACGTCGCGGTCGGCGCTGTCGTCGATGAAAGCCACAGCGCGGCGCAACAACTCGGGCTTCGCGTCGGTCCGGTCGGTGGCCGTTGGTTCCACGACCGCGTTGCTGGGCAGCGTCGACAACACGACCGCGGCGAGCATCGACGACGTGGTCGACGCGACAAGCGGGGTCGGCGGCTCGTCCGCCTTCGCCACGCTGCGGACGTAGTCGATGGTGCGGCTCAGCCGCCGGTGCGCGGCGGCCGACACCGGACGGTGACCGGTCAGCCGCACGCCGTCGGCGGGCCGCGCCGAGGACGCGACGCGGTCGAGCAGTGCGGTGTCGAACATCGTCAGATCGAAGCTCGCCCGGCGGACCCGGCCCGAGTAGGGTAGATCCGGCGGCGATAACAGCGCGACGTCGCCGGGCGCGAACACGTCCGGTCCGTCGCCGATGAAGTTCTCCTCGATGCGACCGTCGTGCACCCGACACAGGCAGACCCGGCCCAGCGGGGCCGCGTCGTAGGACATCGTGAAGTCGAGCCGGAGTTCGTCGAAGCTGACCGGGCCGACCCACTGGCGCTCGATGTGCGCCGAGGTCGCTTCGCCGTCGTCCGCCCCGATGGACATCTTGGTGTACGCCCGTACCAGGAAATCCTCGGTTGCTGCGAGATCCGTGCTGTCGAACACCAGATCGTCGTGCGCAGGATCACTGCTGGTCATGAAGCCTCCCGCCAGGTTCAGCGGTGCCGCGGGGCCAATGGCTTCGCCCCCTTGTTGCCGACCACTTTACCGGCCGGGCCAGCGCAGCACGCAAAAGCGGCGGGGCGCGGCTTTGCTGTGAAATGCTGTCCGCCATGGTGGCGCGGTGAGCACCGACAAGGTCCGCGTGGTGGTCGGCGACGACCACCCGATGTTCCGCGACGGCGTGGTGCGGGCGCTGCAGTCCAGCGGGTCGATCGACGTGGTGGCCGAGGCCGACGACGGGCCGGCCGCGCTGGCGGCGATCCGCGAGCACCGGCCGCATGTGGCGCTGCTCGACTATCGGATGCCGGGCATGGACGGCGCCGCCGTCGCCGCGGCGGTGACGCGCGACGATCTGCCGACGCGGGTGCTGCTGATCTCCGCACACGACGAGTCCGCGATCGTCTACCGTGCGCTGCAGGACGGGGCGGCCGGATTCCTGCCCAAGGAGTCGACGCGCGGGGAGCTGGTCACTGCCGTGCTGGACTGCGCGAAGGGGCGTGACGTGATCGCGCCGAGCCTGGCCGCGGGGCTGGCCGGGGAGATCCGCCGCCGCGCGGAGCCCGACGCCCCGGTGCTCAGCCCGCGCGAACGCGAGGTGCTGGTGCTCATCGCGAAAGGAAGCAGCATCCCGGCGATGGCCAAGGAGCTGTTCCTCGCCCCGTCGACGGTGAAGACACACGTGCAGCGGCTCTACGAGAAGCTCGGGGTCAGCGACCGGGGCGCCGTCGTCGCCGAGGCGATGCGCCGCAAGCTGCTGGACTGACGTGGATCTGCTGCGCACCTGCCGCGACTATCTGGCCGCCGAACCCGTGCGCGTCTCCGCGGTGCTGCGAGTGCCGCTGATCGCGCTGATCGGGGTGCTGGTGTGGATCTGGGAGGTCGACCACTGGCTGCCGCAGCTCTACGCGGGGATCCTGGGCTGCTACGCCGTGGCCGCGGTGGTGTGGCTGCTCGCGGTGCTGCGCGGGCCGGTGCCGCGGTGGGCCGACTGGGCGTCGACGATCGCCGATCTGGCCGTGATCATCGCGCTGTGCCTGGTCAGCGGCGGGGCGACGGCGGCGCTGCTGCCGGTGTTCTTCCTGCTGCCCATCTCGGTGGCGTTCCAGGACCGGCCCACGCTGACCGCGATCATCGGCGCCGTCACCGCCGGCGGCTATCTGACGGTGTGGATCTTCTACTCCAAGCGCGACGACAAGGTCGGCCTGCCGAACATGGTGTACACCCATTTCGGGTTCATGGTGTGGATGGCGGTCGCGACGACGGCGCTGAGCTTCGTGCTGGCGCGGCGCGCGGCCCGGCTGCGGGCTCTGCAGGAGGTGCGCCGCCAGCTGGTCTCCGAAGCCATGCAGTCCGACGAGCGGCACAACCGGGAGGTCGCCGAGCATCTGCACGACGGTCCGCTGCAGACGCTGCTGGCCGCGCGGATGGAGCTCGAGGAGGCCCGTGAGCGGCATCCCGACCCGGCGCTCGACCTCGTCTACACCGCGCTGCAGGAGACGGCGACCGGGCTGCGCTCCACCGTCACCGAACTGCACCCGCAGGTGCTGGCGCAATTGGGCCTGACCGCGGGCATCCGGGAGCTGTTGCGCCAGTTCCAGATTCGCTACGACGTCGAGGTGGTGGCCGAACTGGAGGAGGTCGGCAAGCCGGCGTCGCAGTCCCTGCTGTACCGGGCGGCCCGCGAATTGCTCACCAACGTCGGCAAGCACGCCGGCGCCACGACGGTGACCGTTGATCTGATGCGCCGCGGCGACCGGGTCATCCTGACCGTCGGCGACGACGGCCGCGGCTTCGATCCCGACATCGTCGGCACGTCGCTGGCCGCAGGCCACATCGGACTGGGGTCGCTGCTGGCCCGGTTCGACGCGATGGGCGGGTCGATGGACGTCGACTCCGAACCCGGGCGCGGCACGCTCGTCACCGCGACGTCGCCGCCCGAATAGTGACTGCCCAAGGTCGAGGAGAGGTGAGGCGCCTGTGGTGAGAGGTCGCCCGCGCCCCGCCTCGTGACGACGTCACCACGAGCAGTGAGCCACACGTCTACACGTTGTGCACGAGAAGTGCGAGTGACCTCGTGCAGAACGTGCGGACCTGGGTCCAGTGGGGCAGAACGCGACTCGTTCCTCGCCGCTTGATCGTCGTCAGACCGTTCTGAATGGTCGGTCTTCTCAACGCGGCTCGTTCCTCGCCGCTTGATCGTCGTCAGACCTTCGCGGTCTCCGACAGCGCCGCGTTGATCGCGTCGACGCGGTCCTTCGCGTCGCCGAACAGCATCTGGGTGTTCTCCCGGAAGAACAGCGGGTTCTGCACGCCGGCGTAGCCCGAGGCCATCGACCGCTTGAACACGATCACGTTGTCGGCGTTCCAAACCGTCAGCACCGGCATGCCGGCGATCGGGCTGGACGGATCCTCCGACGCGGCCGGGTTGACGGTGTCGTTCGCGCCGATGACCAGGACGACGCTGGTGCCGTCGAAGTCGTCATTGATCTCGTCCATCTCGAGCACGATGTCGTAGGGCACCTTGGCCTCGGCCAGCAGCACGTTCATGTGCCCGGGCAGCCGGCCCGCGACCGGGTGGATGCCGAAGCGCACCTCGATGCCGCGGTCGCGCAGCTTGCGGGTGAGCTCGGCGACCCCGTACTGCGCCTGCGCGACGGCCATCCCGTAACCGGGCGTGATGATCACCGAAGTCGCCGACGCGAGCAGTTCGGCTGCACCGTCGGCGGTGATCTCGCGGTGCTCGCCGTAGTCCTTGTCGTCGGCCGGGCCGGCCTCGATGCCGAAGCCGCCGGCGATGACGGAGATGAACGACCGGTTCATCGCCTTGCACATGATGTAGGACAGGTACGCACCCGAGGAGCCCACCAGCGCGCCGGTGATGATCAGCAGGTCGTTGCCCAGCAGGAAGCCCGACGCCGCGGCGGCCCAGCCCGAGTAGCTGTTGAGCATCGACACCACGACGGGCATGTCGCCGCCGCCGATCGAGGCCACCAGGTGCCAGCCGAGCAGCAGCGCCAGCACTGTGACGACGACGAGCAGCCACAGCTGCGGGTCGATGACGAACCACACGGTCAGCGCGACGAAGACCACCAGCGCGCCGACGTTGAGGAAGTTCTTGCCGGGCAGCATCATCGGCGCGGACTTGATGCGCGCCGAGAGCTTCAGGTTGGCGACGATCGAACCGGTGAACGTCACCGCGCCGATGAACACGCCGATGACGACCTCGGCGGAGTGGATCCCGAGCATGCCCTCGCGGCTCAGTTGCAGCGCCTCGGCGCCGCCGGCGTCGCGCTCGACGTGCAGGTAGCCGTTCCAGCCGACGAGCACCGCGGCCAGGCCGACGAAGCTGTGCAGCAGCGCGATCAGCTCCGGCATGCCCGTCATCTCGACGACCTTCGCGCGCCACAGCCCGATCGCGGCGCCGATCGCCATCGCGACGACCAGCAGCGCCAGGCCGAGCGGCTCGATGTGGCGGGCCAGCGCGAGCGCGATCGTCGCGATCAGCGCGACGGCCATGCCGGCGATGCCGAACGAGTTGCCGGCGCGCGACGTCTCGTGTTTGGACAGTCCGGCCAGCGCCAGGATGAACAGCAGCGCGGCGACGACGTAGGCCGCGGTGGCGGCGGTCTCCAGGGTGAACATGGTCTTAGCTCCTCGAGAACATGGCCAGCATGCGGCGGGTCACCGCGAAGCCGCCGAAGACGTTGATGCTGGCCAGCAGGATCGCCAGGCCGGCCACCGCGGTGATGACGGGGTTTCCGTGCCCGATCTGCAGCAGTGCGCCGACGACGATGATCCCGGAGATCGCGTTCGTCACCGACATCAGCGGGGTGTGCAGCGCGTGGTGCACGTTGCCGATCACGTAGTAGCCGATCACGATCGCCAGCGCGAACACCGTCAGGTGCACCTGCAGTGCGGCGGGGGACAGCGCGATCAGCGCGAACAGCACCGCCGCGGCGGCGAACGCCGTGCCGAGCCGGCGACCCGTCGACATCGGCTTCTTCGCCGGCTTCTGCGCGACCGGCGCGGCTGCGGCCGCGGCCGCGGGTGCGGCCGAGACCTGCACGGGCGGCGGTGGCCACGTGATCTCGCCGTCGCGCACCACGGTCACCGACCGCTGCACGACGTCGTCGAAGTCGCGGAAGGCCCGTCGCGGCTGCGCCGGTTCGGCCAGGCCGTCGTCGACCGGTTGCCCCAGCTCAGCGTCGCCATCGTCGCCGGGTTGGCGCNGATGATCTGCTTGTCGTGCCGATCGGCCTGGTCCTTGACGGTGCCTTCGACGTTGCCGCCGTTGGCCGCGGCCATGTCGACGATCACGCTGCCCGGCTTCATCGAGGCCACCATCTCGGCGGTGATGATGCGCGGCGCGGGCCGGCCCGGGATCAGCGCGGTGGTGATGATGATGTCGACGTCCTTGGCCTGCTCGGCGTAGAGCTGGGCTTCGCGGGCCTTGTAGTCGTCGCCCATCTCCTTGGCGTAGCCGGTGGCCGACACCTCGGCCGCCGCCGGATCGACGGCCAGGTACTCGCCGCCCAGCGACTTGACCTGATCGGCGACCTCGGGACGCGGGTCGGTGGCCCGCACGATGGCGCCCAGGCTGCCGGCCGCGCCGATCGCCGCCAGGCCGGCCACGCCGGCGCCGACGACCAGCACCTTGGCCGGCGGCACCTTGCCCGCCGCGGTCACCTGTCCGGTGAAGAACCGGCCGAAGCGGTGCGCGGCCTCGACCACGGCGCGGTAGCCGGCGATGTTGGCCATCGACGACAGCACGTCCAGCGACTGCGCCCGCGAGATCCGGGGTACCGCGTCCATCGCGAGCACCGTGATCGGCCGGCTGGACAGCTTCTCGAGCAGTTCGGGCTTCAGCGCCGGCGAGATCAGGCTCACCAGGGTCGCACCGTCGCGCAACGCTGCGATCTCGTCGTTGGCGGGAGCGTTGACCTTGAGCACCACGTCGGCGTTCCAGGGGGAGCCGATCTGGGCGCCGGCGTCGACGTAGGCGGCGTCGGCGAAGCTGGCGGCGGCACCGGCGCCGGACTGCACTACGACCTCGTAGCCCAGTTTGACCAGCTGCGTGACGGTGGCCGGGGTGGCGGCCACCCGCGTTTCACCAGGCAGAGACTCTGCGGGTATCCCGATGATCATCGATGTCGATCCGATCTAGGCTGCGCGTGCGAATCTGCGGAAGGGCCCCGGCGGCGTGCCGGGCACTTCGACGCTGCTCGTCGTTGGACGTGGAGGATGACAGTCTAAAGACGGCACACGCGCGACTCACAATCCGATCCGTCATCTCCCCCGCATGGGGGAGGGCGCCGGCCGCAGTTCAACTCAGCGTGAGCGCAGTACTTTTCCTGACTTGACGGATCCGTCAGTGTCTGCCGGTGTCCGTTTTCGTCGACATCGCGCCCGAGGACTCCGCTACCGCGGCGCCCGGCCCTGACGCGCGCCCCCGGGGCGCTCGGTGGCGGCGCCGGCTGACCCGCGCCGCCCTGCCGCTGCTGTCGGTCGTCGTGTTCGGCGCCGTGTGGCAGGCGGCGGCCGCCAGCGGGATCTGGAACCAGACGTTCGTGCCCTACCCGGCGACGGTGTGGCGGGCCTTCGTCGACGTCTCCACCACCCACGACGGCGTCCGCGGCTACGCCGGGTATCTGCTGTGGGAGCACCTCTACATGACGCTGCGCCGCGTGCTGGCCGGCGTGGTCATCGGGGTGGCCATCGGCGTCGCGCTCGGACTCGTCATGGGATCGGTCGGCTGGCTGCGCAGCGTGCTGGAACCGTGGCTGACGTTCCTGCGGGCGCTGCCGCCGTTGGCCTACTTCTTCCTTCTGGTCATCTGGCTGGGCATCGACGAGGCCCCCAAGATCACACTGCTGGCGCTGGCCGCACTGCCGCCGGCCGCGGTGGCCACCACCGCCGCGGTGGTCGCGGCACCCGTCGGGCTGCAGGAGGCCGCCCGCGCGCTGGGCGCGTCACGGCGCCAGGTGATCCGCGATGTCGTCGTCCCGTCGGCGCTGCCGGAGACGTTCACCGGGATCCGGTTGGCCGTCGGCATGGCCTACTCGTCGGTGGTGGCCGCCGAACTGTTCAACGGCATCCCCGGCATCGGCGGTCTGGTCAAGGACGCCAGCAACTACAACAACACCCCCGTCGTGCTGGTCGGCATCTTCGCCATCGGCGTCTCAGGTCTGGTGATCGACGGACTGTTGCGGTCGGTCGAGCGCCGGGCCGTCCCCTGGAGAGGAAAGATATGAAACGCAAGTCCCTGATCGTCGCGCTGGTGGCGGCCGTGCTGGCGCTGGCCGGTTGCTCGGTCGGCAACGGTGGGCAGCAGAGCAACGACCCAGACAAGCCCACGATCCGCATCGGCTACCAGAGCTTCCCCAGCGGCGATCTGATCGTCAAGAACAACAAGTGGCTCGAAGAGGCGCTGCCCGACTGGAACATCAAGTGGACCAAGTTCGACTCCGGCGCCGACGTCAACACCGCGTTCATCGCCAAGGAACTCGACTTCGGCGCACTCGGGTCCAGCCCGGTGGCGCGCGGACTCTCGGCGCCGCTGAACATCCCCTACAAGGTGGCCTTCGTGCTCGACGTCGCGGGCGACAACGAGGCCCTGGTGGCGCGTAACGGCAGCGGCATCGACACCATCGCCCAGCTGCGGGGCAAGCGCATCGGCACCCCCTTTGCGTCCACCGCGCACTACAGTCTGCTCGCGGCACTGAGCCAGAACGGGTTGTCCCCCAACGACGTTCAGCTCGTCGACCTGCAGCCCCAGGCGATCCTGGCGGCCTGGGAGCGCGGTGACATCGACGCCGCCTACACGTGGCTGCCGACACTGGACCAGCTGCGCACCTCGGGCAAGGACCTGATCACCAGCCGGCAGCTTGCCAAGGACGGCAAGCCGACGCTCGACCTCGGTGCGGTCGCCGACGACTTCGCCGCCCAGCACCCCGAGGTGGTCGACATCTGGCGTCAGCAGGAAGCGCGCGCGCTCACGCTGATCCAGAAGGATCCCGCGGCCGCGTCCTCGGCGATCGCCGCCGAGATCGGGCTGAGCGCCGAAGAAGTCGCCGGCCAGCTCAAGCAGGGCGTGTACCTGACCCCCGAGCAGGTGGCGTCGCCGGAATGGCTTGGCTCCGAGGGCAAACCGGGCAACATCGCGGTGAACCTGCAGAGCGCGTCGCAGTTCCTCGCCGAGCAGAAGCAGATCCCGGCCGCGGCGCCGCTGCAGACGTTCCAGGACGCGATCTACACCAAGGGTCTGCCGGGTGTCCTCGCGCAGTGACGCAGCGATCCGGATCGCGTCGGTCTCCCACCGGTACGGCAGCGGACGCGACGAGGTCACCGCGCTGGGACCCGTCGACCTGACTGTCGACCCGGGGTCGTTCCTGGTGCTCGTCGGCGCGTCCGGCTGCGGCAAGAGCACGCTGCTGCGGCTGCTCGCCGGCTTCGAGGCGCCCAGTCAGGGATCGGTCGAAATCGCCGGTGCCGCACCGACTCCCGGCGTGACCGCCGGGGTGGTGTTCCAGCAGCCGCGGCTGTTCCCGTGGCGGACGGTCGGTGGGAACGTCGAGCTGGCGCTGAAATACGCGAAGGTGCCGCGGGACCGGCGGGCCGAGCGTCGCGACGAGCTCCTCGACCGGGTCGGGTTGGCGGGCACCGCACACCGGCGCATCTGGGAGATCAGCGGCGGCCAGCAGCAGCGCGTCGCGATCGCCCGGGCGCTGGCGGCCGAGACGCCGCTGTTCCTGCTCGACGAGCCGTTCGCCGCGCTCGACGCGCTGACCCGGGAGCGCCTGCAGGAGGACGTCCGCCAGGTCAGCGCGGAATCGGGGCGCACCACGGTGTTCGTCACGCACAGCGCCGACGAGGCGGCGTTCCTCGGCTCCCGGATCGTCGTGCTGACCCGTCGCCCCGGACAGGTCGCGCTGGACATCCCGGTGGACCTGCCCCGCACAGGCATCGACCCCGACGAGTTGCGTCGCTCGCCGGAGTACGGGGAGTTGCGCGCGGAGGTCGGCCGGGCCGTCAAAGCCGCCGCGGCCTGAGCCGTCCAGGCACATCTCGAAACGGCACCGATCCCGCATCGACATCGACCGGGCCGGTGCGCCCCGCGCCCCACGGGCCGCACGATGTCGAGGTGAGCATGGTGGTGGAGCGCGGATTGGCACGGTGCCCGCGGTGTGTCTCGATGGCGGACTACGTCTTCATCGAGGGCGAACCCGACGGGATGCGCTACGAGGTGCGTTGCCGAAAATGCGGGGAGCGCTACGAGGAGGACCTGCGGCCGGTGGAGCCCGGGAAGCAACTCGCGCTCATCGAGCCTCCGATTCTGTGGCCGCCGGACCAGGAGCCTGTGCCGCCGAGGGACTGGCGCGCGGAGATCCGCGGGCACGTCTCAGTGGTGGTACAGAAAAGCCGCGCCGAACTCGACGAGATGGTGCGGCGCACACGCACTTTGGCGCCCAAACGTCGGTTCGGGCGCCAGATGGCCGATCAGACCGGCGGGTAGGAGGGTGGCGGGTACACCCCGCGCAGGATCCACGCGAACCAGTTGATGCCGTACTCGACTTCGTCGCTTGCGTCGTAATCGGGATTGGGGTCCACCGCGATACCTCTCCGTCGGCCGTGCACGCTGGCTCTGCAGGAAGTCTAGACCGGCTGGGGCTGCGGTCACAGGGCAACGACCTAGACTGAACCAACCAGTTAGTGGATCGTGGACCCACCGGTCCGTTCTAGAGTGAGTCACCATGTCTGAGACCGCTGTGCCGACCGGGCCGAGCAACGGTATGTCCCGCCGCGAGGAACTGCTGGCCGTGGCCACCAAGCTCTTCGCCGCGCGCGGCTACCACGGCACCCGGATGGACGACGTCGCCGACGCGGTCGGGCTCAACAAGGCGACGGTCTACCACTACTACGCGAGCAAGTCGCTGATCCTCTACGACATCTACAAGGGCGCGGCCGACTTCACCGTCGACGCGCTGCACGACGACCCGTCGGCCTCGGCCCGCGAGACGATCTACCACTTCACTCGGCGCCTGCTGGTCGGCATCTCCAGCGACATCGAGCGCGCGGCCGTCTACTTCCAGGAAGCCCCCTACATCACCGAGTGGTTCACCGAGGAGCAGGTGGCCTACATCCGGGAGAAGGAAACCCAGGTCTACGAGCACGTCCGCGACGTGATCGACCGTGGCATCGCCAGCGGCGAGTTCTACGAGTGCGACTCCCACGTGCTCGCGCTCGGCTACATCGGGATGACGCTGGGGTCCTACCGCTGGCTGCGTCCGCACGGCCGGCGCACGGCCCAGGAGATCGCCGTCGAGTTCAGCACCGCGCTGCTGCGCGGGCTGATCCGCGACGAGGCGGTGCGCCACGATTCCCCGCTGGGCGCCGACCAGGCCGACGCCCGCTCGGGCGGCTAGCCGAGCTCGCGCCACGGGTCGCGCAGGAACCCGGTCAGCACGTCGGCCATCGCGGGAATGGCGCCGTTGGCGATCACCTCGAACCCGTGGGTGCTCAGCGTGGGCAGGCACAGCAGCCCGGCCTGCGGCGTGAGCGCACTCGCCTTGGCGTGCGAGGCGTCGGACTCGAACGCGCCGAGCACCGCGGCCTGCGGCGCCAGGCCCAGCTCGTCGGCCATGTCCATCAGCCGGTCGGCCACGGACTTGTCATAGACGCACAGCGCGTCGCTGTAAGCGACGATCGGGCCACCCCCGACCTGCGTGCCGTACTCGGGTTCGGTGGGCCCCACCTCGAGGGCCAGGGTCAGCTCGCCGGGCAGGGTCCGGCTGGCGTACCCGCCGCCGATGCCGCCGATCTCCTCGTTGGTGGTGCACACGAAGTACACGTCGCCCGGCGGTGTGGCGCCGCCGCGCAGGTCACGGGCGCAGCACAGCAGCGCGGTGAGCGCGGCACGGTCGTCGAGGAAGTAGCAGCCGAGGTAGTCGTTGCCGACGTCGACCAGGGTGCGCCTGCAGCGGTCGACGCACACGCGGGTACCCGGCGCGACGCCGGCGTGGCGCAGTTCGGTGCCGGTCAGTCCGGTGAAGACGTAGACGTCGGGCCAGTCCAGCGCCTTGTCGCCCTGATCGGGTTTGGTCCGCCAGATGCGCGGGCTCTCCCGGGTGGTGTGCTCGGAGCCGAGCGCCAGCACGCCGCACACCGTCGTGTGCTGCCCGAGCACGGCCACCGGTCCGAGGCCGACGTTGCCCGGGTACATCGTGCCCAGCGGCGTCAGGTGCAGGGTGCCGTCGGCATCGATGCGCTTGACCAGCATCGACAGCTCGTCCATGTGCGCCATCACGCGCACCGCGGGCGCGTCGCCGCCGCGCAGCACACCGATCACGTTGCCGGCCGGATCGGTCCACGCCTCGTCGACCTCGGGCTGCAGTTCGCGCAGGCACACGTCGCGGACCGCGTCCTCCTGCCCACACGGTCCGTAGGCGAACAGCAGTTCCTGGAGCAGCGGTCGGTAGGCGGTCACACCGGTAGCAATTGCCGATGCGGTGATCGGCAAACGGGCGGGTACCCGACCTGCCGTGACGATCCGCATCGGCACCTCGGGATGGTCGTACAACCACTGGGTGGGCGTCCTCTACGAACGCGGGCTGGCCCCGGCGCGGCGATTGGAGCGCTACGCCGCCGAATTCGACACCGTCGAGCTGAACGGAAGCTTCTACCGGTGGCCACCGGACGCGTGGTTCGAGCGCTGGCGGGACCAGCTGCCGCCAGGCTTCCTGATGGCGGTGAAGGCGGCCCGCGGCCTGACCCATGCCCGCCGGCTGAGCTCGCCGGAGATCTGGGTCGAGCGCCTGCACCGCGGCTGGAGCGCGCTCGGCGACCGGGCCGGACCGCTGCTGGTACAACTGCCGCCGACGATGGAGCGTGACGACGCGCGGCTCGATCACTTCCTCGACGTGATGCCCGCAGCCATCCCGGTGGCGGTGGAGTTCCGGCACCCCTCCTGGAACGACCCCGGCGCGTTCGCCGTCCTCGAGCGCCACGGGGCCGCGTACGTGGTGATGAGCGGTGCGGGGTTGCCGTGCCTGCTGACGGCGACGGCCCGGTTCGTCTACGTGCGGCTGCACGGCCCCGATCCCGGTGCGCTCTACGGCGGCTCCTACAGCCCCGAGGACCTGCGGTGGTGGGCCGACCGGATCCGCGAGTGGGACGGGCAGGGCCGCGACGTGCTGGTGTACTTCAACAACGACCTCGGCGGCAACGCCGTGCGCAACGCCAGAGATCTGCGCGCCGCCCTGGCCGCCTGACGTTTGGCACCCCCGTGAGGCGGGTACGCGAACCCGCCATGAGGGCCCCCCGCATCGTCACCGCAGTGCACGCGTTCCTCCGCGCGGGATATCCCGCTGCGGCGCCGCGCCAGGGGTATGTCGTCGCGCTGGCTCTGCTGCCTCCGTCGTCGGCCACAGCGCGCTGACGGCGTCGGCGGACCTGCCGATGATCGACACCGTCGTGCGATGGCTGCTCACCACGGGTGTGCCCATCGCGCTCGTGGTGCTGTTCGCCGTCCTCGCCGGCCGGGCGATCCGCAGCCTCGCGCGCCGCATCAGCCGCCGGTTGGCCGCGAGCGACGATGCGGCTGTGCGCTCCGAGAACGTCAAGCACCGGCAGACGCTGGCCTCGGTGGTCTCCTCGGTGGCGATCACGCTGCTCTATGCCGGCGCGAGCCTCGAGGTCGCGGACCGGTTGGGGCTGCCGATCGGCTCGCTGGTCGCGCCGGCCGCGGTGCTCGGCGGCGCACTGGGGTTCGGGGCGCAGCGCATCGTGGGGGACCTGCTCAGCGGGTTCTTCGTCATCACCGAGAAGCAGTACGGCTTCGGTGACCTCGTCGAACTGACCATCTCCTCGGGTGGAACCGCAACCGGCACAGTCGAATCGGTGACCCTGCGGGTCACCACGCTGCGCACGGCCGAGGGTGAGGTGTACACGGTCCCGAACGGAACGATCGTGAAAGCCCTGAACCTGTCCAAGGATTGGGCCCGCGCGGTGATCGACATCCCCCTGCCTGCAGCGGCGGACATCGCCGCGGTCAACGAGGTGCTGCGCGACGTGTCGGCTGCGGCGATGCGCCGCGACGCCCTGGCCGACCTGCTGCTCGACGAGCCGCAGCTGATGGGCGTCGAGAGCATCCAGGTCGACACCATCAACGTGCGGATGGTGGCACGGACGCTGCCGGGCAAGCAGTTCGAGGTGGGCCGCGAGCTGCGCGCGCTGGTGGTGCCCGCGTTGCGCCGGGAGGGCATCGCCACGACCGCGTGAGGCGCCGGCGCGAGTCGCTATGCTCAGCCGATGCCGTTGGTGAGCAAGACAGTCGAGGTCGCAGCGCCCGCAGAGTCGATCATGGCGATCGTCGCCGACTTCGAGAGCTACCCGCTGTGGAACGAGGAGATCAAGGGCTGCTGGATCCTCGCCCGCTACGACGACGGACGGCCGAGCCAGCTGCGGCTCGACGTCGTGGTGCAGGGTCAGGCCGGCACGTTCATCACCGCGGTCTATTACCCCGGCGAGAATCAGATCTACACGGTGCTGCAGCAGGGCGACCACTTCGACAAGCAGGAGCAGAAGTTCTCGGTGGTCGGGCTCGGCGTCACGTCACTGCTGACCGTCGATCTCGACGTGGAGACCAAGCTGGCGCTGCCCAAACCGATG
This sequence comes from Mycolicibacterium chubuense, assembly GCF_001044255.1. GTDB lineage: Bacteria > Actinomycetota > Actinomycetes > Mycobacteriales > Mycobacteriaceae > Mycobacterium > Mycobacterium chubuense. Next base: position 14,914 of record NZ_JYNX01000061.1, read on the forward strand.
GTCAAGAAGGCCATCGGCGACACGCTCGACTACCTCGCCGACAACCTCAAGACCCGCGCCGAGCAGCTCGCGGCCGGCTAGCCCACAGTCCGACCTGGTCCAGGTAGCCGAGCAGGCGCGACAGCCCGTCGGCGAACTGGTCCTCGGTCAGATCGACCACCGTCGCGGTGTCGCGGCGCCGCAGCGCGGCGATCAGCCGGTCGTGGCTGGCGACCGCTTCGGCGCCCCAGGTCCGGTCGGAGGCGAACAGCTGCGGCGGCAGATACCGGGTGGCGTGCAACAGGAACCAGGCCAGCTTGATCCGCCCCGAGGCGCGGTTGAACGTGCGGTGGAAGGCGAACTCCGCGGCCGCGATCGCGTCGGGATCCTGCTGCTCGACCGCGGCCGCCATGGCCGCGTTGAGCACCTCGAGCTCGTCGATCTGCTCGTCGGTGATGCGCCGCGCGGTCGTCGCGGCGAGCTCCTGGGCGATCGTCGACTGGAGCCAGAAGATGTCCTCGATGTCGTTGCGGGACAACGGAACCACGCGGTGCCCACGGTGCGGCTCGAGCTCGACCATGCCTTCGCCGCGCAGGGTGCGCAGCGCCTCCCGGATTGGGGTGATGCTCACACCGAGGCGGGCCGCGGTCTCGTCGAGGCGGATGAAGGTGTTGGGGCGCAGCACCCCGGTCATGATCTCGGTGCGCAGGCGGGAGGCGACCTCGTCGGAGAGCTGTTCGCGGCGCACCGCGCCGGCGGGTCGTGCTCCGGCGGGAGCGATCATCGCGGTGCCGCCCTTCAGATGTGACGACGGGTTGTCCCGACGCCGCCTGGCCCATAGTGTGACCGAGGCAACATCATGTTTGATCAAATATCATCCTCGCGCAACTCACAGTGACGGAGCGGACGACGGTGACTTCGACGAGCGTGCCGGAGCAGCCCTACCTGGCCCGCAGGCAGAACTGGGCCAATCAGCTGAGCCGGCACGCGCTGATGCAGCCCGAAGCGACGGCACTGCGGTTCCTCGGCGCCACCACCACCTGGGCCGAGTTGGACCGCCGGGTCAGCGCGCTGGCCGGGGCGCTGCACCGGCGCGGCGTCGGATTCGGCGACCGGGTGCTGATCCTGATGCTCAACCGTCCGGAGTTCATCGAGTCGACGCTGGCGGTCAACAAGCTCGGCGGGATCGCCGTGCCGGTCAACTTCCGGATGACCCCGCCGGAGATCGCGTTCCTGGTGTCGGACTGCCAGGCCGCGGTCGTCGTCACCGAGCCCGTACTGGCCGGGGTCGCCACCGCCGTGCGGGACCTCGACGCCACGCTCGACACGGTGATCGTCGCCGCCGGCGCCACCGAGGACGGGGTGCTGGGCTACGAGGACCTGCTGGCCGAGAACGCGCCGTGCCCTGCGGTGGACATCCCCGACGATTCGCCCGCGCTGATCATGTACACCTCCGGCACCACCGGGCGTCCCAAAGGTGCGGTGCTCACCCACAACAACCTGGCCGGCCAGGCGCTGACGCACCTGTTCACCATCGGCGCCGACATCAACCACGACATCGGGTTCGTCGGGGTGCCGCTCTTCCACATCGCCGGGATCGGCAACACGATCTTCGGCCTGCTGCTCGGCCGGCCGACGGTGATCTACCCGCTCGGCGCGTTCGATCCCGGGGAACTGCTCGACGTGCTGGCGGCCGAGAAGGTGACAGGCATCTTCCTGGTGCCCGCTCAGTGGCAGGCGGTGTGCGCCGCGCAGCGCGCCGAGCCCCGGGACCTCAGACTGCGGGTGCTGTCCTGGGGTGCCGCGCCGGCGTCGGACACGCTGCTGCGCGAGATGGCCGACACGTTCCCCGGCGCCCAGATCCTGGCCGCCTTCGGGCAGACGGAGATGTCTCCGGTGACCTGCATGCTGTTGGGCGAGGACGCGCTGCGCAAACTCGGTTCGGTCGGCAAGGTCATCCCGACGGTGTCGGCGCGCATCGTCGACGAAGAGATGAACGACGTGCCGGTGGGGCAGGTCGGCGAGATCGTCTACCGGGCGCCGACGCTGATGGCCGGCTACTGGAACAACCCCGCGGCGACGGCGGAGGCCTTCGCGGGCGGCTGGTTCCATTCCGGCGACCTCGTCCGGCAGGACGAGGAGGGTTACATCTGGGTCGTCGACCGTAAGAAGGACATGATCATCTCGGGCGGCGAGAACATCTACTGCGCGGAAGTGGAGAACGTGCTCGCCGCCCATCCGGACATCGTCGAGGTCGCGGTGATCGGCCGCAGCCACGAGAAGTGGGGCGAGGTCCCGGTTGCTGTGGTCGTTACCCGGAGTTCGCTGAGAGCATCCGGTGAGGTCGCTTTGACGCTGGCCGATCTCGACCGATTCCTGACCGAGCGGCTCGCCCGGTACAAGCACCCCAAGGCCCTCGAAATCGTCGAGGCGCTGCCCAGGAATCCGGCGGGCAAGGTGCTCAAGACCGAACTGCGCGCACGCTTCGCCGCCGGCGACCAGATTGACGCTCGCGAAAGTTCCACTCGGACAACGGTTTCGGCCGGGCAGCAGCCAGGTTAGCCGGAAGGGGATCATTTGCTAACGGTTGAGGGGCTAATCCCGCGGATGCGGTACGGGCGGTCCGAGGGATCGGGTACAGTCCTGTGGTCCGCCTTACTACCAACCGGTAGGGAGGCGGGGCTCACACGGTTGGGGTTGGGGCTGGAAAGGGGCGTGCGTCAGGTGCTGCCGGTGCGCTACACCAGCGACGGATTAGTCGCGAGAGGTCTGCGGTGACCACCACTTCCAACCTGACGGGCTACGTGCGCGATCAGGTCAGACCGGCGCTGGTAGCGGTCGGTGGCTTCGTGCGCATGTGCGTGCTGGTCGGCAAGGCCCTGCTGCGGCCGCCGTTCCAGTGGCGCGAGTTCATCCTGCAGAGCTGGTTCCTGCTGCGGGTCGCCTTCCTGCCCACCGTCGCGGTGTCCATCCCGCTGACCGTGCTGCTGATCTTCACGCTCAACATCCTGCTGACCGAGTTCGGCGCGGCCGACATCTCCGGCGCGGGCGCGGCGCTCGGCGCGGTCACCCAGCTGGGTCCGCTGGTGACGGTGCTCGTCGTCGCCGGTGCCGGCTCCACCGCCATCTGCGCCGACCTCGGCGCCCGCACCATCCGCGAGGAGATCGACGCGCTCGAGGTGTTGGGCATCGACCCCATCCACCGGCTGGTGGTGCCCCGCGTGATCGCCTCGACCTTCGTCGCGATGCTGCTCAACGGCGCGGTCATCACCATCGGCCTCGTGGGCGGCTTCATCTTCGGTGTGTACCTGCAGAACGTGTCGGCCGGCGCCTACGTCTCCACGCTGACCCTCGTCACCGGCCTGCCCGAGGTGATCATCTCGTTGGTCAAGGCCCTGACGTTCGGCCTGATCGCCGGTCTGGTCGGCTGCTACCGCGGGCTGACGTGCGCCGGCGGCGCCAAGGGCGTGGGCACCGCGGTGAACGAGACGCTGGTGCTGTGCGTGATCGCGCTGTTCGCGGTCAACGTCGTGCTGACCACCATCGGTGTGAAATTCGGAACGGGGAGCTGACATGTCGACTGCTGCCGTTCTGCGGTCCCGGTTCCCCCGGGGTGCCGCGGCCGCCCAGAAGGTGGCCGGCGCGCCCGGCCGTGGCCTGGACTCGATGGGCCACATCGCCTGGTTCGTCGTCACCGCGGTCGGATCGATCGGGCATGCGATGCGGTACTACCGCAAGGAGATGCTGCGCCTGGTCGCCGAGATCGGCATGGGCACCGGCGCGATGGCCGTCATCGGTGGCACCGTCGCCATCGTCGGCTTCGTCACGCTGTCAGGTTCGTCGCTCGTCGCGATCCAGGGCTTCGCGTCGCTGGGCAACATCGGTGTCGAGGCGTTCACCGGATTCTTCGCGGCGCTGATCAACGTGCGCATCGCCGCGCCCGTCGTCGCGGGTCAGGCACTGGCGGCCACCGTCGGCGCCGGCGCGACCGCCGAGCTGGGCGCCATGCGGATCAGCGAGGAGATCGACGCCCTGGAGGTGATGGGCATCAAGTCCATCTCCTACCTGGTGTCCACGCGCATCGTGGCGGGCTTCGTCGTGATCATCCCGCTCTACGCGATGGCGATCATCATGAGTTTCCTGTCGGCGCAGGTCACGACGACATTGATCTACGGGCAGTCGACCGGCACCTACGAGCACTACTTCCGGACCTTCCTGCGGCCGGACGACGTGTTCTGGTCGTTCGTGCAGGCGATCATCATCTCGGTGATCGTCATGCTCAACCACTGCTACTACGGCTTCTACGCCAGCGGCGGTCCCGTCGGCGTCGGTGAGGCCGTCGGCCGGTCGATGCGAGCCTCGTTGATCGCGATCGTCTGTGTTGTCCTGTTCGCGTCGTTGGCGCTCTACGGCGTCGACCCGAACTTCAACCTGACGGTGTAGCGATGACGGCACCTGTGAACGACACGCGCAAGCCGCCCTACAAACTGGCCGGCCTGGTGCTCGCGATCGTGACCATCATCGTGCTGGTGCTGGTGTTCCTGCAGTTCCGTGGCGACTTCCTGCCGCGCACCCAGCTGACGATGATGGCCGCCCGCTCGGGTCTGTCGATGGATCCCGGCGCGAAGGTCACCTACAACGGTGTCGAGATCGGCCGGGTCGGTGAGGTCGAGCAGGTCACCGTCGGCGGCGAACCGCGCGCGAAGATCGTGCTCGAGGTCAACCCGAAGTACATGGATCTGATCCCGCAGAACGTCAACGCCGACATCAGCGCGACCACGGTGTTCGGCAACAAGTACGTGTCGTTCTCGTCGCCGCCGAATCCGTCGCCGACACGAATCACCGGATCCGACGTCATCGACGTGACCAAGGTGACCACCGAGTTCAACACGCTCTTCGAGACCGTGGTGTCGGTGGCCGGCCAGGTCGACCCGATCAAGCTGAACCAGACACTGACCGCGACCGCGCAGGCACTCGACGGCCTCGGTGACCGGTTCGGGCAGTCGATCGTCAACGGCAACCAGATCCTCGACGACGTCAACCCGCGCTTGCCGCAGCTGCGCCGCGACAACCAGCTGCTCGCCGACCTCGCCGACGTCTACGCCGACGCCTCACCCGATCTGTTCGACGGCCTGCAGAACGCGGTGACCACCGCACGCACCCTCAACGAGCAGCAGGGCAACGTCGACCAGGCGCTGATGGCGGCCGTCGGCTTCGGCAACACCGGCGGCGACATCTTCGAACGCGGCGGGCCCTACCTGCAGCGCGGCCTGAAGGATCTGGTGCCCACCTCCGCGCTGCTCGACCAGTACAGCCCCGCGCTGTTCTGCACGATCCGCAACTACCACGACGTCGAACCCAAGATCGCGGCGTCGCTGGGCGGCAACGGCTACTCGCTGCGCACGCACTCCGAACTGCTCGGGCTGGGCACCGGCAACGCCTACGTCTATCCCGACAATCTGCCGCGGGTGAACGCCAAGGGCGGACCCGAGGGTCGCCCGGGCTGCTGGCAGCCGATCACCCGCGACCTGTGGCCGGCGCCGTACCTGGTGATGGACACCGGGGCGTCGATCGCCCCGTACAACCACCTGGAACTGGGCCAGCCGATCCTCACCGAGTACGTCTGGGGACGCCAAGTCGGGGAGCACACGATCAACCCATGAAAATCACCGGAACCGCGATCAAGCTGGGCGCCTTCTCGCTGGTGCTGCTGCTGTTCACCGCGATCATCATCGTGGTGTTCGGTCAGATGCGCTTCGACCGCACCAACAGCTACTCGGCGATCTTCACCAACACCAGCGGGCTGCGCTCCGGCCAGTTCGTCCGTGCCTCCGGGGTCGAGGTCGGCAAGGTCAAGGACGTGAAGCTGATCGACGGCGGCACCAAGGCGCGTGTCGACTTCGACGTGGACCGTTCGCTGGAACTGTTCGACGAGACGACGGCGTCGGTCCGATACCTCAACCTGATCGGGGACCGCTACCTGGAGCTCAAACGCGGCGACAGCAACAAGAGGTTGCCCGCGGGCGGCACCATCCCGGTCGAACGCACCGAGCCGGCGCTCGACCTCGACGCGCTGATCGGCGGCTTCCGGCCGGTGTTCCAATCGCTGGATCCGGACAAGGTCAACACGATCGCGCAGTCGATCGTCACGGTGTTCCAAGGACAGGGCGGCACGATCAACGACATCCTGGACCAGACCGCCTCGCTGACCTCGGCGCTGGCCGACCGCGACCAGGCCATCGGCGAGGTGATCACCAACCTCAACACCGTGCTGGCCACCGTGGTGAAGCACCAGACGCAGTTCGACGACACGGTCAAGAACTTCGAGACGCTGATCACCGGGCTGAAGAACCGCGCCGACCCGATCGCCTCATCGGTCGCCGACATCAGCGACGCGGCGGGCACCATCGCCGACCTGCTGGCCGACAACCGGCCGCTGCTGCAGCAGACCATCAGCAAGCTCGAGGTCGTCCAGCAGCCGCTGGTCGACCAGAAGGATCAGCTCAACGACCTGCTCGTCCGGCTTCCGACCGCGTTGAAGATCATCGGCCGCGCCGGCGGCGTCTACGGTGACTTCTTCAACTTCTACGCCTGCGACGTGACGCTCAAGCTCAACGGGCTGCAGCCCGGCGGGCCGGTGCGCACGGTCAAGGTGTGGAGTCAGCCCTCGGGTAGGTGCACGCCGAAATGAGAGTCCTCGAGGGATCGAACCGTGTCCGCGGCGGGCTGATGGGCATCATCCTGCTCGTCATCGTCATCGGCGTGGGGCAGAGCTTCACCAGCGTGCCGATGCTGTTCGCGACGCCCACCTACTACGCGGAGTTCTCCGACACCGGCGGCATCAACAACGGCGACAAGGTCCGCATCGCGGGTGTCGACGTCGGCCTGGTGCGCTCGCTGGAGATCTCCGGCGACAAGGTCGTGATCGGCTACTCGCTGGGCGGCACGCAGATCGGCACCAGGAGCCGGGCGGCCATCCGCACCGACACCATCCTGGGCCGGCGCAACATCGAGATCGAGCCGCGCGGTGATGATCCGTTGCGGGCCAACGGGACACTGCCGCTGGGCCAGACCTCGACGCCGTACCAGATCTACGACGCATTCTTCGATCTCAGTAAATCCGCCTCGGGCTGGGACACCAAGACGGTCAAGGATTCGCTCAACGTCCTGTCCCAGACGATCGATCAGACCTATCCGCACCTGAGCGCGGCGCTAGACGGGGTGGCCCGGTTCTCAGACACCATCGGCAAGCGCGACGATCAGATCAAGTCGCTGCTGGCCAACGCCAACCGGGTGGCCGGCGTGCTCGGCAACCGCAGCGAGCAGATCAACCAGCTGTTCGTCAACGCGCAGACCCTGCTCGCGGCGGTCAACGAACGTAACTACGCGGTGAGCCAACTGCTCGAGCGCGTCGACAAGTTCTCCGCTCAGGTCAAGGGGTTCATCGACGACAACCCCAACCTGAACCGCACCCTCGAGCAGCTGCGCACGATCAGCGACGTGCTCAACGAGCGCAAGTTCGATCTCGTCGACGTGCTGACCACGCTGTCGAAGTTCACCGCGTCGCTGGGCGAGGCGATCGCGTCCGGCCCCTTCTTCAAGGTGATGCTCGTCAACCTGGCTCCGTACTGGATCCTGCAGCCGTTCGTGGACGCCGCCTTCAAGAAGCGCGGCATCAATCCGGAGGAGTTCTGGCGCAACGCCGGCCTGCCCGCGTTCCGGTTCCCGGACCCCAACGGCACCGGCTTCACCAACGGCGCGCCGCCGCCGGCGCCCACCCCGCTCGAGGGCACCCCGGACAGCCCGGGTCCCGCCGTCGTGCCCGGCTCGCCGTGCTCGTACACCCCGCCCGCCGACGGGCTGCCCCGGCCCGGCAATCCGCTGCCGTGTGCGGGACTGTCGGTCGGCCCCTACGGAGACAACCCGTACGGCCCGAACTACGAGGGTCAGGGCCCCAACGTCGCGACGTCGGCGCCGAACCCGACCGGGCCGCTGCCCGGACCGGGTGTGCCGGCTGCGGCGATCCCGGGCCAGCTCTCGCCGAACGTGCCGGGCGCGATGCCGCCGTTGCCGCCGGCCCCGCCCGGTGCGCGGACGGTTCCGCTGGCACCGCAGCCCTCGGCGCCCGATTTCACGCCGGGCATCGCGCCGCTGCCGCCGGCGCTGACGGGTCCGCCGCCGCCGCCGGGACCGGGTCCGCAGCCGGCGCCCGCGGGTCAGCCGCTGCTGCCGGGCAATCCACCGTTCCTCCCACCGGGTTCACAAGGTTGAGGGGGGAGAGCGAGATGTCGACGATCTTCAACGTGCGAAACCTCAAGGTGCCCGGCGTGTCCCGGGCGGCCCTGGTGGTCGGCACGATCGTGCTGATCGGCGCGATCGTGGCCGCGTTCGTGGGCTGGAAGGCCTATCAGCGGTTGACCACGAACACCGTCACCGCCTACTTCAGCCAGACCCTGGCGCTGTACCCCGGGGACAAGGTCCAGATCATGGGCGTGCAGGTCGGCAAGATCGAGAAGATCGAACCCGACGGCGACAAGATGAAGGTGACCTTCAACTACGACAAGAAGTTCAAGGTCCCGGCCAACGCCACCGCGTCGATCCTCAACCCGAGCCTGGTCGCGTCGCGCACCGTCCAGCTGGCCCCGCCCTACACCGGCGGACCGGTGATGGAGAACGGCGCGGTCATCAACCTGGACCGCACCCAGGTGCCGGTCGAGTACGACGATCTGCGCGATTCGCTGGACCGGTTGCTCACCGACCTCGGGCCGACGCCCGAGCAGCCCAAGGGCCCGTTCGGTGACATCATCGAGTCGGCCGCCGACGGTTTCGCCGGCAAGGGCGAGCAGCTGAACAAGACGCTCAAGGGTCTGTCCGAAGCGCTCTACGCGCTCAACGAGGGCCGCGGCGATCTCTTCAGTGTCGTCAAGAGCCTCGCCCTGTTCGTCAACGCGCTCTACAAGAGTGATCAGCAGTTCGTGGCGCTGAACAACGACCTGGCGAAGTTCACCAACGCGTTCACCAACACCGACCGCGAGGTCGCCGACGCGTTGCAGAACCTCAACCAGTTGCTCTCCACCACAAGGGATTTCATCGGCAAGAACGGTGAGGTGCTGACGCACGACATCGACAACCTGGCCGACGTCACCAACGCGATCCTGCAGCCCGAGCCCCGCGACGGTCTGGAGACCGGCCTGCACGTGTTCCCGAACCTGGGCGCGAACGTCGTCAACATCTCCGCGCCGAACGCGGGCGGCATCGTCGGTCTGCCGGTGATCAACAACTTCGCCAACCCGATGCAGTTCATCTGCAGTGCGATCCAGGCGGGCAGCCGGCTGGGCTACCAGGAGTCCTCGGAGCTGTGCGCGCAGTACCTGGGTCCGATCCTCGACGCGATCAAGTTCAACTACCTGCCGTTCGGCGCCAACCAGCTGCATCCGGCGATGACGCTGCCCAAGCAGATCGCGTACTCCGAGCCACGGCTGCAGCCGCCGCCGGGATACAAGGACACCACCGTGCCGGGCATCTTCTCGCGGGACACGTTGTTCTCCCACGGCAACCACGAGCCCGGCTGGGTGGTCGCGCCCGGCATGCAGGGTGTCGACGTGCAGCCGTTCACCCAGAACATGCTGACCCCGGAGTCGTTGTCCGAGTTGATGGGCGGACCCGACATCGTGGCCCCGCCCGCGCCTCCGGCGTTCGGCGTCAACAACGGCAGGCTGCCCGGCCCGCCGAACGCGTACAGCGAGAACACCCCGTTGCCGCCGCCGTGGTACCCCCAGCCGGGGCCGCCGCCGGGTCCGGCACCGGGCGTCGTCCCGGGCGATCCGCTCGGCGCGATCGCACCGGCCGCACCGCCGGCCGCGTCCGCGCCGGCACCCGCGGCGCCGTCGGGTCCGTTGTTGCCGGCTGAGGCGGGAGGCCGACCGTGAGAAGCATCGCGACATTCGGGCGACGGGCGGTCGCGCTCGGCGCGGCCGCCGTGGTCCTGACCTCGTGCGGCTCGTGGAAGGGCATCGCGAACGTGCCGCTGCCGGGTGGCCCCGGCACCGGTCCCGACCACACGACGATCTACGTGCAGATGCCGGACACGTTGGCGCTCAACGTGAACAGCCGGGTGCGGGTCTCCGATGTCTACGTCGGACGGGTCCGCGCCATCGAGCTGAAGAACTGGGTCGCGACGCTGACGCTGGATCTGGACAAGTCCGTCCAGTTGCCGGTCAACACGCTGGCCAAGATCGGCCAGACGAGCCTGCTGGGCTCCCAGCACGTCCAGCTCGACCCGCCGCCGGACCCGTCACCGCAGAAGCTGAAGACCGGGGACACCATCCCGCTGAAGAACGCCTCGGCGTTCCCGACCACGGAGCGGGTGCTGGCCAGCATCGCCTCGATCCTGACCGGCGGTGGCGTCAACAACCTGGAGACCATCCAGTCCGAGATCTTCAACGTCCTCAACGGCCGGTCCGACCAGATCCGGGACTTCCTGGGCAAGCTGGACACGTTCACCGACGAGCTGAACAAGCAGCGCGACGACATCACTCGGGCGATCGACTCGACCAACCGGCTGCTGTCGATCGTCGAGCAGCGCAACGACACCCTCGATCAGGTGCTGACCGAGTTCCCGCCGCTGATCAAGCATTTCGCCGACACCCGCGATCTGTTCGCCGACGCCGTGCAGGCGCTGGGCCGGATCAGCAACGCGGCCGACGATGCGCTCTCGCCCGCCAGCGGGGACCTGAACACCAACCTGGCCAACCTGCAGCGGCCGCTGCGCGAACTGGGCAAGGCCGGGCCGTACACGCTCGGGGCGCTGAAGCTGCTGTTCACCGCGCCGTTCAGCATCGAGAACGTGCCGAAGGTGGTGCGCGGTGACTACATCAACGTCTCGCTGCTGGTGGACCTGACGCTGTCGGCCATCGACAACGGCTTCCTGAGCGGCACCGGTGTCTCGGGAATGCTGCGGGCGCTGGAACAGTCGTGGGGCCGCGACCCGAACACGATGATCCCGGATGTGCGGTTCACACCGAACCCGCACGACGTGCCGGGTGGACCGCTGGTGGAAAGGGGTGAGTGAGCGATGTTGACCCGGTTCATCAAGATCCAGCTGATCATCTTCACGGTCCTCACCGTCGCCGCGGTCGCGGTGCTGGGGCTGTACTACCTGCGGCTGCCCAGCTTGGCCGGCGTCGGGCAGTACACGCTGTACGCGCAGCTGCCCCGCTCGGGCGGGCTGTACGCCACCGGCAACGTGACCTACCGCGGCACCCAGATCGGCAAGGTCACCGAGGTCGAGCCGACCGAGAACGGCGCACGGGCCACGATGAGCATCAGCAACGACTACAAGATCCCGGTCGACGTGACCGCCGAGGTGCATTCGGTCTCGGCGATCGGCGAGCAGTACCTCGACCTGGTGCCCGCCGCCGACACCAAGCAGTACCTGAGCCCCGGCCAGACGATCACCAAGAGCACGGTGCCCGCCGAGGTGGGTCCCGCGCTCGACGCGGCCAACCGCGGTCTGGCGGTGCTGCCGAAGGAGAAGATCGACTCGCTGCTGACCGAGACCTCCGCGGCGGTCGGCGGTCTGGGCCCGTCGCTGCAGCGGCTCGTCGAATCGACCACCAACCTGGCCGAGGGATTCCGCGACAACCTGCCGCAGGTCAACGACATCATCACGAACGCGGCGCCGATCCTCGACAGCCAGGTGCAGTCAGGGGACGCGATCGGCCAGTGGTCGCGCAACCTGAACATCATCGCCGGGCAGACCGCGGAGCAGGACTCCGCGCTGCGCAGCGGGTTGCAGCAGGCCGCGCCGACGCTGGATCAGGTGTCGACGGTGTTCAACGACGTCCGCGACTCGCTGCCGCAGACGCTGGCGAACCTGTCCGTGGTCATCGACATGCTCAAGCGCTACAACAAGGGCCTCGAGCAGGCGTTGGTGATCCTGCCGCAGGGCGCGGCGCTGTCACAGGCGGGCACGATCTTCGAGAACGAGGGTCTGCTGCACTTCGGCCTGTCGATCAACCTGCCGCCACCGTGCCTGACGGGCTTCCTGCCCGCCTCGGAGTGGCGATCGCCGGCCGACACCAGCATGGCGCCGCTGCCGTCGGGCACCTACTGCAAGATCCCGAAGGATTTCCAGGGCAACGTGGTGCGCGGTGCGCGCAACTATCCGTGCGCCGATGTGCCGGGCAAGCGGGCGGCCTCGCCGCGCGAGTGCCACAGCAACGAGCCTTACGTCCCGCTGGGCACCAACCCCTGGTACGGCGATCCCAACCAGATCCTGTCGTGCCCGGCGCCCGGTGCCCGGTGTGATCAGGGCGTCGACCCCGGCCGGGTGATCCCCGCGCCGTCGGTGAACAACGGGACCAACCCGCTGCCCGCCGACAAGTTGCCGCCCGTGCAGAGCACGTCACCGGTGAGCGATCCGATCAGCCAACCCGGCTCGGGTACGGTCAGCTGCAGCGGTCAACAGCCCAACCCGTGCATCTACACTCCCGCACAGGGGCCGCCCGGCTCGACCGCGGCGTACAGCCCGCAGAGCGGTGAGGTGGTAGGGCCCGACGGTGTGCGCTACAACGTCAAGAATTCGACGAACCCAGGAGACGACGGATGGAAGGAGATGCTGGCACCAGCCGGCTGAACCCCCCCATCGACACTGACGACCCAACCGGCGGGCAGGAGCGAAGCGACCCGGGGATCGACACCGGCGGGCAGGAGTCCGAGGCGCCGGGCGCCACGTCCGTCGAAGAATCGACCGATCCGCGCCGGCCGTCCCGGCCGGGCACCGGCTGGGTCGCTGCGATCACGCTGCTGCTGGTCCTGCTCACCGCGGGCGCGGCGGCCGGCGGGTATTTCGCGCTCCGGGCCAACGAGCGGGGTGCCGCGATCACGCGCAGTGACGAGGCGGCGCTCGCCGCCGCCAAGGAGTGTGTGGCGGCCACCCAGGCTCCCGACACCGCCGCCATGACCGCCGCGCAGTCCAAGATCCTGGACTGCTCGACCGGCGACTTCGGCGTGCAGGCCGGGCTGTTCAGCAGCGTGGTCGCCGAGGCGTACCAGGCGGCCAACGCCCGGGTCGCCGTCGACGACCTGCGCGCCGCGGTCGAACGGCACAACGACGACGGGTCGATCAACGTGCTGGTCGCGGTGCGCGTGAAAATCACCAACTCCGAGGCGGCCGACCAGCAGGTCGGGTACCGGCTGCGCGCCACCATGGCCTTCGACGAGGGCCGCTACCGGATCGCCAAGCTGGACCAGGTCACGTCGTGACGGTCGTCCTCCCGATCTCCGCGTCACGCGCCGACGACGCCGCACCGGATCCGATGCCGGGGTCCTGGGCGGCGCGGGCGGGCGCGCTCGTGGTCGACATCGTTCCCGGGGTCGCGGTCGTCGCGACGATGGCGCTGCTGGCGCTGGCGTCGCCCGCCGACGGCTGGGCGCGCTGGGTGTTCACCGGGGCGGGGGCGGCGGCACTGTTCGTGATGGCGCTGAACCGGTTGGTGGCGCCCGCTGCGATCGGGTGGACGCTGGGTCGGGCGTTGTTCGGCATCGCGGTGCGTGACCGCAGCGGCGCGCCCGTCGGCATCGGCCGGTTGGCGCTGCGCGAACTGTCGCACCTGGCCGACACCCTGGCGGTGTTCGTCGGATGGCTGTGGCCGTTGTGGGACGCCAGGCGCCGCACCTTCGCCGACCTGCTGGCGCGCACCGAGGTGCTGCGCGTCGAGCCGCCCCGTCGGGACATGCGCCGGCTGGTGGCCGTGTTCCTGATCGCGGTCGCGCTGCTGTGCGCCGCGGCCGCCGGTCTGGGCTATCTGACGGTGTACCGGCACGAGCGCGCGGTCGACGCGGCGCGGGCGCAGATCGCCGAGCAGGGCCCGCGGATCGTCGAGCAGATGCTCAGCTACGGCGCCGACACGATGCCGGCCGATTTCGCTCGCGCTCAGGGGCTGACCACCGACGGCTACCGCCCGCAGTTGGTCGCCCAGCAGCAGGCGGCCCAGAAGGCGGGCGTGAAGTCCAACGAGTACTGGGCGGTGAGCAGCGCGGTGCTGACGAACCCGCCGGTGACGCCGGATCAGGTGTCGATGCTGATGGCGATGCAGGGGCAGCGCGGCGACGATCCGAAGGACCTGAAGTTCATCACCGCGACGGTCCGGGTGGACTTCGACCGCTCGGCCGACGGCCAGTGGCGGGTCGCCAACCTGACCGTGCTGAAGAAGCCGCAGATGAATCAGGCGCAACAGTGAGCCCGCGCCGCAAGGTCGACGACACCACGGCCGACTACTTCACCCGCACCCCGCGTCCGCCGCGCCGGTGGGGGTTGACCGTCGTGTCGGTGATCGCGGCGCTCGTCGTGGCGGCGGCGTTGACGGCCAGCACGTTCATGCTCGTCCGCCACGAGTCGGACCGCCGGCAGGCGCTCACCGAGGCGGCGGCGCTGGGTTACGCCCGCGAGTTCATGACGACCTACACCAGCCTGGATCCGTTCAACGCCAACGCCTACACCGACCGGATCGCCGCGCAGGCCACCGGCGAGTTCGCGAAGAACTTCAAGGAGAAGCAGAACGCGATCCTGCTCCAGGTCGCCCAGGCCGAACCCACGACCGGTGACGTGCTGGAGGCCGGGGTGCAGCGGTGGAACGACGACGGCAGCGCCGACGTCCTGATCGCGACGAAGGTGACCTCGAAGTCGCCGGACGGCAAGACGACGATCGAGAGTGGGAGTCGCTGGATCGCCACGACGATCAAGGAAGGACAGCAGTGGAAGATCAGCAACCTGGTTCAGGTGATCTGACCACCGACGACGCGCCCGTCACCTCGACCGGCGACACCTTCGAGGAGACCTCGCAGCGTCGTCGCCGGTTCTTTCGTCGCCGGACGGCGGCCACACCCCCGGAGGCCACCGACACCGGTTCGGACGCCGCGCCCGAAGCGTCCGAGCCGCCCGCCGAGGACCAGCCCAAGACACCCGTCGGGAAGGCGGCCCGCGCCGCCCGCACCACGCCCCCGCCGGAGGAGCCGGCCGACACCGAGACCGTCACCGACACCGAGACCGTCACCGACACGGAGATCGAACCTCCCGCCGAGGTCGTCCTGGTGCCGCACCGGCCCGCGGGCGCACGGACGATCGGCGTCGCGGTGGCCGCGTCGGTGCTGTTCGTCGGCGGCGGAGCCTTCGCCGGCGCGATGGTGCAGCCGTACCTGGCCCAGCGCGCGCTGAACGCCACCAAGATCGACATCGCCCGCACGGCGACGGCCGCGATCACCGCGCTGTGGACCTACACCCCCGACGACATGCCCACGCTCGCCGACCGGGCGTCGAAGTTCCTCTCCGGCGACTTCGCGGGGGAGTACCGCAAGTACATCGACGCCATCGTCGAACCCAACAAGCAGGCGCAGGTCACCAACACCACCGAGGTGGTCGGGGCCGCGGTGGAGAGCGTGTCGCCGGCCGGCACCCCGACCGAGGCGACCGCGCTGGTGTACACGAACTCCGTGGCGACCAGCCCGGTCACCAAGAACATCCCGTCGCTGCGGTACCTGTCCTACCGGCTGACCATGACACGCCACGACGGCGACTGGCTGATCACCCGGATGTCGACCATCACCTCGTTCGACCTCACCCCCAAGTTGTAGATCCGGCCCGACGGTGCCGCCCCCTTCGCCGGTGTCGCACCGGCTGACGCTGACCGCGCTGCTCCTGCTCACCTTCACGACGGGGCTGATCGACGCGGTCAGCGTGCTGGTACTCGGGCACGTGTTCGTCGCGAACATGACCGGCAACGTGATCTTCCTGGGGTTCTGGTTCGTCCCGCACTCCGGCGTGGACCTGACCGCGGCGATCGTCGCGTTCGCGGGATTCGTCGCGGGCACCATCATGGGCGGCCGGCTGTCGCGGCACCTGGACAGCCACGTGCGGCGCTGGCTGGTCACCGCCCTCGGCACCGAGGCGCTGCTGCTCGCCGTGCTCGCGGTGCTCGCCGGCACCGGGGTGCTGGACTATCACGACAACCGCAAGCTCATCCTGATCGCCGGGCTGGCGGTGGCGTTCGGCGCGCAGAACGCCACGGCCCGCCAGTTCGGCATCCAGGAGTTGTCGACCACGGTGCTGACGTCGACGATCGTCGGGATCGGCTTCGACAGCCGGCTGGCCGGCGGGACCGGTGACCGGGAGAAGCTGCGTTACGGCGTGGTGGCGACGATGTGCCTCGGCGCGGGCGTCGGTGCGACGCTGACGCGGTTCACCGTCGCACCGATCATCGGGCTGGCGGCGCTGCTCGTCACCGCGAGCGCGGCGATCTTCTGGTTCGGTGAGCAGGGCTGACGTGTTCCACGTGAAACGCGACGCCCGGGCGCCGGCGGGCTTCTTCGCGTGCGAGGCGGCGGGGCTGCACTGGCTGGCGGCCGCCGACGGGGGAGTGCCGTGTGCCCGGGTGGTCGCGGTGGACGAGCAGTCGCTGACGTTGGAGCGGTTGACGACGGCCGCGCCGACCGAGCGTGCCGCGGTGACGTTCGGTGCGGGCCTGGCCCGCACGCACGCCGCGGGTGCCGACGGATTCGGCGCACCTCCGCAGGGCTGGACCGCGCCGCACGGATACTTCGGCCCGCTGGGCCGGCCGCTGCCGATGAGCTACAGCCGGGAGGCGTCCTGGGGCCGGTTCTACGCCACCCACCGGCTCAGGCCGATGGCCGAGCGCGCCGCGCCGCTTCTGGACGCCGCCGCCCGGGAGGCCGTGCAGGCCGTCGTCTCCCGTTGTCTGGCAGGCGATTTCGATGATCCTGCTGAAGCGCCGAGCCGGTTGCACGGCGACCTGTGGAGCGGCAACGTGATGTGGACGCCCGGCGGGGTGGTGCTGATCGATCCGGCCGCCCACGGCGGGCACCGCGAGAGCGATCTGGCGATGCTCGCGCTGTTCGGCTGCCCGCACCTCGACGCCGTGCTCGAGGGATACCAGAGCGTTCGGCCGCTGGCCGACGGCTGGCGGGGCCGCGTCGGCCTGCACCAGCTCTACCCGCTGCTGGCCCATGTCGTGCTGTTCGGCGCGGGCTATGCCGCCCAGACCCACGCGGCGGCGCGCAGCGCGCTCTAGTTGAACGCGAGCCACGCGGGCTGCGCGCGCTCGTGCGAGTCGCACAGCACCGCCATCGTGTCGCAGGAGCCCTGCGGGGAGCCCGCCCCCGCCCACATGCCGCCGGTGTCGCGGCGCAGCACGATCGCCGAGGATCCGCCGCCGTCGAGCAGGACGGCGGTGTCGCTGCCCAGGCCGCGGAACAGGTCCTGGATCTGGTCGGGGGTGTAGCTGCCGCCGGAGAAGACGTACATCTCGTCGCGGTCGCGGACATAGGCGATCGCGGTGCGGGCCGCACTCGGCCCGGGGTCGTTCATCTGGCTGGTGTCGCCGGGGGCCAGTAGGCCCAGACCGGCCACCGCGACGAAGCGGGTGCCCTTGTCCAGCAGACCCGCGATCACCGGGGAGGCCGCGTCGAAGTCGTTCTCGCTGCGAGGCGGGACGACGAACGGCGCGCCCTGCACCGGCAGGATCATGGTCGACAGCTCCATCCAGTTCTCGTTGCCGCCCGAGAGCCCCTGCTTGCCCGCGTAGGCCAGCGTGCCGGTGACCGCGGCGTTGGTGCGGCCCAGGTTGCGGGTGTTGTCGACGTAGGCGCCGAGCGGCGAGCTGCACCCGGTCGACTTCCATGAGCCGCCCTGCTGACCGCGCACATCGAAGAAGTTGGCGTTGATCGCGATCGTCGGCTGCCCCAGCACCTGCCATGCCTGCAGCGGCGAGTAGGTCTCGGAGGCCTGCAGCAGTCCCTCGGCGGTTCGGGCGCGCGGATCGCGTTCGCAGCGGGCCTGGAAGCCGGTGTGCGAATCGGCGAGCAGCCGCGGGGCCAGCCGGGTGGACGCGGCCTTGATGATCATCAGCCGGCCGCCGTTGGTCATCTCGTACCAGCGCCCCGAGGCGTCGAGCATCGGCGCCGGGAATCCGCCGCCGAAGTTGTAGACCAGGTACGAGCCCTTGGTGTTGGCGATCGCGCCGGCGAGCAGCTCGCGGGCGCTCGCCGCGGCGGCGGGCGGTGCGGTGACTCCCGCGGCCACGACCGCGCACACCACCGCCGCAGCAGCGCCGCGCAGCGCCCGGCGAATGTTTGCGACAGGAGTCGGCACGACGGCTCCTCCCGAGGGTGTGGTCTGACGAGTTCGGTCGAAATGACAGCATCAATCCCACCAGACGCACTGTCAACTTTCGTCACAGCAACATCACAGGACGATTCCGGGCGGGTCGCTGGAGTGTTTGCTGAGAATCGGGTAGACGAAGGTCATGCCTACCGTGTCACGCACCTTCACCGTCAGTCCGCCGCCCACGGTCGTCCGGGACTACCTCGTGGACTTCGCCCACGCCGAGCAGTGGGATCCGGGCACGCAGCGCTGTGAACGCATCGACAGCGGGCCGGTGGGCGAGGGCGCCTACTGGCACCGCGTCTCGAGGATCTTCGGCCGCACGGCGGAGCTGACCTCCACGCTCGATGAACTGACCGACCACAAGGTGGTGTTCGTCGGCGAGAGCCGCTCGGCCACGTCGGTCGACACCATCACGATCGAGCCGGACGGTGCCGGGTCGATGATCACCTACGAGTCCGAACGGCACATGCACGGCACCGCCCGGCTGCTGAACCCGGTGATGAAGCGGGCGGTCGAAAGACTCGTCGGCGATACCGAACGGCAGCTGACCGCAGTGCTCAACGACCTGGCCGAGCAGCCGGATCAGGCGGGCGGCGCCAGCCGGTAGATCGCGTCGGCGGCGTCGTCGGTGATGTAGACCGCGCCGTCGGGACCGGTGACCGCTGCCACCGGGCGGCCCCAGCGCGAGCCGTCCTCGGACTGGAAGCCGCCGACCAGGGTCTGCTGGTCGCCCAGATCGCCGTCGCGCCACGGGAAGAACGACACCTCGGGCGCGCGTGGCGGCGTGGCGTTCCACGAGCCGTGCACCCCGACGAGCGCACCCTCTGCGAACGGTTCGGGCAGTACGCCGGTGGTGAAGCTCAGCCCCAGCGGCGCCGAGTGCGCGCCGAAGCTCTGCTCGATCGGTGGCAGAGCCGCACAGTCCATCCGGCTGCCGTCGGCGTTGGTCTGGACGTCGCGGACCAGCGGCAGGTTCGCCGGCCCGCCATCGGGATTGCAGTACGGCCAGCCCAGCTCCCGTCCCGGCGTGAGCCGCGCCAGCTGTTCGCGCGGGTGCTCGCTGACATAGGACGGATCGACCTGACCGGTGCGCGGATCGGCGATGTTGTCGCGGCCGTTGTTGGCCGTCCACAGCGCGCCGTCGGGGGCGATGGCCAGGCCGGTGCCGTTGCGGACACCGGTCGCGAACGGCTCAGCGGGCCCGCCGCCCGGCGGCACCCGCATGACCGTCGCCCGCGGCGGAGTCGCGGTGCGGTCCTCGGCCGTGATGTTGCCCGTCGACCCGATCGAGAAGTACACCGCCCCGTCCGGTCCGATCGCCACGCTCTTGAGCGCGTGGGCGTAGGCGCCGCGCAGGTCGGGGCTCTTCGCGTCGGGTAATCCGTCCGCCACGACGCGCGGGTTGGTGGCCGTGCCTTCGCGGTAGTCGTAGGCGTCCACCCGGTTGCTCTGCGCGACATAGAGCGTGCTTCCCGCGAAGGCCAGCCCGTGCGGCTGGTCCAGGTCGTCGAGCAGCGTCGACTCCTCGGCGCCGGAACCGCGGGGGGTGAACCGCGCCACCGTGCCCGCGCTCGGCACCGACACCAGCAGCGTGCCGTCGGGCGCCCAGGCGGCCAGCCGGGGCCGCGGCGTGCGCGCCCACACCGACAGCGTCCACCCGGCGGGGACCCGCACCTGCCGCGGCTGGTCGAACGGCGCCTGCGCCAGATCCGGCGGGACCTCGACGGTGACCACGTCGGTCCCGGTCGTCGCCGGCGCCGAGGACGCGGTGGCACCCGTCGACGACGACGGCGACGACGGCGACGAGGGCGCCGGCGCGTCGGTACACCCTGCGAGCAGGGCTGCGCCGACGAGCAGCGCTCCGATTCGGTTATGCCGCAGCAAGTCCGGCATGCATCTCCCAAACGAGGATTTCGGCGGCGTCGGTGGCGGTGACGCGCTGACCGCCCGACGCGGTGAACCGCACGGCGTCGCCTTCGTGCAGCGGTCCGGCGCCTTCGAGGACCACCTCGCCGCGCGGCACGAACAGGTGCAGGTACGGCGCGTCGGGCAGTTCCACGCTCTGCCCGGGCTGCAGCCGGGCGCCGTGCAGCGCCGCGTAGCGGTTGCGGATCGTGATCGCGGCGGCGTCGCTGTGCTCGGGCATGCCGGAGGCGATCGTCACCAGGCCGCCACGCAGCAGCTCGTCGTCGATCTCGAGCTGCTGATAACCGGGGGTGATGCCCGATTCGTCGGGCACCACCCACATCTGAACGAAATGCACGGGCTCACTGTGCGTTTCATCGCCCGTCAGCGTCCACGAATCGTTCTTCTCGGAATGCAGGATGCCGCGGCCGGCCGACATCCGCTGCGCCAGCCCCGGGTAGATGACCCCGGAGTGGCCCGTGGAGTCCTGGTGCACCAGCGAGCCGCGCAGCACCCACGTGACGATCTCCATGTCGCGGTGCGGATGGGTGTCAAAACCGGTGCCGGGCTTGACGATGTCGTCGTTGTTGACGAGCAGCAACCCGTGGTGGGTGTTGTCGGGTTCGTAGTGACCGCCGAACGAGAACGAGTGCTTGGAGTCCAGCCAAGCGATCTTCGTGGCGGCGCGATCCTCGGCGCGCCGGATGTCGACGACGCTGTGGGTGGTGGTCATGCGATCACTCCTCGGGAGTCTTGGCCAGCCTAGGTGGCTGTTCTGCGTCCGACAACATGCATGACACATCATGTATTCCGTACAGTGGGGGGATGGAATGGCTCACGGCCGAGCAGCAGCGCATCTGGCGCGACTACCTGGCGATGACGAGCAGGCTGCATACGGCGATGCACCGTCAGCTCCAGGCGGACTGCGAACTCTCGCTGTCCGACTACGACGTCCTGGTCGCGCTGTCCGAGCGGGGCCCACTGCGCATCACCGAACTCGGCGAGTTGATCGGCTGGGAGCAGAGCCGGCTGTCACACCAACTGCGCCGGATGCGCGGGCGGGATCTGGTGGCGCGCGAGGGCGACGACGACGACCGCCGCGCCGCGACGGTGACGATCACCGATGCCGGCCGATCCGCCCTGGAGACCGCGGCGCCCGGGCACGTCGACCTGGTTCGCTCGGTGGTGTTCGACGGGCTGTCGCCGGCCCAGCAGCGCGCGTTCGGCGCCGCGATCGGCGCCGCGCTCGACCGCCTGCGGGCCGTCGGCAGGACCGACGAGGCGACTCCGCCGCGGTGAGCTACTTCTCGACGAGGGCTCGCAACCGGTCGATGCGCCGATCCCAGCGCTGCGACAGCGTGGCCAGGTAATCCTGGGCGGCGAGCAGCGAGGTGGTCTGCACCGTCCAGATCCGCTCCCGGCCCCGTTTCTCACTGCGCACCACCCCGGCCGACTCCAGCAGCGCGAGGTGCTTCGCTGCCGCCTGCCGGGTCACCGGAACCGACTGCGTCACCGCCGACGTCGAGCACGGCCCGGTGTCGCACAGCCAGATGACCATCCGCAGCCGGTGGGGATCGCCCAGCGCATCGAACAGCGGTGCCGCGCTCGTGGCGGTCACGCCCATTGCGGCGCCGCCAGGTACTGCCCGATGAGGCGGAGCTGGGTGGCCCAGCCACCGCTGTTGTCGGCGAACGCCGCCGCACGACGGGATTCGGGAAGTGCGTCGAAGCCGGACTCCACGATCTCGACGAGCACGCCGCCGTCGGCCTCGGTCAACGTGAACTCCACCAGGGTGGTCAGGTCCGCGAACTCCGGCTCCGGCAGCGGATTCCACCGGAAGGCGAATCGGCGGGGCGGCTCGACCGTGACGACGTGCAGCGGAAACGTCATGCCCGCGAACGACTCCTGGCTCGCGGCGACCTCGTCGTCGACCGCGGTCGGTGTCATCACACCGGTGACGGTGGCCCCGGCAACGAACGGTCCGTCGACGGTCATCCCGAACCAGATGCCGAATTCCGCGGAATCGCTGATGGCCCGCCACACCCGGTCGAGGGGGGCCCGCAGCAGTGCGCTCTTCTCGATGCGATCAGTCATTATGCAACCTCCTGGTTGCCTTTTACGCTAGACCAGATCGCGGTCGATGTGCAACCTTTTGTTTGCCTATTGATCCGGCCGGCTCACAGCGTCGCGGGCAGTCCGAACTTCTCGAACAGCGACTGCTCCATGAACGCCACCACGTGGGCGATGCCCGTGTCACGGATGTCGAGCACCTGCAGTTGGAACGCCTCGTGCACGCCGGTCTGCGGGTTGCGCATGTACATCGCCGCGGCCGGCTGGCCGTTGGCGGTGGTGCGCACGAAGAGCATGTCCCCGGGCCCCTCGGCGGGGCAGTGGTTCTTCGACAGCGACACGATGTCGGCCGGCCCGTCATACCAGCCGTCGAACGGCGGCATCTCCCAGATCGCATCGGCGGTGAACAGCTCCACCAGCCGGTCGATGTCATAGGTCTCGAACGCCGCGATGAAGCGGTCGAGCAGCTCGGCCGCCTCCGGCGACTCGACATCGGCTGCCTCGTCGTCACGGGTGGGCGCCACCTCGTCGAGTTGCGCCCGGGCCCGCTGCAGCAGGCTGTTCACTGCGGCGGTCGACGCGCCGATCGCCGCGCCCACCTCGGCGGCCTTCCACTGGAGCACCTCGCGGAGCACCAGCACCGCGCGCTGTCGCGGCGGCAGGTGCTGCAGGGCTGCGATGAACGCCAGCCGCACCGATTCGCGGGACTCGGCGATCACCGACGGGTCGGACGGATCCTCCCGCGGCGCGTCGGGCAGCGGCTCCAGCCAGGTGATCTCGTGGCGCTCGTGGAGCTCACCGAGGGGGTCGGACGACGGTTGCCCCAGCCCGCTGGGCAGTGGCCGCTTGTTGCGGCCCTCCAGCGCGGTCAGGCAGGTGTTCGTCGCGATCCGGTACAGCCACGTGCGCACCGAGGACTTGCCTTCGAAGCCGCCGTAGGACTTCCACGCCCGCAGATACGTTTCCTGGACCAGGTCCTCCGCATCGTGCAGCGAACCGGTCATCCGGTAGCAGTGCGCGAGCAGTTCCCGCCGATACCGCTGGGCGTCGGCGAGAAAGGCGTCCTCGGCGCTGCTGCCATCGACAGCCAACACGGTCACGTATCGCAGCCTACGCAGCAGCACCGACAGGGTCAGCCCCCTCGAGCCCGGTGAGACCTCGGTGTCGGCAGACTCGCCCGCTAGTCTGCCGGTCATGGCCGTGACGCGAACCGAACGCAGCTTCGACGGGGTCGGTGGCGTGCGCATCGTCTACGACACCTGGACGCCGGATCAGCCGCCGCGCGGGGTCGTGGTGCTGGCCCACGGATACGCCGAGCACGCCCGCCGCTACGACCATGTGGTGACCCGGTTCGCCGACGCCGGACTGCTCACCTACGCCCTCGATCACCGCGGCCACGGCAGGTCCGGCGGCAAGCGCGTCTACCTGCGCGAGATGGCCGAGTACACCGCGGACTTCCACACCCTGGTCGGCATCGCCGCCGACGAGCATCCCGACCGCCCCCGGGTGGTGCTCGGGCACAGCATGGGCGGCGGCATCGTGTTCAGCTACGGCGTGGAGCACCCCGGCGACTACACCGCGATGGTGCTTTCCGGGCCCGCCGTCGACGCGAACGAGTCGGTGTCGCCGGTGAAGCTGCGAGCCGCCAAGGTGCTGGGCCGGATCGCCCCCGGGCTGCCCGTGGAGAACCTGCCGGCCGATGCGGTCTCCCGGGATCCGCGAGTGGTGTCCGCCTACGAGGCCGATCCGCTCGTCTACCACGGCAAGATGCCCGCCGGCATCGGCCGCGCGCTGATCGGCGTCGGCGAGACCATGCCGAAGCGGGCCGCGGCCATCACCGCGCCGCTGCTGGTGGTGCACGGTGAGGCCGACCGGCTGATCCCCGTCCACGGCAGCAGGCGTCTGCTCGAGTGCGTCGGCACCACCGACGCCCACCTCAAGGTGTATCCCGGCCTCTACCACGAGGTCTTCAACGAGCCGGAGCAGGCGCTGGTGCTCGACGACGTGACGTCGTGGATCGAGTCGAAGCTGTGAGACGCGTCCTGGCGGCGCTACTCGGGCTGGCGGTGCTGCTCGTGGCCGGCTGCTCGTCGAACGCGCCGACGGCCGCGCCGGAGTGGGTCGACGAGGAGGTGTCGTTCACCGCCGACGGGCTGACCCTGTACGGCACCTACCGGCACCGCGACACCGACGACCGCGGCCCGGCCGCGCTGCTGATCTCCGAGAGCGGCAACACCGACCGCAACGGCGACAACCAGGTCGCCGGCCCCATCGGCAACATGCGCCAGCTCGCCGAGCTGCTGTCGGAGCGGGGCGTGGCGACGCTGCGCTACGACAAGGTCGGCACGGGCAAGACGGGCATCGGCCCGTACGCCGCCCGGCCCGGCGACGTCGTCAGCGGCGTCTACACCGCGGGCGCAGGGGCCGCCCTGCGCTTCCTGGCGGGCCGGCCCGGCACCGATCCGGACCGGGTGTCGATCTACGCGCTGGGCGAGGGCACCATTCACGCGCTGACGCTGGCGGGTGACGCCGCCCCCGACGCCCCGAAGGTCCACTCGCTGGGCCTGTTCCAGCCGCTCCCGGGCCGGTACCTCGACATCATCACCGACCGGGTCGAGGCCGACGGCAAGCCCGAGACGGTCGCCGCCTGGACCGCGGCCGTGCAGCAGATCCGCACCGAGGGCACGGTGCCCGACAAACTCCCCGACGGGTTGAATGCGATCGTCAACCCCGGCAATCTGAAGGCGGTCATCGACGCCGACCGAATCGACCCGATGGCGCTGGCCGCGAAGGTACCCGCGGGTACCCCGGTCCTGCTCACCTGCTCCGACGCTGACAACCAGGCCCGCTGCCAGAACGTGCGGCCGCTGGTTGACGCGCTGAGCCGGACCGCGCTGACCGTCGTCGAACTCAAGGGCGTCAACCATGTGCTGCGCGACGACCCGACCGACAGCATCGCCAACTACGCCAAGAAGGATCCGCTGTCCCCGCAGCTGGTGTCCGCACTGGACGCGTTCGCCACGAAGTGACCGACCGGCTGTGGATGAATTCGGTTGTGGGGATGAGCAATACTGGTCGGCGATGACATGTCTGCGGCCCGGCCTAGGTTTTCGGGCATGAGCACTGACGAGAAGATGCTGGCCCGGATCGCCGCGCTGCTGCGCCAGGCCGAGGGCACCGACAACGAGCACGAGGCCGAGGCGTTCATGGCGGCCGCGCAGCGGCTGGCCACCGCCACGTCGATCGACCTGGCGGTCGCCCGGTCGCACAGCGAGACGCGGACGGCCGCGCAGACGCCGGTGCAGCGCACCGTCACCATCGGCGAGCCCGGCGCCCGCGGGCTGCGCACCTACGTGCAGCTGTTCGTGGTGATCGCCGCCGCCAACGACGTGAAATGCGACATCGCGTCGAACTCGACGTTCGTCTACGCCTACGGCTTCGCCGAGGACATCGACGCCACCCATGCGCTGTACACCAGCCTGGTGCTGCAGATGGTGCGCGCGTCGAAGGACTACATCGCCTCCGGCGCGCATCGGCCGACACCGACCATCACCGCGCGCATCAACTTCCAGCTCGCCTTCGGGGCGCGGATCGGGCAGCGGCTGGCCGAGGCGCGCGAGCAGGCCCAGCAGGAGGCGACGAGAGGTCCGGCGAGCAACCCCGGTACCGCGATCGCGTTGCGCAACAAGGACCTCGAGCTCAAGGACTACTACCGGCAGACGTCGCGGGCGCGGGGCACGTGGCGGGCCACCAGCGCGACGGCGGGCTACTCCTCGGCGGCGCGACGGGCCGGCGACCGCGCCGGGCGGCGGGCGCGGCTGGGCGGCGAGACGGAACTGGCGGGAGCACGCCCGGCACTGGAGAGATGACCCGCGACGCGCAGCGCGCGAAAGTGCATGCCGCAGAGGGCTTTCTGCGACATCAGCCCTTCTGCTTCCAGAACGGCGGCACGACGCGGCCGCGCCGCACCGCCATGATCAGCAGGACGACCCCCGTCGCGGTGCACAGCACGAACGCGATGACGGAGGCTTCGATGCCGAAGACGCCGCCGGTCAGCAGTGCCGGGCCGTCGATGTCCGGCTTGATGAGACCGGGGAGGGCGTAGCCGCCCGACACGGTGCCCGAGAAGACGGCGGACTGAGTGAAGTTCCAGGCGAAGTGGAAGCCCATGCTCATCCACAGCCGACGGGTCAGCATGTAGGCCGCGGCGAGCAGGATGCCGGCTTCGGCGCTGATGAAGATGGCGCCCAGGAGCGTCGCGGTCGGGTTCATAAGGTGGAGGAGACCGAACACCAGTGACGACACGGCCAGCGAGATCCAGCTGCCCAGCAACTCCTCGACGATGCGGAACAGCGCGCCGCGGAACAGCAGCTCTTCGAAGATCCCCGAGCTCAACGGCACGGCGATCGCCGGCAGCATCGCGGACACCGGGTTCAGCCCGTCGATCCGGTAGATGCCCGCCACGATGAGGATCAGGATGCAGGCGGTGTAGAGCCCGGCTCCGATGAGGAGGCCGATGCCGAGTTCCCGGCCCATTCCGGGTAGCGCCAGTTCGGTGACCGCCCGGCGTTCGACGAGGCGGACGAATCCGATGTAGACGGCGAAGCCCACCGCACACCAGCCGATGACGACGGCGATCTGCAGCAGCGGATCGTCCGCCGTGTCGCCGATGAACTCGTTGCTCTTGGCCAGCAGGAAGAACAGCGCGGCGCCGAGGACGGCGAGGCGCAGCGGCGGGAACTGCGCGACACGAAGCCATACCGGCTTGTGGCTGGTCACATCGTTCATGGCAGGCTTTCAGCTGTCGTTGACGGGATTGTCATTGTCACGCATCCCGGTCTGGACGGTGACCGATCGCCACGGTGTGACCGACGAATCCCTCTCTACGCGCCGCGAATCCCCGAAGCGTGGTATCCGGCGCGGAGCAGCAGTGCCGCCTCTGCTCCCAGCACGGCGTCGACCAGGAACAGCATCGCGTGCCGGAACTCCGCTCCGTGCCATCGGGTTCCACTGCGGGTGGCCGGGAGCCCTTCGCTCACCGAGAGGTGGTGAGCCAATTCGTGCAGCACCGTGCTCTCACGACCAAAAGCCCTGTTCACCATCGGGATTGCCACCGTCGCGGTCGACGGCTCGTAGTGCGCCTTGCCTTGACCGCGGCGCTCCCGGACGCGGACCGGCCCGGCGTTCGGGTAGCGCTGTCGTACGGAGTCCGATGTCAGCACCGTGTCGACATACCGCTGCACCGAGGCGATGTCGGCGAATCGCTTCTGCAGGGGAACGTTGAGGTGTGAACCGTGGAAGTTCACCGGCCCGCCCCTGTCGAGCACGGCGGACCACTGGTCTTCGGCCCCGTAGACCGCTGATGCGCTCATGTCGGACGCCTGCCGCCGGACAGCATGGTCAGCATTCTGCCGTGCATCTGATGGGTCACGCCGCGCGCGGTACGGTCGCGGATGTGACCGAACCCGACTGGGTGTCTCTCGACGAGTTGTTCACCGACCTGCTGCACACCGAGGACGATGCGCTGCGCGCGGCCAGGGACGCCGGTTCCGCAGCGGGTATGCCCGCGATCGAGGTCTCGGCGCAGCACGCCAAACTGCTGTCGCTGTGGGTGCGGGTCGCCAAGGCGCGCCGGGTCCTCGAGATCGGCACGCTGGCCGGCTACTCCACGATCGCGCTGGCCCGCGCGGTCGGGTCCGACGGCTCGGTGGTCAGCCTCGAGTTCGAGCCGGCGCACGCCGAGGTGGCTCGCGCCAACCTGGAGCGGGCGGGGGTGGCCGACCGTGTCGAGATCGTCGTCGGCGCGGCGCTGGACACGCTGCCCACACTGGCCGACCGGGCACCGTTCGACCTGGTGTTCATCGACGCCGACAAGGAGAACAACGTCGCCTACGTCGAGTGGGCCATCTCCCTCGGCGCCCCCGGAACCGTGATCATCGTCGACAACATCGCCCGCTTCGGGCGCGTGCTCGATCCCCGGCCCGACGATCGGCAGGCGCAGGCCGTCCGCGACATGCTCGCGATGATGGGCGCCCACCCGCGCCTGGACACGGCCGCGATCCAGACCGTCGGCACTAAGGGGTGGGACGGCTTCGCAGTCGCGGTGGTCGGTTAACGCCAGGCCGCGCGGTTCACGACGGTGCCGCGGTGCATCACCCGGTCACCGACCACACCGTCGTGGTCGGCTTTGTGCATGACGCAGCGGTTGTCCCAGATCACCACGTCGTCGGGCTGCCACTGGTGCCGAAAGACGTTGTCCGGCCTGGTGGAATGCGTCAACAGCTCGTCGATCAACTCCGCGGCGGCCTCCGGTGCCATCCCGCTGACCTCCCGGCAGCGCTGGCGGGTCGACAGGTACAGCGCCGTCCGCCCGGACAGGGGATGCCGCAGCACCAGGGGATGCTGTGCCGAGGTCTCCGCGCCCTCGTCGAGGTCGAGCCCGGTGACGACGTGGGTGACGACGCGCTGGCGGATGCGGGCCTGCACGTCCCGCGGCAGCGTGTCGTACGCGTTGAACTGGTTGGTGAACAGCGTGTGCCCGCCGCGTTCGGGCACCGTCACGGCGCGCAGCGCGGTGTAGGCCGGCGGGCAGCGCAGATAGCTGGTGTCGACGTGGAACGACGAGCGCGGCGCCCGGGTGCGCCCGACGTTGGTGATGACGTTGAGCAGTGGGGCGTGCGGGACCGGGGTCTCCCCGGTGGTGAACACCAGCTCGCCGAAGCTCTGCAGGAACCGCACGAAGTCCTCGTCGCCGACGCGCTGGCCGGGCAGCACGAGCACTCCGTGCACCGCGAGCAGGGCGCGCAGATGCGCGACGACCGTGGGGTCCAGCGGGCCCACCCGGACTCCGCGCACCTGGGCGCCGATCGGATGGCGGGTGGTGATCTCGATCGTCATGCCGCCTCGACGCGTGCCTCACGGCACAGGGTGTCGAACAATGCTGGAAGCGAGAAGCCCTGTGCTACAGCCATTTTCACGATGACGCTGGACGGGGCGAAGGAGCAGTACGGCCCGGCCTCCAGGAACCACGGCACCCCGTCGGGGTCGATGCGGAAGTCGAAGAGCCCGTAGTGCCGGCAGCCCAGCGCCCGGAAGCAGGCCCGCGCCGCACGCCACACCGGCTCGACCACCGGGTCGTCGTCAGAGACGATCCAGGCGCGTCCCGCGTCGCCGGCCACCAGGCGCAGATCCCCGCCGCCGGAGCGGTCCAGCTTGTCCGCGGGTAGCCGGATCGGGGCGTCGAGCGCGTACTCCTCCAACGGCAGGCACACGAGTCCGCCGTCGACCTCCAGGACGCCGCAGCGCACTTCGCGTCCGAGCGGCACATACGCCTCGACCAGCACGTCCGCCGAGTACGAACTGGCGCGGCCCACCGCGGCGCCCAACTCCGCGCGGTCGGTGACCAGCGACACCCCCATCGAGTTGTCCGACCGCGCGGGTTTCACCACGACGGGCAGCGGCAGGTCGACCTCGTCGGCACGCGTCACGACCCGGCCCGCCGGCACCGCGACACCGTGGGCGGCGACCAGCGCGCGGGCGACCGCCTTGTCCGCGGTGTTGGCCATCACCATGGCGGTGTTCCCGAGGAAGGGCAGCCCCAGGACGTCGAGCAGGGCCCGATACGACGTCATCCCGGGTTGGCAGAACATCTGCGGCAGAACGACATCGGCGCGCATGTCGGCCAGCCGGGCGATGCCCGCCGCGGCCGGCAGCGGTTCGGCCGCGGCCAGGCTCTCCGCGTCGAGGCCGTCGGGGAACTGCCAGGTGCCGCCCGGTGCGACGTAGGCGAACCCGACCCGGTGGTGCTCGACCAGCGCCGCCGCGCTGGCGCGTGCGTACAGCCGCGACAGCTCCGCGTGGAACTCGTCGACCGGAGAACCGACGAGCTGAACGACGTTGCGCCCCAAGTCAGTCACCGCCCGATTCGACGAGCTTGCCGATGTTGAAGTCGATGCGCCGCCACCCGCGCCGGCGCCGCAGGTTGTCGACGAGCAGGGCGGGGATCTGCAGGTGGTACACCCCGAGATAGGGCAGCGGGTCCCACGCCGCGAAGATGGCGTCCCGGCCCTCGGCGATCACCCGCAGTCGCCGCAGCCGGTCGGGTCCACGCAGCAGCCGCCACAACTCGTGGTAGATCCAGTACGTCGGGGTCGAACCCGGCAGCGGGGTGATCGCGGTGGGCCGGTCCTCCAGGTACGCCTGCGCCACCTCGGGGTGGTCGTGGAACATCGTGATCGCGCTGTGGGTGCGCGGATTGCACTCGATCGCGTACACGCGCCCGTCGGCCGCCTCGATGAAGTCGAACGAGACCTGGCCGGTGAGCCCGAGTGCCGCGGCGAACCGGGTGACCCACGCCCGGATCGCGGGCTTGTCGACGAAGCCGTAATTCAGTTGCACCGCCGAGGATTCGCAGCAGCCGTACACGGTGACGGCGCCGTCGCGCACGGTGGAGTGCGTGCAGTACTCCTGGCCGTCGACGTACTCCTGCAGCAGCCACGGGTCGCCGGGCGACATGTCGAGGCTGTGCGCGAACGCGGCGTTGTGTTCGGGGGTGTCGCGGTGCAGACGGGTCAGATCGGTGCGGCCGACCGGGTTGTAGGACAGCCTCTTGAGGATGTAGGAGCAGCCCGGGGCGAAGTCGAAGCGCTCGATGTCGCGCGGGTCGGTGATCAGCACGGACTCCGGCACCGTCAGGCCGATCGAGGTGGCCAGCCTGCTGAAGTCGCGCTTGTCGTCGAGTGTGGCGATGAGCGCCGCCGAGCCGTGCAGGATCTCGCAGTGCCCGCCCACCAGATCCCGGACGGCTGCTTCGGGCACGCTGGCCGCCGGGCTGGACACCGGCACGAACACGTCCACCCCTTCGGCGGCGATGATGTCCGCCAGGGCCTGCGCGTAGCGCGGGTTGGACGCCTCGGGCAAGCAGTGGAACGCCGACACCGCGCGGGAGAAGCGATGACCGGTCCAGCGGTACTTGGCCGACTCGGCGAGCACCACCCGGTGCCCGGCCAGATGGAACGCGCGGGCCAGGTGCAGCGCCTTGGTCATCTTGCCGCCGCTGACGAGCACCGTCCGCGGCCGTGTGGCGGGGCGGACGGCGGGGCGCGGCGCGCGCCGCAGCAGCGCCAGCCCGGTGACGGCGAGGTCGACGGGCAGCGTGGCGGTCAGGGCGGCGAGGACGGCGAGGGTGCGGGCGGCGTCGGGAGGACGCCGCACCGCACCCGCCGGGGCGGCCCGGTCTGTGGTTTCCGCGGTGAGGGTCATCGCGGGAGCGGACGGATCAGGGTCAGCCCGTCGCGCACGGGGATGAGCACCTGTTCGGTCCGCGGGTCGTCGGCCAGCGTGCGGTTGAATGCCGCGATGGCCCTGCCGTTCTCGGTGACGGTGTCGCCGGTGGTCCACGGCTGGCCCTGCATCAGCGTGTTGTCCACGGCGATCACCGCACCGGGCGCCAGCAGGGTCGAGTCGAGCAGCAGGTCGAGGTAGCCCTGGTAGCCGCTCTTGTCGGCGTCGATGAACACGACGTCGAACGGCGGCTCCCCGCCGTCGGCGAGCCGGCGCAGCGTCTCCAACGCGGGACCCTGCTCGATCCGGATCCGGTCCCCGATGCCGGAGCTGTCGAACGCGGCCCGGGCGATCTCGGCGGCGCCGGCATCGATCTCGCACGCAACCACGACGCCGTGCGCGGGCAGCGCCTCGGCCATGGCCAGCGCGGAGTACCCGGTGAACATGCCGATCTCGAGCACCCGCGTCGCGGAGGTCATCCGGACCAGGAACTTGAGCAGCTGTCCCTCGACGTGCCCGGAGAGCATCTCCTGCTCCAGCCCGTCACGCCACAGGTGGGCGCGGGTGCGCCGGGCCAGGTCGGCCAGCGCCGGCGACTCCCCGGTGGTGTTGGCCTCCAGGTAGGGATCCAGACCGGCTGCGAGATCCCTTGCCCGGCAGAGCTTCTCGACCGTCACCGCGTCGACGGACGGCTGCGCACGCACGTGGTCGCACAGCTCGGCCAGCTGCTGGGCGAGAATGGTCGTCGGCGTGACCGGCCGCGGCACCGCGGCGAGGACCTCAGCCATCGACGGTGGCGGCGGTGAACGCGTCGATGCCGTCGCCCCCGCGGTCGTACTCGGCGCACAGCTTCTTGTGCAGCGTCAGCGTGTCGACGAGCTCGTCGACGGTGACGTCGTTGAGGAAGCGGCACGTGCCGATCGGGTCGGGCACCGCGGCGCGCAGGATCCCGTCGCGGGTGCGCAGGATCGCCGCCGTCGCCCGCTCCAGCAGCTCGGGTGTCAGGTACTCGGAGTCCAGCGCCAGTCCCAGCGCGCTCATCGTGGCCAGCACGCGGTCGCGGCCGCCGGCGGTGAGCAGGCCCCGGCGCTCGGCCAGCGTGACCGACAGCGCCATGTCGATGCTGATCGCGTGGCCGTGGAAGAACGGTGTCGGCGGGGTCAGCTCCAGCGTGGGGCTCCAGGTGTGGCCGAACGCGATGACCCGGTCCAGGTCGATCTCGTGCAGGTTCGGTGCTTCCAGCTCGAGCATGGTGGCGATCGCCTGGTAGGTCAGCCGGTGCGCGGTGGCCCGCAGCAGCGGCGTGCCGTCCAGGTGGCCGAACCGGGTGGCGAGCAGTTCAGGCCCGAAACGTTCGAGCAGGTCGAAGATCTCGGCGTTGCCGACCACGGAGATCTTGATCAGCTCGGCCATGCCGTTGCGGATCTGGTCCTCGGGCAGTGTCTTGAGGAACGAGAAGTCCAGGAACACCTGCTGCGACGCGTGGTAGGCGCCCAGCCGGTTCTTGTGGTGGCCGTGGTTGACGGCCACCTTGATCGACACGCTCGCGTCGATCAGCCCGATCAGCGTGGTGGGGATCCGGATGTAGGGCGTGTTGCGCCGGTAGCTCGCACACGCGAATCCCGCGACGTCCGTGGTCAATCCGCCGCCGACGACGAGCACCGGTTCGGTGCGCACGAGGCCGAAGTGGTCGAACTCGGTGACGATGCGTTCGAAGGTCTCCAGCGACTTGGCGGTCTCGTGGATGTGGACGCCGATCACGGTCAGATCGATCCCGTGGTGGTCGAAGTACGCGTCGATGCTGTCGCGGTAGAGGTCGTAGACCACCTCGTCGATGACCATCAGCGTGCGCCCGTACCGCCGGTAGGCGTCGGCGAGTTCGGTGTTGCCGACGTCGAACACGCCGTCGACGTAGGTCAGGTCGTAGGAGATGCGTTCGTAGCCTTCGACGTGGAAGTTGCGCTCGGAGGCGGTGACTCGTGCGGTGAGGTCGCTCATGCGTGCAGGCTCCGTTCGTTCCGGTCAGGCGGCGGCCAACGCCACCACGCGGTCGGCGTCGAGGTGGTCGGCGGTGTCGGTGGCTTCGTCGAAGTCGGCGCCGGCGGTGTTGGCGTTGGGGAAGGCGATGCAGCGCAGCCCGGCGGCGAGGGCGGCGCGCACGCCGCCGATGTTGTCCTCGATGGCGACGGCGTCGGCGGGCTCGATGTCGAGCCAGTCGAGTGCGAGCCGGTAGGCCGCCGGCGCGGGTTTGGGTTCGTCGACGTGGTCGTCCCAGACGACGATGTCGAAGGTCGAGGCGTCGATGTCGGGCTCGAGCGCCGCGAGCAGGGCGTCGACGTTGGCCTTCGACGTGGTGGTGACGAAGCCGACCTTGTGGCCGGCCGTCTTGGCCTGCTCGATGGTCTCGCGCACCCCGGGCCGGGGGCCCAGCGTCGCGTCGGCGAGCAGTTTCTGGAACAGCTGCGACTTGGTGGCGTGCACGGCGGCGGCGTCGACGTCCTGACCGCGCTCGGCGGCGTAGTCGGCGACACGCTGCGCGCCGCCGTTTGAACCGAGCAGGGAGCGGTACTCCTCCTGCGACCAGGTCCAGTCCAGCCCGTGCTGGGCGAAGGCCTCGTTGAACGCCTGACGTTGCAGTTCCGACGTGTCGGCCAGGGTGCTGATCGATCCGAAAAGGATGGCGGGCATGGGGTTTCCCTTCTGGGGCGGTGTGTGACCGTGGCATTGCCGGCGCCGGGTTCTCGACGCGGTTGCGAGGAAATGCTCTCGAACTACCATTACTGGATCTAGAGTTCATTAGTACACACCAAAATCACTAATGAAAAGGCCGTCCACCAATCCAGTTTCTGACGCATTGGTGACGCGATCGCAGCCGCAACGGGAAGGGCCCGATGGTGCCCAGCACTCAGGACAGGGACGGCGAGGACGCGCGCGTGGCTCGGACGCGCGCGGATGTGTCGCGCGCCGCTCTCGACGTGTTGCGCACCGCGGGATTCGACGAGGTCACCCACGCCCGGGTCGCCGAGAGCGCGGGCTACTCGAAGACCACGCTGTACGCGCACTGGCCGACCCGGCTGGACCTGGTGCGCCTGGCGCTCGACGCGCTCGGAGAGTTGCCGCACCACCCGGTGAGCGGGGATCTACGGGCCGACCTGATCGGTGAGCTCACGGTGTTCCGGCGCTCGGTCACCGAGCTGCGGCTCGACCGCCTCGTGTTCGGGCTGGCACAGTCGGCCACCACCGCGGCCGCGGCCCGGCTCCGGGACCGGGTCAACGCCGAGGGGCAGCGACCCCTGCGGGAGTTGTTGGGGCAGCGGTTCTCCGGTGCCCGGCTGGAGGCGGCACTGTCGATGTTGACCGGAGTGGTGACGTGTCCGTCGCTGATGTTCGGCGCCCTGCCGGCCGACGCGGTGGTGGAGGCCGCGGTCGACATCGTGCTCGCCGCCGGGCGTGACTCCTCAGCCGGTGGTCTCCCACAGCGGTGAGGCCGCCGCGGCGCGCAGCGCCTCGACGATCGCCGCCTCCTGGGACCGGAACCGCTCGGTCGGCGCCGGAACGGAGATTGCCAGCACGTGTCCGCCCGGTGTGCGCTTGGCGATCCCGGCGGCCGAGATGCCGGCCGTGTGCTCGTCTCGGTCAAAGGCGATGCCGGTGCGCCGCACCTCGCGGATCTCCCCGGCCAGCGCGGCGGGCACCTCGTCGTCGTCCAGCAGCGCCAGCGCGGCTTTGCCGTTCGCGGTGTCGGTCAACGGGAACCGGCCGCCGATCGCCGAGACCGCCCGCAGCCGGTGCGGGGACTCGATCTGGTCGATGAACCACATCTGCCGGCCGCGCAGCACCGACAGGTCGACGGTCTCGCCGGTCGCGGTCGCGACCGCCTCGAGCACCGGGCGCAGCGCGGCCGCCAGATGTGCGCCGTCGGCGCTGGCGAGCCCCAGCAGCCGGTCGCCCAGGCGGTAGCGGCCCGCGTCGTCCACCGCGGCGAAGCCGACGTCGACGAGCGCGACCAGGAGACGGCGCGCCGTCGACTTGGCCAGCCCGAGATTGGCCGCGATGTCGCCGGGCCGTAGCCGGCCGGGTGCGGTGGCGATCTCGTCGAGCGCCGCGGCCGCGCGGCGTAGCGCCTGCAGGCCATCCTCGCGGGTCGCGTCGCGGGTTCGCTGATTCTCGTCCGACTCCGCCATGCCGAGCACTATAGTGATCCGCTGTACGAATCACGATGATCCGCTATTCGGATCAGCAGGAGGGCAGAGCGGTGGCGGACCTTCCCGACGGGCGGCACTTCTTCCGCGGTGACGACGGCTACGAGCAGGCCCGGGCGCAGACGGTGTGGAACGCCCGTACGCCCGAGCGGTATCCCGACGTCGTCGTGCAGGCCGCCGACGCCGACGAGGTGGTCGCCGCCGTGCGCTACGCCGCGCGGCACGACATGCGGATCGGCGTCCGGTCGGGAGGGCACAGCTGGGCCGGCAACCACGTGCGCGACGGCGGCATGCTGCTCGACGTCAGCCGCCTCGACGACTGCGTGATCGACACCGACACCCGGACCGCCGTCGTCGGCCCCGGGATGGGCGGCAGCGTGCTCGCCGGCCTGCTGGACCGCCAGGGGCTGTTCTTCCCCGCCGGGCACTGCAAGGGCGTGCGCATCGGCGGCTACCTGCTCCAGGGCGGCTACGGGTGGAACAGCCGCGCCCTCGGTCCGGCGTGTGAGAGCGTGCTCGGCCTGGACGTGGTGACCGCCGACGGCGAGCGCCTACACGTCGACGCCGAGCACCACCCCGACCTCTACTGGGCGGCGCGCGGCTCCGGTCCGGGCTTCTTCGCCCTCGTCGTCGCGTTCCACCTGCGGCTCTACCCGCGTCCGCCGGTGTGCGGCAGCAGCCTCTACGTGTATCCCATGGCGTGCGCGGAGGAGATCTACCCGTGGGCGCGCGCGATCAGCGCCGAGGTGGACCGCCGGGTGGAACTGCAGATCGTGGCGTCGCGGGCGGTGCCCGGCGCCGGGATCGACACCCCGTCGATCGTCTTGGCGTCCCCGGTGTTCGCCGACTCCGAGGCCGAGGCGACGGCTGCGCTGGCCCTGCTGGAGACCTGCCCGGTGCGGGACCGGGCGAGCATCGCGGTGCCGTACGCCCCGTCGGACCTGGACACCTGGTACGCGGGGGTGATGAGCAACTACCCGACCGGTTACCGGTACGGCACCGACAACATGTGGACCTCGGCGACGGCCGAGGAGCTGATGCCGGGGATCCGGCGGATCCTCGAGACGATGCCGCCGCACCCGGCGCATTTCCTGTGGCTGAACTGGGGGCCGTCACCGCAGCGTCAGGACATGGCCTACAGCCTCGAAGACGAGATCTACCTCGCGCTGTACGGGGTGTGGCGCGACGCCGCCGACGACGAGGCCCACGGCGACTGGGCGCGGTCGAACCTGGCCACGATGGAGCACCTCCAGACCGGGGTTCAGCTGGCCGACGAGAACCTGGGCCGCCGCCCCGCCCCGTTCGCCACCGACGCCGCCATGGCCGAGCTGGACCGGGTCCGGTCGGTCTACGACCCGGCGGGCCGGTTCCACAGCTGGATGGGACGGGTGTGATGGCGTATCTCGGGTACCGGGCCGGCGACGCCGACACCGCGTGGGGGTCTTTCTTCGATCCGCACATGGCGCCGCTGCCCGCCCACGTGGTCGACGCGCTGCACCACGGCCCGCAGGCCGACCAGGTGCTGCTCGATTTCGCCTGTGCCGCCGACCTTCTCGACGACGGTTACCTCCCCACCGAGACCGGTTACGGTCGGCTGCGCCGGGGTGGCTTCGCGGTGTCGGTGCTGACCGACATGCCGGGGGTGACGCCGCGGATGTGGGACTGGTGGTTCGGCTGGCACGGCAGCGATGCACGCCGGTACAAGCTGTGGCATCCGCGCGCGCACGCGTCGGCGCGGTGGGCCGACGGCGGCGGTGACGGGCACTACGTCGGGCGCACGTCGCTGGTCGAGGAGTACCTCGGGTCGACGTACACCAAGGCGGCGATCCGCTTCGTGTCCCCGGAGGAGCTGGGACTGCCTGCACACCGGCTCGGCGAGTCCGTGGCCGTGTGCGCGCGGCTGGGGTCCTCGGAGCTCCCGGT
Source organism: Mycolicibacterium chubuense (assembly GCF_001044255.1). Lineage (GTDB taxonomy): Bacteria > Actinomycetota > Actinomycetes > Mycobacteriales > Mycobacteriaceae > Mycobacterium > Mycobacterium chubuense. The sequence continues at coordinate 52,456 of NZ_JYNX01000061.1, forward strand.
GGACATCGGCTGGCTGGTGCACCAGGTCCGGCCCACGGCGGGCGGGTCCGAGATGCGCTCGCGGTTCTGGATGGGTGGGTCGGAGGTCGGGGTCAGGCACGGAAACCTGTTCGCCAACAGCATGATTCGCCCGGTGGCGGCACGCCAGCTGCCGGATCCGCGTGATCTGATGGTGCACTGCGCCCAGGAGATGAACCACCTCGCCGGGTTCCTGCCGGCGCTGTACGCGCGGTTCGGTTAGCGGCATGATCGGGGGATGGCCCCGACAGACGGTCGAGGCGTGGCCGTGGCGGGAATCCTCGGGGCGGCGGTGCTGGCCGCGCTGCTGCTGGTGCCTGGGCTGAGGCTGGGCGTCGACCGACCCTGGCTCGGTGTGGTCGTGATCGTGGTGCCGGTCGTGGTGCTCCTGACCGCGACGGGGCACCGGCATTACGGGTTCGTCCGGGCGACCCTGGTCGCGGTGGTCGTGACGCTGCTCGGCGCCGCGGTGAGCTGGGTGGTGGCGCTGTTCACTCTGGTCAAAGCGCTCAGCGGCGTGGGCATCGGTGTGGGGTGGACCGTGCTGCTGTTCCTGACGCCTGCGGTGTCGGTGATGGCACTGGGTGCGCTGGCGCTGCGGTTCGTCCCGACGAGTGACCAACGTCCCGTGGCGAGACGATCTAGCGCCCTGACGCTCGGGGCTCACGCCGGCGGACGATCGCGGTCATGAAATCTCTGATCATCTGTGTGTCGGTCTCCAACGGGAACACCCGTCGGGTGGCCGACAGCATGGCCGAAGTGCTGGGCGCCGACGTCGTGACACCCGAGGCGGTCGACGTCGATTCGCTCGGGCAGTACGACCTCATCGGATTCGGGTCGGGCGTCTACTTCATGGCGGTGCATCCGCGGCTGTGGAATCTCGTGCGCCGGTTGCCGACGGACGACACCGGCACTCGGCGCGCGTTCACGTTCTTCACCAGCGGCGCGCGCCGGATGCGCCTGCTGGATTACGGCGGCCCGCTGGGCCGCAAGCTCGCGGCGAAGGGCTTCGACGTGCTGGATTCGTTCTGGTGTCTTGGTTGCGACACGGTCGGTCCGTTGAAACTCCTCGGCGGGGTCAACAAGGGACGGCCGAACGAGACCGACCTCGAGCAGGCCGCGGCGTTCGCAGAGCGGCTTCGGCGGCGGGTCGAGATCGCGCAGGCACCACCCATGCTGTGACGCAGGTTCCCGAGACGGGTACACCACGGCCGTGTGGACAGTGAGCAGACAGATTCCCGCGCCCGCCGACGCGGTGTGGCACCTTCTCGTCGACCTCGACGCGTGGCCGCAGTGGGGGCCCACCGTCGCGGGCGCCGAACTCGACGGCGGCGGGTTGGAACTGGGGGCGACGGGCCGGGTGTGGACGCCGGTGGGAGTGCCGCTGCCGTTCACCATCACCGAACTCGACCAGGGGCGGTCCTGGGCGTGGCGCGTCGCCGGTGTGCCCGCCACGCATCACGGGGTGGAACCGACCGCCGACGGGTGCCGGGCGTGGATGAGCGCGCCGGTGTGGGCGCCCGCCTATCTGCCCGTGCTCGCGGTGGCGCTGGGGCGCATCGAGGCGATGGCGGTTGATTCCGGCGCCGACGGGTAACCCTGCGCCGTCGGGACACCCCTATCGAGGAGCACATCGTGATCGGAACCATCATCGGCGCCATCGTCGTCGGTCTCATTGTCGGAGCACTGGCCCGGCTGGTCATGCCCGGCAAGCAGAACATCGGCGTGCTGATGACCATCGTGCTCGGCGCCCTCGGGTCCTTCCTGGGCGCCTGGGTGTCCTACAAGCTGGGCTACTCGAATCAGAACGGCGGATTCAAGATCATCCCGTTCCTGGTCGGCATCATCTTCGCGACCGTGCTGATCGCCGCCTACCTGGGCATCACCGGCCGGCGCGGCACGAAGCCACGCGTCTAGATGGCCATCACCGAATCCCGCGAGACCGTCATCGCGGCGTCGCCCGCGGAGATCATGGACGTGCTGTTCGACCTCGAGTCGCTGACCGAATGGTCCTCGGCGCACCAGGAGGTCGAGATCCTCGAACGCGACGACCAGGGCCGGCCCGCCCGGTCCCGGCAGGTGGTCAAGATCGTCGGCATCAGCGACGAGCAGGTGCTCGACTACGCGGTCCACGACGACGGTGTCAGTTGGACGCTGGTGAGCTCCTCGCAGCAGCGCGCTCAGGACGCCCGGTACACGCTGGTCCCCGAGGGCGACACCACGCGGGTGACGTTCGAGTTGACCGTCGATCCGACGGTGCCCCTGCCGGGGTTCGTCGTGAAGCGGGGCGCCAAGGGACTGATGGAGACGGCCACCGAGGGGCTGCGCAAACGGGTGCTCGACCTCAAGGGGCGGTGATCGGGCCGAAAATTTTTCGGCCTGACCCGCCCGACGGATCAATCGTCGAGTACATCGTCGGTGCCGCATCTGCGCGGATCAGCCGGGTCGTGTCGGCAGATCGGGACTACGGCAGCCGGTACAGCGACGGAATAGCTTGCGGGTGGTGGGTAGCGGCTTTACCGTGAGCCACACCACATTCCCCACCCGAAGGATCGCCGATGGAGCGCAACGGTGGCGACGTCGTCGTCGAGACGCTGACGGCGCTCGGCGAGTCGCACGTCTTCGGGATCCCCGGGCAGAACGCGCTGGGCCTGTTCGACGCGATCCGGCGCAGCGACCTGACGTTCGTCAGCTCGCGGGTCGAGAACAACTCGGCGTTCGGCGCCGACGGTTACGCCCGAGCCACCGGCCAGGTCGGTGTGCTGTTCCTGTCGACCGGACCGGGTGCGCTGACCGCACTGGGTGCGCTGCAGGAGGCCTACGCCACCGGTGTGCCGCTGCTGGTGATCGTCAGCCAGGTGCCGCGGGCGGCGATGGGCCTGCGGCGCGGTGCGTTGCACCAACTCGACGATCAGCAGCGCAGCGCCGTCAACGTCACGAAAAGCACTGCGGTGGCCCAGCATTCGGGCCAGCTGCCGAGTCTTCTCGTCGACGCGTGGTCGCTGGCGCAGTCCGCGCCCGCCGGTCCCACCTGGGTGGAGATCCCGCAGGACGTGCTCCTCGAGCCGACCGATGTGCCGCCGGTGACCTCCGTCGTCACCGCCGTCACGGCTCGCCCGCCCCGTGCCGAGGTGGTCGCCGAGGCCGCGGCGGCACTCGCCGCCGCGCAGCGACCGGTGATCCTGGCCGGCGGTGGCGTGCGTCGCTCCCGCGGCGGCGCGCAGGCACTGGTCGCGCTCGCCGAACTCCTGGACGCGCCGGTGGTGTCGACCGTGGGCGGCAAGGGCGCCATCCGGTTCGACCATCCGCTGTCCGCGGCGTCGTGGATCGAGGACCGGCACACCACGTCGCTGCTCGAGGACGCCGACGTGCTCCTCGCGGTGGGCACGGCGATGGGGGAGGTGACGAGCAACTACTTCACCCTCACCCCCAAGGGCGCCGTGATCCACGTCGACGCCGAAGCCCGGGTGCTGGCGGCCAACCATCCGGCGCTCGCCGTCCACGCCGATGCCGCGCAGGCGCTGACCGCGATCGCCGCCCAGGTGACACCGCGGACGAGTACCGACGGCGCCGACATCGCCGCGGCCCTGAGGGCGGCCGTCGAGGACCGGCTCGCCGGCCAGGACGTCACGGCCGAGCGCGCACTGATCCGTGCTCTGCGGTCGGCGACTCCCGCTGCGGCACAGACGTTCTGGGACATGACGATCGCCGGGTACTGGGCGTGGTCGGCGTGGGACCCGCTCGACGGCGAATTCCACTCCGCGCAGGGAGCGGGCGGACTGGGCTTCGCGTTCCCCGCCGCGGTGGCGGCCGCGATCGGCACCGGGCAGCGCACGCTCGCCGTGTCCGGCGACGGCGGCGCGATGTACTCGATCGCCGAGTTGGCCACCGCACGTCAGCACGACGCGGACGTCACGTGGCTGATCGTCGACGACGGCGGCTACGGCATCCTGCGCGAGTACATGACCGGGGAGTTCGGCCAGGCCACCGCCACCGAGCTCGCCCGGCCCGACTTCGCCGCTCTGGCAGCCAGTTTCGGTGTCCCCGCGCACCGGGCCACCCTGGACACCGTCGGCGAGGTCGTCGCCGGCACCTTCACGGCACGCGGACCCGCCGTTGTCGTCCTTCCCGCAACGCTGCGGATGTTCTCAGCCACCTAGGAGTTCACCATGGGCAAGCCGCTCGACATCGCGATCATCGTCGTCTATCTCGTCGCCATGCTGGCGTTCGGTTTCTGGGGCAAGACCAGGACCAAGGACTCGGCCGACTTCCTGGTCGCGGGGCGCCGGCTGGGCCCGACGCTCTACACCGGCACGATGGCCGCCGTGGTGCTGGGCGGCGCGTCGACCGTCGGCGGCGTCGGCCTCGGCTACAAATGGGGTCTGTCGGGGATGTGGCTGGTGGTCTCCATCGCGGTCGGTCTGCTGGCGCTGAGCCTGTTCTTCGCCGGCCGCATCCAGCGGCTGCGGGTCTACACCGTCGCGCAGATGCTGCGGCTGCGCTACGGCGTCGACGCCACGTCGTCGTCCGGGCTGGTCATGGCCGCCTACACGCTGATGCTGTCGGTCACGTCGACAATCGCCTACGCCACGGTGTTCAACGTGCTGTTCGGCACCGACCGCACGATCTCGGTGATCATCGGCGGCGCGGTGGTGATGCTGTACTCGTCGATCGGCGGCATGTGGTCGATCACGCTCACCGACATGGTGCAGTTCATCCTCAAGACCATCGGCGTCTTCGCTCTGCTGCTGCCGTTCACGCTGAGCAAGGCGGGCGGCTTCGCCGGTATCCGGGAACGCGCGGGCGATGCGGTGTTCGACCTCGGGGCGATCGGGATGCCCACCATCATCACGTTTTTCGTCGTGTACAGCTTCGGCATGCTGATCGGCCAGGACATCTGGCAGCGGGTGTTCACTGCGCGTTCCCCGCAGGTCGCCAAGTGGGGCGGCACCACCGCGGCGCTGTACTGCGTGTTGTACGGCATCGCCGGCGCGGTGATCGGGATGGCGGCCTCGACGTTCCTTCCCGATATCGAGGCCAAGGACGACGTGTACGCCCAGATCGCGGAGAGCATCCTGCCGGTGGGGATCAGCGGGCTGGTGCTCGCCGCGGCGGTCGCGGCGATGATGTCCACCGCATCCGGAGCGCTGATCGCCACCGCGACCGTCGCCCGCACCGACGTGAAACCGTTGCTGCAGAGGCTGATCGGACGTCCTGCTGAATCGGAGAACGCGGAGCGGGACGTGCACTCCGACCGGCTGTACGTGGTGGTGCTCGGTATCGTGGTGATCGTCATCGCCGCACTGCTGAACGACGTGGTCGCCGCGCTGACGATCGCCTACGACATCCTGGTGGGCGGGCTGCTGGTCGCCATCCTGGGCGGATTCCTGTGGAAGCGGGCCACCGGGGCCGGAGCGCTGTGGTCGATGGCGGTGGGCACCGTCGTCACGCTGGGCACGATGGTGATCGTCGGCGACGTGCTCGCCAACGAGCCCATCTACTACGGGCTGGCCGCCAGCCTCGTGGTCTACGTGATCGCGAGCCTGGCGACGCCGCGCACCTCCCCCGAGGTGCTCGACGAGTGGGACGCCCGGCTCGCGGGGCGGGAGCGCGCCGACCAGGGGGCCCCGCGCACCGTCAGCTGACCGGCACGATGTCGGCGGCGCCCAGCCGTGCACCGTCGGCGGTCTCGTCGTCGGGCATGGCCTGGCTCTCCCGCTCGGCGGCGACGCGGGCCAGGTAGTGCGCGATCTCCCGATCCTTCTGCTCGTCGGACCATCCGAGCACCGGAGCCATCAGATCGGCGACTTCCGAACAGGATTCGGTGCCTCGGTCGAATGTCTCGATCGAGATGCGCGTGCGCCGGCACAGGATGTCGTCCAAGTGCAGCGCGCCCTCGTGGGTGGTGCCGTACACCACCTCGGCGCGCAGGTAGTCGTCGGCCGCCGCCAGCGGCGCACCGAGCGACGGATCTTCCCGGATCAGGGCGAGGATCTCGCCGATCATCGAGCCGTACCGGTTCAGCAGCGCGGCGATCCGCGACTCGTTGAGGCCGGACTCGGCCGCCAACTGGGTCCGGGCATTCCACATCGCCCGGTAGCCCTCGGCGCCCAGCAGGGGGACGTCGTCGGTGATGCATCCCGGAATCCGACGGTCGAAGGTCTCACCCAGGCCGTGGACGGCCTCGTCGACCGCGTCCTTGGCCATCACCCGGTAGGTGGTGTACTTGCCGCCGGCGATCACCACCAAACCCGGAACACTGTGCGCCACAGCGTGTTCGCGTGACAGGGCGGACGTGTCGGCGCTCTCGCCCGCGAGCAGCGGCCGTAGCCCCGCGAACACGCCCTCCACGTCGGCCTCGGTGAGCGGTGTCCGCAGCACCGCGTTGACCTGGTCGAGCAGGTAGCGGATGTCCTTCTGGCTCGCCGCCGGATGGGCCTTGTCCAGCGACCAGTCGGTGTCGGTGGTGCCGATGATCCAGTGTCGGCCCCAGGGGATGACGAACAGCACCGAGGTCTCGGTGCGCAGGATGATCCCGGTCGAGGAGCGGATGCGGTCCCGCGGCACCACCAGGTGGATGCCCTTGCTCGAGCGCACGTGGAACTGACCGCGCTCGTTGGCCAGCGTCTGGGTGTCGTCGGTCCAGACACCGGTCGCGTTGATGACCTGACGCGCCCGAAGGGTGTGCTCACGGCCGGATTCCAGGTCCACCACGCGGGCACCGGTGACCCGCTCACCCTCGCGGATCAGGTCGACCACCCGGGTGCGGGTGGCGACCCGCGCACCGTAGGCGGCCGCGGTGCGGGCGATGGTCATGGTGTGCCGGGCGTCGTCGACCTGCGCGTCGTAGTACTGGAGGGCGCCGACGAGCGAGTCCTTGCTCAGCGACGGTGCGGCGCGCAGCGCACCGCGCCGGGTCAGGTGCCGGTGCAGCGGGACCCCGGCGCCGTGGCCGGACGCTTTCGACATCGCGTCGTAGAGCGCGAGCCCGGCGCCCAGATACAGCCGCTCCCATCCGCGGTGCTTGAGCGGATAGAGGAACTTGACGGGCCGGACCAGGTGCGGCGCCAGCTTCTCGAGCATCAGCCCGCGTTCGGAGAGCGCCTCGGCGACCAGGCCGAAGTCGAGCATCTCCAGGTAGCGCAGCCCGCCGTGGATCAGCTTGCTGGAGCGGCTCGACGTCCCGGAGGCGAGGTCGCGGGCCTCGACCAGACCGGTCCGCAGGCCCCGGGTGGCGGCGTCGAGGGCGGCGCCGGCGCCGACCACCCCGCCTCCGATGATCAGGATGTCGAGCGGTTCGTCGGCCATGTCGGTCAGGGCGGCGTCACGGTTGCGGGGGGACAGGGGGAGGGATTGCATGAGTTGACCTTTCGGGGTCGATGGTGTCGGGGGTGCGGTCAGCTGACGTCCACCCAGTCGAGCGTGCGCGAGACGGCCTTGGTCCACTGGGCGTGGCCGGTCTGCCGCTGCTCGTCGGACCACTGCGGTTGCCAGCGCTTGTCTTCGAGCCAGTTCTTGCGCAGCTCGTCGGTGTCCTTCCAGAACCCGACGGCCAGCCCGGCGGCGTAGGCGGCGCCCAGCGCGGTGGTCTCGGCGACCACGGGCTTGACCACGTCGACCCCGAGCACGTCGGCCTGGATCTGCATGCACAGGTTGTTGGCGGTGATGCCGCCGTCGACCTTGAGCACCTCCAGGTGCACGCCGGAATCGGCCTCCATCGCCTCGACGACGTCGCGGCTCTGGTAGCAGATCGCCTCGAGCGTCGCGCGGGCCACGTGGGCGTTGGTGTTGAACCGGGACAGCCCGACGATCGCGCCGCGCGCGTCGGACCGCCAGTGGGGTGCGAAGAGCCCGGAGAACGCCGGCACGAAGTAGACTCCGCCGTTGTCCTCGACCTGCCTTGCCAGCACCTCCGATTGTGCTGCGCCGCTGATGATCCCGAGCTGATCGCGCAGCCACTGGACGGCCGAGCCGGTGACGGCGATGGAACCCTCCAGCGCGTAGACGGCGTCGGCGTCACCGAGCTTGTAGGCGACCGTGGTCAGCAGTCCGGACTTGGATCGCACGATGTCGGTGCCGGTGTTGATCAGCATGAAGTTGCCGGTGCCGTAGGTGTTCTTGGCCTCGCCCGGTGCGAAGCACACCTGGCCGACGGTGGCCGCCTGCTGGTCGCCCAGGGCACCGGTGAGCGGCACTTCGCCGCCCAGCGGGCCATCGGCGAGGGTCATGCCGTACGGCTCCGGGGAGGACGAGGGCACGATCTCGGGAAGCATCTGACGCGGAATCCCGAAGAGCGACAACAGCTCGTCGTCCCAGTCCAGGGTCTCCAGGTTCATCAGCATGGTGCGGCTTGCGTTGGTCACGTCGGTGACGTGCACGCCGCCGTGACTGCCGCCGGTCAGCCGCCACAGCAGCCAGCTGTCGGTGTTGCCGAACAGGGCCTCGCCGCGTTCGGCGGCCTCGCGGACACCGTCGACGTTGTCGAGGATCCACTTGATCTTGCCGCCGGAGAAATAGGTCGCCGGCGGCAGACCCGCCGTGTGCCGGATGGTGTCACCGTGGCCCTCGGCTTCCAGCGCGCTGGCGATCCGGTCGGTGCGGGTGTCCTGCCAGACGATCGCGTTGTAGTAGGGCCGGCCGGTGCGCTTGTTCCACACCACGGTCGTCTCGCGTTGGTTGGTGATCCCGAGCGCGGCGAGGTCGCTGCTGACCAGACCGGCCTTGCCGAGCGCGGTCTGGATGACCGAGGAGGTGCGCTCCCAGATCTCCACCGGGTTGTGCTCGACCCAGCCGGCCTGCGGCAGGATCTGTTCGTGTTCGAGCTGATGTGCGGCGATCACGTTGCCGCCGTGGTCGAAGACCATGAAGCGGGTGCTGGTGGTGCCTTGGTCGACGGATCCGACGAAATCGGGCATGGGAATGGCCTTCCTGTTGGGGTGGGTTCGGTGGTTGGGGTGTTCAGCGGTCTTGGAGGGCGGCGGGTTGCTCGACGCCGATCTCCTGGGGCTGGGTCGCGGGGGGCAGGAACCTCTCGATGCCGTAGACGAACAGCGCACCGCCGATCAGACCGCCGATGATGGGCGCGACGATCGGCACCCAGACGTAGAGTTCGGGGCCGTTCGCCGAGAACATCGCCTCCTGATAGCCGGTGATCCAGGACGCCAGGCGGGGGCCGAAGTCGCGTGCCGGGTTGATCGCGTAGCCGGCGTTGGTGCCCCACGCCATGCCGATCGCGACGACGAGCAGACCGATGATCAGCGGTGCGGTGTTGGCCAGCGGCGGATTGTTGATGGCGCTGGTCAGCGCGAAGATCACCATGACCAGCAGCGCGGTGCCGACGATCTGGTCGGCGAACGCGGTCATGACCGACACGCCCTCGCCGGGTGAGGTGGAGAAGATGCCCTGGGTGGCCTTGGTGTGGCCGGCGTCCACGGCGGCGATCTGGTCGGCGTAGACCACGCGGACGATCAACGCCCCCACGAATGCCCCGATCATCTGAGCTCCGATGTAGGGCAGCACTTTTCGCCGTTCGAAGCCACGGAAGACGGTGAGCGCCACGGTGACCGCGGGATTGAGGTGGGCGCCGCTGATCCGGCCGGCGACGAAGACGGCCATCGTCACGCCGAGCCCCCACCCGAAGGCGATCGAGTTGTGATCGCCCGAGGTGACCGAGTCGGGGAACCCGCCGGTCACCACCTGGGCGACCACGCCGCAGCCGAACAGGACCAGGATCGCGGTGCCCAGCAGCTCGCCGGACAGTTCACCGAGTAGTGGGTGTTTGGTTTTCATCGTTGCTTCCTCCGTGTCGGTACGTCCCTTGAAGCGGGCACTCGATCGATGACGTGCTGCGAACGTAAGGAGGGAATGTGACGCGCATCAACCGGCGTTGTTCGACAATGTCGAACGGTGCGCAGTGGCCCCCGTCTCAGCGCCTTCAGTCAGGAGCATCTCCATGCCCGGTCCCATCCAGGCCATCGCCCGCGCCACCGCGATCATCGACCTGGTCGAACGCAGTGGGCGCGCGATGCAGTTGCGCGAGATCGCGCAGGAGGTGGACCTGTCCAAGACCACGACCCACGGCATCCTGCGCACCCTGGTCGACCTCGAGTACCTCGATCAAGATCCCGACACCGGGGACTACTCGCCGGGTCCGCGGCTGTCCTCACACGACGTCGTGGAGCTGGACGGCAACGACCTGCGCTCGGCGGCGATGCCCTGGGCGGATGCGCTGGCCCTGAGCACCGGCACCGAGGTGCTGATGACGATGCTCGACGGTCAGGAGGCCGAGATCGTCCACCATGTGTTCCGTCCGGACGACCGGCGCCAGACCCTGCGGGTCGGTGAGCGCCTCCCACTGCACGCCACGGGATGCGGCAAGCTCCTGCTGGCGTATTCTCCTCTGCGAGAACGACTTCTGCGCAACCTCACGCTGGACCGCCTCACCCGACGGACATCGACCAACCGGTCCCGGCTGGCCGCGGCGGTGGAGCGGATCAGGGCGGAGGGGGTCGCGACCGCAGACGGCGAGTGCGATCCGGACTCCGCCGACATCGCGGTTCCCGTGCACGGTCGGCGTTCCACGGTGGCGGCGATGGCGGTGCACGGGGCGCCGGAGGAGTTGCTGCGCAGCGACGGGACGCCGCGCGAGGACCTACTCGACGATCTGCGGCGCGCGGCCGCGGCGGTGATGCTGGCGCTCGAGTCGGCCCGGTGAGCGATCAACGGGTGATCGCCGCCATCGACCTCGGCACGACGTCTGCGCGCTGCATGGTGTTCGACCAGCGCGCCCGCATGCTCGCCATCGCGCAGCGCGAGCAACGCCAGAGCTTCCCGCAGCCGGGCTGGGCCGAGCAGGATGCGCTCGAGCTGTGGCGCAACGTGCGCCGCATCGTGCCCGAGGCACTGAAGGCGGCGGGGCTGGACCGCTCCCACGTCGTCGCTCTCGGCATCGCCAACCAACGGGAGACCACGGTGGTGTGGGATCGCCGCACGGGCCGGCCGGTGGCGCCCGCGATCACCTGGCAGGACACCAGATCCGGACCGGTGGTCGACCAGATCGCTTCGCACGCCGAAGATTTCCGCCGGATCGCCGAACTCGACCCGGCCACCTACTTCGCCGCGCCGCGGCTGCGTTGGCTGCTCGACAACGTCCGCGGGCTCGAAGCGCGGGCCCGCAGGGGCGACGTCCTGTTCGGCACGCTGGAGTCGTGGCTGATCTGGAACCTGACCGGGGGACCCAAGGGCGGCGTCCACGTCACCGACGTGACCAACGCGAGCAGGACCCTGCTGATGGATCTGCACACCTTGCGGTGGAGCTCGAAACTGTTGGGCATCTTCGACATTCCGGAGGCGATGATGCCCCGGATCGTGTCGAACGGCGAGGTGTACGGCCGGTGCGCGACGGTCGTTCCCGGAGTGCCCATCGCGGCGGCGCTGGGCGATCAGCAGGCTGCGCTGTTCGGCCAGCTGTGCTTCGAGCCCAGCGACGCCAAGTGCACCTACGGCACCGGCGCCTTCCTGTTGATGAACGTCGGCACCTCGATCGTCCGGTCCGACCACGGCCTGCTGTCGACGGTCGCGTACGCGGCGCCGGGGGAGGAGACCAGGTACGCGTTGGAGGGGCCGATCGCGGTCGCCGGCTCGCTGGTCCAGTGGTTCCGCGATGCGCTCGGGGTCATCAACACGGCACCGCAGATCGAGACGCTGGCGCGGACCGTCGAGGACAACGGCGGCTGCTACATCGTGCCCGCGTTCTCTGGAATCTTCTCTCCGCACTGGGATTCCGAGGCCCGCGGCATCGTGGTCGGCCTGACGTCCTACATCACCCGGGGGCATCTGGCGCGCGCGGTGCTGGAGGCGGTCGCGTGGCAGACGTGGGAGGTGGTGAACGCGATGACGATCGACTCGGGGGTGCCGCTCGCACGGCTCGCCGTGGACGGCGGGATGACGTCGAACCACCTGCTCATGCAGTTCGTCGCCGACGTGCTCGACGTCCCGGTGATGCGGCCCTTCGTGTCCGAGACGGTGTCCCTGGGCGCGGCCTATGCTGCCGGGCTCGCGGTCGGGTACTGGCCGGACCGCGCGGCCCTGCGCGCCCACCGCCACGTCGCCGCGGCGTGGTACCCGGACATGGATGCGCGGCTGCGCAGACGGGAGGCCGCCGGCTGGCGGTCGGCGGTGTCCCGGGCGCTGACGATCGACGAGGCTGTCGCCACCGACGCCGAGTCATGAGAAGCGCCGACCGTCTGACGAAGGAGTGATGACCGTGTTCCGCCTGTCCACGATCGGCGCCGTGCTGGTGTCCCTCTTGTTCCTCATCGGTTGTCAACGGACAGAGCCTGTTTCGGAGCCGACGCCGTATCCCTCGGCGCCGATCATCATGACCGCCGGCGCGGGCCCCGGCAGCGGTTTCGACCTGACCATCCGGTCGGTCGTCGAGGCGCTGCAGGACGCGCACCTGGTCGATGTGCCGCTGACCGTCGAGAACCGGCCCGGCCGCAGCGGAGCCGATCAACTCGCGACCATGGTGGAGCAGCACGCCGGCGCCGACGACCAGATCTCCGTCACCTCGCTGTCGATGATGATGAACCAGATCCGCGGCGTCTCGCCGTACGGCTACCGCGACGTCACCATGATCGCCCGTCTGATGACGGAGTACTACGTCGTCGTCGCCGACCCGGCATCGCCGTTCGCGACGCTCGGCGACGTCATGTCCGCCGTCGAGCAACGTCCCGCTGATGTCGCCGTCGGTGCGGCGAAGGACGACGAGGCACCGTTCGACCTCCTCGTCTCCGCGGCGGGCGGCACTGCTTCGGCGGTGCGCTACACGCCGCTGGAAGGGGGCGGCGACCAGATCGAAGCGCTGCGGGCGGGCCACGTCCCCCTCGCGATCGGAGGGCTCAGCGAGTTCGTCGACGAGATCAGGGCCGGGACACTGCGGGGGCTGGCGGTGCTGGCCGAGAACCGCGTGCCCGGCCTCGATGTCCCGACCGCCCGCGAGCAGGGGCTCGACGTCACGCTGTCGAACTGGCGGGGACTGTACGGGCCACCCGGCATGCCCGAGCAGGCGCTCGCCTACTGGCAGAAGGTGCTCGGCGAGATGGTGCAGACGCCGACGTGGCAGCGGATAGCCGACCAGCGGCAGTTCACCACCGCGTTCCTGGCCGGTGCCGACCTGAACACCTTTCTCGCCGAGACCCAGGCCGACGTGACGAAGGCACTCGACGACGCCGTGCGCTGACTCACGTCGCTGGCGTCGAGCGCCTCATCACGCCGTTGAGCAGGCGGGGCGAGACGAGGTCGAGTGCCCTCAGCGGCAACGTCTTTCGGGGCGCGATCCGCACCGGGCGCATCCGTGCGGCGTACACCATCCAGTCGGCCGCCTCGTCGGCGTGCAGCGCCGCCAGCCCGTCGTAGGCGCGGGTGGGTGCGATCATCGGTGTTGCCACCAGCGGGTAGTAGATGGTCGTGGCGTGCACCCCGGAGTCGGCCAGCTCGTTGTCGATGACCCGGCTGACCGCACTCAATGCCGCCTTGGACGCGTTGTAGACGCTGAACAGTGGCGAGGACTCCGGCATCACCCGCCAGCTCGAGATGTTGATGATGTGGCCGTCGCCGCGCGCCACCATGCCCGGGGCGAGGCCGCGGATCAGGCGCAGCGGGCCGTAGTAGTTCAGTGCGATCGTGCGTTCCACGTCGTGCCAACGCTCGAGGGAATCGAGCAGTGGTCGCCGGATCGACCGGCCCGCGTTGTTGATGAGCACGTCGATCGGTCCGACGTCGCGCACCAGCTGGTCGATCGCGTCGAGGTCGGCCAGGTTCGCGGCCATCGCGACCGCGGTGCCGCCGCGCTCGGTGATCCGTGCGACGACATCGGCCAGCAGATGTTCCCGGCGTGCGACGGCGATGACGGTGGCGCCGCATGCCGCGAGCTTCCCGGCGGCAGCCTCGCCGATGCCCGAGGACGCCCCGGTCAGCAGAATCCGCTTGCCGCGCAGATCGATCGGCGTGCCCATCGGCACACGGGGCAGGGGCCGCATCCCGGCCAGCCGCAGGGCCCGCCGCACCCTCGCCACCCCGCGTCGCTGGTTCACCGTCTCGATTCTCCGGCATGGCACGTCTTCTGCGGCGGGATCGGACGATGTCGCCGTGGACGCCACCGGCGATCAGCGGGAGGTGACGGCCATCCGCGCCGCGAGCGCCACGTACGTCGCGGCGAAGGTGCGCCGCATCCACGTCACCACGCGAGGACGCCTGATCACGTGCGTCCGCACTCCGGCGGCGAAGACGCCGTAGGCCGCGAACATCACGAGGGTGACCGCCATGAAGACGCCCGAAAGGCCGACCATCCGCAGGAACGCCGGACCGGCGGCCGGGTCGACGAACTGCGGCAGGAATGCGAAGAAGAACAGGGTCAGCTTGGGGTTCAACACGTTGACGCCGACCGCGGTACCGACGATGCGCCACGGCCCGGGCGGCGTCGCGGGCGACGACTCGGCGACCAACTCTGAGTCGTCACGCCAGGTGAGCCACGCGAGGTAGAGCAGGTACGCGACACCCAGATACTTCAGCGTCTGAAACGCCACCGCGCTGCTGTGCAGGATGGCCGCCAGCCCGCTGACCGCCGCCACCATGTGCGGGACGATCCCCAGCGTGCACCCCACGGCGGCGACGATCGCCGCGCGGGTGCCGTGTGCCAGTCCCGTGGCCACGGTGTACAGCGCGCCGGTGCCCGGGGTGGCGACCACGACAAGGGTGGTCAGCAGGAAGGCCAGCGACATCTAGCTGCAGACCGCGCCGCCGGCCGCTGAACCGACCAGCTTGGTGTACTTGGCCAGCACGCCGGTGGTATAGCGCGGCGGCAGCGGCTCGAAACCTGCCTTGCGCGAGTCGAATTCGGCCTCGTCGACCAGCACGTCGAGCGTGCCCTTGGCGACGTCGAGGCGGATGCGGTCACCGTCGCGCAGGAATGCGATCGGGCCGCCGTCGACGGCCTCGGGCGCGATGTGCCCGACGCACAGTCCGGTGGTGCCGCCGGAGAACCGGCCGTCGGTCATCAGCAGCACGTCCTTGCCGAGGCCCGCGCCCTTGATCGCGCCGGTGATCGCGAGCATCTCCCGCATGCCCGGACCGCCCTTGGGGCCCTCGTAGCGGATCACCACGACGTCGCCGTGGGTGATGGTGCCGTCCTCGAGCGCATCGAGTGCTGCCCGCTCACGCTCGAAAACCCTTGCGGTGCCCTCGAAGACGTCGGAGTCGAAGCCCGCCGACTTCACCACCGCACCCTCGGGCGCGAGTGTGCCGTGCAGGATCGTGATGCCGCCGGTCGGGTGGATCGGCTCGGAGAGCGCGCGCAACACCTTGCCGTCGGGGTCCGGGGGCGCGATGTGCGCGAGGTTCTCGGCCATCGTCTTGCCGGTCACGGTGAGGCAATCCCCATGCAGCAGACCGGCATCGAGCAGCGCCTTCATCACGACGGGCACCCCGCCGATGCGGTCGACGTCGTTCATCACGTACGAGCCGAACGGCTTGACGTCGGCGAGGTGGGGCACCTTCGCGCCGACACGGGTGAAGTCCTCGAGCGTCAGCTTCACGTTGGCCTCGGCGGCGATCGCCAGCAGGTGCAGCACCGCGTTCGTGGAGCCGCCGAACGCCATCACCACGGCGATCGCGTTCTCGAACGCCTCCTTGGTGAGGATGTCGCGGGCGGTGATGCCGCGGCGCAGCAGTTCGACCACCGCGATGCCGCTCTTGCGGGCGAAGCCGTCGCGGCGGCGGTCGGTGGCCGGGGGAGCGGCCGAACCGGGCAGCGACATTCCCAGCGCCTCGGCGGCCGAGGCCATGGTGTTGGCGGTGTACATGCCGCCGCAGGCACCCTCGCCCGGACAGATCGCGCGTTCGATCGCGTCGACGTCCTCGCGCGACATCAGCCCGCGCGCGCAGGCGCCGACGGCCTCGAACGCGTCGATGATCGTGACGTCCTTCTCGGTGCCGTCGCTGAGCTTGGCCTTGCCGGGCAGGATCGACCCGGCGTAGAGGAAGACGCTGGCGAGGTCGAGCCGGGCGGCGGCCATCAGCATGCCGGGCAGCGACTTGTCGCAGCCGGCAAGCAGCACCGATCCGTCGAGCCGCTCGGCCTGCATGACGGTTTCCACGCTGTCGGCGATGATCTCCCGGCTCACCAGCGAGAAGTGCATGCCTTCGTGACCCATCGAGATGCCGTCGGACACCGAGATGGTGCCGAACTCCATCGGGAAGCCGCCGGCTTCGAAGACGCCCTCTTTCACGGCCTTGGCGAGCCGGTCCAGCGACAGGTTGCACGGCGTGATCTCGTTCCACGACGACGCGACGCCGATCTGCGACTTGGCGAAGTCCTCGTCACCCATGCCGACCGCACGGAGCATGCCGCGGGCGGCGGCCTTTTCGAGACCGTCGGTGACGTCGCGGGAGCGGGGCTTGATGTCAGGCGTGGTGGTGGCGTCTGGGGACTGTGAGGGCATGGGCACGATTATGCGCCTGGCGTTTCACCCGGCCAAACCGTTATAGATACCCCCGTGGGGTACTAGTACGCTGGGCGCATGATGCCGATCGCCCGTGTGGTGGCCGCCGTGTTCGCCGCCGTGATGCTGGCCGGGTGCGGCAGTTCCGGGTCGTCGTCGGGCGGTGGGGCGCCCACGTCGACCGACACCCCGGTGATCACCGGCGAACCGGCCGGGTTCAACGCCCACGACGTGACGTTCGCCCAGCAGGTGATCGACCATCACCGCCAGGCCGTCGCGATGGCGAAGCTGGTGCCGGACCGCTCGACCAACGCGCAGCTGGCCGCGCTGGCCGCCCGCATCGCCGAGGAGCAGCAGTCCGAGATCAACACCCTCAACGTCTTTCTCGTGCAGTGGAACGAGCAGCCGAAGCTGGGCCAGGCCGACCAGGAGGCTCCGGATCAGACCATGCCCGGCATGGTCGACCCGGCGACGATCACGCGGTTGGAGTCGCTGCGCGGCCCCGAGTTCGACAGACTGTGGCTGCAGTCGATGGTCGGTCACCATCAGGGGGCGATCGAGATGGCGAAGGCGGAGATCGCCCAGGGCGAGAACGTCGACGCCGTGTCGATGGCCAAGACGATGGTGTCGACGCAGCAGGCCGAGATCGGGCAGATGAACACGATGCTGGAGGGCAACCCGTGACCGAAGCAGACGACACCGGCGTCCACGGCTACTCCGCGCAGAAGGAGAACTACGCCAAGCGGCTGCGCCGCATCGAAGGACAGGTGCGCGGCATCGCGAAGATGATCGACGAGGACAAGTACTGCATCGACATTCTCACGCAGATCAGCGCCGTCAACAGCGCCCTGCAGTCGGTGGCGCTCGGGCTCCTCGACGAGCACCTCGGCCACTGCGTCACCCATGCCGTGGAGGCCGGCGGCGCCGAGGCCGACGCGAAGCTCGCCGAGGCGTCCGCGGCGATCGCGCGCCTGGTCCGCTCCTGACGCCTCACCCGTCGGGGTCTCCGCGCAGCAACTCCTCGGGGTGATGGGCCCGGTTGACGCCTGGTGGTGCCTCTCCGTCGGTCCAGGCCAGCCGGCCGTCCTCGGTGACGGCGGTCTGCCAGTGCCCGTCGGTGACCAGCTTGTGGTCGGGTCCGCACGCGAAGTACAGCGCGTCGGCGTCCGTGCGGCCGTCGGGATGCCAGGCCGGGCTGTGGTGTACCTCGCTGTGGTACCCGGGCTCGAGACAGCCCGGACGCGTGCAGCCGCCGTCGCGCGAATAGCAGATGATGCGCTGATCGGCCGTGGCGATACGGCTCTGGCGGCCGAGGTACAGCGGCCGCTCAGTGTGGTCGTCGAAGACCGCGAGATAGTGAATCGCGTCGGCGGCCATGCGCACCAGGTCCCGCATGGGTAGCGCTGTCGAGCCGCCGGTACGGGCCGGGGCTGGCATCGAGACGCCCGGATCGACCACTGCGTGGGCGGCCTGCTCGAGCTCCGCCAGTGTGGTGCGCACGATGACGGTGACCGGGTGTCCGCGATGGGAGCCCATCTCTGTCGTGCCCAGGGCGATTTTCAGGCCGAGTTTGATGCCGTCGTGACAACGCTGGGCGGGGCTCCGCTCGTCGCGGTTCTGCGCTTCGACGGTCCCGTCGGGTTGATGGCGTCCTGGGCGAACGGCCGCAGCGACGGCCTCGATAGAGGCCCGCGCCTCCGGGTCGACGAAGCCGGTCAACTTCGACATGCCGTCGCTGCCTTGCGCGCCGAGGGTGAGGCCCCGGCGGCGCGCGCGGTCGGATTCGTCGTAGTGGCCATCTGGGTTGAACACCTCGTCGAGCCGCCTGCCGAGTTCGGTCACGAAATCGGCGTCCTGCTTGGCAGATTCACGCACCAGGGTGGCTTCCACCTCGGTGCGGTCGGTGACCGAGGTGCAAGAGGGCAACTTGGCCATCGTGTTGGCGATCGCCTTCAGATGGTCCTCACCCAGCGTGCCCTGCGCCGTCGCGTCAGCGACCACGGGGAGCAGCGGCGGCAACGCGGGCCCGGACACCTGGCGCCGCGCACACAGCAGCGCGGCGGTCCTGAAGCGCCGGGTGACCTCGCGCACCGGGATGCGCAGCCGTGCGGCCAGTCGCGGCTTGATGGCCGGGACGCTCCCGCTCTCGTCGGGCGGGTCGGCGAGTTGACCGAAGACCTGGTACATCAGCGCGCGGTTGCGGCGCTCCTGGAGTTCCAGCCGTTCTGCCATCGTCATCCGGAATCCGGAACCGATTGAATCGGAGGGGGTTTCGATCATCTCGGCATAGGCGGCGTCGACCTGGTCCAGCAAATCGCTGAACCGGTCTCGCGCCGCGGCGCCGCCGACGTCACCCATACCGCCACGGTAGGCACGGCAGGGATTGACGTCGACGTCGGAACAGCAACGCGCAGTGGATCTGTGGATGAATCCGGCTCTGTGGATGAAACTCTCACTGCGGCGGGGCGACGTCCTCCGGACGTTCGGGCGTGACCGCGGTCGTCCGCTGACGCAGCCGACGGTGTTCGGCCACCAGCCAGCCCACCCCCGCCGACAGCGCCAGAACGGCGATCACGACGCCGGCCGTGGCGAGTCCGCTGCGGCCGACGGCGAACCCGGTGAGCGAGAGCGCGAACGCGAGCAGTCCCGCGGCGATCAGGGTGTGACCGGGCCAGCTGGCCGGGTCCTTGAGCGTCTCTCCGGCGACGGGACCCACCGGCTGCGCCTCCTCGGGCATGGCGTGTTCTCTGTGTGTGTCCATGTCAGTGAGACGGTGTCAGCGGGGGCGATCCGAACGCCGAACCCGTGTGGTTCTGCTCACCCGGCGCCGAGCCAGTGATGCAGTCGTTCGTAGATCCGCGGGTGGTTGAGCAGATCGAAGTGATGCAGGCCGGTCAGCACCAGGCCGTCGTCGTCACCGAACGGCAACCGGCGCTTCCGGCCCCGCCCCGCCGCACTCGACGGCCGCACCAGGTGGTCGCCGAACAGCATGCCCAGCGCCGTCGGCGCCGCGGAGGTGGCGACGAAGTGGTAGCGGGCGTGCGGGAGGAACGGCGCCTCGCCGCACCGGTCCCGCAGGAACTCGTCCGGATGGGCCTCGGCCCAGTCGTCGTCCAGCACCGAACCGAAGCGCAGGTCCTTGATGCCATCGCTGCGCAGGTTGAGCAGCTCGGCGATCGCGCGCGTCTCCCGCAGGCGAATCAGCAGCCACGTCGCGGCGTTCACGCCCTTCTCCAGGTCGGCGCCCAGGTGCGGCGAACCCAGACACACCACCTGCTGCGTCGCCCGGGTCCATCGACGGTTCCGTTCGTGGCCGTAGTGGCACGCCGACCGGGCCACGAGTCCGCCCATCGAATGACCGATCAGCGCGATCCGGCGCACCGGCACCGGCCACACCTCGACCAGCCGGGTCAGCAACTCGTCGAACGCCCGACCGTTGGTCGAGATGTGCAGACCGGTGTTGTACCGGATCTGCACCGGCGTGAACCCGAGGTCGTGATGCAACCGTTCGCCGTACCACCGCGCGTCCGCCCCCTCCATGGGCCGCGGCGAGCGGTGCCACGACGACTCCGTCTGGCACAGCCCGTGCAGGAACACCGCCAGCGTGTCGGTGGGCGCCGGGAAGGCGTCGGTCACCGCGTCGGGCGTGAGCGGCACCGGACGCCCGGCCACCCGCACCGCCATCGGCGCGGCCAGCGCGTTGTCGCGGTCGGCCAGTTCGTCGCCGTAGATGCCGTTGAGCGCGGCGATGGCTTCGGCGACACCGGGCCGCTCGTCGAGGGGGGCGTCGTCGTCGAAGGCCAAACCGGCGATTGCGAGACCGGCGACCGCCGGGGGCAGCCGGTGTCCCGTGGCATCGAGGGCGTCGCAGACGGCGCCGGCGATCGCGTCGTGCACGCACTCGACCGGCCGCGCCGCCGGCCCGATGGAGCGGAAGACGCGCCCGGCGATGCCGGTGTGCAGGCCGCGCACCAGTGTGTTCAGCACGGTCAGGCCCTCGGCGGCCACCTCGCCGAGGGACTCGATGTCCGTCGTCCGCATCCCAGCACCCTTCAGTGAACGACTGTTCTTACTGAAGAGTAAGGTCTCCGCTGCCGGGAGGCAACGGGGTCAGCTCAGCGCATCCTCGATGCGCTGCACCTTCGCGGTCAGCTGACCCGTGTAACCGGGCCGGATGTCGGCCTTGAGGACCAGGCTGACGCGGGGCGAGACCGCGGCGACGGCGTCGACCGCCTGCTTGACCACGGCCATCACCTCGTCCCACTCGCCCTCGATGTTGGTGAACATCGCGTTGGTCTCGTTCGGCAGGCCTGAGGCCCGCACCACCCGCACCGCCGCCGCGACGGCCTCACTGACTCCACCGGTCTCGTCCCCTCCGGAGGGGCTGATGCTGAATGCGACGATCATTCGGTCGAGCGTACGGCTCCCGCCCAGGTAACGCCTGACGCGGCTGTGGCGATCATCAGTGCAGGTCAGGGCTCTCGAATGCGGGGCCGTCAGGGGTGTTGAAACCCGCTGGCCAGCACGATCGACTTCAGCGCTGTGCCACACTGGGTGCAGTCGCGGGACTGGAGGTACACGCATGCGGCAGGCAAACAGGAGCGGTTTCATCGCCGTGTTGTCGGTGATGACCGTGGTCGCAGGACTGGTGCTGAGCGCCCCGTCGGCGTCCGCGCAGCCCGACGTGGCCCCGCCGCCGGTGCCGGCCGACCCGATGGCGCCGCCGCCTCCACCCGATCCGCTGGCGTTCCCGAATCCGTTCGCGCCGCCCGCGCCCGCACCGGCCGCGGCGCCGACCCCGGCCGACCCGTTCGCGCCCATCCCGGGCGAGCCGATGGCCATCCCGGAGGGCACGCCCGCCGGCCAGAACCCGACCCCGTTCGTCGGCCAGCCGCCGTTCGTGCCGCCGTCGTTCAACCCCACCAACGGGTCGATCGCGGGCGCGGCCAAGCCGATCTACATCAACTTCCAGCGGCCCATCGCCAACAAGCAGATGGCCCAGGACGCGGTGCACATCTCGTCGGTGCCGCCCGTCCCCGGCCGGTTCTACTGGACCAGCGACACCCAGCTGCGCTGGCGGCCGCAGGACTTCTGGCCCGCGGGCACCGTCGTGAACATCGACGCCGCCGGCACGAAGTCGAGCTTCACCGTGCCCGAGCAGCTGGTGGCCACCGTCGACGACTCGACGCACACGATGACCATCGTGCGTAACGGCAAGGTCGAGAAGACCTTCCCGGTGTCGATGGGCAAGACCGACGGCAAGCACGAGACCAAGAACGGCACGTACTACGTGCTGGAGAAATTCGCCGACATCGTGATGGACTCGTCCACCTACGGCGTGCCGGTCGACTCCGCGGAGGGCTACAAGCTCAAGGTGCAGGACGCGGTGCGCATCGACAACAGCGGCATCTTCGTGCACAGTGCGCCGTGGTCGGTCGGCGACCAGGGCAAGCGCAACGTCAGCCACGGCTGCATCAACCTCAGTCCGGCCAACGCGCAGTGGTTCTACGACAACTTCGGCAGCGGTGACCCCGTCGTGGTGAAGAACTCCAAGGGCGGCCTCTACAACCAGCCCGACGGTGCGTCGGACTGGCAGATGTTCTGACGTACTCCGGTCCGCGAAGACCGCAGGCGCTTTCGCGCCGCGGTAGCCGCACGCCGTGCCACCATGGGGGCACGGCGAAGGGTGGGCGCGGATGCCCGGTGACGACAAGGCGGTGGTCCGCACCGTCGGCGTGCTGGTGCTGACGTTGCTCGCCGTGGTTGCACTGCGCGGGTTCCTGCCGGGTGCGCCGCCGCCGGCCGAGCCCGCCGAGACCGACGCCGACGGCACCGGCTCACTCGTCGCCGTCGTGGTCATGCTCGCGGTGTCCCTGATGGCCATCGCGGTGTCGCTGGCGGCGAACGGCCGGTCGCCCCGGCCGCCGCGCGCCCCCGGCGAACTGCCCCGCCGCCGCAGCGGCGAGCCTCGCGCCATCCCGTGGCGGCTGCTGCTGATCGCCGCAGCCGCACTGCTCGCCTGGCTGCTGGTCATCGTGCTGCTGATGCGCTGGATCTCGCCCGTCGACGTCGGCGCCGCCCCCGCCGAACCGACCGGCCGTCCCGATCCGGTGACGGCGAATCCGACACCGCCGCAACCAGATTCGGGTGGCGGGTCCAGCGTCTTCAATCTGCTGATGGGCGCGGCGATCCTCCTGCTGCTGATCTCGGTTCTCGCCACCGTCCTCGGCCGCAGGCGCCGCACCGCCGCGGAACCGGTGCTCACCGACGACGCCCCGCGCGCAGCGCCGCCGCCTGCGGGGCCCGATCTGGCCAGGGCGGCCGAGCGCGGGCTGGCCGAGGTCGGCGACCGCAGCCGCGATCCCCGCGAGGCGATCATCGCCTGCTACGTCGCGATGGAACAGGAGCTGGAGAAGTCACCGGGCACCGTTCCGCAGGCCTCCGACACCCCCTCGGAGGTGCTGGCCCGCGCCGTCGCCCGCCGGGCTGTCCACGCCGGCAGCGCGACGCAGCTGGTGGACCTGTTCGAAGAGGCCCGCTTCAGTCCGCACGTGATGACCGAGGAGCATCGCGCCGAGGCCGTGGAGGCGTTGCAGGTGGTTCAGCGTGCACTGCAGGGTGTCTCATGACGAAGCTCGTGGTCGCCGCGGTCGCGGTCGTCGTGGGGGCACAGATGTGCGCATGGGCGCTGCTGGACCGTGAGTGGGTGGTGGCGGCCACCGGTGCGGCGCTGGTGACGGTGCTGCTCACCGTTCGGTGGCGGCTGACGCAGCGCACCGAACCCGACCCGGACGTGACGACGGACGGCGCCGGAGCGTCGTTGCAGCGCTGGCTGTCCCGCACCGAAACGCTGATCTCCTGGTCGGAGTCGTCGCGGTCGGACTGGGACCGCCGGCTGCGCCCGATGCTGGCGCGGCAGTTCGAGCTCGCGGCCGGTCAGCGGAAAGCCAAGGATCCCAGAGCCTTCGACGCGACCGGGCGCATGCTGTTCGGTGACGCGCTGTGGCCGTGGGTGGATCCCGACAACATCTCCCGCACCGGCAACGCCGAACCCGGACCCGGCCGGGCCGCACTCGACGAGATCCTGCGCCGTTTGGAGCGACTGTGAGCCCCCAGCTGCAACCCGCCGCCACCACCGCGCAGTGCGAGGCCGTGCTCGACGAGATCAGCAGAGTCGTCGTCGGCAAGCGCGCGGCGCTGACGCTGATCCTGACGACGGTGCTCGCCCGCGGACACGTCCTCGTCGAGGATCTCCCCGGACTCGGAAAGACGTTGATCGCCAAGTCCTTCGCGGCCGCGCTCGGGTTGCGGTTCACCCGCGTGCAATTCACCCCCGACCTGCTGCCCGCCGACCTGCTGGGCTCGACGATCTACGACATGCAGTCCGGCCGCTTCGAGTTCCGCGGCGGCCCGATCTTCACCAACCTGCTGCTGGGCGACGAGATCAACCGCACCCCGCCCAAAACGCAGGCGGCGCTGCTGGAGGCGATGGCCGAGCGTCAGGTGAGCATCGACGGCGTCACCCACCGACTGCCCGAGCCGTTCCTGGTGCTCGCCACCGACAACCCGATCGAGTACGAGGGCACCTATCCGCTGCCGGAGGCCCAGCTGGACCGGTTCGCGCTGCGGTTGGAGCTGAAATACCTGTCCGAGCAGGAGGAGACGACGATGCTGCGCCGCCGCCTCGAGCGGGGATCGGCGGCGCCGGAGGTGGCCCAGGTGGTCGACGGGCACGACCTGATCGCCATGCAGGAGTCGGTGGAACTGGTCACGGTGCACGACGACGTGCTCGAGTACGTCGTCGCGCTGGCCACCGCGAGCCGGCACCATCCGCAGGTCGCGGTCGGTGCGAGCCCGCGCGCCGAACTGGATCTCGTGCAACTCGCCCGCGCCCGCGCGTTGCTGCTCGGCCGCGACTACGTCGTGCCCGAGGACGTCAAAGCGCTGGCCGTGCCGGTGATGGCGCACCGCATCAGCCTGCGGCCGGAGATGTGGGTGCGCAAGGTGCAGGGCGGCGACGTGGTCGACGACCTGCTGCGCCGCACCCCGGTGCCGCGGGCCCGGGGGTCGTCGTGACTGACGCTGAATTACGCTGGCGCGCCTCGCCGTTGACGCGCTCGATCGCCACGTGTGCCGCCGTCGCGATCGCGGCCGCACTGCTCACCGGCCGGTGGGAACTGATCGCGTTCGCCGCGCCGCTGCTCGCGGTGCTGTGCTCGCTGGGGTGGCAGCGGCCCGTGCCGACGGTCTCGGTCACCGGCGAGCCGGCGCTGCACCGCTGCTTCGAAGGCGAACAGGTGACCGTCACGTTGTCGGCCCATGCCGATGACGGCGGCGCGGTCCGGCTGGCCGCCGTGCCGCCGCCGGGCATGGACCTCGACGTCGTCGCCGCGGGATCCGCGCCGACGGTGGCCGTGCGGGCGCAGCGCTGGGGCCGCTACTCGATCGAGGCGACGGTGCGTGTCCTCGGCCGCGGCGGGCTGCTGGAGGGCACCGGCACCGTGGCCGCCGCGCAGGTCTGCGTATTCCCCGTCGCCCCACCGCAATCCACGGCGATCCCGCGCACCGATCTGCTCGACCGGCTGGGCACCCACCTCACCCGCCACACCGGGCCCGGGGTGGAGTACGCCGACATCCGCCCCTACGTGCCCGGCGACCAGTTACGCACCGTCAACTGGCCCGTCAGCGCGCGCCGCGGCACGCTGCACGTCACCGAACGACTCACCGACCGCGCCGCCGACGTGGTGGTGCTCTTCGACACCTACCCGCAACCGCCCGGACCCGCCACGGCCGCAACGGAACGCACCGCCCGCGGCGCGGCCCAGGTGGTGCAGAGCGCGCTGCGCTACGGCGACCGGGCCGGCCTGGTCGCGCTCGGCGGCCGCGCCACCCGGTGGCTGGGCGCCGACATCGGGCAGCGGCAGTTCTACCGGATCCTCGACACGATGCTCGGCGCGACGGGTGACCACGAGTCGGCCACCGGCACCCTGGCGCCGCGCCCGGCGCTGCCGGCGGGCGCGATCGTCGTCGCGTTCTCCACCATGCTCGACACCGAGTTCGCGCTCGCGCTGATCGACCTGCGCCGGCGCGGGCACCCGGTGGTGGCGGTCGACGTGCTGGAGGGCTGCCCGGTCGACGGCGACGTCGACCCCCTCGTCGATCGGATGTGGGCGATGCAGCGCTCCTTCATGTACCGCGACATGGCGACCGTCGGTGTGGACATCGTCGCGTGGCCGGGATCCGCGACGCTCGACCAGGCGATGGCACTGGTCCCCGAACACCGGGCGCGACGATGACGGCGCTCCGGAAAGCCCTGCTGCCGTTGATGTTCGGTGTCGTCATGGTGGGTGCGGCGGCGCGCACCGGGCACGGATGGGCGCTCGCTGCGGCCGCGGCCGCACTGGCCGCCGTCGTGGTCGGCATCTGGTGGCGGCCGGCGGCAGGCGTCGCGGTGGCACTGACCGTGCTGACCGTCGTGCTCGCGGCACCGGCCCCTCTGGACACCACGCTATCCGGGCTGTCCGCCACCGCGTACCTGGTGACGCGCTACGACGCCGCCACCGTCCCGACGATGACGGCCGCCGTCGGATTCGCCACCGTCACCGCCGTCGTCGTCGCGGTGCCGGTCGAGGTGCCCTGGCTGCCGCTGGTGGCACCGCTGGTGCTGCTCGCCGCCTACCTGCTGGCGTTACGGCCCTATCTGCGCTGAGCGGTCAGTTCCAGATGCGGACGCGCCGCGCGGGTTCCAGGTACAGCTCGTCGTCCTCGGTCACCTCGAACGCCTCGTAGAACGCGTCCATGTTGCGGACCACGCCGTTGCAGCGGAACTCCGGCGGCGAGTGCGGATCGATCGCCAGTCGCCGAACCGCTTCGGCCTCGCGGGATTTCGTGCGCCACACCTGCGCCCATCCGAAGAACACCCGCTGCTCGCCGGTCAGCCCGTCGATCACCGGCGCCGGCTGGCCCTTCAGCGACAGGCGGTAGGCCAGCAGCGCGATCGACAGGCCGCCGAGATCACCGATGTTCTCCCCGACGGTGAACGCACCGTTCACGTGGTGCGACGAATCCAGCCCGCGCGGCGTGAACTGCTCGTACTGCTCGATCAGCGCGTTAGTGCGCGCCCCGAACTCGGCCCGGTCCTCGTCGGTCCACCAGTCCACCAGATTGCCGTCGCCGTCGTACTTGGCGCCCTGATCGTCGAAGCCGTGCCCGATCTCGTGTCCGATCACCGCGCCGATACCGCCGTAGTTGGCGGCGTCGTCGGCCTCGGCATCGAAGAACGGCGGCTGCAGAATCGCTGCGGGGAACACGATCTCGTTCATCCCGGGGTTGTAGTACGCGTTCACGGTCTGCGGGGTCATGAACCACTCGTCGCGGTCCACCGGGCCGCCGAGCTTGGCCAGGTCGCGGTCGTACTCCAGCGCGTGGCCCCGCACGTAGTTGCCGTAGAGGTCGTCACGCGCGATCACCAGCGACGAATAGTCGCGCCACTTCGAGGGATAACCGATCTTCGGCGTGAACTTGTCGAGTTTGGCGTGCGCCTTCTGCCGGGTCTGCGGCGTCATCCACTCGAGGGTGTCGATGCTGACGCGGTAGGCCTCGCGCAGATTGGCCACCAGCTCGTCCATCCGCGCCTTGGCCTGCGGCGGGAAGTACCGCTCGACGTAGAGCCGACCCAGTGCGTCGCCCATCAGGGCTTCGACCACCGAGACGCCCCGCTTCCACCGGGCCCGGATCTCCTCGGTGCCCGAAAGCAGCCGCCCGTAGAACGCGAAGTCCTCGGCCACCAGCTCATCGCTGAGCAGCGACGCGCGGGCGTGGATCAGCCGCCACTGCAGCCAGCTCTTCCACGTCGCCAGATCCACGTCGGACCACAGTGCCGCGAACGCGGTCAGGAAGTCGGGCTGGCGCACCACGACCTCGGCGGCCGCCTCCTCCGACGCCCCCAGCGCGGTCAGCCAGCCCCGCCAGTGGAAGCCCGGAGCGTCGGCGGTCACGTCGGCGAACGTGCGCAGGTTGTAGGTCAGATCGGCGTCGCGGCGCTTCACCACGTCCCAGTGCGCCGCGGCGATCCGGGTCTCCAGCGCGACGATGGCCTCCGCCGTCTCACGGTGGTCACCGCCGTGCACGAGCGCGAACATCGCCGCGATGTGGCCGGGATAGGCCGCCAGGATCTCGGCGTGCCGCTCCTCGCGGAAGTACGACTCGTCGGGCAACCCGATGCCCGACTGCGTCAGGTGCAGCAGGTAGCGGCTGGAGTTCTTGGAATCGGTGTCCACGTACAGGCCGGCGCCCCCGCCGACGCCGGTGCGCTGCAACGCCCCGAGCACCGCGGCCAGCTCCTCGGGGCTCTCGGCGGCGTCGATCGTCGCCAGCTCCGCGAGCAGCGGCGCCAGACCGCGCTCGCGGATGGTGTCCTCGTCCATGAAGCTGGCGTACAGATCGCCGATGCGTTGCTGGTCGGTTCCTTCGGGCGCGTGGGCCTCGGCTGCCTCCGTGATGAGGTCGCGGATCTGCTCCTCGGCGCGGTCGTAGAGCGTGCGGAACGCACCGTCGGTGGCCCGGTCCGCGGGGATCTGGTACTCCGCGAGCCAGCGGCCGTTGACGTGACCGAACAGGTCGTCCTGGGGCCGGGCGGAGTCGTCGACGTAGCGCAGATCGATGCCGGACTTGAGGGAGCCCCAGGTGGGTACCGTAAACCCACTACTCGCACTTCACCGGNGGGGATGGCGCCCCCGGAGGTGACCGGGAGCCGCTGCGCGCCGGGCCGTGCGGTGAGGGTTCCCGCGTCGCGGTCGTAGACGATGCGGGGTCGCAGCTCGGCGAATTCGGTCGACGGGTACTTCCCGGACAGCAGGTCGAGCGTCGCCTCGGCGGTGCTGGCCCTCGTCGCGGTGGCCGCCGTCGTGCTCGCCACGCTGATCTGGAACGCCCACCGCGGCGACACGGACGAACGGGCCTATCGCACCCGGGTGCTGCAGGCCGCCGCCGAGTGGACCGGTGTGCTGATCAACATGAACGCCGACTCGGTGGACGCGGATCTGAACACGTTGCACGAGGGCACCGTCGGGCAGCTGAACACCGACTTCGAGGCGACCGTCGAGCCCTACCGGAAGCTGGTGCGCACGCTCAAGGCGCGCACCACCGGGCAGATCAACGCCGTCGCGATCGAGACGATCCACCACGACCAGCCCGGCGCACCGCCGCCGGCGCCGCGGTCGGACCTGTCGGGGCTGGCCGCACGCACGGACACCGTCATGGTCATCGCGACGTCGGTGAGCGAGAACGCCGGAACCGAGGCGCCGCAGACGGTGCGCTGGACGCTGCGCATGGATGTGTCCGACGTCGACGGCACACTGCTGATCTCGCGGCTGGAACCGATCCGATGAGGAACCTGCTGCGCGTCCTGCTGTTCGACGTCCTCGCCCCGGCGGCCGCCGTCGCGGCGCTCATCTATCTCGGGGTCGCGCTGGCATGGCCGCTGTGGTGGGTGTCGGTGTGTTCGGTGCTGTGCCTGCTGGTGGTGCAGGCGGTGATCGTCAACGTCGTGCTGGCGCGCCGCGACGGGGTCACCGTGGGCACCGACGACGACGGACCCGGGCTGCGCCTGGCCGTGGTGGGCACCGCGACGGCGGCGCTGGTGGCCGCCGCCGTGGTCGGTTACACGCAGTGGACGGTGCCCGACCGCACGCTGCGCGAGGACAGCGCCGCGGTGACGGGCATCGCGAGCAGCGTGGCCGAGGCGTCGGCGACGTTCACGCCGCAGAACCCGACGGCCTCGATCGACCGCGCCGCGCAGATGATGACCTCCGAGAGCGCCGACCGCTTCAAGAACGATTTCGCCGGGGTGGCCAAGGACCTGGGCAGCCGCAACGTCTCCGCTCAGGCGAGCACGGTGTCGGCCGGCGTCGAGGCGATCGGGCCGCAGGCGGCCAGCGTCGCGGTGGTCCTGCGCGGCACCCAGACCTCGCCGGGCAAGCCGGCCGACACGGCGGTGCTGGCGCTGCGGGTCACGCTGTCGAAGACCGACGGACGCTGGCTGGTCGAGGACGTCTCGCCGATCCACTCGCGATAGAGAAGCCAGGGCTGTGATCGGCCGCCGATCGCAGCCGGGAATGCGCTTCCGCGGGAAAGGGGTTAGTGCCCGGGGCGCTGGGAGCGCATCTTGGCGAACCGCTCGGAGAGCCGGCCCATCCGGATCATCAGCGACGCCGGCGGGCTGACCTTGCCGCCCAGGTAGGCGGCGAAGTCGGCGGCGGGCACCCCGATGCGGGAGGCGAACTCCTGCTCACCGAGCCCCGACCGGTCCAGCAGCAGCCGGACGTGGCGGGCCACCTCGGCGCACTCGTTGGCCTCGAGGTGTTCGCGGGTGCGCACCAACACCTCCGACATCGCCCGGGACACCCCGTACGGCTCGGCGGTCTCGAGGACCTCCTCGACCTGGCGGGCCGTCCGGCCGTACGGATCGCGCTTGATCGCCACCACGATGCGCTGCCACACGCTCAGATCGTCGTGTTCGAGGGCGGCGCGGATCGCGGCCGTCGGCCAGAACTCGACGGGCCGGTCGTCGGCGTGCGGGCCCCGGGACTGCCCGCCGGCCTCAGAGAAGCGAGGTTCCGACGACACAGTCACCTCGCCTCCTCCAGCATGGCCACCGCCACGGACAGGCACCGCTGCCTGACCCTGGCCCAGTCGGTCTCCGCGTCGGCGCCCGAGGATGCGATGTCGGGCCCGTCGGAAGGCCGGGGATCGGCCAGGCGGCGCACCAGCTGGGTGGCCACCCAGTGCTCGCGCGCCGGTTGACCACAGTAGTACCGGTCCATGCCCGTCAGCACTTCCGCCGCGGTGTGCGTGTCCATCGAGGCCACGAGGTCGGCGAAGTCCGAGTAGTCGCGGGCGCCGTTGCGTTCCATGATCAGGAAGCTCTTCAGCCGCAGCGTCTCCGCGCCGGTCGGGATCTGCAACCGGTCACCGGTGGGCAGCAGCACGTTGGTGGTCTCCATCGGGCTGATCCGCTCCAGCGGTGTGCGCCCGGCGTGCTCGGCGGCGGTCCTCTCCACGGCCAGCGCGTCGAGCGCCACGTCGAGCCGGCCCCGCCACATCGTCACCGGGTGCTTGGGCAGCTTCACCGCGACCGTCTTGCCGTGGGCCCGGTTGCCGATGGTCGCGGGCACCCGGCCCTCGCTCTTCAGGCGTCCGGGGACCAGCTTGCCGCACGGCTGGCAGCCGCTGAACGCCAGCGGGTCGGCCACCGTGATGGCTTGCGGTGCAAGGGTTTTCAGCTTGGCCGCGGACTTGACGACGGTGCGCAGATCGGCGCCCGACGGCGCGAGCGCGGAGATGTCGTCGGGGATGATGATCAGGTCGCCGATGTCGGCCTTGGGCAGCGGCTTCTCGAAATCGACCGACGGCAACACGCGGTCGAGCCAGCGCGGCAGCCACCAGTTCCACTCGTCGAACATCGCCATCAGCGCGGGCACCAGCACCAACCGCACCACCGTCGCGTCCACCGCGATCGCGACCGCGCACGCCACGCCGAGCTGGGCTACCAGCGGCATGCCGGCGAACGCGAACCCGATGAACACCGCGATCATGATCAGCGCGGCGCTGGTGATGGTGCGCGCGCTGGTGGACACGCCGTAGGCGACCGCGTCGCGGGTGTTGCCGGTCTGCAGGAACCGTTCCCGGATCCGGGTGAGCAGAAAGATCTCGTAGTCCATCGACAGGCCGAACGTCAGCGCGAGCACCAGCGGCGGGATCGTGCTGTCCAGCGACGAGATCTGCTTGAAGCCCAGGTCGGCCAGCCAGCCCCACTGGAACACCACCACCAGGCTGCCGTAGGCCGCCGCGACCGACAGCACGGTCATCACCACGCCCTTGAGCGCCAGGAACACCGAGCGGATCGAGATCAGCAGCATCACGAACGCGATCAGCGCCACGAACAAGAACACCAGCGGCTGGACCTGGGCCACTCGGTCGTCGAAGTCCTTGATCAGCGCGGTCGGCCCGCCCACGTAGATCTGTGCGGCGTCGCCGGCGACCGGCGGCAGCTGCTCTCGCATCCAGTCCACGGTGTCGCGGGAGCCCATGTCCTCGGGGTCGACCGACAGCACCGCCGACAGCAGCGCGCTGCGGTAGTCGGTGCCGAACACCGGCGGTGTCACCGACACGGTGTTGGGCGCCTGGGCCATCTTCTGCCGGATCGAGGCGAGCAGCGGCTCCTTCGCCGGCGCCGAGGCCGCGTTGCCGTCCGGGAAGGTCACCAGCACCCGGACCGGGCCGAGCGCACCGGGCCCCAGGGCCTCGGCCGCGGCGTTGACACCGCCGCGGATCTCGTGGGTGGGGTCGAACTGCCGCTGCATGCTGTTGCCGAGCATCATCGAGAACGCCGGAGCGGCCAGCGCCAGCAACACGGCGGCCGCGCCGAGCGCCGACAGCCACGGCCTGCGCATCACCCAGCCGGTCCAGCGGGTCCAGAACTTCGACTGCGTCGCCTCGACCCCCCGACCCCAGTGCAGGTACGACGAGCGGCGCGCGGCCCGGCGCCCGAACGTGGCGAGCACGGCCGGGGTCAGCGTCGTCGACGTGAGCACCGCGACCGCGACGGCGAGGATCGCCCCCGTGGCCATCGAGCGCAGCACCGGGGTGTTGATCAGGTAGATACCGGTGACCGACGCGATCACCGTGAGGCCGGACAGCACCACCGCCAGACCAGAGGTCGCCATCGCGGCGTCCGCGGCGTCCTCGGGTTCCCGGCCGGCGCGCAGCTCCTCCCGGAACCGCATCAGGATGAACAGCGAATAGTCGATGGCCACCGCGATGCCGAACATCGACACCGTGGAGGTGACGAACACCGACATCGTCGTGTAACTCGACAGCAGGAAGACCAGCCCCATCGTCACCACGACGGTGCAGATGCCCAGCAGCAGCGGCATCGCCGCGGCGGCCAGCGACCCGAACACCGCCAGCAGGATCACCAGGACGATCGGGAAGTTCCACTTCTCGGCCTGCGCGATGTCGTGTTTGGTGGCCAGCGTGGCGGCCGCACCCAGCGCGCCCTGGCCGATGACGTAGAGGCGGACCTTGCCGTTCTCCGTCTCGCCGGGTTCGTCGCCGTCGATGCCGACCTTCTCGCGCAGCTGTTCGGCGACGTCGACGGCGCCGGTGTTCTCGAACCCGAGCTGCAGCGTGATGACGTAGGGCCGGTCGGGCTGCGGGGGCGGCTGGGCCGGGTTGGGCATGATCGTGACGCTGGGCACCTCGCGCGCGATGGCCTCCAGGCGCGCGACCGCGGCGTTCATGTCATCGAACGAGGCGTCCGGGCGGGGCGCGGCGACCAGCGCGAGCGGGGAGGCGCCCTGGTCAGGAAATTGCGCCTCCAGCTGGCGCTGGACGTAGAGCGACTGCGAACCCTCGACCTCGAAGCCGCCGCCGGTCAGGTTCCCCGACTGGTTCATCGCGAGGTAGATCGAGGGCACCAGCAGCAGCAGCCACACGGCGAACACCGCCCAGCGGAATCTGCGCAGGTTGCTGCTCACGCGCATCATGAACTGCTGGATGGGAACTCCCCACTTTCTCCCCGGCCTTTCGTAGCGAAAGGGTACAGCAGCGACCTGTTCGCCGACCGCGCTGAACAGTCCTGCCAGAGATGCCTCATGCAGCTTTAATGCAGCGCCGGCGGCCGTCTCGATTGGGCACCGGGCCACGGCGATGGCACGATGGCCCCGACGAGGTTCGTCGGTCGGGGATTCTTTGCTGTTGACCGTACGACGTTTGCGGGGCGTGTGGACGCCCGCAGACCGTGAGGAGTTCGTGATGGAAGCACCCTCGGGTTTCACCGCGCGCCGGACCGGCGCCGCACTGGCAGCGGCGTTCGCCGTCGGTGCGGGTGCGGTGCTGCTGACCGGGCCCGCGGCGCCGACGGGGCAGGCCGCGCCCGACCCGTGCGCGGCCAGCGAGGTCGCCAAGACCGCGGGGTCGGTGGCGACCAGCACCGGCGCCTACCTGGAGACGCATCCGCAGACCAACCAGGCGCTGACGCTGATCACCCAGCAGCAGAGCGGCCCGCAGTCGCTCGGCGCGCTGAAGTCCTACTTCGACGCCAACCCGCTCGTCGCCGCCGATCTGCAGCGGCTGCAGCAGCCGCTGACCGCGCTGGCCGGCCGGTGCAAGCTGCCTGTGACGCTGCCGCAACTCCTCGGGTTGATGCAGGCCGCCCAGCCCGCCGCCCCCGCATCCCCGGCGGCGTCACCGGCCGCGCAGAGCGTCGGCGTCGGCTCCGCCGAGGCCGCCACCGCGCCGCCGCTGCGCTGACCCGCCGGAGCGGTTTTCTCACGATTGGTTAATTGCTCGGCGGGAAACTCGGCTGCCGGTCTGCTTAGCTTCCTAGGATGGTCTCAGGTCGGCCACCGACACGGTGCCGGCTGTCCACCTCTTGATGAAGGAGACTTCATGTTGATCTCGGGCCCCATCCTGCGCCGCGCCGTCGCCGGCGCACTGGGCGCGGGCGCCGTCACCGGCGCCTCGCTGTTCGGGGTGCTCGCCGCCGCGCCGATGGCGTCGGCTCAGCCGGCCCTTCCGCCGAACTGCACCGCGGCCGATTTCTCCGGGGTGGCCTCCGGCGTCTCGGCGTCGACGTCGGCCTACCTGTTCACCCACCCCGAGGTCAACGACTTCTTCTCCGGGCTGCAAGGCCTGCCCGCCGACCAGCTGCGCAGCGAGGTCGTCGACTACATGAACGCCAACCCCCAGGTCAAGGCTGAGTTGACCTCCATCCGGCAGCCGCTGGTCGACATCAAGAAACGCTGCGGCTTCTCGGAGGACGACCGCAACGGACCGCTGTTCCCGTAGACGCGATGCGAGACAGGGTGGATGCTTCGCCCACTCGTGGGGGAGAGCTGTCCGCCCAGGACGGCGCGGGTCGGACGGTGCTGATGGTGGACGACGACCCGGATGTCCGCACCTCGGTGGCCCGGGGTCTGCGGCATTCGGGGTTCGACGTGCGCGTCGCGGCGACGGGGAAGGAAGCGCTGCGGCTGCTGTCCAGCGAATCGCACGATGCGCTGGTGCTCGACGTGCAGATGCCCGAACTCGACGGCGTCGCGGTGGTGACGGCGCTGCGCGCTCTGGGCAACGACATCCCGATCTGCGTGCTGTCGGCGCGCGACACCGTCAACGACCGGATCGCGGGTCTGGAGGCCGGTGCCGACGACTACCTGACCAAACCGTTCGACCTCGGTGAGCTGGTGGCCCGGCTGCACGCGCTGCTGCGCCGGGCGCACAACTCCGACCCCACCTCCGACACCATGACGGTCGGATCGCTGACCATCGACACGTCCCGCCGGCTGGTGTTCGTCGCCGGCGAACGGGTCGACCTCACCAAGCGGGAGTTCGACCTGCTCGCCGCGCTGGCCGAGAACGCCGGGGTGGTGCTGAGCCGCCAGCGTCTGCTGGAACTGGTGTGGGGCTACGACTTCGACGTCGACACCAATGTCGCCGACGTCTTCGTGTCCTATTTGCGGCGCAAGCTCGAGCGCGACGGCCTGCCGCGCGTCATCCACACCGTGCGCGGGATCGGATACGTGCTGCGGGAAGAGCCGTGAGAAGTCAGCGCCCGGTTCGCCGGTGAGACTGCCCCGCGCGCTGCGGTCCGCCTCGCTGCGGACACGGGTCGCCATCGCATCGGCGGCTGCCGCGGCCGCGGTGGTTGCGGCGTTCACGATCCTCACCTCGCTGGTGCTGGCCAACAACGATGCGGCGCAACTCGATCGGCGGCTGGACGCGATCGTCGACGCCAGCGTCTACCCCGAGCAGCTCACCGATCCGCGTCGCGGGGTACTGCAGACCGGACGGTCGCGGTCCTCGGGACAGGTGGTGTACCAGCGCGGGTTCCAGTTGCCGGCATTGCCGCCGGGCACCGAGACGGTGATGGTCAACGACGTCGAGTACCGGGTGCGGACGGTCCCGGTCGAGCAGGACGGTGGCGTGCTGATGTCGATCGGCATCCGCGCCGACAGCATCCTGCTCAACCGTGCCCGGGTGCCGCTCTACATCGCCGTCGGCGTCGTGACGGTGCTGATCGCCGCGGGTCTGGGCTGGCTCCTGGCGGGCCCGGCGATCCGCCCGCTGCGCAAGCTGACCGAGCACACCAAGGCGCTCGGCAAGGGGTCCGAGCAGATCCCGACCGTGCGCGGCGTGCGCGAGGCCGAGGACCTGTCGGAGGCCATGGCCGCGATGCTCGACCGGCTCGCCGCCGCCCAGCGCGCCACTACCAACTCGCTGCAGGCCGCCCAGGATTTCGCCGCCAACGCCGCCCACGAGCTGCGTACCCCGCTGACCGCGATGCGCGCGGACCTGGACACGCTGCGCATTCACGACCTGCCCGCCGAGGAGCGCGCCGAGGTGGTGGCCGACCTGTCGCGGGCGCAGCGCCGGGTGGAGGGCATCATCACCGCGCTGGGGCAGCTCGCCTCGGGTCAGCTCGCCCAGGCCGAGGACCGCGAGGTCATCGACGTCACCGACATGCTGGACCGGGTGGCCCGGGAGAACATGCGGGTGAGCCGCGACGTCACGATCGAGGTGCACGCCGCCGACGACCTGGGCTTCGTGCTCGGGTGGCCGGGCGGTCTGCGGCTGGCGGTGGACAACCTGGTGCGCAACGCGATCACCCACGGCCGGGCCACCCGGATCGTGCTGGCCGCGCACCGCCGCGCGAACGTGATGACGATCGTCGTCGACGACAACGGCCGCGGTCTGCCCGTCGACGAGCATCTGACGGTGCTGGGCCGCTTCTCCCGCGGCAGCAACGCCGCGCCGGGCGGGTCGGGGCTGGGGCTGGCGCTCGTCGCACAGCAGGCTTCGCTGCACGGCGGCTCGATCGAGCTGTCGGACGGTCCGCTCGGCGGCCTGCGGGCCACCCTCACGGTCCTGACAGAGCCTGCGCCGCAGGATGATTCAGGCGACTGATCGGGCATCGACCCCTGGCATTCGCGCGCGGCGTCGAGCAGTGCGACAACAGTCTCCTCGTCGTCATGCTCCGCGCTGGCCCGCAGGTGCGCAGCAGCCGCAAGCGGGGATCCGCCGCGGCCGAGAATGTGCCGGGNCTTCGCGACGGTCAGCGAGCCGGCCTTCTCGGCGGCGATCTCCTCCACGACGGTCGCCACCCACACCACGACGCCCGTCGGCAGCAGTGCCAGCGGGCGCCGCCAGGCCCGGGCGAGCACCCAGCCCAGCGCGGTGCCGGTCAGGAACGGCCAGGCCGTCTCGGCGACGCCGGCCAGGGTCAGCCCCTCGGCGTGACTGCGCCGCCCGATCGCGCAGAACACCACCACGCAGGCGACGTCGGCAGCCAGCGCCGCCGGGGTGCGGCTGCGGCGTCGATCACGAAGCGGCATAGGTCATCAGGTCGTTCTGCAGCGGCATGACGTCGCGCTGCGGCCGCACCGGCGAGGGCGGGGGCAGCGCCGCGGGCCGGCCGGCCGTCAGCGCGTCCTCCGAATCGGGCAGTGTGGCCTGCAGGTCGAAGGCCGAGAACACGAACGGCAGGCCGTCGGAGCGCAGCGGATCCGGGGTGCTCATCACATGGAAGTGTAGGTGCGGGGCGTCGGTGTTGCCGGTGTTGCCCAGTCGGGCCAGCACCTGCCCGGCGACAAGCCGGTCGCCCGGCTTGACCGCGATGCTGCCCGTCTGCAGATGGGCGTAGAGCGCATAGTTGCCGTTGCCGAGATCCTGCACGACGTGGTTACCCGGATACTGGTCCAGCGCCAGCCCCGTCGGGGCGGCGAACGGCACCGCCTCGGGCATGCCGTCGGCGACGGCGATCACCGGACCGTCGGCGACGGCGTGGATGTCGGCGCCGTAGTACGGGAAGCTCGCCAGGTCGGTGCTCGCGCCGGTGAACAACCGGCCGTCGGGGGTCAGCTGAACGTAGTCGATCGCGAAACGTTCTGCGGCCCAGATCTGTCCGTTGATGGGGTTGAGTGCGCCGCGGTGTCCGGAGATGCCGCAGCAGCCGACGGCGTCCAGCCAGCTCGGTCCGGTCAGCGGCGAACGCAGGACGATCGGCGTGCGCTTCTGCACGGCGACGGGCGCGATCTCCTCGGTCAGGGTGGCCGGGATCAGCGGGGGCTGGGGTCGGGGCATCGCGATTCCCAGCGCGTGCGTGAGTCGCTCGGGAGCGGGTTCGCCGTCGGGCACGACAACGTCCAGCCAGACGTAACCGCTTTGGGCTGGTCCGAGAACCGTTGTGGGAGAGGCGGTTCCGGACAGGCGCGTCCATGCGCCGATGCGGTCGGCGGGCAGGTCCAGCAGTGTCCGATCACCGTCACGCACCGTCAGGTAGGTCAGCGTGACGTTCTGCGAGAGCGTGTTCGTCAGCGCCAGCTCGTACACCAGATGGGTCTTGCCGTCGGTGGCCGGCACCGGGATCGGTTCGGCCACCGCATGCGCGATGACCGGGGTGAGCACCGACGGTTCGGCGGGCTGCGTCGTCGCCGGGGCGGCCTGCGCCGTCGTGGCCGTCGTGGCCGTCGTGGTGGTCTCGGGCGCCGGCGCCGACGAGCATGCCGCGACCACGCTCACCGCCAGCAGGGCGGCCGGGCGCCGAAATCTCATGAAGCTTCGCGTGTCTGGTGGTCAGGTGGGTCGGCTGTGCGGTCCGGCGGATGGGGCGCCTCGGGATCGGGGCTGAACTGCGGGCACGCGGCGTCGGCGGCGCGCGGAACCGCACCCGAGTCCGGGTCGACGTCCTTCTCGGTGCGGAACATCGCGAAGAACACCACCCAGCCGATCGCCGCGATGAAGATCCAGCTGATCAACCGGTAGATCAGCATCGCCGAGATCGCCGAGGCTAGCGACATGCCGCTGGAAACCAGCCCGGGCACCAGCACCGCCTCGACCACCAGCAGTCCGCCGGGCATCAGCGGGATCGAGCCGACGGCGCGGGCCGCGGCGTAGGCCACCGTCACCCCGGCGAGCGACGGATGGCCCCCGGTCGCGAAACACGCCGCCAGCAGACAGCCGACGTCGGCGATCCAGTTGAACAGCGACCAGCTGAACGCCACCGACAGATCGCGCCGGCCCAGCTGGACCGACTCGAGCTGGGACAGGATCTCGCGCCACTTGGCCAGCCCGGTGTCGGTCGGTCGGCCGCGCGCCGAGTTCACCCACGACAGCACCCGCACCCCGATGCCGTCGATCAGTTCCGGACGGGTCGCCACCGCCTGGGCCAGCAGGATCAGCGCGAGGAAACCGCCGAGGGAGAAGATCAGCGACAGCGGGTTCTTGCTGGCGCCCAGCATGAACGCGCCGGCCAGGCCGAGCAGTGCCAGACCGACGATCTGCAGCACCCCCGACATCACCAGCTGCCACGACGCGACCAGCGGCGACGCGCCCCACAGCCGCTGCTGGCGGTAGATGAACGTCGCCGAGAGCACCGGCCCGCCCGGCATCGTCGTCGACAGCGCGTTGCCGGCGTAGAACGCGGCCTCGCTGCGCCACTGCCGCACCTGCACGCCGGCCGAGGCCAGCAGCGTGCGCTGGATCTGCGCGAAGCTGTGCATCGAGGCCATCGCCGCGGCCGCGGCCGCCAGCACCCACCACCAGTCCGCCGAGTACAGGCTCTTCCACGCCTTGGCGAGCTGATCGCGCACCAGCGCCAGCTCGATGGTCAGCACGAGGACCGCGACCACGATGAGCACCCATCGCAGCCACCAGTACTTGCCCCGTGCGGGCCGCTCCCGGCCGGCGCTGCCCGCCTGGGTGCCGCTCGGAGGAGCGTCGTGTGACACGCCTACAGGGTAAGGCGTGGGCACCCCGAATCCGGCGAACCGAATTCATGATCAGCGAGGCCGTTACGCTACCGGAATGTCAGCCCAGCCGTTCTCCGACCCCGCTGCCGACGAATCGGTCAGCCCGCTGGTGCGCAGGGGTGCGGCGTGGGCGTGGCGGCTCCTGGTCATCTTCGGCGCGGTGTTCGCGGTGCTCTGGGTGGTGATGCAGGTCGAGATCATCGTCGTGCCGGTGGCGCTGGCCACGCTGGCGGCGGCGCTGCTGATGCCGGCGGTCGATTTCCTCGACCGCCGGGGCGCGCCCCGTGGCGGCGCCGTGGCGTTGATCCTGCTCGGTGGACTCGCGTTGGTCGGCGGTCTGCTCACGTTCGTCGTCAGCCAGTTCATCGAGGGCGCACCGGCGCTGGTCGACCAGGTGACCCGCAGCATCGACGGGCTGCGTCGCTGGCTGATCGATGGTCCCCTCGGGCTGAGCCGCGAACAGATCGACAACGCGGGGAACTCGGCGATCGAGGCGCTGCGCGACAACCAGGAGAAGGTCACCAGCGGCGCGCTGTCCACCGCGGGCACCATCACCGAGATCGTCACTGGTGCACTGCTGGTGCTGTTCACGCTGATCTTCCTGTTGCACGGCGGCCGCAACATCTTCGAGTTCGTCACCCGTATCTTCCCGCCCTCCACCCGGCAGCGGGTGCGCGATGCGGGCCGCGCCGGCTTCCACTCGCTGATCGGCTACGTGCGGGCGACGTTCCTCGTCGCGCTCGTCGACGCGCTCGGCATCGGCGTGGGTCTGGCGATCATGGGGGTGCCGCTGGCGCTGCCGCTGGCGTCGCTGGTGTTCCTGGGTGCGTTCATCCCGCTGGTCGGCGCCGTGATCACCGGATTCCTGGCGGTCATCGTCGCGCTGCTGACCAAGGGCCTGATCTATGCGCTGATCACCCTCGGGCTGATCCTCGCCGTCCAGCAGTTGGAGGGCCACGTGCTGCAGCCGCTGGTGATGGGCCGCGCCGTGTCCATCCACCCGCTGGCCGTGGTGCTCGCGATCGCGGGCGGCGGTGTGCTGGCCGGCATCGTCGGCGCGCTGCTCGCCGTGCCGATCCTCGCCTTCCTCAACAGCGCGATCCGGGTCCTCGTCGCCGACGACCCGGCCGAGGTCGAAGCCGCGCAGGAGGCCGACGACGGGCCGGTGCTCAGCGCCGAGCCCGACGACGTCGAGACGTAGTTACAAGCGGCCTTCGCGGCGCAGCAGTTCCTGCGCGCTCAGCCCGTTGCCGCCGCGGCGCGGCGCGTCGCCCTCGGGACGGGTGTTGAGCTTCTCGGTCGCCGTGTCGGCGTCGGACTGCCGCGCGGTCGGGATGGCGCGGGTGGCCTCGGCGGAGTCGTCGTCCTGCGCCGCCTCGGGCCGCTGCGCGGAGAACGCGGTGGTCGGCTCGTTACCGGCCGGATCGGGCCTGGGATCGGGCCTCGGATCGGGCCTGGGATCGGCCAATGCCCGCGTCGGCTCGGCCGACGGCCGCGCCGGTGCGGCCGGTCCCGTGGTTCCGGCACCGGTGCCGCGCAGGTCGCCCAGCCAGGACTCGATCTCGCGTTCGTCGCGCTTGGGCGCCGGCGGCGGGGCCGACGGCCGCTGACCGCGCTGGGTCACCGCGTCGGCGGCACTGCTCACGGCGTTGCGGACGGCGTTCTTGGCCACCGACAGCCGGGTGGTCTGCGGTTCGGACTCGGGCTCCGGGGCCGGCGGCCGCGTCGGCGCGCCGGGCAGCCGGGTGGTGCCCGCGGCGGACGGCCCGCCGGCGTGCGCCCCCGTCGCGATGCGGGTGGTGACGGCGGGCGTGGGCCCGCGGTCGGGCGCGGGATGGCCGGGATCGTGCGGCGGCAGCGCCCGAGGCGGGGCCGTCACCGGCGGACCACCGGCGCCGACGAGTGCCTCGGCGGGTGCGGTCTCGCGCACCAGTGGCCGCTTGCGCTCGTCGGGCAGTTCGGTCTCGCCCAGGCCCAGCTTCTCCTGGACGCGCTTCATCCAGCGCGGCGCCCACCAGCAGTCGTCGCCGAGCAGCTTCATGATCGCCGGCACCAGGAACATCCGGATGATCGTCGCGTCCAGCAGCAGCGCGATCAGCAGACCGAACGCCAGGTACTTCATCATCACC
Source organism: Mycolicibacterium chubuense (assembly GCF_001044255.1). Taxonomy (GTDB): domain Bacteria; phylum Actinomycetota; class Actinomycetes; order Mycobacteriales; family Mycobacteriaceae; genus Mycobacterium; species Mycobacterium chubuense. The sequence continues at coordinate 93,910 of NZ_JYNX01000061.1, forward strand.
AGATCGGAGAACACGAACGCGCCCGCCACTACAGCCAGCACCAGCGCGGCGCCGGTGATCAGGCGGCCGGTGGTCGCGGTGCCGATCCGGATGGCCTCGGCGGTCGACATGCCCCGCGCTCGCGCCTCGACCATGCGGGAGACCAGGAACACCTCGTAGTCGGTGGACAGACCCCAGATGACGGCGATGATCAGGCCGATCATCGGCGCCATCAGTGGCTGCGGGGTGTAGTTCATCAGGCCGGATCCGTGGCCCTCGACGAACATCCACGTCAGGATGCCCATCGTCGAACCCAGCGTCAGCGCGCTCATCAGCGCGGCCTTGATCGGCAGCACGATCGACCCGAACGCCAGGAACATCAGGATCGTCGTGGTGAGGATCAGCACCACCACCATCAGCGGCAGCCTGTCGAACAGGCTGTGGATGCTGTCCTGCTCCAGCGCCGGGGTGCCGCCGACCGAGATGTCCAGGCCGCGTGGCGGCGTGATGGACCGCAGCTCCTCGATCTTCTGCGGTGCGTCGTTGCGGCTCACCAGGCCGTTCTGGATCGTCCGGACCGACGGGTCCTTCGACCCGCCCTCCTGGACGGAGCGCTCCTGCCACATCTTGCTCGGGTCGTTGTCCGGATCGGTGAACCCGTTGATCGTCATCGCCTTGGCGCGCACGTCGGCGAGCTGCTGGTCCGTGACGGGCTGCCCGTCCTGCCGCTCGACGACCAGCGTCAGCGGTTCGGTACGGAACCCGGGGAACGTCTTGTCGAAGTCCTCCTGGGCGATGCGGACCTTGTTGTCCGGCGGCAGGTACTTCTCGCTGATACCGCCGAGGGCCAGCTGACCCAGTGGGATGACCAGCAGGATCATCACGATCAGGATGGGCGCGGCGAACGCGATCGGGCGTTTCATCACGACGTTGACCAGCCGGCCCCAGAAGCCCTTCTCGACCTCGGCGCGGGTCTTGGTCTTCTGCGTCTTGGCGGCCAGCCACTCGAGGTAGACGCGCATCGGCTTCCAATTGCGGAAGAACGGCACCCGCAGCAAGGTGCGCACGCCCAGCGCGTCGACATTGTGGCCGAGGATGCCTAGCGCAGCCGGCAGCACGGTGATCGAGAGGATCGCCGCGAGCATGACCGACGCGATGATCGCGTAGGTGATCGACTTCAGGAAGCCCTGCGGGAACAGCAGCAGCGGCACCGACGACGCGACCAGGATGACGGCCGAGAACATGATGGTCCGGCCGGAGGTCATCACCGCGCGTCTGACCGCGGTCTCGGTGTCGTAACCCTCCGCGATCTCCTCTCGGAAGCGGCTGACCATGAACAAGCCGTAGTCGACCGCGATGCCGAGCCCCATCAGCGTCACCACCGGCTGGGCGAAGAAGTGCACCGGCATGAACTCGGCGGTCAACCGCATGATGCCCAGCGCGCCGGCGATCGTCAGGCCGCCGATGATGCCCGGCAGCGCGGCGGCGACCACACCGCCGAACACGAAGAACAACACCACGCAGACCAGTGGGATGGCCGCGACCTCGGCGCGTCGCTGATCCTCACCGATGGTGCCGGTCAGCTCACTGGCCAGCGGATTCAGCCCGGCCAGCTGGATGTTGCCGCCGTTGACCTGCTCCAGGTCGGGCTCGATGGTCTGGTAGTTCTTCAGGATCGTGTCGTCGTCGTCGCCCTTGAGCGGAATGCTGATGAACGTCTTCGAGCCGTCTTCGGTCTTCATCTGCTGGACGGTCTCGGCGGTGGTGTCGGGTGCCCGCAGCCAGCCGACCCAGCTGACGACCTGATCCTTGTGGTTGTCCACCACGTCGTTGAGTTCGCCGACGACCTTCTTCTGCCACGCCGGGTCGGTCACCTTCTTGCCGTCCGGCGGCGTCAGGATCGCCACCACGTGGCTGGTGCGGTCACGTCCGTACACCTCGTCGGAGATCACCGACGCGTGGACGGACTGACTGCCCTCGTCATAAAAACCGCTCTGGGTGACGTGCTGTCCCAGGCTGATGCCGTAGACGCCGCCGCCCAGGCACAGTGCGACCATGACACCGATCACTATGTATCGGTACTGGTACACCGTTCGACCCCACCAGGCGAACACGTTCAGCTCCTCACCGTTTCGCAAAAGTCTGTGATCATCGGCATGCGCACATCACGACCAGGCTTTTCCATTGTTCTAGACACGCGACGCCAGCAGCGAGGACAGCGGCCGGAATGGCTGCAGCCACGCGCCCTGCTCCGGTAGCGAATCAAGCCCGATTCGCGGTAGCGGCTCCCGGAAGACACCAGGGATGTCCTCCAGGTCGACGAACTCCAAGGTATCCGACGCTAACGCCCAACTGGCATGTTCGCGAAATCCGAGGACCTGGACCTCGACGCCCTCGTGCGCGATGTCCTCCAGCGGCAGCCGGAAGGCCTGCCCGTCGGCCGAGGCGACGATCAGCCCCGCCAGACCCTCGCTGCGGCGCAACGCGATGTGCGCAAGCATGTCGGCGTCGACGTCGCTGTCCTCGTCGATCTTGGGTTTGGCGAACACCGCGAAGCCGACGTTGCGCAGCGCCTCCACCCACGGCCGGACCACTTCGGCGCTGCCCGGCGCGATGTTGGTGAACACCGTCGCCTCGGGCTCCAGCGACACCGCCTGGCCGTCCGCGCTCGCCTGCGCGGACAGGTCGGCGGTGCGGGCCAGCAGCCAGCGGCCCAACGCGTCGAACCGGGGCCGGTGTGCCGCGGTCGGCCGGCCGCCGAGGATCGAGCCCAGCCCCATGTCGAGGTTCGGGGCGTCCCACACCAGCAGCACGCGGGCGGGCGCGGGTGCGGGCACCGCGGCGTCGACGTCCGCGAGGACCTCCGGGACCTCGGTGGGGATGTGATCGGTCACGCTCATGACCTCTCCCACAGCAGCTCGGCGACGTCGGGACCGGCCAGGGCCTTGCGTTCGTATTTGGTGACGGGCCGGGCCACCGAGATCGGCAGATCCGTCGCGTCGGGGCTGATGCGCCGCAGCCGGGGCTCCGCGTCGCCCACCTCGGCGATCTGTTCGGCGTATCCGGCGTGGTCGGTCGCGGCGTGGAAGATGCCGCCGGGGCGCAGCCGGTCGGCGATCAGCGCGACGGTGTCGGCCTGCAGCAGCCGGCGCTTGTGGTGGCGGGCCTTGGGCCAGGGGTCGGGGAAGAACACCCGCACCCCGGTCAGCGAGCCGGAGGTGAGCATGTGGGTCAGCACGTCGACGCCGTCGCCGCGGATGAGCCGGATGTTGCTGACGGGGTCGGTCTCGGACGTGCGATCGATCGCCGCCAGCAGCTGGGCCAGCCCGCGGCGGTAGACCTCGACGGCGATCACGTCGATGTCGGGTTCGGCCTGCGCCATCGCCAGCGTCGACGTCCCGGTTCCGCAGCCGATCTCCAGCACGAGCGGGGCGTGCCTGCCGAACCAGGCGTCGGTGTCGAGCGGCGCGGCGGGCTCGTCACCGGTGCGGGCAGCCAGGCCCAGTTCCGGCCAGCGCTCGTCCCAGATCGCCTGCTGTCGGTCGGAGATCGTCGATCGGCGGGCGCGGAAACTGGTGACGCGGCGGGGGAAGTGCGCGGGGCGCTGGCCGTCGGTCCCGTCCGTCGCGCCGCCGGCGACCTCGACGTCGCTGGGACCCGGCACGTGCATCCGTCCATCGTCGCTCATCACGGAGTCACCTCCCGCATCGTGTTACAGATTGATACCCAACAGTTGCCTTCGGCTGGTACGCCGATCGGCCGCCCCGGAATTCGTGCGTCCAGCAGGTCGGCGCGGATGCCACGATTTCTGTCAGGGACAGACTTGGGGACAGGTGACGGGTGTGACGGATGTGCTGGCCGGGTGCGGCGCCCTGACCGCAGATCCGCGTGTGACCGCCGTCGAGCGGCGCCTGCGTGTGCCCGTCAGCGTAGCCGTGCGGGGCCGCCGCGGGGTCGGCCGTGACGCGGTGACGGCGGCGCTGGCCGCCGCGGGCGTGGCGGTCGTGGCGGCCGGGGTTGCCGCCGAGGTCGATGTCGTGGTGCTTGCCGAGCGGCTCACCGACGAGGAGCGGGCGGTGCTCGAGCGCCGGTCGGTCCCGACTCTGGTCATCCTGAACAAGGCGGATCTCGGTGGGCCGGGGGCGGGCGGTCCGCCGTCCGCGGCCGACGTGGCCGCCGCCCGGCTGTCGGTCGCACTGGGGCTCCCGGTGGTGCCGATGATCGCGCTGCTCGGGGTGGCCGAGGTGCGCGACGACGACCTCGCGGCCCTGCGCGCGCTGGTCGACGCCCCGGCGGACATGACGTCGGTGGACGCGTTCGTCGCGGGCGAGCACCCGGTGCCGGCCGGGACGCGGCGGGAGCTGCTCGACAGGTTCGACCGGTTCGGGCTGGCGCACGCCGTCCTCGCGGCCGCCGACGGGCTCACGCCGGACGCGGTGACCGCCCGGCTGCGCGCGCTGAGCCGGATCGACGCGGTGCT
>NZ_JYNX01000062.1 GCF_001044255.1 Mycolicibacterium chubuense
GCCGAACCTCAGACCCGAACCGCCGCCCACTGCCCACTCAGCAACCCCCCAGAACACCGGATGTTGCAGTGACCGTATGAATCCGCCCGCCCGATCGCGACCAGGAATGCTATTCCGCGGTCAGTCAGACGGGGGTGACGAGGCGGCCCGTGCTGAGGAAGCTGTCCAGGTTGCGCAGCGTCAACGCTTCCATGGCTGCCCGCGTCTGCACGGTCCCGCTGCCGACATGCGGCAGCAGCACCACGTTGGGCAACGCGAACAACTCCTCGGGCACCTTGGGCTCGTCGGCGAACACGTCAAGGCCCGCGCCGGCGAGCCGACCCGTCAGCAGCCTCGACACCAGCGCGTCCTGATCGACCACGCTGCCGCGGGCGATGTTGACCAAATACCCCTGCGGGCCGAGCGCATCGAGCACCTCGGCGCTCACCAGTCCGCGGGTACCGTCGCCGCCGGCCGCGGCGATCACCAGCACGTCGACCCCGCCGGCGAGCTCGACGGGCGACGCGGCATACGTGTACGGCGAATCGGGCACCTGGTGGCGGTTGTGATAGCTGATCGTGCAGCCGAACGCGGTGAGCCGGTGCGCGATCGCCTGACCAATGCGGCCCAGGCCGATGATGCCGACTCGGGTGTTGCTGACCTGACGGGTCAGCGGGTAACTCCCGTCGACGGGCCAGCGGCCGGCGCGCACATACCGGTCCGACGCCGAGAACTGCCGCAGGGTGTCGATCATCAGACCCACCGCGGTGTCGGCGACGCAGTCGGTGAGCACGTCGGGGGTGTTGCTCACGCCGATGCCCCGCGCCGCGGCGGCGTCGACGTCGACGGTGTCGTATCCGACGCCGAAGTTGACGATGGCGCCGAGGTTCGGCAGCGCCGCCATCAGCGCGGCATCCACGCCGGTACGGCCCGACGTGACGGCCGCGGTGACGTCGGCGCCGTGCTCGGCCAGGAACGTCGCGCGCTCGGACGGAGACTCCGGCAGCGTCCTGGCGGCGTAGTCCTCGGCCAGCGTCTTGGCCAGCGAGGGCTTGAGGGGACCGACCTGCAGAACCGAACCGGGAGTGCTCATAGTGCTCCCCACGCTACGGCGACCTGGGAATACCCGTCCACGTCCGAATTGGCATGGACTTATAGCGAAACGGCATTGGCGGGTGATTGCGCCACGCGTTCCGGTATCGACAGCCCCCGTCTACGCCCAAAGGTGCAGTTCAAGGACGGTTTCGCAGGACCCCCGGCGCCTCACGTCCACCGCAGATTCAGCCGGAAACGGCCGTTTCACCGGGGTTGACGCTCTCCAAAACGCGCTCATACGGTGTGGTTGCCATCACAGATTTCATCTACATACGTGGACGTCACAAGCCCCCAGCCCGGGAGGATTCATGAAACCCGCAGCCCTCGTCGCGCTCGCCCTGACGGCGGTCACCGTCACGGCCACCGGCTGCTCGGTCGCCAACACCGGCGGGGGCCGGTACGACCCGAACACGCTGCGCATCGTGCTCCAGCAGGAGCCGCCGACGCTCGAACCGTGCGAGAGCTCGCTGACCTCGACCGGCATCGTGGTCCGCTCCAACATCACCGAACCGCTGCTCGAGCGCGACGCCACCACGGGCGACCTCACCCCTCTGCTGGCCACGAAGTGGTCGCAGACCAGCCCGACGCAGTGGACGTTCCAACTCCGCGACGGCGTGACCTTCTCCACCGGAGCGCCCTTCACCGCCGAGGACGCCGCCTTCTCGATCGACCGCGCGGTGAACTCCGACCTGCAGTGCAACGTCGACGGCTACGTGTTCGGCGACGAGAAGCTCAGCCTGCAGACCCCCGACCCGACCACCGTGGTGATCGGCACGACGGAGCCCGATCCCATTCTCCCGCTGCGCATCTCGTTCGTCGAGATGGTCCCGCGCACCACCAGCACGACCGAGAAGGTGCGCGAGCCCATCGGTACCGGCCCCTACGCGATCGCCACGTGGGACTACGGCCAGAAGCTGACGCTGCGGCGCAACCCGACCTACTGGGGTGCCCCGCCGGCGTTCGCCACAGCCGAATACCGCTGGCGCAGCGAGGGAAGCGTGCGCGCCGCGATGATCATCAACGACGAGGCCGACATCGCCACCGGCCTCGGCCCCGAGGACGGTGCCGGCGATCTGGGTGTGCCGTTCCAGAACAACGAGACCACGGCCCTGCGCATGCAGGCCACCGAACCGCCGCTCAACGACATGCGGGTACGCCAGGCCATCAACTACGCCGTCAACCGCACCGGCATCGTCAAGGCGCTCTTCCGCGGTCTCGGTCAGCCCGCTGCGCAGTTGATCCCGTCCGGCGTGGTCGGCTACAACGATCAGCTGCAGCTGTGGCCCCACGACACCGAGAAGGCCAAGCAACTGATCGCCGAGGCTAAAGCCGACGGCGTACCCGTGGACACCCAGATCCGGCTGATCGGCCGCACCGCGCAGTTCCCCAACATCAGCGAGACCATCGAGGTGCTGCAGGCCGAGTTCACCGAGATCGGGCTGAACGTCAAGATCGAGATGATGGACACGGCCAACCAGCTGGAGTACCAGCTTCGGCCCTTCCCCCCCAACCCCGGCCCCTACCTGCTGATGATCATGCACGGCAACCAGGCCGGTGACGCCGCGTTCACGATGGACCAGTACATGCTCTCCGACGGGCCCCAAGCCGCCTACGGGACAACGGAATTCGACAAGAAGATCCGGGCGGCGGAAGCACTGACCGGGCAGGCCCGCCAGGACGCGTTCGCCAAGCTGTTCGCCGAGGAACCGCAGGACATCATGCAGATGGCCTACATCGCCCACATGAAAGGCATCCTCGGCAAGTCGGCGCGCGTCGACTACACCCCCGACCCGGCCACCGGCGACGAGATGCGGCTCGCCGCGATGACCCCCGCCGGTGCCGACCGCACCGACCAGTCCTGAGAAACAGGAAGGCCCAGCCCATGTTCTCCTTCGTCCGGCGCCGGATGTACTCCAGCGCACTGCCGTTGATCATCGTGCTGCTCGGGGTGTTCCTGCTCGCCCGGCTCACCGGTGACCCGACGAACCTGTATCTGCCCGAGTCGGCCACCGCCGACCAGCGCGCCGAGTTCGCCGCGGCCAACGGCTTCAACGATCCGCTCATCACGCAGCTGATCGACTACTTCAAGGGTGTCGTCCATCTGGACTTCGGCACCTCGCTACGCACCGGCGAGTCCGCGGCCGACATGGCGCTGCGGGCCTTCCCCGCCACCCTGCAACTCGCGATCACCACGATGCTGCTGGCGATCGTGGGCGCCGTGGTCATCGGCTGCTGGGCCGCCTACCGCCCCAACTCGCTGGCCGACCGGTTCTCCAGCCTGTTGTCCATGACCGCCGCGTCGATCCCCGACTTCTGGTTCGCCATCACCGGGGTCTGGCTGTTCGCGGTGCTGCTCGGGTGGCTGCCCACCTCCGGCGTCGACGACGGGATGCTGAGCTGGATCCTGCCGATCGCGACGTTGATGATCCGCCCGCTCGGTGTGCTGACCCAGGTGGTGCGCGGGGCGATGGTCTCCGCGCTGTCGGCGCCCTACGTGCGGCTGGCACGCAGCAAGGGCGCCAGCGACTTTCGCGTCGTCAGCCACCACGCCCTGCGCAACGCCGCCGCACCTGCGCTCACCGTCGCCGGCGACCTGGCGGTCGGCCTGATCAACGGCGCGGTGGTGGTCGAGGCGATCTTCGGCTGGCCCGGCATCGGCAAGCTGATGATCGACGCGATCCTGCAACGCGATTTCGCGGTCCTGCAGGCCGCGGTCCTACTCACCGCGGTGAGCATCTTCCTGCTCAACATCTTCATCGACGCCTGCTACGCGTTGCTCGACGCGCGGGTGCGGGAACCGGCAAAGGTATAAGGGGACAACGTGACTCAGATCGATCTGATCCCGGTCAAGCCCACGACGGCGATCGTCGGCGAGGACGACACCGAGGCCTCCCGCCAGCGGGGCGGTGCCCTGTGGTTCCGGCTGCTGGTCAACGACCGGGTGGCCTTCGCCGCGGCCTGCGTGCTCGGCCTGGTGTTCCTCACCGCGCTGCTCGGTCCGGTCCTGGTGGGCGACCTCGCCACCCGCATCGACCTGGACAACTCCAACCAGGCCCCGTTCACACTGAGCCACGGCTGGGCGAACGTGCTGGGCACCGACCCGCTGGGCCGCAGCATGCTCGCCCGGCTGATCGTCGCCTGCCGCACCACGCTGTCGGTCGCACTTCCCGCGGTGATCATCTCCGCGATCGTCGGCTCGGCGATCGGCATGTGGGCCGGCTACTACAGGGGCTGGCGCGAGGCCCTCGCGATGCGCATCGCCGACGTGATCATGAGCTTCCCATCGCTGTTGCTCGCCGTCGTCGTGCTGTACGTGTTCTCCCCCAGCGCCGCCAACATCGTCCTGGTGCTGGCCATCACCCGCATCCCGGTGTACCTGCGCACCGCCCGTGCGGAATCCGCCGAACTGCAGAGCCGGGTGTTCGTCGACGCCGCCCGTACCTTCGGCGCCGGCGCCGGCTCGATCATCGGCCGGCACGTGCTGCCGATCGTGCTGCCCACGCTGCTGACCGTCGCGACGCTGGACTTCTGCTACGTCATGCTCGCCGAGAGCTCCCTGAGCTTCCTCGGCATCGGCATCCAGCCGCCGGACGTCAGCTGGGGCCTGATGGTCTCTCAGGGCCGCACCTACCTGCACAGCGCCTGGTGGCTGTCGTTCTTCCCCGGTTTGGCGATCGTCATCACCACCGTCTCGGCGACGATCCTGGCGGCCTGGGCGCGCATCGCCACCGACCCGGGTCAGCGGTGGCGCCTCACCGTCCCGCAGAAGCGGCTCGCTGCATTCACCAAGACCGGAAAGCGCCTCCCATGAAAGACACTGTGATGACCGCACTCGCCGATCACGACCTGCACCTCGACGCCGCGCCCGTCCTCGAGGTGGACGGACTGTCCGTCGAGGTGCGCACCATCTCCGGGACGCTACGCGCGGTCAACGAGGTGTCGTTCGGCGCCCGGCGCGGCGAAACCCTGGCGCTGCTCGGCGAATCCGGTTGCGGTAAGTCGATGACCGCGACGGCCCTGGTGGGCCTGCTCGAGCCGGTCGCCGACATCGTCGGCGGCAGCGCACGACTCGGCGATGTCGATCTGCTGCGCGCCGACCGTAAGAAGCGCCGCGAGATGGCGGGCACCGAACTGGCGATCGTCTTCCAGGACGCGCTGACCGCGTTGAATCCGCTCTACACCGTGGGAACCCAACTGGCCGAGCCGTTCCGGATCCACCAGCGGCTCTCCGCGAAGGAAGCCAAGCGCAAAGCCGTGGACCTGATGGCCCGCGTCGGCATCCCGCAACCCGAGACGCGGCTGAACTCCTATCCCCACCAGTTCTCCGGCGGCATGCGCCAGCGTCTGCTGATCGCAATGGCCGTAGCACTCAACCCGAGCGTGCTGATCGCCGACGAGCCCACTACCGCTCTCGACGTCACCGTGCAGGCGCAGATCATGGCGTTGCTGCGGGATCTGCGCACCGAATACGACATGGCCGTCGTACTGATCACCCACGACCTGGCGTTGGTCGCCGAGGAGGCCGACCGGGTCGCGGTGATGTACGCCGGCAACATCGTCGAAACCGGCACCGTCGCCGAAGTTTTCGCGAACCCGCGGCATCCCTACACCAAGGGCCTGCTGAACTCGGTGCCGGTCAACGCGCGTCGCGGGGACACCCTGAAGTCGATCGGCGGCACCCCGCCCGACCTGCACGCGATTCCCGAAGGCTGCGTCTACCAGGCCCGCTGCCCGCTGGCGCAGGAGATCTGTACGACGACGCGGCCCGCCCTGACCGGCACCAGCCGCACGGCAGCCTGCCACTTCCCGGAAGAGGTCACTGATGTCTGATCGAATGATGACGGATGACACTTTGCTCGAGGTCCGCGACGTCCGGAAGTCGTTCCGCGTGCCGCACGCGGGCAAGAACCTCCTGTGCGCGCTCGACGGCATCACCCTGGATCTGAAGCGCGGCGAGACCCTCGGCCTGGTCGGCGAATCCGGCTGCGGGAAGTCCACACTCGCACGCACCCTGATGATGCTCGAACGCCCCGACGAGGGCACCGTGCGATTCGACGGCGTCGACCCGTTCAGCCTCAAGGGCGCCGAACTGCTCACGTTCCGCCGCCGCGTGCAGATGGTGTTCCAGGACCCCTACGCGTCACTGAACTCCCGCATGTCGGCGGCCGAGATCATCGCCGAGCCGTGGCGCAGCCACAAGGGTGTGGTGAAGAACCGCCAGGACCGCGACATGCGGGTGCGCGGCCTGCTCGATCTGGTCGGTCTGGGCGCCAAGGCCGCCGCGAAGTATCCGCAGGAGTTCTCCGGCGGGCAGCGGCAACGCATCGGCATCGCCCGCGCGCTGGCGCTCAATCCCGACGTGATCATCTGCGACGAACCGGTTTCCGCGCTCGACCTTTCGGTCCAGGCGCAGGTGCTCAATCTGCTCAACGACCTGCAGGACCAGCTCGGCATCAGCTACATCTTCATCTCCCACGACCTGTCGGTGGTGCGTCACGTCGCCGACCGCGTCGCGGTGATGTACCTGGGCAGGATCATCGAGAACGGTCCCACCGAAGCGGTGTACGAGCGGTCCAACCATCCCTACACGGCGGCGCTGATGTCGGCGGCCCCCACACTCGACGGCGAGCAGCGCGGCAACCGGATCCTGCTCAAGGGTGAGGTGCCGTCGCCGATCAACCCGCCGTCGGGGTGCCGTTTCCGGACCCGGTGCTGGAAGGCCACCGAGGTCTGCGCGACGACGCCGCCACCCGTCGCCGCGGATCCCGAGACGCCCGGCCACGCCGCAGAATGCCACCATCCCCTGCTGCTCGAAGGGAGTGGGCGTGAGACCGTGCCGGCATGAGCCTCGCGGGGTACGGCGTTCTCGCCGTGGCAGTTCTGCTCGCGTCGGCGCTGCAGGCCTCGATCGGGTTCGGGATGGGGATGTTCGCCGCACCGATCGTCGCGCTGGTGGAGCCGTCGCTGATCCCCGGCACGCTGATCATGGTCGCGACGCTGGTGACGCTCATCGTGGTGATCCGGGAACGCGAGGCGATCGACCTGTGGGGCACCGGGTGGGCGCTCGTCGGGCGGGTACCCGGCACGATCGCGGGCGCGCTGCTGCTGGCCGCGCTGCCGCACCGGGCGCTGTCGCTGCTGCTGGCCGCCGTGGTGCTCGGCGGAGTGGTGCTGACCAGCAGTGGCTGGATCCCTGCTTCGCGGCGCCGCAACGTGGTGCTGGCCGGTGCGACGTCCGGACTGCTCGGGACGGCCACCTCGATCGGCGGTCCGCCGATGGCTTTAGTGTGGCAACGCAACTCGGGATCCCGGCTGCGCGGCACGATGAGTGGGTTCTTCCTCGTCGGATCGGTGCTGTCGCTGATCGTGCTGTCGGTGACCGGCGCCGTCGACCATCGGACCTGGTGGGGTTTCGCCGTCCTGATTCCGGCGGCGCTGGCCGGTTACCTGCTCTCGACGGTGCTGAACCGGCACCTCAATCCGACCCGCCTGCGCTGGCTGGCGATCGGCGTCTCCGCCGCGGGCGCGGTGCTGCTCATCGGCCGCGAACTGCTGGCATTGTGAGGGAGCCGCTGTGACAGAGGATATTCCGGTCCGGAAGGTCAAGTCGGCGGTGCGCACCGTCGAGCTGCTCGAGTACCTCGCCGCCCGGCACGACGATCCGGCCCGGTTGCGGGAGATCAGCGATGCGCTCGAGATGCCGCGCAGCAGTGCCCATGCGCTGCTGCGGACTCTCGTCAGCCAGGGGTGGGTGCGCTCGGACCCGAGCGGCACGCTGTACGGCATCGGTATCCGCGCCCTGCTGGTCGGGACCAGCTACCTCGACAGCGACCCGTACCTGCCACTGATCGTCCCGTTCCTGGAAGACCTGCGCGCCGCCCTCGACGAGACATTCCACCTCGGCCGGCTCGACGGCACCGACATCGTCTACCTGGCCACCCGGGAGTCGAAGCAGTACACCCGCACCGCGAGCCGGGTGGGCAGACGGCTGCCCGCCTATGCGACGTCCCTCGGAAAGTCGCTGCTGGCCGAGCGGTTCGGCGTCGACCGGGACCGGCACGTCCCCTCCGCGCTGACCCCGCTGACCGTCACGACGATCACCGACCGCGGCGCGCTCGACCGCGAGCTCGACGAGGTCCGGCTGCGCGGGTACGCCTGCGACGACGAGGAGAACACCGTGGGGCTGCGGTGCTTCGCGGTGCCGCTGCGCTACTGCCGGCCCGCGCAGGACGCGATCAGCGCGTCGGTGCCCGTCGACCGGCTCGATCCGCAGCGGGAACGCGAGATCGTCGACACCCTGCGGGCCATGGGGGACAAAGTGTCCCGGGTGGTCCGTCCGCTCGCCAACGGCGACAAGTGGTTCGCGTCATGACGCCTGAGAGGAACACCATGAGAACGCCCGTCGTCACCGACGTCACCGTCATCCCGATCGCCGGCCACGACAGCATGCTGCTGAACCTGTCCGGAGCACACGGGCCCTTCTTCACCCGCAACCTGCTCGTCGTCTCCGACTCCGCGGGCAACACCGGCGTCGGCGAAGTGCCTGGCGGCGAACCGATCCGGCGCACCCTCGAAGACGCCCGCGCGCTCGTCGTCGGCCGCAGCATCGGCGACTACCACGCCGTCCTCAACGACGTCCGCCGCACCTTCGCCGACCGCGACGCCGGTGGCCGCGGCGCGCAGACCTTCGATCTTCGCGTCACCGTCCACGCGGTCACCGCGATCGAGTCCGCCCTGCTGGACCTGCTCGGCCGGCATCTGGACGTGCCGGTCGCGGCGCTGCTCGGCGACGGTCAGCAGCGCAGTCGAGTGCAGGCCCTGGGCTACCTGTTCTTCGTCGGTGACCGCACCAGAACCGATCTCGCCTACCGCTCGGCGGCCGACGAAGCCGACGACGCCGATGACTGGCTCACGGTCCGCCACGAGGAGGCCCTGACTCCCGACGCCGTCGTCCGGCTGGCCGAGGCAGCGCGGGAGCGCTACGGGTTCGCCGACTTCAAGCTCAAGGGTGGGGTGTTGCCCGCGGCCGACGAGGCCAAGGCCGTCATCGCGCTGGCCGACCGCTTTCCCGACGCCCGAATCACGTTGGACCCCAACGGCGGATGGCTGCTCGACGACGCGGTCCGGATCTGCCGCGAGCTCACCGGCGTACTGGCCTACGCCGAAGACCCCGTCGGTCCGGAGGGCGGGTTCTCGGGCCGCGAGGTGATGGCCGAATTCAAACGCGCCACGGGGCTGCCGACGGCGACCAACATGATCGCCACCGACTGGCGCGAGATGGGCCACGCGATCCGGTCGGGCGCCGTCGACATCCCGCTGGCCGATCCGCATTTCTGGACGATGGCCGGCTCGGTGCGCGTCGCGCAGCTCTGCGAGGCGTGGGGTCTGACGTGGGGATCGCACTCCAACAACCACTTCGACGTCTCGCTGGCGATGTTCACCCATGTGGCCGCTGCCGCGCCCGGCGACATCACGGCCATCGACACACACTGGATCTGGCAAGACGGCCAGGCCATCACCACCGCGCCCTACGAGATCGTCGACGGCCATCTGACCGTGCCCGACGCACCGGGGCTGGGCGTGACGCTCGACGAGTCCGCCGTCGCCGCGGCGCACGCGCTGTACACCCGCGAGGCGCTGGGCAGCCGTGACGACGCCGTCGCGATGCAGTACCTGATCCCCGGGTGGACGTTCGACAGCAAACGCCCTGCGCTGCAGAGGGATTGACGTGAAAATCGTCGTCGCGGACCCCAACCTCCTCCCCCATCGCGACCGGTTCGAGGCGATGGCGCCGCCGGGATCGGACATCCGCTGGCTGATCACCGGCGTGCCCGAGGCCGAACTGCGCGACGCCGAGGTGTACGTCGGCAGCCGGTTCACCGCGGACATGGCGCGCACCGCCGAGAAGCTGCGGCTGATCCACGTCGCGGGTGCAGGTACCGACAAGGTCGACTTCGCGGCACTATCGCCGGACATGCTGGTCGCCAACACGTTCCACCACGAGCGCTCTATCGCGGAGTACGTGGTGGGCGCTGCGGTGATGCTGCGCCGCGGGTTCCTCACCCAGGACCGCGCTCTGCGCGACGGCGTGTGGGCGACCGCGGTCTACGACCGGTCCCTCGCGCAGCCGCCGACGCTCGGCGACGCGCACATTGGGTTTCTCGGTTTCGGCCACATCGGGATGCGCAGCTGGAATTTGTTGCGGGCGTTCGGGTGTACTGCCGCCGCAGTCACCGGATCAGGCGCCGTGGCGCCCGATGCCGGGCTGACGTGGGCAGGGGACACCGGTCAGTTGGACCGCCTGATGCGCGAGAGCGACGTCGTCGTGGTGTCCGCGCCGCTGAACGCGAACACCGAGGGCATGATCGGCGCGGCCCAGCTCGACGCGCTGGGCCCCGACGGGGTGTTGATCAACGTCGGCCGCGGCCCCCTGGTGCAGGAGCGGGCCCTCTACGAGGCGCTGGCGGGTCGGGTGATCGCGGGTGCGGCCATCGACGTCTGGTATCGCTACCCGAGCGGCGACAACGGTTGCGCGCCCAGCGAATTCCCGTTCGGTGAGCTACCCACCGTCCTGATGACCCCGCACTCGTCGGGCATCACCGCCGACACGTTCGCCGGCCGCGTCGGAGACGTCACCGCGAACATCACCCGGCTGCAGCGCGGAGAGCCGCTGCGCAATCTGGTCTCCGGCTGACCCGCCGAAACTGCATTCCGGCAGACATCCACTCGCACTTCCTCAGCCGGAATACAGTTTCGGCGGGATCAGGGATTGTATTGCGGTTCGTGGAAGCGGTTGATGATCGGGATGCGCTCGATGATGCGATCGCGCAGCCGCGGCTGCTGGGCGTCCACGGTGACCGGGGGCGGCACCGCCGCGGGCAGCGGGCCGCCCGGCTGAACCAGGACCGGCGCACCGGGCGCGGGCGGCAGATAGTTCGGCGGCGCCGGCGGCGGCACGTAGTCGGGCGCCGGCGGCGGGACGTACTCGGGCGCGGGAGCGATCGGCTCGTCGTACACCGGCGGTGGCGCCTCCGGGGCGGGCATCTCGACGGCTTCGGGCGCAGGCATCTCGTTGACGACGGGTGCGGCCGGCGCCGGTGGCGGGGCGGCCGGAGAGGGAGGCAGGATCTCCGCGGGCCGCGGGGCGGCCTCCCGGACCGGCTCCTGCACCGAGCGGACCATCTGGGGCGACGGGGTGTCGGGCGTCAGGCTCAAGCCCACCGCCGCCGACGCCGACACGACGAGCGTCACGACGGCGGCCGCGAGCACCGAGGCCAGCACGGCCGTCGGCGAGAGCCGCGCGCCCCGGCCGTTCGGCTGGGCGTCGAGCATGGCCACGGCGGACGCCGACGCCAGCGCCGCGCCGCGGGCGAGCGCCAGGTCAGCCTGGTCGGCGGAGATGACCGGCACGTCGGTCCGCCGCTGCAGCGTGGCCACCGCGCCCGCGACGTCGCCGGACCCCAGCACGAACACCGCGTCCGGCGCGACAGCCTCGACGTCGCCGAACTCTCCCTCGTCGACACGGTCGGCGATCACCCCGTCAGGGGTGACCGTGGCCAGCACCGACGGGCCCGGCTCGGCGACACAGACGACCACGCGCTCACAGCCGGCCATCTCGGCGATGCCCAGCGCCAGGGCCTCGGCGGCCTCGATGTCGGACACCGCGATGACGTTCTCGACGCCGCGGTCGGTGAGCGCCTGCCAGACATCGCTGGCGGCGCTTTCGGTAGCTGCGGCCCAGGTCAGACCCACCGCGTGCACCCGGCGGGGCGCGGCCTCGGCCATCAGCGAGTCGAGGAGGGCGCCCGCGTCGAGATCATGCAGAGCCCGCGATCCGCGGGTCAGAGTGGCGCCGTCACCGGTGGTTCCCTCGACGAGCACCCAGCGCGCCGATGACGACGTCATCGACAAGCCGAGTACAAGGTCCATGACGTAACGATCCGATCTCTTTGCGACTAACGGTCGACCCTACCGCGCGCTGTCGCGCCCGCAAATCCCGATCAGGACGTCCCGTCGAGCAGCCCGCGCCGCCACGCCATCGCCGCGTGCGCGGTCATCTCGTGAAAGGCCAGCCAGGAAAGGTTCGCATCGCCCATGCAGCGGTGCGGCTCCCCCAGCCACGTCGGCCGCTCGGCGCCGCACCGCGGGCACTGCGCGCAGGTCATCGTTCGAACATCCCACGCCGGCCGGCCCGCCGCATCGCCGAGTAATCGACGCCACAGCGATGTCCCCCGATCGGAGGACATCACATTCCGCCCTCCCTTCCACCAGCCGACGGACAGACGTGGGCCGCCCACCCCGGCATTCTTGGTGCATCGCCGGAACACACCGGCGCAGAAGTTCAAAGATCAACGTACACAGGAGAATTCACCATGAACGCACGTACCCGCTTCCTCGCCCTGCCACTGCTGACCGTCGGCATCCTCGGCGGAGCACTCGGCGTGGCCGGCACGGCGGCCGCCCAGACCACCACCACCGTCAGCCACGGCGGCCACGTCGCAACCACCCCGCGCGACACCCGGTCGCACATGCCCACCCAGTTCCGCGTCTTCGGCGAGCGGCACGCCTCGCGCCTCGACCGCTGACCAAACCGCCTTGGCACCAGGGCCGCGGAGGCCGACACTGAGGTGATGGTGTGGCAGCCCGACGCAGAGGCCCTGCGGGGCCGGGTCGCGCTGGTGGCCGGCGCCACCCGCGGAGCGGGCCGCGGCATCGCTGCAGCGCTCGGTGAAGCGGGCGCGACGGTGATCTGCACGGGTCGCAGCAGCCGCACCGCCACCCTGCAGTCCGACTATGACCGCCCGGAGACGATCGAGGAGACGGCCGAGCTGGTCGACAGCCTGGGTGGCGTCGGTGTTCCGCTGCCTGTCGATCACCTCGACCGCGCCCAGGTCTGCGCGTTGGCAGATCGCCTCCGCGCCGATCACGGCCACCTCGACATCCTGGTCGATGACATCTGGGGCGCCGAGATCCTCAAGGGGCCCCCGGCCCGGTGGCACACGCCGATCTGGAAGCACGACCTCGACGACGGGCTGCGCATTCTGCGACTCGGTGTCGAAACGCACCTGATCACGTCGCATTTCCTGCTGCCGCTGCTGATCGACCGGGCCGGCGGCCTCGTCGTCGAAGTGACCGACGGGACGACCTCGTACAACGCGGCGCATTACCGGATCTCGGCGTTCTACGGCCTGGCCAAGGTCTCGGTCAATCGGCTGGCGTTCGACCTGGGTCACGAGCTCGCGCCCTACGGGTGCACCGCTGTGTCACTAACCCCGGGATGGCTGCGCTCGGAGATGATGCTGGACAACTGGGGCGTCACCGAGGACACGTGGCGCGACGCGCTGCAGCCCGACCGGGCCGACGGCCGTCCGACCGCGCCCGATGCGTTCGCCGAATCGGAATCGCCGCGCTACGTCGGCCGCGCCGTGGCCGCGCTGGCCGCGGACCCGGGCCGGGCACGCTGGAACCAGCTCTCGGCGACCTCGGTCCAACTCGCGCGTGAATACGGGTTCACCGACCTCGACGGTCGCTGCCCGGACAGCTGGGCCTAGTTCCGCATCCCCCGATCGGTGGACACCGCATTCATCTCCCGCATCCACCGGGCAGTGGACAGACCCGCGCGCAGCACCGGGGCATGCTCATCACAACGCCAGAAGCATCCGGCGGAGCCACCCGAAACATCACTCGCCCAGGGAGATTGACATGAACATCCGCACCCGCTTCCTCGCCCTTCCCCTGCTGACCGCCGGCATCCTCGCCGGTGCTCTCGGCCTCGCGGGCACCGCCTCCGCCGACAGCGCCCCGCCGTCATCGGACAGCCACGCTGCCGCGACCGCACAGCATCCCAAGTCGGAGCCGCAGGCTCAGCGGCACCATCACCACCGGCGCCACGAGGGATAGTTCCCTCGGCTCAGGAGGCGGCCTGTTCGGCAGCGGAGCCGGCGGCCGCCGCACTGTGTTCGGTCGTCGGGGCTTTGTCGGCCTTCGCCGGGGCGTCGGTCTCGGTCTCACTCTTCGTCGTGGTGCTGCTGCCGGCCGTGTCGGTGTCGGTGGTGTCACTCGCCGGCTCGTCGTCGGCGACTGCACGCAGATGCTTACGCGGCTGCCAGGCCGTCCGTTTGGCCGCCGTTTCCTGCGGCTCCTCGCCCACCTGCGGCTCGGGCTCGGGAGCCGAGCGCTGCTGCGCGGGGGCGACGGCCGGTTCGTCCACCGACTCCACCGCGGCCGTCGCCTGCCGGCGCGGGAACAGCGTGGCCCGCATCGGAACGCTGTAATCGTCTCGGTTGTAGGCGGTTTCGATGAACTTCCGGAGCGGGGCGTCCAGTGCCGCGATCACCGGGTCGGGCAGGAAGGGGTCCAGCGGCATCAGCAGCGGGATCGGGTAGGTCTTGACGACGTAGTAGGCGGTGTTGGATTTCGCGTCGAACTGGTAGTAGTCGCTGTCGCCGGAGTTCCTGGCTGCTTCGAGATCCCCCTCTGTCAACTGGAACTGCGTATTCCCGTGCACGAGAGCCATTCCCGCGAAGGCGTTGGCGATTGCCACGGGATTCCAGAGGTAGGTGGGGAAATCCGCCCAGCCGTCGTACTGGCGGGCGACATCGATGGTGTAGTCGCCGTTGTCCGGGGTGGCCCCATTGAATGTGACGTCGAGAATTGGGATGTGCAGCCCCTCGAACCGTTCCAGGATCCCGCCGTTGGGCCGGTTGGGATTCGCCACGAGGACGTAGGTGTTGCCGGTGTGGTCGGCCTTGTACTGCGAGGCGACGGCGGCGCCCTGCGAGAAGCCGAAGATGATGTCACCCGGCGCGGGCTGGGCCGCCGCGAGGTTGGCCACGCCCTCAGCGACGGAGTCGTCGAACGTGAGGTCCTTGAAGCCGCCGTGGGAGAACGGCCGGAAACCCGCGTTGTAGTCGACCTTCTCGTAGGGAAGGTCGGGCTTCGGCGCCGCCGTGCCGTTGACCACGACACCGATGAAGTCCTCGTACTCCTGCTGTGTCGGTTGGTAGCCGATGTTGGTGCCGCGCAGGTAGTGCAGCGTCGCGAGCAGCTGCGGACTGACCGACATCGACGGCGCGGTAGCGAGCAGCGCGGCCCCGACGACCGCGACCCCCGCCATCCCGATCGCGGACAACGCGGCCTTGGCCCTCCGCACGCCGCGCTTCCCGGATTCCGGCTTGTGCTTCCGGTGCCGACCCTGTGTGCCTGCCCGACGATTCCCCATTGCCTCCCCCTCGTAGAGTCAGCAGCAGTGTACGTCGGGAAATTTGCTGACATACCCACTTCGCGGCATTCGCACCGAAGTCGATCATGATCAGAGCCGACGGTCGCTGCTTCCGGAGGCCGTAACGCGTCCTGGCAGGGGTTGCTACCGCTGTGCGCAGCTAGCTCGCTCGTAGATGACGATGGTCCGGATGCTCGGCCTCCCACCTCCGTTCGACCCTCTTGACCCGTTGATGTTCCAGCGTGATCAGCAGGGCCCCGGCGGTGACCAGTGCGCCGGCGACCAGGCCGAGGATCAGGGACAGATCACGGTTGCCGTAGGCGGTGGCAGCGACGGTGCCTGCGATCAGCACCGTGCCCACACCGATGAGCAGAAGTCCGGGCAGCCAGAGGGTGTCGATGAAGGACTCCCCGCTGTGCGGCAGAGTCGTGCGAGCGTGATCCACCGGATCACGATGAGCGCCTTTCATCGCATCTCCTTCCTCTCAAGAGATACCTCGACAATACGCTTCTGTGAGCTGGATCACACAGCACGTCAGCAACCCGTCACGATCTGCGCGGTCCCTGCCCGACTGCCCGCGAGCACTCCGGCTTCGCCGCTGCACAGAGCGGCCCGAAGCCCGTCGCTGTGGGTTTGCCGGGATTGCCGGGACGGCCCTGTTGACGAAGCCCCGGCAAACTCCTTCAACCCATCACGAACGGTTCACACTGCACGATCGTGTCAACGCGACGATATCGCGAACATGATCGGGCACCGGGTCCTCCGCCGCACCCCTTCGCCACCGCGGCGTGCTCCCGCGCGGAAACTCAAGATCAAACGAAAAGCCTTGCCCGCGTGCACATCACACGCACGGCGCATTCACAGCTTTCCCGGCGAAAACGCGGTGGCGGGTTCACCGGACACCTAGAGTCCTGAACATCGGGGCATCGGCTGACACCGCCGAGTGGAGGTGCGGGGTGCCCGCGCTCGAGGAGGCGTCATGGGATCGTCGGCATTGCACATCGGACGGGTCGGCGGCCTGGCCGTCGCCCTGGGCATCGGCGCTGCCGTTCTGACCGGGCAGGCCATCGCCTCCGCCGAGACCGGCGACACCTCGACATCGACGAATGCCGCTGCGGCCAGCCCGGATTCGGCGTCGCCGGCAGCCGGGCCGCGGATCCGACGCGGCGCCGCGGACGACAAGCCCACGGCGAGTGAGCGCGCCACGCGCCGGGCTGAGGTCCGCGCCCAGCGGGCAGAAGCACGCGCCGAACGCGCGGCCGACCGCAGCGACCGCGTCGAACAGCGCCGTCAGCGGACCATCCGTGTCACGTCGCCGGCACCCACCGAGCCGACCGCTTCAGCGACTGCCGCCGATCCGCTCAGGCCCCGCGACCGTGCTGCCGGTCTACTCGACGTCGTCGCCACCGGGCTGGCCGGCGCGGGTGCGCGCCAGACGACACAGGCCACCGCCGCCGCGGTACCCGACCGCACTGTCGTCGCCGCAGGCCTCAACCAGCCCACCGACTTCCGATTCCTACCCGACGGGCGGATCCTCGTCGCCGAGAAGGGCGGCCGGATCCGCATCGTCGAGGACGGCGCCGTGCAGCGGCGGCCGCTCTACCGGGTGTTCACCCTGACCCAGGGCGAACGCGGGCTCGGCGCGCTGACCGTCGATCCCGACTTCGAGACCAACGGCTACATCTACGTGGCGTACACGACGATCGGCGCCCGCGACCGTCTGGCCCGGCTCACCGTTCGCGGCGACCGCGTGGTGTTCGGATCCCAGAAGGTCCTCCTGCAGACGACCGATCCGTCGGCGTTCTACCACCACGGCGGTGCCCTCGGGTTCGGCCCTGACGGCGCCCTGTACTGGGGAGTCGGCGACAACAAGAACTCCGACAACGCGCAGGACCTCGGCACCATCCACGGCAAGGTCATCCGGATCAACCCCGACGGCACGATCCCGTCCGACAACCCCGACCTCGGCGCCGGTGCGTTGCCGCAGATCTACGCCTACGGCTTCCGCAACCCGTTCCGCCTGTCGTTCACCCCGGACGGGACGCTCCTGGTCGCCGACGTCGGCGAGAACTCCTTCGAGGAGGTCGACAACGTGATCGCGGGCGGCAACTACGGCTGGCCGGGTTCGGAGGGCAACTGCACCAGCAACTGCGCAGGCAGCATCAACCCGATCTACGCCTACAGCCACGACGGCGAAGGCGCATCGATCACCTCGGTGCTCTACTACACCGGCGGCCAGCTCGGCTCCGAATTCCAGAACACCCTGCTCATCGCCGACTTCATCAAGGGATGGATCAAGGCGCTCGACTGCACCGCCGATTTCTCGTCGTGCGGCAACCCCCGGGACTTCGACGCGCAGGCCGGCCAGACGGTGCTGCTCGCCCAGGGACCCGGCGGGGCACTCTACCAATTGGATTACGGCTCAGGCCGGATCGTCCGGATCGGCGCGACGTCGGTGGCGTGAGGTGGCCTGATCAGTCCTCGCGTTTGTGCAGCGCGAGCTGATCGACCTCACGCTGGTTGCGGCCCGCGAGGTCGGCCAGAAGTGCCTCATCACTGAGATCCATTGGCGCCGAATGCTTCCAGTCGTGATGCGCCACCTCGTTCAACCGCTTGAGCAGGTGCTTGTCATCGGCTTCGATGGCCAGCTCCCGACGGTGGTCGAAGCTGCCCGGCGACAGATTGATCGAGCCGACGACGGCCCGTTCGTGATCGGCGAGAATCATCTTGGCGTGCAGCTTGAGGTGCTTGAGCCGGTGGATCTTGATGCCGACGTCGTCGAGGATGCGCAGCCCGCTCACGCCCTCCAGGAGCTTGTCGGCCTTGAGATGGTGTGGCGCACGCGCCATCACGTGCACCTTGACCCCGCGCCGCGCCGCGCGCACCAGCCGCTCGATGATCACCGGATCCTGATAACGCTCGTTCTGCACGAACAACGTCTTCTCGGCGCGGTCGATGAACTCGGCGATACGAGCCCGGCCGTTGGTGGGGCACCAGATCAGCCGCGCTGAATCCCCCGGATCGAAATCCTGCCGGGCCCAGTCGGCTTCGAAGCACTCGATGATCTCCAGCACCTCGTGCGACGTCGGCGTCACCACGGCGTAGTCGCGCGTCTCGGTGAAGTTCTCGTCGGTCCAGTTCAACGACTCGACGAACGCGTACTCGTCGTCGATCACCATCGACTTCTCGTGGGTCAGGTCGAACGACGGGCTGCTCTCGGTGACCTCGATGCCGTACTCCTGCAACAGATCTCGTGCACCGTCGTTGTCGGTCTCGCCGTCGCGCCGCACGGGGTTGAGCATCACCTTGACCAGTACGCCGCGTTGATGGGCCGCGATGATCGCATCCAGGAGCGGCTGGTGGCTGAACGCGAACATCTTGACGCGCAGCGATTTCGTCGCCCCGTGGATCGCGTCCAGCACGGGCTGTGCCGAATCGTCGGGCAGGATGATCAGCGATCGGCTCACGTAGTCTCGTCCTCGTACTGGATGCGGTGGAGCTCAGCGTATCTGCCGTCGCGGGCGAGCAGCTCCTCGTGAGTGCCCTCCTCGACCACCCGGCCCTCCTCGAGCACGACGATCTTGTCGGCGTCGCGGATCGTCGACAACCTGTGAGCGATCGTGATGACCGTGCGGTCGCTCATCAACCGCTCCAGAGCCGACATCACCAGATGCTCGGACTGTGCGTCCAACGCGGCCGTCGGCTCGTCGAGGATCAGGATCGGGCTGTTGCGGATCAGCGCGCGGGCGATGCCGATGCGCTGCCGCTGACCTCCCGACAGTGTCATCCCGCGTTCGCCGACCGCGCTGTCGTAGCCCTGCGGCATGTCGGAGATGAACTCGTGCGCGTTGGCCAGTTTCGCCGCCTCGACGATCTCCTCGTGCGTGGCGTCCGGCCTGCCGAAGGCGATGTTGTCGCGGACCGTCCCACGGAACAGCACCGTGTCCTGCAGCACGTAACCGATCTGCTGGCGCAGTTCGTGCAGCTTGTAGTCGCGCAGATCGACCCCGTCGATCGACACCGAGCCCATCGACGGGTCGTAGAACCGCGGAATCAGGCTCACCAGCGAGGACTTCCCACTGCCGGTGTGCCCGACGATGCCGACCAACTGACCCGGCGCGACGTCGAACGTGACATCGCGCAGCACCGGCTTCTCGCCGTCGTAGCTGAACGCCACCTTGTCGAAACGCACGGCACCCCTGATCCGCTCGGGCTCCACGGCATCGGGCTTCTCGACGATCCCGGTCTCGGCCTCGAGCAGCGCGGCGACACGCTCGACACCGACGGCGGCCATCGCGATCGTGTTCGTCAGCTTGGCCAGATCCTGCACGGGTTTGAAGAACGACGCCAGATAGCTGATGAACACCGTGAGCGTGCCCGCGGTCATGGCGCCGGCCAGGATGAGCGCCGACCCGCGCCACAGCACCAGCGCGGTGCACGCGGCGACCACCACCGCGACGATCGGCGACACCACCGACTTCACCCGGCGCGCGTTGAGCGCGGCGTCGACGGCCTGCTGGCCGGCGATGGCCAACTGGTTCTCCTGATGGGCCTCTCGGTCGAACGCCTTGACCACGCGGATCGACTGCAGGCCCTCCTCCGCCACCGCGACGATGTCCGATTCCCGTCTGCGCACTTCGTGAGTCGCGGCCTTGACGGCCTTGCGGATGCGGGAGACGAACAGCAGCAGCAACGGGGCCACGGCCAGCGCGACCAGCGTGAAGTCCCACTGCAGGTACAGCATCAGGCCGAGCATGCCGACGATGGTCAGCAGGTCGGTCGCGATGCCCAGCGTCGACGCCGACGCGAAGTCCTGGATCGTGTCGACGTCGTCGGTCAGCGTGGACAGGATCGGCCCGACGCGGTGGGTGTCGAAGTAGCTCAGGGAGAGCTGCTGCAGATGGTGGTAGGCGCGGGTGCGCAGATCGTTGCCGACCTTCTGGCCGACCGTCTCGGTCAGGTAATTGGCGACGTAGGTGGCGATCGCGGCGATCACCGCGATGACGATCACCATGATCGCGGCCAGGCCGGCGATGTGCATCCGGCTCTCCCCGCCCAGGATGGGCTGCAGCAGCCCGTGCAGCCAGGGCGGCAGCGGGTGGTTTCCCACGACGCTGTCGAGCACCACCTTCAACGGCCACGGCGCCGCGAGACCCATGGCGATCTGCACGCACAGCACCGCGAAAATCCCGGCAACCAGCCACCGGTACGGGCGGAGCAGTTCAAGGATCAGTCTCACGGCGTGGCTGCCTCGCTGTCGATGTCATCGATGGAGCGGAGAAACAGTACATCGTGGAGGTTGCCGGCGGGCGTCGACGCGGTAGGGTCGCACACACTCTGCCCGGGGGTGTCAGCAACGTGAACACGACCGTCCGTCGATACCTCGGCGCTGCCTCCCGGTCGATGGCGCGGGCGGGGGCGCCGCGCCCGTTCACCGCCCGACGCGCGGCGGCCGATTTCCAGCTGCCGCTGCTGCGGTCCGTGGCCGCGGAGATCCGCTGGATGTTCACGCCGCCCCGCACCTGCCTGATGGGGGTGTGGACCAACACGGTGCTGGCGGCGCTGTGGCTGCTGGTGCAGCCGGTGACGCGGCACGGCGCGCACGACGACCTGATCGTCGTCGTGGACACCTACTTCGCGTCGTTCATCCTGGCCGACGTCACGACGACGAATCTGCTCGGCGCGGACCACCACCGGGTGAACGCAGCGTGGTCGGCGGGCACGCCGATGTGGCGCATCCTGCTGGTGAAGAACGCGGCACTGTTAGTCATCGTCGGCCTTCCCACGCTCGCCGCGGCGGCGGCGTTCACCGTCACGCTCGATCACCCGTCGCGGCTGCTCAGGACGGTGCCCAACGTGCTGGTGCCCGTGATCTCCTGGCTCGGCGTCGGCAATCTCGTCTCGGTGCTGCTGCCGGTCGCGGCGGTGCCACTGCTGCGGCGGTGGCGGCGCCGCCACGACCGGGCGAGCCTCACGGTCTGGGCGGCGGCACTCGCGCTGCCCTACGCGCTGTACTACGTCGCGGATCCGATCGGCAGTGTGGAGCACCAGCTGTTCTGGAACCGGTTACCGGCCGCGATCGGCCCGCTGCTGGGGCGCGACACGAAGACCTTCGTCCACCTGGCGGTGGCGGCCACGGTCTGGGTGGTCGGCACCGCGGCGGCGGTGCTGTGGGTGCGGCGGCGCGGCCTACAGATGCGGTGAGGGCTCGAGTCAGCGCACAGCCTGCTCGGGGTAGCGGCCGCCCTTCACCAGGTCGCTGAGGGGTTGCAGTTCAGCCAGGGCGTCGTCGTCGAGCTGGACGTCCAGGGAGGCCACGTTCTCGTCGAGGCGATGCGCGTGCCGGGTCCCGGGAATCGGCACCACCGAAACGCCCAGCCGGTCCGCCTGGGCATACACCCAGGCCAACGCGACCTGCGCCGGTAGCACGCCGAGCCGCTCGGCGACGGCGCGGACGGTGTCGGCGATGACTTGGTTCTGTTCACCGGCTTCACCGGTGAACCGCGGGTTGCGGGCACGGAAGTCCTTGGGGTCCAACGACGATGTCTGCACCGCCCCGGTCAGGAATCCCCGTCCCAGCGGGGCATAGGGCACGAGGCCGACGCCCAGTTGGGCCATCACGGGAGTGACCTCTTCGACATCCCTTGTCCACAGCGAATATTCGCTCTGCACCGCGGCGATCGGATGCACCGCGTGGGCGCGGCGAAGGAGATCGGCGCCGACCTCGCTGAGACCCAGGTACCGGACTTTGCCTTCGCGCACCAGTTCGGCCATCGCCCCGACGGTGTCCTCGATCTCGGCGTTCTGCGGGGGCCGGTGCAGGTAGTAGAGGTCGATGTGGTCGACCCCCAACCGCAGCAGCGAGGCCTCGCAGGACCGCTTCACGTATGGCGGATCGCCGCGGTGGAGCCGGTTCTCGTCACCGCCACTGCGGTCGATGCCGAACTTCGTGGCGATCTGGACGTCGTCGCGCCTGCCGACGATCCCGCGACCCACCAGTACTTCGTTGTGGCCCGAGCCGTACTGGTCCGCTGTGTCGAGGAGAGTGACGCCGACATCGATGGCATGGTGCAGCGTTTCGATGCTGGTGTCCCAGTCCGACGCGCCGTAGTACTCGCTCATCCCCATGCACCCCAGGCCCTGAGCCGAGACGCCGAGACCGCCGAGAGTGGTTCGCTTCACGATCAATCCTTTCCGACAACTGCTCCCGGTATCGACGGTAATCAGACGCTGCGCGACGACAAGGGGTGCAGTACACCCAGGGACGTCATCCGGTCGCTGCCCAGGAACACAGCACCGACAAGGCCTCGGCACTCGGCGAGCCGGGTTCTGCGTGGTAGACGACCAACTCCTGACCAGGGCTGGATCGCACGTCGAAGGTCTGCATCGTCAACGTCATGACCCCCACCACCGGATGCCGGAAGGTCTTGTTCTGCAGAGATTTCCGCCGGGCATCGTTGCGGGTCCACAGTTCGGCGAAGGCGGGGCTGGCCTCGAGCAGCTCGTCCCGGACGGTGCGCAGCCGTACGTCGTTGGGCGCCAACCCGAAGCCGTGCCGGAAGCCGGCCACCGCATCCTCGGCGACCACCGACCAGTTGCAGTAGAACGTCTGGGCGTCGGGCTCGGTGAAGATCACGTGCATCAGGTTCTTCGAATGCGTCCACTTGAGGAACATGGCATCGGCGATCTGATTGCTGGCGAGGACGTCGAAGGCTCGGTTGTAGACGAACGCAGGATTGAACGGCCACATGTCGAGCAGGTCGAGCAGCGCCGGGTCGACGCGGGTGCTGACACTGCCGCGTTCCTGGGGGCTCAGCCCCGCCAGCCGGAACAGGTGCTCGCGCGCGTCGTCCGGCAGTTGCAGGACGGCGGACAACGCATCGATGACCTGGGGCGAGGGGCGACGCTCGCGACCCTGCTCGAGCCGTGTGTAGTAGTCGACACTCATACCGGCCAGCAGCGCCACTTCTTCTCGCCGCAGTCCGCTGACGCGGCGTAACCCGTCGCTCGGCAGTCCCACGTCGCCGGGGGCCACCCGGGCGCGGCGTGCTCGCAGATAGTCGCCGAGGCCATCACTGCCCATGCCCGCCAGCTTATGGTGCCCCGTCGGCGCGTTCCTGGTTGCAGCGCACCCACCGAAGGCTCGTACTGGGCCGCCTGAGCCCGTAGGTTGGCAGATGACGGATCCCCGGGCGAGAGGTGCACACCGTGTCCAACCACTTCACCGGACTGAGCCTCGGGCCTCCCCTCGGCGATCAGCGCCTGGACCTGTGCGACCTGTATGCGTTTCAGTCACCGGCCGACGACGCGCGAACGGTGTTGATCCTGAACGCCAATCCCAATGCCGACGCACTGCATCCCGACGCGGTGTACCGGTTGGCGGTCGACACCGACGGAGACCTGCTCAACGACATCGCGTTCACATTCGTCTTCTCCGAGCCGCAGGACGGCCGTCAGACCGTCGACGTGTATCTCGCCCGCGGTGCGGAGTCGCGGGATCCCGAGCCGGCCGGCGAGAAGATCTTCTCCGCGGTGGAGGTGTCGTTCACGGCCGATCCCAACATCTTGCGGGCAGGCGACATCACCTTCGCCGCCGGCGCGCGCAGCGACGCGTTCTTCTTCGACTTCGACGGCATCAAGGCGCTGTTCGACACCTCGGGTAAGCGCAACTTCACCGAACCCCATCTGGGTGATCTCGGCGGAACGTCGCCGTGGACGGGCCAGGACTCCAACCTGACCGCCAACGTCTGCTCGATGGCGGTCGAGGTCCCGACGAGCATGTTCGGTGCGCAGGGACCGATCCGGATCTGGGGGCGGTGCAGCGTGCGGGACAACGGCGAGCTGCGCCACGTCGACCGGGCAGGGCACCCGTCGGTCAGCAGCTTCTTCAACACCGACGACACCAAGCTCGAGTACAACGCCAGCGAGCCGGTGCACGACTGGGACCGCTGGCTGGACCAGTTCGTCCACCTGCTCGGCCACACCGGCGGATACAGCCGCGAGGACGCGATCGCCGTGATCGAGGCCGAGGGCACATTGCCCGACATGCTGACCTTCGATCCGGCGCTGCCCGCGCGGTATCCCAACGGCCGGACCTTCACCGACGACGTCATCGACTACCGGCTGGGGTTCCTCACCAAGAACGAGTGCCCACCGTCGGGCCTGTCGCCGCACACCGACACGTTGGACGAATTCCCGTACCTCGGCCCGCCGCATCCGTGAGGACCGTCGCTAGGCGTTAGCCTCTCCCTCAGTCGCCCTCCGGGACCATCGGCTCCCTGCACGAGGACTTTCGCTATTTTCGGGCAACCCGAGTGCCGATTAAATTGGCAGCATGGCGGACTGGACGCCGATCAAGCCTTCAGTACGACACGGGGCAGAAGACTTCGAGGTATTTGGAATCACCTGCTGCCCTTCGACTTTCGATAGACTTGCATCTCACACGTGAGTGCTCGTCACCGCCGAGTCCCTGCCGATGTACGGCTAACCCAAAGACGCGAGGGATAGTTGCCCACATCGTTTCTGCGCCAGAGATTTTCGCGATAATGCCGATATCCCAGCGTGGCATCGGCTATAATTAGAATTCGTCGTCTAATCGGGGCCTCGAATGTCGATCAATTCGAGGAACAATGGCGAAACAACGCGAACGCGATGGCGCTACCTATCATGGCAACCGACTGGCGCACGTCGACGGAGATCATGCCGAGCTGACCCGAGTCGAGGCTGTCCGGCTTCTCGCCAGTGTCCCCTATGGGCGGGTCATTTTCACTCTCAATGCACTACCAGCAGCCCGTCCGGTCAACCATGTCATCGACGACGGCCAGGTCATCATCTGCGCCTGGCTGAACCCGAAGATCTCGGCTGCGGAGCGATCGACCGACGGCGTCGTCGTCGGCTACCAAGCCGACAGTCTCGATGCCCGGAGACAGACCGGCTGGAGCGTCTCGGTCACCGGACGTGCGCACACACTGACCGATCCTGAACAGGTATCGCGCTACGAACGCATGCTCGATCCCTGGCTCCATCGCGCCGACACCTTCGTCTCCATCGACCCCGCCATCGTCAACGGCTTCCGAATCAGCCAGGAGTAGCCGGCCGCGCGCCTCGTCGCGCGGCCGATACCGGGGCGATCTCGTTTCTCCGCGGGACATCGTTGGCACGCTGACGCCCGCTTTCCCTTGCCGTGACAACCCGTGGAGATTCCACCCCCAAACGCGTCAGGCCCCCTCGAAAGGGGGCCTGACCAGCGTGGCAGGTACTGGATTCGAACCAGTGTAGGCGTAAGCCGACGGATTTACAGTCCGCTCCCATTGGCCGCTCGGGCAACCTGCCGGTGACGCGAAGAGCGCGCACAGCAGGATACAACGAGGACATACCCCGAGAACAAATCGCCAGGGTGGTGTGGCCTCCGCTCGCAGCTGTCGGCCAAGATGGGACCAAGAACTGACACCTACGAAGGAGGGACGGGTCCATGGCGG
The DNA here is from genome assembly GCF_001044255.1 of Mycolicibacterium chubuense. Lineage (GTDB taxonomy): Bacteria > Actinomycetota > Actinomycetes > Mycobacteriales > Mycobacteriaceae > Mycobacterium > Mycobacterium chubuense. Next base: position 25,774 of record NZ_JYNX01000062.1, read on the forward strand.
ATTCATCGTTCGACGTCGTCAGCAAGGTCGACCGGCAAGAGGTCGACAACGCGCTCAACCAGGCCGCCAAGGAGCTGAGCACCCGCTTCGACTTCCGCGGCACCGACACCACCATCGCCTGGAAGGGCGACGAGGTGATCGAGCTGGTCAGCTCCACCGAGGAGCGGCTCAAGGCCGCCGTCGACGTGTTCAAGGAGAAGCTGGTCCGGCGCGACATCTCGATGAAGGCGTTTGACGCCGGTGACCCCCAGCCCAGCGGTAAGACCTTCCGGCTCACGGGCACCCTCAAGCAGGGCATCAGCAGCGAGGACGCCAAGAAGATCACCAAGCTGATCCGCGACGAAGGGCCCAAGGGCGTCAAGGCTCAGATCCAGGGCGAGGAGATCCGCGTCAGCTCCAAGAAGCGCGACGACCTGCAGGCCGTCATCGCGCTGCTCAAGGGCGCCGACCTGGACGCCGCGCTGCAGTTCGTCAACTACCGCTGAGATCGTTGAGACTGCGTCTACGGCGGGTTTTTCTCCACTTTCGCCGCCCTAGGCGCAGTCTCAACGCAATTCGGGGGTGATGTCGACCGGGCCGTCGGACCCGTGGTCACCCATGTTGCGGCACTCCCCGTAGATCTGCAGCGCGCCGTAGCCGGGGTCGGCGACGCGCGGCCCGACGGCGGCCGTCACGCCGTCGCGGTGGAGCGAGTCGCCGTGCACGACCTGCCCGGCCGGCGCGCCGCTCGCCCAGCCCTGCGCGACGAGCGCGTCGCGGATCTGCGCGTACACCGCGCCCGGGTCGGCAGGCAGCTTGAACGCCACCTCGACCCGGCCCTGGAACGGCGGCTCACCCTGGTCGTTGCACGATCCGAACGAGAAGCCGCCCGTCACATCGTCCAGTTTCACGGCGCGGACCACGGCCACCGCCGGGTCGACGACCTGCGCGCGGGTCTGCTCGTCGGACAGCGTGTTCTCCGGCTCGTCGTACGGATTGTCTTGGGCCGGGCCGGAATCGGACATGTGGCAGCCTCCCAGGGCGAGCGCGATCAGCAGCGTGGACAGCAGTCGGGTCATCACTAGATGGGTCTTCCGTCGAATCGGTGGTCGGAGGTGACCGCGCCGTTGTCGCGCGGCGCCTCGGGGTCGAGGATCGCCGGCCCCAGCGGAATATCGGTGTGCGGCAACGGGATGTCGCCGAACGGAGTCGGGATCCGATCGGGCGTGCTGACGGTCGGCGCGGCCCGCCCGTCCGCCAGCATGCCGAGTTCGCCGAGCGCATCCCCGTGCCCGGATGCGATCGCGGACATGCTGTACAGCGACTCGCTGCCCATCGTGTAGTAGTACGAGTGGTCGTCGAAGTCCGGCAGGTTGGAGCCGGGCACCTCCGCATGGAACCGCACGGCGCCGAACGACTCCGCCGACGCGTCGTCGCCCAACCCCACCGACACACCCAGCGGATCGGCCAGCGGGCCGTTGAGCACGTCGGCCGCCATGTCGCTGGCACCGATCCAGCCGACCGGATCGGTCGAGGCGTTGCCGACGTACACCTGCCCGCCCTGCAGGTTGAAGTCCGCCGCCGAGTGCGCCAGATCCGTTCCCGGACAACCGATCAGCACCGCATTGGTGGCTTTCATCCCGCTGCCGGCGAACGCGTCGGCAACCGTCGTCGACCCGTAGGAGTGGCCGAGCACGGTGATGTTCGGCTGTCCGGCCCCGGTGTGCGTGACGTGCAGGCTGTTGACGTCGCCGGCCAGCAGCGCGCCACCGGCGCGGGCCAGCTCGGGGTTGGCGATACGCGGATCGGTGAAGCTATCGGGCGCGTCGTAGCCCATCCACATGATGACCGCGTTCTGCTTGGTCGGGTCAGCCTTGCCCATCTGGTCGAGCAGGTTGATGCCGTCATTGCGGCCGCTGTTGAGCCAGTCCGATTCCAGGCTGCTGCCGGTGCCCGGCACGATCACCCCGATGTTGTCGGCCGTGTCGGGGTTGCCCAGTGCGATGGCCGCGGTGCCCTGACCGTTGTACGCCAGCGGGTCGTAACCGAACAGGTAGGTCTTGCGCGGCCGCGCCGGGTTGTCGCCCTCGGCCTGATGCTTGAGCCCTTGGCGGGCCTTGAGCCCGTTCTCATAGGCGATGGCGTCCGCGCGATTGAGCCCGTAGCGCTCCGGGTGGGCAGCCACCTCGTCGGCGCCGACCCCGTTGGCGCTCGCGGCGTGCTCCACCCGCGCGATGTCACGGTCCATCACCGTGCGGTTGAGCTGGTCACGCACCTCGACGGGCAGCCCGTCGAGATTGCCCAGCCCGCGGGGCGCGGCATCGGTCAGTCGTTTCCGGTCGGCGTCGCTGAGCGAGTCCCACCACTGCTTGACCTGCTCGGCCGATGCCCCGGGCGGCGGCGGTGCCGGCAGCGGCGTGCCAGGCGGCGTGGCCGGCGGGACGCCGCCGATCGCGGTGCGCACCGCGCCCGCGGTGGCGGCGTCGATCCGATCGAACAGCTGGAGCAATCGCTGGATGACCGCGGTGAAGCCGGGTTCGAACTGCTTGAGCAGCGGCGGGAAGATCGGCGCGATCGCGCGACCGTCGTCGGTGACCGTCCACCCCGCGGCCCGCAGCGTCCCGACGATGCCCACCAACGCGTCGCGGGTGGCCTCGAGTTGAGAGCCTCCGGCGGCCAGCGCCGCCCGCACCGACTCCAACCGAGCCTTCAGCTGCAGCTGCTCGGTGAGATTCTGCTCGGCCTTGGCGATCGCCGCGTCGCCCGCCGTTCCCCGCCATGCGGCGCGCATCCGGTCCAGTGCTCGGCGCTGCTCGGTGATCGCGCCGTCGAGATCGGCGATCGTGCCGCCGAGTCGATCCGCGGCCGTCGTCAGGCCCTGCGGATCGGATGCCTCGACCGTCGATACCGTGACCGACAAACGCCAACCCCCTCAGCAAAGTCGTTCTCATTATGCCCACTCCCGCACACCCGTCGGCGCACCGATCGGTCCGAAACCGGCCCTCGAGCCTCCGCCGCCGCCCTAATGTGGTCACTCATGGCACCTGCACAGCGCGAACCCAAAGTCGTCGTCCTCGGGGGCGGATCCTGGGGCACCACCGTGGCGTCCATCTGCGCGCGGCGGGGTCCGACGCTGCAGTGGGTGCGTTCGCAGGAGACCGCCGATGACATCAACAACCACCACCGCAACACGAAATACCTCGGCAACGAGGTGGAGCTGGCGGACACCCTGAAGGCGACCACCGACTTCGTCGAGGCCGCCGAGTGCGCCGACGTCATCGTGATGGGGGTGCCGTCGCACGGATTCCGCGGTGTACTCACCGAACTCGCGTCGACGCTACGGCCGTGGGTGCCGGTGGTGTCGCTGGTGAAGGGGCTGGAACAGGGCACGAACTACCGGATGAGCCAGGTGGTCGACGAGGTACTGCCCGGCCATCCGGCCGGAATCCTGGCCGGCCCCAACATCGCCCGGGAGGTAGCCGAGGGCTACGCGGCCGCCGCGGTACTGGCCATGCCCGACCAGCATCTGGCCGCGAACCTGGCGAACCTGTTCCGCACCAAGCGTTTCCGCACCTACACCACCGATGACGTGGTAGGCGTCGAGATGGCGGGGGCGTTGAAGAACGTCTATGCGATCGCGGTCGGCATGGGCTACTCACTGGGCATCGGGGAGAACACCCGCGCGATGGTGATGGCCCGCGCCGTGCGCGAGATGTCGAAGATGGGCGAGGCGTTGGGCGGGCACCGCGACACCTTCGCCGGGCTCGCCGGCATGGGCGACCTGATCGTGACGTGCACCAGCCAGCGCAGCCGCAACCGGCACGTCGGCGAACAGCTGGGCGCCGGAAAGCCGATCGACGAGATCATCTCCTCGATGAACCAGGTGGCCGAAGGGGTGAAGGCGTCCAGCGTGATCATGTCGTTCGCCGAGGAGCTCGGCATCTCGATGCCGATCGCGCGCGAGGTCGACGGCGTGGTCAACCACGGCTCGACGGTCGAGGACGCCTACCACGGGCTGATGGTGGAGAAGCCGGGCCACGAAGTCTTCGGGTCCGGCTTCTGAGTCAGTTGAAAAAGGGGTTGGTGCCGTCAGGGCGGGCCAGCAGCGGGTTGACCTCGTTGACGATCCAGGACGCCGACGGGCTGACCACGAAACCGGATTGGTTGCGGTTGTCGACGCATGCCGTGAGGGTGCCGTCGCCGCCGCAACTGACGTCGCCGAAGCTGAGCCGGGTGTTCGGCGGCAGCGCGTTGACGGGGCCGCCGTAGATCGGGGCGGGCGCCACCGAGAAGCCGGGCACCCCACCGGCCGAACCGCTGACCAGGTTGGCGCCCTCCGGGGCGCCGGGCAGCACACCGTTGCAGCCGTAGCCGCCGGAGCGCTGCAGCATGCAGGTCAGGCCGTTGGCGCTGAACGCGTAGGCGGCGCCGTCGAAGACCGCGTAGTTCTTCGGGTTGGCGGGCGCCCACGCGTTCACGTTAGGGGCCGGCGGCGTCGGCGGCGGAGTGGGCGGCGCGGGCTGGGCGCCCGCGAGACCGGACGCACTGAGGACACCGGCCGCGGCGACGCACGCAGCACCGAGGAAAGCTCTGCTCGACACGGTCACAGCCTAGATGTCGCCGGAAGGGCCGGCCGCGTTAGCGAGGACCTCAGTACGCGTAGCTGCCGGTCGGGCTGATGACGAAGCCGGACTGGTCGACGGTGTTCGTGCAGGAGGTGATGACGCCGTCGGTGCCGCAGCTGACGGTGCGGAAACTCATCCGGGTGTTGGCCGGCAGCGGCAGCGGGTTGGCCGTCGTGCCGTACATCGGCCCGTTGGCGTGCCCGAACCCCGGCGGCCCGCCCGCCCAGCCGGTGACGACGTTCGCGCCGCCCGGCGCACCCGGCAGCGATCCGTTGCACCCGTAGCTGCCGGTCTGGCGGTCCATCACGCACGTCACACCCCCGGGCGCGGCGAACGAGTACCAGGCGCCGTCCGGCGAGGCGAACGGCTGCGGATTGATCGGCGGCAGCGCGTTGACGTTGAGCGGCGACGGATCGGCGGAGGCGACGGCGGGCGCGGCACACACGGCGGCGGCCGCGACGCCGATCAGGATTCTCGTCAGCACGTCGCACACCATAAGCGGGTGGCCCCCGGGCGCGCATCGTCAGGGGAGAAAGTCTGACGGTCCCGTCAGTACTGGCCGGGCCCCCGACCGGCCATGGCCTCCAGGCGGGCGATGCGGTCGGCGATCGGCGGGTGGGTCGCGAACAGCTTGCCGATCTTCTCGCCGGAGCGGAACGGGTTGGCGATCATCAAGTGCGCCTGGTCGGCCAGCTGCGGCTCGGGCGGCAGCGGCGCCCGCTCCACCCCGGCGCTGATCTTGCGCAGCGCGCTGGCCAACGCCAACGGGTCGCCGGTGAGCTCGGCGCCGGACTGGTCGGCCTGGTACTCCCGCGAGCGGGACACCGCCAGCCGGATGACCGTCGCCGCGATCGGGCCGAGCAGCGAAACCAGAAGGATTGCAAAGGGATTCGCGCCGCCCTCGCGGTTGCCGCCGAACATGCTCGCGAAGAACGCGAGGTTGGCCAGCGCGGTGATCACCGACGCCATCGCCCCGGCCACACAGCTGATCAGGATGTCGCGGTTGTAGACGTGGGAGAGCTCGTGACCGAGCACCGCGCGCAACTCGCGCTCGTTGAGCATGCCCAGGATGCCCGTCGTGCAGCACACCGCGGCGTTGCGCGGGTTGCGACCGGTGGCGAACGCGTTGGGGGCGGCGGTGTCGCTGATGTAGAGCCGCGGCATCGGCTGACGTGCCGTCGTGGCCAGCTCCCGCACGATCCGGTACATCACCGGCGCCTGCATCTCGGTGACCGGCTGTGCGTGCATTGCGCGCAGCGCCAGCTTGTCGCTGTTGAAGTACACGTAGGCGTTCATGCCGAGGGCGAACAGCACCGCCAGGAACATGATGTTGCGCCCGAACATCGCGCCGACAGCAACGATCAGACCCGAGAAAACCACCAGCAACAGGAACGTCTTGGCCCTGTTGGCGTGCGGATGCCAGGTCATCGCGGGTTCCTCCTCACCACACCTGCACAACTCATTCGCTCATTCAACGCTCGGGGACGCCGCGCAGGTTCCGCAGTACTCAGCCGTGCCGGTTGATCGTGTAGTCGACCAGCGTGGCCAGCGCCTGACGGCCGGGGCCGTCGGGCAGCGCGGCGAGCTCCTCCTCGGCCTGCCGGGCGTACCCGGCCACCGTCTCCTTGGCCCTGGTGATGCCCTGCGAGGAGCGCAGCAGGCGCAGCGCCTCGGCCACGTCGGCGTCGTCGTCGAGTGGACGGGCCAGCAGTTCCCGCAGCCGGTCGGCGTCGGGCCCCGTCTCGCGCAGCGCGTAGAGCACCGGCAGCGTGTGCACGCCCTCCCGCAGATCGGTGCCGGGGACCTTGCCGGACTCGTCGGGGTCGCTGTCGATGTCGATGATGTCGTCGGAGATCTGGAACGCGGTGCCGACGATCCCGCCGAGCCGGCTCAGCCGCTCGATCTGATCGTCGTCGGCGCCCGAGAACGTCGCACCGAAGCGGCCCGACGCCGCGATCAGGCAGGCCGTCTTCTCGTAAACCACCTTCAGGTAGTGCTCGACCTCGTCGACGTGCTCGGCGACGCCGCGGGTCTCCCGCATCTGGCCCGTGACCAGCAGCGCGAAGGTGTCGGCGATGATCCGCACGGCGTCCGGGCCCAGCCTGCTGACCAGGCGTGATGCCGTCGCGAACAGGTAATCCCCCGCCAGGATCGCGATGTTGTTGCCCCACCGGGCGTTGGCGCTGACCGCCCCGCGACGCACCTGCGCCTCGTCCATGACGTCGTCGTGGTACAGCGTCGCCAGGTGCACCAGCTCGATGACCGCGCCCGCGACGGTGACCTGCCAGGCGTCCGGTTCCGGGCCGAGCTGGGCCGACAACACCGTGAACAGCGGGCGGAACCGCTTGCCGCCGGCCTCGAACAGATGCGTGACGGCCTCGGCCATCAACTCGTCGGCGCGGCCGAGTTCCTCCGACATGAGCGTCTCGATCCGGGCCACTCCGTCACGGACGTCCTGGGCGAACTCGGCATCGCCGAAGTCCACTCCCGCCACCACGTTCGCCGGTGTCCTCACACAGCCAACATACTGGGAGTCATGGAGACGAGCGCTGACCTGGTCGTCGTCGGCGCCGGGCCGGCTGGTTCGTCGGCCGCGGCGTGGGCCGCGCGCGCCGGGCGCGAGGTACTGGTCATCGACGCGGCGTCGTTCCCGCGCGACAAGGCGTGCGGCGACGGCCTGACCCCGCGGGCGGTGGCCGAGATGCGGCGGCTGGGCCTCGGCGGGTGGCTGGACGGCCGGATCACCCACCACGGTTTGCGGATGTCGGGCTTCGGCGCCGACGTGGAGATTCCGTGGCCGGGTCGGTCGTTCCCGCCGCTGTCGAGCGCAGTGCCACGCACGGAACTCGACGAGCGTATCCGGCTGGTGGCCGTCGACGACGGCGCGAAGATGAAGTTGGGCGTCAAAGCGGTTGACGTGCAGCGCGATTCGACTGGCCGGGTGTCGGCGGTGATGCTCGACTCCGGTGAGGTGGTGCGCTGCGCGGACCTGATCGTCGCCGACGGGGCACGGTCGACACTGGGCCGGGCGCTGGGCCGCGAGTGGCACAAGGACACCGTCTACGGCGTCGCGATCCGCGGCTACATCGCGACCCCGCGGCACGACGAACCGTGGATCACGTCGCACCTGGAGCTGCGCTCACCGGCCGGCGAGGTGCTGCCCGGTTACGGCTGGATCTTCCCGCTCGGTACCGGCGAGGTGAACATCGGCGTCGGCGCGCTGGCGACGTCGAAGCGGCCCGCCGACGCGGCGCTGCGGCCGCTGATGAACCACTACACCGCGCTGCGTCGCGACGAGTGGGGCTTCGACGGTGATCCACGGGCCGGGCGCTCGGCGCTGCTGCCGATGGGCGGCGCGGTGTCCGGCGTGGCCGGGCCGAACTGGATGCTGATCGGGGACGCCGCGGCGTGTGTGAACCCACTCAACGGCGAGGGCATCGACTACGGCCTGGAGACCGGGCGGCTGGCCGCGGAGATGCTGGGCTCGGGCGACTACTCGCAGGCCTGGCCGGCAGTACTGCATGCGCACTACGCGCGTGGCTTCTCGATCGCGCGCCGGCTGGCGCTGCTGCTGACGTTCCCCCGGTTCCTGCCGGCCACGGGACCGGTCGCGATGCGGTCGTCGGCGTTGATGACGGTGGCCGTGCGGGTGATGGGCAACTTCGTCACCGACGAGGACGAGGACGTGGTGGCCCGGGTGTGGCGCGGCGCAGGCCGGCTGTCGGGCCGCGTGGACGCCCGCCGCCCGTTCACGTGACGTCCGTGTACCGGGCGCCGATGCGGTCGCGCCGAGACGACATCGACGCGCACGCGGGGGTGGAGCGCGGCCTGCGGGAGGGTCTGTGCGGGTTCGGCCGCTTCGACGTCCCGGCGCGGCGGGTGTCACGCTTCGCCGAGGTGCCCGACGGGTCGTTCGTGTGGACCCGCGACGGCGACGGGCTGTTCTGGCTGGGCCGGCTGACCGGACCGTACGTCTACGACGCCGACGGCGAAGACGTCGACCTCGTGCACGTCCGGCCGTGCCGCTGGCGGGATACGCCGCTGGTCGAAATGCGCTGTCCGTCGGCTGTTCTCGCGACGTTCGCCCGAGGCGGGCGCAACTTCCAGCAGATCCACGACGCAGACGTCGGCGTGGAATCGGCGCGCCTGTGGGAGCAGGACTAGCCGCTCCTCAACGAGTGGGCGAAGCCGCTGACGTCGCGGACGCTGGCGGCGAATACCTCCGGCATCGCGCTCGCCAGCAACAGATCTCCCCCGTGGCAGGTACCCGCGACCACCCGCCCGACGGTCGGCACGCCCGCCCGCAGCAGCCTGCGGTAGTACTGCAGCCCCTCGTCGCGAAGCGGGTCGAGTTCGTTGACCGAGATGACATGCGGTGGCAGTCCGGCCAACTCGTCGTCGGTCGCCACGTACGCCCAGCACGCCGCGTCGTCGACATGGCGCCCGTCCGGATCGTACAGCGAGCCGAGGATGGCCAACTGCTCACGGCTGATGAAGTATTCGTCGTTCTCCACCAGCGACGGCAGCTCGTCGCCCGCGTCGAGCCACCGGTTGGAGATGAACGGGCACTGCGCGTAGAAGCCCGCGATCCGGTCGATCCATCCCTCGCGTTTCGCCTTGTGCGCCAGGGTCAATGTCAGGTTCCCGCCGCCGGATTCTCCGGAAACCACGATGTGGCCGACGCCGAGTTCGCCGCGCTGCTCGTCGACCCAGCGAGCGGCCGAGGCGCAGTCGTTGAGACCCGCCGGGTACGGGTGCGGACCGAGTTTGCCGCCGGAGTTGCGGAATTCGACGCCGATGACGACGAGGCCCGTCGCGGCCAGATGCTCGCGCAGCCGGACGTACGGCATATCGGCGGCGCTGGCGATCGCCATGCCGCCACCGTGCAGATGCACGATCGCCGGCAGCGGACCGGACGCGTCGGTTGGCCGGCTGATGAAGAGCGTGACGTCGTTGCCGTCGGCGCCGGTGATCGTCGTCGTGATGGTCGTGACGCCCGCCGGCGGCGCGATGTCCTGGGCGAGGGCGTCGAAGATGGCGCCGATGCCCTGCTCGCTCATCGTCGCGTAGGCGAGGCGCTCCGCCAGCGGGGAGTCGACGCCGAGGCCGGACGACGGCAGCCGCTCGGTCAGACCGAAAGCGGCCAGGGCGGCGACCATCCGCGGATCGGAGCGGGGGTCGGTGGCGAGGGTGGCATCGGGATCGGCGCGGCGTCCGTGCAGCATGGTCGTGACGCTAACGGGAATGGGTGTGCGGCCGGGCGGCTTTCGCGGGGCGCGAACGTGCGCGAACTCGCGGAAATGGGCGGCGTGTTGCCCGCAGACACGCACGCTCGCGGAGAGAGGTGAGGGGTCTCCGTCAGGGTTTGGTGGCGGCGTGCAGCGCCACGATGCCGCCCGTCAGGTTGCGCCAGGCGACATCGGTCCAGCCGGCGGCCTCGATACGACGGGCCAGCTCGGCCTGATCGGGCCACGCCCTGATGGACTCCGCGAGATAGACGTAGGCGTCCGGGTTCGACGACACCGCGCGGGCCATCGCCGGCAGCGCCTTCATCAGGTACTCCTTGTACACCGTCGCGAACGGTCCGTTCGTCGGCGTGGAGAACTCACAGACCACCAGCCGGCCGCCCGGCCGCGTCACGCGTGCCATCTCCCGCAGCCCGGCGACGTGGTCGACCACGTTGCGCAATCCGAAGCTGATCGTCACCGCGTCGAACACGCCGTCAGCGAACGGCAGCTTGGTCGCATCGCCGGCCACCTTGGGCACCGGCCGCGCGGCACCCGCGGCCAGCATGCCGACCGAGAAGTCCGCCGCCACGCACCACGCCCCCGACGTCGCCAGCTCGGCGGTCGACACCGCGGTGCCGGCCGCCAGGTCGAGGACCTTGTCCCCGGGCGCGATTCCCAGCGCCTCCCGGGTGGCCCGCCGCCAGAACCGGTCCTGCCCCAACGAGAGCACGGTGTTGGTCAGGTCGTAGCGCCGCGCCACGCCGTCGAACATCGACGCCACCTCATGGGGGTCCTTCTCCAGCGACGCGCGGTTCACAGGGCCGAACGTATCACCGGTCCCGCCTGGCAGGTTTCTGTGCAGATCCCGGCGCCGGGAATGCCCGCGGGGTCGACGGCCTTGACCTAGGACATGAGTGAAAAAGTCTGGTTCATCACCGGTGCGTCGCGCGGCTTCGGGCGCGAGTGGACGATCGCGGCGCTCGAGCGCGGCGACAAGGTCGCCGCCACCGCCCGAGACCTGTCCACCCTCGACGACCTCACGACCAAGTACGGCGACGCGCTGCTGCCGATCCGCCTCGACGTCACCGACCGCGACGCCGACTTCGCGGCCGTCCAGCAGGCCCACGACCACTTCGGCCGGCTCGACATCGTCGTCAACAATGCCGGCTACGGGCAGTTCGGGTTCATCGAAGAGCTCTCCGAGCAGGAAGCCCGCGATCAGATCGAGACCAACGTGTTCGGGGCGCTGTGGGTCACCCAGGCCGCGCTGCCGCTGCTGCGCGCCCAGCGCAGCGGGCACATCATCCAGGTGTCGTCGATCGGCGGCATCACCGCGTTCCCCAACGTCGGCATCTACCACGCCTCGAAGTGGGCGCTGGAGGGCTTCTCCCAGGCGCTCGCCCAGGAGGTCGCCGACTTCGGCGTGCACGTCACGCTGATCGAGCCGGGCGGTTTCTCCACCGACTGGGCGGGCCCGTCGGCCAAGCACGCCGAAGAACTGCCCGATTACGCCGAGATCCACGCGAAGGCCGCCGAGTGGCGGGCGTCGCGCAGCGCGAAGCCGGGCGATCCGACCGCCTCGGCGCGGGCCATCCTCAAGGTCGTCGACGCCGACGAGCCGCCGCTGCGGGTGTTCTTCGGCGAACTGCCGCTGGAGCTGGCCAAGGCGGACTACGAGAAGCGGCTGGCCACCTGGGAGCAGTGGCAGCCGGTCGCGGTGGAAGCGCAGGGCTGAGTCAGATCGCGGCGAGCTCGGCCATGCCGCGCTCGCCGATGATCTCGACGTCCTTGAGGCGCAACGACACTCGCTGACCGAACTCCTCGACCGCGTCGAGGCCGACCGACGCCCACTCGAACCAGGGACCGACCTCGTCGTCGGTTTCCAGGCGGACCATCGTGGTCGTCGAGCCGGTGACGGCCGGATCGAATTCGACGACGCAGTGTCCGCCGTCGCGCAGCAGCGCCCGGCAGCGGTTGAACAGCCGCATCGGGTCCCCGCCGATGCCGACGTTGCCGTCGGCCAGCAGCACGGTCTGCCACCAGCCCTCGCGCGGCAGCATGTCGAACACGTCGCCGCGCAGCGCCCGGGCACCGCGCTGCTCGGCCAGGTGCACCGCGACGGCCGACTGGTCGATCCCGACAGCGGGGATGCCCTGGCGGGCCAGCCACGCCGCGAAACGTCCCGGTCCGCACGCCAGGTCGACGGTCGGGCCTTCGGCACGGGCGGCCAGCGCGGCGTCGAACGGATCGTCGTCACACTCGCCGAGCCACCGATCGACGGGCAGCACCCGGGTCTGATAGTCCGCACCGCGGATCCAACATCGCCGGCCGGTCAGAGCGGCGTCGTACAGGGCACCGATCATGAAATCCTCGCTCTCCGCTGAGCCGTCGACACATTGCTGCGCCGCCGTCAGATCCCAGCAGCAGAGCCATCGGCTCTGTACCCGCGCAGGCCGCCGGCAAACCCTGCGCGGTCCTCAGCCGAACTCGAGCAGGGTGTAGGAACCGCGGTGGTTCCTCACCGGCCTCCACGCCCAGAACGTCGGGAACACCCGCTCGAAGAAGAAGCCGCGTCCGCGGGGCATCGGCAGATCGTGCACGGCCGTGATCCCCGGCACGGTGTCGACCAGCGCCGCCAGCTGCGCGGCGGACAGGCTGAACGGCATCGGCGGCACCCGGTAGCGCGAGGACGAGCGCATGCCTTTCGGCGCGAGCTTCTTCACCATCACAGGCGGCAGGTCGAAGATCATCTGGCCGCCGGGGAACCGCTGCGCGCACGCGGTGATCAGGCGCATCGCCTCGTCGGGTTGCAGGTACATCAGCAGGCCCTCGGCGGTGATGACCACGCCCTGGCTGGTGTCGACCGCGTCCATCCAGCTGAATTCGAGAGCCGATTGCGCGAGGGCGGTGATGCGCGCCGACGACGGCAGCAGACGTCGACGCAACGCGATGATCGGTTCGAAATCAATTGTCAGCCATCGGAATCGGGGATCGGGCAGCGCGGCGTCGAGGCGCCAGAAGGTGGTCTGCAGCCCCTCGGCGAGGGCGACGACCATCGCCGACGGATAGCGGGACAGATACGCCGTGGTTGCGCGATCGAAAGCCAGTGAGCGCAGCGCCATCTCCTGACCCTTGCGACGACCGAACTTGTCGAAGTCGAAGTCGATCGCATCGACCAGGCGGATGGCCATCGGGTCGTCGAGGATGGCATTCGGAAGCCGCGCCTGGTGCGCTCGTCCGTTGAGCGTCAGAAGGGCTGTTTCGGAGACGCCTGTCAGCGCGCCGGCGTCGATCTTCTGCTCGGGGTGCACAGCCCCCAAGTTACGCGGCGCGCGCTCCGCGCCTGCCTGCCACATCGTCGTAGTGGCCGAGCAGTTCGTCGCAGATCACCGGCCAGGTGCGGCCCACCACACTGCGCCGCGCCGCCACCGCGTAACGCCGCCGCTCGGCGACGAGGTGGTGCACCGACGCCGACAACCGCTCGGTGAACTCGGGCACAGGCAACAACAGCCCGGTGCGGTACGGGGCGACCAGGTCACGCGGGCCGCCGGCATCGGGCGCGATGACCGGCACACCGGAGGCCATCGCCTCCTGCACCGCCTGGCAGAACGTCTCGTGCTCGCCGGGATGGACGAACACGTCCATGCTGGCGTACGCCGCCGCGAGATCGGCGCCGTACAGCGCGCCGGTGAAGACGGCACCCGGCAGCGCCGCCTCCAGCTTCGGCCGGTCGACCCCATCCCCCACGACGACGACCTGCACGTCGTCCCGCGCGGCCAGCACCGCAAGCCGTTCCACGTGCTTCTCCGGGGCCAGCCGACCGACGAACCCGACGACGGGCTTACCATGCGGCGACCACGACCGGTGCAGGCGCTCGTCGCGCGCAGAGGGAGCGAAGCCGGTGACGTCCACTCCGCGCGCCCACTTGTGTACGCGCGGAATGCCATGGCTGACAAGGTCGTCCATCGCCGCCGTGGACGGCGCCAGGGTGCGGTCGGCCTTGCTGTGCAGGCGTCGGGTCCATGTCCACGCGGCGCGCGACATGACGCCGACGCCGTAGCTCTGGGCGAACCCGGCAATGTCGGTTTGGAACACCGCGACGGTCGGCACCCCGAGATGACGCGCGGCGTGCACCCCGCCCCAGCCCAGCAGGGCGGGAGAGGCCAGATGCACGACATCGGGGTCGAAGCCGCGCAACACCCCCACCATCCGCGGCCGCGGGACGCCCAGCGGCAGCGAGGTCACCTTGGGGAACATCATCGACGGCACCCGGTGCACCCGGATCCCGTCGTGCACCTTGTCGGCCGCGGGCTGGCCGCGCGGCGTGTCCGGGGCGATCACGAGCACCTCGTGCCCGGTGCGACGGAGATGCTCCATCACCCGAAGCACCGAGTTGGTGACGCCGTTGACATTCGGGAGGAACGATTCTGCGACGATGGCGACGCGCACACGATGACGGTGACATCGCCACCTGTCCCGGAGGTTGCCGACAGGGATATGTCGCACGAACTGCGGGTTCTGCGGCGTTATTCTTCGGGACATGCGCAGAACGCGGACGGTGCTCGCTGTCGCGGCGATCGGGCTGATGCTCGGCGTCGGCGGCTGCTCGAAGGACGTCACCGGCACCGCCCGGCCCGATCCCGCCACCGCGCCGCTGGCCCTGTCCGACGACGGGTTCGGCATCGTCGCCGGCTACGACGACGCCCCGGGGCACATCGAGATCTTCACCGAGCCGCAGTGCACCCACTGCCACGAGCTGCAGCAGCAGTTCGGGGACCAGATCGCGTACTACGTGACCGTGGGCGGTCTTCAGGTCACCTACCGTCCCCTGACGTTCCTCGACCAGGACACTGAGAGCGGCTATTCGGCGACGGTGGCGAACGCGATGTTCGTCGCCGCCGAGCCGACCGGAGACGCGACCACCACCGGCACGCAGTTCCAACACTTCGTCGAAGAGCTGTGGGCGCAGCAGGATCCGGGCGGTCCGGCGTTCACCGGTGACGAGCTGCGCGACATCGCCCGGGGTGCAGGTCTACCAGAAGCAGTGGCCGACAACGTGTCCCGCGATCAAGAGGCGGTCGACGTCGCGGCGATGGAGGAGGCGAACTTCAGCCTGCTCTACGACGTCGACCCGGTCAGCACCGGAACCCCGACGGTCGTCGACCTGAAGACCGGCGAGAAGATCGACCTGTCCGACGACACCTGGCTCGATCAGCTCGTCGCGTCCTGAGGAACCGCCCCGGAATCGATGCGGCGCTGCACCAAGGCGGTGACACCCAGGGCGGCCCCGGCCACCAGCCAGCCGACCACCGCGATCGATGCCGCGGGGATGATCGCCAGCGACGCGTCACGGTCCTGCACCCGCACCAGATCCGGGTTGTTGACGTCGTATTCGACGTAGATGCGCATACCGTTCTCCAATTCGGAGGGGTACAGCACACCGAGCTCGGGCCGGTAGGTCACCCGGTCGGGCGTGACGAACTCGATCGTCGACCGCCGCGGTCCCGCGTCGAGCACGGTGGCCTCCGCCACACCCATGTGGCGCTCGATCTGGCGGTCGTTGCGCCACGCGCCGACCATCAGCAGCACCGACTGCAGGGTCACCAGACAGGCCGCCACCACGATGCCGATCCTGATCCTGCGCAGGACCCGGCCGCGCCGCGTCTCCCCCGGCTCCCCGTAGAGATGCGGAATAACGAACTGCCACAACGCCTTCAGCCGCGCGAGCAGTGCGCTCACAGCACCGCCTTGATCGACGCGTGCAGCGCCCGCAGCGACGACCGGTCGGCTTTGACCTCGAGCACCCGCATCCCGTCGTGCGGTTCCTCGAGCGCCGCGGGCAGCTCGGCAGCCTCGATCTGCCGGCTCTCCACGTGGTAGGCGCGGCACAGCGCACCGACGTCGACGTCGTGCGGGGTGCCGAAGATGCGGGAGGACACGTCGGTGAACCGCGGATCGCCCTGTTCGAGCAGTTCGAAGATGCCGCCGCCGTTGTCGTTGGACACCACGATGGTCAGGTCGGCGGGCATCGGCTCCGTCGGCCCGACCAGCAGGCCCGAGCTGTCGTGCACGAACGTCAGATCCCCGATCAGCGCGATCGTGCGGCCCCGGTGCGCCAGCGCCGCCCCGATCGCCGTCGACACCGTGCCGTCGATGCCGGCCACGCCGCGGTTGGAGCGCACCTTGACCTCGGCGGTGTTGAAGCCCACCAGCGCGATGTCGCGCACCGGGTTCGAGGCGCCGAGCACCAGCTGGTCACCGGGTCGGACCGCGTCGGCCACCGCCGCGGCGACGTGCAGCCCCGTGGTCAGTGGGTGGGCGGCCAGCTGACCGCGCACCGCCTCGCAGGCGTGCCGGTGGGCCTCGGCGCAACGATCGAGCCAGTCCGGCGCCGGCGCGCCGGAGGTGACCGCCCGCGTGCCCGTCGCCTGCGAATTGCCCGACACGTCCGGCCAGCGCGGGCCCGTCGTCAGCGCGTACACCGGGATCGACGGATCGGCCAGCAGCGCCGACACCGGGCGGTGCAGCGTCGGACGGCCCAGCATGATCACCTGTTTGGGCCGAATCAGGTTGAGCGCCAACGGATGCAGCGGAGTACGCGCGTAGGGCGCCGTCGGCTCGGCGACGGTGGGCAGATGCGCGAGATTCGGATGCACGCCCGCGCCGTGCCCGGCGATGACGACGGTGTCGGGCGTCAGATCGATGTCGAGCGGCTGATCGAAGGTGACCGGCGGGGTGATCGTCCACGGCCGGCCGTCGGGGCGACCCTCCGGCGCGTACGCGGCGCCCGGCTCGTCGACCGGGGGCACCAGCGGCTCGCGCAGCGGGATGTCGAACTGCACCGGCCCGGCGTTGGCGGAGCGAGCGCCCGTCGCGGCGACCACCACCCGGCACGTCGCCGACCGCCACTGTGCGTTGAGGGATGCCATCTTCTCGGGGGCGTCCTCCGCGAGACCGAGGCTGATGTTGGCGCGCATCTGGGTGCCGAAGTAGCCGAGCTGCTCGAAGGTCTGGTTGGCGCCGGTGCCGAGCAGCTCATAGGGCCGGTTCGCCGACAGCACGATCAACGGCACGCGGGCGTAGTTGGCCTCCACCACCGCGGGCCCCAGGTTGGCCACCGCGGTGCCCGACGTCATCGCCACGCACACCGGCGCACCTTCGGCGACCGCCAGGCCGATGGCCAGGAAGCCGGCCGTGCGTTCGTCGATGCGCACATGCAGGCGCAGCCGGCCGGCGCGGTCGGCGTCGTGCAGCGCGAAGGCGAGGGGGGCGTTGCGCGAGCCGGGGCACAGCACGACGTCGCGGACGCCGCCGCGCACCAGTTCGTCGACGACCACCCGGGCCTGCGCCGTCGAGGGGTTCACCACTACAGCGTATCGGCGAAGAAATTGAGGATCGCGGTGTTGACCACCTGCGGCTTCTCGATGAAGCCGAGGTGGCCGGTGCCCGGAATCTCGAGGAACGTCGCGTTGGGCATCGCGTTGGCGACCTCGCGGCCGAGGTAGGAGGGCAGCACGACGTCATCGGCGAACCCGATCACCAGAGCCGGGGTCTGCACGTTCTGATAGGCGGCCAGCCGGCTGCTCTGCGGCGCGATCGACAACTGCGTGCGCATGCCGGGCGTCGGCTTCTGCGGCCACATCGTGAACATGTCGATCCAGTCGCGGATGGCATTGTCGTCGTTCAGGGTCTTCGGCGAAAAGCTCTCCAGCAGGCGCACTTTCGCCTCGAACTCAACGGGGAGTTCGATCCCGGAGTCGGCCAGCGCCTGCTCACCCTTCCAGAAGAAATCGCGGGTGCGGTCGTGGCGGCCGCGGGTGGCCATCAGCACTGCCGAGCGCACCAGTTCGGGGCGGGCGACCATCAGCTCCTGGGCGATGTAGGAGCCCATCGACAGCGCGACGATCCGCACCGGAGCGAGACCGAGCTGCTCGATGATGTCCACGACGTCACCGACCATGGTCTCGGTGGTGAAGCCGTCGGCGTTCTCGGTCGCGCCGACCCCGCGGTTGTCGAACGTCACACATCGGTAGCCCGCGCGGGCGAAGACGGGCACCTGATGCAGATGCCAGGTGCGACCGGCGCCCCCGCGACCAGCGATGAAGAGCACCGGATCGCCGGTGCCGCGGTCGTCGTAGGCCAAATTCACCCCGACGAGGCTACTGGAGTCCGTCCAGACTGCGTCCACGGTGGCGATTCGCCCGAAAATGCCGCCCTGGGCGCAGTCTCGGCGTCAGCGGCGACCGCGGCGAACGCGCGCGAGCGCCGCGTCCCACATCAGGCCGCCGGCCGCCGCGAGCGAGGCGGGTTTGGCCAGGTCGCGGGCCATCAGCGCGGTGGCGGCGGCCTTGGTCGACGCCGACGCCTTCGACATGTGCCCGGAATCGAACGGCGGCTGTGGGTCGTACTCCATCGACAGCTGGATGGCCTTGGCCTTGGCCTCTCCGCCGATGCGGCCGGCCAGCCACAGCCCGAGGTCGATCCCCGCCGACACCCCTGCACAGGTGACGAGGTGGTCGTCGGCCGGCACGATGCGCTCGTCGCCGACCGGCACCGCCCCGAACGTCCGCAGCACCGGCAGCGCCGCCCAGTGCGATGTCGCCCGCTTGCCGTCGAGCAGACCCGCGGCGGCCAGGATCACCGACCCCGAGCACACCGACGCGGTCCACGTCGACGTCGCGTGCGCGCGCCGTACCCAGTCGAGCACTGTTTTGTCGCGGGCGTGCTCGAGCGTGGTCATCCCCCCGGGGATCAGCACGATGTCCGGCGACGGGGTCTCGTCGAAACTGTGCGTGGCCCCGACGAGCAGCACCTGGGAGTCCGCGGCGATGGGACCCGGCTGGTGCCAGACGAAACGGACCTCGGTCTCGGGCAGCCAACGCAAGCACTCGTACGGGCCGATGAAGTCCAGGGCGGTGAACCCGGGATAGAGCACGATCGCGACCTGCATGGCCGATCTCCTTTCAGGCGAACGTCTTTCGATACCGGTCGGGCGAAACGCCGAGACGGCGGACGAAGTTGCGGCGCAGCGTCTCCGAGGAGCCGAACCCGCAGCGCGCGGCGATGACGGCGACGGGGTCGTCGGTCTCCTCGAGCTGACGGCGGGCCGCCTCGACGCGCACGCGCTCGACGTAGGCGCCGGGCGCCTCGCCGACCTCCTCGGTGAACACCCGGGTGAAGTGCCGCGGGCTCATCGCGGCGCGGCGCGCCAGCTCGGCGATGCTGTGAGCGCCGCCGGGTGCGGCCTCGATGGCCTCCTGCACGTCGCGGATCGGGGTGCGCCGCGCGCGCGGCATCCACACCGGCGCGGCGAACTGCGTCTGCCCGCCCGGCCTGCGCAGATACATCACCAGGTAGCGGGCTACCGTCTGCGCGGCCTCGGTGCCGAGGTCGTCCTCGACGAGTGCGAGCGCCAGATCGATTCCGGCGGTGACGCCCGCGGCCGTCCACACCTTCGACGAGCTGCGGACGAAGATCGGATCCGGGTCGACGGTGACCGCGGGGAACTCCGAGGCCAGCTGCGGCGCGAACGCCCAGTGCGTGGTGGCGACGCAGCCGTCGAGCAGGCCGGCCTGCGCGGCCAGCACCGCGCCGGTGCAGACGCTGACCACGCGGCGGGCGTGCGGGGCCACGGCGGCGATCCAGTCGATCAGGTCGGGGTCCTTGCGCGCAGTCTCGGTGCCGTAGCCGCCGGGCAGCACGACGGTGTCGACCGGCCCGCCAGGATCGGGCAGTGGGTCGGCGACGAGCGTCAGCCCGGTGCCGGTGCTGACCGGCGCGCCGTGTGCCGAGACGACGCGGACGTCGTAGCCGTCGGCGTGGTGGGCGTGCGCGTACAGCGTCGCCCCCGTGAACACCTCGAACGGGCCCACCATGTCGAGCGCCTGGACTCCTTCGAAGCCGAGGATCAGCACCCGTTGCGCCATGTCCTCAGTGTCAGCGACCACCGCGATGGCGTCCAGGCCATGCACCCCACAGATCAGGACACGAGTGGGTGGCACTCCCGGACGCGCTCGATCCACCACTGCCGGCGTGCGGGCGGTGCCGCCAACGCCGCGATCCGGGCCGGGTCGGGGGCCGCCGCGGCCGCGGGCAGGAAGCCGTCGACCGGCACCAACGGGCCGGCGACGTCCTCGACGAACAAGCCGCCGGTGCCGAGCCCGCAGGCGTGCCTCAGCTCGGGCAGGCATCCCGCGGCGACGAGTCCGGCGCCGATGCCGACCGCCGAGTCCAGCGCACTCGACACCACCACCGGGATGTCGATCTGCGCGGCGATCGCCAGCATCGCGCGCACCCCGCCCAGCGGCGCCACCTTGAGCACCGCGACGTCGGCCGCACCCGAGCGCACCACATGTAGCGGGTCATCGGCCTTGCGGATGCTCTCGTCGGCGGCGACCGGGACGTCGACGCGGCGGCGCACCTCCGCCAGTTCGGGCACCGTCGCGCACGGCTGCTCGAGGTACTCCAGCGGCCCGTCGGCGGTGAGTGCCGCGGCCGCGGTCACGGCGTCCTCGACGCTCCAGCCGCCGTTGGCGTCGACCCGCACCGTCGGGACGAGGGCGCGGACGGCGTTGACGCGCGCGACGTCATCGGCCAGCGACTGCCCGGCTTCGGCCACCTTCACCTTGGCGGTGCGCGCGCCGGGGAACCGGGCGAGCACCTCGGGGACCTGCGCGGCCGGCACGGCGGGGACGGTCGCATTGATCGGGACCCGGTCGCGCAGTGTCGACGGCATCGGCTGGTACGCGGCCTCGAGACCCGCGGCGAGCCAGTGCGCGGCCTCGGCGGGTCCGTACTCGACGAAGGCCCCGAACTCGCCCCAGCCGGCCGGGCCGTCGATCAGCGCCACCTCCCGCGTGGTGATCCCGCGGAAGCGCACCCGCATCGGCAGGGCGACGACGTGCAGGCGGTCGAGGATGTCGGCGAGGTCCATCGCTCCGATCATCCGGCAGCCGACGGTTGCGCCTGCGCGAACGCGGCCGTGATCCGGCCGAGCCCCCGCACCAGCGCGCGGCGGTCACGTTCGCTGAGAGCGGCGCCGGCCGCGGCGACAGCCTGGCCAAGGGGCCGGTAGATCTCGGCGAGTGCGCGCCACGTCGGATCGCGCAGGGCCACGAGCACACTGCGCCGATCCCGCTCGGCGGCGCGGCGCTCGACCAGGCCTGCAGCTTCGAGCCGATCGACGAGTGCGGTGACGGATCCGCGCGACAGACCGAGGTATTCGGCCAGCGAGGCCGCACCACTGCCGCCGGGCCTGCGTCACCTGGTCGAGGCTGCCATGAGCCGCCGGGTGCGCTCCCTGCACGTCAAGGACCTCGACCAGCTCAAGGCGCACGTGGAATCACGCGCCGCGCACTGATGTCCTTTTCCGTGCGTCCCGTTCGTCTTCCTGTTGTGATCCCAACAGTGGGATCACCCCAACAAAGGAGAACACGATGCCTCAGTACGCCGCCATCAACTACGCCGCCGACGTCGACTGGACGGCGCCCGAGCACGCCGCCGAGATGGCGGAGTACGGCGAGTTCGGCGCAACGCACGGCGCGTCGATCCGTGGTGGCGCCGCGCTGTACCCGACCTCCACTGCGACCACGGTGCGGGTTCGCGGCGCCCGCGGCGGAGAGGTCGTGCTCAGCGACGGCCCGTACGCCGAGACCAAGGAGGCGCTGACCGGCTTCTACCTCATCGAAGCCGCCGACCTCGACGAGGCCCTGCGCATCGCCGCGGACATCCCCGCAGCCTGGGGTGGTGGGGCGGTGGAGGTCCGTCCGGTCATCGACTTCGGCGGGTGACCTCAGTCGATCAGCAGGTCGCCGAGACGATCCGGGCCGAGGGTGCGCGCATCCTGGCCACCCTGGTCCGGATCGTCGGCGATCTGCACATCGCCGAGGACGCGGTCCAGGAGGCCGCGATGCGGGCGCTGCGGCAGTGGCCGGTCACCGGCATTCCCGACTCACCGCGGGCATGGCTGACCGTCACCGCCCGACGCGCCGCCATCGACGTCCTGCGCCGCGAAGGCTCCCGGACCACGAAGGAACGTGCCGCCATGGACCTGCGTGTCGACGAGGACCCTCCCGAGCCGGTGGTCCACGACGACCTGCTGCGGCTCATCTTCACCTGCGCCCACCCCGCGCTGTCGCTCGACGCTCAGGTGACCCTCGCGCTGCGGGTGCTGTGTGGGCTGTCGACGGCGCAGATCGCCTCGGTGCTACTGAGCTCCGAGGCCGCCGTGGCCAAGCGGCTGACCCGCACGCGCGCCAAGATCGCTCGCGCCGGTATCCCCTACCAGGTGCCGTCGGCCGCCGAACTTCCCCAGCGGCTCGCCGCGGTCTGCGCGGTCGTGTACACGCTGTACACCAGCGCCCACACCGCGACGTCGGGTCCGGACCTCAGCGACGTGGACGGCTGCCGGGAGGCGATCCGGCTCGCCCGGCTCGTGCTCGACCTGATGCCCGACGAGGGCGCGCCGATGTCGGTGCTGGCGCTGCTGTTGCTGACCGAGGCCCGCCGCGGCGCGCGCACCGACCCAGAGGGTCGTCCGATCGTGCTGGCCGAGCAGGACCGCCAGGCCTGGGACCGGGCCTCGATCGCCGAGGGGTGCCGTCTGCTCGACGCATCGCTGCGCCGCTCCGATGGAATCGCCGACCCCTATCAGTTGCAGGCCGCCATCGCCGCCGAGCATGCCCGCGCCGCGACCTACCGCGACACCGACTGGGCGGAGATCGTCCGGCTCTACACGCTGCTGGTCGACGTGCAACCGACCTCGGCCGGCCGACTGGCGCGCGCGGTCGCCGTCGCCGAACACGCGGGACCGGCCGCCGGCCTGGCTGCGTTGGCCGAGCTGGAGCCCGACCACCGCTGGCACGCCGTGCGTGCGGAGATCCTGGCCCGGGACGGGCGCCACCGCGAGGCCATCGACGCGATGACGGCTTCGCTGGCCGGGCCCGTCAGCGAGGCGGAGGCCGCGCACCGGCGATCGCTGATCGCGCAGTGGGCCCAGCCTGCGCCGTGATGGCGTTCGGGGTGCGCTGCCGCCACCCATCCGGAGACGTCATGGCGACGAAGAAAGGTTGCGTCGAGCTCGGTGCGGGTAGCCGCCCGAGGTGAGAAGGAGGATGAGCCCGTGGTCAATCGCATCGTCAAGTTCGCCGGCCAGCTCGGGGAGTCCGCGCTGTCGATCGTTGGTGTGCGGACCGTCGAGGAGCCCCACTACATCAAGCGCCCGCTGACCGACACCGTCGAGATCCGGCAGTACGGCTCGCGGATCGCCGCCGAGACCACCGTCAGCGGTGACAAGCAGAAAGCCCTCAACACCGGGTTCCGTCGGCTCGCGGGTTACATCTTCGGCGGCAACCACCGCGACACCGAGATCGCGATGACTGCGCCGGTGAGCCAGCAGTCCGCCAAGGAGGAGATCGCGATGACCGCGCCCGTCTCCCAGACGGGCAGCGCCGAGGACGGCTGGACGGTGCGGTTCTTCATGCCGTCGAAGTGGTCGATGGAGACCCTGCCCGAACCCGACGACGAGAACGTCCGGCTGGTGACCGTGCCGCCCCAGACCGTCGCGGTGCTGAAGTTCACCGGTGACCGCAGTGCGGCCGCGATCGCCAGGCGTGGCGAAGAGCTGCGCACGACGTTGCGCGACAAGGGCATCGAGCCCGTCGGTGAGACGACCGCGTGGTTCTACGATCCGCCGTGGACGCTGCCGTTCCGCCGCCGCAACGAGGTCGCCGTCGGCATCTAGACCGTCGCGCGGTCCCGGCCGTCCCAATGCGGTTTGCGCAGTTCCTTTTTCAGGACCTTGCCGGTGGGGTTACGGGGTAGCTCGTCGGTGATGTCGACGGACTTGGGGCACTTGTAGGCGGCCAACCGCTCGCGTGCGAACGCGATCAGGTCCTTCTCCGAGACCTCCGATTCGACCACGACGACCGCTTTGACGACCTCGCCCCACTTGTCGTCGGGCACACCGATCACCGCGACCTCGACCACCGCCTCGTGCTCGGCGAGCACCCGCTCGACCTCGATCGAGTAGATGTTCTCTCCGCCGGAGATGATCATGTCCTTGAGCCGGTCCTCGACGAAGATGTAGCCGCCGTCGTCGACGCGGCCGATGTCACCGGTGCGGAACCAGCCGTCCTCGGTGATCGCCTCGGCGGTGGCCTCCGGCTTGTTGTGGTAGCCCTTCATCAACTGCGGTGTCTTGAACCACAATTCGCCCTGCTCACCGGTGGGCACGTCCTCGAGGGTGTCGGGGTCGACGACCCGCACCTCGGCGTTGGGGACCAGCGTGCCCGCGCTCGAGAGCCGCTCCTCGCGGCCGGGATCGCGGTGCGCCTCGGGCAGTAGATGGCTGATCACACCGCACACCTCGGTGAGCCCGTAGGCCTGGATGAAGTCGGTGTCCGGCCACGCCTGCAACGCCTGCCGCAGCAGGGGCAGCGGCATGGGCGACGCCCCGTAGGCGTAGGTCTTCAGCGCGGCGAACAGCTTGACCGCGTCCTCGCCCGACTCGAGCACCTTGGCCAGCACCGCCGGCACCAGGAAGGTGCGGTTGGCGCCCTTGAGGATCGCCCCCGCCAGCGCCGCGCCGTCGACGTCACGGGTCATCACGCTCGGGAAGCCGTCGTGAATGCCGAACTGCACGTAGGACGAACCGCCGACGTGGAACAGCGGCATCGACACCATGTTCTTGTCGCCCTCGTCGAACTCGAAGCCCTCGTGGGCGTTCACGGTGTGGGCGATGATGTTGGCCTGCGTGAGCTCGACACCCTTGGGCCGGCCGGTGGTGCCCGACGAGTACATGATGATCGCCACGTCGCCCGGTTCCACGTCCTCGGAACGCTGCACCGGCGTCGACGCGGCGAGAATCTGTTCGTACTCGTCATCGCCTTCCGGTGTCACGGCGATGACGTGCTCGATGTTGGTCAGCTTGTCGCGGATCCGGTCGATCGAGGACATGAACTCCGCGCCCACGATCAGCACCTTGGCGCCGGAGTCGTTGAGCACGTAGTCGAGTTCGTCGGCGGCCAGCCGGAAGTTGATGATCGCGGTGGCGGCGCCCAGCGACGCGGCGGCGATCGTCGTCTCGACACACGCGGGATGGTTCTTGTCGAGAAACGCCACCACATCCCCGCGCCCGACGCCGCGTTCGGTCAGCGCCCCGGCCAGCCGTCGGATCCGGTCGTCCCACTGCGCCCAGGTCCAGTTGCGGTCGAAATAGTCCATCGCCTCGGCGTCGGGGGTGGTGGCCGCCCAGTGGGCGACTCGTTCGTCGAGGAAGCGGGGTTCGGGCAGATCGGCCATGGTCGACAAGCGTGCCACGCCCACGCGTGCCCCGAGGCGAAACTTTTCTTCCCGCTCGTGTCGATTTGCGCCCGCGCCGATCGACGAGTGGGTGAAGGGCATCCTGAACAAGACCTGACGAGCCCTTCCCACCGAGAAAGAAGGAGAGAGACCATGACCCGCTACATGCTGATCCTGCGGTCCACCCCCGAGGCCGAGAAGGCCATGGAGAACGTCGACTTCAACGAGGTCATCGCCGCGATGGGCCGCTACAACGAGGAGCTCCTCAAAGCCGGGGTGCTGCTCGCAGGAGAAGGCCTGGCAGGGCCCGAGGAGGGTTTCGTCGTGAACTTCGACGCCGAGACGCCGGTGATCACCGACGGCCCGTACACCGAGGCCAAGGAACTGTTCAACGGCTTCTGGATCCTCGGAGTGTCGTCGATCGAGGAAGCCAAGCAGTGGGCGTTGAAGTGCCCGCTGGGCCACGGCGCGCGGCTCGAGGTGCGGCGCATCACCGAGACCGAAGAGTTCCCGCAGGACAACGAGTGGGTGCAGAAGGAGATGCAGTGGAAGAAGGAGGGCTACCCGGGCTGAGCCCCCAGCGCCCCGGCATGGCGGCCCGTGCGGACCGCCATGCCGGCGCGGCGGTCAGACGTCCTGTTCGACGTGGCCGAATTCGACGTTCTTGCCGTTGAAGTCGCCCTTGCAGGACACCGTCACGTGGTAGGTCGACAGCGGCGGCGGCGGGAGCACCGGGAAGCTGGTGCTGCCGTTCGGGCCGATCGAGAACGTCTTGTTGACCCCCGGCAGCACCGGGTTCGTCGCGACGTAGGTGCACGTGCCGGCCAGCGCCGAGGTGTTGGTGATGTTCACCGTCCAGCTGGTCAACCCCCGGTCGAACGCCAACCGGATCGCGTCGGTGGGAGCGACGGGGTCGGGCTTCGGGGGGTCCGGCACAGCGACGGGTGCGGGCGCCGGGTTGGCGGCCGGTGCCGGGGCCGCCTCGACCGGCTTCGCCGGGGCGCCCAGCACGATCGTCACCACGTCGACCTCCCGATCCTCGTGCCGGACGAAGCCGACACCGAAGTCGGTGAAGTCGCAGTTGGTGATCACCCCGCCCGCACCGCGCGAATACGCGCTGGTCGTCGCCGCGGCCTGCGGATCACCGGACCCGAGGAACGCGAGCGTCCGCCCGTTGTATCCGGCGGGCTGTCCGTCGACCGGGTTCTCGGAGCGCGCATAGGTCTGAGCAGCGCCCTCGAGGACGCCTCTGTCGTACTTCAGCGCCGGGCAGCGCGCCGGACGGTCCTTGTTGACGGTGTTGATGATCGCGTCCAGCGGGTCGGCGTGCGCGACGGGCATCGCTGCGAGCGAGCCGGCGAATGCGGTGGCCAGGGCCAGCGAAACGGCAGTTCGGGTGGTCATCAGAAGTTCTCCCCTCGGTGTCGGCCGGCGCTCTGCCTGCCGTCGAGGAAAGTGTTTCGGCTGCAGTATTTGCGATCGCGCGTAGTCGACTACGCGACTTAAGCGGCCCCCGCCGTCGTCGCCCCGGGTACCGGGCCTGGTGACTAAAATTGGAACACGTTCTAGTCTGTAGCGCATGAGTGATCTGCTGCGGCATCCCCTGCACTCCGGCCACCTGACCGTCGGCGCGCTGAAGCGCCACCGGGACCGGCCCGTGCTGTTCCTCGGCGACACCACGCTCACCGGCGGTGAGCTGGCCGATCGCATCAGCCAGTACATCCAGGCCTTCGAGGCGCTGGGGGCCGGCACCGGCGCCGCTGTCGGACTGCTGTCGCTGAACCGGCCCGAGGTGCTGATGATCATCGGCGCCGGCCAGACCCAGGGCTACCGCCGGACGGCACTACACCCTCTGGGATCGCTGGACGACCACGCCTACGTGCTCGCCGACGCCGAGGTGACCTCGCTGATCATCGACCCCAACCCGATGTTCGTCGAGCGGGCGCTGGGTCTGCTGGACAAGGTGCCGTCGCTCAAGCAGATCCTGACCATCGGTCCGGTTCCTGCCGAGCTGGCCGACGTCACCGCCGTCGATCTCAGTGCCGAAGCCGCGAAGTACACGCCCCAACCGCTGGTGGCGGCCGATCTGCCGCCCGATCACATCGGCGGGCTGACGTACACCGGCGGAACCACCGGCAAGCCCAAGGGTGTGATGGGCACGACGCAGTCGATCACCACGATGACGACGGTGCAGCTGGCCGAATGGGAGTGGCCGGAGAACCCGCGCTTCCTGATGTGCACGCCGCTGTCGCATGCGGGCGCCGCGTTCTTCACACCGGTCATCGTCAAGGGCGGCGAGCTGATCGTGCTGACCAAGTTCGACCCGGCCGAGGTGCTGCGGGTGATCGAGGAGCAGAAGATCACCGCGACGATGCTGGTGCCGTCGATGATCTACGCGCTGATGGACCACCCCGACTCGCACACCCGCGACCTGTCGTCGCTGGAGACCGTCTACTACGGGGCCTCGGCGATGAACCCGGTGCGCCTGAAGGAGGCGATCCGGCGGTTCGGACCGATCTTCGCGCAGTACTACGGCCAGTCCGAGGCGCCGATGGTGATCACCTACCTGGCCAAGAAGGATCACGACGAGAAGCGGCTGACGTCATGCGGACGGCCCACGTTGTTCGCGCGGGTGGCGCTGCTGGGGGACGACGGCCAACCGGTGCCTCAGGGCGAGGTGGGAGAGATCTGCGTCTCCGGCCCGCTGCTGTCGGGCGGGTACTGGAAGCTGCCGGACGCCACCGCCGACACCTTTCGGGACGGGTGGATGCACACCGGGGACCTCGCCCGGGAAGACTCCGACGGCTTCTACTACATCGTCGACCGCACCAAGGACATGATCGTCACCGGTGGCTTCAACGTGTTCCCGCGTGAGGTGGAAGACGTTGTGGCCGAACACCCCTCGGTCGCACAGGTGTGCGTGATCGGTACGCCCGACGAGAAGTGGGGCGAGGCGGTGACGGCCGTGGTGGTGCTGCGACCCGATGCGGCGACCGACGAGGCCGCGGTCGATGCGATGGTCACGGAGATCCAGGTGGCGGTCAAGGAGCGCAAGGGCTCGGTGCATGCGCCGAAGCAGGTGATCGTCGTCGACTCCGTGCCGGTGACCGCGCTGGGTAAGCCGGACAAGAAGGCGGTGCGGGCGCAGTTCTGGGAGGGCGCGGGGCGTTCAGTCGGCTGACGATGCGGCGAGGGACGAGCCGAGGAGGAAGCCGACAATCAGGCACGGTCGGCTGACGAGCGTGCGCGTTCTCGGGATTTCTCGCGGCGTGGCGGCCGCAGACACGCACGCTCGCGGGGACGAAAATGGCGGCGTGGCCGACCCCGATGTCCAGCGCACCGTCGACGCGGTGTGGCGTATGGAGGCCGCGAAGATCGTCGCGACGCTGACCGCCGCGGTCGGCGATGTCAGCTTCGCCGAAGACATGGCCGCCGAGGCCCTGGTCGACGCCCTCACCCAGTGGCCCGAGCGCGGGGTGCCGCGCAATCCCGGCGCGTGGCTGACCACCGTCGCCAAGCGCAAGGCCATCGACCACTGGCGCCGCAGCGACAACCTCGACGCCAAATACGCGGTGCTGGCCCGCGAACTCGAGACCGTCACCGACAGCGCCTGGGATCCCGACCGCATCGACGACGACGTGCTGCGGCTCGTCTTCATGGCCGCTCATCCGAGCCTGCCGCGGGAAAGCCAGATCGCCCTGACGCTGCGCCTGGTCGGCGGCCTGACCACCGACGAGATCGCCGCCGCCTTCCTCGTCCCGAAAGCCACCGTCGCACAACGTATCGTCCGTGCCAAGAAGGCGCTCACCGGCGTACCGTTCGACATCCCCGACCGCTCCGACCACCCCCAGCGACTGTCCGCCGTTCTCAGCGTGATCTACCTGGTCTTCAACGAGGGCTACTCGGCATCCTCCGGCGACCGTTGGATCCGCGACGAATTGTGCAGCGAGGCAATGCGTCTCGGGCGGGTACTGGCAGCCCTGCTCCCCGACGAGGCCGAGGTGGCCGGCCTGCTGGCGCTGATGGAGTTCCAGTCTTCGCGCCTGGGCGCCCGCACCCGCGCCGACGGAACGCCGATCCTGCTCGAGGACCAGGACCGCACCCGCTGGGACCGCGCCGCCATCGGGCGTGGCGTCGCCGCGTTGAGCCGGGCCTCGGAGATACTGCAGCGCAACGAGATCGGATGGGGCTGGTACACGCTTCAGGCCGCACTGGCGGAGTGTCACGCCGTCGCGCCGACCGCCGCCGACACCGACTGGGCCCGCATCGTCTCCCTCTACGACGCGCTGCGCCGACTCGCCCCTTCCCCGGTGGTGGAGGTCAACCGTGCGGTGGCCGTGGCCATGGCCGACCCGGCGGCCGGCCCCGCCGCGGCGTTGCGCCTGATCGACGACGTCCGCGGCCTCGAGGGCTCCTACCTGGTGCCCAGCGTGCGCGCAGAACTGCTGTCGCGGATGGGCAGGCACGCCGACGCGGCCGGCGAGTTCGACCGCGCCGCGCAGTTGGCGGACAACGAGGCCGAACGGAAGGTGCTGCAGGACAAAGCGATGCGCGCTCGCAATGGCTAAGCGCCGGGTACCGCCGTGCGCTCGGCGACCGATGCCGCGCTCGCCGTGTCGAACACGTCGATGACCACGTCTGTGTCCCGGTAGCCGCCCAGGAGGTGCAGCCCGGAGGTCTGTGAGATGACGTCGTTGGCCGTGTCGCCGCTCATCGGATAGTCGTCGACGGCGTGCCGCCAGTGCGCGGCGACGACGGTGGCCGACGGCGCCAGCCGGGGCACCTCGCGGTCGAGCACCTGCCGCAACGTCTCGGGCTGCAGGTAGTAGCACAGTTCCGACAGCACCACGAGGTCGAACGGGCCGTCCGGCCACGGCTCGTCGAACGAACCACGGAGCAGTCGGACCCGGTCGGCCACCCCGGCCGCCGACAGACGCCGATGCGTGGCGTCCAGCGCCGCGATGCTGACGTCGGTGCTCGTGACGCGGTCACAGCGCCGGGTCAACAGTGCGGTGAGCACGCCGACCGAGCAGCCGGGCTCGAACGCGTGCCGGTATCGCCGGTACGGCAGCACGGCTGTGGTGATCGCGTACTTTCGCTGTTCGTACCACCGCGTCCCCAGCGACCACGGGTCGTCGGCGCCGGCGTACATCCGGTCGAAGTAGGCGTCGGGCAACCGGGCACTCACCGGAATGCCACCTCGCCGACGGTCAACAGCCGGTGCACGACCGCGGGTGGAAGTACCGGTTCGCCGCCGGGAGTCGGTGCGGTGAACTGACTTTCGAAGCACCGCGCCGCACGTTGCTTGCGTTCCAGCGCCGCTTCCGTCAGACGCGTCATCTGGGCACGCCCCCAGGGCACCGCCGTGTCGCCGGGCCGCGCCCAGTGCCACATCCACACCGGATACTCCACCAGCACCGCCCCGGTCTGCTCGACCGCGACCGCGGCCGCCCTGCCCACCGCCTCGTGATCGGGATGACCGTCGCCCCGCCACGGCGCCGCGCACCACGTGCCGGGCGGCTTTCCGTCGAGGATCTCGACGAGCAGATCGGCGAGTCGCTGCTGGTGCGCCGCCACCTGCCCGTCGGGGAGGCCGAGGCTGACCGGCGCATACAGGCCCAGCACGCCGGCCGCGCGCCTCAGCTCCTCCCGTCGCGTCTGCTCGAGCCGATACCGTTGCAGCAGAGACAGTTCCGGGTAGGCCGCGCCGCCGTCGGTGGCCGACACGATCTGCGCGCGCACCCCGGACTCCGCGAGCAGCGCCGCCGTCGCACCGAAACCCAGTGTCTCGTCGTCGGGATGGGCACCGACGACCACCAGCTCGCGACAGGTCGTCAGATCCAGTTCCGGCAACTGCAGCCCGGCGTCGACCCAGGTCTGCGTCGGGGTGCCGCCGTCGGGGACGGGCTGCGCCGACAGCCGCGCACCATTTCCCACCTGCGCGGCCGTCACGCCGACGCTCCGGCGAGCACACCGAGTCGTTCCAGATCCCGTTCGGCGTGGCTCTGTCGTACATAGACCGAGAGGTCGGCCACCCGCCGCGCGTGCTCGGGATCCAGGCACAGCGGCGCCGGCCCCAGCGCGCGACCCGTCCGCGAGATCGCCTCGTCCACCGCGGTCTCCACCACCGCGCGAGCCCGACGGGCCAGCAGTTCTGCACGCCCGGAACGGTTTTCGGGATCCGCGTCGACGTCGCCGGCCACCGCGGTCAGCGTCGCCTCCGCGCCGGCCAG
The DNA here is from genome assembly GCF_001044255.1 of Mycolicibacterium chubuense. Lineage (GTDB taxonomy): Bacteria > Actinomycetota > Actinomycetes > Mycobacteriales > Mycobacteriaceae > Mycobacterium > Mycobacterium chubuense. Next base: position 57,139 of record NZ_JYNX01000062.1, read on the forward strand.
CGCCGCGTCGACCGCGCCCAGGTGCGCCAGCGCGTGTGCGTCGGCCTTGTCCGCGGCCGCCCGTGCATACAGCGGCGCGGCGATCGCGCGTGCGCCACCGAGCCAGCACGCCGCCACACCCGCTCCGCCCTGCCAGAACCCGGGCCGGGTCAGGTACTCGCCCGGCCCGCCGACGGCGACGGCCGGGGTGTCCTCGAAGCGCACCGACCGGGTGTCGGAGTCGGCCATGCCGGCGTTGCGCCAGGTGCTGGGCAGCGGCCGGACACCCGGCGCGCGGAGATCGACGGCGAAGAGTCCCCGCTCCCCCGACGGCAGCTGCGCGGTGACCAGAGCGTGCGAGCACAGGGCCGCGCCTGAACACCAGGCCTTGGTTCCCGACAGCCGGACCCCGCCGTCGTCGTCACGCGCCGACAACACCGCGTCGGGGCCCTCCGCGGCCCACACGCCCCACCACTGGCCCTGCTCCGGACGGGGACCGCCGAGCTCGGCGAGAATGGCGACCGCGTCTGCATGCGCCTCGGCGAGCCGTCCTGCGGTGACGTCCACCTCCGCCATCGCCGTCAGCCGCTGCCAGCGCAGGGCGGTCGCCCCGCGGCCCGGCAGCGGCAGGTCGAGCTCACCCGAGACCAACCACTCCTTGACCAACCCTGTGCTCACGAGGCCGCTTTTCGCGACAATCCCCTGAGGTGGCCGGCGAATCCGTTGGGGGCGCGCCCCTCGGCGCGATCGGAGGTCGCCACCGACAGGCTGCTGTCGCGGTGGACCTGCAGGCCCGCGGCCTTGAAGCGGTCCACGAGGTCGACGTCCTCACCGGTCTCGAGTGGGCGGAACCCACCGACATGCCAGTAGGCGTCGGCGCGGAAGCCCATGTTGGCGCCGTGCACGTGGTGATGGCCGGGCCCGCCGGATCTGTAGGCGCTCAGGTAGCGACGGACGACAGCCATCGAGAAGTTGCGCCACGACGGCACCCGGACCACCCCGAGCACCATGTCGGCTCCCGGCGCCGTCATCCGCACCAGCCAGTCGGCGTCGACCTGACTGTCGGCGTCCGTCGTCGCGTACCAGGTCGCCGCGTCGCCGTCGTGGATCCCCCGCGCATAGGCGAAGCCGGCCGCACGCGCCGCACCGACGTTGCCGGCCTCGACCGAGACGAAGTGCACGTCGGGACCGAACTCCCCCGCCAACCGTTCGCTGCCGTCGTCGCAGCTGTCCAGCACCACGACCGTGAGGACCGGGGCGGAGACGGCCAGCGCCGCGGTGGCCAGCGCACGAAGGCAGGCGGGCAGGTGAGCGGCTTCGTTGTGGGCGGGCACCACGACGACGATCTGCGACGGAGCCGTCGCGGAGAAGCGCATGGCCCTTAATTAGCCGTTCAGCGACGTTTTCACACCTGGCACGATGGGGACGTGGGCGACGCCGTGACAGATCTGCAAGCTGTGCTGTTCGACTTCTCGGGCACCCTGTTCCGTCTCGAGGAGGACGAGAGCTGGTTCGCGGGCATGGAGCTCGACACCCCCGACAACCGTGAGGTGGACGAACACGTGCAGGCCGAGCTGGTGCGCCGGCTGACCGCCCCCACCGGCCGCTCGGTGTCGATGACCCCCGAGGCGCTGCAGGCCTGGGTCAACCGCGACCTCGCCCCGCACCTTCATCGGGAGGCGTACCTGCACGTGCTGCGTGAGTCCGGGCTGGCCCGTCATCACGCGGAAGCGTTGTACGCCAAGGTGATCGACCCGGCGTACTGGACGCCCTACCCGGACACCGCGACCGTGCTCGCCGGCCTGCGCCAGCGCGGAATCAAGACCGCGGTGGTGTCCAACATCGCGTTCGACATCCGGCCGGCGTTCGAGAGGATCGGCGTGGCCGGCGACGTCGACGCGTTCGTGCTGTCCTTCGAAGTCGGCGCCGTCAAGCCCGACCCGGCGATCTTCACCGCGGCGCTGGAGCAGGTCGGGGTGCCCGCCGAGCGCGCGCTGATGGTCGGCGACAGCGACGAGGCCGACGGCGGCGCCCGCGCGCTGGGCTGCGCGTTCACACTCGTCGATCCGCTGCCGACGCGGGAGCGCCGCGACGGGCTGGTCGCGGCGCTGTGGCCCCACGGCATCCAGATCTGATTTCGCCTACCGTCGAGACCATGGCCGATCCCCAGCCGCCGTGGTGGCTCAAGCCGTTGAACAAGGTGCTGATCGCCGGGTCGCGCATCGGGCTGATCAAAGACGGACCGATGGTGCTGACCGTGACGGGCCGCAAGTCCGGTCAGCCGCGGTCCACCCCCATCACACCGTTCGAGGTCGACGGGAAGCGTTACGTCGTCGGCGGCTTCCCCGGCGCCGACTGGGTGCGCAACGCGCAAACCAACCCGGACGCGGTGCTGACGCGCGGCAAGGTGCGCGAGCCGGTGCGGATGGTCGAGCTGCCCGCCGAGGAGTCGCGCCCGCTGCTGCGGCAGTTCCCGATCCTGGTGCCGACCGGGGTGAGCTTCATGAAGAACGCCGGACTGGTCACCGGACCGAACCCCGACGAGTTCGAGGCGCTGGCCGGGCGCTGCTCGGTGTTCCGGTTCGATAGCGTCTGACGGGTGAGCAATCCGTTCGACGCCAGTCTGTGGGAGCCGGTGGCCGGCTTCGGGGACCTGACCGACATCACCTACCACCGCCACATCAGCCAGCCGACGGTGCGGGTCGCGTTCGACCGCCCGGAGGTGCGCAACGCGTTCCGTCCGCACACCGTCGACGAGCTCTACCGGGCGCTCGACCACGCCCGGATGAGCTCCGACGTCGGCGTGGTGCTGCTGACCGGCAACGGTCCGTCGCCCAAGGACGGCGGCTGGGCGTTCTGCTCGGGCGGCGACCAGCGCATCCGCGGCCGCTCCGGCTACCAGTACGCCGCCGGTGAGACCGCCGAGACCGTCGATCCGGCGCGGGCCGGCCGGCTGCACATCCTCGAGGTGCAGCGCCTCATCCGGTTCATGCCCAAGCCGGTGATCTGTCTGGTCAACGGCTGGGCCGCCGGCGGCGGGCACTCGCTGCACGTCGTCTGCGACCTGACGCTCGCCTCCCGCGAGCACGCCCGGTTCAAGCAGACCGACGCCGACGTGGGCAGCTTCGACGGCGGCTTCGGATCGGCGTATCTGGCCCGCCAGACCGGGCAGAAGTTCGCCCGCGAGATCTTCTTCCTGGGCCGGCCCTACACCGCCGAACAGATGCACGCGATGGGCGCAGTCAACGAGGTCGCCGACCACGCCGAGCTGGAAAACGTTGCGCTGCAATGGGCTTCGGAGATCAACGGCAAGTCGCCGCAGGCCATCCGGATGCTGAAGTATGCGTTCAACCTGCTCGACGACGGGCTGGTGGGCCAGCAGCTGTTCGCCGGCGAGGCGACGCGGCTGGCGTACATGACCGACGAAGCCGTCGAGGGCCGCGACGCCTTCCTGGAGAAGCGCGACCCCGACTGGACGCCGTTCCCCCGCTACTTCTAGAGCGATTTCGGCGTCGTTGGTCGCGCTGAGCGAGACCAAGTACGCCGAAATCACGAGAGGACGACCCATGGCGAGCAGGAACCCGTTGCGGCGGCTGGCCGAGCAGGTGGTGCTGACCAGCATGCGGCCGCCGCTGATCCCGACCCTGCTGCAGTACCGTCCCGACCGGGAGATCATCGACCTGAAGGGCAAGCGGATCCTGCTGACCGGCGCCTCGTCGGGCATCGGGGAGGCCGCGGCGGAGAAGCTGGCCCGCCGGGGCGCGACCGTGGTCGTGGTCGCCCGCCGTGAGGACCTGCTGGACGCGCTGGTCACCCGGATCACCGACGCCGGCGGCGACGCCCGCGCCCATGCGTGCGACCTGTCCGACCTGGACGCGATCGACGCGCTGGTCGCCACGGTCGAGGGCGAGCTCGGCGGCATCGACATCCTGGTCAACAACGCCGGCCGCTCGATCCGGCGCCCGCTGGCCGAATCGCTGGACCGCTGGCACGACGTCGAACGCACGATGGCGCTGAACTACTACGGCCCGGTGCGGCTGATCCGCGGGCTGGCGCCCGGCATGCTCGAGCGGGGCGACGGCCACATCATCAACGTCTCGACGTGGGGCGTGAAGACCGAGTCGCCGCCGCTGTTCGGCGTCTACAACGCCTCCAAGGCGGCGCTGTCGTCGATCAGCCGGATCATCGAGACCGAGTGGAGCGACCGCGGCGTGCACTCCACGACGCTGTACTACCCGCTGGTGAAGACCCCGATGATCGCGCCGACCCGCGCGTACGACGGGCTGCCCGGGCTGTCGGCGGAGGAGGCCGCCGGCTGGATCATCACCGCCGCCCGGCACCGGCCGGTGAGCATCGCCCCGCGCATCGCGGTCACCGCGCACGCGATCAACAGCATCGCCCCCGCCGCGGTCGACACGATCATGAAACGTCAGCGCATGCAGCCGCGGGACTGATAGTGATCCACAGCGTCCCCGGAGGCCGTCACCCGCAGACCGTGACGCTGGGGCGCCGTCGAGCACTTGAGTATGCCCTTACGTCCGGGTGTTCCATGGCGGGGTGACGACCGACGACGCGACCCAGGTGACGGATTCCGACTACGCCCGCGCCGAGCAGATGCTGGCTCCGTACCGGGCGCGGCGGGTGCCCGGAAGTGCGGTGACACCCCAGTGGCTCTCCCAGGGCAGCCGGTTCTGGTATCAGGTCGGCGGCCGCTTCGTCGTGGTCGATCCGGGTGAGGGCACCCGCCGCGACGCGTTCGACCACGACCGGTTGGCCGCCGCCCTGTCCGCGGCCTCGGGACACGCGGTGACCGCCGGGGATCTGCCCATCACCGCGGTCGAGATTGCGGAGTCGATCGAATTCACCGCCTTCGGGTCGCGGTGGCGGTGGTCGGACAGCACAGGCACGTGCACGCCGCTGGACGACGCGCCACCGGCTGTCCTCGGCGGGGTGACGTCCCCGGACAAGGAGTGGGTGGCGTTCGGGCGGGACGGCGACATCTGGGTCCGGCGGGCAGGAGCGAAGCGACCCGGGGAATCGGATCGGCGGGCAGGAGCGAAGCGACCCTCGGACGACGTGGAGGAATTCCGTCTCACCGACGATGCCGAGCCGCTGTTCGACTACGGCGGAGTCCCGGACGCGACCGGGGCGAGAGCGCTGATGCGAATGCTCGGCCTGCCGCCGCTGTTCCACGTGTCGTGGTCACCGGACTCGACCCGAATCCTGGCGCAGCGCATCGACCAACGTGACCTGCCCGAGTTGGTGCTCGTCGAGTCCGCCCCCCGCGACGGCGGCCGCCCGGTGGAGCACCGCACCCGCTACCCGATGGCCGGGGAGGAAGCGCAGGCGACGATGTCCTGGACCGTCCTGGACGTCGACTCGCGCACCGTCGTCCGCCAGCAGCACGAGCCGGTGGCGATCACGCACCCGACCGCCATCGTCTATGCCTGGTGGTCCGGAAAGTCCGGGGAGGCGGTGCACTTCCTGCACCAGACGCGCGATGCCCGCACCCTGGAGCTCCGTCGACTCGACCCGACGTCCGGTGAGACCACGACGGTGCTCACCGAGACCGGGCAAACCCGGGTCGATCCGACCCCGCAGCTGGGCGAACCGGGAATGGTGCGGGTGCTGGAGTCCGGGGAGATCCTGTGGTGGTCCCAACGTGACGGCTGGGGACATCTCTATCTGTACTCGGCCGACGGCCGGCAGGTCACCCAGGTCACCATGGGGCAGTGGCTGGTACGCAGCCTGCTGTGGGTCGACGAAGACCGGCGGCAGGTGTGGTTCCTGGCCGGCGGCCTCCTCGAGCACGACCCGTATGTGCGCCAGATCTGCCGAATCGATCTCGACGGATCCGGGTTCACCCGATTGACCGACGACCACCTCGACCACGACGCCGTGAGTCCACCCGAGGGTGGCTACATCGTCGACCGGGCCTCGACGTCGAGCCGGCCGCCTCACTCGGTGGTGCTGGACGGCGACGGAAAGGTCCTCGTCGAGCTGGAATCCCCCGGCACGCAGCAATTGGAGGCCCTCGGTTGGAGTCCGCCCGAACGGTTCCGGGCCACCGCGGCCGACGGGAAGACCCCGATCTACGGCCTGCTGTGGCGGCCGCACGGGTTCGACCCGCAGCGCCGCTACCCGGTGATCGAGCACATCTATCCCGGGCCGCAGAACTTCCGGGCCGGTCCGTCGTTCGACGAGCCGCACTTCGGTGAACCGGAAGCGTATGCCGCGCTGGGTTTCGCCGCGGTCGCGATCGACGGGCGCGGTACTGCGGGGCGCAGCAAAGCCTTTCACGACCACTCCTACGGTGACCTGGGCAACGCCGGCGCCTTGGACGACCACATCGCCGCGATCCGCGAACTGGGACACCGGTATCCCTGGCTCGACACGAGCCGGGTCGGGATCACCGGCCAGTCCGCAGGCGGTTTCGCCGCCGCCCGCGCGGTGCTGCGGCATCCCGAGTTCTACCGGGTCGCCGTCGCGGTCTCCGGCAATCACGACAACGCGGTGAACCTGGCCATGTGGGCGGAGAAGTACCACGGCGACCTCAGCGACGAGGGCAAACAGGCGATCTCGAATGTGCCGCTGGCCGGCAATCTGCAGGGAAAGCTGTTGCTCATCCACGGTGAGCTCGATGACAACGCGCACCCGTACCACACCATGCGACTCGTCGATGCCCTCATCGAAGCGGACAAGGACTTCGACATGGTCATCATCCCCGGAGCCGAACACGCCCTGATCGGGCGCATGCATTACCTGTACCGCCGCACCTGGGACTACTTCGTCCGGCACCTGCACGGCACCGAGCCGCCCGGCTATCGCCTGGCGCCGCTGCCGCTGCCGGGCCTGTCAGCGGGCTGAGTCGGCGCCGGTCTCGTTGGCGCGCATGATCTCCTGCGATCGACGGAGCACATCGAGTTGCGCTTCGTTGTACAGCTCCGACATGGCCTCGGCGATCGTCTGGTCGGCGAAGCGCTCCCCTCTGGGTGCGTCCACGCGCAACTCGCGGAGGCCCGGGTGTGCCGCATGAAGCGCGCGGATGTAGGGGACGAGCAGTTCGGCCATCTCCTGGCGCGTGGCGTCATCGGCGTCGGGCCCCAGGTCGTCGAACGCCGCGATCGAGGGTTCGTCGGGCGCGTTCTGGATCAGGTCGGCATAGACCTGCAGACCCCGCGGGCCCAGCACCCGGGTCAGGACGACGACGAGAGAGCGGTCGGCGTCGGTCATCTTGGCCACCGCGTCCGCTGGGACGAACTCCGGCGGCAGGTCGGTGGGCGCGGACTGCTCGAGGATCAGCGCGAGTTCGTTTCGCGCCTGCTGGAGCCGATCGATGCTGGCCGCGAGTTCTGCGTCGAGGTCCCGTAGCGCCTGCTCGGGATGATCGTCGGTATCGCCCATCGCGGCGATCTGGGGAAGCGAGAAACCCAGGTCGGTGAGTCGCTTGATACGCACCAGCCGGACGAGGTGCGCGACGCCGTACTCCTTGTACCCGTTGCTGCGGCGGTCGGGTTCGGCGAGCAGGCCGACCTGGTGGTAGTGCCGCACCGCCCGCACGCTGGTGCCTGCCAGCTCGGCGACTTCGCGGGTGCTCCATGCCACTGCTTCATTGTCCACAGCCGGTCGACTTGACTGTGCCGCAGCGTCCGAGTGTGTCCTGGAGTCATGGCAACACGCGAACACCTCTCCGTCGAGGACTTCTTCTCCCCGCCCACCCGTACCCAGGCCACGATCTCCCCGGACGGCACCCGGATCGCCTACCTGGCGCCGTGGAGGAACCGTCTGAACGTGTGGGTCGAGGATGTCGATTCCCGGCGCGCCGCGCGCTGCGTCACCGCCGACGAGACCCGCAGCGTGATCGACTACCGGTGGACCGACGATCCGCGGTGGCTGCTGTACACCCAGGACAACGGCGGCGACGAGAACTGGCACATCTACCGCGTCGATCTGGACGACCCCTCGGCGCGCGCCGCCGACCTCACACCGTTCCCCGGCGTCAGAACGTACTTCGAGCTGCTGCCCGGATGCCCTGGCAAAGCGATGGTCGGAATGAACAGGCGGACGCCCGAACTGGTCGACGCCTACGAACTCGACATCGCCACCGGCGAATTGACGCTGCTGGCCGAGAACCCGGGAAAGGTCGCCGGATGGTTCCCGAGCCGCACCGGTGATCTGTTCGCCTTCTCGTTGACTCCCGGCGGCGACGTCGAGCTGTCGACGTGGGACGCGCCGCAGCAGAGCCTGCGCTGCCTCGCGGTGTACGACGGCGCCGACTACACACTGAGCATCTGGCCGATGATGGCCACGCCCGACGGTAAAGGCCTGTGGCTCGGTTCGAACCGCCACCCGGACAGAACAACGCTGGTGCGTCTGGACGTCGCGACCGGCGAGGAGACCGACGTCGACGGCCATCCGACCCTCAGCATCGACCCGATGGGGGCTCTCGCCCCCGTGCTACCGCAACCGCTGATCCTGAGCCAGCGGACCGGCGATCTGCTCGCAGTGCGCTATCTCGGCGAGCGACAGGTGATCCGCGCCCTGGATCCGCAGTTCGCCACGGTACTCGAGAACCTGGAGAACCTGTCCGACGGCGATCTGGCCAAGGTCTCGTCGGACGACAGCGGGCAGCGCTGGGTGGTCAGCTTCAGCCACGACCGCGAGCCTGGGGTCACCTTCTACTACGACCACAGCACGGGCGAGAGCCGGGAACTGTTCCGGCCGTTCCCGCATCTGAATCCCGAGGCGCTGGCGACGATGAGCCCGGTCACCATCCGGTCTCGCGACGGACTGGATCTGCATTCGTACCTGACGCGGCCGACGGGCGTGCCCGGCCCGGCGCCGCTGGTTCTTCTGGTGCACGGCGGGCCGTGGGCGCGCGACACCTGGGGTTATCAGCCCGACGTGCAGCTGCTCGCCAACCGCGGATACGCGGTGCTACAGGTCAACTTCCGCGGATCGACCGGTTACGGAAAGGATTTCGTCAAAGCGGCGATCGGCGAGTTCGCGGGCAAGATGCACGACGACCTCATCGACGGCGTCACCTGGGCGGTCGAGCAGGGCTACGCGGATCCCGAACGGGTCGCGATCTTCGGCGGCTCCTACGGCGGATACGCCGCGCTGGTCGGGGTCACCTTCACCCCGGAGGTGTTCGCCGCGGCCATCGACTACGTGGGCATCTCCAGCCTGGCGAACTTCATGCGGACGCTTCCCGTCGTCGCGCGACCGCACCTGGCCAACAACTGGCACCTGTTCGTCGGTGACCCCGACATACCGGAGCAGGAAGCGGACATGCTGGCGCGTTCCCCGATCACCAAGGTGGACCGGATCCGCACACCGCTATTGGTTGTCCAGGGCGCCAACGACTCTCGGGTCGTGCAGGCGGAGTCCGACAACATGGTCGGAGCGCTGCGCGCGCGGGGCGTCGATGTCGAGTACATGGTCAAGGACGACGAGGGTCACGGATTCCTCAACCCCGACAACGTCATCGACCTGTACCGTGCCGTCGATCGCTTTCTCGCCGAGCACCTGGGCGGGCGGCCGGAAGGACACGCGGCATGACCGAGACGCAGACCACCGGACAGGAGCCGACGCTGCTCGAGCGGATGGGTGGAGTTTCCGGGCTCGTCTACGCCAGCATCCCTCCGGTCGCCTACGTCATCGTCAACACGATCGCGGGACTCGTCCCGGCGATCGTGGTGGCCATCGGCGCGAGCGTGGGCCTGATCCTGTTGAGAGTGCTGCGCAGAGAACCGATCCAGCCGGCTGTCTCCGGATTGCTCGGGGTCGCCGTGGCGTCGTTGATCGCGATCTACACCGGGTCGGCCGAGGGCTACTTCCTGCCCGGCATCTGGGTGAGCCTCGTTCTGGCCGTGGTGTTCTCGGCTTCGTTGGTGGTGCGACGACCGTTGGTGGGAGTGATCTGGAACGCGCTGACCAGCGCGGGCGAGCGGACGGCGTGGCACACCGACAGGAGCACTCTGCGGGCGTTCGACGTGGCGACGGCGGCGTTCGCCGCGGTCTTCGCCGCGAGGTACGTCGTCCAGGACTGGCTCTACGACGCAGGGTCGGTCGGCGGGCTGGCATTCGCACGGATCGCGATGGGCTACCCCTTGCTCGCGTTGGCACTTCTGGTGACCTACTGGGCGGTCCGCCGCGCTCGTGGAAGACTCCAGTCCGCGGCCGGCCCAGGCGGGTAGGCGATCTGCCCGAGGATTGCCCCGGACTACGCTGGCCGGGACTCACGCCACACACTCGTCGACACTGCCAGGGGACCATGTGACGTCGTCCGCCCGTACAGCGACCACCGTGATCCACAGCGTCGCCGACGTCGTCCGCGTGCACGGCCGTGATCGCCCGGCCGCGCCGGCCCTGATCGTCGACGACCGCACGATCACCTTCGGCGAGCTCGACCATCTGTCCAACCGGGCCGCGCAGGCGTTCGCCGCGGCCGGTGTCGGGGCCGGCGACCGGGTGGCGTTCCTCGACCGCAACGGTGCCGAGTTCTTCGTCGTGATGTTCGGCCTGGCCAAGCTCGGCGCGGTCGGCGTGCCGGTGAACTGGCGGCTGGCGCCACCGGAGATGGCGCACATCATCGGCGACTGCGGGGCCGCCGCGGTGGTCGTCGGCGCCGACTTCGTCGGCCACGTCGAAGCGATCGAATCCGCCCTGGACGCCCGCGTCGTCGCGATCGGCGCCCACCCCCGCTGGCCGGACCTGCACGACTGGCTGGAGGCGCATCCCGCGGTCGACCCCGGCGTCGTCACCGGACCCGACGACCTGGTGTTCCTGATGTACACCTCCGGCACGACGGGGCTGCCCAAGGGCGTCATGCTGAGCAACGCCAACTACGTCTGCAAGACCAGCGGCGTGGAACGGCCGTGGCGGTTCGACGCCGACGCCGTCAGCCTCGCGGTGATGCCGCTGTTCCACATGGCCGGTTCGGGCTGGGCGTTCGCCGGACTGTGGCACGGGGCGGTGACGGTCGTGTTGCGCGACGTCGACCCGGCGGCGATCCTCGACGCGATCACCACTCACCGCGTCACCAACATGCTGGTGGTGCCCGCGGTGGTGCAGTTCCTGCTCGACACGCCGGGCATCGACGCGGCCGACCTGTCGAGCCTGCGGATCGTCGTCTACGGCGCGTCCCCGATCAGCGACGACGTCCTGGTCCGCGGGATCGCACGCTTCGGCGGCGTCTTCGCCCAGGTGTACGGGATGACCGAGACCACCGGCTCGATCACCCAGCTCGGGGGCGACGAGCACTCCCCGGAGCTGATGCGGTCGTGCGGAAAACCGTATCCGTGGGTGCAGATTCGCGTCGTCGACCGGGACGGTGCCCACGTTCCGACAGGCACCGTCGGCGAGGTCTGGACCCGCTCGGCGCAGAACATGCTGGGCTACTGGGCCAACCCCGACGCGACCGCGGCGACGCTGACCCCCGACGGGTGGCTACGCACCGGCGACGCCGGCTATCTCGACGCCGACGGCTACCTGTACCTGCACGACCGGATCAAGGACATGATCGTCTCGGGCGGGGAGAACGTGTACCCGGCCGAGGTGGAGAACGTCCTGATGACCCATCCCGGGGTCGCCGACGCCGCGGTCATCGGCGTCCCCGACCCGCGTTGGGGAGAGGCCGTCAAGGCCGTGGTGGTGGCTGCGCCGGGCGCGCATCTGACCGAGGCAGACCTGATCGGGTACGCGCGGGGCAGGCTCGGCGGGTTCAAGCTGCCCAAGACCGTCGACTTCGTCGACGCGCTGCCGCGCACCCCCAGCGGCAAGATCCTCAAACGCGCGCTGCGCGAACCCTATTGGGCCGACGCGGATCGCCGCATCGGCTGACGTGGTAGACACTGAAGCCATGGAGATCCTGGCCAGCCGGGTGCTGTTCCGTCCCGCGGACTACCACCGATCGCTGGCCTTTTACCGCGACGGGCTGGGGCTCGCGATCGCCCGCGAGTACTCCGGGGGAACGGTGTTCTACGCCGGGCAGTCGCTGCTCGAACTCGCCGGCCACGGCGCCCCGGCCGCCGGCGGGCCGCCGTTCCCGGGGGCGCTGTGGCTACAGGTTCGCGACCTACACGCGACACAGAACGCGTTGCGGGAGCGGGGAATCCAGATCGCGCGCGAGGCGCGTCGGGAGCCGTGGGGGCTGTTCGAGATGCACGTCACCGATCCCGACGGCGTGGACCTGATCTTCGTGCAGGTGCCCGAGGACCATCCGCTGCGTCGCGACGTGCGCGACTAGCGGACCGGCGCCGCCAGCGGCCACCCGACCGAGGCCAGGCGGGCCGCCACCTGGTGCATCTCCTCCGGGTTGGGCTCCTTGTCGGTCACCAGGTGGATGGCCGCGTGAATCTCCTCGGGCGTGACGGTGTCGGAATCAGCGCGCTTGAGCACCGTCTGCGCCACCTTGACGACCTCCTCCTCGGACAGCGTCCGGGCCAGCAGCGCCAGCAGCGGGAAGTAGTCGGTCTGTGGAACACCTTGGGGGTAGCCCTCGTGGAGCCACCCGAGAACGTTGTTGAGGACGTTCTGGGTCATCAGCGTGTCAGCTCACTTCTTGGGGAGGAAGGGGAACAGGTCGATGCCGGTGTGGTGAATGATCGTCGTGCGGGTGATCCACAGGACCGCGGTCACGATCACCCAGCCGACGAACACGAACAGCGCCACACCGAAGAACTTGAGGGCCGGATTCGGCGCGACGGCGGCGGTGCCGTCGGTGCCGTCGTCACCCGCACCGCGTGAGAACGCCACCAGGCCGGTGGCGAAGATCGCCGGCAGGCCCGCGCCGAGAACGAGACCGATGACGAGCACCTTGAGGATGCTCTCCAGGTAAGTCATGGGATTTCCTTCGCTGTCGGCGTCGGTCAGACCGCGGCGGCCGGCTTGGACTCTGCGGGCGGGGCGTCGCGCACCTCGGCCGGGACCACCGAGTTGGTAGAGGTATCCCAGTCGGCGTTGACATTGCGGTGGTCCACCTTCTGCTGCTGCGCCCGCCACCACATGTAGAAGGAAAGGCCGACCAGGATCAGGAAGATCAGGCCGTCACCGGCCAGCGCCGCGCCGGTGAGCCTTTCGACGACATGGGACAGCCAGAACGCGAGCGCGCCGACCAGTGCGGCTGCGGGCAGCGTGACCAGCCACGCGACCGCCATCCGGCCCGCGACCGCCCAGCGCACCTCGGCACCCGGCTTTCCGACGCCGCTGCCCAGGATCGACCCGGTCGCGACGTGCGTGGTGGACAGCGCCATGCCGGCGGCGCTGGAGCTCAGGATGATCGCGGCCGACGACGCCTCGGCGGCCAGGCCCTGCGGGGACTCGATCTCGACCAGGCCCTTGCCCAGCGTGCGGATGACCCGCCAGCCACCGATGTAGGTGCCCAGGCCGATCGCGACGGCGCAGCTGAAGATGATCCAGAACGGCAGCCCGTTCGCCTTCACATCGCCGGTGAGGTGGCCCGTGGTGATCAGCGCCAGCGCGATCACGCCCATGGTCTTCTGCGCGTCGTTGGTGCCGTGCGAGAGCGCCACCAGCGAGGCGGTGGCGATCTGGCCCCAGCGGAAGCCCTGCTCGCGACGGTTCTTCATCACCTTGCGGGTGATCCGGTAGACCAGCCAGGTGCCGCACGCGGCGACCAGGCACGCGATCACCGGAGCGGCGACGGCGGGGATCAGCACCTTCTGGGTGACGCCGGTCCAGTTGACGCCGTTCAGCCCGACCGCGGCGAGGCCCGCGCCGATCAGACCACCGAACAGGGCGTGCGAGGAACTCGACGGGATGCCGAACAGCCAGGTGAGCAGGTTCCACAGGATGCCGCCGATCAGGCCGGCGAAAATGATGGTCAACCCGGTCGAGGCGTCGATCGACGGCAGCAGCGCGCCGGTCTTGCTGTCCTGGATCTTGAGCACCGACGTCGTGACGGTGACCGCGACCTCGACCGACAGGAAGGCGCCGACCAGGTTGAGGACGCCGGCGAGCAGCACCGCCGTCTTCGGCTTGAGAGCACCCGTCGCGATCGACGTCGCCATCGCGTTGCCGGTGTCGTGGAACCCGTTGGTGAAGTCGAACGCCAGTGCTGTGACGATCAACAGCACCAGGATGATGAACTCTGCGCTCATGGCGCTCATTCTGCTGGTCTCCGATTGCTTTTGACTAATCGACATTGACCCGAAACCGAGAGGCCAAAAGGCACTTTTTCTGCTGCAGGCCAGGTGTTCATCTGATGTTCATCTTGCCGCCCGGAGCCGTTGCCCGCGCACAGCTCTCGTGCCGTGTCGGGCAGGTCCCGGGGCTACTATCGACCTGCCGAAGGCGGATCGCCCGGCGGTCGTTCGTGGGAGATGGCGTTGACCAAGTTTCTGGCCAAGATCGTGGCGTGGATCTCGGCCGGGTACCCGGAGGGGGTGCCCGGCCCCGATCGCGTCCCGCTGTTGGCGCTGCTGCGCCGCCGCCTGACCGACGACGAGGTCAAAGCCGTCGTCGCCGAACTCACCGCCCGCGCGGAGTTCGGTGATCCGACGGCCAATGGGATCGACCGCGTGGACATCGGGGTGCTGATCACCCAGATCACCGACGATCTGCCCTCCCCCGACGATGTGGAGCGCGTGCGCGAGCGGCTGGCGGCTCAGGGATGGCCGCTGGACGACCCCCGCGACAGCGAGGACACCCCATAGCCGCGCTGCGCCCCCTCGCCGTCGGTTCAGGCGCCGCGGCGCTGTCCGCGATGAATGCGATCGGCGACGCGCTCGACGCCCGGGCCACCCTGCTGCCGGTGCCCGCCGACGATCCCGAGCAGTCCGCCGCCACGGCCCGCGCTCTGCGGGCCGGCGAGCCGATCGACGACACGGTGGCCGCCGTGCTGTCCACGTCGGGCACCACGGGCATCCCGAAGGGCGCGATGTTGACCGCGGCAGCGCTGCTCGCCAGCGCCGGCGCCACCCACGACCGGCTCGGGGGTCCCGGCCGCTGGCTGCTGGCGCTGCCGGCCTACCACGTCGCCGGATTCCAGGTGCTGGTGCGCAGCGTGGTGGCGGGCACCACCCCGGTGGCCGTGCCCGCGGGTGCCGGCCCGGCCGAGCTGACGGCCGCGATCGAGACGATGGGTCCAGGCCGCCGGTACGCCTCGCTGGTCGCCGTCCAGCTGGACAAGGCGCTCGGGGATCCGAGGGCGACCGCGGCGCTGGCCTCGCTGGACGCGATCCTGATCGGCGGCGGCCCGATGCCGGCGACCATTGCCGAAAGGGCGAGTGCAGCAAAGCTTTCGGTTATTCGGACCTACGGGATGAGCGAGACGGCGGGCGGCTGCGTCTACGACGGGGTCCCGTTGACCGGGGTGCGGGTGTCGCTCGACGACGCGGGCCGGATCTCACTGGGCGGGCCGACGGTGGCGTCGGGCTACCGGAACCCGGTGACGCCGGACCCGTTCGCCGAACCGGGCTGGTTCCGCACTGATGACATTGGCGCAGTAAATGATTCGGGTGTGCTGAGAGTGCTCGGTCGGGTCGATGACGCGATCAGCACGGGAGGTCTGACGGTGTTGCCGGGGCTGGTGGAAGCGGCGGTGGCCACGCACCCCGCGGTGGCCGACTGCGCGGTGTTCGGGGTGGCCGACGAACGACTGGGGCAGCGTGTCGTCGCCGCCGTCGTTGTCGTGGACGGGGCGACGATCACGCTGCCCGAGTTGCGTTCTCATGTCAGCGCGGCGTTGTCGGCGACGGCGGCACCCCGGGAGGTGCACGTCGTCGACGAACTGCCGCGGCGCGGGATCGGGAAGATCGATCGCCGCGAGCTCATCCGCCGGTTCGGCGGAGAAGGCTAGCTGGTGAACTTGTCCTTGATGTTCTCGCCGACCTTCTTGGCGCCCGAGACGCCCTGATCCTTCTTGCCTTCGGCCTTCAGGTCGTCGTTGCCGGTGATGTCACCGACCACTTCCTTGACCTGACCCACGGCGTCCTCGGCGGCGTTCTTGGCCTTGTCGATGAATCCCATGTCACTCATCCCTTCTCGTGTTCGCAGCACCCGCTGCGGGTGCCGACACAGGTTGGTCGTCCCCGGCGTCGCGATCCGAACGCGCCAGGGACGTGATGTGCGACACGACAGCGGGATACACCTGCGACACCGGCCACATCACCAGACCGTGCACCAGGCTGCCGAAGCCCTCGAGCAGGGAGGAGGGGACGTGGTCGGGATCCATCAGATCGTTCTCCCCGAACGGCCCGGCGTCCCCGGAGACCATGTGCCGGGTGAACTTCCGCAGCGACCGTCCCGTGCTGCGCAGCGCATTGACGGTGGCCAGGAACGAGCCACGCCGCTCCAGTTCCGCCCGGAAGTCGCTCACCGAGACACCCAGGTGCTCGGACACCAGATCGTCTCGGGCGAGCAGGATTTCGTGGGCGACGTCGGGGCGGTCGCCGGCCTCGACCGCGACGTCGCACTCGCTGTCGAAGCCGAGTGACCGGTTGTTCAGGTTCGACGACCCGATGCGCAGCAGGCGGTCATCGATCACCATCACCTTGGAATGGACGTAGACCGACATGCCGCCGGTGGTGACGGGCCAGTAGACGCCGAAGCGGTTGTGCTCGTCGGCTTTCCACAGTTTGCGCAGGAGCCGCTCGCGGGCGCTGTCCATCGACTCCTGCTCGAGCCGGCTCTCCGAGCTGCGGGGCAGGATGATCACGACCTCGGGGCCGTCAGGCTCGCGCAGCCGCGCGGCGAGCGCGTCGGCCAGCCGCCTCGACGCGAGGTACTGGTTCTCCAGGTAGATGACCGAGCGGGCCTGCCGGATCGCGGCGAGGTTGAGCGCCTCGACTTCGCGGACCTCCGGGCGGGTGCGCAGCGGGGGCTGTGTACGGGCGATGGCGACGTCGACGTCGCGCACCGCGGGGTTCAGGCCGCGCGGCCACACCGGCCCCACGGGGCTGACCGGGTGCAGCGTCACACCGGTCGCATCGTGCCACCGCTGGCGCGCCTGATCGGCCAGCGCTCTGGCCGCGTGGTCGTCGACCACCGCGGCCACCTCGTGCCGAGGACCGTAGGTGTGTCCCGCCGCCGAACGGCCGTGGTCGTGGCGCTCGTGTTCGCGCCGGTCCCAGCGACCGAGGGTGAGGTCGATGCCGCCGCAGAACGCCACCGCGTCGTCGATGACGACGATCTTCTGGTGGTGCACCGCGCCAGTGGGACGGGCGCCGTCGACGGCGAAATGCATGCGCGGCAGGGTCAGCCGGTTCACCAGCGACACCGGGGTGAGACCGAACCAGAACCCGTCGAGCGCGGGCAGCAGCTTGAGATTGGACTTGAGCAGGTAGATCTCGAGCTCGGGGCGACGCCACACCAGCCAGGTCAGGAACAGCCCGAGATGGTTGGGGCCGCTCAGCGACGCCCCGGTGGGCTCGAAGGCGGTGCGGGCGTCGAGATCCCAACCGATCAGCATGATCCGCCGGCGCGCCCCGAGCATGGCCTCTTTGACGTAGTAGAGGTAGTCGGCGCCGTCGACGATGCGGCTGAAGCGCCCGGCGCGTTCCGTGCGCCAGCACGTCACGCCGGGCACCAGCACCTGGCCGCCCTGCCCGACTGCCGTCATCGCACGACGGCCCCGGCCTTGGTGTCGATGTGCAGGATGGTCCGCAGGGCGACGCTGTCGCCCAGCATGACCGCGGCGGTGCGGGCGGCCTCGTCGGCGGCGCCCACGGCGGCGGGCAGGCCGTGCCGGGCCGGCACCCGCGCGGTCAGGGTGATCGTCGGACGCCCGCGCAGCACCGAGGCCGCACCGGACGCCTTGGTCACCGCGGCGTCGGCACCCAGCGCGTCGGCTGCCGCGGACGCGACCGATGTGGCGTCGGCGGTCGACCCGGCGTCACCGGGCAGGCTCACCCGGCTGGCCCTGGCCGCCCACCGGTGCGCGGCCAGCCACCGCAGTGCCAGCAGGATCAACACGATCCCGGCGCCGCCTGCCGCCCACGGCCACCAGGACGTCGCCATCCAGTCGCCCAGGGGCGTCTGCACGGCGCGGTTCGCGCCGATGACGCCTTTGTGCCAGGCGACGGCGGCCAGACCCAGGGCGAGCAGGCCCAAGCCGGTCAGAAACGTGACGGTGCGGTCGAAGCCGACGGACATGCGGCTCATGAGGTCTCCTCGGTTCGGGTGCGGACGACGACTCGGGGCGGGTGCTCGAGCGCACCCAGGGTCTGGGTCACCGCGTCGGTGATGGTGCTGCGCAGCGCGCCGCCGTCGTCGCGGGTGACCCGGCAGCGCAGCACGACGCGACGCTTGGAGGCGGTCGCCCGCGCGTCGACCACGCCGGCCACGTCGCGGGCGCGGGCGGCGGCCAACTTGGCGATGCCGTCCACGCTCAGATAGATCGGCGTCTCGGCGCGCACCGCGACCGCGGTGCGCCGGCGGGGCGACAGCGCGATCACCATCAGCAGCAGGCCGAGCAGAACCAGCACCACACCCGCGGGAACCAGCCAGCCGCCGGGGGTGATCCCGTCGACCGTGTCGGCGACCGCGGGCAGCCAGGTGGACCCGGACGCCCAGCCCAGCCCGACGACCGCGTCGCGGACGGCGACCCCGCCGGCGGCGGCCAGGACGAGCGCCAGGGCCACCGCGACCTTGCTGGCCCCGGCCGCGGCGACCGGTGTGGGTCCTGGTCGCAGCGAAACATGCTGCGCTGCAGGTGTTTCCAGCGTTGTCATGAGAGTGTCCTTCCGTTCGTGCGCCCCTCGGGGGTGACGATCGCCGCGACGTGCACGGTGATGCCGTCCACCACGAGCCCCGCGTGATCACGCAGCGCCGTGGTGATCCGGGAGCGCGCGTCCGCCGCCAGGGCCGCCAGCGGGCGGCCCCACTCCGCGGCGATCTCCACCTCGGTGCGGACGTGATCGCCGGCGACGACGGCGTCGACGCGCGGCAGATCGTGGCCGATCAGGCCGCTGAGGGCCTTTCCGTGCCGCCGCACGCCCGGCGTGGTCAGCACGGCGGCCTCCACCAGATGCTCGATCGCGCGGCCGCGCACCTGCAGGCTGCCACGGTCACCGGGGTCGGTGACCGGGGCAGCCGCGTCGAGCACGGCCGCGCCGGTCTCAGCCACGGCGCCGGCCCTGGAACCAGGTGGTCACGTCGAACTCGCCGTCGCGCTGTCCGCCGATGACGTAGCCGATCGCGCCCAGGATCAGGGCGACGAGGAAGCCGGTGAAGCCACCCGCGGCCGCCGCCACCCCGAGGAGCACGCCGGCGAGCATGCCGACTGTTGCAGTGGTCATTGTTCGTTCTCCTCTGACGTTCGTCCGGGCGGCCGTCACTCGACCCGGCCGGAGCGATCGTCGGCGTCGTCGCCCTCGTCGGGGACGTGGACGTCGTGCACCGTGATGTTCACCTCGACGACCTCCAGACCGGTCATGCGCTCCAGCGCGGAGATCACGTTACGGCGGATCCCCGAGGCGACATCGGAGATGGACACCCCGTACTCGGCGACGATATCGAGATCGACGGCCGCCTGCTTCTCCCCGACCTCGACCGAGACGCCCTGCGCGTAGTTGGTGGACGCACCCGGGATGCGGTCGCGCAGCGCGCCGACCGCCCGGCTGGCATTGCCGCCGAGATCGTGCACTCCGTGCACCTCGCGGGCGGCCAGGCCGGCGATCTTCGACACCACGACGTCGGCGATGGTCGTGTTGCCCTGGGTGGTCACCAACGGGCCGGCGGGCTTGGTGGCAACGGCGGTCGTCGAGCTGGTCATGTCAGGTCCTCCTGTGTGGATGTGTTCGTCTTCGTACACGTCTTCTGTCGTGCGGCCCGACCTGATCCGAATGCCGGATCGGTGTAATCCGGCACACATCCCCACCATGGAGCAAATAGGCAGCGGTATCCAATACCCTTTGCGGCTCGGCGGGCAAACCCACGTCACCGACGTGTCAGACCTCGTGCCGCGCCCGATCCCTAGGCTGTCGGACGTGTCTATCGGTCGCAGAGAAACGGTCGCCGTGGCGGTCGGCGCGGTCCTGGTGGTCGCGGCGTTCGTCGTCCCCCGCCTGGATCTTGGCCCCGTCACACCGCTGATCAACGCGACACCGGACCGGTTCCGCGACTTCGCCGACACCGCCCCGATCTTCGGCTGGTGGAACGCCCACGTGGGGCCGGGCACCGTCCCGGCCGTCGCGCTGGCACTGGCCGCCGTGCTGTGGGGACCCGCGCTCGCCCAGCGGCTGCCGTGGCGGTGGCTGCCGTGGACCGCCTGGGCGGTGTCGTGCGCGTGGGCGTTCAGCCTCGCGATGGTCGACGGCTGGCAGCGTGGCTTCGCCGGCCGGCTCACCGCCCGCCACGAGTACCTGCGTCAGGTCCCGACCATCGACGACGTCGGCGAGGCGGTGCGCACGTTCGCCGGCCGGATCCTCGACTACCAGCCTGATTCCTGGATTACCCACGTCTCGGGACACCCGCCGGGGGCGCTGCTGACGTTCGTGTGGCTGGACCGGATCGGACTCGGCGGAGGGGCGTGGGCCGGGCTGCTCTGCCTGCTGGCCGGGTCCAGTGCGGCGGCCGCGATCGTCGTCGCGGTGCGCGCGCTCGCCGACGAGGACATGGCCCGGCGGGCGGCGCCGTTCGTGGCGGTGGCGCCGACCGCGATCTGGATCGCCGTGTCCGCCGACGGCTACTTCGCCGGTGTCGCGGCGTGGGGCATCGCGCTGCTGGCTCTCGCGGTCACGGGCACGACGCGGCTGGCGGTGGCTGCCGCGGCCGGGGCGGGGCTGCTGCTGGGCTGGGGCATCTTCCTCAACTACGGCCTGGGGCTGATGGCGCTGCCCGCGGTCGCCGTGCTGATCAGCGCACGCACCGGACGAGCCGCCCTGACCGCGCTGGTGCCCGCCGTGGTGGCCGCACTGCTGGTCGTCGGGGTGTTCGCTGTGGCCGGGTTCTGGTGGCTCGACGGCTATCACCTGGTGCAGGAGCGCTACTGGCAGGGCATCGCCAACGACCGCCCGTTCGCGTACTGGGGCTGGGCGAACTTCGGATCGGTGGTGTGCGCGATCGGGCTGGGCAGCGTGGCCGGGCTCGGCCGCGTCTTCGACCTCGCCGCGCTGCGGCGGCGCAGCGGGCTGCACCTGGTGGTGCTCGGGGCGCTGCTGGCGATCGTGGCCGCCGACCTGTCCCGGCTCAGCAAGGCCGAGACCGAACGGATCTGGCTGCCGTTCATGGTGTGGCTGGTGGCCTCGGCGGCGCTCCTGCCGCGCCGGTCACACCGCTGGTGGCTGGCCCTCAACGTCGTCGGCGCGCTGGCCGTCAACCACCTGATCCTGACGAACTGGTAGCCGCCGCGCCACGAGCAGGTACACCGGGACGCACACCCAGACCACCGCGAGCGCGATCCACAGCCCCGCCACGTAGTCACGGTCGAGCACCGTGAGGTTGTCGGGCCGCGCGCCCGGCTTGTCGTAGACCGGGATCGCCAGCAGGGCCAGCACCACACTGCACAGCGCCGCCACCGCCACCGGTGTCCGCCACGCGGCCGGCACCAGCCGTCGCCCGGCGAAACCCAGTGCCGCGCACAGTGGCGCGAACACGAAGTCGTGCAGGATGACCGCGGCCGCCGCCCACACCGCGATCCGCACCAGCACCACCGGTGGTTGGTCGAGCAGCAGCACCGCGCCGTATGCACCGACCGCGAGCCCGGCCACCACCAGGGCGATCCTCAGGATCTTCACGGCACCACCTCGATCCGGGTCAGCCATTTCGTCTGCAGCACACCGGGTCTGGTCGGAGCGATGAGTCGGCACGGATAGCCGTGATCGAGGTTCAGTGTCTCACCGTTGATCTTCAGGGCGATCAGCGTCATGTCATCACGGGCGTGCCGGGCGGGCAGCACGGTCCGCGAGTACGGACCCGGTCCCTCCAGCGAGATCATCCGCACGTCCGAGTCCGGCGACGCCCCCACCTCGGCGATGAGTTGAGACAGGGTCACCCCGGTCCACGCGGCCTCGGCGCTCCACCCCTCCACGCATGCGATCGGCAACCGGTGGGTGCTCTGCGGCATCGCGGCGAGCTCGGCGAGCGTGAACGACGTGCTGCGCTCGCCGTTGGTCACCGTGAGCCGGTACTCCGGCGACCGGGCCGCGGCCACCACGCCCGCGGCCACCGCCGACCGGTTCACCGGAATGCCTTGCGGCCCCGTGCCCGAACGCGGGGCAAGCACCGAGACGCGACGCAGCAGCGGGATCGTCTGGCCGGCGGTGACGACGGTGGCGACCGCCACCGACAGCCATGTCCCGATCAGCACGGTGCGGCGAGTCGGGCCGCCCTGCGGGACATGCGACCCGTCGTCGAGCGGCTCCCCGAGAGCACGCCTGATTACGGGCAGCTTCACCCCGATGTGCACGATCACCGCGCCGATGGCCACATAGGCGGCCGCGTAATGCGCTGTGGTGAAGAAGAACCCGAACACGTACCACTGCGCGGTGTTGAGCAGCCCGGTACTCAGCTGGAAGATCATCGAGGCGACCAGCACCAGAATCGAGATCCGCTCGAGCGCGCGGACCGGACCCCCGAGCAGCGGACGCTCGAACAGCTTCGGCCAGACCGACCACAGTTTGACCACGAGCAGCGGAATCGCGGCGATGCCGCTGATGACATGCAGGCCCTGCGTGAACCGGTACAGCCACACGGGCCGGGTCGGCCACCAGAACCACGGCTGTGGATGCTGGATCAGATGACTGATCAGCCCTGTGGCGAAACAGATTGCGATCGCGACGCCGAGCGCCATGCCGACGCGGGCGGTGACAGCCGTCCCGCGCAGATACAGGGTGGGCATGTCGTCACGCCGCGGCGAGGCTGGCGACGACCCGGTCGCCGATGCGGCGGATGCCCGCGACCGACAACCCCACCTCGGCGGCCAGCGCCGCCACGCAGTCGATGCCGACCGACGCCCAGCGGAACCACGGGCCGATGGTGCTGGCCGATTCCAGCCGCACCCAGCCGACGTCGACTCCCGCTGTGTCGGAATCGAATTCGGCGACGCACTGACCGCCGCTGCGCAGCAGCTCGGCGGCGCGGCGCAGCACCTTGACCGGGTCACCGCCGAGGCCGACGTTGCCGTCGGCCAGCAGCACGGTCTGCCAGCGCCCGGTGCCTGGCAACGGTTCGAACAGGTCACGGTGCAGTGCCGGCGCACCGCTGCTGCGGGCCAATCGCACCGCCGTCTCCGACAGGTCCACCCCCAGCGCCGGTACCCCGCGCTGCACCAGATGGGCCACCAGCCGGCCCGGGCCGCAACCGAGGTCGATCGTCGGGCCTTCACACATCTCGACGACGGTGTGGTCGAAGCGCTCGTCGGCGTGCCGGCCGCCCAGCCAGCTGTGCACCGGCAACTTGCTCACCCGCCCGTCGTCGCGGCGCACCCAACATCGTTCGCCGTCCAGGGCGCGGTCGTAGAGCTGTCCGAACATCAGGCCTCCACCGTCGCAGTGATCCGGCTGAATCGTGAGCCGGCCGGGCAGGCGCGACGCACCACGTCGACGTCGTCGATCGTGTCGACGTCGGCGAGCTGCGCGACCAGTCCCACCGACAGTCCGGTGTGCTGCAGCGCCGACAGCGTTACAGCGCCGGTGTCGGGCGCCGACATCGGCACATCGCGCAGACAGTCGGCGCGCGCCGCGTCGCGCACCCCGAGCACCCACCATCCGCCGTCACACGCCATGCCGAGTACGGCCTCGTGCTCGGCGAGGCCACGCACACAGTCCGCCAGCAGCTCGGGGGTCACCTGCGGGGTGTCCATCCCGATCTGCACGACCGCCGCCCCGTCGCTCGCGGCCGCCGCGTCGAGGTGCGCGTTGGCGAGCCGGTCGGCGAACCCGTCGCCCCGCTGACCGACCACGACGAAGTCGTCGAGGCGGGCCCGGATCTCGGCCGAACGGGCGGCGGCAGCGAGGTCTCCGGTCATCGCGACGACCCGCGTCTGGGCGGGCGTCGCCGCCACGGCGTCGAGGGTGTCGAGCAGCGCGGCGGCGGCGATGTCGGCGGCCACCGCGTCGCCGAGCGTCGCCGCGAGCCGCGTCTTCGCCAGCCCGGGCACCGGTGCCTTGGCCACGACCAGTAGGCAGGTTCCCGTCACGAGATGGCCTTCCAGAAGTCCAGGGCCGCGGTGGCGCTGCCACGCACCGAGCCGCTCACCTTCGACGTGCCGCCGGTGCGCGGGCCGTAGGCGACATCGCGTTCGGTCACCGTCCAGCCCGCCTGCGCGGCTCGCACCAGCAGCTCCAGCGGGTAGCCCGAGCGGCGGTCGGTGACGCCGAGCGCCAGCACCGCGTCGCGGCGGGCCACCCGCATCGGGGCGATGTCGTGGACCTGCAGGCCGTAGCGGGTGCGCAGCCGCCAGCACACCGCCGCCGTACCGAGGCGGGCGTGCCACGGCCAGGTCAGACCGGGTGTGGCACGCCGGCGTCCGATCGCCATGTCGGCGCCGCGCTCGACGTCCTCGACCAGGGCCGGCAGCTCCTGCGGGTCCAGCGACCCGTCGCCGTCGAGCACCGCGACGATCGGCGTCGACGCCGCCACCACACCGGCGTGCACCGCCGCCCCGTAGCCGGGGGTCGTCTCGGCGACCACGTCGGCGCCGCAACGGCGCGCCACCAGCGCGGTCGCGTCGGTGCTGTTGTTGTCCACCACCAATGCCCTGTACCCCGCGGGCACGGCGGCCAGAACGCCCGGCAAAGACTCGGCCTCGTTGAGGCACGGCAGGACCACCGTGACGGGACAGTCGGGCATAGACCGCAACGCTAGGCCAGGCGTGCGAAGGACGCGAGCGGCAAGCCTGACAATTCGATGACATAGCTGCAGGTAGCAGCATTGTAGGGCTAGCCTCTGTGTGGTGACCCGCGTGCTGATCGCCGATGACGATGACGTCGTCCGCGACGTCGTCCGGCGCTATCTCGAGCGCGACGGACTCGTCGTGTCCACCGCACATGACGGCACCGAAGCGTTGCGACTCCTGGGTTCCCAGCGCATCGACGTCGCGGTGCTGGACGTGATGATGCCCGGCCCCGACGGCCTCTCCCTGTGCCGCAGCCTGCGCAAACGCGGCGGTTACGCGGTACCGGTGATCCTGCTGACCGCCCTGGGCGAAGAGGACGACCGCATCGCCGGACTGGAAGCCGGCGCCGACGACTACCTGACCAAACCGTTCAGCCCCCGCGAACTCGCACTGCGGGTGCGCTCGGTGCTGCGCCGCGCCCCGTCGCCGACCGGCGTGATGCCGATGGACCTGCGATCGGGCGATCTGATGATCTCGACAGCGTCGCGCACGGTCACGCTGGCGGGCCGGCCGGTCAGCCTCACCAACCGCGAGTTCGATCTGCTGCTGTTCTTCCTCACCCACACCGACACCGTGTTCACCCGCGAGGACCTGCTCAAGCAGGTCTGGCACTGGGACTTCGGCGACCTGTCGACGGTGACGGTGCACGTCAAGCGCCTGCGGTCGAAGCTCGGCGACCGCCACCGGGTGCAGACGGTGTGGGGCCGCGGCTACATGTGGACCTCCGACGCGTCCGCCGATACGAGGGCCGACGCTTCCGCAGAACCGAAGCCCGAACCGACCTCCGGACGGCCGGATGCCGACGACTGACTTCTGGGAGACCGTCGGCTGGGCTCTGGCCTGCTCGGTACCCGTGGTGCTGGTCGGCGCGGCGGTGATCCGGCTGGCGCGGACGTGGTCGCTCGCGGTCAGCATGGTCGCGCTGGTGCTGATTCCCGTGCTCGCGACCCTGGCCGGGGTCATCGGGGCCAGCGGGTTCATGATCACGCCGGCGAGCATCGCGGTGGTGTTGGCGGTCGTCTCGGTGGTGACGATCCCCGCCGCGGTGATGCTGGGCCGCTACCAGGCGCGGCGCACGGTGTGGGAGGCCGAGATCCGCGACTCCGAGCGGGCCGCCGAGCAGTCACGGCGCCGGCTGGTCGCGTTCGTCAGCCATGACCTGCGCACGCCGCTGGCCGGCATCCGCGCTGTGTCAGAGGCGATCGCCGACGGTGTGGTGCCCGACGACGAGGTGCGGGTGCACGCCAAGCACATCGAGCACGAGTCGGTGCGCCTGTCGGAGATGGTCGACGACCTGTTCGAGATGTCGAAGATCAACGCGGGCGCGCTGACACCGTCGTTCGACAAGGTGGCGCTCGACGAGGTGGTCGACGACGTGCTGGCCGCGCACCGGATCGCCGCCGAACGCGCCGGGGTGCAGCTGGAGGCGAACCTGCCCGAGGAGCCGGTGCGGGTGGTGGGCAGCGACCGCGCGCTGGTGCGGGTGCTGTCGAACCTGGTGGCCAACGCGATCGCGCACACGCCCGAGGGCGGCAGGGTCGAGCTGGCCTTGGGCGCCGACGAGAACAGCGCGTGGGCCCGGGTGGACGACACCGGCGTGGGCATCGACGAGGCCGACCTGCCGCGTGTGTTCGACGTGGCCTATCGGGGATCGAACAGCCGTGTGCCGCGGGCGGATTCGTCGCTGCCGAGCGGGTCGGGGCTGGGGCTGGCGATCGCGGCCGGCCTGGTGCAGGCGCACCGCGGCACGCTGTCGGCGCACAATCTGCCGACGGGCGCCCGCTTCGAGGTGCGCCTCCCGCTGGCCAGCGACTGAATTGTTCTGTCGCGGAATAGCATTCCGGGTCGCTGCGAGCGCGGCGGATTCATACGGTCACTGCAACATCCGGTGTTCTGGGGGGTTGCTGAGTGGGCAGTGGGCGGCGGTTCGGGTCTGAGGTTCGGCG
>NZ_JYNX01000063.1 GCF_001044255.1 Mycolicibacterium chubuense
TGTGATGTCCAGGGAGGTTGGTCAGTCGGGTGACCGGTGGCTGTCCTCCGATGGCGGAGTGGGCTCGGTGGTGATTGTAGAAGTGCAGCCAACCCGGTAGGGCGGTGTTGCGTTCTTCGGTCGATTGGTAGAGCCGGGCGTAGGC
This sequence comes from Mycolicibacterium chubuense, assembly GCF_001044255.1. Taxonomy (GTDB): domain Bacteria; phylum Actinomycetota; class Actinomycetes; order Mycobacteriales; family Mycobacteriaceae; genus Mycobacterium; species Mycobacterium chubuense. Next base: position 146 of record NZ_JYNX01000063.1, read on the forward strand.
CCAACCGTCGCCCAGGGTGCGGTGGAATCGCTCGATCTTGCCGTTGGTCTGAGGCCGATACGGACGGGTCCGCTTCGGGATAATGTCCATTTCGGCGCAGGCGTCGCGCCAGGCGTAGGACCGGTAGGCCGATCCGTTGTCGGACAGGACGCGTTCGACGATGACGCCCCGCTCGGCGAACCAGGTCACGGCCCGCCGCAGCACACCGATCGCCGTGACCGCTGTTTCGTCGGTGCAGATTTCGGCATAGGCCACGCGGGAGTGATCATCGATCACGGTGTGCAGGAACGCAATTCCTATTCTCGGCCGGTATTGGTGGGCGCGATCACCGCGGTCGCCAGTGCGTCGGGCCGTTTGTCGCGCGTTGCGCTTGCTCTGTTGATGAGTCAGGAATTTATGGCCGCCGCCGTCGGGGATGTTGGCGAACTTGGTGACGTCGACGTGGATCAACGAGCCCGGATGGTCATGCTCGTAGCGTCGAATGGGTTCACCGGTGACGCGGTCGATATAGGACAAACGGTTGATCCGACACCGGGTCAACACCGCATGCACCGTGGAGGCCGGCACTCCGAGTTGACCGGCTATCTGCACCGGTCCCAACCGCTTGCGCCACCGCACGTCGACGATCCGCCGCATGACCTGCTGGCTGGTCTTGGTAGGGGTGAGGTGTGGTCGCGAACTGCGGTCGTCCATCCCGGCGACACCCTCGGCGCGGAACCGGTCGGCCCACTTCTTGGCCGTGCGTGGGGCGACCATGAACATCTTGGCGGCAGCGGCGTAGGTCCAGTTGGACTCGACGACGAGCCGGGCGAGCCTCAATCGAGCGCGCGGGGTCAGAGCAGCGTTAGCGTGGGACACGAAGGCCTCCTGGTTGGTGAAGCGGTTCCTAGACAGCTCCACTTCACAACCGGAGGCCTTCCCTGTCACACAGGCTCACCGATAACGGGAGGGACAACCTCCCTGGACATCNGGTGAAGCGGTTCCTAGACAGCTCCACTTCACAACCGGAGGCCTTCCCTGTCACACAGGCTCACCGATAACGGGAGGGACAACCTCCCTGGACATCGAGGTGGGTTAACCCACCAGCTGGTACGTCGGCTCGTTGCGTTTGATCACGGCGATCACCCGGTAGGTGACCGGCAGCATGACCACCTCGACGGCGGTCTTGTAGAACCAGCCCAGCGCGGTGTAGACGGCGAAGTCTTTGAAGGTGGAGATGCCGATCGCGCTGGCGGCGATCGTGCAGAACACCAGGGTGTCGCCGAGCTGGCCGACGAACGTCGAGCCGACCAGCCGCGCCCACAGGTGCTTCTCCTTGGTGCGCTCCTTGATCGCCACCACCACCCACGCGTTGAGGGTCTGCCCGACGATGAAGCCGGCCAGCCCGGCGACGATCAGCTGGGTGTAGGCGTGCACGACGTTCTCGAAGTGTTCCTGGTTGGTGTAGAAGTCGGCCGCAGGGAGGTAGATCGTCACCCAGAAGGCAAGGGCGGCAAGGATGTTCATTGCGAAGCCCGTCAAGATGGCACGCCGGGCGGCCTTGAACCCGTACACCTCGCTGAGCACGTCGCCGATCACGTAGGTCAGGGGGAACACGATGAAGCCGCCGTCGGTGATGATCGGCCCGAACGCGACGCCCTTGGTGGCGGTGACGTTGGAGATGATCACCAGCGCGGTGAACACGGCGACGAGGATCGGATAGTAGGCCGAGCCCACGCGGGCGAAGCTGGCGTGTCGATCCAGGTCGGTGGGCTGCTCGGTCACCGGCCCATTAGATCAGCCCAGCGCGGTCGCGATCATCGGCGGCAGTTTGTCGACCACCACCGGGTAGGACAGCGTCGAGGCGTAGGCGATCGCGCCGGCCAGCTCCTTGCCGGTGAACACGTTGCGGTTCCGCGCGGTGATGCGTGACTGCGCGACGGCGGGGTCGGCCAGCAGCGCGGCCTGCTCCTCGTCGTTCTCCGTGGTCCAGATCACCACGTCGGCCTGGTCGAGTACCTGGGTCAGTCGGTCCCGCGGGATCAGCCCGTCGGCGTCGGCGAGGGTGAGGCCCATCGCGGTCAGGAATTCACGCCGCCAGGCCGGCCCGCTGACCCGGGCGCCGCCGGCCTCCAGCCGGCCGTCGAGCAGCAGCAGTTTCCGGTCGGCGAACGCGGGATGGTCGTCTTTGACCTTCGTGAAGGACGCGTCGACGTCGGCGACGAGCTTGGTCATGTCCTCGTGGTGGTAGGTCGCCTGCCCGATCAGGTCGGCCTGATCGCGCCAGGGTTCGAAGAACGCATCGCGGCCGGACTGGGGGATCGTCGGGGCGAGCGCCTTGAGCGCGGTGTAGGTGTCCGCGTCCAGGCCGGCGTTGGTGGCGACGATGAGATCCGGTCGGGCAGCGGCGATCTCCTTGACCGGGATGCCGTCGGCGAGCGAGAGCACCGCCGGCGTTGCGCCGCCGAGCCGGGCCTGCGCCCACGGCCACACGCCGAACGGCTCGCCGCCGAACCAGTCCGTCACGGCGACCGGCACGACCCCCACCGACAGCAGGAAATCGGCGTCGGTGAGGCCGGCGCTGACGACGCGGGTGGGCGGCTTGGTGATCGTCGTCTCGCCGAACGCGTGCGTGACGGTGACCGAGCCGTCGGAGGCGACGGCGCCCGGTTTCTCGGATCTGCAGGCGGTCAGCAACGCCGCCGCGGCGGCCATCCCCAGGACGTTCCGCCGGGACCACAACTCGGGCACCCGGCGAGAATAGCTAGCTGACCGTGAAGTTTCCGAACAACACGAGGGCCAGTCCGAGCGCGACGACGATGTTGACGACGGTGGCCGAGGCGAAGACGGCGATCGGTCGCCATCCCGCTTCGCGCAGGCCCCGCAGCGAGAACTCCAGGCCGATCGCGACGAACGCGAAGATCAGGAACCAGGTGCGCAGGTCGTTGACGGTCGTGATGGTCGCCTTGTCGCCGCCCCACTGCAGGTACAGCGTGCCGATGACCGACGCCGCGACGAAGCCGAGGACGAACTTGGGGAAACGCTCCCAGAACTGCCCGATGGTCGGGCGGGCCTCGCTGGAGCTGCGGCGTTCGACCTTGAGCGCGAAGTAGGCCGTCAGCGCGATCGCGACCACGCCGATCAGCGCGTTCTGCGTGGTCTTCACGATGGTGGCGATCTGCAGGGCGTCCTCTCCGGCGATCGCGCCGGAGGCCGCGACCGCGGCGGTGGTGCCGATGTTGCCGCCGATCCAGGCTCCGGCCACCGCGTCGGACAGCCCGAGAACACCTGCCAGCCAGGGCAGCAGGAAGATCGACGGGAGCGCGAAGACGATCACCAGCGACGCGGCGTACGCGAGTTGCTCGCGTCTGGCCTGCACCGCGCCGGCGGCGGCGATCGCGGCGCTCACCCCGCAGATCGACACCGCCGAGGCCAGCAGCGCGCGCAACTTGTCCTCGATGCCGAGCCGTCCGCCCAGCCACCACGTGAAACCGAACACGATGGTGATGAGCAGCAACGCCTGGATGATCGCCGGGCCCGCGGCCGTTGCGAGGACTTTCAGGTTGATCGACGCCCCGAGGAGCACGAGACCGGTCTTGATGAAGAACTCGGTGCGGAAGCCCGCCGACAGCGCGTCCCGCAGCGCCAACCGGGACAGCACGACGTTGCCGAGCAGCCCGAGCGCGATCGCGTAGACGGGGAACTCGATGGACTTCGCCACCCCCGCGAACCCGGTCCCGGCGGCCCAGCGGGGGACCTGCTGCTCGAGGAACCGGGTGGCCGCGCCGAGGACGATCACGACCAGGACACCGGCGACGGCGTACGCGACGCCGGACGACCGGGGCCGGGTGGGGGCGTCGGTGGCCTGGCCGGTCACGGGATCACGCTGCCGGGCAGGGCGCCGATCAGCACCAGGGTCAGCAGGGCCAGGCCCACGATCACGGCCAGCCAGTCCTCATTGAGTCGCCGGCCGTGAGGCGGCGCGTCGGGCTGTTCGGGCATGGCCGCAGACGCTAGGTGCGGCGGGCACCGATGTCAGCGGTTGCGATCAGGGCGAACAGAAGCGCGGAAACGGTCTGCGGGGCGTCACTTCTCGGCCGCGTTGAGCGGCAGGCCGGCGTCGAGGAAGTCCAGCCCGGCGAACAGGGCGTCGGGAGCCATCGGGGTCCCGTGCAGCGCAGCCATCATCACGCCGGTCATCGCGCCGGCGGTGATCCTCAGCCGAGGATCGTCCACGGGCCGGCCCAGCCGGGTGGCGAGTGCATCCGTGATCAGCTCGATGGTGTGGATGTACTCGTGATAGAGGGCGCCGCCGGCCTCCGGCAGCGTGTAGAGGAGCCGCTGGCGGGCCATCTCATCACTCCACTCCGACCCGGCGAAGCCGCTGAAGACCTGCTCGAGGGCGTGCCGGTAGGCGGCGATCGGAGACAGTTCGGCGGGCGCGGCGAGGAACAGCGCGACGATCGGTTCCATCAGCTGATCGGGGATCAGCAACGCGGCCTTGTTCGGGAAGTAGCGGAAGAAGGTGCGCGGCGAGACGTCGGCCGCCTCGGCGATCTGCTCGATCGTGGTGTTGGGGTAGCCGTTCTTCTCGAAGAGCCGAAACGCAGCGATGCGGACCGCTTCACGGGTCTGTCTCTTCTTGCGTTCCCGGAGCCCTTCGGAGTTGCCCGGCTTCATACCATCGATTGTCTCGTAGTCGAGGGGCGGCAACCGCGGTTTGGATCAGGTGAGGACCAGTGTCACACTCAGCGCGATCATCATCACCGCGATTCCGCCGTCAAGCAGCCGCCATGTTCGCGGCGATTCGAAGTAGCGCCGCAACCTTCGGGCGCCGAATCCCAGCCCGGTGAACCAGACGGCGCTGGCGGTCACCGCACCGATGCCGAACAGCCAACGCCCGTCGCGGTGCTCGTTGGCCAGCGCACCGAGGAGCACCACGGTGTCGAGGTACACGTGCGGGTTGAGAAACGTCAGCGCCAGACAGGTGGCCAGCACGCCGGCCAGGCGAGCGGGTTGCGCATCCGACGGCGTCAGCGTTCCCGGCCGCAGCGCCCGTCGCGCCGCGAGCAGGCCGTAGCCGAGCAGAAACGCGGCGCCGCCATAGGTCGCGACGGTCACCAGGTCGGGATGGGTGCTGACCAGGGCGCCGAATCCCGCGATACCGGCGGCGACGAGCACCAGATCGGACACGGTGCAGACGGCCACGACCGGCAGCACGTGTTCGCCGCGGATGCCCTGGCGGAGCACGAACGCGTTCTGGGCCCCGATCGCCGCGATCAGCGCCATCGTGGTGGCGAAGCCGCTGAGCACGATCAGCGCGGCGGGGGTCATGCGTTTGACGCTAGAGGCGATGATTCTGACAGTAAAACTAAAGATTCTTCATCAGATTTAGCAAGGTTAATGATTCGACGGGCCCTGACCGGGTGCCCATGCTGAGGTGATGAACGCACAGCTGCACGAGGATCTCGAGGCGTTCCTGGCGCACGCGGGGCCGCTGTACCGCCGTGACCCCGTCCTGCACACGATCGAGCTAACGGCGCTCCGCGCGGGAATACCCGCCCGGTCGACGATGGTGACGGTGCACGTCGGCGACACCGTGGTCGGGGCGGCGCTGCAGACGCCGCCGTATCCGTTGTTGGTCACGGGTCTGGCGGGGGCCGCGACCGAGCGCGCGGCCGAACGCCTCGCCGAGACGCACCCCGATCTCGACGGCATCCGCGGTGTCCGGGGCACCGCGACACGGTTTGCGGCGGCCTGGCAGGAGGCCACCGGCCGGGCCGGGCACGTCGACCTGGGTGAGCGGCTCTACCGGCTGGGCACACTGGCGCCGCCAACCGGTGTGCGCGGCGCCGATCGTCTCGCAACCGCGGACGATCACACTGTGCTCGTCGACTGGGTGGAGAACTTCTTCGTCGAGACCTTCAACGAACCCCGCGACGACGCCGCCGGAGCCCGGTTCGTCGCGCACGCCGCCGACATCGGGGACCGGTTCGTGCTGTGGACCCGGGACGACGAGCCGGTGAGTATGGCGATGCTGCGCGCCCCGGCGTCGGGCGTCTCGCGGATCGGGCCGGTCTACACGCCGACCGCGGCCAGGGGGCAGGGCTTCGGTTCCGCGGTGACGGCCGCGGCCGCCCGGCTCGCGCATCGCAGCGGAACCCGCGAGGTGGTGCTGTTCGCCGACCTGGCGAACCCCGTGTCCAACGCGATCTATCAGCGCATCGGTTTCGAGGCGGTCACCGACTTCGTCCGCATCGAGTTCGAGACCCCCTGAGGCGGCTGAGGCACCCTGGAGGCATGACCTCCTTGCCGGACCCGGCCGAATTCACGCTCGAGGAGAAGGTGTCGCTGACCAGCGGCGCGAGCTTCTGGTACACCGAAGCCATTGAGCGCGTAGGCATTCCATCGATCATGCTGACCGACGGGCCGCACGGCGTGCGCAAGCAGCGGGCCGGCGCAGATCACCTCGGCATCGGTGACAGCGAGCCGGCGACCTGCTTTCCTCCGGCGGTCGCCCTCGGCTGCTCCTGGGATCCCGTCCTGGTGGAACGGATCGGTGCGGCCCTCGGCGCCGAAGCCGCCGCCCGGGACGTCGCGGTGCTGCTCGGTCCGGGCGTCAACATCAAGCGCACACCGCTGTGCGGGCGCACCTTCGAGTACTTCTCCGAAGATCCCGTGGTCTCGGGCGTGCTGGGCGCGGCGATGGTCGCCGGAATCCAGAGCCGCGGGGTGGGCGCATCGCTGAAGCACTTCGCGGCCAACAACCAGGAGACCGACCGGATGCGGGTCAGCGCCGACATCGATCCGCGCCCGCTGCGGGAGATCTACCTGCGGGCCTTCGCCCACGTCGTGCGGGAGGCGCGGCCATGGACGGTGATGTGCTCCTACAACCGCATCAACGGCGTCTACACCGCGCAGGATCGGTGGCTGCTCACGACGGTGCTGCGGGAACAGTGGGGGTTCGACGGTGTCGTCGTGTCGGACTGGGGCGCTGCCGATGACCGCCCGGCGTCGCTGGCCGCCGGCCTGGACCTGGCGATGCCCGGCCCCACCCGCGCCGGAGATGCGGCGATCCTGGCTGCCGTCGAGACCGGCACCGTCGACGCGCAGCGGGTGGACGAAGCCGCCGCGCGGGTGCTGCAGCTGATCGAGAGGACGGACCGCCGATCGGCCGAGCCCGTGGACACCGACGCCCACCATGCGCTGGCCCGCGAGGCCGCAGGGCGGTCGATCGTGTTGCTGCGCAACGACGGTGACCTACTACCCCTGCGCCCCGACACCAGCGTCGCCGTCATCGGCGCCTTCGCCGCGGAGCCCCGCTACCAGGGCGGCGGCTCGTCGAGGATCAATCCCACCCGGCTCGACAACGCTCTCGACGAGATTCGTCGTCTGGCCAATGCAACCGTCACCTATCATCCCGGCGACCCGAGGGATGACGCCGTCGCCGCCGCCGCGGCGGCCGACGTCGCCGTCGTGTTCCTGGGCCTGCCGGAAGCGGCGGAGTCCGAGGGGTACGACCGCGACGACATCGACCTTCCCGCAGAGCAATTGGCGCTCCTCGACGCGGTGCTGGCGGCCAACCCGCGAACCGTGGTGGTGCTGTCCAACGGTGGAGTGGTGGCGCTGCCGTTCGCCGAGGAGGTGCCCGCGCTGCTCGAGGGATGGTTGCTCGGCCAGGCCGGCGGCGGCGCCCTCGCCGACGTGCTGTTCGGTGTGGTCAATCCGTCGGCCAAGCTCACCGAGACGATTCCGCTGCGGTTGCAGGACACCCCGGCCTATCTCGATTTCCCCGGTGAGCACGGCCATGTCCGTTACGGCGAAGGGCTTTTCGTCGGCTACCGGTGGTACGACGCGCGCGACCTCGATGTCGCGTTCCCCTTCGGCCACGGGCTGAGCTACACCACCTTCGACTACCGCGACGCGTCGGCGATCGTCGACGATGCCGGCGATCTCACCGTCGAGGTGTCGGTGACGAACACCGGTGCGGTGGCCGGACGGGAGATCGTGCAGGTCTACACGGGTCTGCGTGACAGTGCCGTGGCACGGGCCCCGCGCGAGTGCAAGGCGTTCGCCTCCGTGCCACTCGAGCCCGGTGAGACGCGCCGGGTCCGGGTGACGATCCGGCGGGAAGACCTGGCGTACTGGGACATTCGCGTCGACGGCTGGGTCGTCGAGAATGGGACGTACACCGTCGACGTCGCCGCGTCGAGTCGCGACGTGCGCGCCTCGCTGCGCGTCGATGTCGCCGGGGACGACGTGAGCCTGCCGTTGACGCGGATGTCGTCGATCGGCGAGGTGATGGCGCACCCGGTGGCCGGACCCGCGCTGGCCGGTGCGATGGCCTCGGCGATGCCGGATGGCGGCGGCTCCGCGGGGATCATGCCGGAGGGAGTCGACATCGCCCGGATGCTCGAGGGAATCCCGATCGGGCGAGCCGGCGTGTTCGCCGCGGCGGCCGGAGCGGAAGTCGACCCCGCGATGATCGACGCCCTCCTGGGGACGGCCGAGCGACCCGCGGATTAGGGTGTCACGCCGTCGCTGCGGGGCTGTCGGGCACCGGCAGCGCCTCGGCCGCCCCCGCGCCCGTGGCGGGGACGAACTCAGAACCCGACGATCGGCCGCGTCGGCGTCCCGCGATCACGAGCGCCCCGAGCAGCGCTCCCGTCGTGATCACCGTCGGCCAGAACAGCAACTGGGCCAGCGCGACCCTACGTTGCACCTTCAGGCCCAGCCGGGCCGCCGACCGCGTTCGGGTGGTGACGCTCATGAGTGTGGCCTCCGCTTCGTGGATGTGCCTCGGCCATACCCTCGCCGTCAGGGCGGCAAACGCCGGCGTCGTCGGGCTCGGGCTCGGGCTGGTGGAAGGTGACGTCGACGCGCTGGAACCCCTTGGCCTGCTGCGCTTCGGCCTGTCCGGCGTACATCTTGCGGTCGGCCTCGGTCAGTTCCACGTTGTCGGTGAACGGCGTCAACAGGGCCCGGGGGTGCAGCCGATCCACCCGTACGGCGTTGATCTCCGCGCAGACCAGCAGCGACGTCGACACCAGATACAGGAACGCCAGCAGGCCCAGCACGATCGCGAACACACTGTTGGTGGCGCTGGCCGTGCCCAGCACGTGAGCCACGTACGCCGCGCCGAACCACTGCAGCATCTGCCAGACCACAGCGGCCGTGAGCGCCCCGGGCAGGACGTCGCGATAGCTCAGCGACCGCACGGTGGTCACCCGGAACGCGGCGACGCACACCGCCGTGTTCAACGCCAGGGACGCGACGACGACGCCGACGGTGCCGAGGAACCCCAGGCCGGCCCAGGCCCTGCCGACGGCGGTCAGGACCGTCGTCCCGATGACCGCCGACCCCAGCACGATCAGCAGCACCAGGCTGTACAGGCGCGCTCTGATGGGGTCGGGTCGGGTGTACCGCGGGACCGCCCACACGGTGTTCATCGCGTTCTGCAGGGCGTTGCCGACGCCGAGCCCGCCGTACAGCGCGCCCGCGATGCCGATGATCACCGCGGTGGTGCCGCCGCTGAGGGCCTCGGGCCGGCTGAGCTGGTCGCTGATCACCGGGAACTGGTCGATGGCTGCGTTGACGATCTGCTCGCGCCACTCCGGCCGGCCCGCGAGGACCACGCCCAGCAGCGTGGTCAACAGCAACAGCAGCGGGAACAGCGAGACGAACGCGTAATAGGTGATCAGCGCGGCCAGGTAGCCGGCCTGATCGTCGACGTACTTGTAGACCACGGCGATGGCGAACCCCGCCGCCCGGCTGCGTTGCTGCAAGCGGTCCAGCCACCCGACCATCGTGACCTCCCACGCCTGTGCGGCCCTGCGCCGATGCCGGGATACCCGCTCACCTGGGCGATCATGCCCGCTTTCCCCGTGAGCGCCGCAGCGTGCGGCCGCGCTGGCGCAGAGCGTGCTCCTTGGCGGCGTTCTTGTCGATCATCTTCGTGTCGCGCAGCGGCAGTTGAAGGTCGTCCTCGGCGGCGATCCCGGCCTGCAATTGGCGGCCGCGCTCGAGTTCGGCGTCCACCTCGGCGCCGAACAGCAGCGCCAGGTTCGTCAGCCACAGCCACAGCAGGAACACGATGACGCCGGCGAGCGTACCGAAGGTCTTGTTGTAGCTGCCGAAGTTGGCGACGTAGACACCGAACAGCAGCGACGCGACGATCCAGGTGAGGATCGCGATGGCTGCCCCGACACTGATCCAGCGGAACTTCGGCTGCTGGACGTTGGGGCCGTTGGAGTACAACGTCGCCACGCCTACGACGACGAGCAGCAGCAGCACCGGCCACCGGGCGATGTTCCACACCGTCAACCCGGTCTCCCCGATGCCGAGGGAGCCGCCCACCGCCTCCGCGACCGGTCCGCTGACCGCGAGCAGGAGCGCCGCGATCGCCGCGACGATCAGTCCGGCGAACGTCAGCGCGAGTTGCTGCAGCCGCAACTTCCACGCCGGGCGGCCCTCCTCGACCTCGTAGATGCGGTTCATCGCGCGGCCGAAGGCGCCGACGTAGCCCGATGCCGACCACAGAGCACCGAGGATGCCGACCACCAGCGTGATCCCGGCCGACGGTGCATTGACGAGCTGCTCGATCGGCTGGCGCAGGACGTCGACGGCCGCGCCGGGGCTGACGTCGTCCACGATCCCGAGGATGGTGTCGGCGGTGCGCTCGCCCTGACCGACGACGCCGAGCAGCGACATCACCACGAGCAGCGCGGGGAACAGCGAGAGCACCGCGAAGTAGGTGAGCGCGGCGGCCAGGTCCATGCACTGGTCGCGGGTGAATTCGCCGGCGGTCTGGCGCAGCACGTAGAGCAGCGACGGCCGGGTCAGTTCGGTGGGGGAGTCGGGCTTGCCGGGGTCGTCGGCGTCGGGCCGGTCCTCGAGCGTTTCCGCCGGCGAGTCGGCGTGTTCGGTGGGAGTGGCGCCGACGGCACCGGTGGCGCGCGGTGGCCCCGGCCGCTCGTCGGAGCTCTTGCGCGTCGTCAGGGCTCCGGTCGCCAGGCCGACCAGGAACGCGCCGGCCAGCGCGGCGGGGCTGCGCCGCGGGCGGGGTGGCGTGAGCTGTTGCTGCATCCGGGCGGTCTTCCCCGGGGCAGCGGCCCGAAACGTCAGATCAGAGCGCGGCCCGGTCGGCGTTTGTCCGGTGACGCAACGGGCACTCCCCGACAATGACGGAACCGAAGACCGAGCCCTCCACCGGGGAGCTGTTGGGTCAGTTGTCCTCGCAGACGTCACGCCTGATTCGTGACGAGCTGCGGTTGGCGCAGAAGGAAATGCAGGAGTCGGCCAAACACGCCGGCGTGGGTGCCGGCCTGGCCGGCGCGGCCGGACTGCTCGCAGTCCTGGGGTTGGCCACCCTCATCGCAGGCGCTGTCGCCGCGCTCTCCCTCGTGCTGCCCGTGTGGGCGGCCGCGGTGATCGTGGCGGTGGTGCTGTTCGCCGCGGCGGGCATCGCCGCGCTTGTCGGCAAGAAGCAGGTGGAGAAAGTGCCGCCACCGGCTGCGGTGTCGGTCGACAGCGTGAAGACCGACATCGCCGAGTTGAAGGGAGCCCGTCATGGCAGCACCGCCTGATCCTCGGCCCGAGCCGGGTCCGGACGCCGGCATCGACGAGTTGCAGGCCGACATCGAGCGCACCCGCGCCGAACTCGGTGAGACAGTCGGGGCGCTCTCCGACAAACTCGACGTCAAAGGTCGCGCCCAGCAGAAGGTCGCCGACACGAAACAGGCTGTGGCACAACGCAGCCACGACGCGCTCGACACCGCCAAGAAAAAGCCTGCCGTTCCGGTGGGTGTGCTGCTCGCTGCGGCCGCGACGCTGGGCGTGCTGATCTGGCTGCGCCGCCGGCGCTGAGCTCAGTCGTCGTTCTCGGTCAACTCCGGCGCGTTCTCGCGGGTCGCCATGCCGCCCTCGCGGCCGTGATCGGCCGGTCCGGGCCTGTCCTTGTCGTCCTGTTCTGACGGTTCCTTGGCCATGTCGTTCCCTCCCGCGGTGTCGAGCAGCACCGACTCACTCCCAGGCTAGCGGCCCGGCGTACGCTGACCCACCGTGATCGAGATCCCCCTGCGCGAGATGCGGAACTGGTTCGGCTTCGGGGTGGCGGGCAACTTCGCCGGGCACCTCGAACAGGCCGGGGAGGCCGTCGATTTCGTCAATGTGGCCAGCGAGGGAACCGCACCCAAGGGCATCTTCCCGTGGTACGCGCCGGGCGCGGAGGGCTTCCTCGGTGAGTTCCCGCTGTCCAACGACGCGATCGAGCTGCCCGCCGAGAGCCCCGAGTTCTCAGGTCCGCTGAACCTGCAGATCGAACCCGAGGTCGGGGTGGCGTGCCGGGTGGTGTGGCAGGGCGACACCGTCGTCACGCTGCAGCCGTTCGCGTTGGGCGCCTTCAACGACTGCTCGATCCGCCGGCCGGGCGCCAAGAAGATCAGCCACAAGAAGAACTGGGGGCCGGCCTCCAAAGGTGTCTCGGAGTCGTTCTTCGAGATCAGCGATCTCACCCCGGACGGGCCGACCGCGTCGCTGCGCCTGGTCTGCCTCCTGCACTCCGACGGGCAGGAGCACGCCTACGGCGTCGACAGCCCCCTGATCGGCTACTCGTACTACGGCGAGGTCCTCCTCGACTGGATCGTCGAGCGGCTCGCCAACCAGAAGGGCTCGCCGGACACCCCTCTGGAGGACGTCGGAGCGCTGATGGTCGCCAGTGGCCACCCCGAACACGTGCTCATCGGCATCGGCGCCACCCGCTACACCGAGCTCGGCGAAAGCACCTTCCTCAAGGCCGGCGATCAGGCGATCGTGCGGGTCTACGACACCGACAGCGACGACGCCGCGGAGCTGCGCCAGACGGTGCGTTAGCGGTCCGCTCGGATCGTCGGTGGAATTTCTGCGCGGTCGGAGGCATTCCTGTTGGTGATGCCGCAGGGGCGGCCACGACGGAGGAGACCGACATGACCGATCAGCGCACCGTGCGGCGGGCCCTGCTGTTGAGTGCGATCGGGGCGGCTGCTGCGGCGGGGCTGATCGGTCCCGGTGCGGCGAGCGCCGACGCCGCCGACGCGTGTCCCGACGTGCAGGTCGTGTTCGCCCGCGGCACTGCCGAACCGGCAGGTCTGGGCCGGGTGGGCGCGGCGTTCGTCGACGACCTGCGCGACCAGCTCGGCGGCCGCACCGTCACCGCGTCCGCGGTGAATTACCCTGCCTCGTACGACTTCCTGCAGTCCGCGCCCGCCGGCGCCGACGACGCCAGCGCCCAGATCCAGGCCACCGCCGCCCGTTGCCCCGATACCCGCATCGTGGTGGGCGGGTACTCGCAGGGCGCGGCGGTGGTGGATCTGATCACCGGCGATCCGGCCGCCACGTTCGGTTTCGGACGTCCGATGCCGGCCGCGGTCGCCGACCATGTCGCCGCCGTCGCGGTCTTCGGGAACCCTTCGGGCCGCATCGGGCGCGTCCTGACCACGTCGAGTCCCCTCTACGGCGCCAAGACCATCGACCTGTGCAACGGAGCCGATCCGGTCTGCTCCACCGGCGACGACCGGCCGGCCCACAGCCACTATGTGGAATCCGGAATGGTCACGCAGGCAGCTGATTTCGCCGCGGGACGGCTCGCAGGCGGCGCCCCGGCCGGCGTCCTCGTCAACGCCTCGGGCACCGCGGGCTGACCCCCTTCGACCAATGCGGTCCGCAGCCACCGCGCGGCGTGCGACAGTGCCCCTGTGGCGACGACTGTGGCGATCATCGGGGCGGGCCCCGGCGGCTTGGTCACCGCGCGCTGGCTCGCCGCTCAGGGTTTCGAGCCGCACCTGTTCGAGCAGGCGGCGGCGCTGGGCGGCCAGTGGAGCGGTCTGGACGGCACCAGCGGTGTCTGGCCGGGCCTCTACACAAACACCAGCCGCATCCTGACGGCGTTCAGCGATCTCCCGCATGACGGCGATCAGACGTTCCTCGCCGCCGGCGACATCCGCCGCTACCTGATCCGCTACGCCGACACGTTCGGTCTCGTCGACCGAATCCGGTTGTCCACCAAGGTGTCCCGACTGAGTCGGGGCGCCCGCGGATGGACTGTCGAAACCGACAGCGGCGCAGAGAGTTTCGACAGGGTCGTGGTGGCCAGTGGACGCTTCCAGACCCCGGCGGTGCCGACGGTGCACGGAATGGACTCCTTCGCCGGCCCGGAGGGGGTGACATCGACGTTCCACTACCGCGGCGCCGATCGCTATCGCGGCAAACGGGTGCTGGTCGGCGGGTGCGCGGTCAGCGCATTGGAGATCGCCGCCGAGCTCGCGCAGGGCGGCGCGGAGGCCGTGGTGGTGACGCAGCGGCGGCAGCGCTACGTCCTGCCCAAGTTCGCCGCCGGCGTCCCGTCGGATCACCGCATCTTCACCCGGTACGGCGCGCTGGCCGACGAGCGTCTGCCGAGGTCGGCGGTGGACCGTCAGCTGCGCGACATCGTGACCGACGCCGGTGGCAGCCCCGAGCAGTACGGGGCGCCGCGCCCGGACCCGTCGTTGTTCGCGGCCGGGGTCACGCTCAGCCAGGACTACCTTCCGCTCGTTGCCGAAGGCCGGATCGGGATCCGGCCGTGGCTGACGTCGGTGTCCGGGCGCGACGTCACATTCGGTGACGGCAGCACCGCGGCGTTCGACGGCATCGTGTTCGGCACCGGGTTCGCGCTCGACCTCCCGTTTCTCGGCGACGAGATCAGGGCCACCGTCGATCTCGACACCGTCCACCTCGACGCCGATCGGTACACCTTCCACCCGGATCTGCCGGGCCTGGCGTTCGTCGGAATGTGGGATCAGTCGGGCGGCTATTTCGTGCCGCTGGAACTGCAGGCTCGCTGGATCGCCTACACCTGGGGCGGGGTGATCCCGCCGCCCGATCCCGTCGCGCAACGGGCGTCGATCGACGCGTACCGGGAGCGTCGCGGTCTGCCGCAGAAGACCCGGATGAACCTCGCGGTCCTCACCTTCGCGCGCGCCGCCGGCTGCGAGCCGGACCTCGATACCTGGCCGGACCTGCAGCGTGCCTTGCTGTTCGGGCCGCTGGCCCCCAACTGCTTCCGGCTCGAGGGTCCCGACGCCCTGCCCGGCGCCGCGGCCGCGTTCGCCCGCGACGCGGCGGCGTTCGGCGCGATCACGTCGAATGCGTTGACCACCCGTGAGCAGGAGCACTGGGAGCTGCTGCGCGCAGCCGATGGCTAGCATCGTTCGCGTGACGGTGCAGGTGGACAGCGGTCAGCTCGCCGCGCTCGCGGCGGTCGTGGAGTTCGGCAGCTTCGACGCGGCGGCCACGCACATGCATGTCACGCCGTCGGCGATCAGTCAGCGCATCAAGGCCCTGGAGCAGCGCGTCGGCCAGGTCCTGATCTTGCGTGAGAAGCCCTGTGTCGCAACCACTGCGGGCGTTCCGCTCCTGCGGTTGGCGGCGCAGACCGCGCTGCTGGAGGCCGAGGCGCTCGCCGAGATGCGGGGCGGCTCCGCCGAGCGGCCGCGGATTGCGCTGGCCGTGAACGCGGATTCGATGGCGACCTGGTTCACCGGTGTGTTCGACCGGCTGACCGAGGCGCTGCTCGATCTGCGCATCGAGGATCAGGACCACTCCGCGCGCCTGCTGCGCGAGGGTGTCGTGATGGGTGCGGTCACCACCGAACGCGCCGCGGTCCCGGGCTGCCGGGTGCGTCCGCTCGGCATCATGCGCTACCGGCCGGTGGCCACGCCCGACTTCGTCGCGCGGCATCTGCCGGACGGCTTCACCGCCGACGCTGCGGGGCGCGCACCGTCGTTGGCATGGAACCGCGACGATGCGTTGCAGGACCAGTTGCTGCGCAAGGCGTTCGGGACGGTGCTCCGGCGCCCCGTGCACTACGTGCCGACCGCAGCGGGCTTCGGTGCGGCCGTGCACGCCGGCCTGGGGTGGGGGATGTATCCCGAGCAGCTGATCGACAGCACGTTCGTGCGCGTCTGCGACGAGCACCTCGACGTGCCGCTGTACTGGCAGTGCTGGAAGCTCGACAGCCCCACCGTCGACCTGGTGACCGACACCGTCTGTTCGGCCGCAGCGGACCTGCTCCGGTCCCGCTGACTCGGGCCAGGGACAATCGGGGCATGGATGCGCCGGTCAGGGTTCGGATCCTCGGCGTCGGGATGGGGCCTGAGCACGTGACGTACGAGGTCGCCGAGGCGCTGCGGACGGTTGACTACGTTCTGGCCGCCAAGAAGTCCGACGACGATCCGCTGCTCGCGCTGCGCCGCGCGATCGTCGACGCCCACCCCGGTCCGCGCGGGCCCGCCGAGGTGATCGCGGTGTCCGACCCGCCGCGGGACCGCTCGACCGGGCTGAGCACCCCGGGTTACGAATCTGCCGTCACCGACTGGCACGACGCCCGGGCGCAGCGCTACGCCGAGGTGTTGCGCCGCCGCGGCGGCACGGCCGCGTTCCTGGTGTGGGGCGACCCGTCGCTGTACGACTCGACGATCCGCGTCGTCGACAAGGTGCGCGCTCTCCTGCGCGGACAGGTCGACGTCGACTACGACGTGCTGCCCGGCATCAGCGCGCCCTCGCTGCTGGCCGCCCGGCACCGCATCGTGCTGCACGAGGTCGGCCGGTCGGTCCACATCACCACCGGCCGGCGACTGCAGGAGGCCGTCGGCGCCGGCGTCGACAACCTCGTCGCGATGCTCAACCCGCCGCCGCAGCGCCTCGACTTCACCGGCCTGCACGACTGGACGATCTGGTGGGGCGCCAACCTCGGCGCCTCCGGGGAACGTCTGCTGACCGGGCGGCTCGGCGACGTGCTGCCCGCGCTGCCCGAGGCCCGGGCCGCCGCCGAGGCGGTCGACGGCTGGGTGATGGACCTGTTCCTGCTCAGGAAGCCCTGATGGCCGGGCTGCTGATCGCCGGCACCACCAGCGATGCGGGCAAGACCCTGGTGACCACCGGGCTGTGTCGGGCCTTGGCCCGCCGCGGTATCCGGGTCGCGCCGTACAAGGCGCAGAACATGTCGAACAACTCGATGGTCTGCGCCGGGCCGGCCGGCGGCGTGGAAATCGGCCGCGCGCAATGGATTCAGGCCGTGGCCGCACGGGTCGCGCCGGAGGCGGCGATGAACCCGGTCCTGCTCAAGCCGGGCAGTGACCGGCGCAGCCACGTCGTACTGATGGGTAAACCCTGGGGCGAGGTGTCGTCGTCGGACTGGCTCGAGGGCCGGCGCGCGTTGGCCGTGGCCGCCCACACCGCCTACGACGACCTGGCGTCACGCTTCGACGTCGTCGTCGCCGAAGGCGCCGGCAGTCCGACCGAGATCAACCTGCGCGCAGGCGATTACGTCAACATGGGACTGGCCCGCCACGCCGGGATGGCGACGGTCGTGGTCGGCGACATCGACCGCGGCGGGGTGTTCGCGGCGTTCCTGGGCACCGTGGCGCTGCTGTCCCGCGAGGATCAGGACCTGGTCGCCGGCTTCGTCGTCAACAAGTTCCGCGGCGACCTGGCACTTCTGCAGCCGGGCCTCGTTGATCTGGAAAAGCTCACCGGCCGAACGGTGTTCGGAACTCTGCCCTGGCAACCCGACGTCTGGCTCGATTCCGAGGACGCGCTGGAACTCGCCGGCCGGCGCTCACCGCGGTCAGGCGCCCGCCGGGTCGCGGTCCTCCGGCTGCCGCGCATCAGCAACTTCACCGACGTCGATGCGCTGGGTCTGGAACCCGATCTCGACGTCGTTTTCGCCTCGCACCCCAGCGCTCTGGCCGATGCCGACCTCATCGTGGTGCCGGGCACGCGGTCCACGGTCGCCGACCTGGCCTGGCTGCGTTCCCGCGGACTCGACCACGCCGTGCTGGCCCACGCCGCTGCGGGCAAGCCGGTGCTCGGCATCTGCGGGGGTTTTCAGATGCTGGGCCGGACGGTGCGCGACCCCGCGGGCGTGGAAGGGACGGCCACCGAGGTCGACGGTCTCGGTCTGCTCGACGTCGAGACCGATTTCGTTGCAGAGAAGGCACTTCGGCTACCCACCGGTGCATGGGCGGGGACGCCGGCGTCCGGCTACGAGATCCACCACGGCCGCATCACGGCGCTGAGCGCCGCGGAGGAGTTCCTCGGTGGCGTGCGCCAGGGCCCCGTGTTCGGGACGATGTGGCACGGCGCCCTGGAGGGCGACGCGCTGCGCGCGCGGTTCTTGGAAGAGACGCTCGGCATCGCCGCGTCCGGGGTGTCCTTCCCCGACGCCCGCGAGCGGCGCATCGACCTGCTCGGAGACCTGGTCGAGCAACACCTCGACGTCGACGCGCTGCTCGATCTCGCCCACCGGGGTGCGCCGGCCGGCCTGCCGTTCCTGCCGCCGGGTGCCCCGTGAGGATCCTGCTGCTCGGCGGCACCGCCGAGGCCCGCGAGCTCGCCGAGAAGCTCGCCCCGCTGGGGGAGGTGACGACGTCGCTGGCCGGCCGGATCGCCGACCCCCGCCTGCCTGTCGGTGAGGTCCGCATCGGCGGTTTCGGTGGCGTCGACGGCTTGCGTTCCACGCTGGCCGAGTTCGACGCGGTCGTGGATGCGACGCATCCGTTCGCGAAGACGATCTCGCGGAACGCGATGGAAGCCTGCGGCGCCGGCGGCGTGCCCCTGCTGCGGCTGGAACGGCCCGGCTGGGCTGAGCGCTCGCGCGACTCGTGGCACTGGGCGGACTCCCACGATGACGCCGCCACGCTGGCCGCCCGGCTGGGGCGCCGGCCGTTCCTGACCGTCGGGCGACAGGAGCTCGCACGCTTCCTCCCCGCCCTGAGCGGACACGACGTTCTCGCCCGCGTGGTGCAGGCTCCCGACGACGTGCTGCCGCCGCGGTGGCGCCTGATCACCAGCCGGGGCCCGTATGCGCTGCCCGGGGAGCTGGCGTTGATGCGCGAGCACCGCAGCGACGTGTTGATCACCAAGGACTCCGGTGGTGAGTACACCTGGCCGAAGATGGACGCCGCGCAGCAGCTCGGGGTCCCCGTCGTCATCGTGCGCCGCCCCGCCCGCCCGCCCGGGGTCGCCACCGTCACCGACGTCGCCGACGCAGTGGACTGGGTCCGCGCGCTCTCTACGATGACCCGGTGAGGATCCTCGTCACCGGCGGCGTCCGGTCCGGCAAGTCGCGGCACGCCGAAGCGCTGCTGGCCGACGCCGGTCGCGTCACCTACGTGGCGCCCGGCCGCGCGGCCGACGGCAGCGATCCCGACTGGGACGACCGCGTCGCCGCGCACCGCGCCCGGCGCTCACCCGACTGGCAGACCGTCGAGACCGCTGACCTCACCGGCACCCTCGCCGCCGCCGCCGGACCGGTACTGGTCGACTGCCTGAGCACCTGGGTGGTGGCCGTCATCGACGACGAGGGCCTGTGGGAGGCGAGGTCGGTCGACGCCCACGACCTGGTCGGGACGCGGGTCGACGCGCTGTGCGCAGCGCTGGCGCAGGTGCCGCAGGCGGTGATCGTCACCAACGAGGTGGGGCTCGGCGTGGTGCCGTCGCACCGCTCGGGGGTGTTGTTCCGGGACCTGCTGGGCACGGTCAACCAGCGCGTCGCCGAGGTCTGCGACGAGGTGCACCTGGTGATCGCCGGCCGCGTGCTCCGGCTGTAGCGCACCTCAGCGGGCGCGGTAGGTCTCCTGATGGACGACCGAGTCCAGGGAAGTCCTTGCGCGCCAACCGAACCGCTCGAGGTCGGGCACGTCGGGCAGCTCGGCGACCGCCCCGACACACAGCCATGCGACGGGACGGACATGGTCGGGCATGCCGATCAGCCCGCGCAGAAAGTCCTCGCGGTAGAACGACACCCAGCCGACGCCGAGGCCTTCGGCGGTGGCGGCGAGCCAGAGGTTCTGGATCGCGCACACGACCGAATAGAGCCCGGCATCGGGAATCGCGTGGCGGCCGAGCACCTGCGGTCCGGCGCGCGTCGCGTCGTACCCGACCACGACGCCCAGGCCGGATTCGCAGATCCCCTCGATGGCGATGCGCGAGAACGTCTGCGCACGTTCGCCGTTCAGTGTAGAGGCGAACACCTCGCGTTCGGCGGCGACGTGCTCGCGAAACGTGCGCAGGGTCTGCGGGGAACGCACCAGCACGAAGTCCCACGGCTGGCTCATGCCGACCGACGGCGCGGCGTGGGCGGCGAGCAGGACCCGCTCCAGCACGTCGTCGGGGACCGGCTCGCCGGTGAACTCCCGGCGCGTGTCGCGGCGCCGGCCGATCACGTCGTACAGGTCGGTCACGGGCGGGCCGAGCGGTCGCGGGCGGGGTCGTAGAGATGGCTCTCGCCGGCGCAAGGGTCCGGCCGGTCGGCCAGGGCGCGGCCGACGAGGATGACCGCGGCCCGCCGGAATCCAGCGGCCTCGACCGCGTCGGCGATGTCGGACACCGTGCCGCGCAGCACCGTCTCCTGCGGCTGGGAGGCGCGGTACACCACGACGACGGGGCAGTCGGAACCGTACTGGGGTACTAGTTCTGCCATCAGCTCGCGGATCCGGGTGACGGCCAGGTGTAGCACCAACGTGGCACGGGTCGCCGCGAACGCGGCGAGTGACTCGGTGTCGGGCATCGCGGTCGAGCGCAGCTGGGTGCGGGTCAACACCACCGACTGCGCGACGAGGGGGACGGTGAGTTCGCGGCCGACGCGGGCGGCCGCGGCCGCGTAGGCGGGCACACCGGGGGTGACGGTCCACGGCACGGCCGCCGCGTCGAGCCTGCGGGTCTGCTCGGAGACCGCCGAGTACACCGACGGGTCCCCGGACACGAGCCGCACGATGCGGCGCCCGGCACGATGGGCGGTGACGAGGCGGTCGACGATGGCGTCGAGGTCCAGTTCGGCGGTGTCGACGAGTTCGGCGGTGGGGGAGCAGTGCGTGAGCACCTCGGGGTCGAGATAGCTGCCCGGGTAGAGCACGACGTCGGCGTCGGCGAGCATCCGCGTGGCCCGCACCGTCAGCAGATCCGCGGCCCCCGGGCCGGCGCCGACGAACTGCACTGCGGGGTCGTCGTCCATCGTTGAAGCAGTCTAAGTCCCGCCGCCAGCCGTCAGTGCGACGAACCTACTGTCGGGTGAGCGAGCGGTTCCGCGTCGACGAGCCCGCCGATCCGGCCGGTGGCGCGCGCAGCGAGCGGGCTGATCGCGGCGACCACGGCGAACAGCGTCCCCACCGCCACCGCGCCCGAAGCGCCGCGCGCATCGGCGGCCATCCCGGCCGTCGCGGTGCCCAGTGCGCCCCCGACCAGTGCGGCGCTGTGCAGCCAGCCGAACGCCTCGGTGGCCACGCTCTCGTCGGTGTCCTGGGACACCATGAAGTACAGCGCCGACATCGCGGGGGCGAATCCCAGACCCGACACGAACAGCGCGCAGAACTGCAGCACGAGGACATGGGTGAGCCCGAACAACGCCGTTCCCACCGCCACGACGGTCAGGGCGGCGACGATGCCGCGCAGCCCCAGGCGGCGGTGTCCCCACGTGAGTCCGCCGACCACCGAGCCGACGCTCGCCAGCGCGATCGCCGCGCCCGCGGTCATCCCGTCGCCGCTGAGCTGGGCCACCACCCCGACCTCGAGCGCCGTGAAAGACCCGACGAGTGCGCACCCCGCGACCATGGCCAGCAGCACGCTGCGGCGGGCCAGCACCCGGCCGCCGGCGCCGGTGCGCGGCCCGCCCCGGGGACGCAGCCCTCGCGCGCTCACCAGGAACCACGCCGTCCCCGCCAGGGTGATCGCCGCCGACACGATCAGCGGCAGCGCGGTCGAGACCAGCGTCGACAGCGTCATCGCAGCGACCGGGCCGACCACCCAGATCACCTCCTGCGCGGTGGTGTCGAGGGCGAACAGCGCCCGCACGCCGTCGCGGGGCAGCATCTGCGGGTAGAGCGCCCGGACCACCGGCATCAGCGGCGGCACGGACGCGCCCACGAGCAGCCCCAGCGCCATCAGCGGGACACCGGAGGCCGTGGTGACCGCCAGCGCCAGCATGCTCAGCCCGTTGACCACCGCGCAGACCACCAGCGTCGGCGCCGTTCGACTGCCCCTGCCGGCGAGTTTCGAGGTGGCCGGCATCGCGACCGCTTCGCCGACCGTCAGGCACGCCACCACGGCACCGGCCTGCGTATACGAACCGGTGTGGTGCTCGACGTGCACCAACACGGCGAGCGACAGGATGCCCAGCGGTAGCCGCGCGAACAGCTGCGCGGCCGTGATGTTCAGGACGCGCGGCACCCGGAACAGAGCACGGAAGGTCCGCATGCCCGGACTGTACCGTCCAGACGGTGCAGTAAACCACCGAGTTTTAGGCTGACCCCATGTCCTCGCGCGATCGCATCCTCGATGCCTACGCAGACCTGCTGGCGGAAGAGGGTGAGCGGTTCGCCACCATCGACGCGGTGGCGGCACGCGCCGGGGTGTCCAAGGGCGGCGTGCTGTACCACTTCCCGTCGAAGGACCAGCTCGCGGCGGCGGTGTGCGAACGGTTGACGGTCTTGGCCGCCGAGGACGCGCAGGTGATGCGCACCGCCGCCGAAGGCCCGGCCCGCTACTACGTCCGGTCCTCCCACTACGCGGGCACGCCCTTGGATCGGGTGCTGGTGGCGGTCTCCCGCCTCCGGCAGGCCGGCGACGCGCGGGCCTGGGCGGCGATCGAGGCCGCCGCCGAGGAATGGTTGACAATCCTGCACGAGGCGATCGGCGACCTGGACACCGCCCGGGCCGTCAAGTTGATCGGCGACGGCCTCTACTACAACGCGCTGCACCGCGCGCTGGGCGGGCAACCGGCCCCGTCGGCCGCGGACGAGGGCTTGCTCGCCGTGATCGATCGGATGATCGCCTCGGCAGCCGGGTCCTGAGCACTCATCCGCGCGGGGCCGCCGTCGTCCCGCGCACGATCAGCGTCGGCTCCAGCACGACGTCCGACGTCCGCGGGGCACCGTCGACGAGCATCTGCACCGCGAGGTCGACGGTGTTGCGGGCGATCTCGGGTGCGTCCTGGTGGATCGTGGTCAGATCGATGCGCGGGTTCTCCGACAGCCGGTTGTCGTCGTAACCGACCAGCGAAACCTGTTCGGGCACAGCAATACCTGCACGGGTGAACACGTCGAGGATGCCGAGTGCGCAGCGGTCGTTGCCCGCCAGCACCGCCGTCGGCAGCGACGGTTCGGCCAGCATCGCGCGCGCGGCGGCCGCGCCCGCCTCCTCGTTGTGCGCCCCGGGAATCACCGTGATCTCGTCGGCCAGGCCGTGCGCGCGCATCGCGGACTTGTACGCCCGTGACCGGTCTGCCGAGCCCGGGTCGGTGCCGCCGTCGACGTGGTGGATGCGGCGGTGACCCAGCCCCACCAGGTAGTCGACCGCCTGCCGGATCCCCTTGGCGTCGTTGGTGCGCACCGTCGCCAATGGCGTGTTCGCGGTCAGCCCCGGCAGTCGCCGGCAGGCCACCACCACCGGACCCCGCGTCGCGAGCTCGCGGAAGAAGGCCGGCTCCTCGTTGGGGCCGAGCAGGATGAGCGCCCCGCAGCGGTGGCTGAGCAGTGAATCCACCACCGCACCCTCGGTACGATCCGGCAGGTTCGCCGACAGCAGCACCTCGTAGCCCAGATGTTCTGCGGCAGGGTAGATCTCGGTCACCAGCTCGGCCTGGAAGAGCTGGCGTACGTCGGTCATCACGCCCAGGGTGCGGCTGCGCCCCTGGGCCAGCAGACGTGCCGCAGAGTCCGGCCGGTAGCCGATCTCCCGGGCGATCGCGAGCACCCGCTGCCGGGTTTCCGCGCTGGCGCCGGGTTTGCCGTCGAGGATGAACGACACCAGCGTGCGCGACACCCCCGCGCGTTCGGCGACGTCGGCCATCGTCGGACGGCGTGGGCGGGGTGTGCTCACAGCGGGATCCTCCACAGGAGTGACGGTTGACACGTTCACGGGGCGCGGTTCATAGTAGACCTCACGCGCGTTACTAACGCGCGTTAGTCGAAGAGGCGAGGTGGCTCGGGCGTCTCGTCGTGGATCACTGAGAGGACTCCCGTATGAGCACCATCCGCGTCGGCTCCGCCCCTGATTCGTGGGGCGTCTGGTTTCCCGACGATCCACAGCAGACGCCGTATCACCGCTTCCTCGACGAGGTCGCCGAATCCGGCTACGAGTGGATCGAACTGGGCCCCTACGGATATCTGCCCACCGACCCGGAGAAGCTTCGTGCCGAGCTCGGCTCGCGCGGCCTCAAGCTCTCGGCCGGCACCGTGTTCGAACATCTGCACCAGGACGATTCCTGGGATGCCGTGTGGACCCAAGTCGAGGACGTCGCCCGGTTGACCGCCGCGGTCGGCGGCACGCATGTGGTCGTCATCCCCGAGATGTGGCGTGATCCGTCCAGCGGTGCGGTCCTCGAGGACCGGGTCCTCACCGCCGAGCAGTGGCGCAGGAAGACCCAGGGCATGAACGAACTCGGCAAGGCGATGTTCGAGACCTACGGTGTGCGAGCGCAGTACCACGCCCATGCCGACTCTCACGTCGACACCGAAGAGAACGTCTACCGGTTTCTCGACGGCACGGACGGCGAGTTCGTCAACCTGTGCCTCGACACCGGTCACATCTCCTACTGCGGCGGGGACAACATCGCGATCATCCGAAGGGCACCCGAACGCATCGGCTACCTGCACCTCAAGCAGGTCGACCCCGAGGTACGAGCCAGGGTCGAGGCCGAGGACCTGCCGTTCGGGGAGGCCGTCAAGCTCGGCGCGATGACCGAGCCCCCGCGCGGAATTCCCGACATGCCATCACTGCTCGCCGAGATCGAGCGCCTCGGCATCGACGTGTTCGCGATCGTCGAGCAGGACATGTACCCCTGCGAGGTCGACGCTCCGCTGCCCATCGCCCAGCGCACCCGCAGCTACCTCGGGTCGTGCGGGATCCCCTCCGTCACCTTCCGTTAGGAGCCGAAAGTCATGTCCGACCTGCGCATCGCCGTCCTCGGCGTCGGAGTGATGGGCGCCGACCACGTCGCCCGGATCACCTCCCGCATCTCCGGCGCCCGCGTCGCCGTCGTCAACGACTACGTGGCCGAGAAGGCCGAGCAGGTGGCCGCCGGCATCCCGGGGTGCCGCGCCATCTCCGATCCACTCGACGCGATCGCCGACCCGGACGTCGACGCCGTCGTGCTCGCCACCCCGGGGCCGACGCACGAGAAGCAGCTGCTGGCCTGCCTCGAGCACCGCAAGCCGGTGCTGTGCGAGAAGCCGCTGACCACCGACGTCGACACCTCGCTCGAGGTGGTGCGCCGCGAGGCCGAGCTGGGCACGCGCCTGATCCAGGTCGGATTCATGCGCCGTTTCGACGACGAGTACGCCGGCCTCAAGACGCTTCTCGACGGCGGTGAGCTCGGCACCCCGCTGGTGCTGCACTGCGTACATCGCAATCCCGCCGTCCCGGACCACTTCGATTCGGTGATGACGGTGCGGGATTCGCTCGTGCACGAGGTGGACGTGACCCGCTTCCTGCTCGGTGAGGAGATCACCTCGATCCAGATCGTCACGCCGACGCCGAATCCGGCTGCGCGCGAGGGTCTGTTCGATCCGCAGATCGCGATCATGCGCACAGTCAGTGGTAAGCACGTCGACGTCGAACTGTTCGTCACCACCGGCGTCGCCTACGAGGTCCGCACCGAACTCGTCGCCGAAAAGGGCAGCGCGATCATCGGTCTCGACGTCGGCCTGGTCCGCAAGAGCGCCCCGGGAACCTGGGGCGGCACCATCACCCCGAGCTTCACAGAGCGCTTCGGCCGCGCCTACGACACCGAGATCCAGCGGTGGGTCGACGCCGTGCAGTCCGGTGGCGCCACGGGGGTCTACACAGACGGCCCGACCGCATGGGACGGCTACGCCGCCACCGCCGTCTGTGAAGCGGGCGTGCGCGCCCTCCAGACGGGACAACCCGTCGCGGTGGACATGGTCGACCGCGCCTCGATCCCGGGAGCCTGACAACAGTGAAGATCGCCCTCGATCCGACCCCGTTCCACCACGACCACTCGCTGCTCGAGTTCCCGGCGCTGGTCGCCGAATTGGGCTACGAGTACCTGCAATTGACCCCGCATCGGGACTTCATCCCGTTCTTCAACCATCCGCGCGCCGACGACGCGCTGGTCGCCACGTTCCGCAAGGCGTGCGCCGACGCCGGGGTCGGCATCGCGTCGGTGCTGCCGGTGCTGCGCTGGTCGGGTCCCGACGAGGACGCGCGGGAGGCGGCGGTGCGCAACTGGAAGCGCGTCGTGCAGATCACCGTCGACCTCGGCGTCAACGTGATCAACACCGAGTTCTCCGGACGGCCGGAGAAGGCCGAGGAATCGGAGCGGGCGTTCTTCCGGTCGATGGAGGAGCTCGTGCCGATCTTCGAGCGGGAGGGCATCGACGTGCGCATCGACCCGCACCCCGACGACTTCGTCGAGGACGGGCTCGAGGCGGTCCGCATCATCCGCGGCGTGAACTCGCCGAACATCGGCATGGTCTACGTCGCCTGCCACGGCTTCCACATGGGCGGCAACATGGCAGAGATCATGGCCGCCGCGGGCGAGAAGCTGCGCCTGGTCCACGTCGCCGACACCATGGATCACCACCGCAGCCACGGCCTGCGCTACATCACCAACCCGCCGGGCAACCCGGTACGGGTGCACCAGCATCTCAAGATCGGCGACGGCGACGTGAACTGGGACGAGTTCTTCGGCGGACTGGCCAAGCTCGGCTTCTACGACCGCGACGACACCGTGATGGTGTCCAGCGTCTTCGCCGAAGACGAAGTAGCCCATGATGTCTCGCGCTACCAGCTCGCCACGATGACCGAGTACGTCAACACATACCGCTGACCCGCCGAAACTGTATTCCACGCGCCGAATGCACGGAATACACCACGAGGAATACAGTTTCGGCACGTCGGACGTAGGATCGCCAGTGTTGAGAGCAAACGGAAACACAATGCCGCCGAGCGGCGTCGCCTCCTGTGCGACGCCGCGATCGAGCTGCTCGCCGACGAGGGTCCGCGCGGGCTGAGCCACCTGAAGGTCGACCGGCATGCCGGGCTGCCCGACGGCACGACGTCGTTCTACTACCGGACCCGCGCGGCGCTGCTGCACGGCGTCGCCGACCAGCTGGTGCGCTACGACGCCGAGGCCTTCACCGAGGCGTTCAAGGACGCACCCAACAGCACCGGCACCGCCATCGCCCGCACGCTGGCCGGCCAGATTTTGGCGATCCGCGAGGAGCCGCAACGCTCCCGCACCCGCGCCCGGCTCGAGCTGACGATGTCGGCCCGTCGCGACACCGGGATCGCCTCGGAGTTCCAGCAGATGGCCGACAGCTACCGGGCCCTGGCCGAGCGTCTGGTCGTCGCGATCCAGACCGGCAACGGCGCCCCCGTCGACCGCGCCCTGTGCGACGAGCAGACCTCGGTGCTGCTGGCCTACCTCGGCGGGCTGGTCTTCGGGTTCGCCAACGATTCACCTGATTCGATGAGCCGCGACGACATCGCCCGGCAGATCCGCGCGGTCATCCTCGGCGTGGCAGCGGAGCGGGGCCCGGGTCACACCCCGAGCAGCGACTCCAGCGGCGTGCGGGCGAAGTAGATCGCGAACCCGACGGCGGCCACCCACAGCAGCGGGCTGATCTCGCGCACCTTGCCGGCCGCGGTGCGCATCACCACCCAGGAGATGAAGCCGACCCCGATGCCGTTGGCGATCGAGTAGCTGAACGGCATCACCGCCACGGTGAGCACCACCGGCAGGGCGACCGAGAACTCCGACAGGTCGATGTGCCGCAGGTGCGACACCATCATCGCGCCGACGATCACCAGCGCCGCGGCCGCCACCTCGGTGGGCACGATCGAGGCCAGCGGCGAGACGAACATCGCCGCGAGGAACAGCACGCCGGTCACCAGGTTGGCCAGCCCGGTCCGGGCGCCCTAGATCGGAAGAGCACACGTCTGNGACCCGTGGCGATGTATCCGGCCGATTCGGCCAGTCGCAGTGGCACCCTCGACGATCAGCGCGGACTTCAACCGGGGGAACGTGCCCTGGGCGTCGGAGAGTCCCGCTTCACGGGACAGGCCCGTCATCGTGCCCATCGCGTCGAAGAAGTTCGCGAACACCAGCGTGAAAATCAGGATCACCGCGGCGATGACGCCGATCCGGCTGAAGCTGTTCAGGCTGAAGTCGCCCACCAGGCCGAGATCCGGCACCGCGAACGGCGACCCCGACAGCGTCGGCACCGACAGCGACCAACCGCCCGGCTTCTCGGTCGCCGAACCGAGGTGCCAGATCGCCTCGATGACGACGGCCACGACGGTGCCGGCCACCAGGCCGATCAGGATGCCGCCCCGGACCCGCCGGGACACCAGGATGCCGGTGAGCAGCAGCGTGAAGACGAACACGAGCGTCGGCACCGTGGTGAGCGAGCCGAGTCCGCCCGCGCCCAGCCCGACCGGCGGAGAGGCCAGTTTGGTCGAGGCGATGAACCCCGAGTCGACCAATCCGATGAACAGGATGAACAGGCCGATGCCGGCGGTGATCGCGAGCTTGAGCTGCATGGGCACCGCATCGAAGATGAGACGGCGCAATCCGGTGACGGCCAGCAGCACGATGATCACGCCGTTGATGACGACCAGGCCCATCGCCTCGGCCCACGTCAGTTGGCCGACGACCGTGGTGGCCAGGAACGAGTTGATGCCCAGGCCCGCGGCGAACGCGAACGGTAGCCGCGCGATCAGTCCGAACAGGATCGTCATCGTGCCGGCCGCCAGTGCGGTGGTCGCCGACACCTGCGCGAAGTCCAGCGACTGGCCTGTGACGTCCTTCGGGCTGGACAGGATGATCGGGTTCAGCACGACGATGTAGGCCATCGCGATGAACGTGACCAGCCCGCCGCGGAGCTCGGTGCCCACGGTGGACTGGCGGGCCGTGATCTCGAAGAAGCGGTCCACTCGGTTCATGCGCGGCTCTCAGTACCGGGGAGCGGGCGGTGGCGGCGGCGACACCGGCAGGCAGAGACCGGTCTGCAGATCCAGGGCCTTGCCGGGCAGGCAGAACGGGGTGCAGCCGTAGATCACGCCGGTCTCGCCGGGCGGACACGATCCCGGCGGCTGTGCGGAGGCGGTCTGCGGCGCGGGGCCGGCGAGCATGGCCAGCGGAACGGCCACGGCCGCCGCGGCGGCCGCCGCCACCCCCAGAAGTCGTTGTGTCGCAGTCACTTCCCGTCCCCTCTCAACGTGGCATGCCGGTGGCAACGCGCGGCGCGGCCTTGTCGGGCGCGACGTCGAGCACCAGCTCAGCGACGCGGGCCCGGTGGTCCTCTGCGCTGCCGAGCAGCGCGGCATCGGTGTAGGCCCGCTTGTAGTACAGATGGGCCTGGTGCTCCCAGGTGAAGCCGATGCCGCCGTGCACCTGGATCGTGTCGTTGGCCACCCGGGTGAACGCGGCCGAACACATCGCCTGGGCGATGCTGACGGCCAGCGCGGGGTCGTCCGAGCCGTCGGTCAGCGCCCAGATCGCGTGGTACGCGGTCGATCGCGCATGCTCGACGGCGACGAGCGCGTCGGCGAGGCGGTGCTTGACCGCTTGGAAGGAGCCGATCGGGCGGCCGAACTGCAGCCGGTTCTTCGCGTAGTCGACACTCAGATCGAGCAGGTGCTGCGCCGCGCCCACCTGCTCGACGGCCAGCAGTGCCGAGCCGACGTGCAGCGCGTGGGCGATCACCCGGTCCGCTTCCTCGGGCCCGGCGATCAGCTGCCCGGGCGCGTCGACCAGGCCGACCGTCGCCTGCGGACGCGTAGGGTCCAACGTCGTCAGCGGGATCCGTTGCACCCCAGGGTGATCGGTGTCGACAGCGAAAAGCGCAGTGCCGTCCGGGGCGTCCGCGGCGACCAGCACGACGTCGGCGGCCCCGGCGTCGACGACGCGCTCGACGGTGCCGGTGAGTGTCCACCCGTCGCCGTCACGGGCGGCGGTGACGTCCCCGATGGCGAAGGCGGCGGTGAGTGTCCCGTCGGCCAGCGGACCGAGCAGCTCGGAAGTCTCGGATGCGGCGACCAGCGCGGGGATCGCCAGATAGACCGTGCCGAACAGCGGTCCGGGCGCCAGCGCGGCGCCGAGTTCCTCGACCGCCACCGCCTGGTCGATCAGCGTGCCGCCGACCCCGCCGGCCGACTCGGGCACGGCCAGGCCCAGCACGCCGAGCTCCGAACCCAGCCTTGACCAGACCTTCGCGTCCCACGGCGGATCGGAATCCATCGCCGAGCGGATCACCCGCTCGTCGACGTACTCGGCGCAGAAGCCACGCACCGCGGCCCGCAACTGCTGCTGTTCGTCGGTGAACACGAACTCGTCGCCCGCAAGCTCCTCAGCCACGCGGGATCTCCTTCCACGCCATTCCTGCATCCGCCCGCAGGTCGCCCGGCAGTCCGAGCACCCGCTCACCGAGGATGTTGCGCATCACCTCTGAGGTCCCGCCTTCGATGGTGTTGGCCCTGCTGCGCAGGAACCGCTGTTGGATCGGTCCGCGGTAGTCGTCGGGGTCGCCATCGGAGTTCCGGCCCATTCCGTAGCCGTCGTAGAGAACGCCCTCGGGGCCCAGCAGGTCCATGCAGAACTCGTAGATGTGCTGGTTGAGTTCGGCGCCCACGAGCTTGCCGATCGAGCCCTCCGGTCCCGGTCCGCCGATCGTCGCCGTGGCGCGGGAGCGTTCGGAGGTGAGTCGCTGAGCCTCAGCGCGCAGCCACAGGCTGGTCAGCCGGTCGCGCAGCACAGGAGTGTGCAGGTCCGGACGCGACGCCCACAGCGTCACCGCGTCGGAGATCGTGCCGGCGCCGCGCCTGCTGCCGCTCGCGCCGAGCGCGCTGCGCTCGTTCATCAGCGTGGTCATCGCGACGCGCCAGCCGTCACCCACGCCGCCGAGCCGGTGGGTGTCCGGGATGCGGGCGTCGCTGATGTACACCTCGTTGAACTCCGCATGCCCGGTCATCTGCCGCAGCGGGCGGGTCTCGACGCCGGGGGCGTGCATGTCGAGCACGAAGTAGGTGAGCCCCTTGTGCTTGGGCAGGTCGGGATCGGTGCGGGCGAGCAGCAGCCCCCACCGGGCGCGGTGCGCGAGGCTCGTCCAGACCTTTTGGCCATTGACGATCCAGCTGTCGCCGTCGGGCACCGCCGATGTGGCCAGGCCCGCGAGGTCCGAACCGGCGCCCGGCTCGGAGAACAGCTGACACCAGATGTCCTCGGTGGTGGCCAGGGGCCGCAGCAGCTGGCGGCGGACGTCGTCGGTCTGGGCGTGTTCCCGCACCGTCGGCGCGGCCATGCCGTAGCCCATCGGATTCAGCCCCAGCGGCACGGGGCCGCCGGCACCTTGGAGGATGCGGTCGGCCACGGCCTGCAGGCCCCGCGAGACGCCCAACCCACCGAAACCTTCGGGAAAGTGCACCCAGGAGAGGCCGGCGTCAAAACACGCGCCGAGGAATTCAGGAATCGGCACCGTACGCGGATCGTGTTCCGCGACCACCCGGTGCGCGGCTTCGGCTACCCGGTCAGCATCGACGGCAGTGCCCATGAGAGCACCTTAGCGATCCCGGGTAGAACGTCTAGCCGGCAGTCAGCGCGAAGCGCTGGGCCTCGAACCTGTGGCGACGCTGGAGGAGGTACCGGAGCCAGCGAACATCAAGTAACACAGTGATCCTTACGCAGTCTTGGTGAGAAGAGGAAGCAGTTGACGCCGGGCGACCATCGCGTCGGCGAAGTGATTGAGGGCCTCGGGAACCGAGCCGGCGGCATCGAAGTCGATGCCGTGCGCACGCAGTGTCTGCTCGACCGGGCGACTGGCCACCATCGACCACTCGACCCCGGCGGCGCTGCAGGCGTCGTCCACGGTGAACAGGAGTGAAATCGCTTCGGTGTCAAACGAAGTGATCTCGCTGAGGTCGAGCACGAACGGCTTCTCCGCAAGCACGAAGCGGCGCGTGTACTCGGTGGCGCGGGCGATGTTGGCATCGCTGAGCGCGCCCCTGATCGTGACCACGGTGGCCAATTGGCGGCAGTGCGCACGAATGTCGGCGCCACCGCAATCAAACGTCGGATTGCCGTACATCGCCGCCTCCCTCGATCAAGTGCTGATCCAAGCCCGTCGTCGGGCCTGACATGACTCAAGGTAGTGAGCCAATTTAAGGCGGTGGGGAGTAACGACTAATACTTCGCTAAGAACTGCTTTCAGGGCCGCCAGCAAACTCGCCGGTAACTTTCATCCGCGGCGCTGCTGCTGGGAGCCGGTGTAGCCCACCCAGGGGTTGTAGTCGGCCAGCAGATCCTCCTGGGGTGGCCGCTGCGCCTCGGTGACGTGCTCGAGGTTGATCCGGATGCGGTACCAGATGGAGCTGGGGCCGCGCATACCGTCGACGAGAATGTCTGTCGGCTCGAGCTTTTCGGCGGCCTCCGGGTGCTTGTCCCGCCACTGCGCGAGGGCGGCCATCGCCTCGTCCTTGGTCTTGGTGCGGGCCACTTCGATCAGAGGCTTGGTCGATCGGCGCCGGCCGTCGGTCGAGCGGTGCGCGCCCCGCGGGGCCTTCTCGGCCGGGCCCAGCCGTTCGGCCAGTTCGAGCAGCGACTCCAGTCCGCCGGCCGTGTCGTCCATGCCCTCCCACGGGTCGCCGTGCTCGGCGAAGCGGCGCGGCACGCTCGAGATCGTGAACCTCTCGGGCCGGCATCCGGCGACCTCGTCCCAAAACAGCGGCGTCGACACCCGTGCGTCCGGGGTGGCGCGCACCGAGTAGGCCGACGCCACGGTCCGGTCCTTCGCGTTCTGGTTGAAGTCGACGAAGACGCCGTGGCGCTCTTCCTTCCACCATCGCGCGGTGGCGGATTCGGGAGCGCGGTGTTCGACCTCCCGGGCGACGGCCTCGGCGGCCAGTCGGACGAGCTTGAACGGCCAGCGGCGGTGGATGCGCGCATAGATGTGGAACCCGCGCGAGCCCGACGTCTTCGGCCAGGCCACCAGGCCGTGGTCCTCGAGCACCTCCCGCGCGACGAACGCGACGTCGAGGATCTGTCGCCATCCCACCCCGGGCATCGGGTCGAGGTCGACGCGCAGTTCGTCGGGATGCTCCAGGTCGTCTGCGCGCACCGGGTGGGGGTTGAGGTCGACGCACCCGAGGTTGACCGCCCAGATCAACCCGGCCGGGCTGTGCAGCACCGCCTCCTTGGCCGACGTGCCCGACGCGTACTTCAGCTCGGCGACGTCGACGAAGTCGGGCCGCTTCTCGGGGGCCCGCTTCTGGAACACCGCCTCCTCGGCGATGCCCTTGACGAATCTCTTGAGGATCATCGGGCGGTCGGCGACGCCGCGCAGCGCCCCCTCGGCGACCGCGCTGTAGTAGTCCATCAGGTCGCCCTTGGTCACCCCGAGGTCGCCGAAGACGATCTTGTCCGGATTGGTGATCGGCCCCCGCTGCCCGCCGATCTCGAAAGACTCCCGAGCAGCCATTCCTTCATCGTAGGTTCCCGGCCGCACTGCGACCGTCGTCACATAAAGTTGACCCATGTCCAAGCTCACCGACCTGCCGTCGCAGGCGTTCGACAAGGTTCACCAGTCGGTCGGCAAGTACCGGGACCGGGGTACGGCCGAACTCCACTACGCCCGCAAGATGTTCGAGGCCGGCGCGCTGAAACTGGAGCCGCCGCAGGACATCGCCGCGTTCGTCGCGGACATCCGGCGCTGGGGAGAGATCGGCATGATCCCCGCGCTCAACGCCCGCCGCACCCCGCACCGGCCCGCCGTCATCGACGACTTCGGTGAGATGACGTTCAAGGAGCTCGACGACGCTGCCAACGCGGTGGCCAACGGGCTGCTCGCCAAAGGGGTCAAAGGCGGCGACGGCGTGGCGATCCTGGCCCGCAACCACCGGTGGTTCCTGGTGTCGTGGTTCGGCGTGGCCAAGACCGGTGCCCGGATCATCCTGCTCAACAGCGAGTTCTCCGGACCTCAGATCAAGGAGGTCTCCGAGCGTGAAGGCGCCAAGCTCGTCATCTACGACGACGAGTACACCGCCGCGGTCTCGCAGGCCGAGCCCGCACTGGGCAAGCTGCGGGCGCTGGGGGTCAACCCGGACAAGCCCGACGAGCCGTCGGCGAGCACCGACGAGACCCTCGAGGAACTGATCGCGCGCACCAGCTCGAACCCGCCGCCCAAGGTGTCGCGGCACTCCTCGATCATCATCCTGACCAGTGGCACCACCGGCACGCCGAAGGGTGCCAACCGCAGCGCCCCGCCGTCGCTGGCTCCGATCGGCGGGGTGTTGTCGTCGGTGCCGTTCAAGGGCGGGGAGGTCACCTCACTGCCCGCGCCGATGTTCCACGCGCTGGGCTTCCTGCACGCCACCGTCGCGATGATGCTCGGTTCGACATTGGTGTTGCGCAGGCGATTCAAACCGGCCACGGTGCTCGCCGACATCGAGAAGCACAGGGCCACCGCGTGCGTGGTGGTGCCGGTGATGCTGTCGCGGATGCTCGACGAGCTGGACAAGACCTCGCCGAAGCCCGACCTGTCGTCGCTGCGCATCGTGTTCGTGTCCGGCTCGCAGCTCGGCGCCGAACTCGCCACCAGGGCGCTGAAGGAACTGGGCCCGGTGATCTACAACCTGTACGGCTCCACCGAGGTGTCCTTCGCGACCATCGCTGGGCCGCAACATCTCTCGATCAATCCGGCCACCGTCGGCCCGGTGGTCAAGGGGATGAAGGTCAAGATCTTCGACGACAACGGCAACGAGTTGCCGCAGGGTGAGGTCGGCCGGATCTTCGTCGGCAGCTTCTTCCCGTTCGAGGGATACACCGGCGGAGGTGGCAAGCAGATCATCGACGGCCTGCTGTCGTCGGGCGACGTCGGCTATTTCGACGAGAACGGTCTGCTCTACGTCAGTGGCCGCGACGACGAGATGATCGTCTCTGGCGGCGAGAACGTGTTCCCCGCCGAGGTCGAGGATCTCGTCAGCGGGCACCCCGAGGTCGTCGAGGCGACCGCGCTCGGTGTCGAGGACAAGGAGTGGGGCCACCGGTTGCGCTGCTTCGTGGTCAAGGCCGAGGGCGCCTCGATCGACGAGGACGCGATCAAGGCGTACGTGAAGGAGAATCTGGCCCGCTACAAAGTGCCCCGCGAGGTCATCTTCCTCGACGAGCTGCCGCGCAACCCGACCGGCAAGATCCTCAAGCGGGAGCTCCGGGAGCTGGACGCGGAATAGCCGGCGTCGTCGGGTGGTAGTACCCCTTCGTGAACATCGATCTGACAGGCAAGACCGCACTCGTCACCGGGTCCACGCAGGGCATCGGGTTCGCCATCGCCAAGGGGCTCGCCGATGCCGGCGCGCGGGTGGTGGTCAACGGCCGTGACCGCGGCCGGGTCGACGACGCCGTCGCCCGGCTCGACGGCGACGTCGTCGGGGTGGCCGCCGACGTCGCGGACGCCGACGGTGCGCAGGCGCTGCGCGACGAGGTGCCCGACGTCGACATCCTGGTCAACAACCTGGGCATCTTCGGTGCGGTGCCGGCCCGGGAGATCACCGACGAGCAGTGGCGTACCTACTTCGACGTGAACGTCCTGTCGGCAGCGCGGCTGATCCGGCTGTACCTGCCGGGGATGGTGGAGCGTAGCTGGGGCCGGGTGCTGCAGATCGCCAGCGACTCGGCCGTCGTGACGCCCGCGGAGATGATCCACTACGGCGTGTCCAAGACGGCGCTGCTGGCGCTGTCGCGCGGGTTCGCCAAGGACGCCTCGGGCAGCGGGGTGACGGTCAACTCGGTGATCGCCGGGCCCACCCACACCGCCGGTGTGGAGGACTTCGTCTACCAGTTGGTCGACAAGTCCCTCCCGTGGGACGAGGCGCAGCGGGAGTTCATGCGGCTGCACCGCCCGCAGTCCCTGCTGGAGCGGCTCATCGAGCCCGAGGAGATCGCCAACATGGTCGTGTATCTCGCGTCCCCGCTGGCGTCCGCGACCACCGGTGGTGCGCTGCGGGTCGACGGCGGCTACGTCGACGCGATCCTGCCCTGACCGTCGGTCACTCGACGGCGCCGGCCATGATCGCCGAGCCCGGCACCGCGAGGGTGACGAGCATCAACAGCATCAGGAACCAGCCGGCGCCCTGCCACGCCGCCCAGCCGCGCTCGGCCTTCCACTCGCGGTAGGTGCGGATGAAGGCGCCGAGGCCGCCCAGGAACAAGAACGCCGGAACCAGTGAGGCGGCGTAGACGGAGTCGCGGGCGCCGAACGCGAAGAACGCGAACGCCAGCGCGGCCAGCGCGACGACCGCGGCGGTGTAGGCGACCGCCGCGCCCGTCGTCCCCGGCCTGTCGAACCGCTTCTCGGTGAAGTCGCGGTCGTTGGTCATGACTGTGGGGTTCCCGCGCGGCCCGCGCGGAAACGCGGGTTACGGATCGCGCGGCAGTCCGAGGAGCCGCTCGGCGATGATGTTGAGCTGCACCTCCGAGGTGCCGCCGTAGATCGTCGTCGCGCGCCCGGCCAGCAGGTAATCGGCCCACTTACCCGACGGCTGGCCGTGATCGCCGACGGCCGCGTCGGTGCCGAACGAGGACACCCCGAACTCCGCGTAGCCCTGTCCGGTCTTCATCGACAGCAGCTTGGAGATCGCGGCCGCGGGCATCGGATCCCCACCCGCCAGCGTCAGCAGCGTCGAGCGCATGTTCAGCAGCTTGGCGGCGTGCCCCTCGGCGATCAGCCGCCCCGCCTCGTTCTGCTCGATCTGGTCGAAGTGCCCGTCGCGGACGAACTCGACGAACTGGTCGAGGCTGGCCAGGAACGGCGGCTCGCTGCTGCCGATCGACACCCGCTCGTTGGTCAGCGTGTTGCGGCTGACCTCCCAGCCCCGATTCACCTCGCCGAGGACCATGTCGTCGGGCACGAACACGTCGTCGATGAACACGGTGTTGAACATCGCGTTGCCGGTCAGCTCGCGCAGCGGCTTGACCTCCACGCCCTCGGACTTCATGTCGAGCAGGAAGTACGTGATGCCCTGATGCTTGGGCGCGCTCGGGTCCGTGCGGGCCAGCAGCGCACCCCACGCGGAGAACTGCGCACCGGTGGTCCAGATCTTCTGCCCGGTGATGCGCCAGCCGCCGTCGACCTTGGTGGCCTTGGTGGTCAGGCTCGCCAGGTCGGAGCCGGCGCCGGGCTCACTGAACAGCTGGCACCAGATCATCTCGCCGCGGAACGTCGGCGGCAGGAAGCGCTGCTGCTGCGCCTCGGTGCCGTAGGCGACGATCGACGGGATGATCCACGCGGCAATGCCCATCTGCGGCCGCTTGACCCGGCCGGTGGAGAACTCCTGGGCGATGATGATCTGCTCGATCGGGTTCGACGCCCGTCCCCACGGCTTGGGCAGGTGCGGCTGCACCCAGCCGCCCTCGGCGATCGCGGTGTTGCGCTCTTCCTTCGGAATCGCCTTGAGCGCAGCGACTTCGGCGCGGATCTCCTCGCGGAGCTTGAGGGTGTCGGGATCCAGGTCGATGTCGATCGAGCGCATGCCGGTCGACGTCGCGGCGTCGACCACCTTCTGTGGGTAGTCGGCGTGCCGGCCGAATGCGGCCGCCAGCACGATCGCGCGCCGGTAGTAGACGTTGGTGTCGTGCTCCCAGGTGAAGCCGATGCCGCCGTGCACCTGGATGCAGTCCTGCGCGCAGTGCTGCGCGGCCACAGGCGCCAACGTCGCGGCGACGGCTGCCGCGAACTCGAACGCGCTCGGCTTCTCCGAACTTCCCTGCAGCTCTTCGTCGATCGCGCGCGCGGCGTCCCACACGGCGCTGGTGGCGCGCTCGGTCTCGGCGATCATCCCGGCGCACTTGTGCTTGATGGCCTGGAACTGGCCGATCGGCCTGCCGAACTGCTCGCGGATCTTGGCGTACTCCGACGCGGTGTCGGTGGCCCAGCGGGCCACACCGATGCACTCCGCCGACAGCACGGTGGTGATGAGTGCGCGGGCGAGATCGCGGCTGACGCTGCTCAGCACCCGCTCGTCGCCGACCTCGACGGCGTTGGCGCGCACGTGCGCCACCGGGCGCAGCGGGTCGACGCTGGGCACCGGCTCGATCTCGAGCGCCTCCGCGTCGAGAACCACCCACTCCTCACCGGATTCGATGGCCACGGGCAGCACCAGCACCGACGCCTGCGCGGCCGCGGGTACGGCGCGGACCTCACCGCGGATCACCAGTCCGTTGCCGTGCCGCGTCGCGGTCAGGCCGGAGTCGATGGCGTAGGCGGCGATGACCTCGCCCGAGGCGAGGCCGGTGAGCACCTCGGCCTTCGGGTCGTGCGCAGCGATCAGCGCGGCGGCGATGGCCGACGGGACGAACGGGCCGGGGACCGCGCCGTAGCCGAACTCGGCGGCGACGATCGCCAGCTCGAGGATGCCGAACCCCTGACCGCCGACGTCCTCGGAGAGATGGACACCCTGCAGGCCCTGCTCGGCAGCGGCCTTCCAGTACGGCGGCGGATTGGGGATCGGGTTCTCGAGCGCTTCGTGCAGGACCTCCGACGGCGCGACGCGCGCGACGAACGACCGCACGGAGTCGGCGAGGTCGTTGTGCTCTTCGAGGATGGCGATGGGCATGGCGGACCCTCCGTTGGGCTGCTGGCTAACCGGTTGGTTGGTCCGAGGTTACCCTTCCACCTGGTTCACCAGGTTGGCGAGGTCCCGTCCGTCACGGAGTCGTTCGCAGTTGTCGACGGCGACCTCGAGGTAACGCCGCATCGTGTCGGCGGTGTACCACGTCACGTGCGGGGTGAGCACGACGTTGTCGAGGGTCAGCAGGGGGTTGTCCGCCGGCACCGGCTCGACCGCGAACACGTCCAGTCCGGCCGCGGCGAGCGAGCCGGCGCGCAGGGCATCGGCCAGCGCGTCCTCGTCGACGATGGGTCCGCGGGAGGTGTTGACCAGCACGGCGTCCGGCTTCATCGAAGCCAGTGCCTCGCGCCCGAGCAGACCTCGGGTCGCGTCGGTGAGCGGCAGGTGCAGCGAGACGATGTCGCTCTCGGCCAGCAGGTCCGGCAGGCTGCGCCAGCCGGGGGTGCCGTCGTCGCGGGTGCTGGTGTGCACCACCGCGGCATCCATCGCGGTCACGATGCGTTCGACGCGCGTGGCGACGTTGCCGTAGCCGACCAGTCCGACCGTGCAGCCACCGATGTCACGGACGGTTTCCCCGAGGGAGGGATCCGACGGCCACCCGGTGCCGGCGCGGGTGGCGGCGTCGAGCGCGGGCAGGCGCCGCAGCGCGGCGAGCATCAGCAGCACGGTGCCCTCGGCGACCGAGGGCGCATTGGCGCCCGGCATGTTCGCCACCGCGATCCCGCGTTCGGTGGCGGCCTCCACGGCGATCGTGTTCACCCCCGCGCCGAGCTTGTGCACCAGGCGCAGCCGGGTGCCCCGGGCGATGTCCTGCGCGGACAGCGGACGCAGCACGTGCCACAGCACGTCGGCCTCGGGCAGTTCGCGGTAGAACGTCGCGTCGTCGTCCTCGGCGCAGTACCGGATGTCGAGCCAATCTTGATGCGGGGCAAGGAAAGCCGACACCTTGTCACCGGGGACGAAGTGGGCCAGGACTCTCACCAGCGGCGTGCGCTCCACGTGGCGATCGTATCGGCCTTGTCCTCACGCGCCCCCGGCGTCGTGAAGTAGTGGTCGGTGTCGATCGAGCACCGCGTCTTGTCCGTCGATGCCAGCGCGGCGAAGATCCGCTCCGCGTCCGACGGATAGACACCGGTGTCCCGCTCGGCGTTGATCACCAGCGCCGGGCAGTCGATACGGTTCAGGTGCGGCTCGGCCCGGGTCTGCGCGTGCCGCAGGCTCCACATGCCGATCCAGTTGCGCAGGGTGGTGGCCGCGGCGATCCCGTGCGTGGAGCGGTTGGCCTTGGCGGGTATGCCGGCGTAGCAGGAGTTGGGCTCCCGCCCGGTCGGCTCGAGGGTCGGGTCGACCATCCGGGGGTCGGCCCACGTCCGCATCACGGTGAAGGGACGGTCGGAGAATCCGGCGGCCCGCACCCGGGCCAGTTCGGCCTCCGCCCAGTCGGTGATCGCGTCGTTGCGGGCGATCTGCGCGGCGCGGTAGCGCGCGACGAACTCCGCGGAGAAGGGCGGACCGTTGCGGTCATCGAACAGGTCGAGATCGGGATCTGTTGTGACGGCGTCGTTCTCGTCGACCACGGAGGCGTCCATCCAGGCGGTCAGGACGTCTGGGCGGCCCGGATGTGCGGCGCTGGCCACGTACCCGTCGGCGGCGGGCAGGTCGCCGAGTCCGGCAGCGGGCCGCATGCCCGCCAGCGGGGTGACGTGCCGATGCACCGCGTTGGCCTGGTAGGCGGCCATCAGCGAACCGCCACCCGAATTACCCAGCAGGATCACGGTTTCGATGCCCTGGGCCTCCCGTAGCCAGCGCACCCCGACGCCGATGTCGACCAGCGCGTGGTCGAGCAGGAAGCTGCTCTCGAACCCGCGGAAGCGGGTGTTCCAGCCCAGGAAGCCGATGCCGCGCGCCGCCAGATGCTCGGCGAGATAGTGCTCGGAGAAGTCGATCTGGTAGTGCGTCGCGATCACCGCCACCGTGGGTCGCGGCCCTGCGCTCCGGTGGTAGAGGCCCTGGCACGGATGTCCGCCGGAGCCTGCCCGGTGCGCGGTGGTCGAGTCCAGTCCGACGAACTCGCGGATGATGTCGCTCATCGATGTCCGGCCCCTTCCCGCTGACCCG
Organism: Mycolicibacterium chubuense; assembly: GCF_001044255.1. Classification (GTDB taxonomy): domain Bacteria; phylum Actinomycetota; class Actinomycetes; order Mycobacteriales; family Mycobacteriaceae; genus Mycobacterium; species Mycobacterium chubuense. Next base: position 40,895 of record NZ_JYNX01000063.1, read on the forward strand.
ATGTTAGATTCGAAGCGGATCGAGGGAGGCGTGATCGTGATCAAGCCGCAGAACACCAACACCGAATTCCACCTCGGCGGCATCAACCACGTCGCGCTGGTGTGTTCGGACATGGCCAGGACCGTCGACTTCTACAGCAACGTGCTGGGCATGCCGCTGATCAAGTCGCTGGATCTGCCCGGCGGGATGGGCCAGCATTTCTTCTTCGACGCCGGCAACGGTGACTGCGTCGCGTTCTTCTGGTTCGCCGAGGCGCCCGACCGGGTGCCGGGTATCTCCTCGCCGGAGGCGATCCCCGGCATCGGTGACATCGTCAGCGCCGTGAGCACGATGAACCACCTGGCGTTCCACGTGCCGGCCGAGCAGTTCGACGCCTACCGGCAGAAGCTCAAGGACAAGGGCGTGCGGGTCGGTCCGGTGCTCAACCACGACGAGAGCCCGGCGCAGGTGTCGGCGACGCTGCACCCGGGCGTCTACGTGCGCTCGTTCTACTTCCTCGATCCCGACGGCATCACGTTGGAATTCGCCTGCTGGACCAAGGAATTCACCTCGGACGACGCGATGGCCACGCCGAAGACCGCGGCCGATCGCCGGGTGCCCGCCGCCGCGCAGCCCTGACGTCAGCCGGCGCGCCTGGATCTGCGCGGCGCCGCCGAGCGTGGCGGCCGCGAGCGCATGTGGTCCCGGGCGCGGGTCATCAGCGTGCCCAGCGTGCGCACATCGCGCTCCGAGAGCGGCTCGAACAGCAATTCGCGCACCACGGCGATGTGGCCGGGGAGGACCGCGGCGACCCGCTCCCGGCCGGCCGCGGTGATGTCGACGACCGTCGCGCGCTGGTCATCCGGACTGGCCCGCCGGGTGATGAGCCCGTCGCGTTCGAGCAGTCCGGCCTGATGGGTCAGGCCGGACCGGCTGTACACCACGCCGTCCGCGAGATCGGTCATGGTCAGCGCACGGCCCTCGGCGGTCGCGAGGGTGGCGAGAATCTCGAACTGCACGTAGCTCAGCCCACCTTCGGCCTGCAGCTGCTGGCTTACCGCGTACTGCAGCAGGCTCACCGCTTCGATCAACGCGAAGTAGGTGTGCATCTGCTCCGGGTTCAGGGAGTCCGCCATCCCGCCACCTTAGTGCTTCGACCCCGAAGCAAGGGGATGGCCAACGCTCAGGCGTCGACCGGGTTGACGCGGCTGACGATCAGCGGATCGGCCGGGGTGAACGGGAACTCCGGCAGATCGTCGATGTGGGTCTCGAACGTCGCGGCGAGCACTTCGCGGCTGTAGGCGCTCGCCGATGCCCGGTAACCGATGTCGGCGGGGAACGGCTGGTCGAAGAAGATCAGGAAGTGCCACTCGTCGCTGCCGATGTTCTCGATGTGATGCGGGTAGGCCCGCGGGATGAAGTACATGTCGCCGGCCTTCATCGTCCAAGTGTCGAGACGGCCCTCAGGCGTCATGATCGTCATCCGTGCCTCACCCCGGCGGACATACCCCATCTCGGCGGTGATCGGATGCCAATGCGGTTCCCGCATGCCGTCTTCGGCGACGCGCAGGCTGTACATCGAGATGTCCTTGAGGGCGGGCCAGAACTGGTCGCGGGCGAATCGGGCCGACCCGCTGGCGTAGTTCAGACCGGGCGCCTGCGCCTCGATGTCGAACGTGTGGGGATCGTCGAAGTGGGCCACGGCGGGAATCTCGGGAGCACCGCTGCGGGCGGCCAATTTGCGGTCGACGGTGCTGCGCCGGAGCACCGACAGGTCCGAGGCCGGCAGGCTGTAGGTGTTGCCCCGCACGGCGTCGGTGAACGCCCCGAAGGTCGCGCCCAGACCGAAGTCCTCGGGCCGTTCGTTGCGGAAGGCGATGACGAACTCGGCCACGCCGTCGCCGATGTTCTCGATGTGATGCAGTGCGCCGGAGTCGATGTGGAACATCTGGCCGGCGGTGACGGTGAAGGTGCTGAACCGACTGTGGTTGTCGAGCACCGACACCAGCGCGATGCCGGCGACGCAGTAGGTGAGTTCGTTGGCGTTGGCGTGCCAGTGTGGGGTGCGCATCGCACCCGGGTTCAGGACGAGGCGCTTGATCGACAGGTTCTTCAGCACCGGCAGGTGCTCGGCGCTCACGCGGCGCATCGAACCGAAGTCGTTCTCCTCGACGATGTCGCCCTCGTGCAAGGACGTGGTGAAGGTGGTCGGCGGTGTCGTCATGATGATCCTCCTGCGGTGGAACTTCCTCCACCACAACCCTCACCGACCCGTCCGCTGGTGTCATGGACGCTGGCCGCCAATCCGATTACCGCTAGCGGTACCTCTGACTATCCGTCCTCGGTGTAGAGGCGCGGGTCGGCGAGTTGGTCGATCAGTGTGCCGAGCTGAATCGCCAACTGCGCGGCCGTGACTCGCAGATCGTCGACCAGCCAGGCGCTCAGCGTCTGTGCGACCCCGCCGACGACGAAGTGCGCGGCGGCCGCGATCCGCTCGTTGGCTTCGATGTCGAGTCCGGCGCTGGCGTGCTGACCGGACAGCAGCGCGAACAGGGCACCGGACTCGGCACGCTTGCGAACCACCACCGGGTTGGCCAGGTGCGCGCTGAACAGCAACCGGCCCACCCGCGGATCGTCGGCGATGGTGCGCACGATGTTGGCCATGGCCGCGTGGTTCTGTTCTGCGGGCGGGGCGGCCGCCATCGCGGCCTGGGTGGTGCTCGCGATGTCGCCCACCACGCGGTCGAACACCGCCGCGACGAACGCGTCCTTGTCGGTGAAGCTCTCGTAGAAGTAGCGGGCCGCCAGGCCGGACTGCGCGCAGATCGCGCGCACCGTGAGTTCCACGGGGGTGGGTCCGCCGCCGAGCAGATCGAGACCGGCCTCGAGCAGCCGCTGCCGACGCTGCGCCATCCGTTGCTGCGCATCGACGCCGCGGTACGGGCGGAGCTGGGCCATACCCCATCTTGACACCCGGCCGACGTCGCGACCAGAATCAGGAAACGCACGTTCGCAGTTTCGGCGTGGGTGCGAGAGGAGCGGTCGATGACTGTGCATGGTTCGATGACGGCGACGACGACGGGCGACGGGATGCTCGGCCTCGGGCTGCTGGCCGGTCCCGCGAACGTGATCATGCAGCTCGCGCGGCCCGGCGTGGGGTACGGCGTCCTCGAGAGCCGGGTCGACAGCGGCCGGGTCGACCTGCACCCGATCAAGCGGGCGCGGACCACCTTCACCTACCTGGCGGTCTCGACCAACGGCACCGACGCGCAGAAAGCCGCGTTCCGGCGTGCTGTCAACCGGGCGCACGCGCAGGTGTACTCGCTCGATTCCAGCCCGGTCTCCTACCACGCGTTCGACAAGGACCTGCAGCTGTGGGTCGGGGCGTGCCTGTACAAGGGGGTCGTCGACGTGCACCGGCTCTTCGTGGGCGAACTGGACGACGAGACCGCCGACCGGCTGTTCGTGCAGGGCCGCAAACTCGGCACGATGCTGCAGGTGCCCGAGGACATGTGGCCGGCCGACCGCGCGGCGTTCGACCGTTACTGGCAGGAGTCGCTGGACAAGGTGCACATCGACGACACCGTGCGGGAGTACCTCTATCCCATCGCGGCGTCGCGCGTGCGGGGGGTGCGCCTGCCGGGGCCGCTGCAACGCTGGTCGGAGGACGCGGCCCTGCTGATCACCACCGGCTTCCTGCCGCAGCGCTTCCGCGACGAGATGCGGCTGCCCTGGGATGCCAAGCGCCAGAAGCGGTTCGACCGATTGATCACGGTACTGCGCACCGTGACCGCGGTCTCCCCGCGCGTCGTGCGCGAGTTCCCGTTCAACCTCCTGCTCAGAGACGTCGACTGGCGGATCCGCACCGGACGTCCGCTGGTCTGAATTCTGTCAGGATCGGGGCGTATAACCGAACCGGTGCGAAGCGACAACGACACCTGGGACATCACCACAAGCGTCGGCTCGACGGCCCTGTTCGTCGCGGCCGCCCGCGCGCTGGAGGCCGCCAAGACGAATCCCGTTGCGGTGGACGCTTTCGCGGGGGTGTTCTGCCGCGCGGTCGGCGGTGAATGGGCGGCGCTGCTCGACGGATCCGCACCCGACCACAAACTCGCGACGCCGTGGGGTGAGCGCTTCGTCGATTACCAAGCTGCCCGCACGCGCTTCTTCGACGATTACTTCACCGCCGCGGCGGCTGCCGGTATCCGCCAGATCGTGCTGCTGGCGGCGGGTCTCGACTCGCGGGCCTACCGGCTGGCGTGGCCGGCGCACACCGTGGTGTTCGAGCTAGATCAACCCCGGGTGCTGCAGTTCAAGCGCCAGGTGCTCGCCGACTACGGCGCCACGCCGCGGGCCGCCCGCGTGGAGGTCCCCGTGGACCTGCGCGACGACTGGCCCGGTGCACTGCGTGATGCCGGTTTCGATCCGGCCGAGCCGTCGGCCTGGATCGCCGAGGGACTGCTGATCTATCTGCCCGCCACCGTGCAGGACGATCTGTTCGCCGGCATCGCCGCGCTGTCTGCGCCGGGCAGTGAGGTCGCGGTCGAAGAATCCACCCCGATGGACAGTGAGGCCTTCCGCGAAGCCCGCGATCAGGAACGCGCCCGGGGCGAGGACGGTTTGTTCTTCACTCTCGTCTACAACGAGCAGCACCGGCCCGCGGCGCAGTGGTTCGGGGAGCACGGCTGGAACGCCACGGCCGCGCCGCTGTCCACGCTGCTTGCCGAGCTCGGTCGGCCCGTGCCCGCACCGGATTCCGAGGCGGGTTCGATGATCAGCACGACCAGCCTGGTCAGGGCGGTCAAGCCGCGCTGACGAGGTGACCCGGCTCACCGGGTCACCGCACCCCGTGCCTCTCGACAGTGAGGTTATGCAATGCTAACTTCAGCGCGAGTTAGCTAAGGCAACCATAACCAACGGGGAGACATGGGACGTGACACGCTCGCGGCTGCCGGTGATCCGGTGGCGGTCCTCGCGTCCCGGCCCGACCCGGAGGTCGTCAGCCGCTTCGCCACCTGCTGCCGCGCGCTGGGCCTGTCCGTGTACGACCGGCGCCGGCCGGCTGACCTGAGCGCAGCCCGGGCCGGCTTCAGCGCACTGACGAGGATGGCCCACGATCAGTGCGACGCCTGGACGGGACTGGCCGCCGCCGGCGACGTCTCGCCGCGGGTCATCGCGAACGTCTGGCAGACCCGCGCCACAGCAGGTGCTCTCCAGCGCGAGACCGGGCTCGCCCCCGGGGCACTCGGATTCGCTTACGACACCGGGCTTTACCTGCGCTTCCGTGCCACCACTGCCGATGATTTCGCCCTCGCCTACGCCGTCTGTCTGGGGGACGCCGCGGGCTACGCGGATGCCGACCAACTCGTCGGTGAGCTGCTCGAGCACCGGCCCGGATGGTTGCCGGCTCGCTGGGTCCGGGTGGTGCTGCACTACCGGACGGCGCGCTGGGCCGACGTGGTGCGGCTGCTCACGCCGGTGGTGGCCGACGAGTCGCTCGACGAGACCTACCGCCACGCCGTGCGGATCGCCCTCGGCGTCACGCTGGCCCGGCTGGGGATGTTCGCTCCCGCCCTGTCCCACCTCGACCGTCCGAAAGGGCCGATCGCCCAGGCCGCGGTCGACGGGGCGTTCGCCAAGGCGCTGTGCCTGCGCGCGCAGGGGCAGGACGAGGACGCCCTCGAGCTGCTGCAGGAGCTCTACGCCGCGAACCCGGACAACACCGCGATCGAGGACGCGCTGTCGGACGGGACCTACGGCATCGTCACCACCACCGCCGCCCGCATCGAGGCCCGCAGCAATCCGTGGGATCCGCAGACCGAGCCGGGGGAGGCCGACTTCGTCGACCCGGGCGCCAAGGACCGCAAGGCGCACCTGCTGGCCGAGGCCGAGGCCGAGCTCGCGGAGTTCATCGGCCTCGAGGAAGTCAAGTACCAGGTCGCGCGCCTCAAAAGCTCTGTCGCAATGGCGATCCGGCGCCAGGAGCGCGGCCTCGCGGTGGCCCAGCGGACCAATCACCTGGTGTTCGCGGGCCCGCCGGGCACGGGCAAGACCACCATCGCCCGCGTCGTCGCCAAGATCTACTGCGGGCTCGGCCTGCTGAAGAAGGAGACCGTCCGCGAGGTGCACCGCGCCGACCTGATCGGGCAGCACATCGGGGAGACGGAGGCCAAGACCAACGCGATCATCGACAGCGCGCTCGACGGCGTGCTGTTCCTCGACGAGGCGTACGCGCTGGTGTCCACCGGCGCCAAGAACGACTTCGGGCTGGTCGCCATCGACACCCTGCTGGCCCGCATGGAGAACGACCGCGACCGCCTGGTGGTCATCGTCGCGGGCTACCGCAGGGACCTCGACATGTTCCTCGACACCAACGAGGGTTTGAGGTCCCGCTTCACCCGCAGCATCGACTTCCCGTCCTACTCGGCCGCCGAACTCGTCGAGATCGCCACGCGGATGGCCGAAAAGCGCGACTCCTGCTTCGAGGAGCAGGCCCGCGCCGACATGGAACGCCTGTTCGGCCACCTCGCGCAAGCGACCACCCCCGACGGAAACGGGGTGGCGCGGCGCAGCCTCGACATCGCCGGCAACGGACGGTTCGTGCGCAACCTCGTCGAACGCTCCGAAGAGGAGCGCGAATACCGGCTCGACCACGCCGAATCCGACGACTTCACCGACGACGATCTGATGACGATCACCGCCGCCGACGTCGCCGCCTCCGCCGCGCCACTGCTGCGCGGACTCGGGTTGACGGTGGCGCCGTGACCTCACCGCAGCCCGACCGGCGCTCGTTCACCTCGCGCACGCCGGCCCGCGAGAACCCTGATCCCGCCGCGCGCCGGCGCGGCTTCGTCACCCGTCACCAGGTGACCGGATGGCGATTCGTCATGCGCCGCATCGCCTCCGGCGTCGCGCTGCACGACACCCGGATGCTCGTCGACCCGCTGCGCAGCCAGTCACGCGCCGTGCTGGTCGGGGCGCTGATCCTGGTCACCGGCCTGATCGGCTGCTTCCTGTTCTCGCTGATCCGCCCCGGCGGGGCGGTGGGCACCGACCCGGTGCTGGCCGACCGGGAAACCGCGGCGCTCTACGTCAAACTCGGTGACCAACTGCACCCGGTGCTGAACCTGACCTCCGCGCGGCTGATCACCGGCAGGCCCGACAACCCGGCCCTGGTCAAGACCAGTGAGCTCGACCGGTTCCCGCGCGGCAACATGCTCGGCATCCCCGGCGCGCCAGAACGCATGTCCCCCAACGAGACGCGCGATGCGTACTGGTCGGTGTGCGATGCGGCCGCCGGATCGTCGACCGGTGTCACCGTGATCGCGGGCCCGCCCGCCGAGGGCGGCGAACGCGCGGCCGCGCTGCCCGGCAGCCACGCGGTGCTCGCCGAGAACGACGGCCGCACCTGGCTGCTGTGGAACGGCAGGCGCAGCGCGATCGATCTCGCCGACCGCGCGGTCACCGGCGGCCTCGGGCTCGGCGACACGGACACGGCACCGGCGCCGATCGCGCGCGGACTGTTCAACGCCATCCCGGAGGCCCCGCCGCTGAGGGCGCCCGTCATCCCCGGTGCCGGCGCCCCATCCCCACTGCCCCTGCCGGTGCCCGTGCCCGTCGGCGCCGTGGTCGTCTCCTACGACACCGACAACACGCTGCGGCACTACGTCGTCCTCGCCGACGGACTGCAACCCGTCTCACCGGTGGTGGCCGCGATTCTGCGCAACACCGACTCCTACGGCCTCGACCAGCCGCCGCGCCTCGGCGCCGACGACGTGGCACGCCTGCCGGCTGCCCGCGGCATCGACCTCAGCGTGTACCCGTCCGATCCGGTCACCCTGGCCGACACCGCGTCCGCCCCGGTGATCTGCGCGTCGTGGGCCAAACCCGAAGGGGCCGAGACCAGTTCGCTGACGCTGTTGAACGGGGCGGCGCTGCCCGTTCCCGACGGGCTACGCGCGGTGGAGCTGGTGAGCTCCGGAACGCCCGGCGGCCCCGCGGACAGGGTGGTGCTGCCCCCGGGCCGCGGCTACTTCGTCGACAGCGACGGTGCGCAGTTCTGGGTCAGCGACACCGGCGTGCGCTTCGGCGTCGAGGGCGAGGACACCGCCGCGGCACTGGGGCTTCAGGCCGCGCCGCTGCCCATCCCGTGGGCGGTGCTCTCGCAGTTCGCGGCGGGACCGACGTTGTCGCGCACCGACGCGCTGCTCGCCCACGACTCGCTGGCGCCCGACCCCGCGCCGGCCCGGATGGAGACCCCATGAGCCGGTTGATCTTCGAGCACCGCAAGCGGGTGCGGCCACCGGTCACCCGGAAGGGCACGATCACCATCGAGCCGCCGCCGGAACTGCCGCGCGTCGTGCCGCCCTCCCTGCTGCGCCGGGCGCTGCCCTATCTCATCGTGATCCTCATCGTCGGCATGATCGTCGCGCTGGTCGCGACGGGTCTGCGGCTGATCTCACCGACCACGTTGTTCTTCCCGTTCGTGTTGCTGCTGGCCGCCACCGCCCTGTACCGCGGCTCGGACAACAAGATGCGCACCGAGGAGGTCGACGCCGAACGGGCCGACTATCTGCGGTACCTGTCCGTGATCCGGGACAACGTCCGTGCCCACGCCGACGAGCAGCGAGCGGCGTTGGAGTGGTCGCATCCCGATCCCGTCGCGCTGTCCGCCGTCCCGGGCACCCGCCGGCAGTGGGAACGCGACCCGCACGACGCCGACTACCTGGTGCTGCGCGCCGGTCTGCACGATCAGCCGCTCGATGCGGCCCTGCGGGTCACCGACACCGCCGATGAGATCGACCTGGAACCGGTGTCGCACAGCACCCTTCGCGGACTGCTCGATACCCAGCGCACGCTGCACGCCGCCCCCACCGGGATCGACCTGGCCGCGATCGCGCGCATCACCGTCCTCGGCGACCCCGACGAGGTCGCCGAGGCGCTGCGGGCCTGGATCGCGCAGGCGGTGACGTGGCACGACCCGTCGGTCCTCGGTATCGCGTTCGCCGGCGCCGCCCTCGAATCCGATGCCTGGTCATGGCTGAAATGGCTGCCGCACGCCGACATCCCCGGCCAGGCCGACGGGGTCGGCCCGGCCCGTCACCTCGCGTCCGACGCCGCCGAACTGCACCGCACGCTGGCCCCGGCGCTGACCGGCCGGCCTGCGTTCACGGGGAACGGGACCGCCGACGCCCGACATCTGCTCGTCGTGCTCGACGACCCGGACGTCGACCCGGCCGCGTTCGTCGGCCGCGGCCTGGCGGGCGTGACCGTGATCCATCGATCCGCCGAAGAGCCGCACCGCGAACAGTATTCGGACCCGGACCGACCGATCCTGCGCATCGTCGACGGTCGGATCCAGCGCTGGCAGAACGGGGACTGGGCACCCTTCGTCGACGCCGCGGACCGGCTCGGCGCGGCCGAGGCGCGGCACCTCGCCCGCCGCCTGTCCCGGTGGGACTCGCAGCCCGGCCACGGCCGGTCCGCCACCACCGGCGGCGCGACCTTCACGACACTGCTGGGCATCCCGGACGCGTCCGCACTCGACGTCGCGGCGCTGTGGGCACCCCGCAACCGTGACGACGAGCTGCGGGTCCCGATCGGTGTCACCGCGACCGGCGAACCGCTGATCTTCGACCTGAAGGACGAAGCCGAGGGCGGCATGGGCCCGCACGGCCTGATGATCGGCATGACGGGTTCGGGCAAGTCGCAGACCCTGATGGCGATCTTGCTCGCGCTGCTGACCACGCATCCGGCCGACCGGCTGATCGTCATCTACGCCGACTTCAAAGGCGAGGCGGGAGCCGACATCTTCCGCGATTTCCCGCAGGTCGTCGCCGTGATCTCGAACATGGCCGAAAAGCGCTCGCTGGCAGACCGATTCGCCGACACGCTGCGCGGCGAGGTGGCCCGGCGCGAGCACGCGCTCAGGGAGGCGGGCCGCCGGGTGCAGGGCAGCGCCTTCACCTCGGTGACCGAGTACGAGAACGCTCGCACTTCTGCGGCCGGAGCGGCCGTCGACCTGCCGCCGATGCCGACGTTGCTGGTGGTGGCCGACGAGTTCACGCTGATGCTGGCCGACCACCCCGAGTACGCCGAGCTGTTCGACTACATCGCCCGCAAGGGCCGCTCGTTCCGCATCCACCTGCTGTTCGCGTCGCAGACCCTCGACGTCGGCCGCATCAAGGACATCGACAAGAACACGTCGTACCGGATCGGGCTGAAGGTGGCGAGCCCGAGCGTGTCACGCCAGATCATCGGCGTGGAGGACGCGTTCCACATCGAACCGGGCCGCAACCACAAAGGGGTCGGCTACCTCGTGCCCGCCCCCGGCGCCCGGCCGGTCAAGTTCCGCAGCACGTACGTCGACGGCATCTACGAGCCGCCGCGGGTCGACCGTTCCGTTGTCGTGCATGCGATTCCGCAGCCTCAGCTGTTCACCGCGGACCGGGTGGAGCCGGAGCCCGACACCGTGATCGTCGACGACGGCGCCGACGTCGAGGTGCCCACACCGCGCAAGTTGATCGCCACGATCGGCGCCCAACTCGCCCGCTACGGTCCCCGCGCGCCGAAGCTGTGGCTGGCCCCGCTCGACGAGCCGATCCCCCTCGAGGGATTGCTCGCCCGGGCCGGTGTTCGCGAGCGGCGGTGGCGCTGGCCCCTCGGCGAGATCGATCGGCCTTTCGAGATGCGCCGCGACCCCCTGGTGTTCGACGCCACGTCCGCCGCGGCCAACGTCGTGATCCACGGTGGTCCCAAGTCCGGGAAGTCCACCGCGCTGCAGACCTTCGTGATGTCCGCCGCCGCGCTGCACGCCCCGGGCGACGTGACGTTCTACTGCCTCGACTACGGCGGCGGCCGGCTGCACGACCTCCAGGACCTGGCCCACGTAGGCAGCGTGGCCTCCCCACTGGAACCCGAGCGCATCCGGCGCACCTTCGGCGAACTCGAGCAGCTGCTGCGGGCGCGCCGGCAGCGCGGCGCCGCCGAGCGCGCCGACCACGAAGACGGATACGGCGAGGTCTTCCTGCTGATCGACAACCTGTATGCGTTCACCCGCGACAACACCGACACCTTCAACACCCGAAACCCGTTGCTGGCCAGGGTGACCGAGCTCGTCAACACCGGGCTGGCCTATGGCATCCACGTCGTGGTCACGACACCGAACTGGCTCGAGCTGCCGCTGGCCATGCGCGACGGTCTGGGTTTGCGGCTGGAACTCAAACTGCCCGACGCGCGCGACAGCAATGTGCGGGTCGCCGGTGCGCTGCGCCGGCCCGCCGACAGCGTGCCCGCCGACCAGCCGGGCCGCGGCCTCACCATGGCGGCCGAACACTTCCTGTTCGCCCGACCTGCGCTGGACGCCATCCCGCAGCTCAATGCGCGCCACCCTGGCCGCAGCGCACCGCCGGTGCGGTTGTTGCCGACGAGCCTGCCACCCGGCGAGCTCGGGCCGCTCTACCCGGCGCCCGAACGGGTCGTCATCGGTGCGCGGGAGGAGGACCTCGCGCCGGTGACCGTCGACTTCGCCGCCAACCCGCTGCTGATGGTCCTCGGTGACGCGAGGACGGGCAAGACCACGCTGCTGCGTCATCTCATCCGCACCCTGCGGGAGAATTCGCGTCCGGATCAGGTGGCGTTCACGGTCATCGACCGGCGCCTGCAGCTCGTCGACGAGCCGCTCTTCCCGGACAACGAGTACACCCCCAACATCGACCGAATCCTGCCCGCGATGCTGGGACTGTCGGGGCTGCTCGAGAAGCGCAGGCCCCCTGCGGGTCTGAACCCGCAGCAGCTTCAGGGGTGGGATTTCCGCCGCGCCGGTGGCGACGGCCACCTGCACTATCTGATCGTCGACGACGTCGACCAGATCCCGGACGGGCCCGCCATCGGCGGCCCCTTCGTCGGCCAGCGGCCGTGGACGGCGTTGAACGGGCTGCTGGCGCAGGCCGCCGATCTCGGCCTGCGGGTGATCGTCACTGCGCGCGCCGCCGGTGCGGCCCACGCGGTGATGACGGCGCCGCTGCTGCGCCGACTCAACGACCTGCAGGCGACGACGCTCATGCTGTCCGGTCACCCGCAGGAGAGCGGCAAGATTCGTGGGCATCGGTTCCACCGGCTCCCCGCCGGCCGCGCTCTGCTGCTCGACGACAACCACTCCGATGCGCCGATGTTCGTCCAGCTCGTCGATCCGCTTGCAGCCGAGGCGGTTTCATCGACTTCCGGCGCACATTTGGCACACCGACGAAAGGAACTGTAGATGACGCTGCGCGTGGTCCCCGAAGGTCTCACCGCGGCCGCCGCGGCCGTCGAGGCGCTCGCGGCGAAGATGGCGGCCGTGCACGCCGCCGCGGCGCCTGCGGTCACCGCCGTGGTCCCGCCCGCCGCCGACCCGGTGTCGCTGCAGACCGCCGCCGGTCTCAGCGCGCACGGCGCCGAGCACCAGGCGGCCGCCGCGCAGGGCGTCACCGAACTGGGGCGCGCCGGCGTCGGCGTGGGGGAGTCCGCGATCAGCTATGCCAGCGGCGACGCGATGGCCGCATCGGCCTACCTGATGGCGCGCGGCTGACATGACCGCCCCCGTGTGGATGGCGCTGCCGCCCGAGGTGCACTCGGCGCTGCTCAGCAGCGGACCCGGTCCGGGGTCGCTGCTCGCCGCGGCGGCGGCATGGCATTCCCTGAGCGTCGAATATGCCACTGCGGCAGCAGAACTGACCGAGGTCCTGGCAACCGTGCAGACGGGTGCCTGGGAGGGGCCGAGCTCGGAACGGTACGTCGCGGCACACACGCCCTATCTGGCCTGGCTCGCGCAACGCAGCGCCGATAGTGCGGCCGCCGCCGCGCAGCACGAGACCGCCGCGTCCGCCTACGCGAGCGCGGTGGCCACCATGCCGACGTTGCCGGAGCTGGCACTGAACCACGCCACACACGCCGTGCTGGTGGGCACGAACTTCTTGGGTGTCAATACGATTCCGATTGCGCTCAACGAGGCCGACTACGTGCGCATGTGGATCCAGGCCGCCACCACCATGGGCACCTACCAGGCGGTGTCGGGCGCCGCACTGGCCGCGACCCCGACCTCCACGCCGGCACCGTCGATACTCCTGCCCGGCGTGGGGGAAGCAGGCCGTGCGGCGGCCGACACGTCAGGTGCCGCCGCGCAGGTGCAGGCCGCGCAGGCCGGTGCGGCGTTCGACCTCAGCGACATCATCGCCGACCTCATCCGGGCCTACGGTGAGATCCTGCGGTTCCTCTTCGAGCCGATCTTCGACTTCCTGCGCGACCCGATCGGCAACACCATCGCGCTGATCACCGACTTCCTCACCAACCCCGCGCAGGCGCTGGTGACCTGGGGGCCGTTCCTGCTGGCCGTCGTCTACCAGGCGGTGTCATGGATCGGCGCCTCGATCCTGTACCCGTCGCTGTTCCTGTTGCCGTTGGCGGCCACCACGCTGGCCATCGTGCTCGGCGTCGGTGCGCAGCTCCTCGACCAGCTGCCCGCCGCTCCCGCCGACGCCCCCGCCGAACAGGCGCCGGCCACCCAGGCGCCCGCGGGCCGTGCCGAGCAGCAGCAGCCGACCCCGCTGGCGTTCGGTTCGCCCGCGCCGGCGGGCACGGCGGCGACCGTGGTGAACACGGTGACCGGCGGCCCGGTCTCGACCGCCGCCGCCCCGGCCGCCGCCGCTGCGCCCTTCGTGCCCTACGTCGTCGCCGGTCAGGATCCGGGCGGGGGTTTCACCCCGACGGTGCGTGACCGCACCGGCGCGCAGGCTCCCGCTGCCACGATCCCCGCGGCCGCGGCAGGCATCGCCGCCTCTGCCGCCGAGCGGCGCCGCCGACGCCGCCGGCAGAAGGACGACGTGGTGGGCCGCGGGTACGCCGATGCCTACCTCGACGCCGAGGACGGACCCGGGCGCGACGATGCCCGCGCCGACGAGCCGCAGGTCACCGCCTCCTCGCGCGGGGCAGGGCCGATGGGTTTCGCCGGCACCCTCGACGCCGAGGCGGTCGGGGCGGCCGGTCTGACCACGCTGGCCGGCGACCCGTTCGGCGGCGGCCCCACGAGCCCGATGCTGCCGGCGTCGTGGGACCCGGCGGCCGACGAACCTCCACCCGAGGAATACCACCACCACCGAAGGGAAAACCCATGAGCCTGCTCGACGCTCACATTCCGCAGCTGATCGCCTCGGAGAGCGCCTTCGGTGCCAAGGCGGCACTGATGCGCAGCACCATCGCCCAGGCCGAGCAGGCGGCGCAGTCCGCCCAGGCCTTCCACATGGGCGAGTCCTCGGCCGCGTTCCAGGCCGCACACGCACGCTTCGTCGAGGTCTCGGCGAAGATCAACGCCCTGCTCGACCTCGCGCAGGCCAACGTCGGGGACGCAGCCGGGTCCTATGTCGCCGAGGACGCCGCCGCCGCGAGCACCTACACCGCCATCTGACCCGCCCGGACGAGAGGAAGAACCGCCATGTCGCAGATCATGTACAACTACCCGGCGATGCTGGCCCATGCGGGCGAGATGTCCGGCTACGCAGGCGCTCTGCACGCTGTCGGCGCGGACGTCGCCAGTGAGCAGGCAGCGCTGCGGGGTGCCTGGCAGGGGGACACCGGGATGACCTACCAGGCCTGGCAGGCGCAGTGGAACACCAGCCTCGAAGAGCTGGTACGCGCGTACCAGGCGATGGCCAACACGCACGAGATGAACACCACCTCGATGGCGGCGCGCGACCAGGCCGAGGGTGCCAAGTGGGGCTGAACCGGGCTCGTGGGCACTGACGCCGTCGAACTCAGCGCCGACAGCGCCTGGTTTCTCGCTGACGTTCTCGGTGCCGGATCCTTCCCGTGGGTGCTCGCGATCACGCCGCCGTACACCGATCTGTCGCAGCGCGCGGAGTTCGCGAGGCACCACACCGACACGCTGCGCCGGATGGGGGTGCTCCGCCCCGACAGCACGGTCGAGCCGTCGGTGGAACGCTGGATCCGGTTGGTGTGTCACCCTTTTGAGTGGCTGGAGCTCCGGTGCGTCGCTCGTCGCGCGGCGATGCTGCGCGGCATCATCGTCCGCGACGCCTCGGGTACCGTCGTCGCGCTGCGCAGCGGCAGCCTGGTCACCTTCAGCGCAGTCGACGTCGACCACCCGCAGGCGTTGGTGCCGGCGCTGACGGCCGGACTGACCGGTGCGCCGCCCGCCCGCTTCGACCCGTTCTCGCTGCCGGCGCGCGCCGGCGCCGCGGCCGACCAGAAGATCCGCAACGGCGCCCCGGTCCACGCCCTGCTGGACCACCTCGGCATCCCGCCATCCGCACGGCCGGTGGTGGTGGCTGCGTTCGAGAACGCCGGCACGTCGGTGGAGGTGATCGCGGGGCAGCACCGCGACGGCCACCGCGTCAGCACCGACGTCGGCGTGAGCATTGTGGACACCGCACGGGGGCGGGTCCTGGTCAGCCCCTCGAAAGCCTTCGACGGCGAATGGATCTCGACGTTCGCGCCCGGTACCGCCCCGGCGATCGCGGCCGCGGTCGAGCGCCTGACCGCCGAACTTCCCGACGGGCCGTGGTTTCCCGACCACCCCGTCACTCGAGACTTCGACGAAAGGCAGAAGCAACCATGTCCTCCGCTGTAGCCGACGACGGCATCGCCACATCTCGCAACGCGGTGATGCCGATCGTGCGTGTCGCCGTGCTCACCACCGACGACGGCGGGGGCGCGCGGATGACCGACATCGCGCTGCCCGCCGAACTGCCTCTGCGTGAACTGCTCCCGGCGGTGCAGCGTCTGGTCGCTCCGGTCGACGACGCCGCGGGTGCCGCCGCGCCGGTGAGCCTGGCGCCGATCGGCGGCGTCCCGTTCAGTCTCGACGCGACGTTGACCACCGTGGGTGTGGTCGACGGGGATCTGCTGGCACTGCAACCCGTCCCGGTCGGGCCGCCGGCACCGCGGATCGTCGAGGACATCGCCGACGCGGCGGTGATCTTCTCGGCCTCCCGCGAACGGCACTGGGGCACTGCGCACATCCGGCGTGGCGCCA
Source organism: Mycolicibacterium chubuense (assembly GCF_001044255.1). Classification (GTDB taxonomy): domain Bacteria; phylum Actinomycetota; class Actinomycetes; order Mycobacteriales; family Mycobacteriaceae; genus Mycobacterium; species Mycobacterium chubuense. Next base: position 56,901 of record NZ_JYNX01000063.1, read on the forward strand.
CCGCCGCGGTGACGGGCCTGATGCTGATCGCGACCGCGTTCGCGGCGGCGCACCGCGTGGCCACCGGGGAGGCGGTCGGGCTGTTCGTCGTGGCCGCCGTGGCGGCAGCCGGTGTCGTGGCGGCGTTGATGGCGAGACCGCGGGCACCGCGGCTGGGTACGGCGCTGGCCGTCGCCGCCCTGCCACCGGTCGGCGCCGCGTTCGCCCTGGCGGTGCCGGGGGACTTCGGTCCTTCGGCCGTCGTGCTCGGCGCGGCCGGTGTGGCCGCCTGGTCGATCATCAGCATCACGCTGGGGGAGCGGGCCCTGGCGCTGTTCACCGCCACCGCCGCGACGGCGCTGGGCGCGCTTCCCGCCGCAGCCGCCGCCGCACTGTGGACGCTGCCGCCGACCGAGCTCGGGTGCGCCCTGATCCTGGCCGCGCTGCTCCTCACGGTGCAGGCCGCGCAGCTGTCCGCGTTCTGCGCCCGCCTCCCGGTACCCACGCTTCCCGCGCCCGGCGACCCGGCGCCGTCCGCACTGCCACTGCGGGTGCTCGAGGACCTGCCGCGCCGCGTCCGCGCGACCGATGCGCACCAGACCGGATTCCTGGCTGCAGGCGTGCTGCTCGCCGTCTCCGGGTCGGTTGCGCTGCTGTGGCCGGCGTTCCACGGCGGTGACCCCTCTGCGTGGGCGTGGTACCTGGTGGTCGCGGTGGCGGCGGCCGCAGCGCTGCGGGCACGCGTGTGGGACTCCGCCGTGTGCAAGGCCTGGCTGCTCGGGCACGCGTTCCTGATCACGACCGTGGTGCTCGTGTCGTTCGCCGTCACCGGTCACGAGGTGGCGGCCTGGTGGACGCTCGCCGTGCTGACCGGACTCGTGGCGGCGTGGGTGGTGGCCGCACTGAATCCGCGGATCACCCGGGCCGACACGTACTCGCTGCCCGCGCGGCGGCTGCTGGGGTTCGTCGCTGCGGGCCTGGACGCCTCCCTGATCCCGGTGATGGCGTACCTCGTGGGCCTGTTCACCTGGGTCGTGAACGGCTTCTAGATCATGGTGCGCAGGGGATTTCGACGGTCCGGCGCCGCGCTGGCGGTGGTGCTGGCGCTCGCGGCGGCCGCGCCACCGGCCGGGGCGGTGCCGCCGCCGCAGGTCGATCCGGGCGCCACCCCGCCCAGCGGCACCCCGGGGCCGGTCGGCGGGATGCAACAGCGCAGCGCCTGCGCCGGCAGCGGGGTGATCCCCGGAACCGATCCAGCCGCGACGGCGCGGAACCCGTTCTTGCTCAACCTGTCCGACGCGTGGCAACACGGCAGGGGAGAGGGTCAACTCGTCGCCGTGATCGACACCGGCGTGACACCGGGTCCGCGGCTGCCGGAGGTCGATCCGGGCGGGGACTTCGTCGCCGCGGGCGACGGTCTCACCGACTGCGACGGGCACGGCACGCTGGTGGCCGGCCTGATCGCGGGACAGCCCGGGCCCGACGGCTTCTCCGGGGTCGCACCCGCGGCCCGGATCCTGTCGATCCGGCAGAACTCGCCGAGGTACTCCCCGCGGGCCACGGGAGCCGACCCTGCCCTGGCCCGGGCGACCATCGAGGTGCAGGCCCTCGCCCGTGCGGTGGTGCGCGCCGCCGATCTGGGCGCACGCGTCATCACGATTCCCACGGCCATCTGCCTGCCCGCCGACCGGGACATCGACCAGGCCGAGTTGGGTGCCGCGCTGCGGTACGCGGCGGTCGACAGGGACGCGGTGATCGTCGCCGCCGCCGGGGACACCGAAGCCGCTGCGTGCCAGGCCAATCCGCTCAGCGATCCGGCCCGACCGTCCGACCCGCGCAACTGGGACAGTGTGTCGAGCCTGTCGGTGCCGGCCTGGTGGCAGCCCTACGTGCTGACGGTCGGCTCCGTCACGGCCGACGGCCGCCCGTCCCCCTTCACTGCGGCCGGCCCGTGGATCGGGATCGCCGCACCCGGCGAGGACATCACCTCGGTGAGCAACGACCCGGCGCTCGGGTTGGCCAACGGCCTCCCCACCGGCGACGAACTGACCCCCGCTCGCGGCACGGGATACGCCGCCGCGTACGTGGCCGGCGTTGCGGCGCTGCTGCGCAGCAGGTTTCCTGCACTCGGCGCCGACGAGGTGACGAGCAGGCTGACCGGTACCGCACGAGCCGCGGCACGGTCGCCGTCGAACCTCGTCGGTGCCGGAGTGGTCGACCCGGTGGCGGCACTGACATGGGACGTGCCGGTCGACGCACCGGTCACCGCCGGCGCCGCCGTCAGACAACTGGCCGCGCCCGCCCCGCCCCCACCGCGGGATCCGCTACCCTCCATCGTCGCGTTCAGCGGTGTGGGCGTGTTGATTCTCCTGGTGCTCCTTGCGATCGGTATCCGTGCGATACGAAAGGACGCGACATCATGATCGTCCGGCTCACCCTGGCGCTGATCGCCGTGCTCCCGGCAGCGATGGCCTACCCGTGGCGGTCGACCGTCGACTGGTGGCTGTTCGGCACCGCCGTGGCTGTCGTCGCCGTGGTGTTCGCCCGGTGGCGCGGACTGTTCCTGACCACGCTGCTCGGCCGGCGGATCGCGCTGTGGCGCAGGCGCGGTCATGACGCGTCCGGTCGCCCGTCCCCGGAGTCCGCCACGGTCGCGCTGCGGGTGCGATCCGGCGAGGTGACCGCTTTGCCCGTGCGCATCGTCGCCGCATACCTGGACCGTTACGGTGTCCGCCTCGACACGGTGCGCGTGGTCAGCCGCGACCTCGGAGGGGTCCGTACCAGCTGGATCGGTCTCACCCTCGCCGCAGCGGGCAACATCGCTGCGCTGCAGGCGCGTTCGTCATCGATCCCGGTGCACGACACGGTGGCGGTGGCGGCCCGTCGCCTCGCGGACCATCTGCGCGAACTCGGTTGGCACGTCGTCGTCGACGAGGCCCCCGTCGGGCCCGTGTCGGCGCAGGCGGTGGAGACGTGGCGGGGGATGCGTGACGACCAGGGCGTTCTGGCCGCCTACCGCATCGCCGCCGACGACGACCTGGCCGACACGCTGGCCGCACTGTGGGCCTCAGGATCCACGGAGGTCTGGACGGTGCTCCAACTGACCGGCGGCAGAACGCATCCCGAGGTCACCGTGGCCTGCGCCGTACGCACGCCCGAGAAGCCGGACGCTGGGTCCGTGCTGCCCGGCCTTGCGCTCGAGCGCGGTGTGCATCTTCCTGCGCTCACCGCCATGCGCCCCGCGTCCGGGCGCCGGCTGTCGGCCGCGCCGGTCCAGGTGCCGCCCGCGGTGCTCGCGGATCTGCACTGGCCCATCGGTCCGCAGCTCAGTCGAACATCAACGGACCGAGAAAGCGCGTCATCCGGCGCAGATAGTCGGGCTGGCTGACGTGCAGCACGTGGTTGCCGGGGAACCAGTGGAAGGCGCAGCGGTCCCAGTGCTTCCACAGGATCTCGGCCTGCTCGGGCGGTGCCAGCCGGTCGCCGAGACCGGCGATGATGAGCCGCCGCTCCTTGGCGGGCAGCGGCCGGTAGTTCAGAGGTGACGAGTACATCTGCGCCGCCTCGGTGAGCGACGAATCGGTGCCGGCGAGCCGGTTCCGCAGCGCCACGACCTTGTTCGCCGGGAACCACTCGTCCACGGTGCGATCGGGCATCACGACGGGCACGTTCGGGATCACCGCCTGGATGCGGTCGTCGACGCTGGCCAGCAGCGCCGCGGTGTACCCGCCCAGCGACATTCCGGTCAGGGCGATGCGGTCCACCCCGGTGTGCTCGAGATAGTCGAGCACGGAGCGGAAGTCGTGCACGGCCTGCGCCATCGCCTCGCAGAAGCCCGCGAACCCGTGCGCGAAGAAGCCGTGCCCGCTGAACGGGGAGTACTGCTCGGCGCGGCGGCCGTGGAACGGCAGCGTGTAGAGCACCACGTCGTAGCCCGAGCGGTAGAACCACGGCAGCGAGAAGAACAGACCGTTGAACAGATATGCAGAGCCCATGAACCCGTGGATCAGGCACAGGGTGGGCCGCGGGCCGTCCTCGTGGCGCCAGTGCTGGGCATGCACGACGTTGTTGCGGACGAACCCGGCGCACTGCTCGCGCAGCGCGGGGTTCACGGCGGTGAAGCTGCTGTGGAACCGGATGTTGCGCACATTGCCGTGCGCCACCCACTCGGCCACCGGATTGGCCGGGCGGGACGCCACTCGCGGCGGCGACGTGGGAGCCGGGAACGCCAGCTCGGGGTCCTTGGCTGCGGCCAGTTCGGCGTAGAACGCCAGGTGCTCGCGCTCGGCGGCCGACTGTGAGCGTCGCAGCGCGCCGGCCACCGACGGTGCCATCGTGACGCTGAGCAGCGACGCGATCGAGGTGCGCAGCGCCACGTCGGCGAGCGCCGACGAGTCGACGATCAGCCGTTGCCGCAGGGTCAGGTCGACCCTGCGCGGCAGTCCGCGCCGGGTCGCGTCCGCGCCGGGGATGTCGGGAACCGGCAGCGGCAGTTCGTCGGGTTCCTGCGGGGACGCGACGGTGGAGTCCACGCGAGCATGCTAACCGCGCCGACACCGGCACTGCCACACTGTCACGATGTGGAACCCCGCCGTCTACCTCGCCTACGCCGACCATCGGGGTCGGCCGTTCTACGACCTGCTGGCACGGGTGGGGGCGGACGCACCCCGGCGCATCGCCGACCTGGGCTGCGGGCCGGGCAATCTGACCGCCGATCTGACGACGCGCTGGGCGGACGCGGTGGTCGAGGCCTGGGATTCCTCGCCGGAGATGGTGGAGGCGGCCCGCGGTCGCGGGGTGGACGCCCGCGTGGGGGATGTCCGGGACTGGGCTCCCACGCCTGACACCGACGTCGTCATCAGCAACGCGACGCTGCACTGGGTGCCCGAGCACCCCGAGCTACTCGTCCGGTGGGCCGGACAACTGGGCTCCGGAGCGTGGATCGCCGTCCAGGTGCCGGGCAACTTCGAGGCCCCGTCCCACACCGCGGTGCGGGACCTCGCCCACCGCGCACACTGGGCAGAACTGTTGCACGACTTGCCTTTCGACACGCCCGAGGTGGTGCGCACACCGGTCGGCTATGCGGACCTGCTCAGCGATGCGGGGTGTGCGGTGGACGTCTGGGAGACCACGTATGTGCACGAGTTGACCGGCGACCATCCGGTGCTCGAGTGGATCCACGGCACCTCGCTGCGTCCCGTACGGGCCCGCCTCTCCGAGGAACAGTGGCACCGGTTCCGCGACGAACTGATCCCGATGCTGGCCGCCGCCTATCCGCGGCGGGCCGACGGCACGACCTTCTTCCCGTTCCGCCGGATCTTCGTCGTCGCGCAGGTGCGCTGATTCAGCGGCGCTGATCGAGCAGCTCGATCACCTGGGCGACCAGGGCGTCGATGTCGGCTGCCGTGGTGTCGAGCACGAGGTCTGCGTCCTCGGGCGGCTCGTACGGAGCATCCACCCCCGTGAGGCCCTTCAGTTCCCCGGCGCGGGCCCGCGCGTAGAGACCCTTCGGGTCGCGCTTCTCGCACTCCTCCCGCGGGGTCGCCACGTACACCTCGATGAAGGGCAGCTTCGCGGCGTCGTTGAGCGCGCGGGCGATCTCGCGGTCCGATTTCAGCGGTGACACCAGCGAGGCCAGTGCGACGACGCCCGCGTCGGCGAACAGCCGGGTGAGATGACCGACTCGGCGGATGTTCTCGGCGCGATCGCCGGCCGAGAAGCCGAGATCGTCGGACAGGCCGTGGCGGATGTTGTCGCCGTCGAGCAGGTAGGCCACCTGACCGGAATCCACCAGCGCGCGCTCCACCGCGACCGCGATCGTGGACTTGCCCGACGCGGGCAAACCGGTGAACCAGATCGTGGCACCCCGCTGTCCGGTCGCCGATCGCCGGTATTCCCGCTCCAATGACGAGGGGTGCCAACGGATGTCGTTGCGGGTCTGCTCACCGGGTTTGACCTCGCGGGGCTCGGAGACGGTACCCGCGCCCACCGTGTCGTTGGTGGTCTCGTCGATCAGGATGAACGCACCGCTGTCGCGGTTCTCGGCGTAGGGATCGGCCACCACCACCGAACTGGTCCGCAGCGTCACCGAGCCGATGTCGTTGAGCACCAACTCGACCGGATTGTCCAGGTCGTCGAGGGTCTCGGGGTCCAGCCGCGAATGCAGGGCCTGCACGGTGGCGCGCACCGTGCGGGTGCCCTGCTTGAGCGCGAGCCGGTCACCCGCGCGCAGCGGGCTGTCGCGGAACCAGCAGACGGTCGCGTCGAGCTCGCGGGCCAGCACCGGCAGCGCTGCGTCGTCGTCCCCGCTGACGAACACGTCGCCGCGTCCGACGTCGATGTCGTCGGCCAGCTCGATCGAGACCGACAGCGGCGCAACGGCGGTGGTGCGGTCGTCGTCCAGGGTGTCGACGACGGTGACCGTCGACCGGGTGCCGGCGGGCAGGCTGAGCACCGCATCACCCACCTGCCGGGTGCCGCCCGAGAGCCGCCCGGTGTAGCGGCGGCGCTGCTCGGGGGTCGGTCGCGACACCCACTGCACCGGCAGCCGCAGGCTGCGCGGCTCGGCGTGCGGCGCCGAGAGCTCCACCGACTCCAGATAGTCGAGCAGCGTCGGACCCTCGTACCAGCCGGTGCGCTCCGAGCGGTGCACCACGTTGTCGCCGTGCTTGGCGGCGATCGGGATGACGGTGAGGTCGGCGCCGCCGAGCCGCGCTGCCACCTTCTGGAGCTCCGCCTCGACCTCGGTGAAGCGTCCGCGGTCGAAGTCGACCAGATCGATCTTGTTCACGGCAGCAACGAAGTGCTTGATGCCCAACAGGTTCGCGATCCTGGCGTGCCGGTTGGTCTGTCGCAGCACCCCGGCCCTGGCGTCGACGAGCAGCACCGCGACGTGCGCATTGGACGCGCCGGTGAACATGTTGCGGGTGTAGCGCTCGTGGCCCGGGGTGTCGGCGAGGATGTAGCTGCGGGTGTCGGTCGAGAAGAAGCGGTAGGCGACGTCGATCGTGATGCCCTGCTCACGCTCGGCGCGCAACCCGTCCGACAGTGCCGCCAGGTCGGCGATGCCCTCGGCGTCGGTGACGGCCTCGAGATGGTCGAGCGGCAGGCTGTCGGTGTCGTGCAGCAGCCGCCCGATCAGTGTGCTCTTGCCGTCGTCCACCGACCCGGCGGTGGTGATCCGCAGCAACTGACGCGTCGTCATGCCGTCTTCCCCGTCGCTCTGCTGCGCTTCGCTCGCCCCGGCTTCTCCCCGTCGCTCCGCTGCGCTCCGCTCGCCCCGCTCATCAGAAATACCCCTCGCGCTTGCGGTCCTCCATCGCCGCTGCCGACGTCCGGTCGTCGGCACGTGTCTCCCCGCGTTCGGACACCGTGGCCGCGGAGATCTCGGCGATCACGCCGTCGATCGTGGTGGCCCGCGATCGGACGGCGCCGGTGATGGTCAGGTCGCCGACGGTGCGGTAGCGCACCCATTCGACCGCTGCCGTCTCCCCGTCGGTGGGTCCGGCGTACTCCGACACGGCCAGCAGGATGCCGTCGCGCTCGAACACCTCGCGCTCGTGGGCGAAGTAGATCGACGGCAACTCGAGGTTCTCCAGCTCGATGTAGCGCCAGATGTCCAACTCGGTCCAGTTGCTCAGCGGAAAGACGCGCACCTGTTCGCCCTTGCGGATCCGGCCGTTGTACAGCGACCACGGCTCGGGTCGCTGCGCGCGGGGATCCCACTGGCCGAACTCGTCACGGAAGCTCAGAATGCGTTCCTTGGCACGGGCCCGTTCCTCGTCGCGGCGCGCCCCGCCGAAGGCGGCGTCGAAACCGCCCGCCTCGAGCGCATCGAGCAGGGTGCGGGTCTGCTGACGGTTGCGGGAGGCACCCGGACCGGGGTCGGGAACACGCCCGGCGTCGATCGATTCCTGCACCGACGCGACGATCAGCTTGTGTCCCTGGCCGGTCACGCGCCGATCGCGGAACTCGATGACCTCCGGGAAGTTGTGGCCGGTGTCGACGTGCATCACCGGGAACGGCAGGGCGCTGGGCCGAAAGGCCTTCTCCGCCAACCGCAGCAGCACGATCGAGTCCTTGCCCGCGGAGAACAGCAGCACCGGGCGTTCCAGCTCGGCGACCACCTCGCGGATGATGTGCACCGCCTCGGCCTCCAGCAGTCGCAGTTCGTCGACGTGGACGGTGTCGTAGGTATCCGAGATCCCAGCGCTCATGTGGGCAGGCCTTCCTTCTCCGCGTCGGCGCGGTACCGATCCACCCATTCGTCGGAGCGTTGATCGGCCTGCCGTTCCAGCACCGGGGGCGGCGCGAGCCGTGGATCCTGGCCGACGGCTTCCAGCACCGAGGCCACCACCTGGGTGAGGTTGCGCCACAGCACCGGGTAGGGCACGTCCATCGGCTCGACGTTCTCCTCGGCGAACCAGGCGCGCCAGCCCGCCTCCTGTGCACGCAGCATCGTGACCACGTGGGCGATGGCGCCGGCGTGGTATTCGGCGCGCGCGTCGCGCACCGGGTCGGGCCGGCCGCGCCAGACCCGCGTCTGCACCGCGCGCCAGAACGAAACCGCTTGGGAGACAACGTCAGGACGGTAGACGTGGATGAGGACGGGATCGGTGCCGACGACGTCGCGGATCGCGGCGAGCAGCCCGGTGCCCGACCGGTCGGGCAATCCTTCGGCGCGCTGGAGCAGCAACGGCGTCTGGTTCCACATCAGCTTGCCGCCCCAGATGCCGTTCGGCGTGCGGCCGACGGTGCGGATGTAGTCCCGCCAGATCTCCGGTGGAGCGAGATCCGGTTTGCCCTCGTCCAGGGGATCGAGCAGCCGCAGAATCGACTCGTCCTGCACGCCCTCGAACCACTGCCGCGGCTGCGGGGACTGACTGGTGGTCGGCAGGTACTGGAAGAACTCGCCCGGTTCACCGGCCACGCCGGTGGCGCGCAGCGACTCGACGAGCAGGGTGCTGCCGCTGCGCTGGGACGCGAGCACCAGATATGCCGTCGGGGCTGACATGCGCGTGAGCTTAGCCTGAGATTTCAGCGCTGCGCACCCTCGGGTTTTGCAATCACGCTGAGGGAAACTCTTGCCCCGATCGCGGCTGGTCGACGATTCCGCGTTCTGCGGCATTGGCTCTGCGACTTGGGATTTCGAGATCACGCACCAGCAGATAGGTCTCGGTGTAGCGGGCGGCGATCCGGGTACCGGCGAAGTCCGACGGGATGACGTCGCCCGTCTTCTGCCGCCAGTCGTTGAGCATCAGCGCCAGGTCGCTGCCGATGGCCTCCGCTTTGTCGATGGCCTCCGCTTTGTCGGCGGGCTGCGAGGCGAGCAGGTTGTGGGACTCCGTCGGATCGGCGGCGAGGTCGTAGAGCTCGCGTTCCGGCCGCGGCGTCTGCACCAGCGGTTCGACCGCACGGCCCGCTGCACTGTCGGCGATGTCCCACGGCAGGTCCAGCATCGGCCGGGCCGCGTAGTTCTCGATGTAGCTGTACTCCTTGGTTCGGATCGCGCGGATCGGATCGAACGAGTCGTGGTAGGTCTTCGTGGTGTACACCGCCGTGCGGACCGGGTCGGTGTGCGTGGCGTTCTCGATCAGATGCCTTGCGTGGGAGAGCCCTTCGATCTCGGCGGGCCCCTCGACGCCGAGCAGATCGAGCAGCGTGGGCAGCAGGTCGACCCCGCTGAACAGTTCGTCGTAGACCCTCGGCGCCACCGCGGCGTCGCGGGGCGGCCGGATGATCATCGCGATGCCGGTGCCCGCGCCGTAGAGCGTGGATTTCGCGCGGGGCAGCGCCGGGCCGTGGTCGGTGACGAACACCACCCAGGTGGTGCGGTCGAGGCCCGTCTCGGCCAGCGTGTCGAGCAGTTGGCCTACGGCGGCGTCGGCGACCGCGATCGATCCGTAGAAGTCCGCGAGGTCCTGACGCACCGGATCGGTGTCGGGCAGGAACTCCGGCAGGTTCACCGTGGCGGGATCGGCCGGGTCATAGCGGTCGTGCGGGTAAGGCCGGTGGGTTTCGAAGAAGCCCGCGGTGAGCAGGAACGGCGCCTCCGGCGGATCGGCGAGCCAACTCCTGGCCCGCTCGACGACATACTCGCAGTACGAGTTCGACACGTCGAACTCGTCGAAGCCGAGCCTCGTCGGGAAGGAAGTCTCGTGCTGCATCCCGAAAAGGGCAGTATGCCAACCATTTTCGGAGAGGATGTGAGGCAGGGTGCGCACGCCGGCACGGTACTCCCAGCCGTGGTGGGCCAGTCCGATCAGCCCGTTGCTCTGCGGATAGCGACCGGTGAACAGCGAGCCCCGCGACGGCGAGCACAGCGGTGCGGTCGCGTGGGCGTCGGTGAACAGGATGCCCTCGGCGGCCAGCGCGTCGAGCCGGGGACTGGACACGTCGGGGTGGCCGTAGACGCCGAGATAGCGACCGAGGTCGTGCCAGTGCACGAGCAGAACGTTGTCCCGCTTCGCTTCACCCACAGGTCGTCCTTTCGGTGTCGGTCAGTTCCGGTCGCCCGGGGCAACGTTATCGGGGTTATCGGCAAATCGCCGAGAAGCATGTGCCCACCCGGTAGCGTCGACGGCGCAGCGAGGGGAGCGATGATGAAGCGCTACGTCGTCGGCGCATCGGCCGGCCTGTTGATCGCGGCGGGGCTGATCACCTCCGCGCCGGCCGGAGCCGGCTGCGTGTACGGAGGCGCCTTCATCAGCAAGTGCGACGGACCCGTGCAGCCCGACGGCTCGTGGGAACGGTGTGTGGGCATCGCGAGTGTCGTCCCCAGCGGTTTCGGCACGCATCTGGTCCCGGTGAAGCAGTGCGGGGTGATGGGGCCCGGCCGCGTCGGCGGAGATGCCGCGTTCTCCGACCCGCCCGTGCACCTCGCCGACTGAGGACGCTGCGCGCTACGGGTGATACGGCACGCCGACGGCGCGGAACACGAACTCGGGCGGGACGTCGAAGGCCAGCGAGGTGCGCGGCAGCCGGGCCAGGACATCTGCCGGGATGGGCTCCTTGTAGTGCAGCGACAGCTCGCCCGAACAGCGCGGGTCCACGGCGTCGACGTCGACGTCGAGGGTCAGCCCGGTCTCGTCGAGCGTGCCGGTCACCGCACCGGACTGCGGCGCGTCCCAGCGCAGATCGACGGTGCGCCCGGCCAGCTTGGGCACCGTCGACAGTGTGGCCAGCACGCGCTGACGGGTCAGCACCAGCGAGCCCACGTAGCTGGCGATGCTGCCGGAAGACCGCAGTCCGGGCACCGCACCGCGAAAGCGGCGCGTGACGGGGACGTACTCGGCGATCAACAGGATTCCCTCGGCCTCGACCTCGGCGCGCAGTTGGGAGGGCAGCTTGCCGATCCGCAGGAGCTTCCGAAGAAACACGGCCATGCAGGCACGGTAACCCAGCGGCCGGGGCGGCCGGTCGACCAGCCGTGGTAGACGTGGTCGGATGGATGCACGCAGGGGCCTGCTCGCCGGATCCGCCGTCGTGGCGGTCGGCGTCTTCGCTGCGATGCTGGTCGGCTACCTCGCCGGCTGGGCACCGCTGGCGCGTGTCGACGACGCAGCGCTGGCGCCGCTGCTGCGGATCGGCGAGGCACATCCGGGGTGGGTCCGGGCGTGGGACGTCTACTGCACGGTGCTCGGCCCGACGGTCTTCCGGCTGGTCACCGTCGTCGTCATCGTGATCGCGTTCGCCCGGCGCAATGTGCGCACCGCGATGTTCCTCATCGTCAGTGTCGAGCTGAGCGGGCTGGTCACCGAGATCGCGAAGAACCTGGTCGACCGCCCGCGCCCGGCGGGTGCGCTGGTACACGCCGCGTCGTCGTCGTTCCCGTCCGGTCATGCGCTGGGCATCATGGTCGCCGTCTGCGCGTTGCTGACGGTCGCGCTTCCCCTGGTCGACCCCGGTAGGCGCGGCTGGCTGATCGCCCTCGGTGTGACGGTGATCGTGACGATCGGCGCCGGCCGCGTCGTCCTCAACGTGCACCACCCCTCGGACGTGATCGCCGGGTGGGCGCTGGGCTATGCCTATGTCGTGGCGTGTTTCCTGCTGGTGCGCCCGGTGCGGCCCATCACGGTTCCGGACGAAACACCGGCAGTGCCCGGTAGCGCACGCTGAAGCTGGCCTCGGTCACCTCGGTGCCGACCTCCCCGTCGAGGGCCAGCACCGTCGGCCCGTCCACCGATCGGAACGAGAACTCGGGGACCCGCAGTTCCCGGTAGAGCGGGCTGCGCGTCAGACGGCCGAACATCAGGGCCGCGATGATCCGCAGCTTGGCCAGCGGCCGGCCGGTGTCCAGGATCCGGATGTCGATCAGGCCGTCGTCCATCCGGGTGCGGCGTGACGGCGCGAAACCCGAGGGCAGGTAGATCGAGTTGCCGAGGAAGAACAGCGACGTCTGCAGCGTCTGGTTGTCGTAGGAGATGCGGACCGGCTGGTCCCGGCGCAGCGTGTGGAACATCGCGTAGATGCCGGCCAGCGGCTTGCCGATCCGGTGCTCGAGCTTCTCCCGGGTCTGCACGAACTGCGGGTAGGCGCCGATGCTCGCCGTGTTGACGACCATCTGCTTCTCGTTGAGGCACACCACGTCGACGCACGACACGGTGCCCTGCTGGATCGCGGCCACGGTCTTGGCGGTGGTGTCGCAGCCGATGTCCTTGGCGAAGTGGTTGAACGTCCCCGCCGGGAGCACCGCCAGCGGCACGTCCTCCTCGAGCGCGATGCTCGCCGCCACCGCGACGGTGCCGTCGCCCCCGCCGACGGCCAGCACCTCGGCGCGCCGGGCGGCCGACCGGAACACCTCGGCCACGTCGTCGTCCTCGCCCAACTCGACGATCTCGGCGTCGGGAAGCGCCTCGCGAACCTCGTCCAGGACACGTGCGCCGGTGCCACTGCCCGAGGCAGGGTTCACCACCACGGTCACTCCCGCCCCGCGCGGCCGCTCGGGGGCGTCTTGGCGCAGCGGGGCAGCGCCCGGGAGACGTTCCTCGACGATCGGCGGCACCACTCGCGCGCCCAGCACCGCGATGCCCGCGCCCAGCCCGAAGCCGGCCAGCACGTCGCCCGGGTAGTGCGCCCCGACCGCCACCCGGGACATTCCGACCAGGCCGGCCAGCAGCGCCAGCCCCAGCCCGGTCGGCGCATTCTCCAGACCCACGCCGACCGCGAACGCCGCCGCGCTGGCCGAATGCCCGGACGGCAGCGAGTTCGACGTCGGCGCGCGGCGCGTCTGGCGAGCCAGCGGCACCAGGATCCGGTTGGGCCGCTCCCGCCGCCACACCCGCTTGGCGCCCTGGTTGGTGACCAGGCTGGTCACGCCCAGGGTCAGCACCCCCCGCATCGCGCCACGCTTGACGGAGGGGTTGCCGAACGCCGCGAGGCCCGCCGCGATCGCGAACCACAGCTTGGAATGGTCGGCGGCTCTGGTCAGCCGCGGCATCACGGCGTCGATCAGCGGGCTCGGCGACTCCGCGACGGCCTCGAAGACCTCCCGGTCCAGCGTGCCCAGCCCCTGGCCGATCTGGCGGATTCCGCGGCGGCGTGGTCGGAAGGGCAGTAGGTCCATCACGCCAACGTAGCCGAGGGGACCTGAGGGCAAACCTCAGCGACCGCGACCGGATCGTGTCCCCGCCGTGATTCGGGCGATGTTGTTCGGCAGCGACGATGAGGGCTATGCGCCGACTGCTCGCCGTGCTGTGCGCGTCGGCGATCTCCCTGGTCCTGACGCCCGCCGCGAACGCCGCCTACAACCCCTGGTTCTCCGGTTCCGTCGGTGGGGCCACCCAGGTGCTCTCGGTCACGGGCACCGGGGGATCCGACGCCACACTAGACGTGTGGCAGCGCACCCCGGCCGGCTGGCAGCCCGTCACCGGCGGAGTCGGCATCCCGGCCAAGATCGGCGCGAAAGGTATGTCGGCCAACCACTTCGACGGGTCGATGATGACACCCGAAGGCGTCTACACCCTCGACTTCTCGTTCGGCACCCAGCCCGACCCTGGTGGCGGCCTGCGCTACATCCGGGTGGGTCCCAACCACTGGTGGGACGGCGACATGAAGAGCCCGACCTACAACACCATGCAGGTGTGCGACCGGGAGAACTGCCGCTTCAACACCTCGCCCAGCTCGGGTACCGAGAATCTCGACATCCCCCAGTACGCGCACGCCGTGGTGATGGGCGTCAACAAGGAACGGATCCCCGGCAAGGGCGGCGCGTTCTTCGTGCACAGCACCGACGGCGGGCCGACCGCGGGCTGCGTCGCGATCGAGGACGCGACGCTGGTGAAGATCATGCGATGGCTGCGGCCCGGCGCGATGATCGCCGTCACCTCCGCTAGAGGTTGAGCGCGCGCCCCGGCTTCACCTTGAAGTTCAACGCCTCCAACGACATCGACGCATCGTAGGTGCGGTCGTAGCCGGTCTCGCTGATCTTCCAGCCGTGCTCGGTCCGGCGGTAGCGGTCGTGATAGAAGCCGGCACCGATCAGCATGAAGTTGAAATCGGGGGCGATCACCCGGTCCTGCAGGTACCACGTGGCGGTGGCTTCGTCGCCGTCCACGGTGATCTCGGGGTGGGTGACGCGGTGCTCGGTCAGGATCTCCGGGCCCAGCGAGTTGCGCATGAACCCGACCAGTTCGTCACGGGTGCTGAAGTGGTGCTCCTCGCCGACCGATTCCCCGTAGCGGCCCACCACGTCCTCGGTGAGGGTGTCGGCGAAGTCGTCCCAGTGCTTGGTGTCGAGCGCCCGCAGGTACCGGTATTTGACCGCTTTGATGTCGTCGATGTCACCCATGGCCGTCATTGCAGCACATTTCGGTTGCGCAGAGTGTCTGATGCGCTCGACCGGCGCCTCGGTTTAAGGTGTGCGCAGTCATGAGCGATGCGCTGGGGTTGTCGATCGGCACCACCAACCTCGCCGCTGCAGGGGTCGGACGTCCACCGGTGCTCAGGCGGTCGGTACTGACCGTCTTCGGTCATACCGCCCCGGAGGTCGGGTTTCCGGCCGGGCATGCGGGCGGTGTGGTGCTGTCCGGATTCGTCGATCGTGTCGGGGATCCGGTGCCGCTGGTCGCCGCCGACGGCTCGCGGTATCCGGCGGAGCAGCTCGTCGTCGAGGCGCTCGAAGCGATGGCCGGGCTCACCGGTGCGGTGTCCCCGGACGACGTGGCGATCGCCGTCCCGTCGCACTGGGGTCCGGCCGCCCTGGGCGCCCTGCGCGAGGCGCTGACCGCCGGCGGTCCGCTCACCCCGGCCGGCTCCGCGCCCCGACTCCTCCCGGACGCGGTGGCGGCGCTGACGGCGATCAACGCCGACCCGGGACTGGAACGCGGTGGTGTGGTGGCCGTCCTCGACGTCGGCGGCAGCGGCACGAGCGTCAGCCTCGCCGACGCCGCCGCGGCGTTCGATCTGATCGGGCCCACCGAGCGGTTCGCCGAGTTCGCCGGCGACCAGATCGACCAGACCCTGCTCACCCACGTGCTCGAGCGGTTCCCCGGCAGCCCCGCCGACACCGGAGCGACCGCCGCGGTCGGTTCACTCGCGCGTCTGCGTGAGGAGTGTCGGACCGCCAAGGAGAGGCTCTCGCTGCAGCCCGAGGCGCGCGTCGGCGTCGACGTGCCCGGATATCGCGGCGACATCGTGGTGACCCGCGACGAGCTGGAGGACCTGATCGTCCGTCCGCTCGACGGACTGGTGGGTGTGTTCGAAACGACGTTGGCGCGCAACGACATCGATGTGAGCAGGGTGTCCACCATCGTTCTCGTCGGCGGGGGAGCCGCGATACCGGCCGTCGCGCAGCGCTTTTCCGCACTCCCGAGCCGCGTGCTGGTGACGCCGCGCCCTGCGCTCGACGCCGCCGTCGGCGCGGCGCTGTTCGCTGCCTACGGCCGCTCCGCGGACACGGCCACGTGGGTCGCCCCCGCCGTGGCGCCGCCGCCCGACGCCTCGACGACCTCCTCGACCTACGCCCTGGCCTGGTCGCAGGACGATCCGTCCGGTGACGACGTCGTCCCGTGGTCCGGTGAGGACACCGACACCTACGCCGACACCGACGGGGAGCCCGTCAACCCCTACCGGCTCAGCACCCCGCCGGAGACCGTCGCCGACGACGACGTCAAGCCCTGGCAGCGGCTGCCGCTGTCGGTGCTCGGGCTGGTCGCGGCCATCGCGCTGATCGCCGTCGGCGGTGTCGCCATCGCCCTGACCAGCGTCGACACCCCGGATCCGGAGCAGCCGCGGCCCGGTAACGCGCCCCTGAGCCGGGAACTGACCCCGTCCAGCGTCGAAGGCCAGACGGTGACGGTGTCCCAGCAGGAGAACGTGCCGCCGCCGCCCGTCACCACCAGTGCTGCTCCGCCGCCGAGCCCCGTGGTCACCACGACGGTGCCGACGACCACCACCACGTCGCCCACGACGACGACCACCACCACCACCACGACGACCACGACGACGACCACGANCCCGCTCTCCGTTCTCGACCTGTCGCCACAGCACCGGCGCGGCCCGGTCTACGACACCTTCCGAGGAGCGCCATGTCCGACACCGTCACCCGCTACCACGACGACGACCACGACGACGACCACCACCGCGCCGACGACGACGACCACCACGGCACCGACGACGACGCCACCCACGACGACCGCACCGACCACCGCCGTCACGACAGCACCCACGACGCCGCCGACGGCGCGCACGACGACGAGCTACCTCACCGTCCCGTTCGTCCCGGTGCCGATTCCCATTCAGGTACCCGTGGCGCCCTGACGGTTGAATCGATTACTGCGCAACGTCTTTCGTGCTGCGTCGTTCGAATCGCTCGGCGAGCCGTTGCAGGGTCGCGGTCATACCCTTCTCCAGATGGGAGCGGCGATCCCGTGCCCCCGAGATGTCCTGCAAGAACACCACTGCCCGCATCTGCGGCTGATGCTTGCGCATCGTCTCGGTCACCAGCGTGCCGCCGTCGACGTCGGCGAACGTGTACCGCCAGTGCGTGTCCGAGGGGGCGTCGGTGAGGAACTCGAACGAGGCACCGGGGATGTTCTCGGTGACCGTGGCCGTCATCGACCAGCGGTACAGCGGGCCGATGCGGTTGCGCCCGACGAACCGCCTGCCGGGCGAGATCCAGCGAGCGTCGATGGTCTCCGGGCTCAGCTCGCCCATGTGCGACACGTCGCTGACGAAGGCGTGCAACTGCTCCCGAGGTGCGTCGATGACGCGTGAGACGCTCACCTGCAGAGCCGGTGGGCTCAATTCGGCGATCAGTCGGCGCGCCAGCTTCTCCGAGGACTGCGGGTTCTGCCCGGTGTAGAGGTTGCCGTCGACGACGACGTACGGCCGCAGCGGCAGGACGCCCTTGCTGTAGTCGACGCCCAGCTCGAACAGCCGGTCCTCGAGCAGCCACGGCGCCTTGCGCGCGAAACGGTTGAGGCCCTCCTCGCGATTGGACAGACCCGTCATGCGTCGGCCCGCGAACGGCGACGGCGCATCGCCCGCCTCGGTGGCCAGCACCGCGGCGGGAGCGTGGCAGAGCAGCGCCAACGGCGCGTTGGAACGCAGGCGCCGACTCAGCAGCGCGCCCGAGGTGGCGTCGTAGGCCAGGTCCTCCATCGGCCCGTGCCCGCCGGGGTAGAAGACCAGGTCGAAGGTCGTGGCGTCGACGCGGTCCAGCGGAACCGGGGTGCGCAGCTGATCCGCGGTGGAGTCCAGGTAACGGGCGATCGCCCGGCGCTTCCACGGCATGCCACCGGCGACGCCCATGCTGAGCTGGTCCATCGTCGGGGCCCTGCCGCCGGGCGTCGCGATGGTGACGTTCCAGCCGGCGTCGCGGAAGATGCTGTGCGGAACGGCGACCTCCTCGGCCCAGAACCCGGTGGGATGCCGGGTGCCGTCGGTGAGTGTCCAGTGGTCGGCGGCCGAGATCACCATGAGAACGTCGGTCATGCTCCTCCTTCGTCCAGGGTGCAGATCCGGGGGTTTCCCCGATTCCTCCGGGGGTCGGCTCCGCCTATCTTTAGCAGCACCGGCTCGATCGGCTGCGGAGGGGACAGCCGATCGGGCCGTCCCTCATACCGGCAGGTGCTCGACGTTGCGCGGATGGTGGCAGGCCGCCGCATGGCCGGTCGTATAGGACACCAACGCCGGCTCATCGGTCGCGCAGATCTCCGTTCCCCAGGGGCAGCGGGTGTGAAAGCGGCACCCCGGCGGGGGATTCGACGGACTCGGCACGTCGCCCTCGAGCACCACCCGCTCGCGCGCCTCGTTGCGGCGAGGATCCGGGATGGGGACTGCGGAGAGCAAGGCGTTCGAATACGGGTGGACGGGCCGCTCGTACAGGTCGTCGGTGCCCGAACTCTCGACCACCTTGCCCAGATACATCACCGCGACGCGGTCCGACACATGCCGCACCACCCCGAGGTCGTGGGCGACGAACAGATACGACAGCCCGAACTCGGCCTGTAAGTCCTTGAGCAGATTGACGATCTGCGCCTGCACCGACACATCGAGCGCGGACACCGGTTCGTCCGCGACGATCAGCTTGGGTTGCAGCGCCAGCGCCCGCGCGATGCCGATGCGCTGGCGCTGTCCCCCGGAGAACTCGTGCGGGAAGCGGTTGTAGTGCTCAGGTCGCAGACCGACCCGGTCCAGCAGATCCTGCACACGGCGCTTGAGCTCGGCGCCGCTGGCCAGACCGTGCAGGTCCGTCGGATCCCCGACGATCTGCCCGATCCGCTTACGCGGGTTCAACGATGCGTAGGGGTCCTGGAAGATCATCTGCATCTGACGCCGCAGTGGCCGCAGCTCGCGCCGCGACAGCCCGACCAGTTCACGGCCGAGGAACCGCACCGACCCCGACGTGGGTGGGGTCAGCTGCAGAATGGTCCGGCACAGCGTGGACTTGCCACAGCCGGACTCACCCACCAGGCCGAGCGTCTCGCCCTGGTTCAGCGTCAGACTCACGCCGTCGACGGCGCGTACTTGTCCCACCTCGCGTTCGATGACGATGCCCGAGCGGATCGGGAAGTGCTTGACCACGTCGGTGACCTCGAGCAGCGGTTCGGTCATGAGCGCACCCGCACTTTCTCCTCGAGGTCCAGCCAGCAGCGGTCCAGGTGACCCGCGGATTCGGTCGGCGCGAGATCGGGTGGGTGTGCGCACCGGTCGAACTCGAACGCGCACCGCGGGGCGAACCGGCATCCCGGCGGCGGATCGAGCAGCGACGGCGGCTGGCCCGGTATCTGGGCGAGCCGCTCGCCACGGGGGCGGTCCAGCCGGGCCAACGACCCGAGCAGTCCCCAGGTGTAGGGGTGCTGCGGCGTGTAGAAGATGTCGTCGAGGCTGCCGTCCTCGACGATCTGACCCGCGTACATCACCACCACCCGGTCGGCCACCTCGGCGACGACGCCCAGGTCGTGGGTGATCAGCACGACCGCCAGATCGCGCTCGGCGTTGAGATCGGCGATCAGCCGCAGGATCTGGGCCTGCACCGTGACGTCCAGTGCGGTCGTCGGCTCGTCGGCGATCAGAACCGCCGGTTCCAGGGCCAGTGCCATCGCGATCATCACCCGCTGACGCATGCCGCCGGAGAACTCGTGCGGATAGCTGCGCACCCGCCCCTCGGGGTTGGGGATGCCCACCGAGCCCAGCAGTTCCACCGCCCGCTGCTGCGCCTCGCGCTTGGAGACGTCGCGGTGCGCGCGGATCATCTCGGCGATCTGATCGCCGACGCGGTACACCGGGTTCAGCGACGACATCGGATCCTGGAACACCATGGCGATCTCCTCGCCGCGGATGCCGCGCAACCCGTCGTCGTCGAGGCCGATGAGTTCTTGTCCGCGGTAGGTCACCGAGCCGGTGATCCGGCTGTTCGCCGACCGGGTCAGACCCGTCAGGGTCTGCGCCGTGACGCTCTTGCCACAGCCGGATTCCCCGACGATGGCCAGGATCTCACCGGGCGCCAGCGAGAACGACACCCCGTCGACCGCCTGCACGACGCCGTCCTCGGTGGCGAAACTGACGCGCAGGTCGTCGACGCTCAGCAGTGCGTCGCTCATTGGCCCTCGATTCGCTCGCAAGCGTCGCTCTTCTGCTGTTGATTCGCTCCGCAAGCGTCGCTCATGCCGGTGCCGCCTCTCCCAGCCTGATTCTCGGATCCAGCACCGCATAGGCGATGTCGACGAGCGTGTTGAACAGCACGATGAAGAAGGCTCCGAACATGGTGACCGCCATCAGCGGCGGCAGGTCCAGGCTGCGGATCGCCTCACCGGCGTAGAGTCCGACGCCGTCGAGGTTGTACACCGTCTCGGTCAAAATGGCACCGCCGCCCACGACCATCCCGAAATCCAGCCCGAACAGCGTGACGATCGGAATCATCGAGTTGCGCAGCACATGCCGGACCCGCACCTGACGCTCGCTGAGGCCCTTGGCCCGTGCGGTGCGCACATAGTCCTCGTTCATCGCGTCGAGCATGTTCGACCGCAGGACCCGGCTGTAGAAGCCGATGAACAACACCGCCAGCGTGAACCACGGCAGCACAAGGTGATACGCCCAGTCCAGCGGATCCTCGGTGAGCGGTACATAACTGCCCGTCGGGAACAGCTCGATCTTGTAGGTGAAGAAGTACAGCAGGATCGCCGCCAGCCAGAACACCGGCATCGAAATGCCGACCAGCGACAGGATGCTCAGCGCGCGATCGCCGAACCGGCCGGCGTGCACCGCGCTCAGATACCCGAACAGCACCGCCAGCGTCATCCAGATCACCGCCGCGCCGATGCACAGCGAGAACGTCGCCGGCAAGCCGTGCCAGATCTGCTCGCCCACATTGCGATCGCTTGCATACGAGGTGAGCTCGCCGGTGAAGATCTGTTTCATCATCGTCAGGTACTGCACGGGCAGCGGCCGGTCCAGTCCCAGGTCGGCGTTGACCCGGGCGATGAGGTCCGGATCCGCGTTCTTGCCGGCGATGCGGGCGGCCGGGTCCGAGTTGGGCACCACGTTGAAGATGAGGAACACGATGACCGAGATCGCGAAGAGCACCGCGACCATCCCCAGTATCCGCCGGGCGACGAACCGCGCCATCAGTGCTCCAACCGGATTCGGGCCTTGGGATCGAGCGCGTCGCGCAGCCCGTCCCCGAACACGTTGAGCGCCAGCACGGTGATCACGATCAACAGGCCCGGCACGATCGTCAGATGCGGTGCGGTGTAGATCAACTGGTAGCCGTCGGCGATCATGGTGCCCCACGAGGCGTTCGGGGGCCGCACGCCGGCGCCGAGGAAGGACAGTGCCGACTCCAGCAACATGTTGTTGGCGATGTTGAGCGTGAAGAACACGATGATCGTCGAGATGATGTTGGGCAGCAGCTCACCGACCATGATCCGCAGGGGCCCCATGCCTTGGGCGACCGCGGCCTCGACGAACTCCTTCTCCCGCAGCGCGAGGATCTCCCCGCGCAGTGGTCTGGCCATGTAGGGCACGTACACCAGACCGATGATCAGGATCGGGATCCAGATCGAATCCCCGGCGATGGCAACGAAACCCAGCTTCAGACCACCGACGGCCAGCGCGGTGCCCAACGCGATGCCGAGCAGCAGCACCGGAAACGCCCAGATGACGTCGAGGATCCGCGACAGCACCGCGTCGATCCAGCCGCGGTAATAGCCGGCCAGCAGCGCGACGATGACCGCCAGCACCGTGGTGACCACTGCCGCGGCCACCCCGATGTAGATGGAGGTGCGGCCGCCGTAGAGCAGACGCACCATGACGTCACGGCCGTTCTGATCGGCGCCGAGCAGATAGCGCCCGTGCAGCCCGGGGCCCAGCGGGGTGCCGTCCGGCGCGACGACGTCGGTCTCGACGCCGTCGATCAGCACCGTGTCGGTGATGTGGTTGTCGTTGGGCCCGGTCTGCGCGACGTAGTGCGCCCACAGTGGCGCCGCCAGGCAGCACAGCACGAGTACGACGAACAGGACTCCACAGGCCAGCGCAACCTTGTTGCGGCGCAATCGAAGCCACGCCAGATACCACGGATTGCGGCCCTGGATGTGTTCTCGGGGCACCCCGACGGGCAGCGGCGGCTCGTCGGGGACCTCGACCTCGGGAACAGATGCGACCATCAGGGACGCCGCGCTACTTCACCGCGAACGACGTGAAGTCCTGCTTGAACAGAAGATGTTGATAGGACTTGTCGAAGTCCATCCGCTCCGACAGGAATGTGGTGAACTGCTCGTTTCCGTAAGGCGCCCACACCGCCTGTTCCATGTAGGCCTTGTCCAGATCGGCGTACTGCTGCTCGACCCCCTCATCGGTGATCTGCTTGGTCAGCAGCTCGTCCATCTTCGCGTCGTTCTGCGGGATGTTCGCGCGCGACAGGTTGTTTCCGTTGGTCGGCAGGATGCTCGCCCCGTTGAGCAGCGGCCGGAAGAAATCGTCCGGGTGGGGGAAGTCCTGGAACCAGTCGGCGAAGCCGGTGTCCACGTCGGGGGTGGACTGGTTGCCGATCGTCGTCCAGTACACGTCGCCGGCGATCACCTTGAGCGTCGCGTTGAACCCCAGCTGGGTGAGTAGGTCGTGGTAGTACTCGCCGATCCGCTTACGGTCGGGCTCGTCGTCCGTCCACACCGTGATGTCCCGGTCGGCCGGATTGGCCTCGGCGATCAGCTGTTTGGCCTTGTTCATGTCCGGACCGGGGTAGAGCTTGTACTCCTGGTAACCCGGCATCCCCGGCGGGAGGATCTGCTGGCTCGGGTGCATCCGCCCGCCGAAGATCCGGTTCAGCGCTTCCGGATCGATCGCGTAGTTGATCGCCTGCCGGACCTTCAGATCGTTGAACGGCGCCTTCTCGGTGTTCATGAAGAAGTAGTAGGTGTTGATCGAGTCTTCCATCCGGAAGCGGTCGGCATAGCGCTGCTTGACTTCCTGCAGCCGATCCGACGGCACCGGGTCCAGCATGAAGTCGACCTTGTTCTGCGCGATGTCGGTGACCTGCGCGCTCTGATTCTTGTTCTCCACCAACGTGATCGTGTCGACGTTGGCGTCGACCACCTCGCTGGCGCCCGCGTCCTTGACGGTCTTGAACTGCGGATTGCGCTCCATCGTCAGCGTGCGGGGCGCGTCGACCTTGCTGATCATGAAGGGCCCGCTGGCCGGCGGCGGGTTGTTGGTGGTGTCGCCGTCCAGCTTCGTGGTGGGCGGTACGGGCGCGGCGAACATCAGGCCGAGCAGATTCTCGAACGTGCCGTTCGGGCCGGTCAGTTGGATCGTGATGTCGCCGGTGTTGTCGTCGGTGGTGATGCCGCTGATCGTGTCGGACTTGCCGTCGGCGTACTCCTTGGCCCCGACGATCACGTCATAGAAGACGGAGCCGCCCGAATCCGCCTTGAAGAGGCGCTTGATCGCATAGGTGAAGTCGGAGGCCTTGATCGGGGTGCCGTCGGAGTACTTCATGTTCTGCCGCAGCTTGAGCTTGTAGGTCTTTCCGTCCGGGGAGATCTCGGGCATCGCCTCGGCCAGGCCGGGGACCACCTTCGTGCCGTCCTCGCCCTTGACGTGCTTGTACGTCAGCAGCGGGGTGTAGACGTTCCACAGCACCTCCCAGCCCTCGACCGTGTAGGACAACTGGGGATCGACGTAGTCGGGGAACGACGTCGCCGCGACGGTGACGTCACCGCCACCGCCACCGCCGCCTCCGCCGCCGGATCCACCGGAGCCGCTGTCCTTGCCGCACGCGGCCAGCCCGAAGGCGGCCAGCGCGACAATGCAGACGATCGCGAGTGTGTTTCGAGCCGTGCGCACGGTGCTCACAACGTTCCCCTCTACTGTGATCGGACGGCGAGACCCGCACGACGGTGCACTTTGTCCGGGCCCTCAAGCATTTTTCAGAAATTTTTCCGTTCGGCAACTCGTGTTCACAGAAAACATGCCGACCGTGGTGCTGGAGTCACAATAGTGCGGTGCCAGTGGAACGGAACACGAAAGTCGCAATCGTCGGGATGGGCAGCGTCGGGACGGCGATCGCCTACGCGTGCCTGATCCGCGGATCTGCCGGTGCGCTGGCCCTGTTCGACGTCAACGCCGCCAAGGTGCGTGCCGAGGTGCTCGACCTCAACCACGGCAGCCAGTTCGTCCCGCACTGCCGGATCTCGGGTTCCGACGACATCGCGGTGACCGCCGGCTCGGCGGTCGTGATCGTGACCGCGGGTGCGAAGCAGAAGCCCGGGCAGAGCCGCCTGGATCTGGCCGCGGCGAATGTGGCGATGGCGCAGAGCCTCACGCCGCAGTTGCTCGAGCATTCGCCGGACGCGGTGATCCTGTTCGTCACCAATCCGGTCGACGTCGTGACGTTCGCGGCGACGAAGGCGGTGGACGCCGCCCCGGGGCATGTGTTCGGATCGGGAACGGTGTTGGACTCCAGTCGTTTTCGCTACCTGATCGCCGAGCAGGCGGACCTGGCGGTGGGAAACGTGCACGGGCTCATCATCGGTGAGCACGGAGACTCCGAGATTTCGCTGTGGTCGAGCGTGTCCATCGGCGGAGTGCCGGCCGAGCAATTTCGTCGCGACGGCGTGGCGGTGTTCGACGAGCAGACGCGTGGCCGCATCTCCTCGGAGGTGATCAACGCGGCATACGAGATCATCGCCGGCAAGGGTGCGACCAACCTCGCGATCGGCCTGTCCACCGCCCGCATCGTCGAGGCGATCCTCGGGGACCAGCACCGTGTCCTGCCGGTGTCGACGGTGCAACGCGGCGCGTACGGCATCGAGGGCGTGGCGTTGTCACTGCCCACCGTGGTGTCCGCGCACGGTGCCGGACAGGTCCTCGAGGTGCCGCTGGCGGTGTCGGAATTGCTCGGCCTGCAGAGGTCGGCCGCGACGCTGCGTGATGTCCAGGCGGCGTTGGGAATGTAACGGCTGAGGCCAGTGGTGCTCGTGGTGCGATTTGTTGCCGAAAGTTTCCCTTCTGGGTGTGTTTTCGTGATGTGTCCGCTTAGGGTGCTGACGTGGGCAGGCACTCACAGGTTCGACGGCGGCGATCGCCGTCAGTCGTGCTGACCGCCGTGGGTGTACCCGCGGTGGTGTTGCTGGCCGCGGGCGCCGACGCTCAACGCCCCGTCGAGAAGCCGGCCGCCGCCGTGGTGGCCGAGGCGCCGCCCTGCTGCATGGAGCTGGTGGCTCCCGCGCCCGCCGCGTTCTCGGCGGGCAGTGCCGCCGGGGGCCGGGTCGAATGGGTGGCGAGTTCGCGCGCGTCGGTCCGCGAAGCGCGGGCACTGCCGGCGGGTGACGCACCCGAGCAGGGCCTGCAGGTGAAGACGATCCTCGTCGCCCGCGCCGTCAGCGCGATCTTCCCGGAGATCCAGAGCATCGGCGGCGTGCGCCCCGACGCGCTGCGCTGGCATCCCGACGGCTTGGCGATCGACGTGATGATCCCGAATCCCGGCACGGCCGAGGGGATCGCCCTGGGCAATCAGATCGTCGCGTTCGCGCTGAAGAACGCCGACCGCTTCGCGCTGCAGGACTGCATCTGGCGCGGGACCTATTTCACGCCGGGCGGTGCGCGCGCCGGAGGCTACGGACACTACGACCACGTGCACATCACCACGAAGGGTGGCGGCTACCCCACCGGCAGCGAGGTCTACTACCGCTGAGGGGCCGCGCGCCGCGCGAAACCCGGCGCGCGTTCCGGTCGCACGCCCACTCCCACCAGATAGGCCGGAATCGCCGACAGCCACGGCGCCCGTTCCACCAGCCGGATCAGCCCTGCCGGCGGCCCGGATACCCGGTCGCCACGGACGACGGGACCGAGCAGACGGGCGTCCAATTGCCGCTGCAGCGCCTGCGTCAGCACGGTCGCCAGCAGGCGCCGCCGACGGACCGCGTCCAGATCCCGGCTCGTCACCGCACCGCGACGCAGCTTGTCGGCGAGCAGTCGCGCCGTCGCCACGCCGTCCTGCACGGCGACGTTGATGCCGACTCCGCCGGCCGGTGACATCGCGTGGGCGGCGTCACCGATGCACAGCAGTCCGTCAGTGTGCCAGCGGCGCAGGCGGTTCAGCTTCACGTCGAGGTGCTTGACGTCGTCGAGGGTGCTGATCGCCTCGACGGTGTCACCGGCTTCGGGCAGCAGTTCGAGCACGTCGGCGTGGAAGGCGGCCAGCCCGCGTGCCCGCAGTCGCGCATCGGATCCCTTCGGGATCAGGAGCGCGATCTGCAGGTACCCCTCCCGCGGGATGACGACCATGGCCTTGCCGGAGGCGATGCGGGGGAACAGGCTGAAGTCGGCCTCGTCGGCATTGCGGGGCAACCGGAACCACCACGCGTCGAAACTGACCGGGAACTCGCGTACCGAGAGCCCGGCGGCCTGCCGGACGAGGGACCCGCGGCCGTCACATCCGACGGTCAGATCGGCGCGGATCTCGTTCTCGCCGAGTGTATCCCGATACCGCACTCCGGTGATTCGGCCGTGGTCGCGCAGGAGACCGGTGACCTCGCTGTCCAGTCGCAGGGTGAAGGTGGGCTCGGCGGCGCCGGCCTCGGCGAGCAGGTTGAGCAGATCCCACTGCGGCACCATCGCCACGTACCGGTGGGGGAGGCGCAGGCGTTCGAAGTCGACCATCGTGACGGGGTGCCCCGGAGCCACGTCGATGGTGAACTGCCGCAGTCTGCTCTGCGGCAGCGCATCGAAAGCGGGCCACAGCCCGAGGTCGTCGAGGAGCCGCAGGGTGCTGGGATGCACTGTGTCACCGCGGAAATCGCGCAGGAAGTCGCCGTGCTTCTCGAAGACGGTGACGTGCACACCGGCACGGGCCAGCAGCAGGCCGAGCACCATCCCGGCCGGCCCGCCGCCGACAACGGCGCAGGTGGTCTTCTCGATCATCCCCTCATGGTGGCTCACGTACCGGGCCGGTGGGGCCGGAATTCGATGGCGCTCGCGATTTCGCCGGCGTACCGTTCTGCCGGCCGGGTGATGTGAGCCGGACGCTGGTCGGTTACCACTGAATGGAAAGGTTGCGGGTTCGAGTCCCGTCCGCCCCACCACGGGGCGGTAGCTCAACTGGGTAGAGCGCTGAACCCGATCGGTTTCTTCACACGCTCACATCGCCTGGCGCACACTGCTTCCCGATATCGACGGCGAAAGGAGGAGCCCCATGGACATCTTGAAGACGGTCAGGCTGCGGTGGACGCCGCAGTCCCGTGCCGCCAGGCCCGAGCAGATCCGCAATGCTGCCGGCGGCTACACCTTCGCGGTCGATGACTGGGCTCGCCTGCGCCGGTTCCTCACGCTGGGCACCGACAACGGCACGTTCTACACGTCCGACCGCGAGTTGACCTCTGACAACGTCGATGTGGTGCTCCGCCTGACCGTCACCGATCCGATCGGTCTCG
Source organism: Mycolicibacterium chubuense (assembly GCF_001044255.1). Lineage (GTDB taxonomy): Bacteria > Actinomycetota > Actinomycetes > Mycobacteriales > Mycobacteriaceae > Mycobacterium > Mycobacterium chubuense. The sequence goes on from NZ_JYNX01000063.1 coordinate 84,251, forward strand.
TGGAGCAGATCGTCGAGGTCTCTGAGGCCGGTCGGGCGCCGAGGCAGAATCCCGCCCTGTTCGCGCTCGCGATCGCGGCTTCCGGCGACGATGTCGACGGCCGTCGCGCGGCACTGGCCGCGTTGCCGCGGGTGGCGCGAACCGCCACCGCGCTGTTCCTGTTCGCCGACTATGTCGAGCAGTTCCGCGGGTGGGGCCGGACCCTGCGCCGCGGTGTGGGGCAGTGGTACACCGACATGCCCGTCGATCGGCTGGCCTACCAGCTGGTCAAGTATCGGCAGCGTGGCGGCTGGACCCACCGCGACCTGCTCCGGCTGGCCAGCCCGTCCGCGGTGACGGATCCGGCTCGTCGGCTCGCGCTCAACTGGGCGGTCGGCAAGGGACTCAACGACTATCGCGAGCCGGCGGTGCGGCTGACGGACGTCGAGTTGGCCGCAGGGCAGCGCAGCGCCGTGCGGCCGAAGCTGCCGCGCGCCGAGGCGGTGCCCGACGAGCTGGCGATCATCGCCGACTTCGAGGACGCACAGGCGGCCTCGACGCCGCAGCGCTGGGTCGAGATCATCGGCCGCGGTCACGGACTGTCCTGGGAGATGCTGCCGACCGCGGCGCTGGCCGAGCCTGCGGTGTGGGAGGCGCTCATTGCCGGCGGTATGCCGCAGACGGCGCTGATGCGTCAGCTGCCGCGGTTAACCAAGCTCGGGCTGCTCGCAGGCGAGGTCGGTGACACGGTGGCCGAGCAGCTGGCGGACCCTCGCGCGCTCGAGCGGGCGCGTGTCCACCCGGTCAATGTGCTGGTGGCGCAACGCACGTACGCGTCGGGCCGCGGTGTCCAGGGCGCGGGCAGGTGGGTCCCGCTGCCGCGCATCGCCGATGCGCTGGACGCGGCGTTCTATGCGGCGTACGGAGCGGTACGACCGGCCCACAAGCGCACCCTGCTGGCGCTCGACATCTCGGGTTCGATGGCCTCGTTCGTATCGGGTCTTCCCGTGACGTGCCGGGAGGCATCGGCTGCCCTGGCACTGGTTACCGCGGCCACCGAGTCGCGGCACCGGATCGTCGGATTCACCGCCGGCCGCGGGGGCTTCTCGAACCCCGCGATCCGTGATCTGGACATCGGCCGCCGTCGTCGTCTCGACGACGTGTGCCGGTACACCGCCGGGATCCCGATGGGCGCCACCGACTGCGCGCTGCCGATGGTCTGGGCGCGCGAGAACCGGGTCGAGGTCGACACGTTCCACATCTACACCGATAACGAGACGTGGTACGGCTCGATCCACCCGCACGAGGCGCTGAACCGGTACCGCCAGACGATGGGAATCGATGCGCGGCTGGTCGTCGTGGCGATGACCGCCACCGGACATTCGATCGCGGACCCCGACGACCCGAGGCAGCTCGACATCTCCGGTTTCGACTCGGCGGTGCCGACCCTGTTGTCGGACTTCTCCCGCGGCGACATCTAGTCAGGCGGTCAGAACTTGAGATAACCGCCGTCGATGCGCAGCACGTCGGCGGTGTGGTAGCTGCTCGCCGGGCTGGCGAGGTACACCGCCACACCGGCGACGTCGTCGCCGCTGCCCCACCGGCGCGCCGGAACCCGGGGCAGCACGCGGGACCGGAAGCGCTCGTCGGCCAGGCCCTCCGAGGTCATCTCGGTGTCGAACCACCCGGGAGCGACGGTGTTCGCGCGGATGCCGTGCCGGGCCAGTTCGACGGCCAGACTGTCCATCAGCGCGGTCACCCCCGCCTTCGAGGCGGCATACGCCGGTTGGCGGGGCATGCCCTGGAAGGCGCCGAGACTCGAGACCCCGACCAGGCTGCCGCCCCGTCCGGCTGCGATCATCTGCCGGGCCGCCTCGCGCAGCGTGACGAACACGCCGTCGAGGTCGACCGCGGTGACCGACCGGAACTCGGCCAGCGAGGTGTCCAGCGTCGGGGTGAAGGTGCCGCGCACTCCGGCGTTCGCGAAACACGAATCGAGAGAACCGCATTCGTCGCGGACGTGCGCCATGGTCGCCGTCACGGCCGGTTCGTCGGTGACGTCGCACGGAATCGCGAGCACCGGCCCACCGTGCGCGCGCAGCGAGGCCGCGGCGGTCTCGAGGCGTTCGGGGTTGCGGCCGAGGATGGCCACCGACGCGCCGGCGCGGGCCAGGCCGTGGGCCATCCCCAGCCCGATGCCCGAGCCGCCGCCGGTGACGACGCTGACATGACCGGTGAGATCGAAGGGGTTCGGAGTCACCGTGTGACCCTACGTGGTGACCGGCCCCCGATCGGGTGGTGGCCGCTCAGATCCGAGTCCCCGCAGGATCGCCGCCGATGCGCTGGGTGAGCCACACCGGCACGATCGCGATCAGTGTCAGTGCGGCGGCGACCACGTTGATCACCGGAGCCTGGTTGGGCCGGAACAGATTGCCGAAGATCCAGATCGGCAGTGTCTGAACGGTGGGGCCCGCCGTGAACGTCGTGACCACGACCTCGTCGAAGCTCAGCGCGAACGCCAGGATGGCGCCGGCCACCAGCGCGCCACGCATCATCGGCAACGTCACGAACCGGAACGTCTGCCACGACGAGGCTCCCAGGTCGGCAGAGGCGTCCTCCAGGCTCGTTCCGAGCCGGCGCAGCCGCGCCTGAGTGTTGTTGAACACGATGACGATACAGAACGTGGCGTGCCCGACGATCACGGTCGCCAACCCGAGCGTGACGCCGAGCGCCGAGGTGAACGTCGCGTTCAACGCGATGCCGGTGACGATGCCGGGCAGCGTGATCGGCAGCACCACAAGCAGATTCACGGTCTGCTTACCGAAGAACTCGTAGCGCTGCACGGCGAACGCGGCCATGGTGCCCAGGACCAGTGCGACGGCCGTGGCGGCCAGGCCCACGACCACCGAGTTGCCCAGTGAGGTCCACATGCCGTCGCTGGCCAGCGCGGTGCGCCACCACTGCAGCGTGAACCCGCTCGGCGGGAACGCGAACGTCTTCGACGCGTTGAAAGCGTTCACCACCACCAGGGCCAGCGGTGCGTAGATGAAGATCAGCACCAGCACCGTCCACACCCGCGTGGTGCCGCGCATCCGTGACGAGAGCATCTACACGTTCTCCAATGCACCGGTGCGCCGCATCGCGAACAGATACAGCAGGATCGCCGTCAACGGGATCAGCGACAAGGCCGCGGCCATCGGCTGATTGTTCGCCGTGACGAGCTGGCCGTAGATGATGTTGCCCAGCAGCTGCGTCTTCCCGCCGACGATGGTCACCGCGATGTAGTCACCAAGCGACAGCGAGAACGTGAAGATCGACCCGGCCGCCACACCCGGGAACACCATCGGCGCCACCACCAGCCGCAGCGTCGTCAGATCCGAGGCGCCCAGATCCGAGCTGGCGTCCACCAGCGAGTCGGGCACCCGCTGGAACGCGGCGAACACCGGAATCACCATGTACGGCAACCACAGATAGGTCAGCGTGATCACCGTGGCCGTCAGCCCGTAGCCCGGCGAGTACCCGGTCGCCCAGTGCAGCGGGCCCTCCGGCGACAGCAGCATCCGCCACGCGTAGGCCTTCACCAGGTAGCTCGCCCACAGCGGTGTGGTCACCGCGACCACCAGCGCGATCCGCAACGCCGGCGACGCCACCTTGGCCATGTAGAGCGCCAGCGGCACGGCCAGCACCGCACACATCACCGTGACCGTCAGCGCCACGCCCACGGTGCGCAGCGTGGTGGTGCGGAACACCTCCTCGGTGACCACCCGGACCAGATTGTCGGTGGTGAAGGTGCGCACCACCGCCCCGGTGAAGCTGCTCCTGCTCCAGAACGCCGAGACCATCAGGACCGCAAGGGATCCCAGATAGGCGACGATCAGCCACGCCAGGGGCGGGACGAGCAGGAAGGCCAGCGTCACCCGGTGCCGCAGACGCGGCGCAGCGGGCATCAGCCTTTGATCTCCTGCCACTTGTCGACCCACTGGTCGTAGCTGGTGCAGTTGTCGCCGCTGCCGTCCACGCACTTGGTCTGCGGGGTGGTCCAGTAGTGGATCTGCGCCGCGTACTGCTCATCGGTCGCGTGGTAGGTCGCGCAGTGCGCCTTGTCCGCGGTCAGGTCACACGACTTCGTCTGGGCGGGTGCCTCGCCGAAGTACTCGGCCACCTGCGCGTTGGCTTCTGGCGAGATGATGTAGTTCATCCACTTGTACATGCAGTTCGGATGGGCGGCCTTGGCCGAGAGCATCCACGTGTCCGACCAGCCGGTGGCGCCCTCCTTCGGGAGCACCGTCTTGATCGGCACCTTGTTGTCGGCCTGGATCGTGTTGGCGATGACCTGCCACGTGGTGCCGATCGCCGTGGTGCCGGACTCGAAGCCCTGCACCTCCTTGGTGTAATCGGACCAGTACTCGCCGATGTTCTCCTTCTGCTGCTTGAGCAGATCCACTGCGGCATCGAGTTGTTCGGTAGTCAGCGCGTAGGGGTCCTTGATGCCCAGATCGGGCTTCGTCTTGGACAGGTACAGCGCGGCGTCGGCGATGTAGATCGGCGAATCGTAGGCGGTGACCTTGCCTTTGAGCTCCGGCGCGCCGGGGAACACCGCGCCCCAGCTGTCCGGCGCGCCCTTGACGATGTCGGTGTTGTACATCAGCAGGTTCGCGCCCCAGCCGTGCGGGATGCCGTACATCTGCCCGTTGACCGAGTTCCACGGTTTGTCCTTGAGGAACGGCACCACGGTCGCGTAGTTCGGCACCAGATCGGTGTTCACCGGGGCGACGTCACCGGCGTAGATCAGCCGCAGCGTGGCGTCCCCTGACGCAGACACGCCGTCGTACTGTCCGGTGCGCATCAGTTGGACCATCTCGTCGGAGGTGTTGCCGATCTTGACGTTGACCTTGCAGCCGGTCTGCTGTTCGAACGGCGTCACCCAGTTGACCTTGGGGTCGTTGGAACCGTTCTCCGCGTATCCCGGCCACGCGATCAGGTTCAGCTGACCTTCGCCGTCACCGACCGCGCTCGCGGGCTCCATCGAGGGTGGACCTTCCGACGACCCGCCGGAGTCGCTCGAACTCGAACACCCGGAGAGCAACAGGGCGCCGGTGGCCAGCACGGCGCCCACACGGCGGATCGGATCTTTCATGAGTCCTCCTCGGATTCGGTCGACAGGGCGCTGAGATCGCGGACGGCGGTGTCAGGCCACGCCAGGATGACGCGGGTGCCGTGGGTCAGGGCGGTGGACGCTTCCGCGGAGAGCAGGGTCGCGGTCAGCCGCACCGGGCCGGGCAGGCCGTCGGTGCCGGTGACCGTCGCGGCGACGCGGGTGATCGGCCCGGCGTAGACCACCTCGGCCACTTCGGCCGTGACGCTGCGCTGACCGGCCGGAGCGGGTGCGGCGGGGTCGAGCACTGCGATGCGCTCGGGCCGGATCGCGAAGGTTCCCGGCCTGCCGAGCACGGCCCGCGCGCTGTCACCGTCGAGGACGTTGGAGGTGCCGACGAAGTCGGCGACGAACCGGTTCGCCGGGTGTTCGTAGACCTCGCGGGCCGCCCCGATCTGCTCGATGCGTCCCTCGTTGAGCACGACCAGCCGGTCGCACAGGGTCAGGGCCTCGTCCTGGTCGTGGGTGACGATCACGAACGTGATGCCGACCTCGCGCTGGATGGCCTTGAGCTCCACTTGCATCTGTTCGCGCAGTTTCAGGTCCAGCGCTCCCAGTGGTTCGTCGAGCAGCAGCACGCGGGGACGCCCGACCAGCGCACGCGCCAGCGCCACGCGCTGCTGCTGACCGCCGGAGAGCTCCGCGGGCTTGCGGGCCGCGTGCCCGGTGAGCTGGACCATCTCCAAGGCCTCGGTGGCGCGGCGGCGCCGCTCGGCCTTACCGACGCCGCGGACCCGCAGCCCGTACTCGACGTTCTGCGTGACGGTCATATGCGGGAACAGGGCGTACTGCTGGAACACCGTGTTGGTGTCGCGGCGGGCGGGCGGCAGCGCGGTGACGTCGCGGCCGCCCAGTTTGATGGTGCCGGCGGTGGGCTGCTCGAAGCCGGCGATCATCCGCAGCAGGGTGGTCTTACCCGATCCGGACGGGCCCAGAATCGCGAACAGCTCGCCGTCGGCGATCGCCAGGTCGGCGCCCTCGACCGCCACCACCGGGTGCCGCGAATCGCCGAACTCCTTGCGGACGCCGATCAGTTCGATCTGCGCGACGGCGGCGTCGTCGTCTGCGCCCGCGCCTCGCCTCGACACGGCCGTTCCGGATGGCATGCAGGCATCCTAGGAATTTCGTTGCCGAAGCGCAGTTCAAGTACGAATTTAGTTGCGCACGCGGTCGGTGACCGTGCGCTTCCGTGGCAGCCGAGTCAGCTGATCGACTCTCGGAAGTCGATCGCCTCCTGGCCTGCCTGCGTCCACTCGGCCATGTCGACGACCGGATGGATCTGGAACTCGTTGAACGGTGAGAACTTGGCGGTGCCGTTCAGGAGTTCGGCCGGGTCGTCGGTTTCCACGATGGCGTATCCGCCGCCGGCGTCGATGCGGCCGACGAACTGATGGAAGGTGGTGCCGGCGGGCGGCTGCCACTTCGAGAAGAGCGCGAGGGCCCGACGCAGGGACTCCTCATTGTCCTTCCCTGATGCGCCGAGACGTGACGTCCAGGTCATGGCGTACTTCATGGGATCCTCCTAGCACGTGGACTGAACCAGATGCCCTCAGTGTCCGCCCGGCGTCACGCGCTCACTCGAGTTTCGGACCGGGCAGTGACCGGTTGTTGAAGCGCGAAAGATGAGGCGGGCAAACGTTTTTTCGCTGCCGGTGCTTACTCCCATGCCACTGACACGGTGGGGTTCGCTACGTCAGAGGTGGCGGGCGGCGGGCGGCTCGAACACGTTGCCCGCCGAGTCGCCGCGCGACTCGGCGGTGAACATCACGCGCCGGATCAGCGGCCCGATCACGGCGTCGAACACCGCCGGAACGAGGCGATAGGCGGCGATCGCGGGCAGGTTGACCCAGCCGATCTGGCGCTCGGTGGACCGGGTCTTCTCGGCGGCGCGCATGATCGCCGCCGCGATGGCGCCCGGGGTGTCCGAGGTGGGTGGCACCCGCGGCGTCTGCTGGTCGAGGTAGTTGCCGGCCGAGGCGTAGACGGGGGTGTCCACCGGCCCGGGGTAGACGCCGTGCACCCGCACCCCGGGCAGGTGCCTGTTCTCCTGCCGCAGTGCTCGGACCAGTCCACAGATCGCGAATTTGCTTGCCACATAAGCGGATTGATAGGGAACGGCGGTGACGCCGAGTAGGGAACCGACGAGCACGAGCTGCCCGGTGCCGCGGTCCTGGAAATGGATGAGCGCCGACCGCGCCACATTGGCCGCGCCGAGAAGATTGGTGCTGATGATCGCGTCGAAGACGTCGGGTGGCAGGTCCTCGAAGCGGCCGAACGCAGTGGTCGCCGCGCACTGTGCTGCCACGTCGACCCGACCGAACGTCTCGATCGCCCGGTCGAACAGGTCCCGGACCTGGGCGGCGGCGCCGATGTCGGTCGGTACGACCACGACAGCGTCGGCGCCCGCCACGCGGCACTCGTCGGCGACCTCGCGCAGCGCACCGTCGGAGCGGGCGGCGAGCACCAGGCGCGCGCCCCGGGCGCTGTAGCGCAGCGCCGTCTCGCGGCCGATGCCGCTGGAGGCGCCGGTGATCACCACGACCCTCGCGTCGTGCCGGCTGTCTGTCATGGCTTGACCTCTCCGATAACCGATTCCGTGGTCCGTCTGCGTTCGGCGATCCCGAGGACGCCGAGAACGGCGGCGGTCGCCGCCGATGGCCAGCCGCCGCGCAGACCGGTGAGCACCGCGGCGCCGACGGCTAGCGGGGCGAGCACGGCGACCGGGTCGCGGCGTCGCTCGCGCACCCGCTCGAGGGCTGCGGGGGTGCCGGACACGAGGTTGGCGGCGACGACGCTGCCGTAGAGCAGGCCGGGCCGCCGGCGTCGCCGCGCGCCCGTCGCGGCCATCACACACCACAGCAGCAGCGACATGTCATGCACCCGCTCCGCCGGTGTCCTGCCGTCGGAGGGCGCACCGTCGGACGCGCCGAGTGCCGGGCTGGTGCCGGTGGCGCCGTCGGCGAGGCCCTCGATGAGTTCGCGCGCGGCGCCGGTCGAGGTGCGTGCCGGTCGCCAGCCCAACTCGTCGCGCGCCTTCGACGTGTCCATCACGGGGGAGCGGGTGGCGACGTCGTACCAGCCGGGCGTCACCGCCACGACGCGCAGCCGGTGCAGTGCCACGACGGCCGACCTCATCCAGCGCGGATCCACCCGTACCGGGCGCGCCCCGACGAGCCCGGCCAACGCGGCGCCGTGCAGCGCGTCGGCGGCGATGTTGAAGGAGCCCCGTGCCTGTCGGCGCATCAGCCGGACCACCGCGTCGCCGACGTCGTCGGCATGCACGAACTGCAGCGCCAGCCCGTCCGGCAGGGGCAGCAGCGGAAGCGCCCGCCGGCGCAGCACTTCCAGTGCGGCGCGCGGGATGAGCGGGCCGAGGTAGAGCGCGCGGATCTCGAAGGCGGCGTGTCGCTGGACCACCACGGTCGGGCGGAAACGGGAGATCACCGTGTCGGGATGGTCGCGTTCGAACGCATCGAGCAACCCTTCGACGACCACCTTGTGTCTGCTGTAGGTCGAGGTGGACTGCCCGGACGTCGACCACGTCTCCGGCACGGGCACCGCCGATCCGCTCGGCGCGTAGATGCCGAGGCTCGACGCGTACACCAGGTGCCGCACACCGGCGGCCGCCATCGCGTCCAGTACCGCCTGTGTTCCAACGACATTCGCCCGGTACAGATAGTCTTCGTCGTCGACGGGCTGAACGGCCAGCGCGAGATGGATGACGACGTCCACCCCGCGCATGGCCGTGGTCAACCGGGTGGTCGCGTCGGGCGCCGACAGGTCCACCGGGCACCACTGCACCGCCTCGTAGATCCGCCCGCGTGTCGGGGGCCGCCGGCAGACCCCGACGAGGTCGGCATCCGGTTCCTGGCGCAGGAGTTCGCGCAGCACCCCCGCGCCGACGTTGCCGGAGGCTCCGGTGATGAGGATGCGCCGCCGCTCGTCCATGGGCAGGGCATACACCGTGGCAGATGCCCGAAACACACACGCAGGCAGCAAAATTCTTACGGATTCGACATCACTGGCCTGGCGGGCGCACCGAAGAGGTCGCCGCGGGGGCGCTGCGCCGCGTACTGTCCTGAATCGTGCCCCGCAGCGGTCCCGTCTCCGGCCGGTGGGTGCTGCTGGCCACCGTGCTGGGTTCGGCGATGGTGATGATCGACGGCACGGTCGTCAACGTGGCGCTGCCAAACATCGGGGCCGATCTCGGTTCTGGCTTCGGCGGGCTGCAGTGGACCATCAACGCCTACACGCTGTCCCTCGCGTCGCTCATCCTGCTCGGCGGATCGTTCGGTGATCACTTCGGCCGGCGCCGGGTGTTTCTCATCGGGGTGGTGTGGTTCGCGGTCGCGTCGGTGGCGTGCGGACTGGCGCCGAACACCGAGGCGCTGATCGCGGCCCGCGCTCTCCAGGGTGTCGGCGGAGCGCTCCTCACTCCGGGCAGTCTCGCGCTGATCTCGGCGTCGTTCCGGGGCCCCGACCGGGCCGCCGCGATCGGCGCCTGGTCCGGGCTGGGGGGTATCGCGGGCGCGATCGGGCCGTTCGTCGGTGGCTTCCTCGTCGAATGGAGTTGGCGCGCCGTCTTTCTCATCAATGTGCCGCTGGCGGCGGTGGTCATCACGGTGACCGCGCTGCACGTCCCCGAAAGTCGTGACGACGAATCGCCGCCCGGACTCGACGCGGCCGGCGCGGTGCTCACCGCTGTCGGACTCGGAACGCTCACCTACGGACTGACGCGGTGGGGCAACGACGGTGCGGACACCGTCGTCGCGGTGGCGGTGTGCGCGGGGGTGCTGGCCCTGTCGGCCTTCGTCGTCGTCGAGCGATGGTCGCCGCACCCGCTGATCCCCCCGCGGCTGTTCTCCGACAGCACGTTTCGGGTCGCCAATATCATCACCCTGCTGATCTACGGGGCGCTCGGCGCGGCGTTCCTGTTGCTGGTGCTCCAGCTGCAGACCGTGGCCGGGTTCAGCCCGGTCGCGGCGGGCACGGCACTGCTGCCGTTCACGCTGGTGATGCTGCTGTTCTCGGCGCGGGCCGGGGCGTGGTCGGCGCGGATCGGACCGCGGGTGCCGATGACCGTGGGCCCGCTGATCGCCGGGGCCGGTTTGATGCTGATGAGCCGCATCGGCCCGGATGCGTCCTGGTTGGTCGACGTGCTGCCGGCGGCGCTGGTGTTCGGTGCCGGCATGGTGCTGGTGGTCGCGCCGCTGACGACCGCGGTGCTCGACGCCGCACCGCAGAGCATGGCCGGATCGGCCTCAGGAGTGAACAACGCGGTGGCCCGCGTCGGTGGTCTGCTGGCGGTGGCCGTCCTACCGGGAATCGCGGGGATCAGCGGCGCGGACTACGCCGACCCGGCGGCATTCGACCGGGGTTTCCGGCTGGCCGTCACCATCGCCGCCGCTCTGATGGTCCTCGCGTCGGCGACCGCGGCGGTAGGTATGCGACGTCGTCCGGATCCGGTCCACCACGAGGACCGGATCCGGATCGACGAATGCCGGCACTGTGCGATCAACGGGCCGCCGATGCACCCCGCCGAGACGCACGACCAGTGAGCTGTTAGCCGGCGGGAACGCCGCCGGCCCCGACGCCATGCGGCGGCGGATCGAACTGCAGC
>NZ_JYNX01000064.1 GCF_001044255.1 Mycolicibacterium chubuense
CGCGCCGACGTGCTGCGGGCCCACCGGTCGACGCGGACCGGCCACGCGCAGTGGCGGCACCGGCTGCAGCGCATCCGGCTGGAGCTGACGCACTCCGCGCGGCAGCGTTGCGCGGCCGTGCGGGCCGACCTGCTCGCCGAGGTGGCCGCGATGACACGGCGCACGCGGCCCGCTGTCGAGGACCGGGTGCGGCAGCACTGCGCGGACACCCTGGACGAGGTCAACGACGAGATCGACGCCCGCGTGGGCGAGCTGACGGCATCACCGGTGCCGTCGCCGCCCGAGCGGGCGATCATCGCGCCCGCGCCGCCGCGTCGGGCGCGACGGCTGGAGACCCAACTGATGGTGGTGCTCGGAGTGGGGTTCGGGTTCGGGGTGGCCGTCGTGATGGCCCGGGTGGCGGCGCCGCTCGCCGGGGTGCTGGCGGTCGGCGGCACCGTGGCCGCCGTGCTGGCTGGTCTGGCCGTCACCGTCTGGGTGGTGCGGGCGCGGGCCCTGCTGCACGACCGCGCGCTGATGGAACGCTGGGTCGCCGACGCTGTGGCGATGCTGCGGACCGAGGTGGAGGACCGGGTCTCGGCGCGGCTGCTGGCCGTCGAGACGGCCCGCGTCGTCGCCGTCGATCGGCGGCTGGCGCACATGGAGGCCGAGCTGCGGCGATACCCGGAGCGGCGCCGGTCGTTCGACCCCTCCGCGACGGATTTCGCGGTTACCGATCGGTAGCCCTCCCGGTCGGCCTGTTCTGAATCGTTCCTGTGAGTGAACGGACATAGTCCTGGATTTCCGCGGGTATGTCACCCGCGTTAACCTCAATGTTCAGGAGGGGCGGCAGCTGCCTGTGAAGACCAGATCATGGTCGGTTCCGGCGCCTGCGTCCGCTGAAGACCACGCGCAGGAACAGTGCAGGAGACAACACAGCATGACCGCAGCGACCATTCCGGGATTGGATTCCGCACCGACCAAGCACGAGGGCCTGCTCGCCTGGGTGCGCGAGGTCGCCGAGCTGACACAGCCCGACCGTGTGGCGTGGGCCGACGGGTCCGAGGAGGAGTACGAGCGGCTCTGCGCCCAGCTGGTCGAGGCCGGCACCTTCCAGAAGCTGAACCCGCAGAAGCAGCCGAACTCGTACCTGGCGCTGTCGGACCCTTCCGACGTCGCGCGCGTCGAGTCGCGCACCTTCATCTGCAGCGAGCGTGAGATCGACGCCGGGCCCACCAACAACTGGATGGACCCCGCCGAGATGCGTGCGCTGATGACCGACCTGTACCGGGGCAGCATGCGCGGCCGCACGCTGTGGGTGGTCCCGTTCTGCATGGGCCCGCTGGACGCGGAGGACCCGAAGCTCGGCGTGGAGATCACCGATTCCGAGTACGTCGTGGTGTCGATGCGCACGATGACCCGGATGGGGTCGGCCGCGCTGGAGAAGATGGGCGACGACGGTTTCTTCGTCAAGGCGCTGCATTCGATCGGTGCGCCGCTGGAGCCGGGCCAGCAGGACGTGCCGTGGCCCTGCAACGACACGAAGTACATCACCCACTTCCCCGAGACCCGCGAGATCTGGAGCTACGGGTCGGGGTACGGCGGCAACGCTCTGCTGGGCAAGAAGTGCTACTCGCTGCGCATCGCGTCGGCGATGGCCCACGACGAGGGTTGGCTCGCCGAGCACATGCTGATCCTCAAGCTGATCTCCCCGGAGAACAAGGCCTACTTCATCGCCGCAGCGTTCCCGTCGGCGTGCGGCAAGACCAATCTCGCGATGCTGCAGCCCACGATTCCGGGCTGGCGCGCCGAGACCGTCGGTGATGACATCGCGTGGATGCGGTTCGGCAAGGATGGCCGGCTCTACGCCACCAACCCCGAGTTCGGCTTCTTCGGCGTCGCGCCGGGGACCAACTGGAGCAGCAACCCGAACGCGATGAAGACCATCGCGGGGGGCAACACGGTGTTCACCAACGTCGCCAAGACCGACGACGGCGACGTGTGGTGGGAGGGTCTGGAGGGCGAGCCCGATCACCTGATCGACTGGAAGGGCAACGACTGGATCCTGCGCGAGACGGAAAGTAAGGCGGCGCATCCGAATTCGCGGTACTGCACCCCGATCTCGCAGTGCCCGACGCTGGCGCCGGAGTGGGACGACCCGCAGGGTGTGCCGATTTCGGCGATCCTGTTCGGCGGCCGCCGCAAGACCACCGTCCCGCTGATCACCGAGGCCCGCGACTGGCAGCACGGCGTGTTCATCGGCGCCACGCTGGGTTCCGAGCAGACCGCCGCCGCCGAGGGCAAGGTCGGCACCGTGCGCCGCGATCCGATGGCCATGCTGCCGTTCCTCGGCTACAACGTCGGCGACTACTTCCAGCACTGGATCGACATCGGCAAGAACGCCGACGACACCAAGCTGCCGAAGGTCTTCTTCGTCAACTGGTTCCGCCGCGGCGCCGACGGCCGCTTCCTGTGGCCGGGCTTCGGTGAGAACAGCCGCGTGCTCAAGTGGGCGATCGAGCGCATCGAGCACCAGGCCGACGGCAAGAGCACACCGATCGGCATCGTGCCGACCGCGCAGGACCTCGATCTGGAGGGCCTGGACGTGTCGGCCGCCGACGTCGACGAGGCGCTGGCGGTGCGGCCCGACGAGTGGCGCAAGGAGCTGCCGCTGATCGAGGAGTGGTTCGAGTTCGTCGGCGAGAAGCTGCCCACCGGCATCAAGGACGAGTTCGACGCGCTGAAGACGCGCCTCGCCGAAGCGGAGTAACCCCCCTCTCTCTGCCGCGAGCGTGCGTGTCTGCACCCGACACGCCGACCTTAAGCGGGAGTTCGCGCACGCTCGCCGACCGAACCCCGCGGTCTGCATCACGTCCAATGGGCACTTGACACCTGTCAAGTCGGGCGAAGTATCCTCAGCCCATGCAGATCCGCGACACCGCCGTTGCCTCCCCTGACAAGCCCGCGATCATCATGTACCCCTCGGGCACCGTGGTGACGTTCGGTGAGCTCGAGGCCCGGGCCAACCGGCTGGCGCACCTGTTCCGCGAGGCCGGTCTCGTCGAGGGTGACGCCGTCGCGATCCTGATGGAGAACAGCGAGCACATGCACGCGGTGATGTGGGCCGCGCGCCGGTCGGGGCTGTACTACGTCCCGATCAACACCCACCTGACCGCCGCGGAGGCGGCCTACATCATCGACAACAGCAGCGCGAAGGCGATCGTCGGCTCCGGCAAGCTCGTCGACACCCTCGCCGGGCTGGCGGCCGAATTGCCGGGCGGGCTGCCGCCGGTGCGCATCATCGCCGACGGAACTCTCGACGGGTGGCAGAGCTACCCGGAATGTGTTGCCGGACAACCCGATACCCCGATCGACGACGAGATCGAGGGCGACCTGCTGCAGTATTCGTCGGGAACGACGGGACGCCCCAAGGGCATCAAACGCGCGCTGCCGCACGTGCCGCCGTCGGAGTCCCCGGGGCTGATGGCCGCGCTGGTCTCGTTCTGGATGCATCCCGACGCGGTCTACCTCAGCCCCGCCCCGCTGTACCACACCGCACCGTCGGTGTGGTCGATGCAGACCCAGGCCGGCGGCATCACCACCGTGGTGATGGAGAAGTTCGACGCCGAGGGCGCGCTGGACGCGATCGCGAAACACAAGGTGACCCATGGGCAGTTCGTGCCGGTGATGTTCACCCGGATGCTCAAGCTGCCCGAGGAGGTGCGCGCCCGCTACGACGTGTCGAGCCTGCAGCGGGTGATGCACGCCGCCGCACCGTGTCCCGTCGACATCAAGAAGCAGATGATCGACTGGTGGGGCCCGATCGTCGACGAGTACTACGCGTCCTCCGAGGCGCACGGGTCGACGCTGATCTTCGCGGAGGACTGGCTGACCCACCCCGGCTCGGTCGGCAAACCGATGGGCGGCGCGGTGCACATCCTCGACGAGGACGGCAACGAGCTCCCGCCCGGCCATCCCGGCGAGATCTACTTCGAGGGCGGCAACGACTTCGAGTACCTCAACGATCCCGAGAAGACGCAGAGCTCGCGCGACGCCCGCGGCTGGAAGACGGTGGGCGACATCGGGTATCTCGACGAGGAGGGTTTCCTCTACCTGACCGACCGCAGGCACCACATGATCATCTCCGGTGGGGTGAACATCTACCCGCAGGAGGCCGAGAACCTGCTCGTCACCCATCCGAAGGTGATGGACGCCGCGGTGTTCGGCGTCCCGGACGAGGAGATGGGCCAGCGCGTCAAGGCCGTCGTGCAGACCGTCGACCAACGCGACGCCACCGAGGAGTTCGCCGACGAGTTGATCGCGTGGCTGCGCGACCGGTTGGCGCACTACAAGTGCCCGCGGTCGCTGTCGTTCGAGGCACAGCTGCCGCGCACCGATACCGGCAAGCTCTACAAGCAGGAGCTGATAAAGAAGTACTCGTGAAGCACGTCCGGGTCGCCGCCGGGGAACTGATCGAGGCCGCGTCGGCCGACGACGCCACGTTCTCGCTGACCGAGCAGCCCTGCGACGACGTCCGCGCGGTCACGGTCGATTCCGTCGACGCGGCGGTGGCGGAGGTCGCCGGCCGGGTCGCGCGGTGGCCGCAGGCGTCGGCCGTGTGCGACGACGTACTGCGTGCCCTGGACCCGGCGGGGACGACGTTCGCCGGCATCGTCACCGAATCGCTGGCCTACTCGACGCTGCAGGCGGGCGCCGAGTTCGCCCGCTGGCTGACCGAACGCGGCCCGGCCACCGTGCCCGTGATCGCCGAACCCGTTGTGGCGCACCGCGTCGACGACCGGTTGACGATCCGGTTCAACCGCGGCGCGCGGCACAACGCGTTCTCCACCGACGCGCGGGCGGCGCTGCTCGACGCGCTCGAGGTGGCCCGCCTCGACCCGTCGGTCCGAGAGGTGGTGCTGGCCGGCAACGGTCCGTCGTTCTGCAGCGGCGGCGACCTCGCCGAGTTCGGCACCCTCGCCGACCCGGCCAGCGCGCACCTGGCCCGCACCCGGCACAGCCCCGCGCTGGCGCTCGCCGAGATCACCGCCCGGCTCGGATCGGCCTGCCGCGCCGAGGTCCACGGGCAGGTGCAGGGCAGCGGGCTGGAGATGGCGGCGTTCTGTGGCCGGGTCAGCTGCCACCCCGACGCGGTGCTGGGGCTACCGGAGCTGAGGCTGGGTCTGATCCCCGGCGCCGGCGGCACGGTGAGCATCACCCGCCGGATCGGCCGATGGCGCACCGCCTACCTGGTGCTGTCCGGCCGGTCCGTCGACGCCGCCACCGCGCTGCAGTGGGGACTGGTCGACCAGATCAGCGCTGCCGCGCCGGCCGGATGATCATCTCGTTGACGTCCACGTCGGCCGGTTCGCCGATCGCGTAGGCGATCGCCCGGGCGATGGCCGCCGGCGGGATCGCGTCGGCCCGGTATCCGCGCATCGCCTCGGCCGCCGTGGTGTCCGTGATCGTCTGCGCGAGTTCGGATTCCACCACGCCCGGCGAGATCGTCGTGACGCGGATCGAGGGGTCGAGTTCGAGGCGCAGGCCCTCGGTGATCGCCCACGCCGCGTACTTCGTCGCGCAGTACACCGCGCCGGTCGGCACCACCTCGTGCGCTCCGATGGAGGCCACCGTGATGAAGTGTCCTGAGCCTTGACGCTGGAAGTGCGGCAGCGTGGCGGCGATGCCGTGGAGCAGCCCGCGGACGTTGACGTCGATCATCTGGTCCCACTGGTCGACCAGCAGCGCGTCGAGCCGGGACAGCGGCATGACGCCGGCGTTGTTCACGATCACGTCCACCCGTCCGTGGGTGGCGACGGCGGCGTCGACGAGCGCGGCGACGGACGCCCGGTCGGTCACGTCGAGCGCGTGCACCTCGATGCTGCCGCCCTGCCCGACGACCCGCTCGGCCAGCTGTTCCAGCCGGTCCTTCCGCCGTGCCCCGGCGATGACGTGATGCCCGTCGGCGGCGAGCCGTTCGGCCACGGCTTCGCCGATTCCGCTGCTGGCTCCGGTGACGATGATGATCTTGGTGTCGGTCATGCTCCCAGCGTGGCGGCTCCGGGCTGACACAGCCAGGGTGCGCCACACCCAGGCTGCCCGGCCCGCGACGTCAGCCCGAGCGGCGCAGGGTGACCCGGTAGGTGTACTGCTCGGGCAGGAAGTGGCTGACGGCGAGTTCGACGGGACGGCCGGCGTCGTCGCCGTAGAGGCGGTCCACCCGCAGCATCGGATGCCCGGGCTCGCAGCCGACCGCGGCCGCCGCCCCCGCGTCGGCCATGCCGACGGTGATCGTCTGGGCGGCCTCGGCGATCGGCGCTTCCAGATGCGGCTCGAGCAATCCGATCACCGTATGGGTGCTCACCGCTCCGGTGCTCAGATGCGGTGACGCCGACACCGTCGCCGCGATCGCCGGGGGAAGGTGAACGACGGTGTGCCCGAACGGGACCCCGTCGTGCAGCCGCCGGAACGTCACCGAGTGCACGACGTCGTCGTCGAGGCGTAGGCGGCTGGCGGCGTCGATGTCGACGCGCCGGCGCAGCCCGTCGAGCACCTCCATCGTGGTGTCGTCGGACAGGCTCATCAGATCGTCGACGGAGCCGAGCCGACGCAGGTAGCGCCTGCCGCCCTCGCCGGCGTAGCTGCCCCGCCCCGGCACCCGGTAGACCACGCCCTCGGCCACCAGATCCTGGAAGGCCCGTCGCACGGTCTGCCGCGAAAGTCCATGGCGCGCCGACAGTTCCGATTCGGTCGGCAGGCGCGCACCGTCGGTGTACCGGCCGGCGACGATCTCCTCACGGAGCCGTTCGCGCAGCACCTGGTAGGCCGGCGGCGCCTTCATCTCACAAACCGCCCCTGGCCACCAGCTGGGCGGCGATGACGTTGCGCTGGATCTCGTTGGTGCCCTCGCCGACGATCATCAGCGGCGCGTCGCGGAAGTACCGCTCGACGTCGTATTCGGTGGAGTAGCCGTAGCCGCCGTGGATGCGCACCGCGTTCAGCGCGATCTCCATCGCGGCCTCCGAGGCGAACAGCTTGGCCATGCCGGCCTCCATGTCGGCGCGCTCGCCGCTGTCGTAACAGTCGGCGGCGTGCAGCGTCAGCTGGCGGGCGGCGGTCAGCTTGGTGGCCATGTCGGCCAGGTAGTGCCCGATCGCCTGGTGCTTCCAGATGGGCACCCCGAAGCTCTCCCGCTCGCGGGCGTAGGCCAGCGCGTCGTCCAGCGCGGCGGTCGCGACGCCCAGCGCCCGCGCCGCCACCTGGATGCGTCCGGTCTCGAGGCCTTTCATCATGTGCGCGAACCCTTTTCCGGGAACGCCGCCCAGCACCGCGTCGCCGGGCACCCGGCACCCGTCGAACGCCAGCTCGCACGACTCGACGCCCTTGTAGCCCAGCTTGGGCAGATCGCGCGACACGGTCAGGCCCGGCGTCGGGTTCTCCACCAGCACCACCGAGATGCCCGCATGCCGCGGCGTCGCGTCCGGATCGGTCTTGCACAGCAGCGCGATCAGGCCCGACCGGCGGGCGTTGGAGATCCATGTCTTGGCGCCGCTGATCACCCACCCGTCGCCGTCGGGCCGGGCGACGGTGTGCATGTTCTGCAGGTCGGATCCGCCGCCGGGTTCGGTGAGCGCCATCGTCGCGCGCAGCTGCCCGGTCGCCATCGCCGGGAGATAGCGCTGTTTCTGCTCGTCGGTGCCGAACAGGTCCAGCAGTTTGGCGACCACGGTGTGCCCGCCCATCGCGCCGGCCAGGCTCATCCAGCCGCGGGCCAGCTCCTGGGTGACCAGCACATAGCAGCGCGTCGACACCGGGGTGCCGCCGTAGGCCTCCGGCACGGCCAGCCCGTAGATCCCGATGCGCTTCATCTGCTCGATCCACGCCTCGGGGTAGGCGTTGGCGTGCTCGACGTCGCGGACGGTCGGTTTCACCTCGCGGTCGACGAACTGCGCCACGGTGTCGACCAGCATCGTTTCGTCGTCGTCGAGCAAATGTACGGCCATTCTGCCGATGTTGACACATGCGAAGCGTCAGTGCCAGCATGACCGCTTGTGACTTTGTACGGCCAAATCTCGGGAGGCCCGTTCTTCGACGATCTGCACGTCGGTCAGGTCTTCGACGCGGCGCCGACGATGACGCTGACCGCCGGGGTGGCCGCGGCCCATCAGGCGATCCTCGGGGACCGGCTGCGGCTGCCGCTGGACGCCGAACTGTCAGCGCTCGTCACCGGCGCGACCGCGCCGCTGGCACATCCCGGGCTGGTGTGCGACGTGGCGATCGGTCAGTCGACGGTGGTCACCCAGCGGGTCAGAGCCAACCTGTTCTACCGCGGCCTGACGTTCCACCGGTTCCCGGTCGTCGGGGACACCCTGTTCACCCGCACCGAGGTGGTCGGGCTCAAGCAGAACGCGACTCGGCCGGGCCGGCCGCCGACCGGGCTGGCCGCGCTTCGGATGACCACCATCGACGGTGTCGGTCGGCTGGTGCTCGACTTTCACCGCTGCGCAATGCTGCCGCTGAGCGCCGACGGCGTCGAGACCGGGCACAGCGACGACATGGCCGCGATCGGCGCCGGGGCCGGACCCGCCCCCGATCCCACCGCCGACTGGGACGCCGACGCGTTCCGCGCCCGGGTCCCCGGGCCCGGGTTCGACCCGGCACTGGCGGGCGCCGTGCTGCGCAGCACCGCCGACGTCGTCACCAGCGCCCCCGAGCTGGCCCGGCTGACGCTCAACATCGCTGCCGCACATCATGATTCACGGGGCTCCGGTCGCCGGCTGGTGTACGGCGGTCACACCATCGGGCTCGCCTTCGCGCAGGCCTGCCGGGTGCTGCCCGGTCTGGTGACGGTGCTGGGCTGGGACTCGTGCGACCACACCGCGCCGGTGTACGAGGGCGACACCCTCTACAGCGACCTGGCCGTCGAGGCCGCGAACCCGCTGCCCGGCGGCCGCGGCGGCACCGTGCGGCTGCGCTCGACCGTCTACGCCGTCGCCGACGACGGCGCTGATCGGGCCGTGCTCGACTGGGTCTTCACCGGTCTGCTGTTCTGACCGCCACAATGGTCCGATGACGCCGGTGGTGCTCCCCGCGGCCGTGCTCGCCGAAGCGCGGGCGACGGCGCGGACGGTGACCGCGGCGACCGGTGTCGATGTCGACGCCGATGAGGCGCTGGGCGGACGCGCTGCGCTGCTCGATCTCCCGCGCGGGGGCACGGTGTCGGCGGGTGGCGCCACCCGGCTGATGGGTGCGGAGGACGGGTGGTGCGCGCTGACCCTGGCGCGCCCCGACGACCTCGACGCGGTGCCCGCGCTCGTCGAGGCCGACGACACCCCGGACCCGTGGGCCGCGGTGCGGGAACGGATCCGGGCCACCGGGGTACACGCGATTGCGGCGCGGGCGCGGCTGCTCGGTCTGCCGGCCGGGGTGCTCGGGGAAACGGCGCCGGCGTCGCCGGTGGTGCGCACCGTCGGTGCCCGCACGCACCCGCACCCGCTGCGCGATCTGCTGGTGGCCGACCTCTCCTCGATGTGGGCCGGTCCGCTGTGCGGCCGGCTGCTCGCCCGCACCGGGGCGACGGTGGTGAAGGTGGAGAGCCCGAACCGGCCCGATGGCACCCGCGCCGGCCCGGCACCGTTCTTCGACTGGGTGAACAGCGGAAAGCTCTCGTACGCCGTCGATTTCGCGCGGCCAGGAGGGCTGGTCAGGTTGCTCGCCGCCGCCGACGTCGTGCTGGAGTCCTCCCGGCCGGCCGCGCTGCACACCCGCGGCCTGGGCCCCGCCGACGTCCCGGCCCGCGACGGCCGCATCTGGGTGCAGATCACCGGCCACGGCGCGGTCGGGGAGCGCGCGCACTGGGTGGCGTTCGGCGACGACGCGGCGGTCTCCGGGGGGTTGGTCGGCGGCACCGCGGCGGCGCCGGTGTTCTGCGGGGACGCCATCGCCGACCCGTTGACGGGGCTGGAGGCCGCCCGCGCAGTGCTGGAGTCGCACGCCCGCGGCGGCGGTGAGGTGATCGACGTCGCGATGGCCGCGGTGGCCGCCCGATACGCGGCGCTGCCGGTGGAAGGCGAAATACCCTGCAGTGCAACACCCTCCGTGACAGGTACTGCCGCCCGGCTCGGCGAACACAACGCGCTGGTCGAAGACCTGGTGGCGCGCCGGTTGGCCCCGGCGTGCTGATCCGCAGCGGCGTCCTGCTCGACGGCACCCGGACCGACATCCGCGTCGGGCGCCGCATCACCGAGGTCGCCGACGGACTACCGACCCGACGGGGGGAGACGGTCCTCGACGCCGGCGGCGGCACCGTGCTGCCCGGCCTGCACGACCACCACCTGCACCTGCGCGCCGCCGCGGCCGCCCTGCACTCGGTACGGGTGGGTCCCGACGAGGTGACCGGACCGGAGCAGCTCGCACACGTCCTGCGCGCAGCGACCGTCGGCGCCGACGGTTGGATCCGCGCGGTGGGCTACCACGAGTCCGTCGCGGGTCCGCTGAATCGCACCGCGCTGGACGGCTTCTGCCCGAATGTCCCGCTGCGCATCCAGCACCGCAGCGGCGTGCTGTGGACGCTCAACTCGGCGGCCCTGGCGCTGGTCGGATTGCCCGATCATCCCGACGGCCGGCTGCGTAGCGCCGACACCGGCTGGACGGCGGCGCTGGCCCGCACCGAACCCGGCCTGGCGCCGCTCAGCGCGCGGCTGAGCGGCTACGGCGTCACCGGTGTCACCGACGCCACTCCCGATCTGAGCGCCGCCGACGTCGCGGCCCTGCAGCAGGCGCACCGGAGCGGCGAGCTGATGCAGTCCGTGCACTGCCTGGCGCCGGGCAAGCGCATCCTGCACGACGACGATCTCGACCTCGACGCGCTCACCGGATGGATCGCCGCCCGGCATGCCGCGGGTGATCCCGTTGCGCTGCACTGTGTCACCGCCGCGCAACTCGTCGTCGCCCTCGCGGCACTGGACTCGGCGGGCCGCCACCCGGACGACCGGCTCGAGCACGCCGCCGTCGTCCCGGACGGCAGCCTGGCCACGGTCGCGGCGTGCGGGGCCACGGTGGTGACGCAGCCGAACTTCGTCGCCGAGCGCGGCGAGGCGTACCTGCGCGACGTCCTCGCCGCCGAGCATCACGAACTGTGGCGGGTGGCCTCGCTGCGTGCCGCGGGCGTGCCCGTCGCGCTGTCGACCGACGCACCGTTCGGGCACCCCGATCCGTGGGCGGCGATGCGCGCCGCGGTGACGCGCCGTACCCCGTCCGGTGCGGTGCTGACCGCCGCCGAAAAGGTCTCCGCCGCGCAGGCTCTGGCGATGTTCCTCGGCGACCCTCTGACCCCCGCGATCCCGCGGCGCATCGAGCCCGGTGCGCGCGGGGACCTCTGCGTCCTTTCGGCAAGCCCGCAGCAGGTGCTGGCCGACCTGGACGCGGAGCACGTCGCGGCGACGGTGGTGGCCGGCGAGGTGGTCTACACCCGGTGAGGCCGGCTCACACCGCCGACGGCGCGAACGCGGTGCGCAGAACCGCGCACTGGCTGTCGAAGAACCTCTGCGACACAGGGGCTTTGGGAGCGATGCCGTCGAATCCGTGGAACGCGCCCTCGACGACCATCACCTCGCACGGCACCCCGGCCTCCCGGAGTCGCTGCGCGTACGCCACGTCCTCGTCGTGGAACAGGTCGAGCGTGCCGACGCCGACCCAGGCCGGCGGCAGGCCGGCCAGATCGGTGCGCCGGGCCGGGACGGCCACGTCGCGGTCGGCGTCACCCAGGTAGGCCCGCCAGCCGTAGCGGTTGCTCGACTGGTTCCACAGCCGGTGTCCCGGGTTGTCCAGGCCGGTGCGTTCGACGGTCCTGTCGTCGAGCATCGGATAGACGAGAAGCTGTGCGGCCAAGGGAATCCGGCCGCGATCCCGGACGAGGAGCGCGAGCGCAGCGGCCAGGCCCCCGCCGGCGCTGGCCCCGCCGATCGCGACACGGTCCGGGTCGACGGACGGCAGCTCCGCGAGCCAGGACAGCGCGGCATAGCAGTCCTCGACCGGCACCGGATAAGGATGTTCGGGCGCCAGGCGGTAATTCACCGCCACCACCGTCGCACCGAGCTCGCGGGCGAAGCGGCGGCACAGCACGTCGTCCTGGGCGGCGTCGCCGATGACGTAACCGCCGCCGTGGATCCACAGCAGCGCGGGCCCGGGCGTGGCGACCCCGGGGGGACGGTGCAGCCGGACGCCGACGCCGGACGCCAGCGTAAGCACCTCCACGCCGTCCGGCTGACCGCGCCACATCAACCGTGACGCCGCCCGCACGAACGGCAGCGTGACGGGCGTGATCATCTGCTTGGGCAGGAGGCGGGCACTGCGGCGCAACTCGGGGTGGAACTCCGGGGAGCTCGTCTTCGTGGGGGATGTGGTGCGGGGCACCCGTTCAGTATGCGCAGCTAACGCAGCAGCGGATCCCGGGGCAGCCCCAGGATGCGTTCGGCGATCGTGTTGCGGGTGATCTCCGACGTGCCGCCGGCGATGGTCATCGCGCGATTGCCGAGGTAGCTGCGGGTCAGTGCCACGGTCTGCTCGACGACGGCGGCGGTGCCGGCCAGGTCGAAGGCCAGCTCGGTGAGCCGCTGTCCGGACTCGGCGACCAGCAGCTTGGTGACGTTGCCCTCGGGTCCCGGTTCCGCGCCGGCGATGGCGCGGGTGGCGCGGCGCAGGTTGAGCAGACGCAGGGTGTGGGTCTCGGCGATCACCTCCCCGGCACGCAACACATGGTGGGCCGCGCTCTGCGGTGAGCTGTCCAGCAGCGCCACCAGGTCGTCGGCGGTGATGCCAGTCAACGCACCGGATCCGCCGCCGATGGAGATCCGCTCGTTGCCCAGCGTCGCCCGCGCCACCAGCCACCCCTTGTTGACGTCGCCGACGACGTCGGAGTCGGGCACGAAGACGTCGTCGAAGAACACCTCGTTGAAGTGTGCGTCGCCGGTGATGCCGCGCAGCGGATTGACCTTCACCCCAGGCGATGTCATGTCGATCGCCATCATCGTGACACCGGCGTGCTTGGGGGCGTCGGGATCGGTGCGCACGGTCGCCAGGCCCCATTGGCACAGATGGGCCAGGCTCGTCCACACCTTCTGCCCGCTGACCAGCCAGCCACCGTCGACCCGGGTGGCCGACGTGCGCACGGCCGCGGCGTCGGAGCCCGCACCCGGCTCGGAGAACAGCTGGCACCACATCACCTGGCCGCGCAGCACCGGCTCGACCCATCGCTGCCGCTGCTCCTCGGTGCCGGCCTGGGCGATGGTCAGCGCCACCCACCCCGTGATGCCCATATCGGGCCGCTTGATACCTGTCGATTCCCCGGTCGCTTCGCTCCTGCCCGCCGGGCCGAACTCCTCTTCGATCACCAGCTGTTCGAGCACGTCGGCGCCCCGGCCCCACGGCGCGGGCCAGTGCGGCACCAGGTAGCCGGAGTCGACGAGGGCGTCGCGCTGCTGTGCGGCGGGCAGCGCCCGCACCGCCGCGGCGGCCTCGCGGGCCTGGCTGCGGTATCCCTCGGCCTCGGGCGGCAGCGTGAACGTCGCCGCCCGGGCCCGGCCCTCGCGCTGGCCCGCCACCACGTCGAGCAGCGGGTCGGTGCCGTCGGCCATCAGCGCGGCCAGCGTGCGGGCGCGGCGCAGGAACAGGTGGGCGTCGTGCTCCCACGTGTAGCCGATACCGCCGTGCAGCTGAATGTTGTTCTGCGTGTTGAGGATCTGCGCGCGGATCGCCAGTGCCGCGGCCACCGCCGCGGGGAAGTCGGCGCTGGCCAGGTCGTCGGCGCGGGCCGCGTCCCAGGTGGCCGCGGTCGCCACCTCCGCGGCAACCAGCATGTTGGCGGCGTGGTGCTTGACGGCCTGGAAGGTGCCGATCGTGCGGCCGAACTGCTCGCGCACCTTCGCATACGCCACGGCCATGTCCAGCGCCGCCCAGGCGACACCCACGGCCTCGGCCGACGCCAGGATCCGGAACACCGTGCGCGCTTCGCGGGCCGCGCCGCGCAGCACCCGCTCGGCGGGCACGGCGGCGTCCTGCACCACCACCGACCCGATGCTGCGGGTCGGGTCGAGCGACTCCAGCGCGGTGACCGTCACGGCACCCGCGTCGAGCACCACGACGTCGTCCCCGGCCACCAGCACCAGCAGGTCGGCGTCCGGGGCGCCCAGCACCACCGGGCTCTCCCCGCTGACCGTCCCGTCGGCGCCCACCGTCACGCTGCCGGTGATCCCGAGGGCGGCCACCGTCGCGCCCGAGCTCAGCCCCGGAAGTAGTTCTGCCCGAACCGAATCCGGTGCGCACCGGTCGATCGTCACCGCCGCCGCCACGGTCGGCAGGAACGGCCCGGGACACAGCTGACGGCCCAGGCACTCCACCACCACGGCGAGTTCCGCGAGTCCGAAGCCCGACCCGCCGTGCTCTTCGGCGACGGCCAGTCCCTGCCACCCGAGATCGGTTGCCGCTGACCAGATGTCGGCCGGGTGGCGGGACTCGCCGTCGAGCGCCGCGCGGGCCTGCGACAGGGCGTGCAGCCGGTTGAGTTGGCCGGCGACGGCGTCGGCGAGGGCCTGGTGGTCCTCGGTGATGGCGAGTGCAGACGCGCTGACGGTGGTGCTCACGGTGTCGGCCTCCCTGCCGGTTGACATGCCAGTTGACACTTGTCGAGAAGAACCTAACCTGCGGTTTCGCCGCTCAGCCGGGCTGTGGCCCACGTCACAATTGGGCCACGGCGGGAAAACAGTAGACAACGTTGCTGAGAATGTCCGTTTCGGTTCTGAACTGCGGGGTACGGTAAGCGCCATGACGGAACGGCCGGATATCCGGTACCCCGGGCCCACGCTGACCACGCGTTTGCAGTGGTTGCTCAAGGCCGGTCCCAGCGACTACATGCTGGCCGCCAGTGTGGCCACCGCGTCGCTGCCGGTGATCGGCAAGCACCTGGAGCCGCTCGGCGCACTCACGGCCGCCGGAATCTGGGGTGCCCGGCACGCGCCGGATTTCCTGAACTCCACCGTCAAGTCGCTGATGGCGCCCAACGACGCCGAGCTCAAGCAGCGCGAACGGGACTGCACCAACGAGGTCACCCAGGCCGCGCTGCGCGGCGTGGTGTCGGCGAAGGATCTCGAGATCGACTGGCCGGCCGCCGAGCGGGTTCCGCCGGTGTGGAAGATGCGCGAACACCGGCGCCATGTGCACCGCACCTCGGTGCGCTACGGTCCGCGGCCGACCCAGCTGCTCGACGTCTGGCGTCGCGACGACCTGCCCGACCAGCCGGCGCCGGTGCTGCTGTTCGTGCCCGGCGGGGCGTGGGTGCACGGAAGCCGCATGCTGCAGGGCTATGCCCTGATGTCCCACCTGGCCGAGATGGGCTGGGTGTGCCTGTCCATCGACTACCGGGTGGCCCCGCACCATCCGTGGCCGGCGCACATCACCGACGTCAAGACCGCGATCGCCTGGGCGCGCGCCAACGTCGACAAATTCGGCGGCGACCGTGACTTCGTGGCGGTCGCCGGCACCTCGGCGGGCGGACACCTCGCGGCGCTGGCGGGCCTGACCGCCAACGACCCGGAGATGCAGTGCGAACTGCCCGAGGGGTCCGACACGTCGGTCGACGCCGTCATCGGGATCTACGGGCGCTACGACTGGGAGGACCGTTCGACGGTCGAGCGCGTCCGCTTCGTCGACTTCCTGGAGCGGGTAGTGGTGCGGCGCAAGATCGCCAAGCATCCCGACGTGTTCCACAAGGCCTCCCCGATCGCCCGGGTGCACGCCGAAGCGCCGCCGTTCCTGGTGCTGCACGGCACCGGCGACAGCGTGATCCCAGTGGCGCAGGCCCGCAGCTTCGTCGACCGGTTGAAGGAGGTGTCGCGCTCGGTGGTCAGCTACGTCGAGCTGCCCGGCGCCGGACACGGCTTCGACATGACCGACGGGGCCCGCACCGGCGCGGCGTCGACCGCAATCGGCTTGTTCCTCAACCACATACATCGAAACCGCAGCCTCATCGGGGCCAAAGAGGTTATATAGACACCTCCGAGGAGAGGTGCGGGCTGTGAAGAGGCTTCGCGGGTGGGACGCTGTTCTTCTCTACAGCGAGACCCCCAACGTCCACATGCACACGCTGAAGTTGGCGGTGATCGAGCTCGACGGTCTGGGCGGGGCGACGTTCGGCGTCGAGGAGCTGCGAAAGGTCCTGCACAGCAGGCTCTACAAGCTCGATCCGTTCCGCTACGAGCTCATCGACATCCCGTTCAAGTTCCACCATCCGATGTGGCGGGAGAACGCCGAGGTCGACCTCGACTACCACGTGCGGCCCTACCGCGTCGACGCCCCGGGCGGCCGCCGCCAGCTCGACGAGGCGGTCGGCCGGCTGGCGAGCACCCCGCTGGACCGCAGTCGCCCGCTGTGGGAGATGTACCTGATCGAGGGCCTGGCGGGTGGCCGGATCGCGGTGCTGGGCAAGATCCACCACGCCTTGGCCGACGGCGTCGCCTCCGCGAATCTGCTTGCCCGGGGCATGGATCTGCAGGACGGGCCGCAGATCGACCGCGACTCCTACGCCACCGATCCCGCCCCGTCGCGAGGTGAACTGGTGCGCACCGCGTTCACCGATCACCTGCGCCAGATCGCCCGGTTCCCGTCGGTGGTCCGCTACACCGCGCAGGGTGTGCGCCGGGTCCGGCAGAGCCCGCACAAGCTCTCGCCCGAACTGACCCGTCCGTTCACGCCGCCGCCCACGTTCATGAACCACATGCTCGACGCCACCCGCCGGTTCGCCACCGCGACCCTCGCGCTCGACGACGTCAAGCAGACGGCCAAGCACCTCGGTGTCACCATCAACGACATGGTGCTGTCGATCTCGGCGGGCGCGCTGCGAAAACTGTTGCTGCAGTACGACGGTCACGCCGATCATCCGCTGCTCGCGTCGGTTCCGGTCAGCTTCGACTTCTCTCCGGACCGGATCTCGGGCAACTACTTCACCGGCGTGTTGGTCAGCCTTCCCGTCGAGATCGAGGACCCGCTGGAGCGGGTGCGGGTCGCGCACGACTCGGCGGCCGCCGGCAAGGAGAGCAACACGCTGCTGGGCCCCGAACTGGTCAGCCAGTGGTCGGCGTACTTCCCGCCCGCCCCCGCCGAGGCGATGTTCCGGTGGCTGTCGACCAAGGACGGCCAGAACAAGGTGATGAACCTGCCGATCTCCAACGTGCCCGGTCCGCGGGAGCGGGCACGCGTCGGTGGCGCGCTGGTGACCGAGATCTACTCGGTCGGGCCGTTGACCGCGGGCAGCGGACTGAACATCACCGTGTGGAGCTACGTCGAGCAGCTCAACATCTCGGTGCTGGCCGACGGCAAGACGCTGGGGGACCCGCACGAGCTGACCGACGCGATGGTCGAGGCCTTCATCGAGATCCGGCGCGCCGCAGGGCTTCCCGAGGAACTGACCGTCGTCGAGACCGCGATGGCGCCCTAGCGCCGAAACTGTATTCCACGCGGCCTGAACCGCGAAATCGGCGCGTGGAATACAGTTTCGACGGAAAGTGGTGCCCTAGCCGGCCTGTTCGCGAGGCGCCGCCTGGCGGGTGGCCTGCACCCAGGACAAGAACTCCTCGACCGCCTGCGCGGTGTAGTGCGCCCGCGGCGAGCCGTAGTAGAAGTCGAAAGCGTGCTGGGCGTGCGGGATCTCGGCATACACCACCGGCGACGTCGACACCTCGCGCAGCGCTTCGGCGAACTCGCGGCCCTCGGGCACCGGGATGATCGAGTCGTCGCGGCCGTGCAGGACGAAGAACGGCGGCGCGTCGGGGCGCAGCCGGTGGATCGGTGAGGCGTCCAGGTAGACGGCGCGGTTCGACCGGAACGGCAACTTGACGACGAACTTCTGCAGGAACGCGATGAACTCCCGACGGCCGTTGCCGTGCACCGTGACCCAGTCGTAGCGGCCGTAGACCGGCACTGCCGCCACGACCGACGTGTCGGCGTCCTCGAACCCGGGCTGGAACAACGGATCGTCGGGGGTCAGCGCGGCCAGCGCCGACAGGTGGCCGCCGGCCGAACCGCCGGAGATCGCCACGAAGTCGGGATCGCCGCCGTACTCGGCGATGTTCTCCTTGATCCAGGCCAGCGCCCGCTTGACGTCGATGATGTGGTCCGGCCACGTGTTGCGCGGGCTGACCCGGTAGTCGATCGACACGCACACCCAGCCGTGGTCGGCCAGATGGCTGAGCAGCGGATAGGCCTGCGGCCGCCGCATACCGATCGACCACGCACCACCCGGAACCTGAAGCAGCACCGGTGCTTTCCCGTCCCGAGTCAGGTCGGCGCGGCGCCAGATGTCGGCGCGGTTGGCACCGCCGTGCGGGCCGTACTGCACGGTGCCGGCCTTCTCGACGTAGCGGCGCCGGATCAGGTCGTTGGGCGGGATCCCGATGCGTCGGCGGCGCTTTGCCTTCGCCTTCTCGGCGATCTCCTGGTAGTCCGCGCCCAGCGCCACGCGCAACGGGTCCTCGAAGTGCGGCTGCGAGGAGGCGTTGCGGCGGTGGATCACTCCCAGCAACGCCCACGCAACGGCAGTCAGTGCCAGGGCGATTCGCCCGCGGGTGCCCCGGAAGTCACCGCGGATGCCGCGCCGCACCGCGTCGGCCATCGAACCGGCCAGGTACAGCGCGGACATCTCCGAGGTCGGCCAGCCGAAGGCGAAGACGGGAATGGTGGGGTAACCCTCACGGGCCAGTGGCCGGACGCCGTTGGCGGCGTTGAGCAGTTCGGCGACGGCGCGCAGCACGGGTCGGCGCTTAATCATGGTCTACCGCTTTAATCATGATCTATGCGGTCCTGCAATTCCTTACGGGAGATCTTGCCGGTGATGCTGCGGGGCAGTTCGTCGAGGATCGTGATCTGGCGCGGCACTTTGTAGTTGGCCAGGTTGTCTCGCACGTGCTGCTTGAGCGAGTCCGGGGTAGCCGTGGCGCCGGGGGTCAAAACCACGAAGGCCACCAGGCGCTGACCGAACTTCTCGTCGTCGGCGCCGAGCACCGCAGCCTCCGCGACGTCCGGATGCGCGGTCAGCGTCTTCTCCACCTCGATCGGGTAGACATTCTCGCCGCCCGAGACGATCATCTCGTCGTCGCGGCCGACGACGAACAGCCGGCCGTCCCCGTCGAGATATCCCACGTCCCCGGAGGACATGAAGCCGTCGTGGAAGTCCTTGGTCGCACCGGAGGTGTAGCCGTCGAACTGGGTCTTGTTGCGCACGTAGATCGCACCGGTCTGACCGGTCGGCACGTCGTGGAAATCACCGTCGAGGATCCGGATCTCGGTGCCCTCGGCCGGCCGGCCCGCAGTGTCGGGGGCGGCCCGCAGATCGCGTGGCGTCGCGGTGGCGATCATGCCGGCCTCGGTGGCGTTGTAGTTGTTGTAGATGACGTCGCCGAACCGGTCCATGAACCGGATGACGACGTCGGGGCGCATCCGCGATCCGGACGCCGCCGCGAACCGCAGCGACCGTCCGCTGTAGCGGTCCAGTACCTCGTCGGGAAGTTCCATGATCCGGTCGAACATCACCGGCACGACGCACAGCCCGGTGGCGCGGTGCCGGTCCACCAGATCCAGCGTCGCCTCGGGATCGAACTTGCGGCGGGTGATCACGGTGCACGCCATCGACGCCGCGAACACCAGCTGGGAGAACCCCCACGCGTGGAACATCGGCGCGACGACGACCACGGGCTGCTCGGCCCGCCACGGCGTCCGGTCCAGGAACGACACCTTCGAGACGTCGCCGACGAGGGTGGCGCCCACGAGCTTGCCGTCGCGGATCACGACGGTCNGGCTGGCGGCGCCGACCGACATCGCGGCCGGCATTCCCGTCACATCGCCTGAGTGAGGTCACCTTCCGTTGGGGCTGTTCTTTGAAATCCTCGGTTTCGCGCTGTTCGTGTTCTGGCTCCTGCTGATCGCCCGGGTCGTGGTCGAGTTCATCCGGTCGTTCAGCCGGGAGTGGCATCCGCGGGGCGCGACCGTGGTGGTGCCCGAGGTCAGCAGAATCGTCCGGCTCCGCTCGGTGGCGCGGCGCGGCTCCTGCCCGGCGTGGGCGTCGATGAGCTGCTCGACGGTGAGCTCGTGGCCGTCGGTGTCGGTCCACGCGACGATGCGCGGCGTCTCGGGGCGCCCCTGCAGCGCACGATCGACGGTGTCGCCGAACTCCTCGTCGTAGATCAGGACGAGGGAGCGGCCCTCGCCTTCGCGCGCCACGACCTCGGCCAGCGCCGGGCCCGCGAACGACGTGTTGAGCAGCAGCACGTCGGCGCCGATCCGGTTGGCGGCGATCAGCGTGTCCACGAAGCCGCGGTGGTTGCGCGCCATCAACGCCACGACATCGGGCTGCCCGCCGGGCAGCGCCTGCAGCGCGGCGGCCAGCGCGTCGGCGCGGCGGTCGATCTGTCGCCAGGTCAGGATGCCGATCTCGTCGATCAGCCCGGCGCGGTCACCGCAGCGCTGGGCGGCCGCGGCGAATCCCGATGTGACGGCCATGTTCTCGCGCTGCATCGCGCCGACGATGCGCAGGTACTTGTCGGGCCGCATCGGCGCGATGAGGCCCGCGCGCGTCAGCGTCGAGAGCAGGCCGACGGTGCCGGTGATCGGGTCGGCGATGCCCATCAGCCCAGCACCGGCAGCCGGCGCTGCGCGGCGAGGTCGTCGAGCGCGCGCTGCATCACGTGCCGGATGTGGGCGTCGACCTCGTCGATGTCGGGGTTCTCCCCGAACTGGGCGACGATGTCGATGGGCGGCAGCGCCTGCATGGTGATCTTGGTGGGCAGAGGCACGTTGACCGGCAGCACGACCGACAGCCCGAACGGGAAGCCGAACGAGACGGGCAGGATCTTGGTGCGGAACGCCCGCGCGATCGGGCCGAGCGCCTTGGCCACGTCGGTGCCGCGGCTGAGGAACAGCTGGCTCTCCTGGCCGCCGATGCCGACGGTCGGCACGATCGGCACCCCGGCGTTCAGCGCGGCCTTGATGTAGCCGGTGCGGCCGCCGAAGTCGATCTTGTTGGCCGCCAGCGTCGGCCGGTAGACGTCGTAGTCGCCGCCGGGGAACACCACCACGACCCCACCGGAGCGCAGCGCCTCGTCGGCGTTGTGGTGGTTGGCGGGGATGAAGCCGGTCTTCTTCAGGAACGCACCACTGGGGCCGACCATCAGCAGGTCGTGGCTGAGCGTGTACACCGGCCGGTCGTAGCCGAACTCCTCGTAGAAGCCGCTGGCGAACACCGGCACGTCCATCGGCAGCAGTCCGCCGGAGTGGTTGGCCACCACCAGCGCGCCGCCGGCCGGGAAGGTGTCGAGGCCGCGGACCTCGGCGCGGTGATAGCCCTTCAGGAACGGTCGCAGCAGCCCCATCACCCGTTCGGTGAGCACGGGATCCCACTTGGTGATCTCGGACGGCATGATGTCGGTCGAGCTCACGGAAGGCCCCCTGGTAGAGACGGACGTCGGACTGGAACGTGTTCTAGTTTTGGCCAGTCTACCCAAGGTGTGGCCGGCGCTGTGCCGACCATCCTGTCACTGCGGGGCGTCGGACAGGTGCGCCTTGACGTTGCGGGTCAGTTCGTCGCCGAGGATCTCCGGCTTGCCGGCGAACAGGCCGTCGAGAGCCAGGCCCGCCACCACCGCGGGATCGGTCTTCTGATCGGCCGGGATGTAGCTGACCATGTCGGTGTCCATGTAGCCGACGTGCAGCGCCGCGACGTGGATGCCGCGCGGGGCCAGCTCCGTGCGCACGGCGTCGGTGAGGGCCCAACCGGCGGCCTTCGCGGCGGCGTAGGCGCCGCTGGTGGGCACGTGCGCCCAGGACAGCACCGACAGCACGTTGAGGATCGAGCCGCCACCCCCTTCGGCGATGTTGCGTTCGATGACGGGCGCGAACGCGCGCACCATGGCCAGCGTTCCGAAGTAGTGCGTCTCCATCTCCAGCCGGATGTCGTCGATCGGGCCGTCGAGCAGTCCGGCGCGAGTGGAGACACCGGCGTTGTTGATCAGCACGGTCACGTCGTGCGCGGTCTCGGCGGCGCGGCGCACCGATTCGGGATCGGTGATGTCGAGCTGCAGCGGGATCGCCCCGGGCAGGTCGATGGTCTCGGGGCGGCGCGCGGCGGCGTACACGGTGGCGCCGCGTTCGAGGAGCTGCTCGGCGAAGCGGCGGCCGAGCCCGCGGTTGGCGCCGGTGACGAGCGCGGTGATGTGGTCGGTGGTCATGTCATCCTCCTCCGGGGCGACGCTGGGTATAGCTTTCTGAACGCAGAGGGCGGGTCCGATAGTCCCGCCGGCCGAAAGCCAGCGGTGTGTCCCGCGCGACGGTAGGTTCATGCTCACTATGGCGGAACCTGGTCGGGGATTCCGCCATAGTGTGTTTCGGGCCGCGGCCGGCTGGATCGCAGCAGGAATTGTCATGGTCCCGGGCCGCGGCGGCGGCGATACTCGGACGCGTGACGGACCCATCGGGGCGCGATCGGCTTCGCGAACTCCTCGACGCGGTGACCGACGTAGGCGACGGCTCGGGAAAGAGGGTTGTCGGTGCGATGGCGCGCAGCAGCCACGCCTCGGAATTCCACTTCTCCCGGGAGGTGCGCCGGCTCACCGGCGAATCCCCCGCGGCGCTGCGGCGTCGCATCATGCTCGAGCGGGCGGCCTGGCGGCTCCAGCGCGGTGAACCGGTGTCGGCCGTCGCCGCCGCGGAGGGCTGGTCCTCGGCCGAGGTGTTCTCCCGGGCCTTCCGCCGGACCTTCGGATGCCCGCCGTCGGAGGCCGCCGCCGTGCACTTCCGGCTGCCCGCGCCGAACGGGCTGCACTTCCACCCGCCACAGTCGCTGTGGCTGGACAGTGCCCGCAGTACCGCCCCGGTGTCCGATGTGACCGCGCTGATGATCGACCACGACCTCGCCGACACCGCGCATCTCCTGAGCCGGGCGGCCCGGCTGACACCGCAGCAGTGGACGGCGCCGATCCGCCCGGCCCAGACGGTGCTCGACTGGGACGGGCCCGAACCCAGCGTCGGGGCCGTGCTGGGCGCGATCGTCTGGACCAAGCAGGTCTGGCTGGCCACCATCGCCGGGGAGGACTTCCCGGCGCGGACCTCGACGAGTCCTGACCTGGTCGACGCCGACGCGCTGACGGCGTTCCACGACGAGATCGGAAAGCGTTGGCGCACAACGATCGCCGACCACACGACAGCCGGCCGGCTCGGCGACACCGTGATCGACGCGCTCTGCGAACCCCCCGAGTCGTTCCCGCTGTACGGGATCGTCGCGCACGTGCTGACCTACTCCGCGCACCGACGCGAACTCACCCGCGCGATGCTCGCCGAGCACGGCGTCGACACCGGCCGCGGTGACCCGCTGGACTGGATGAGAGGGACCTGACATGGCCTGCGTCTACTACACCGCCGCGAGCCTCGACGGCTACGTCGCCGACGAGCACGCGAGCCTGCAGTGGCTGGTCACCCGTGACATCGACGCCAACGGACCGTTCGCCATCGACCCGTTCCTGGCCTCGGTCGGCGCGCTGGTGATGGGCGCCGACACCTACGAGTGGATCCTCACGAACCACCCCGGCGCGTGGATGTACGACCAGCCGTCGTGGGTGATGACGCACCGTCCGCAGATCGTGGCCGCGGAGCACCCCGTGCACACGTTCGCGGGTGAGGCGACGCAGTTGTTCCCGACGCTGCGCGACGCGGCCGGGGACCGGCACGTCTGGGTGGTCGGCGGCGGAAAGGTGGCCGCGCAGTTCGTCGGCGCCGGCCTGGTCGACGAGATGATCGTGTCCTACGCGCCGTGCACGCTCGGGGCGGGTTCCCCGGTGCTGCCGGTGCGCTCCGAATGGGAACTGGTCGCCACGGCCCGCAACGCCGCCTTCGTCTGCGCACACTGGCGTAAAGCCTGACGGGCGCGGCCCGGCGGCATAGTCTGGCCCACCATGGGGCATTACCGCAGCAACGTCCGCGACATCGAGTTCGGCCTGTTCGAGACGCTGGCACTGGAGAAGGTGCTCGCCACGGGCGACTTCGGCGACCTCGACGGCGAGTCCGTGCGTCAGATGCTGCACGAGGCGGCCAAGCTCGCCGAGGGGCCTCTGTCCGAGGCGTTCGCCGAGACCGACCGGCGGCCGCCGACCTTCGACCCCGGCACGCACGTCGTCAGCATCCCCGAGCCGTTCAAGAAGACCTTCCGGGCCTGGCGCGACGGCGAATGGTCGCGCGTCGGCATGGTGGAGGACATCGGCGGCGTGCCGGTCCCGGCGATGGTCGAGTGGGCGGTCAACGAGTTCGCCCTCGGCGCCCAGCCCGCGGTGTTCCTCTACTCGGCCGGCCCGAAGATGGCCGACATCCTCTACGCGATCGGCAATGAGCAGCAACGGCATTGGGCGTCGCTGATGATCGAGCGGGACTGGGGCGCGACGATGGTGCTCACCGAACCCGACGCCGGCTCCGACGTCGGATCGGGTCGCACCAAGGCCGTCGAGCAGCCCGACGGCACCTGGCACATCGACGGCGTCAAGCGGTTCATCACCAACGGCGACGGCGACGACCTGTTCGAGAACATCATCCACGTGGTGCTGGCCCGGCCCGAGGGCGCCGGACCCGGCACCAAGGGCCTGAGCCTGTTCATCGTGCCGAAGTACCACTTCGATCCCGAGACCGGCGAGCTCGGGGAGCGCAACGGCGTGTACGTCACCGGGCTCGAGCACAAGATGGGGCTCAAGGCGTCGGCGACCTGTGAACTGACGTTCGGCCAGCACGGCGCCCCAGCGGTCGGCTGGCTGGTCAACGACACCCACAACGGCATCGCGCAGATGTTCAAGGTGATCGAGTACGCGCGAATGATGGTGGGCA
This sequence comes from Mycolicibacterium chubuense, assembly GCF_001044255.1. Lineage (GTDB taxonomy): Bacteria > Actinomycetota > Actinomycetes > Mycobacteriales > Mycobacteriaceae > Mycobacterium > Mycobacterium chubuense. The sequence goes on from NZ_JYNX01000064.1 coordinate 24,883, forward strand.
CCAAGGCGATCGCGACACTGTCGACCGGCTACCTGAACGCGCTCGAGTACGCCAAGAGCCGCGTGCAGGGTGCCGACCTGACCCAGATGACCGACAAGACCGCACCGCGGGTGACGATCATCCACCACCCCGACGTGCGCCGGGCGCTGCTCACGCAGAAGGCCTACGCCGAGGGGCTGCGCGCGCTGTACCTGTACACCGCCGCCCATCAGGATCCGGCGGTGGCCGCGGTGGTTTCGGGCGCCGACGCCGAGATGGCCGACCGCGTCAACGACCTGCTGCTGCCGGTGGTCAAGGGCGTGGGTTCGGAACGGGCGTACCAGTGCCTGACCGAGTCACTGCAGACCCTCGGAGGATCGGGCTTCCTGCAGGACTATCCGATCGAGCAGTACATCCGCGATGCCAAGATCGATTCGTTGTACGAGGGCACCACGGCGATCCAGGCGCAGGACTTCTTCTTCCGCAAGATCGCGCGGGACCAGGGCGGGGCGCTGCTGCACGTCGTCACGCAGATCCGGGCGTTCCTCGACGACGGCGCGGCGCGTCCCGAGCTCGCCGACGGCCGGGCGCTGCTGTCCACCGCGGTCGCCGACGTGCAGGCCATGGTCGCGGCGATGACGAAATACCTGATCGACTCGCAGGAGAACCCGCGCGAGCTCTACCGGGTGGGTCTGGAGTCGGTGCCGTTCCTGCTCGCGGTCGGTGACCTGCTGCTCGGCTGGCTGCTGCTGCACCAGGCCGAGATCGCGCTGACCGCGCTCGACGGCGACGTGAGCCCGCGCGACCGCGACTTCTACACCGGCAAGGTGGCCACCGCGATGTTCTTCGCCAAGAACATGCTGCCCGGGCTGACGTCGCGCCGGGCCATCCTCGAAGCGGTCGACCTGACGGCCATGGACGTGCCGGAGTCGGCGTTCTAGCCCGCGGCGATGACTTGCGGGTCCGCTCCCGGTCTGCACCCGCATGACCGACGAAACCGCCATCCGCGACGTGCTCGACCGCTGGTTGGGCGCGATCCGCGCCCGTGACCTCGACGGCGTCGCCGCCGCGCACACCGACGACATCGTGCTGTTCGACGTGCCGGTCCCCTACGACGGGGTGTACGGCATCGACGGCTACCGCGCCACGTGGCCGGAGTTCTTCGAGTGGATCGCCGGGGGCGCCGTGCTGGAACTGGTCCGGCTCGACGTCACCGCCGGCGAGACCGTCGCCTACGCGCACGCCCTGTTCCGCGCCGGCATGCCGGAGGATATCGCCGCCCATCCCGAGAAGCGGCTGCGCAGCACGTTCGGGTTACGCAAGGTCGACGGTGCGTGGGTGATCGCCCACGAGCACCACTCGATGCCGCACACGGCCTGACTGCGCGACGCCGAACGTACGGTTTCTGACGGAAATCGCTGGAAATCCGTCAGAAACCGTGCATTTGGCGCGCGATCAGAGGGGTCAGGACGGGGTGTAGCCGAACGGCAGCAGGATCGACTTCGGCTCGCAGTACGCCTCGATGCCCTCGGTGCCGTTCTCGCGGCCGATGCCCGAGTTCTTGTACCCGCCGAACGGGGCGCCCGGGTCGAACGCGTACATGTTCACCGCGTAGGTGCCGGTGCGGATCCGGCGGGCGATCTTGAGCGCCTTCTCGTTGTCGGTGGTGTACACCGACCCGGCCAGCCCGTACACGGAGTCGTTGGCGATGCGCACCGCGTCGTCCTCGTCCTCGTAAGGGATCACCGCGAGCACCGGCCCGAAGATCTCCTCCTGGGCGATCGTCATCGAGTTGTCGACGTCGGCGAACACGGTCGGCTGCACGTACCAGCCGCTGTCCAGGCCCTCGGGGCGCTCCCCGCCGACGACGACGCGCGCGCCCTCCTCGACACCCTTCTTGATGTAGCCCTCCACGCGCTCGCGCTGCTTCTCGCTGATCAGCGGGCCGATCATCGCGGCGGGGTCGGTGGGCAAGCCGGGCAGCATCCCGGACACCGCGGCCGAGAGTTTCTCGACGACCTCGTCGTAGCGCGAGCGCGGCGCCAGGATGCGGGTCTGCCCGACGCAGGCCTGCCCGGAGTTCATCAGCCCCGAGAACACCAGCATCGGCAGCGTGGAGTCGAGGTCGGCGTCCTCGAGGATGATCGCCGCCGATTTGCCGCCCAGCTCCAGCGTGCACGGCTTCAGCTTCTCGGCGGCGATCTTGGCGATCTCCTTGCCCACCGCGGACGAGCCGGTGAACGTGAACTTGTCCAGCTCCGGGTTGGCGGTCAGCGCGCGGCCGGTCTCCGGGCCGCCGGGCACGATCGACAGCACGCCCTCGGGCAGCCCGGCCTCGGCGAACGCCTCGGCCATCGCGAACACCGACAGCGGGGTCTCGGCGGCGGGCTTGAGCACGATCGTGCAGCCGGCCAGCAGTGCGGGGCCCAGCTTGTTGGCGGCCAGGAAGAACGGAACGTTCCAGGCGGTGACGGCGCCGACGACACCGATCGGCTCGCGCACCACCAGCGTCTGGCCGTAGATGCCGTCGCGGATCTCCTGCCAGGTGAACTTGTCGGCCGCGCCCGCGAAGAACTGGAACGCCGACATCGCGGCGCCGTACTGCATCATGTCGACGATCGTCGGCGGCTGCCCGGTCTCCGCGGCGAGCAGGAACTTCAGCTCCTCGGCCCGCTCCTCGAGGATCTTGACCGCCCGCGCCAGCACCTCGCCGCGCTCGGCGGGCGACATCTGCGGCCACGGGCCCTCGTCGAACGCCTTGCGGGCGGCCGCGCAGGCGGCGTCGACGTCGGCGGCGCTCGCCAGCGGAACCTTGCCGACCAGCTCACCGGTGGCGGGGGAGTGCACCTCGATCACGTCGGAGGTGGCCGGCTCGACCCACTTGCCGCCGATGAACAGCTTGTCCCATTCGGTCTTGAACGCCGTGCTCTGTGTCATGGACGTCACATTACCTACGATCCGGCGGAAGTAGAACCTGTTGCAGTTCGCGGATTCAGGGCGGGGACAACACCAGCACCAGGTTGCTCACCGTGAATTCCCGCAGCCCGGGCACCTTCGTCAGGTTCCAGGCCCATCGCGGGTGGTAGCGGGGAAAAGCGGCGACCAGCGCGCCGGTGCCCGCCGCCCACCGCAGCCCGTCGCGGGCGTGCACGGCGAACAACGACGAGCCGTAGTCGTTCTTGGGTCGATGGCCGTGCCGACGGGCGTACCGGTCGGCGGCGCGCCGGCCGCCCAGGTAGTGGGTCAGCCCCATCTCGTGGCCGCCGAACGGCCCCAGCCACACCGTGTACGACAGGATCGCCAGCCCGCCGGGCCGGGTGACGCGCAGCATCTCCGCGCCGAGCCGCCACGGCTGCGCGACGTGTTCGGCGACGTTGGAGGAAAGACAGACGTCGACGCTGCCGTCGGCGAACGGCAGCGCCATCCCGGAGGCGCGGACGAACGTGCCCGCGCGCCGGTGGGTGCGCGGCGCCGCAGCGTGCATCTCCCGCGGGTCGGGTTCGACCCCGAGGTAGCGCATCCCGGCGTCGGTGAACGCCGACGCGAAGTAGCCGGGGCCGCCGCCGACGTCGAGCACGGTCAGGTCGGCCGGATCGGTGCCGGTCGCACCGGCCCACAGGTCGGCGACGAGCGCGACGGTGTCGTCGGCGAGCGCGCCGTAGAAACGGTCGGGATCGCTCTGCTCGAAGCGGAACGCCGAGAGCAACCGCAGCGAGCGCGCCAGCGTCGCCCGTTGGGCGAACAGATCCGTAGCGACCACCCGGTCACCCTAGGCACAGCGCTAGTCTGAACACCGATGTCCGCCCCCCTGAACTCCGTGTTGCTGCTGTGCTGGCGCGACACCGGCCACCCGCAGGGCGGCGGCAGCGAGACCTACCTGCAGCGCATCGGCGCCCACCTGGCGCGCTCCGGAGTCCGCGTCACACTGCGCACGGCGCGCTACGACGGGTCGGCGCGGCGCGAGGTCGTCGACGGGGTCGAGATCCAGCGCCGGGGCGGGCCCTACTCGGTGTACGTGCGCGCCGGGTTGGCGATGGTCGCGGCCCGCGTGGGGGTGGGCCCGCTGCGGCACGTGCGGCCCGACGTCGTCGTCGACACCCAGAACGGGCTGCCGTTCCTGGCCCGGTTGGCCTACGGCCGGCGCGCCGTCGTGCTGGTGCACCACTGCCACCGTGAGCAGTGGCCGGTGGCCGGGCCGGTGAAGAGCCGCATCGGCTGGTTCGTCGAATCCCGGCTGTCGCCGCGGCTGCACCGGCGCAACCAGTACGTGACGGTGTCGCTGCCCTCGGCGCGGGATCTGACCGAACTCGGGGTGCGGGCCGACCACGTCGCGGTGGTGCGCAACGGCGTCGACGCCGCGCCGCAGGCCAGCCTGACCGCGCCGCGGTCGCCGACCCCCCGCGTCGTCGTGCTCTCCCGGCTGGTGCCGCACAAGCAGATCGAGGACGCGCTCGACGCCGTCGCCCGGTTGCGCCCGCGGATCCCCGAGCTGCACCTCGACGTCGTGGGCGGCGGGTGGTGGGCGCAGCGCCTGGTCGACCACGCCGAGCGCCTCGGCATCGCCGACGCCGTCACCTTCCACGGTCACGTCGACGACGTCACCAAACACGCTGTGCTGCAACGTAGCTGGGTGAACGTGCTGCCGTCGCGCAAGGAGGGCTGGGGGCTGGCCGTGGTCGAGGCCGCCCAGCACGGCGTGCCCACGATCGGATACCGGTCCTCGGGCGGGCTGTCCGATTCCGTCGTCGACGGAGTCACCGGGATCCTGGTCGACGACGCCGAGGATCTGGTCGACGGCCTGCACCGGCTGCTCACCGACCCGGTGCTGCGCGACCAGCTCGGCGCCAAAGCGCAGGTGCGCAGCGGGGAGTTCTCCTGGGATCAGAGTGCCGACGCGATGCGTGAGGTCCTCGACGCCGTGCGAGCCGGCCGCCGCACCAGCGGCCTGGTCTGACGCTGCGCAACCTTGCCCGGCGCTACCATCACCGCATGCCCAGCCCTGTGCAGCGGTATCTCGACTACCGGATGACCGTGGCCGAATGGATCGGCACCGCAGTGCTACTCGGCACGCCGTACCTCGTGATCGGAGTCGCCTACACCCTGATCGGCAACGAGTACCTGCATCGCGCCGAGGGCCTTCGTGCGGCCGCCGCGTTCGCCGGGAGCGTCGTCTACTGGCCGGTGCTGTTGCTCCTCGGGTCCTGTACACCGTGAGCGCGCACCGGATTGAGATCGCGCGCTACACCGCTCGGTGGGGGGACGGCCCGGTGACGATCGGCGATGCGATGGATTTCTGGTCGTTCGCCGCCGGCGCGGCCAACGTGATCATGCAGCTGTCCCGCCCGGGTGTGGGGCACGGTGTCGTCGAGAGCACCGTCGAGTCCGGCAATCTGATGAAGCACCCGTGGAAGCGGGCGCGCACCACGTTCACCTATCTCGCGGTGGCGATCCGCGGCACCGACGAGGACCGGGCGGCGTTCCGCGCGGCGGTGGACGGCGTACACCGGCAGGTGAAGTCCGGACCGTCGAGTCCGGTGCGCTACAACGCTTTCGACCGTGATCTTCAGATGTGGGTGGCGGCATGTCTCTTCGTCGGTCTCGAAGACACCTACCAGTTGCTACGCGGTCCGATGACACCAGAACAACGGGAGCAGTTCTATCGCTCGGCGTGGTCGTTGGGCACCACACTGCAGGTCACCGAGGACCAGTGGCCGGCGACCCGCGACGAGTTCGACGATTATTGGGTTGCAGCCTGCGCGCAGGTCGCGATCGACCCCGTGGTGCGGGACTACCTGATGGACATGGTCGACCTGCGAATGATCAATCCCCTTCTGGCAGCGTCGTTCCGGCCCCTGCTGAGGTTTCTCACGGCGGGCTTCCTGGCGCCGGTGTTCCGCGATGCGCTCGGCGTGAGCTGGGGTGCCATGCGTCAGTGGTGGTTCGAACGGCTCTTCCTGGTGGTCGCCCTCGTCAACCGATTCCTGCCGGAATTCGTGCGTCAGGCCGGCACGTTTCTGCTTCTTGCCGACGTCCGGACCCGGGTGCGTCGGCACCGCCGTCTGGTCTAGGGCATTCGATGGGAATCCGCACCGCCGCCCGCCGCCTGCTGAGCAGACGCGTGTCGGTCTACGACATCGTGGAACTGTCACTGTGGCTCGCGATCCCGTACGTGGGCATCGGACTGACGTGGGCGTTCTTCCAGACGCAGCAGGTCGCCCGGCTCGAGGACGTCTTGACGACCCGGGTGCCGGCGGGCGCGGACATCCTGTCCTATCTACTCGTCGCCGCGCTCTGGCCCCTCGACCTGCTCATGCCGGCCGTCTGCGCCGCGTGATCGGAAGCGGCGCAGTGCCATGGCCCCGAGGCCGACGACCAGCTGCGCCAGCCACACCCCGTGCGCGGCGAGCACGACGCCGCGGTGCGGTGAGGACGGACTGTCCCCGCCGACCCGGTAGACGGTGAGCTCGCTGTCCCGAAAAGCCACGGGCAGAGCCAGATTCGCGCCGGACCCTTCGACGACGACCCAGCCCACACCCGCCGCGGCCAGTTGGTCCCTGTCAGCACCGGCGAGCAGCATCGCCTGGACCTCGCGCGCGTGCACGCCCTCACCCGGCACGGTGCGCCCGCCGATCGACAGGTCGCCCGTGGCGAGCACCTCGGCGCGTAGCCACCGCGGCAGCGGATCGAGCACGGGTGCGGGTCCGGCCCAGGCGAAGCGGCGCATGCTGTCGACGGGCAGCACCGCGACCGGCGCCGGGTCGGTGTCGATCACCGCGGCGGCCTCCCGCCACGCCGGCGGATACTGCCCCGGCCGGACCTTTCCACCCACGCCCCAGACCAGGTCGGGCAGCGTCGCGATCACCGCGGCGCAGCACACCGCGGCGGTGGCGACCACCGGCACCCGGGGCCGCAGCGTGACCACGGCCGCCGCCCCGGCCAGCGCGTAGCCGGGCATCGCCAGCGCGACCCACTTCTGACCGTCACGCACCACACCCAGGCCCGGAACCGCCTCGATCACCGCCTCGACGGCCGCCAGCCCCGGGCCCGTCGCCATCAGCGCGGGCACCGCCACCGCGGCGACCGCGAGCACCAGCAGCGGCACCCCGGCGCGGCGCCGGATCAGCACCGGCACGCCGATGGCCACCACGGCCAGCAGCACGACCGTCGCCACCACCGCGAAAAGGCCTGTGCGCGAGGCGGGTACCGCGTCTGCGTTCCAGATGCCGCCGAGGCCGGCGAGGCTGCCCAGCGTGCCCAGGCCCGGCTCGGCGCGGGCTGCGAACGCACTCACCGCAGGCCCCTGATCCGCCCCGGAACTCCAGCCGTCGGCCACCGCGGAGGCCACCAGCCACGGCAGCGCGGCCGTCGTCGCCGCGGCGAGACTGACCGCCGCGCAGAACAGGCGGGACCTCCCCGGCCCGGGCGCCACCGCGCACGCGAGCGCGACCGTCGCCGCCAGCATCAGGCCCGTCGGCGTCAGCCCGGCCAGCGCCAGCCAGAACAGCGCCGCCCCGATCCCGCCGACATTGCATTCCACGCGGGGAAACTCGTCCTTTTCGCGCGTGGAATACAGTTTCGGCGCGGAACGTAAGGCCAGAACCGACCCTGCCACCCACGGCAGCGCGCCGTACCCCACCAGCAGGCTCCAGTGCCCCTGCAGCAGGCGTTCGGCCACATACGGATTCCAGATCGCGATGGTGGCCGCGACGCACTGCCCGGGCAGGCCCGCGTCGGGCAGCAACGCCGCGGCGAGTCGGGCGGCGCCCCAGCCGGCCAGCCAGATCCCGAGGATCAGCAGCGCCTTGACCACCGCGCCGCCGTCGAGCACCGCCGACGCCCACGCGACCGCGACGTCCTGCGGCAGCGCCCGCGGCGCGGCCTGGGTGAGCCCCAGCGCGGCATCGGTCAGATACGACCGCGGCGTCGACACCGCGTCGCGCAGCAGCAAGTACCCCGGCCCCAGCAGCGGCGCGGTCACCGCCAGCGCCAGCACCAGCGCGTACGCCGGCGCGACCAGCGAGCGGGTGCGGGCGATCAGACCGGTCTGTCCGGCGGCAGATCCGTCGGCCGCTGGGCGGGGAGTTTCTCGGTCTTGGCCTCCGCGCCGGGGACCGGTTCACCCTCGTCGCCGCGCCCGCCGAAGAACCGGTTGCCGGTGTCGTCCAGGCCGGGGTCGATCAGCATCGATTCGGCCCGCAGGCTGAACGAGCCCAGCAGCGCGCCGCCGATCAGCAAGACCAGCCCGAGCGCGGTGAACGTGATCGGCAGGATGCGGCCCCACAGCGCCACCCGGTCGCGCTCGTCGAACGCCGCCGCCACCTGGGATTCCACCGACTCGTCGTTGGTCGTCACCGTGTAGTCGACGAACGTCACCTCGGGCTTGAGCGCCTCGCGGGCGTAGTAGTGGTAGCCGCGGTCGGTCTCCTTGACGATCGTGCCCGACACCGGATCCACCCAGAAGGTGCGCTGCGCGGCGTAGTAGCGCGTCATCGTGATCGATTCCTCGGGGTCGCCCTCGAGGCCCCACAGCGCGGCGCGCGCCGTGACCTGGCTGTCGGCGTCGTCGTCGTACAGCGAGGCGTACTTGACGGGTTCCACCAGCTTGCCGTCGTTGTCGAAACCGACGTTCTGGGTGAACTTGTAGGCGGTCAGCCCGTTGACGTCCTCTTCACCGGCGTAGTTCGCGTCGTACGGCTTCTGCGCGATCGGGTCGAAGAACGGGTAGGTCTTCTTCTGCGTGTCGAACGGGAAGCGGTAGGCCAGCCCCTCGTGGGGCAGCGCGATGTTCGTCGGCGGGTTCTCGTCCTCGATGGCGCGCGGCTTCTGCACGGCACCGCCGGGGTTGCTCTCGCTGGACACCGCCTCGGCGGTCTTGCGGTCCAGGGTCACGGTGTCGACCATCGCCAGCAGCAGGCCCTTGTCCTGCTGCTGGTCCGACCGCCGCAGCGTGTCGCCGACCTGCAGCGTGACGACGTCGGCGTTGGCCGGCGACTCGACGCTGATCTGCTGCTGCATCACCACCGGGACGTCCTTGTTCACGACGAACTTCTGCGTGTTCAGGGACGCGGGGTCGAAAGCGTCACCGGTGCCGTCGCTGACCAGCGTGGTGTCGATGTCGAGCGGGATCTTGGAGATCTTGCCCTTGGTGTACGTCGTCAGCAGCAGCGCGGCGATGAGCAGGGCGGCGCCCAATCCCATGATTCCGCACGCGGCAAACCTCAGCGCAACTGCGCGGTTCAATACCGTGTCTCCCTTCGCGCGCGGCAAAACCCGTTCGACCCTAACAGCACAAGTTAAGGCCCTCAGTAGCAAGCAGTGACAAGCACCTTCGGGCAGCCCGCCGGGCCTGACTACCCGTTTTCCGCCGGGCGACGCCGGAGGCGCACACTGGTCGTCGTGACCGGATCCGAGACGGCCGCCGGCCCCAGCGCCGTCGGCGGCACCCGGGGGTTCCTGCCGGCGGTGGAGGGCCTGCGCGCCTGCGCGGCCATCGGTGTCGTCGTCACCCACGTGGCGTTCCAGACTGGTCACACCACCGGGGTGACGGGCCGGCTACTGGGTCGCTTCGACCTGGCGGTCGCCGTGTTCTTCGCGCTGTCGGGCTTCCTGCTGTGGCGCGGGCACGCGGCCGCGGCCCGGGGGCTACGCAAGCGGCCGGCGGCCGGCCACTATCTGCGGTCGCGGTTCGTGCGCATCATGCCCGGATACCTCGTCGCGGTCGTGGTGATCCTCACGCTGCTGCCGGACGCCAAGGCCGACGCGACGGTGTGGCTGTCGAACCTGACGCTGACGCAGATCTACGTGCCGCTGACGCTGACCCCCGGGCTGACCCAGATGTGGAGCCTCTCGGTGGAGGTGGCGTTCTACATCGCGCTGCCGTTCCTGGCGCTGCTGGTGCGCCGCGTCCCGGTGCAGGCCCGGACCCCGCTGATCGTGGCCGCCGCGGTGGCCAGCCTGTTCTGGGTGCGAATCCCGTTCGACCCGGCGTCTGGGCACAACCTGTGGAACTGGCCGCCGGCGTTCTTCTCCTGGTTCGCCGCGGGCATGGTGCTCGCCGAGCTGACCGTGTCGCCGGTGGGGCTGCCGCACCGGCTGGCGCGCCGACGGTGGCTGATGGCGGCCGTGGCGGTGACGGCCTTCCTGATCGCGGCGTCACCGCTGGCCGGCAAGGAGGGGCTGCAGTTCGGCACGATCGGTCAGGTCACCGTGAAGACCGCGATGGGCGCGGTGGTGGCCGGTGCGCTGCTGGCCCCGCTGGTGCTCGACACCCCCGACACCGCGCATCGATGGATCGGGCACCCGACGATGGTGACGCTGGGCCGCTGGTCCTACGGCCTGTTCGTGTGGCATCTGGCCGCCCTGGCGATGGTGTTCCCGCTGCTGGGGGAGTTCGCGTTCAACGGGCACTTCGCCCCGGTGCTGGTGCTGACCGTGGTGTTCGGGTTCGCGATCGCCGCGGTCAGTTACGCGCTGGTGGAGTCGCCGTGCCGTAACGCGCTGCGCCGGTGGGAGCGCCGCAACGATCCGACCCCGCTGGACAGCTCCGTCGACGACGTCACCGAGCCCGCCGTCGCGAGATGACCTCGTCCCGCACCGCCGACCGGCGCGCCTTGCCGGCGTCGTCACGCAGCGGACGGTCGGTGAACTCGACGGTGCGCGGCAGCTTGTAGCCCGCCAGCCGGTCGGCGAGGAACGCCGTCACGTCGGCGGCGTCCAGACCGGGCGCCTGGACGATGACGTGCGGCACCTGGCCGAGGTCGTCGTCGGGCACCCCGACGGCCAGGCTGGACAGCACCCCGGGATGCTCGGCCAGCGCCGATTCGATCTCGGCGGGATACACGTTGCGCCCGCCGACGGTGAACATGTCGACGCGGCGGTCGGTGAGATAGAAGTATCGGTCCGCCCCGAAATCTCGGTAGTAGCCCAGGTCGCCCAGCGACTCCCAGCCGTCGCGGCTCGTGGCGGTGCTGCCGACGTAGCGGTAGGTGGGCCGGGCTCCGGGCGCGCGGCGCATGTAGATCTCGCCGGCCACGCCGGGCGGGCACTCGTTGCCGTCGTCGTCGAGGACCTTCATCTCCCCGGCGACCACCACGCCCACCGAGCCCGGATGGCTCAGCCACTGGTCGCCGGAGATGAAGGTCAGCGCCTGGAGTTCGGTGCCGCCGTACAGTTCCCACACCTTTTCCGGGCCCAGCAGCTCGATCCAGGCACGCTTGACCGCGGGCGGGCACGGCGCCGCGAGATGCCAGAACCGGCGGATCGACGACAGGTCGTAGGCGTCGGGGTCGGCGCGGTACACCGGCAGCAGCCGCTGCATGATCGTCGGCACCGTGGTCAGGAACGTCACCCGGTGCTCGGTGACCAGCCGCAGGAACTCGTGCGGCTCGAAGCGCGGCATCACCACCAGGTGGTGGCCCTGCAGCAGGCCCACCGCGAACGTGGTGAAGCCGGTGTTGTGGCTCAGTGGCACCGAGATCAGCGAGACGTCGCCCTCCTGCGCCCCCAGTGGCGTGCCGATCGCCGCGGGGATGCGGCTGTCGTTGCCGGCCTCGATCAGCTTGGGCCGCCCGGTGCTGCCGCCCGAGGCCATCGACTTCCACACCGGCGACACCGCTTCGGGCAGCGGCGCGTCCGAGACGTCCTGTGCCGGCGTCGCGGTCGTGGTGGGGGTGACGCCGGTGGGGTCGGCCCGGCCGACCAGAAGCGCCGGGCGCCGCAACTCGAGCAGTGCCGCCAGCTCGGCGTCGGGCAGCCGCGCCGACAGCGGTTGGGGCACTGCGCCCAGCTTCCAGCAGGCCAGCACCGCGTAGATCCAGTCCAGCGAGTTGGGTAGCAGGATCGTCACGTAGTCGCCGACCCCGACGCCGCACGCGGCGAAGCTGCGCGCCAGGCGGTTGGTGGCGGCGTCGAGCTGGGCCCGGGTCACCGTGACGCCGTCGCACGTGGCGGCGGGCGCGTGCGGGTGCTGCGCGGCCAACGCCGAGACCTGGGTGCCGATCGGAGGGACGGGGGAGGTCATGTCAGTCATCCTGGCCGCTGTTCGTGTCCGTCGGCCAGGGAACCGCCGAGACGGCGACCGCCACCACCGAGATCAGGGCGAGGAACTGCACCCACGGCGAATGACCGACGTAGCCGTCCACCGAGCGCCACGGATTCTGGCTGAGCACCGCCCCGGCCAGGATCAGCCCGCCCGCCGCGCCGACGACAGTGATTGTCTCGCAGAGCTTTTCGCGCCGCCGCAGCAGGTGTCGGGCGCCGAACGCCGATGCCGAGAGCGCGGCGCCGACCGGANCGCCGCGCCGACGACAGTGATTGTCTCGCAGAGCTTTTCGCGCCGCCGCAGCAGGTGTCGGGCGCCGAACGCCGATGCCGAGAGCGCGGCGCCGACCGGACCGGAGATCACCGTCGCGGCCAGTGTCGCCGCGACGCCGACGGCGACGAGGTTCGGTGCCCAGGGCCGCGCCGGCGGAAGCGGGTCGCGGCGGCGGGCCGGTGCGAAGGCCAGCACGAGCAGCAGGGGCAGCAGCGCGAGGCCGCCGATCAGCCCCGCGCGGTAGGCCGTGTTGGCGGTGAAGGCGAGCGTCACGGCGCCGCTCGTGCCTGCGGGCAGCAGCCAGCCCTGCTGCCAGCCGTTGACGGTGACCGCGCGCAGCGCCGTGCCGTCGCCGCCGCGGGCGGACCACCCGGGGTTGATGCTCTCGGGCACGACGAGAATGCGTGTCGAGTCCGACGGCGCGACGTCGACCTCGCGACGGTCGTTGCGCCACAGCGGCGTGCCGACGGATTGTGGTGTGGCGGTGCGGACCTCGCTGTCCCGGGGTGTGGTCAGCGCGACGCCGTCGACGATGAGCGCCGACCCGGGACTGATCACGAGCTCCTGCTGGCCGGCGGGCAGTGTGATCGGCTCGCCACGGCACGGCCGGGCCGGGATCGGCTTGTTGTCCAGCAGGTCGCCGACCGTGGTGCGCACCGAGGTCGGGATGAACTGCCCGGCGACGCCGATGATCGGGCCTCGTCCGCAGTCCAGCGTGACGGTACGCGCCCGGTTGGCGGCGGCGTCGGCCGCATCGATGGGAACCCCGCGCGGGTCGAGCGCGACCACCTCGGCCAGGCCCGGCGGCTTGAGCTGATCGAAACCCAGTGCGGTGCGGTCGATCACGTCGTGCCAGTCGAGCAGGGAGATGGTGATGGTGTCGGTCAGGCGCGGCTTGATCCGCAGCGTCTCCGTGCCGTCGGTCAGACGGCGCACCTGGGGGCCGTCGCCGAGATCGATCGCGATCATCGTCGGATGAGCCGGCAGCGCCGACTCGCTCGGTGTCACCCGCAGCGCGGAAACCATATGCGGGGAGGGAAGTTTCAGCACCAGCGTGGCCGGGATGTGCCCCTGGACCACGCGCTGGGGTGCGGTCCACGCGGTGGCGGGATCACCGTCGGTGGCCGCGTACGCCGAGCCTGTGACGTCGATCAGGTCGGCGTCCCCGCCCGCGCGCGTGGTGTTCGGTTGCGCGATCAGGTCGGCCAGGTTGGGTCCCTGCCGGGCGCGCACCCACACCGTCGGTGTCACCTCGGTGGGGCTGGGCACGGTGAGCGTGCGGCTCAGGTTGACGGGTTCCTCGGAGGCCAGGGCCATCGCGGCGGCGCACCGGTAACCGGTCGGGCTGGCGGCGCAGCCCGGCCGGCCGAGCAGTTCGGTGCCCAGATCCCATTGCGCCACAGCCGAACCCGGGGGAGGGCCGGGCACCTCGACGGTGTGCCGCAGGTTGACGGGGTGGGCGAAGCCGTTGGCGTCGTACTGGGTCACCGACAGGTCGGTGATGCCGAACTGCACCCCGGGTGATCCGTCGTCGGTGGCCACCGCGGTGATGCGCACCCACGGCGACTCCCCGTAGGGCAGCGCGACGGTCACCGGCTTGCCCGGCTCGTCGAACCGGACGGTGCTGGTGCCGGTGACCGTCGACACCTCCAGCCGGCGCACCTGCGCGCCAACGGCGGTCGCGCTGGGCGTGATGGTGAGCGTCGCGTTGGTGACCGGATGGTCGAAGTCCACCTGCAACCACTGCCCGACCGCGCTCTGCAGGGAGTTCGACACCCAGCTGGTCGACGAGTCGCCGTCGATCGCGGCCGGCGGCCCGGACGCCGGCGAGACATTGGGCAGCGCCGTGGAATCCGAGGCCGCACTCGACACCGTGAGCCGGCCGCCGCCCCACGCGCCCGACACCGGATCGGTTCCCGCCGAGGGGTAGTCGGGCACGCGGTTGAACGTGTTGCGGGCGTCGCCGGCGGCACGCACCGACGAGCTGTGGTCGTCGACGCGGCCGTAGTCGGTCTCGCGCGCCATCGGGGTGTCGGTGACGGTGACGACGGGCGCGGGCAGTCCGGCCCGCAGCGCGTCCTGGGTCAGCAGCGCGGGGCCCAGCGGTGGTCGGCCGGTCAGCCGGCGGCGCTCGTCGAGCCGCAGCAGCGATTCGGGCGCGCCGTCGACGCGCGGCATGGCGTCAGCGTCGACGACATACGGCGCCATGGCGTTTCGGGCGCCGTCGACGCGGTAGATCTCGACGGCGGGGTAGCGCGGCCGCAGCCCGCTGTCGGTGATGAATCCCTCCAGGGTGCCGGGACCGACGGGAGCGCCGAACTCGGCGACCTTCGTCAGCCCCGGCGAGCCGTCGATCGCCCGGTGCACCAGGATCGGCCGGGCGGACCTGCTGGTCTCGGGATCGAGGTCATTGCGCACCACCACGTACGAAATGCCCTGCCGGACAAGGGTGTCGGCGAGACCCGCCGAGGGGCGGCCGGCGGCGAAGAGGCGCTGCACCGCGTCGAGGGCGCGGATGGTCTCCGGCGGCGTCAGCGGGATCGAGTCGCGCACGCCCCACGGGCTGTCGCCGAGCACCTGCAGCGGCTCGTCGTGGCTGTTGCCCCAGACCTGCGTCGCGAACGGCGCACCGGGCGCGACGAGCACCCGTCCGCCGGAGTTGTTGGCGTCCAGCCACGCCGCGGTGTCGTGCCAGTACTGCGGGATCGCGTCGAACGCACCCGGTGCGGTGAGCCGGCCCGTCCACGCCAGCGACGTGGAGGCGAGCAGCGCGGCGAGCACCACGATGCCGACGGCGACTCGCTTGTCGGACTCGGGGTGCGCGAACGCGCGCCGCCACACCGGCCGCGGAACGCTGCCCGGCAGCGGCAGCCGGCCGAGCAGATGGGCCACACCCAGCGCCAACGGCAACCGCAGCAGCGGTTCGAGCTTGTGCAGGTTGCGCAGCGGGGTGCCGTCGGCGTCGAGGAACGCCTGCACCTGGTGGGCGATCGGGGAGCCCAGCCCGCCCGAGTAGCCGGCGGCCAGCAGCATCACGCCGACCAGCAGCATGGTCACCAGGCGCCCCCGGGCCGGCATCGTGCGCAACGTGAGGCCCGCCAGCCCGCCGGCCGCCACCAGCGTCGTCGCGATCACCGCGGCCGATCCGGTGACCAGCGACGCACCCGCCGTCGCCGTCGGCGCCACATACGGCGTCCACGCCCCGGTGCCGCGCAGCATCTCCGTCAGCGACATCCACTGGGTGGTGACACCCGAGGACTCGATGAAGTCCAGGAACGGCGGGCTGATGCGGCCCAGCTGCAGCAACGCGACCACCCACCACGCCACCGCCAGCGCCACACACGGCAGCCACCACACGACGAAGCGCCGCCACACCGGGCCCGGCCGGTGGCAGAACAGCCACACCACCGCGCACAGGCACGCCGTCAGCGTCGCGACCGCGTTGACCGCCCCCATCAGGGCGACCGCAAGCGCCGAGCGCGCCGCCAGCGTGCGGATCCGGGGGTCGCCGCGCAGGACCAGGATCACCGGCAGCAGCACCCACGGCGCCAGCATCATCGGCAACGTCTCGGACGAGATCGCCCCGATGGTGGTCAGCACCCGCGGCGACAGCGTGAACGCGACCGCGCCGATCACCCGCGAGGTGGTGGTGCCGATGCCGAGGGCCTCGGCGACTCGCAGCACCCCCCAGAACCCCGCGACCAGCAGCAGCGCCCACCACAGCCGCTGCGTGATCCAGCCGGGCACGCCCAGCAGGTCTCCGGCGAGGAAGAACGTGCCGTGCGGGAAGAGGTAGCCGTACGCCTGGTTCTGGGCCTGGCCGAACGGCAGCTCGCTGTTCCACAGCGTGAACGCGCGCGTCAGGAAGCGCAGCGGATTGGCGGTGAGATCGAGCTTGGTGTCGGGGGAGATCTGGCCCGGGGACTGGGCGAAGGTCAGGACCAGTGCCGCCGCGGCGGCCACCCACAGCCAGCGCCGCGACAGCGGCCGGGTCTGCTCAGCTACGGTCGCCGTACTCGACCCTGTTGAGCACCGACGACGCCGGATCGCCCGCCTGCAGCGGAGGCCGGGTGTCCTGCTGCACCATCAGCGTCACCCCGAACACGGCTGCCGCGCCCAACAGCAGGCCGACGACGATGCTGGCCGCCGCAGGTACGAGGAACCGATCCATGGGCCTCAAACTAGCACGGGCGTCTCATGGCTCCGGGGGCACGATCAGCACCGGCCGGTGCCCCCGGCGCCGGACGTGATCGGCCACGCTGGACTGCACCAGCGAGCGCAACCCGGTGGTGGCCCGGGTCCCGGTGACGATCAGATCGGCGTCGACGTCGTCGGCGACGGCGATGATGGTGCCCCACACCGTGTAGGTCTGGGCGACACACAACGGTTCGGCGGGCAGGCCCGCCGCCACGGCCAGCTCGACCCCGGCGGCGTTGGTGCGCTGCGCCTCGCCCAGCGCGATATCCGCCTCGTCGGCTTCCGGCGGATCCGGCGGCCCGTCGAGGTCGAATGCGGTGGGCTCGGAACCGCGGTGCAGCGGCGACCACACCGTCAGCACGACGGCGCGGTCGACGGTCAGGAAGCGGCTCGCGTAGTGCACCGCGCGCCGCGCCGCCGGCGAACCGTCGAACGCGATGAGCACGACGGTCTCTTCGGCTGGCATCGGTCCCCCTTCTCGCGCCCGTCCCCTCAGACTATGGCCGCGGGCCGCGTTGCCGTTAGGGTCGAGACCCATGGTTGCAACGCGGAACGTGTTCAGAGCGGTGACCGGAATGCTCGCGACGTCGGCCCTGCTGGCCGGGTGCGGCGCGCCGGCCGACGACACGACGGCCACCTCGTCCACCACCGTCGCGATGGCGGCCGGACCGGCCCCCGGCTCCGCACCCGAGAAGGCGCCGACCCTCGCCTGCGGTGATCCCGCCGCCGCCGTCGCGGCCATGTCGACCCGCGACAAGCTCGCCCAACTGCTGATGGTCGGCGTCACGGGCGCTGCCGACGCCCGTGCCGTCGTCGACAACCAGCACGTCGGCGGCATCATGGTCGGCGGCTGGACGGACATGTCGATGCTCACCGACGGCTCCCTGGCCGACATCGCCGCCAATGCCGGCCCGCTGCCGCTGGCCGTCAGCGTCGACGAAGAGGGCGGCCGGGTGTCCCGGCTGGCCGGGCTGATCGGGGCGCAGCCCTCACCGCGCACGCTCGCGGCCACCCGCACGCCCGAGGAGGTCTACCAGATCGCCCTCGACCGCGGCCGGCAGATGCGCGGCCTCGGGTTCACGATCGACTTCGCGCCCGTCGTCGACGTCACCGACGCCCCCGACGACACCGTGATCGGCGACCGGTCCTTCGGCGCGGACCCGACGGCTGTCACCGACTACGCCGGCGCCTACGCCCGCGGGCTGCGCGACGCCGGGCTGCTTCCGGTGCTCAAGCACTTCCCGGGCCACGGCCACGGCTCGGGCGATTCCCACGCCGGCAGCGTGGTCACCCCGCCGATCGACGCGCTGAAGGACAACGACCTGGTGCCGTACCGGTCGCTGACCACCCAGGGCCCGGTCGGCGTCATGGTGGGCCACATGGAGGTGCCGGGACTGACCGGCAGCGACCCCGCCAGCCTCAGCCCGCAGGCCTATGGACTGCTCCGCTCGGGCGACTACGGAGGCCCGCCGTTCGGCGGCGTGGTGTTCACCGACGACCTGTCGNCCCCGCCGATCGACGCGCTGAAGGACAACGACCTGGTGCCGTACCGGTCGCTGACCACCCAGGGCCCGGTCGGCGTCATGGTGGGCCACATGGAGGTGCCGGGACTGACCGGCAGCGAACCCGCCAGCCTCAGCCCGCAGGCCTATGGACTGCTCCGCTCGGGCGACTACGGAGGCCCGCCGTTCGGCGGCGTGGTGTTCACCGACGACCTGTCGAGCATGAAGGCCATCTCCGACCGGTTCGGGGTGCCCGACGCCGCGCTGCGCGCGCTGCAAGCCGGTGCGGACGTCGCGCTGTGGGTCACCACCGACGAGGTGCCCGCCGTCCTGGACCGGCTGGAGAAGGCCGTCGCGGCGGGTGAGCTGTCCCAGCCGGCCGTCGACGCGTCGGTCACCAAGCTGGCCGCCATGAAGGGCCCGTCCCCGCGCTGCGGCGGCTGATCCGTCATCCAGTGCTTACCCTGTGTTGGTAAGCACGTTGGCCGGGAGTGGAGAAAGGCGCGTCATGGCGGGTGGTACCAAGCGCTTGCCGCGTGCCGTCCGCGAACAGCAGATGCTCGACGCGGCCGTGCAGATCTTCTCGGTGAACGGCTACCACGAGACGTCGATGGACGCGATCGCCGCCGAGGCGCAGATCAGCAAGCCGATGCTCTACCTGTACTACGGCTCCAAGGAGGAGCTGTTCGGGGCGTGCCTGGACCGGGAGCTGGCGCGCTTCGTCGACGAGGTGCGCGACAAGATCGACTTCGACGACCCGCCCAAGGAGTTGCTGCGCAGCGCGGTGCGGGCGTTCCTGAAGTACATCGACGAGAACCGTTCGTCGTGGATGGTGCTCTACACCCAGGCGACGAGCTCGCAGCGGTTTGCGCACACCGTGCGGGAGGGCCGCGAGCGCATCATCGAGCTCGTCGGCCGGCTGCTCCGCTCGGGCACCCGGTTCCCCGGGCCGGACACCGACTTCGACATGATGGCCGTCGCGCTGGTGGGTGCCGGCGAGGCCGTCGCCTCCCGGGTCAGCACCGGAGACGCCGACGTCGACGAGGCCGCCGAGCTGATGATCAACCTGTTCTGGCTGGGCCTCAAGGGCGCGCCGGCGCCGTCGGATCCCGAAGTGGGCGCCGTCGCGCAGAGCTGACGGTCAGGCCGGCGACACCGTGCCCGTCAGGTGCGGATGTCCCTTGGTCAGATGCCGCAGCGTCAGCTCCCAGCCGTCGCCGCGCCGGTCGACGTACAGACCGGCGCGCGCCGGGAGCACCACGGGCTTGGCGAACCGCACCGAATACGTCACCGCATCCGGCAGCTGTCCCTCGATGTTCGCCAATACCGCTGCCGCGCTGAACATTCCGTGCGCGATGACGGTCGGGAAGCCGAACAGCTTGGCCGCGATGGAGTTCGTGTGGATCGGGTTGTGGTCCCCGCCCACGGATGCGTAGTGCCGGATCTGGCCGGGCGTGATCGACAGCACCGCGTTCGGCGGACCCAGCTTGGGCTGCTTGGCCGGCGGCGGCTTCGGTTCGTCGGACAGGCTGGTGCGCTGCTGGTGCAGAAATGTGGTGACCTGGTGCCAGGCGGTCTCGGTGCCGACCTTGACGTCGGTGACCACGTCGACGAGCAGACCGCGCCGGTGCTCGCGCATGTTCTCGGCGTGCACGGCCGCTGACACGGTGTCGGTCACCGCGATCGGCCGGTGCTGGGTGATGTGGTTCTCGACGTGCACCGATCCCATGGCGGCGAACGGGAAGTCGAAGCCGGTGATCAGCGACATCACCGTCGGGAACGTCAGCGCGAACGGGTAGGTCAGTGGCACCGTGTTGTCGAAGCGCAGGCCGGTGACGTTCGCGTACGCCGCGACGTGGGCGGGGTCGATGGTCAGGTCCTCGACCGTCAGCGTCCGGTCGGGCAGGGTGTCCCCGCGCGGCACGAACGGCAGTGCGCCCGCCGCGGCGAGCACCAGGTTGCGCAGCCCGGACGGCTGCCCGCCCTCGCTCATGCCCCCAGCCAGGCCTGGCCGCACACCCGAATGGTGTTGCCGGTCACCGCATTCGACGCCGGGCTGGCGAAGTAGGCGATGGCCTCGGCCACGTCGACGGGCTGGCCGCCCTGGAACAGCGAGTTCAGCCGCCGCCCGACCTCGCGGGTGGCCAGCGGGATCGCGTCGGTCATCTTGGTCTCGATGAACCCGGGGGCGATCGCGTTGATGGTGATCGACTTCTCGCCGAACGGCGCTGCCAGCGCGTCGGTGAGCCCGATCATGCCGGCCTTGGTCGCGGCGTAGTTGGTCTGCCCGCGGTTGCCGGCGATGCCGGCCATCGACGACAGCCCGACGACGCGGCCGTTCTCGCCGATCGTGCCGTTGCCGACCAGGCCCTCGGCAAGGCGAAGTGGGGCAAGCAGATTCACTGCGAGCACCGAGTCCCAGCGCCCCTCGTCCATGTTGGCCAGCAGCTTGTCGCGGGTGATGCCGGCGTTGTTGACCAGGATGTCGAGCGTGCCGCCGTAGTGCTCCTTGACGTGCTCGGTGATGCGGTCGACAGCGTCGGCGGCGGTGACGTCGAGCGTCAGCGCGGTGCCGCCGATCTTGGTGGCCAGTTCGGCCAGCGGCTCCGCGGCTCCTTCTATGTCCACCGCGATGACCTTCGCGCCGTCGCGCGCGAACACCTCGGCGATCGTCGCGCCGATGCCGCGCGCCGCCCCCGTCACCACCGCGACCTTGCCGTCGAGCGGCTTGTCCCAGTCCGCGGGCGGGGTGGCGTCGGCGGCCCCGACCCGGAACACCTGCCCGTCGACGTAGGCCGACTTCGCCGACAGCAGGAACCGCAGCGTCGATTCCAGGCCCGTCGCCGCCGGCTTGGCGTCGGGGTGCAGGTAGACCAGCGCGACGGTCGAGCCGTGACGCAGTTCCTTGCCGAGCGAGCGGGTGAACCCTTCCAGTGCGCGCTGCGACGTCCGCTCGTGCACCGAGTCGATCTCGTCGGGCGTGGTGCCGATGACCACCACGCGGCCTGACGGGCCGAGATTGCGCAGCAACGGCGTGAAGAACTCGTAGAGCGCCTTGAGGCCCTCGGGTTCGGTGATGCCGGTGGCGTCGAACACCAGCCCGCCGAACCGGTCGGCCCAGCGGCCGCCGAGGTTGTTCGACACCACGTCGTAGTCCTCGGCCAGCGCGGCCCGCAGCGGCTCGACCACGCGGCCCTCGCCGCCGATCAGCAGCGAGCCCGCCAGCGGCGGCTCACCCGGCTTGTACCGGCGCAGCGGCTCGGGTTGGGGCACGCCGAGTTGCTTGGCCAGGAATGACCCCGGGCCGGAGTTGACGACTTGGGACAGGAGATCGGAAGCCACGGCGCTGCCTTTCGAGAAATCCGGGTACATCGTGTGTCGACGGTGATGGTTACCCAGCACTGTCGTATCCCTCACGAACTTACTCCAGAGTAAGAACGGTGGGTAGTATGACCCTCGACACCAACATCCCTCGCGACGCCGGGAGGCAGACGTGGCCGACAGCACAACAACCCGCCGGGTAGCCGTCCTCGGAGGCAACCGGATTCCGTTCGCACGGTCGGACGGCGCCTACGCGAACGCGTCGAACCAGGACATGTTCACCGCGGTGCTGGACGGCCTGGCTGAGCGCTTCGATCTCAAGGGCGAAACCCTCGACGCCGTCATCGGCGGCGCGGTGCTCAAGCACAGCCGCGACTTCAACCTGATGCGCGAGTGCGTGCTGGGCAGCTCGCTGTCGTCCTACACCCCGGCGTTCGACCTGCAGCAGGCCTGCGGCACCGGGCTGCAGGCCGCGATCGCCGCCGCCGACGGCATCGCGCGCGGCCGCTACGAGGTGGCCGCCGCGGGCGGTGTGGACACCGCCTCGGATGCGCCCATCGCCCTCGGTGACGACCTGCGCTCGGTGCTGCTCGGGCTGCGCCGGGCGAAGTCGAACGTCGACCGGCTCAAGCTGGTCGGCAAGCTGCCGGCCGCCCTCGGCGTCGAGATCCCCGTCAACAGTGAGCCGCGCACCGGCATGTCGATGGGCGAGCACGCCGCGGTGACCGCCAAGGAGATGGGCATCAAGCGCGTCGACCAGGACGAACTGGCCGCGGCCAGCCACCGCAACATGGCCGCCGCGTACGACCGCGGCTTTTTCGACGACCTGGTGACGCCGTTCCTCGGGCTCTACCGGGACAACAACCTGCGCGCCGACTCGTCGACCGAGAAGCTGGCCAAGCTCAAGCCCGTGTTCGGGGTCCGGGCCGGCGACGCGACGATGACGGCCGGCAACTCCACCCCGCTGACCGACGGCGCCTCGGCGGCGCTGCTGGCGTCCGAGGAGTGGGCCAACGCCCGGTCGATCCCGGTGCTGGCGTACTTCGTCGACGGCCAGACCGCCGCGGTGGACTACGTCAACGGCCGCGACGGCCTGCTGATGGCGCCGACGTACGCGGTGCCCCGGATGCTGGCCCGCAACGGGCTGACGCTGCAGGATTTCGATTTCTACGAGATCCACGAGGCCTTCGCGTCCGTGGTGCTCGCCACACTGGCGGCCTGGGAGTCCGAGGAGTACTGCAAGGAGCGGCTCGGCCTCGACGCCGCCCTGGGCTCCATCGACCGGTCCAAGCTCAACGTCAACGGCTCCTCGCTGGCGGCCGGGCATCCGTTCGCGGCCACCGGCGGGCGCATCGTGGCCCAGCTGGCCAAGCAGCTCGCGGAGAAGAAAGCCGAAACCGGACAACCTGTCCGCGGCCTGATCTCGGTCTGCGCCGCCGGCGGCCAGGGCGTCACCGCGATCCTCGAGGCCTAGAAAAGTTTTTTCCCGACGCTGTAACGCCCGCCCCTGGGGCATCGATACATGAGATAGCTCCGTGTTGCCGTCTGACCCCCCGACCCGACGGCAACACGGGGCTCTTACATTTTGAGCATGCAGATCAGCATGTTCGGACAGCTCACCGGCCTCGGCGACGGCTCACCCGTCGACGCGACCATCGCCTACCTGGCGCAACTGCGCGACGAGGGCTTCGGCCGCGTCTGGATGAGTCAGTTGCCCTACGAGCCCGACCTCCTGACGATCCTGGCCATCGCGCTGCGCGAGGTCGACACGATCCAGGCGGCCAGCGGCGTCATCCCGATCCAGAACCAGCACCCCATGCACATGGCGCAGGCCGCGCTCACCGTCAGCCTCGCCTCGCAGGGGCGGTTCGTGCTCGGGCTCGGCATGACCCACGCCGCGGTCACCGAGGGCATGTGGGGCATCCCGTGGGACAAGCCGGTACGGCGCCTCAACGAGTACCTCGACGGCCTGTTGCCGCTGCTCGCCGGTGAGCCCGCCGACGCGCCGGGCCAGACCGTGACGACGCGGGGTGCGCTCGTCATCCCCGGCGCGCCGCGTCCGGACGTCTACATCGCCGCGCTCGGGCCGCAGATGCTGCGGCTCGCGGGCAGGCGGACCTCCGGCACGTGCACGTGGATGACGGGTCCGGCGACGCTGGGCGGGCACGTCAGCCCGTCGCTGCGGCAGGCGGCCGCCGACGCGGGCCGTCCCGAGGACGCGGTGCGGGTGGTCGCGGCGCTGCCCGTCGGCGTCACCGACGACGTCGACGCGGCGCGGGCCGAGGCCGCCGAGCAGTTCGCGGTCTACGGCACGCTGCCGTCGTACAGGGCGATGCTCGACCGCGAGGGCTATGCCGGTCCGCAGGACGCGGCGATCATCGGCGACGAGGCCACCGTCCGCGACCGCCTCGCCGAGCTCCGATCGGCCGGTGTGGACGAGTTCGTCGGCGCGGTGTTCCTGCGCTCGCCCGAGGCGCATGCACGCACCCGCGCACTGCTGCGGGCGGTCGACACCGAGAGCTGATCTTCCCTGCTCGCCCCGAGGAAATTCACTCTGGTGTGAGACGTGTCACAGGCGTAGCATCGCCTGCACGACGGGTTCGGGAGTGACTGATCTGAAGAGTCGGCAAGGGATGAAAGCCGACCGCGCGAGACTAGCGTGACGCGCCCACAGGTCCTCCCGAACCCGCCTTTTTTGTGCGCACGACACCCGCCCAACGCAAGACGCCCCCGGGAAGAGTCCGGGGGCGTCTCGTGGGGGAAGCGGTCTAGAAGGCCGCCTCGTCCAACTCCATGACCTCGTTGTCGAGGTTGTCGATGATCGACCGGGTGCTGGTCAGCATCGGCAGGAAGTTCTTCGCGAAGAACGACGCCACCGCGAGCTTGCCCTCGTAGAAGGCGCGGTCGTCACCCGTGGCGCCGGCGTCGAGCTTCTCGATCGCCACCGCCGCCTGGCGCTGCAGCAGCCAGCCGATGACCAGGTCGCCGACGCTCATCAGGAAGCGCACGGAACCCAGGCCCACCTTGTAGATGCTCGCCGGATCCTCCTGCGCGGCCATCAGGTAGCCGGTCAGCGTGGCGGCCATGCCCTGCACGTCCTCCAGCGCGGTGGCCAGCAGGGCGCGCTCCGCCTTCAGCCGGCCGTTGCCGGTCTCGGACTTGACGAACGACTCGATCTGCCCGGCCACGTGCGACAGCGCCACACCCTTGTCGCGGACGATCTTGCGGAAGAAGAAGTCCTGCGCCTGGATGGCGGTGGTGCCTTCGTACAGCGAGTCGATCTTGGCGTCGCGGATGTACTGCTCGATCGGGTAGTCCTGCAGGAAGCCCGAGCCTCCGAAGGTCTGCAGCGACTCGGTCAGCTTGGCGTACGCCTGCTCCGAACCCACGCCCTTGACGATCGGCAGCAGCAGGTCGTTGACCTTGACGGCCAGCTCGGGCTCGATGCCGTGGATCGTCTTGGCGACGTCGGCGTTCTGGTGCGTCGCGGTGAACAGGTACAGCGCGCGCAGCCCCTCGGCGTAGGCCTTCTGGGTCATCAGCGAACGACGCACGTCCGGGTGATGGGTGATGGTCACGCGCGGTGCGGTCTTGTCCGTCATCTGGGTCAGGTCGGCACCCTGCACACGGCTCTTGGCGTACTCCAGCGCGTTCAGGTAGCCGGTCGACAGCGTGGCGATCGCCTTGGTGCCCACCATCATTCGGGCCTGCTCGATGACGTCGAACATCTGCGCGATGCCGTCGTGCACCTCGCCGACGAGCCAGCCCACGGCGGGGGTGCCGTGCTGGCCGAGCGAGAGCTCGCAGGTCGCGGAGACCTTCAGGCCCATCTTGTGCTCGACGTTGGTGACGTACACGCCGTTGCGCTCGCCGGGCTCACCGGTCTCCGGGTCGAAGTGGAACTTCGGCACGAAGAACAGCGACAGACCCTTGGTGCCCGGGCCCGCGCCCTCGGGGCGGGCGAGCACCAGATGCATGATGTTCTCGAACAGGTCGTCCGAGTCGGCCGACGTGATGAAGCGCTTCACGCCGTCGATGTGCCAGGTGCCGTCGGGCTGCTGGACGGCCTTGGTGCGGCCGGCGCCCACGTCGGAGCCCGCGTCGGGCTCGGTCAGCACCATGGTCGAGCCCCAGCCGCGGTCGGCGGCGAGCTTGGCCCACTTCTTCTGCTCCTCGGTGCCGAGGTGGAAGAAGATGTCGGCGAATCCGGCGCCCATCGCGTACATGTACACGGCGGGGTTGGCGCCCAGGATGTGCTCCTGCAGGGCCCAGGACAGCGCGCTGGGCATCGGCATGCCGCCGAGCTCCTCGCTGACCGACAGCTTGTCCCAGCCACCCTCGACGACGGCGCGCACGGACTTCTTGAAGGCCTCGGGCAGCGTGACGGTGTGGGTCTTGGGGTCGAACACCGGCGGGTTGCGGTCGCCCTCTTCGAACGAGGCGGCCACGGGGCCCTCGGCGAGCCGGGCGATCTCGCCCAGCATGTCGACCGCGGTGTCGACGTCGAGATCGGCGTACGCGCCCCGGCCCAGGGCCTGGTCGACCCCGAGTACCTCGAATAGGTTGAACACCTGGTCACGAACATTGCTCTTGTAGTGGGACACGTTTCCTCCTCGTCGAGAACGCCACACGCGGTTGGGTACTTTTCGGCCAAGTTACCCACCAGTAACTGCGGCTGACTATACCGCCCGGTAACTTCAACGCAAGACCACTGTGAGCAATTTCCGCGCGCCGACCAACCGAGCAGTTGGCCGGGACACGTTTTTCGCCGCGTTCTCGCCCCTGACCAGGCCAAACGGCACCCTGTGATGATGGTCACGTTTGAGTCTCTAGGGTGTGGTCATGGCTTCCAGCATCGGTGTCGCGGTATGGGGAACGGGCAACATGGGCGCGACGTCGATCCGCTCGGTCACCGCCTTTCCGGGACTGCGCCTGACGGGTGTCATCACCTCGTCCGGCGACAAGGCCGGCCGGGACGCCGCGACCTTCGCCGGTCTGGACGCACCGACCGGAATCCTGGCCGGCACCGACGTCGACGCCGCACTCGCCGGCGCCGACGCGGTCGCCTACATGGCCTCCGGTGACATCCGGCCCGACGAGGCGGTCGCCGACATCGAACGGTGCCTGCGCGCCGGAGCGCACGTCGTGACCCCGTCGCTCTACTCGCTGTACGACCCACGCTCCGCGCCGCCGGACTGGGTGCAGCGTCTCACCGCTGCCGCCGAGGAGGGCCGGGCGGCTCTGCTGGTCAGCGGTGTCGATCCGGGTTGGGCCAACGACGCGCTGGCGGTCACCGCCGCCGGACTGTGCACCCGCATCCGCACCATCACCTGCCAGGAGATCTTCGACTACTCGACCTACGACCAGCCCTACGCCGTGCGGGTCTCGTGCGGTTTCGGGATGCCGATGGACGAGACGCCGATGATGCTGCTGCCGTCGATCCCGACCATGGTGTGGGGCGGCAACATCCGGCTGATCGGACGCGGTCTGGGCATCGAGATCGACGAGGTCACCGAGGAGGTGGAGCGGCTTCCGCTCGACGAGACCGTCGACACCGTGATGGGCCGCTTCGACCAGGGCACCCAGGGTGCCTTCTTCCTGCGCGTCATCGGGTGGGCCGGCGGTGTGCAGCGGGTGATCGTCGAACACATCACCCGCATCGACCCGTCCTGCGCCCCGCACTGGCCGCAACCCGACGAGGGGGTGGGCGATCACCGCGTGATCGTCGACGGCGACCCGCAGCTGACCATCGTCACCCGCGCCGATGTGCCCGGCGGAACCCGCGCCGACGGCGGCAACACCACCGCGGCCAACCGCCTGCTCGGCGCGATCGGGTGGCTGGCCGAGCAGAAACCGGGGATCTACGACGGGCTCGACGTCCCGCTGCATCCGCCGCTGCCGCCGGAGGTGGAGGCGACGCGCTGGGTCTAGTGCCCGGCGAGACGCTTGTTGACCAGCCTGGTCAGCCACGCCGGGGAGAACCGCGCGCCCGCGGCCAGCGCCTTGGCCTGGGTGCCGACCGGGAAGTGCACCTGGCGGAGCACCTTGCGGGGCAGCGTGGGGTCGACGGCAGCGACGATGCCCTCGGCGATGTCCTGCGCGGTGAGCCGGATGCCCAACGAGGTGGTGGTGCCGGTCGAGATACCGCTGGTCATCGCCGTGTTCACGTACAGCGGCCACATGTCGATGACGCGGATGTCGTGCCCGCCCCACTCCAGGTTGAGCGCCTCGGTGATCGCCCGGACGAAGAACTTGGTGGCGCTGTAGTTGGCGAGCTCGGCCTGGCCGTAGATCGCCGACGCCGACGCGAGGTTCACCACGACGGCCCCGGGTGTGGTCTTGAGGTACGGGAACGCGGCGTGCAGGCCGTTGACCACGCCCTTGACGTTGACCTCGATCTCGCGGTGGTGCACCTCGAGCGAGATCTCCTCGAAGCGTCCGGCGTTGAGCAGCCCGGCGTTGTTGATCAGCACGTCGAGCCGCCCGCCGGCGGTCTCGTGGAACTCGGCCAGACGGCGCGCCATCTCGTCGGCGTCGGTGACGTCGAGGTGGCCGACCACGCCGCGGCCACCCACCGCGGCGATGTCGCGCTCCAGCACGGCGAGCCGTTCCTCGTCGATGTCGTACGCGCCGACGAAGTACCCCCGCTGCGCCAGCAGCAGACCCGTCGCCCTGCCGATCCCGGTGGCACCTCCGGTGATGAACACCGACTTGGTCATGGACCGCTCCTCCTAGGAATTCAGTTGCCAGACAGCGAAATTGAGGCACAGTGCGAACGTCGACCACGCCAGGTAGGGCACCAGCAGCCAGCCCGCGACCGCGCTGCGGCGGAAGAACAGCACCACGGTGCCGACGAGCACCAGCAGCAGGACGCTCAACTCGGCGAAGGCGATACCGCGCCAGCCCAGACCGAAGAACAGCGGCGTCCAGGCGGCGTTGAGCACCAGCTGGGTGCCGTAGGCGATCAGTGCCGGCCGCGTCTGTGACCACGGCCCGCTGCGCCACACCAGCCAGGCCGCCACCGCCATCATCGTGTAGAGCACCGTCCACACCGGACCGAACACCCACGACGGCGGCGCCCACGACGGCTGCTGCAGCCGTGCGTAGTCCTGCGCCGAGGTGGCCGACGCGAGACCGCCGAGGGCCGACGCGATGACCACCGCGCCGAGTGAGATCGCGAGAGCGATAACGTTTTTCGAGCGCGTGGGTTGATGACTGTCAACCATGCCGGATTACCCTACCGGTGCGACGGCCGCGGCCGGCCACCGCGGTCGCGACGTCCCGATTCCGTTCGAATTGCCGCACCCGGCGTCAGTCCGCCGATTCGGCGGGCGGTTCGGCATCGGGCAGCTGGCCCACCAGGTACTCGGCGAGCCCGCCGATGGTCGGGTAGTCGAACACCGCGGTCGCGTTGATCGTGAACGCTCCGCCGAACTGGCTGTGCAGCCG
Source organism: Mycolicibacterium chubuense (assembly GCF_001044255.1). Taxonomy (GTDB): domain Bacteria; phylum Actinomycetota; class Actinomycetes; order Mycobacteriales; family Mycobacteriaceae; genus Mycobacterium; species Mycobacterium chubuense. The sequence goes on from NZ_JYNX01000064.1 coordinate 53,644, forward strand.
GTTGCGCAGCTCGATCGCCATCAGCGAATCGGTGCCGAGGTCGAGGAATCTGCTCGACGCCGCCGGCGGCTGTGCCAGGCGCAGGAAGTTCTGCACCTCGCGCTGCAGGAACTCGGTGACGAAACCGGCGCGTTGCGGCACCGGGATCTCCTGCAGCTGGCGCAGCAGTTCGCTGTCGCCGGTCACCTCACCGCCGGCGCTGGGCAGCACCAGGTCGAGCATCGGCGGACGCGCGGCGCCGAGCACCTTGGCGGCCCGCTGCCAGTTGGCCTTGAGCACGGTCGCCTGCCCGGTCCCGTTGGCCACGACCTCCGACAGCGCGCTGAGCGCCGCCGACGGTTCGAGCGGGGTTAGGCCCTGGGCGCTGATGTTGGCCGTCGCCGCCTCCGACGACGCCATCCCGCCGCGGGCCCAGGGGCCGAAGTTCACGCCTGTCGCCGGTAGACCGTGGGCCCGCCGCGCCGCGACCAGACCGTCGAGGAACGCGTTGGCCGTCGCGTAGTTGGCCTGCCCCGGAGACCCGAACACACTGGACACCGACGACGACACGATGAAGAAGTCGAGATCGTCGTCGCCAGTCAACCGGTCGAGGTGATCGGCGCCGTAGGCCTTGGGGGCCAACGTGTTCCGGAACCGCTGCAGATCCTGCGTCGACAGCAGCGCATCGTCGAGCACGCCGGCCAGATGCACCACGCCCGCAAGCGGGGGCATCTCGGCGCGGATGCGGTCCAGCAGGGCCGTCACCTCGTGCTCGTCGCCGACGTCCGCGGTCACGACGTGCACCCGGCACCGGTGCCGTTCGGCGAGGTCGTCGAGGAGCTGCGCCGAATCGGCGGACGGGGCGCGGCGACTGGTGAGCACGATGTCGCCGGCACCGAGCTGCGCCAGATGCGCCGCGGTGTGCAGCCCGATCGCGCCCAGACCGCCGGTGATCAGATAGGTCCGATCAGGTTGCGGCTGAAGCGGTCTCGGTATCTGCAGCACGATCTTGCCGATGTGCCGGGCCTGCTGCATGCGCCGGAACGCCGATCTGGCCTCCGTCAGCGGGTAGATCTCCGCGGGCAGCGGCGTCCACTCGCCCTTGGCCAGACCCTCCGACACCTCGGTCAGCAGCCCGCGGATGCGCTCGGGCTCGGTGAGCATCACCGTGTCCAGGGCGACGATCTCGTAGTCGATGTCGGACCGGGCCTGCGCCATCTGTTCCGGCGTCCAGATGTCACGCTTGGCGATCTCGGCGAAGCGGCCGCCGTGGGCGGTGGCCCGCAACGTCGCCTCGATGAACCCCTCACTCGTCAGGCTGTTGAGCACCACGTCGACGCCGGCACCGTCGGTGTCAGCCAGGATCTGATCGGCGAAATCGGTGCTGCGCGAGTCGTAGACGTGCTGCACCCCCATCCGGCGCAGCGTCTCGCGCTTGAAGGCGCTGGCCGTGGCGAACACCTCTGCCCCGCAGCGCTGGGCCATCTGCACGGCCGCCAGTCCGACGCCGCCGCTGGCGGCGTGGATCAGCACCTTGTCGCCCGGCTCGAGCCGCGCCCAGTCGAAGGACAGACGCACCGTGAGTGCCGCTGCGGGGATGGTCGCGGCCTCGACCGCGCTCACCCCGTCGGGGATCGGGGCCAGGAACTGCGAGGGCACGTTGAACCGGCTGGCGAACGCCCCCTGCATGGAGCCGTAGACGCGCTGGCCGATCTCGAGTCCGGTGACGCCGTCACCCACGTGCGTGACGGTGCCGGCGAAGTCGCCGCCGATCGGGCCGGGATCGCCGGGGTAGAGGCCCAGCACGTTGAGGACGTCGCGGAAGTTCAGCCCCGCCGCCTCGACCCGCACCTGCACATAGCCTTCGGCGGGCGGCGCCACCTCGGTCTCGGTCAGCCGCAGGTTGTCGATGGCGCCCCGTTCGGTGGGCGCGAGCACGTAGTCGTTCGCCCGGGGGACGGTGAGGTGCCCGGTGCGCGCCCACGGCACCAGCCGGGAGGCCAACAGTTTGCCCTGCCGCACAGCGACTTCGGGTTCGTCGACGGGGTGGGTGAGCAGGGTGGCCAGCGCACGGACGGCTTCCGGTGATCCGTCGCCGTCGACGAGCCGGGACCGCAGTGCGGGTTCCTCGTTGGCCACGGTGCGCCCGAATCCCCACAGGGCGGCCTGGACGGGGTCCACGGGCTCGCCGGATTCGCAGGCCACCGCGCGTTCGGTGACGATCCACAGTCCGCCGGGCAGCTTCACCTCCCCGCTCTGCACGGCATGGACCGCGCTGAGCAGGTGGTCGATCTCGCCGTCCAGGCGGGCGGCCCGCGCGGCGCCCGATTCGTCTTCGGGGGACGGGGCGGCGCGCCACACGACGCCGGAGAACCCGACACCGCGCTGGTGCGCGTCGGCCAGGACCCGTCCCAGCGCGGGGGACTCGGTGGTGCGGGGCAACGGAACACACCCCGGCACGAGCGCGGCCAGCTCGTCGAACCCGGCGATGAGCCAGGTACCGCTGGGCACCGGATCCTCGGCGGCCGGCGGAGGCACCTCGTGCCAGCCCACGGTGTAGAGCAGCCGGGTCGCGTCGCCGCCGAGGCCGCGCAGCAGTGCTTCGCGCGGCGCCCGTTTGACGGTGAAATCGCGAATACCGCCCAGCCGGTTGCCGTCCCGGTCGACGAAGTCGAGATCGAAGACCTGGGTCTCACTGTCCAGCGCGGCCCGGTGCCAGGTGGCGCGGCAGTAGAACCGGCGCGGCATGCTCTGCGCCACCGACACCTGCCCGTACCGCAGCGGCAGGTACAGATCGGTGACGCCCTGTTCGGCGGCCAGCAGCGCCGGGAACGCCGGGAACGCGACTCCCGTGCACAGATCCATCAGCACCGGATGCATCGGTTCGGTGCCGAGGTGTTCGGTGAGTTCCTCGCCGACGAGGATGTCGCCGATCGCCTCGCCGTCGCCGAGCCACAGCGATTTCAGCGATCCCGACCACGTGGGACCCCAGGCCAGTTCGAGGTCGGCGAACGTCTCGAACAGCTCCTGCGGCCGCATCCGGGTGAGCCGCTCGACGGCCTCGTCGATCGGTTCGGGTGCAGGGGCGTCGGAGGCATCATCGGCGGTGTCTGCGTCTTCTGTGCCGGCCAGCACCCGGCCCTCGGCGTTGAGCGACCAGTCGGCACCGGCTTCGCCGTAGGGCCGGCTGTGCACCTGGAAGGTCCAGTCGCCGTCGGTGGGATGCAGGGTCAGCTGCACCTCGCGGGACGCCTTCTCCGGCAGGATGATCGGCTCGTAGAAGAAGACGTCCCTGGCCCGGGCGGGGGCGCCGACGGCGGCCAGCGCCATCGCCGCGTAGGTCGCGCCGGGCACGACGACGGTGCCGTAGATGACGTGGTCGGACAGCCACGGCTGCGATTTCACCGACAGCCTGCTGGTGTACACCGAGTCACCGGAGGCCAGTTCCTTGGCGCTGCCCAGGATCCCGGACACCGCGGGGCCGACCCCGCCGTCCACCGTGATGCCCGCACTTCTGGGCCAGAAGCGGCGACGCTGGAACGGATAGGTGGGCAGTTCCACGACGTGCCGGGGACGGCGCGCCACCGCGGCGAAGTCGGGCCGGTGGCCGCCGACGTAGGCGGCGGCCAGCGCGTCGGCGATCTGACGGCGGTCGCTGACGCCCTTGCGCAGCGACGCGATCGCCCGCGGGGCCGGCAGGTGCTCCGGCCAGACCTGTACCGCGGAGCCGGTGAGCACCGGTTGCGGACCGATCTCCATCAGCACCGAGCAACCGAGGGCCGCGACGGTGCGCACGCTCTCGGCGAACTGCACCGGCTGACGGGAGTGCTTGCGCCAGTACTCGGCGTCCAGCGTGGTGTGGCCGGTGAGCACCGCGCCGGTGCGGTTGCAGACCAGCGGCAGCGCCGGGGCGGCGAACGGCAGTTGCGCGGCGTAGGACTCGAATTCGTCGAGGACGGGGTCGAGCAGTTCGGAGTGGAAGGCGTGGCTGGTCTCCAGCCAGGTGCAGCGGACGCCGTCCTCACCGAACGTCGCGACGATCTGCTCGAGGTCCCCGCCGGGGCCGGACAGCACGGTGTTGGGACCGTTGTACGCCGCGACCGACACCCGGGGATGCCCGCCGGCGGCGTCCTCGACGCGGGCGGCGTCGGCGAACACCGCCAGCATCCGACCGCCCTCGGGCAGGTCACCGAACAGCCGGCCCCGCTGGGCCATCAACCGGGCGCCGTCGGCGAGGCTGAACACACCGGCCACGCAGGCCGCCGCGTACTGGCCCACGCTGTGGCCGAGCACCACATCGGGTGTGACGCCCCAGGACTGCCACAGCCGGGCCAGCCCCATCTCGAGGGCGAACAGGGCCGGTTGTGCGAACGAGGTGTGGCGCAACCGTTTTCCGGCCTGACCGCCGGTCTCGCGGTCGGTGGCGAACAGCACCTCGAGCAGCGGTTCGGCCAGCAGATCCTCGACCGCCTCGGCGCACTGCGTCACCGTGTCGGCGAAAACCGGTTCGCTGTCGAACAGTTCGCGGGCCATGCCGGGATACTGGCTGCCCTGCCCGGTGAACAGCCACGCCGTCGTCGGACGGTGCGTGTGCTCGCCCCGCACGACGCCGGGCCGCAACCGGTTCTCGGCGAGGTCGGCCAGCGCGGCGCGGGCCCCGTCCACCGAGTCGACGACCAGCGCGGCACGCTGCTCGAAATGGGAGCGTCCGGTGCCCGCGGTCAGGCACACGTCGGCGATGTCGGCGTCGGGGTGGGCGCCCAGCCAGGCCTCGTACCGCTGCGCCAGCGCCGTCAGCGCTTCGGGGGAGCGCGCCGACAGCGGGAGCACACTCACCGGGGCGTCCGGCGCCGTGTCGGGCTGCGGCGGCGCCGCGGCCGGCGCCTCCTCGATCAGCACGTGGGCGTTGGTCCCGGTGAAACCGAACGAGCTCACCCCGGCGCGGCGGGGCCGGCCGTGCGGGTGCCACGGGGTGGCCTGGTCGACCACGCGGACGGGCAGCGTGTCCCATGGGATGTGCGGCGACGGGGTGTCGAAGTGCAGGCTCTTGGGCAGCACCTCGTGCTGCAGCGACAGCACCACCTTGATCAGACCGGCTGCGCCGGAGGCGGATTCGAGGTGGCCGATGTTGGTCTTCACCGAACCCATCAGCAGCGGCCGATCGGGGCTGCGCGCGTCGCCGTACGCGGCCGCGGCGGCCTGCACCTCGATCGGATCGCCCAGCGGCGTGCCCGTGCCGTGCGCCTCGAGGTAGTCGACCTCCCCTCCCGTCAGCCCGGCCCGGGCCAGCACCGCGCCGATCAACCGTTGCTGCGCGCCGCCGTTGGGGACGGTCAGGCCGCTCGACGCGCCGTCCTGGTTGACCCCGCTGCCGGCGATCACGGCGCACACCGGGTCACCGTCGCGCACCGCGTCGCTGAGGCGTTTGAGCACCAGGACGCCGCAGCCTTCGCTGCGGACGTACCCGTCGGCCGACGCGTCGAAGGTCTTGCAGCGTCCGACCGGGGACAGCATGCGCGCTCGGGAGGCGGCGACGGTGGTCACCGGGCTGAGCAGCACGTTCACTCCACCGGCCAGCGCCAGGTCACAGTCGCCGGAGTGCAGCGCCTGGCAGGCCTGGTGCACGGCGACCAGCGCGGAGCTGCACGCGGTGTCGACGGCCACGGCCGGGCCCTCGAGACCGAGCGCGAACGACACCCGCCCGGAGATGGCGTTGAGCGCATTGCCCGTGATGAAGTGCGGCTCGATCTTGTCGATCGACTCGGCCGAGAGCAGGTGCGCGTACTCGTTGGCCGCCACGCCTGTGAAGACGCCGGTGCGGCTGCCGCGCAGCGAGGCCGGCGAGTAGCCCGCCCGTTCCAGCCCCTCCCACACCGTTTCCAGCATCAGGCGCTGCTGGGGCTCGATCCACACGGCCTCGCGCGGGGAGATGCCGAAGAACTCGGGATCGAATCCGTCGATCCCGTCCAGGAATCCGCCGAAGCGGGTGTAGGTCTTGCCCGGTGCGTCGGGGTCGGGGTCGTAGAACTCGTCGATGTCGAAGCGGTCCTCCGGGACCTCGCGGATCGCGTCGACGCCGCCGGCCAGCACGTCCCAGAATGCCTCGGGGTTCGGCGCGCCGGGGAACCGGCAGGAGACCGCGACGATCGCGATCGGATCGTCGGTGCGGGCGGTGACGACCGTGGCCGGCCGCGTCGGCGCCGCCTCGGCGAGCCCGAGCACCTCGCCGAGCAGGTAGTCGGCGACGTCGAGCAGCCGCGGGTGGTCCATCGCCAGCGTGGCCGGGATGTCGCGGCCGACACCGGTCTCGATGCGGCGGCGCAGCTCGACCGCCATCAGCGAGTCCATGCCGATGTCGAAGAAGCCGGCGTCCTCGCGGATCTCGGTGGCGTCCACCCGCGTCANGACCTTCTCGGCCGTCGCGATTTCGTCGTCGTCGCCGTAGTAGGCGTGGATCGGGCAGGACAGCGTCACCTCGGCCACCGCGTCGCGCAGGTAGTCGATCAGCAGTGTGCGGCGCTGCTGCACGGGTGCCTCGGTGAGCCGTTCGACCAGGGCGGTGCGCCCGCTGGCCGTGGGTGCGGGAACAGCCTGTGGCAGTTCCTGATTGAGCTCGGCGAGCAGTCCGCGGCGGCCGGTCTGCTCGTACAGCGGCAGGAAACGGGCCCAGTCGATGCGGGCGACGACGGACTGCGGGGCGCCCGTGGCCATCGCGTCCGCCAGACCTGCCAGCGCGTCGGCGGGGGAGAGTGTCGCGACGCCCCGCTCCTCGAGCCGCGCCCGCGACCGCGCGTCGGCCATGCCGACGGCCCAGGGCCCGAAGTTCACGGCGCTACCGGCGACACCGCGCTCGCGTAGCCGCCACGACAGTCCGTCGAGGAAGGCGTTCGCCGCGCCGTAGGCGGTCTGTCCGAAGCCGCCCCACACCGAGGCGATCGACGAGGTGCTGACGAAGAAGTCCAGATTCAGCTCGGCCGCTGCCTCGGCGAGATGCCAAGCCCCCCAGACCTTTCCGGCGAACACGCGGTCGATCTCGTCGTCGGTGAGGTCGGTCATCGGGGTGGTGCCGATCTCGCCGGCGGCGTGCACCACCCCGACCAGCGGGGGTAGCTCGGCGTGCATCATGGCCAGCAGCCGCGCGACGTCGTGGGCGTCGGCGACGTCGGCGGCCACCACGCGAACCTCGCAGCCGTGCTGTTCGGCCAGCGCGGCGATGCGCTGCCGGGCCGCCTCGCCGGGCTCCCGGCGGCTGGTGAGCACCAGGTGCCGGGCGCCGTGCGCGGCCAGATGACCGGCGATCTCGAGTCCGATCGCGCCGAGCCCGCCGGTCACCAGATAGGTTGCCTCCGAACGGATCTGTGGCCCCTGGGCGTTCGGCTGGCCGGTGCGCCGGATCAGCCGCGGCACGTAGCCGTCGTGGCCGCGCAGCGCGATCTGATCGTCCCGGATGCCCGGGCCGGCCGGTGTCGCGATCCGCTGCACCAGCGCCGACCATTCCTCCGCGGTACCGGCGGCGAGGTCGGCCAGCCCGCCCCACAGCTGCGGGGCCTCGAGCGCGGCGGCGCGGCCGAATCCCCACAGGCAGGCCTGCTCCGGTGCTGTCACGTCGCCGTCGGCGACGCGCTGCGCGCCCCGGGTGACGAGCCAGATGGGGCTGCGCACCTCGGCGGTGGCAGCCGCACGGAACAGCCGCCGGGTGCCCGGCAGCGCCCGGTGCTGCATCCGCAGCAGGGATCGCGTCGACGTCGAGGCGTCGGCGTCCAGCCCGGCGATGTGCACGATGCGCAACGCGGGATCCGCCGCGGCCGCGCTGCGCACGGCGTCGGCGACGTCGGCCTCCTCGGCGTCGGAGAGCGGCAGCCCGAGGATCTGGTAGCGGTGCCCCCGCGCGGTCAGCAGGTCGATCAGCGGGCGGGTGGCGGGGGTGTCGTCGCCGACCAGGATCCACGAGGGGGTGTCGGCGGTGTCATGCGGTGTGGCGACTGCGGGATCCCAGCGGATCTCGTAGCGGTCGTCGGTGATCGACTGCGCGTCACGTTGTTGATTGTGTTGCGCGGCAAGCGTACCGAGGATATCTCGGGTCCGGGTGTCGTCCTCGGTGGCGCCGAGCAGCGCGGCGAGTTCGTCGATCCGGCCGTCTTCGAGGAGTCCGATGGCGGCGGTGCGCGGGCCCGTCCGCTGCTGCCGCTCGGCGGGTTCGCGCGCGTCGCGGAACCAGTACTGGCGGTGCTCGAACGGATAGGTCGGCAGGTCGAGCATGCGCGCCGTCGACGGACGGACGGCACGGAAGTCGGGGAGGTGGCCAAGGACGTAGGCGTCGGCCAGCGCCTCGGTGATCTGCCGCTGGTCGGTGGCGGTGGGCCGCAGGCTCGCGATCACCCGGGGGCTGGTGGCCGGGTCGGGCCAGGCCGCCAGTGCGGCGGCGGTGAGCACCGGTCGCGGACCGATCTCGATCAGCAGCTTGCAGTTGAGCTCGGCCAGAGTGCGCACGCTGGAAGCGAACTGGACCGGTTGGCGGGCATGCCGGCGCCAGTACGCGCCGTCGAGGGTGACGCTGCGGCCGAGCGCGGTGCCGGTGCGGTTGTCGATCAGGATCCGTTGCGGCGGGCCGAAGGTGAACCGGTTCGTGGCCGCCTCGAACTCGTCGAGGATCGGATCGAGCAGCGCGGAGTGGAAGGCGTGGCTGGTCTCGAGCCAGTCGCAGCGCACGCCGTCGGCCACCAGCCCGGCGACTGCGCGTTCCAGATCCGTTGCCGGGCCGGACAACACGGTGTTCGCGCCGTTGTAGGCGGCGACGGACACACTCGGCACGTCGTCGGTGACGGCCTCGACCCGCTCGGCGGGTGCGAAGACCGCGACCATGCGGCCCCCGGCGGGCAGCCCGGCGAAGAGCCGTCCGCGCTCGGCCATCAGCCGGGCGCCGTCGGCGAGGTCGAACACGCCGGCCACGCAGGCGGCGGTGTACTGGCCGACGCTGTGCCCGAGCACCACGTCGGGCTCCAGCCCCCAGGACTGCCAGAGCCGAGCCAGCCCCATCTCCACCGCGAACAGCGCCGGCTGGGCGTAGGACGTCAGTCGCAGCGCCTCGGCGTCGTCGTTGTCGAAAATCACTTCGAGCAGCGGCTTTTCGAGGAGGTCGGCGACGGCGGCCGCGCACGCGTCCAGTGTCTCGGCGAACACCGGCTCGGTGTCGTACAACCCGCGGGCCATCCCCGGGTACTGGCTGCCCTGCCCGGTGAACAGCCACGCGGTCTTGGGGGCTTCGTAGGATTCACCGCGGACCAGCCCGGGGGCCGGGCGGTCGTCGGCGAGTGCGCCGAGCAGGTCGAGGGCCGATTCGCGGGAGTCGATCACCAGCGCGGCGCGGTGCTCGGCGTGCGCGCGGGCCACCCCCGCGGTGAAGCACACGTCGGCCGGGGTGGCCTCGGGGTGCTCGGTCAGCCAGTCGCGGTACCGGCCCGCGAGGGTGCGCAGCGCGGTGGGGGTGCGGGCGGAGAGCGGGAGCACGCGCAGCACCGGAGCCGCTCCGGCGGCGACATCAGACACCGGAGCCGCTCCGGCGGCGACATCAGGCACCGGAGCCGCTCCGGCGGGAACATCCGCAGCGACAGTGGCGGGGGCCTCTTCCAGCACGACGTGGGCGTTGGTCCCGGCGAAGCCGAACGAGCTGACCCCGGCGATGCGCGGCCGCGTGTCGCGCGTCCAGGGCATCGTCTCCTTGACCACCTCGACGGGCAGCCGGTCCCACGGGATGTGCGGGGACGGGTTCTCGAAATTGAGGTGCTTGGGCAGCGTCTCGTGCTCGAGCGACAGGATCACCTTGATGACGCCCGCGATGCCCGCGGCGGCTTCGAGATGCCCGATATTGGTCTTGGCCGAGCCGATCAGCAGCGGCCGGTCCAATTCCCGGCCGTCGCCGAGCGCCGCGCCCGCGGCCTGCGCCTCGATCGGGTCGCCCAGCGAGGTGCCGGTGCCGTGGGCTTCCAGGTAGTCGACGTCGCGGGGGTCGAGGCCGGCCCGGTCGAGCGCGGCCGCGATGACCCGCTGCTGGGCCACCCCGTTGGGCACCGTGAGTCCGCCCGAGGCGCCGTCCTGGTTGATCGCGCTGCCGCGGATGACCGCCCGGATGTGGTCGCCGTCGCGCAGCGCGTCCTCGAGGCGTTTGATGACGATGATCCCGCAGCCCTCGCCGCGCACGTAGCCGTCGGCGGCCGCGTCGAAGGTCTTGCACCGGCCGTCCGGCGCGAGCATGTGGGCGTGGGAGAAGGTGATCATCGTCGCCGGGGTCAGCAGCACGTTCGCGCCGCCGGCCAGCGCCATGTCGCATTCGCCCAGGCGCAGCGCCTGGCAGGCCTGGTGGATCGCCACCAGCGAGGAACTGCAGGCGGTGTCGACGGCGACGGCCGGCCCCTGCAGCCCGAGCCGGTAGCTGATCCGGCCTGCCGCGGCGGCGTTCGACGTGCCGATGGCCATATAGGCCTCGATCTCGGAGTACGTCAGCTCGTCGGACGCCATGCCGAGGTAGTCGTGGGTGGCCAGCCCGACGAAGACGCCGGTATCGGTGCCGGCCAGCGTGGACGGTGCGATACCGGCGTGTTCGACGGCGTGCCAGGCGGTTTCGAGCAGCAGCCGGTGCTGCGGGTCCAGTTGGCGGACCTCGCGGGTCGACATCCCGAAGAACGGCGCGTCGAAGCCGGTCACATCGTCGACGAAGCCGGCCCGGCGCGTCACCACCTTGCCCGGGGCGCCGGGGTCGGCGTCGAAGAACGCCTCGGCGTCCCAGCGGTCCGGCGGAACCTCGGAGATGGCGTCGCGTCCCTCGCGCAGCAGCTCCCAGTACGCGTCGGCGTCCGGGGCGCCGGGGAATCGGGCCGCGTAGCCGACGACGGCAAAGCGAGCGACAGGGTCGCTTCGACCTTCGACAGACACCACGTGGTTGTCCTTCCCCCGACCAGGATCACGTCGACGGCTACTATCGCACGCCGTCCGGCTCCCCGGGCGGTGTAGCGACAGGGGCGAAGGTCCTTTCGGTGCCCGGCTTCGGCGCGCCATGACCACCCGTTCGGTAAGTTGATCCAGCGATGAACGGCCCTGCCGGACGGCGACGGGCAGGACGGGGGAGGACCGCGGAGTGCGCATCGGGAAGATCACGGTCGGCGCACTGGACGAATGGTCGTTGACGGCCGGATCGGTCACCTCGTGGCATCCGACCACGGCGGCAGTCGAGAAGGCACGCCAGGCGCCGGTCAGCGCGGTGCCCGTCAGCTACATGCAGGGCCAGCACCTGCAGAACTACTGCCGGCGCAGCGGCGAGGGGCTGAACTTCTCCCGCCAGATCATCGCCAGCTGCGACGTCGCGGGCCAGTGCGACATCGCCGCGATGGATCACGCGGTCAACGCCTATCTGCGCCGGCACGACACGTTCCGCAGCTGGTTCGCCCAGACCGGCGACGGCGAGTTCATCCGGCACGCCCTCACCGACCCCGACGACATCGAGTTCGTCCCCGTCACCCACGGTCACATGGATGTCGACGAGATCCACGCCCACGTCGTCGACATCCCGAGCCCGCTGGAATGGGGCTGCTTCACGTTCGGGGTCATCCAGTGCGAGAACCACTTCAGCTTCTTCGCCTCGATGGATCACGTGCACGGCGACGCCACGCTGATCGGCACCACGATGATGGAAGCCAACGGGATGTATTCGGCGCTCAGCGGCGGCGGAAACGCCCTGGTGCTGCCCGACGCCGGGAGCTTCGACGCCTTCTGTGTGCGGGAGCGGGAGTTCACCGACGAGCTCACCGTGGACTCGCCCGGCGTGCAGACCTGGATCGACTTCGCGGAGAACAACTCCGGCGGCTTCCCCGAGTTCCCGCTGCCGCTCGGGGATCCGCAGCAGTCCACCCGCAGCACGATGACCTCGCACGTGCTGCTGGACAGCGCGCAGACTGACCGTTTCGAGGCGGCCTGTTCGGCCGCGGGCGCGCGGTTCGTCGGGGGCCTGTTCGCCTGCCTGGCCCAGGTGGAGCACGAGCTGACCGGCGCGCTCACCTACTACGGGCTGACGCCGCGCGATTCGCGCACCGCCTCGGACAATTTCATGACGCAGGGCTGGTTCACCGGCCTGATCCCGATCGTGGTGCCGATCGGGGCCGCCTCGTTCAGCGACGCCGCGTGGTCGGCGCAGTCCTCGTTCGATTCGGGGCTGGCGATGGCGAAGGTGCCGTACTACCGCGTGCTGGAGTTGGCGCCGTGGCTGAACTGGCCGCAGGCGAACTTCCCGGTGTCGAACTTCCTGCACGGCGGGGCCGCGCCCTTGAACGCTATCCTCGCCGCCGGCGAAATGGGTCTGGCCGACAACATCGGGATCTATCCTGACGGCCGATACTCCTATCAGCTCACCATCTACATCTTCCGCTACGGCGAGGGCACGGTCATGGCGATCATGCATCCCGACAACCCGGTCGCCAGAAAATCGGTCGACCGCTACATGCAGGCGATGACGTCGGTGTCGGCACTGGTCGCCGACAGCGGCCAGTGGGGACGCGTCGCATAGCGTGCGGCACGGCGAGGGGTCGGGGGTGACGGCGACATGCGGCGGCTAGCCGGTCTCGTGGTGCGGTTCCCGTGGGCCGTGATCGCGGTGTGGATCGCGATGGCGGTCGCCCTGCCGCTGACGTTCCCGTCCCTGGGGGAGATGGCGCAGAAGCACCCGCTGGTCATCCTGCCCGCCGACGCACCCTCGAGTGTCACCGCGACGAAGATGGCCGACGCGTTCCGCGAACCCGGCTCGGACAACCTGCTCGTCGTCGCGTTCATCGATGACGCGGGACTCACCCCGGCCGACGAGGCCGTCTACCGTGACGTCGTCGACGCGCTGCGCGACGACGTCACCGACGTCGTGTCGGTGCAGGACTTCGTCAGCACCCCGCAGCTGCGCAAGTTCCTCACCAGCGACGACAAGACGACGTGGGTGCTGCCGGTGACGCTGGTCGGGGAGCTCGGCACGCCGCGGGCCTACGAGTCGTTCAACCGCGTCGCCGACGTGATCGCCCATCACGCCCCGCCACGCGGCAGCCCGCTCGCGGTGCACGTCACCGGTCCCGCGGCCACCGTCGCCGACCTGACCGTCGCCGGTCAGCACGACCGGCTGCCCATCGAGATCGCGATCGCCGTGCTGGTGCTGGCCGTGCTGCTGCTGGTGTACCGCAACCCGGTGACGATGCTGCTGCCGCTGGTGACGATCGGCGCGTCGGTGCTGATCGCCCAGGGGGTGGTCGCCGGCTACTCCCAGCTGACCGGCTCGGGGGTCTCGAACCAGTCGATCGTGTTCCTCAGCGCGATCCTCGCCGGCGCCGGCACCGACTACGCGGTGTTCCTGATCAGCCGCTACCACGACTACGTGCGGACGGGCGCCGACGTCGACGACGCGGTCACCCGGGCGATGATCTCGATCGGGAAGGTCATCACCGCGTCGGCCACGACGGTCGGCATCACGTTCCTGGCGATGAGCTTCGCGACGATGGGCGTGTTCAAGACCATCGGGGTGTCCGCGGCGATCGGCGTCGCGGTCGCGTTCCTCGCCGGGGTCACGCTGCTGCCGGCGATCATGGTGCTCGCCGGGCCGCGCGGCTGGATCGCGCCGCGCCGCGAACTGACGGCCCGGTTCTGGCGGCGCTCGGGCATCCGGATCGTGCGCAACCCGGTGCCGCATCTGGTGGCCAGCGTGCTGGTGCTGGTGCTGCTGGCCGGTGCCGCCGGGTTCGCGAAGTTCAACTACGACGACCGCAAGACGGTGTCCCCGTCGGCGCCCAGCTCGGTCGGCTACGCGGCGCTGGAACGCCACTTCCCGATCAGCCAGTCCATCCCGCAGTACATCCTCGTGCAGTCGCCGCGCGATCTGCGCTCGCCGGCCGCGCTGGCGGACCTGGAACAGATGGCGTCGCGGATCGCCCAGCTGCCGGACGTCGCGCTGGTCAGCGGCATCACCCGGCCGCTGGGTGAGGTGCCGGCCGAGTTCCGGGCCACCTTCCAGGCCGGCATCGTCGGGGACCGGCTGGCCGCGGGTTCGGCGCAGATCGGCGAACGCAGCGGCGACCTGAACAAGCTGGTGGCCGGCGCCGACACCCTCGCCGACAGCCTCGGCGACGTGCGCGCCCAGGTCAACGAGATCGCACCGAGCCTGCAGGGTCTGATCGACACGTTCTCTTCGGCCCGCGCCGAGTACGGCGGCGACAAGCTGGTGCGCGATGTCGCGACCGCCGCCAAACTCGTCGACAGCGTGAACAAGCTCGGCCTGTCGATGGGCGTGAACTTCCGCGCCGTGAAGGACATGTTCGGCTGGATCGGTCCGGTGCTGGTCGCGCTGCAGGGCAATCAGGTCTGCGACGCCAACCCCTCCTGCGTCGACACCCGCCAGCAGTTCGAGAAGCTGGTCGCCGCCCGCAACGACGGCCGCGTGGACGAGATCAACAAGCTCGCCGGGCAACTGCAGGGGGTGGACGACCGGCAGAGCCTGACCGCCACCGTCAACCAGCTCAACACCGCGTTCGCCAAATTGACCAAGACGATCTCGGCCATGGGCCTGGACACCCCCGCGGGGGCGCGTGCGGGCCTGACCGATCTGCAGCGCAACACCGACCGCCTGGCCAGCGGCAGCCGGCAGGTGGCCGGCGGCGTCGACGAGCTCGTCGAGCAGATCAAGGTCCTGGCCTCCGGCCTGGACCAGGCGTCGACGTTCCTGCTGACCATGCGTCACGACGCGGCCGGCTCGGCGATGGCGGGCTTCAACATCCCGGCCGAGGTGCTGAACGCCGTCGAGTTCCAGAAGGCCGCCGCCGCGTTCATCTCCCCGGACGGCCACTCGGTGCGCTACCTGGTGCAGACCAAGCTCAACCCGTTCAGTCCCGAGGCGATGGACCAGGTCGACGCGATCAACGACATCGCCCGCGGCGCGCAGCCCAACACCACGCTGGCCGACGCCACGATCTCGATGGGCGGGTACCCGGCGGCGCTGCGCGACACCCGCGACTATTACGAGCGCGACATCCGGTTCATCATCGCGGTGACGCTGGCGATCGTGCTGCTGACCCTGTCGGTACTGCTGCGCTCGATCGTCGCGCCGCTGTATCTGGTGGGCTCGGTCGTGCTGTCGTTCTTCGCGGCCATCGGCATCGGGGTGGTGACGTTCCAGTGGATCCTGGGCCAGCCGCTGCACTGGACGGTGCCGCCGCTGGCGTTCGTGGTGCTGGTCGCCGTCGGCGCGGACTACAACATGCTGTTCGTGTCGCGGCTGCGCGACGAGTCCCCGCACAGCGTGCGCTACGGCGTCATCCGCACGTTGAGTTCGACCGGCGGCGTGATCACCGCGGCCGGCCTGATCTTCGCCGCTTCGATGGCGGGTCTGCTGTTCTCGTCGATCGGCATCGTCGTCCAGGGCGGCTTCGTGATCGGGGTCGGCATCCTGCTGGACACCTTCGTGGTGCGCACCATCACGGTGCCGGCGATCGCCGCACTGGTCGGGCGGGCGAACTGGTGGCCGTCCCGGGTGAGCGCGGCGCCGCCGGAGACACTTACGCCCGCCGCGACCGGGTGACGGTGTGGGGGTTCGCGGTGACGGTCGAGGTGTGTGAAACTACGGAAACGTCAGTGGTCGGGGGTACGGATGAGCGAGCTTCTCGCTGAATTCACGGTGGACGCGTCGTGACGTCGACCGGACCGTCGTCGGTGCTGTCGATGCTGCACGGTCGCGCGGCCCTGCGTCCCGACGACATCGCGTTCACGTTCACCGATTACGCCGATGACCCCGCGGGCCGCGCCCACACCTTGACCTGGGCGCAGCTGTCCCGCCGGACGATGGCCGTGGCGCGGGAGATCCAGGCGTTCGGCGCCGCCGGGGATCGGGCGGTGATCCTCGCCCCGCAGGGGCTGGAGTACATCCTGGCGTTCCTGGGGGCGATGCAGGCCGGGCTCGTCGCGGTGCCGCTGCCGCTGCCGCACCGCGGGTCCAGTCACGAGCGGGTCAGCGCCGTGTTCGCCGACACCACCCCGGCGGTGGTCCTCACGACGTCCGCGGCCGCCGCCGACGTAGGCGACTACGTCGACAGCGCGCGGCTGGATCCGGCGCCGCGGATCCTCGAGATCGACGCGCTCGACCTCGACGCCGACGGCGCGGCCGGCCTCGTCGCGACCGACCTGCCGGACACCGCGTACCTGCAGTACAGCTCGGGGTCCACGCGGCTGCCCACCGGCGTGATGATCTCCCACCGCAACCTGGCGGTGAACTTCGAGCAGCTGATGCGCGGCCTGTTCGCCGGTCAGCAGACCACAGGCCTGACGATCGTGTCGTGGCTGCCCTTCTATCACGACATGGGCCTGGTCCTAGGGGTGTGTGCGCCGATCCTGGGCGGCTTCCGCGCCGACCTGACGAGCCCGGTGGCGTTTCTGGAACAGCCTGCGCGGTGGATGCGGGCGCTGGCCCGCAATGAGCGTGCCTTCTCGGCCGCACCGAACTTCGCCTTCGAGCTGGCCGCCCGCAAGACCACCGACGCCGAGCTGGCCGGGCTGGACCTCGGCGGCGTGCTGGGCATCATCAACGGTGCCGAACGCGTCGATCCGGCCACCCTCGAGCGTTTCGCGGATCGCTTCGCGCACTTCAACTTTCGCGACCACATGCTGCGTCCCTCCTACGGTCTGGCCGAGGCGACGGTGTTCGTCGCGTCGGGCACGTGGAACGAATCGGCGGAGGTGCTGCGCTTCGACACCGACGAACTCTCGGCGGGCCGCGTACGTCGGCGCGACTCCGGAGGTTCGGCGCTGGTGCGCTACGCGCTGCCCGCCTCACCGGTGGTGCGCATCGTCGACGTCGACACGTCGTCGGAATGCGCGCCCGACGCCGTCGGGGAGATCTGGGTGTGCGGCGACAACGTCGCCGCCGGCTACTGGAGCAGGACCGCCGAGGAGCAGCAGTGCTTCGGCGCGACGATCACCGACCCGTCACCCGGCATTCCCGCCGGACCGTGGCTGCGCACCGGGGATCTCGGCTTCGTCCACGACGGCGCGCTGTTCATCGTCGGCCGCATCAAGGACCTGCTCATCATCCGCGGCCGCAACCACTACCCCGAGGACATCGAGGCGACGGTCCAGGAGATCACCCGCGGCCGCGTCGCCGCCATCGCGGTGCCGGTGAACAGCACCGAGAAGCTGGTCACCGTCATCGAACTCAAGAAACGCACCGACATCAACGCCGACCCGATGGGCTGGCTGCACGAGGTGAAGAGCGATGTCACCTCCGCGATCTCCACCGTGCACGGCCTCAACGTCGAGGACCTCGTGCTGGTCCCGCCCGGGTCGATCCCGACGACCACCAGCGGCAAGGTGCGACGCGCCGCCTGTGTGGAGCACTACCGGGCCGACCAGTTCGTGCGGTTGGATGCCTAGATGCGCACACACGAATCCTCGACGGGAGTGGTGATGCGCAGACTCCTGGCGTCGGTCACGGCGCTGATGACCCTCGGCGTGGCAGGCGGTTTCGGTCCCGGCGTCGCCACGGCCGACGAACCGGCGCCGGTCCCGCCCCCCAACCCCGTCGGCGGACCGCCGCCGCTGGGCACCCCGGGCCGGGCCTACGCGCTGGGCGGCGCACACGTGCTGGGCATCCCGTACGACGAATACATCATGCGCACCGGTGCGGACTGGTTCCCCGGCCTGGAACGGCAGATCGTCGACTATCCCGCCGGGCAGGTGCAGGGCCACACGCTCGAGCGACTGTTCCCCGGGATCGGCAAACTCGGCGAGTCGATGCCCGGGCTGGGGATCGACGGGCCCAGCGTCGGCGAGTCGGTCGACGTCGGCACCCCGAACACGATCAACGCGATCCGCCAGGGCGGCCGCGGCACCGCCATCGGGCTGTCCGAGGGCGCGATGGTGCTCAACGACGTGCAGGCCAAGCTCGCCTACGATCCGGCCGCGCCGCCGCCGGACCAGTTGAGCTTCGCCACCTACGGTGACCCGGTGGCCCGGCACGCGTTCGGCGAGAGCTTCCTGACGCAGAACTTCCCGGTCGGCAGCGTGGTCCCGTCGCTGGACTACCGCATCCCGGCGCCGGTCGAGAGCCAGTACGACACCTACCAGTTCGTCTCGGCCTACGACAGCATCGCCGACTGGCCGGACCGTCCGGACAACTGGCTGTCGGTGGCCAACGCGATCGTCGGCCTCGCGACCGGCCACACCGCCGTGGCGTTCACCAAGCCCGATATGGTGCCCCCGCGCAACATCCGGACCACGGTGAATTCGCGGGGGGCGAAGACGACGACGTTCATGATCCCCGAAGAGCACCTGCCACTGGTGCTGCCGTTCAAATACCTCGGGGTGCCGAAGGAGACGTTGATCGACCTCGACAAGGTGCTACAGCCCTACGTCGACGCCGGGTACTCCCGTAACGACGATCCGGCGACCGCCCCGGTCACGGTGGATCCGGTCAACGGGTACGACCCCGCGGCGGTCACCGCGCCCGCCACCCAGGCCGCGTTCGGCGGCGGCGCCGACCCGGTGTCCCAGCTGCTGTCGGGTCTGCAGTACGTCCTCAACAACCCGCCATAGGTGCGGTTACAGCCCGGCGACCCCGACCGCCAGCAGCACGCCACCGATCGCGGCGAGCAGCGCGGCGAATCCGCGCCGGCCGTGGGCACGCACCCGGTCGTAGAACGCCGTCAGCGTCGCCCGCGTGCGGTTCGGCGCGACCAGGTACGCCAGCAGCGGCAGTTCCACCAGCGCGAACGCCACCACGTTGAACGTCACGAGCGCGCCGAACTGCACGGCCGCAGCGGCGCCGGAGGCGACGATGAGGGCCAGCGCGGCGAGGTAGTCGACCGACGGCAAAGCGATCCCCAGCCCCGCCGCCCCGGCCGCCCACAGGGACCGGCCGTCGAGCAACTGCCGTCCCCGCCGCATCAGCGGACCGAGGGTGCGGCCCGCCTTCCCGTCCGGGTTCACCCGGCCGATCACACCCGCCGCGATCAGGGCGGCGTTGAGCAGCACCACCGCGCCGACCACGATCTGCACGGTCGGGAGCGTGACGTGGGCAGATCCCAACGCAGGCCGCAGCACGAACAGCACCACCACCCCGACCGCGGTGCCCATCGCGAAACCCCCGGCGAGGAACACCAGCAGATGCAGGGCGGGCCGCGGCCGGTTGAGCATCAGCACCGTCATGCCGATCCGGAACGGCTCCAGGCTCACCGCGAGGGCCATCAGCATGAGCGGGAACCACATGATGGCGTCAACTTACAGCCACGTTGTACTCACGGGGATTCCCATCATGGTGGCCGCGCCGGGCGACGTGTGAAGATGGAGGCGATGAGCGGTACACACTCCGAGATCGACCTGAGCCCGTCGTCCCTGCGGGAGGCGTTCGGGCATTTCCCGACGGGCGTGATCGCGATCGCCGCGGAGGTCGACGGCACCCGGGTCGGCTTGGCGGCAAGCACTTTCGTTCCGGTGTCCCTGGACCCGCCCCTGGTGTCGTTCTGCGTGCAGAACACCTCGACCACCTGGCCCCGGCTGGTGGACGCGCCCTACCTGGGGATCAGCGTGCTCGGCGAGTCCCACGACGAGGCGGCGCGAACACTGGCCGCCAAGACCGGCGACCGGTTCGCGGGGCTGGAGACCGCGTCATCGGAGCGGGGGGCGGTGTTCATCCACGGCACCAGCGTGTGGTTGGAGAGCGCCATCGAGCAACAGGTGCCCGCCGGGGACCACACCATCGTCGTGCTGCGGGTCAGCAACATCACCGTGCACCCCGATGTGGCGCCGATCGTGTTTCACCGCAGCACCTTCCGCAGGCTCGGGGCCTGAGCCCGGCGGCGGCTACGGCCGGTAGCCGAGTTCGTCGCGGTAGTGTCTGACGCGCTCGTCGAGTTCCGCGGCGTCGGCCGCGCGGCCTTCCCGCCGAGCGAGCTCGGCGCGGCTGCTGATCTCCCGGATGGCGGTCCGAATATCGTTGGTGCTCAAGGGGTGGTGTAGCGACACTGCGCTGCCTTCCGTCGCTGAGTGGTGCTCTTCGCGAGCGTACTCCCGACATACCCCGGAGTGAACCAGGTCACTCAGGGGTTCATCTCGTAGACGCCGTCGTAGGCCGCCACCTCGTGCCACACCCGGTCGAACCGGGCGGAGTCGGTGACCGGCTTGCGGATGGCCGACAGCGCCCACGCCTGCTGGTCGGCGGTGGAGCTGGGCTTGCCGTGCAGCTCGACCGCGTAGGCGGAGAAGTCGCGGATCATCACGTCGAAGATCTGGTCGGTCAGGTCGGCGTCGAGGCCCGTCAGTTCGGCCTGCTCGAGGATCAGCTGGCCGTACACCACCAGTGAGAACAGATGGCCGATCACCAGCACGAAGTCCAGGTCGCTGCGCTGATCCTGATCGGGGGCCGCCGTGGCCAGCAGTTCCTTGAAAGCGGTGACCTGCTCGAAGAACCGTCCGACGTTGGGGATGCCGGTGTTGCGTTCGTAGACCGGTGCCCAGTCCGCGAACCGCACCTTGGAGGCGCCGCCGACGGGGCCCTGATGCCAGAAGAACACATCGTCGGCCGCGTCGTCGCGGGTGCCGATCTGCGGGTACTCGGCCGGGTTGAACATGTAGTTCGGCATGAACTTCAGGATCTGGGCGACGTTGACGTGCACGGTGCCCTCCAGCCGCGGCAGGGCCCCGATCAGCCGGACCACCTCGCTGAAGTAGGTGTTCTTCTCGAAACCCTTGGCGGCCAACACATCCCACAGCAGGGTGACCACCTTCTCGCCCTCGGAGGTGACCTTGGACTTGGTGACCGGGTTGAACAGCAGGTAGCGACGGTCCTCCAGGCTGGCGCTGCGGAAGTAGTCGATGGCGCGGTCGCTGAACAGTTTCATCGCGATCAGCCGCGAGTAGGCGTCGACGAAGTTCGCGCGCACGTGCGGGAACACGGTGACCGGGTTGCCATACAGGATCCGGTTGTTGGCGTGGGTGATGGCCTCGTAGAAGGCGTGCTCGCACATGCCGATCGAGCCGCTGCACAGGTTGAACTTGCCGACGTTGACGGTGTTCAGCGCCGCCGAGAAGGCCTCCGGCCCGGTGCACAGGATGTCCTCCTCGTACACCGGGTAGTCGTTGAGCCGGAACGTGCTGACGAACATCTGGCCGTGCACGACGTTGCCGATCAGCTCGTAGTTCTCGTGGCCGCTGTCGGCGACGAACCACACATAGCCCTCGGCGCCGTCGACGTCGGTGCGCCGCGAGAACACCGACACCATGCCGGCCACGTTGCCGTTGCCGATGTAGTACTTCTCGCCGGACGCCCGGAACAGCACGCCCTCGCTGTCGTTCTCCGCGGGGGTGAGCAGCAGGTCGGTGTTGTAGATGTCGGCACCGTGCTCGCGCTCGGACAGCGCGAACGCCATCACGCCGCCGGCCTCGAGCTGGGCGGCCGCCTTCTCCTTGGCCTTGACGTTGTCGCTCTGCCAGATCGGTCCCAGCCCGAGGATGGTGACCTGCTCGGCGTACCAGTAGGAGAGCCCGTAGAAACCGAGGATCTCGCTGAGCACCGCGTTGCGGGAGGTGTCCCAGCGCTTGTCGGCGTCCCCGCCGGAGAACTCCGAGGGCGTCAGGAACGTCGCGAAGAGTCGTTCCTGCTTGACGAAGTCCAGGAAGTCCGACACCCACGCCGCATCGAGGTCGTCGCGCAGCAGCCGGTCCTTGCCACGCTGCTCGAACCAGTCGATCAGGGCGCGCAGCTGGCGGCGGGATTCCGCGTCGAGATGCGGGGGATCGAAGGAGTGCGGGTTGAGCAGCAGGGGGCGTGCAGTCGGCATGGGTGGCAATCTAGCGTGCCGGACGCGCGGTCAGGCGTGAACGTCGCGCAGACCGACCGCATTGCGCAGCCCCGAGCAGTTCACGCACCCGACGCAGCCCATGCAGTCGTCGCAGCTCACGCAGCCGACGCAGGCCCGGCACCGGCCGCAGTCGATGCAGCCCAGGCAGGCGAGGCAGCCGCGGCACGCGATGCACAGCACGGTCAGCACACACCCGGCGATCGCGGCGCTGCCCGCGGTGGCGATGGATCCGGCCACACCGGCGCTGCCCGCCGTCACGATCGAGCGCACCACCGCCGCACTGCCCGCGGTGGCGACGGATCCGGCGACGCCGGCGCTGCCCGCGGTGGCGATGGATCCCGCGACGGCCGCGCTGTTGACGGTGCCGATCGAGCCGGCCACCGCGGCACTGCCCGACGTCGAGATCGATCCGGCGACGGCAACGTTGTCCGCCGCCACCGGCGCGCCGGTCACGGTGCTACTTCCTGCGCCTTCTGCTCTTCGCGCAAGCGCTCATCGCCGAAACAGCTTGTTGCCCAGCCACACCACCGGGTCGTACTTGCGGTCGGCGGCGCGTTCCTTCATCGGGATCAGCGCATTGTCCGTGATCTTGATGTGCTCGGGGCACACCTCGGTACAGCACTTGGTGATGTTGCAGTAGCCCAGGCCGTTCTCCTCCTGGGCCTGCTCCGCGCGGTGGCCGTGCACGTCGAGCGGATGCATGTCGAGCTCGGCCTGCCGCATCAGATACCGGGGACCGGAGAACGCCAGTTTGTTCTCCTCGTGGTCACGGTTGACGTGGCAGACGTTCTGACACAGGAAGCACTCGATGCACTTGCGGAACTCCTGGCTGCGGTTCACGTCCTCCTGCTGCATCCGGTACTCGCCGGGCTGCAGGTCCTTCGGCGGCGTGAAGGACGGGATCTCCCTGGCCTTCTCGTAGTTGAAGGACACGTCGGTCACCAGGTCCCGCATCACCGGGAAGGTGCGCAGCGGGGTGACGGTGACAACCTCGTCCTCCCCGAACGTCGACATCCGCGTCATACACGCCAGCCGGGGACGGCCGTTGATCTCCACCGAACAGGACCCGCACTTGCCGGCCTTGCAGTTCCAGCGCACCGCGAGATCGCCGGTTTGCGTCTGCTGCAGCCGGTGGATGATGTCGAGGACGACCTCACCCTCGTTGACCTCGACGGTGTAGTCCTTGAGTTCCCCGCCGGAGGCGTCGCCGCGCCAGACGCGCATCTGAGCGTTGTAGGCACCCATGGGTCAGCCCTTCCGTTGCGGGTGTTCGAGGAGTTCGTCGTCGGTGTAATACTTCTCGAGCTCGGAGAGTTCGAACGTCTCCAGCAGGTCCGACCGCATGGTGGGCTGACGCTCCTTGGAGACGCTGACGTCGGGAACCACCGGGTCGTCGCCCTCGGACCGGCACACCAGCAGGTGGTTGCGCCAGCCGGCGTCCATGGACGGGTAGTCGTCGCGGGTGTGGCCGCCGCGGCTCTCGGTGCGGGTCATCGCGGACTTGGCCACCGATTCGCTGACCAGCAGCATGTTGCGCAGGTCCATCGCCAGATGCCAGCCGGGGTTGAACTTGCGCTCGCCCTCGACCTTGACCCGCTTGTAGCGCTCCCGGAGTTCCTGCAGTTTGTCCAGGGCCTCCTGCATCTCGTCGGCCTTGCGGATGATGCCCACCAGGTTGTTCATGGTGTCCTGGATGTCCAGCTGCAGCGAGTACGGATTCTCCGGCGCCGAGCCGTCGCCCGGACCGTCGAACACCGCCAGTGCCATCTCCCGGGCCTTGGCCACGGCGTCCTCGGTGACCGCCGGCCGGGCCGACATCGCGCGGACGTAGTCCGAGGCGCCGAGCCCGGCGCGTCGGCCGAAGACCAGCAGGTCGGACAGCGAGTTGCCGCCCAGCCGGTTGGAGCCGTGCATACCGCCCGCGCACTCGCCCGCCGCGAAGAGGCCGGGTGTCGCGGCGGCGGCGGTGTCCGGGTCGACCTCGATGCCGCCCATCACGTAGTGGCAGGTCGGTCCGACCTCCATCTCGTCGGTGGTGATGTCGACCTCAGCCAGCTCGATGAACTGGTGGTACATCGAGGGCAGCCGGCGCTTGATCTCCTCCGGGGTCATGCGGGAGGCGATGTCGAGGTACACGCCGCCGTGCGGGGTGCCGCGGCCCTCCTTGACCTCGGTGTTGATCGCCCGGGCCACCTCGTCGCGGGGCAGCAGATCAGGGGTGCGGCGCGCGGAGTCGTTGTCCTTGAGCCACTGGTCGGCCTCTTCCTCGGATTCGGCGTACTGACCCTTGAAGACGTCGGGGATGTAATTGAACATGAAGCGCTTGCCCTCGGAGTTCTTCAGCACTCCGCCGTCGCCGCGCACGCCCTCGGTGACCAGGATCCCCTTCACCGACAGCGGCCAGACCATGCCGGTCGGGTGGAACTGGATGAACTCCATGTTGATCAGCGACGACCCGGCGCGCAGCGCCAGCGCGTGCCCGTCGCCGGTGTACTCCCAGGAGTTCGACGACACCTTGTACGACTTGCCGATGCCTCCGGTGGCCAGCACCACCGCGGGCGCCTCGAACAGCACGAAGTCACCGGTCTCGCGGTAGTAGCCGAAGGCTCCGGCGACCTTTCCGTTGTCGAGGAGGAGTTCGGTGATCGCGACCTCGTGGAAGACCCGGATCCGGGCCTCGTAGTCGCCCAGTTCGCGCTTGTCCTCCTGCTGCAGCGACACGATCTTCTGCTGCAGGGTGCGGATGATCTCCAGGCCGGTGCGGTCACCGACGTGGGCCAGTCGCGGATAGGTGTGCCCGCCGAAGTTGCGCTGGCTGATCTTGCCGTCCTTGGTGCGGTCGAAGAGCGCGCCGTAGGTCTCGAGCTCCCACACGCGGTCGGGGGCCTCCTGGGCGTGCAGTTCGGCCATCCGCCAGTTGTTCAGGAACTTCCCGCCGCGCATGGTGTCACCGAAGTGCACCTGCCAGGAGTCCTTGGTGTTGACGTTACGCATGGCCGCGGCGCAGCCGCCTTCGGCCATCACGGTATGGGCCTTGCCGAACAGCGATTTCGTCACCACCGCGACGCGCAGGCCCCGTTCCCGGGCCTCGATCACCGCGCGCAGTCCCGCCCCCCCGGCGCCGATCACGACGACGTCGTATTCGTGCCGTTCGATTTCCGCTTCGTCCGAAGCCATCAACCCTCACTCGTCCTTGATCAATGAAAAACTCTGTGCGCCTTGTGTTTCAGCCGATGAACCGCAGGTCGGAGATGGTGCCGCTGGCCACCAGCATGACGTAGAAGTCGGTCAGCATGAGCGTGCCCAGCGTGATCCACGCGTAGAGCTTGTGCCGGGTGTTGAGCTTGCTGATCTGCGTCCACATCCAGTAGCGGACCGGGTGCTTGGAGAAGTGCTTGAGCCGTCCGCCGGCGACGTGCCGGCAGGAGTGGCAGCTGATCGTGTAGGTCCACAGCAGGATCACGTTGACGACGAGGATCACGTTGCCCAGCCCGAACCCGAAGCCGGACGGGGAGCGGAAAGCGATGATGGCGTCGTAGGTGTTGATCACCGAGATGAGCGCCGCGATGTAGAAGAAGTACCGGTGGGTGTTCTGCAGGATCAGCGGAAAACGGGTCTCGCCGGTGTATTTCGCGTGCGGCTCGGCCACGGCGCAGGCCGTCGGCGACTGCCACACCGTGCGGTAGTAGGCGCCGCGGTAGTAGTAGCAGGTCAACCGGAACAGCAGCAGGAACGGCAGCGACAGTGCGGCGTAGGGCAGCCACCAGACGTCCGGCAGGATCTGCGGCCAGAAATGACTGGCCTCGGGCACGCACCCCTTGCTGATGCACGGCGAGTAGAACGGCGTCAGATAGTGGTATTCGGCGACGTAGTAGTTGTTCTGCATGAACGCCCGCACCGTGGCGTAGATGATGAACGCGGCGAAACCCAGATCCGTGACGATGGGCGCCTTGAGCCAGTTGTCGGTGCGCAGCGTGCGCTGGGCGATCTGGGCTCGGCCCGGGGAGAAGACGCCTGTCGCCTTGCGGTCGGCGGTGGGTGCGCTCACGTTTCCCTCTCGATGAATGTTTCTTGACGAACTCGACTCGCGCACTCGACTGTCGCACGAGCCCGGTGTGCCCGACCGGGCACTCCCCGGCTCAGTGCGTTCCGCCCAGCCCCTCGTCGTCGACGCCGCGCCAGAAATCGGTGTCGTACTGCGTATCCGGAATCGGGATGCGTTCGCCGACATGGTGATGCCGGGACAGACCGCGCGCGAGTTCCAGTTCCTCGGCGTCGATATCGAGTCGATCGATATCGTTGAGGATGCGTTCGGCATCGTTGACGATGCGACGGGTAGCTGGGCTGTCCCCGTATCGCGACGCCAGTGATGTCACGCAACGCCGAAGGCTTCCGATCAGATCGTGAAGCTCGGCGAGCTCGGTGGTGCTGCTGGACAAGTGACCTCCTTGGGCTGAAGGGTGTCATGGATCACAGTACGCATTTGATGCTAGCCACATCACCCACCTGATGGGTGAGACAGATCACTTTGATGACACGGAGGTAAGAATGACCGACGACGTTCTGAGGGGCCGCGCCGAGACGTTGCTGGCGCTGCACCGGCCCGGGGACCCGGTCATCCTGCCGACGGTGTGGGACGCGTGGTCGGCCCGGCTGGCCGCCGGCGCCGGCTTCGCGGCGCTGACGGTGGGCAGCCATCCGGTGGCGGACTCGGTCGGCAAGCCCGACAACGAGGGCATGACGTTCGACGATCTGGTCACCCGCGTCGCCCAGATCACCGCCGCCACCGATCTGCCGGTGTCGGTCGACATCGAGTCCGGGTACGGCGAAGCGCCGTCGCGGCTCATCGAGGGCCTGCTGTCGGTCGGGGCGGTCGGCCTGAACATCGAGGACACCGTGCACAGCGAGGGCGGCCGGCTGCGGTCGGCCGACGAGCACGCCGATCTCGTGGGCGCGCTGCGGGCGGCGGCCGACGCGGCCGGGGTGCACGTGGTGGTCAACGCGCGCACCGATCTGTTCCTGAGGCAGGACGGCGACGAGTCGGACCGGGTCGACCGGGCGATCGCCCGGCTGACGCGGGCGGCCGACGCAGGCGCCGATGTGCTCTACCCGGTCGGGTTGCACGGCCCGGAGACGTTGCAGCGCTTGACATCCGAGCTGCCGCTGCCGGTCAACGCCATCGCGGCGCCGGACAAGGCCGACCCGGCGTCCTACGGTCCGCTCGGAGTGGCCCGGATCAGCTTCGGACCCTTCTGGCAGGCCGCGCTCGCGGAGCGTTCGAAGGAGATCCTGGCCCGCTGGCGCTGAGTCGTACCGGGGGTCAGTCCGTGTCGACGACGAGGACCTCGGTGTGGGCCCGGCGCTTGACGATCTTGGGCACCGACCCGACGAGCCGGCCCACCACCGACCGCATGCCGACGCTGCCGACCACCAGCAGGTCGGCACCCACCTCGTCGGCCAGGTCGACCAGCGCGTCGGCGGGCACGCCTTTGACGGCACGCTGTTCGACGTTGTGCGCGCCGGCCTTCCTGGCGCGGTCGGCGGCGTCGTTCAGCAGGCCGTACACGGGCGCGTCGCCCTGGATGCGGTACTCGTCGCCGCGCGGCTGATCGGGTTCCGGTGCGCCGCCGTCATGCCGCGCCGGTGTGTACGCCGACGCGATGATCAGGCGGGCGTCGGACTCGGCGGCCAGCGCGGCGGCCTTGTCGACCGCCCGCAGCGAGGTCTCCGAGCCGTCGGTGCCGACGACGATGGTCGAGTACTTCGTCATGGATGCGCCCCTCCCGTGATTCGACTGCGGTGAGTGTACAACTGTTCACTCACGGGGCCCAGGGGCGCCGATCGACATCAGCGGTGCACGTCGGTCACGACGATGTCGATGTCGACACCCTCGACGCCGATCACCTCGTTGATCACGGCGGCAGCCAGCGTGCGCGCCTGTGCCGCGGTCGCGGCGAGATCGGCGCCGTACCGGCCGCTGACCTCGATGCGCACGGCGCGCAGCGTCTGCTCGTCCAGGGCGACCGCGACGTCGACCAGCGTCAGGTCCGGCAGCGAGCGCAGCGCGCGGGCCAGGCCGGCCCGCAACACCAGGTCACTGACCGCGATCCGGCCCGCAGCATCGCCGGGGCGGGGGTCGACCACGTCGAGGGGCCAGCCGCCGCGGGGGGTGGCCCGCACGGCGTCGATCACGCGCGCTTCGATGGCCACCCAGCCGGGTTCGGGCATCGCGCGCAGGTCCCGGGACGCCCGGGCCAGCACGTCGTAGTCGCCTATCGCCATCGTTGCAGCCTCTGCTGAAGTGTCGTTCGGGCGCGGTGATGGTGCCCCCGCGCCCCGTCTGGGCTCAGACTCAGGATCGTCCCGATCTGGGGGAAGGTCAATTCCTCGACCTCCCGCAGCAGCCAGACCGCGCGCTGGCGGGGTGGCAGTTCGGCGAGGGCCTCCTCCAGCGCCCCGAGGAATTCGGTGTTCGAGACGTTGGCGAACGGATCGGCCGAGGCCGACGCGTCCACCGGGTCGAGCAGCCGGTCATCGAGCGGAATCGCCCGCTTGACGCGGTGCGAGTCGACCACCTTGCGGGCGCAGATCGCGAAGAGCCATGTCCGCGGGCTGGATTCGCCCCGGAAACGGTCGATCTGGCGCCATGCCGCGACGAATGTCTCCTGGACGATGTCCTGCACGGCCGCGTCGTCGCGGGTCATCCGGCGCGCATAGCGGTGCAGGGCGGGCCCGTGCCGGCGGATCAGGGTCTCGAACGCCGATCGATCCCCGGCGGCGGCCGCCGCCGCCAGCTCGCGGTCGTCGACCTCGCGATCGACCGTGGGGTCGCCGGCAAGCATCGGCCGATCGGTCCTCTCGAGGCATCCGGAAAACGAAAACGCGTGACGCGGAGAGCCTAGCCACGAGCCGCAGCGATGATGTGGTCGGTGACACATTCGTCAGACATTCGGTTCGACCGTCGTCCACCGACCAACCGGGTGACTCAACGAAAAGGAGCAGACATGAGCACCGATCAGGGCAAGACCACGATCGCCGATGCCGTGGTGTCGAAGATCGCCGGGCTGGCCGCGCGTGAGGTCACCGGCGTGCACGCACTGGGTGGCAGCGCGAGCCGCGCGGTGGGCGCGCTGCGGGAGCGGATCCCGGGCGCCACGGTCAACCACGCCCAGGGCGTGTCGGTCGAGGTCGGAGAGAAGCAGGCCGCCGTCGACATCGACATCGTCGCCGACTACGGCGTGGCCATCGCCGATCTGGCGTCGGGCATCCGGCGTAACGTCATCGCCGCCATCGAGCGGATGACCGGCCTGGAGGTTGTCGAGGTGAACATCGCCGTCCACGACGTCTTCGTCGCCGACGAGGACGACGCCGAACGCGACGACCGTCCGGCGAGGGTCGAATGACCGGGCAGGAACGGGCGGACGCGGTCGCCGAACTGGTGCGGGCGGTCCCGGGTGTGGCCGACCTGCATCCCGGCATGTTCGGTGAGGTCGGCACGTATCTGCCCGGCCGCCGGGTGCCCGGGATCCGGTTCGGAGACGACACCATCGCCATCCACATCACGGTGCTGGAGGGCGCGGCCGTGCGGGAGACCGCCGCCGCCGTCCGGGCCGCGGTGTCCCGGGAGTGGCCGGGGGTGGCGGTCGACGTCACGGTCGAGGACGTGGCCGCGCGCGACTGAGGTCCGCGGCTCACAACGGGTCCGGCTACGCGGTGAGCACACCGTGATGGGCGCTTCACACGGCGCGACACAGTGGCAATATCGGCTTCCTAGCCTGAGCGCCATGCCCACTTCACGCGTGGTGGTCGTCGGCCACGGCATGGTCGCGCACCGCTTCATCGAGGCCTTGCGTTCCCGCGACACCGAGGACCGCTGGCACGTGACGGTGCTGGCCGAGGAGCTCGACGCGGCCTATGACCGGGTCGGTCTGACCGGGTACACCGAGCACTGGGAGCGCGCCCGGCTCGCACTTCCCGGCAATCTGTACCGCGGTGACGACCTCGTCGACGTGCGTCTCGGTCGGCGCGTCACCGCACTCGATTCGGCCGCCACGACGGTGGCCACGGCCGACGGCGCCGAATTCCGGTACGACGCACTGGTGCTGGCCACCGGCTCGTATGCATTCGTGCCGCCGGTTCCCGGTCACGACCTGCCGCAGTGCCACGTGTACCGCACGCTCGACGACCTCGATGCGATCCGCGCCGACGCCGCCCGCGCAGTGACTGCCGCTTCCGGTGACGCCGCCGGTGTCGTCATCGGAGGCGGGCTGCTCGGACTCGAGGCGGCCAACGCACTGCGCAGCTTCGGGCTGACCCCGCACGTGGTGGAGATGGCGCCGCGGCTGATGGCCCAGCAACTCGACGAGGCCGGCGGCGCCCTGCTGGGCCGGATGGTCAGCGCGCTGGGCATCGACGTGCACGTCGGGGTCGGCACCGAGCGCATCGAACCCGCACGGGCGGGGGTGCGGGTCACCCTGAGCGACGGGCAGACGGTGGACGCGGGCGTGGTGGTGTTCGCGGCGGGGGTGCGGCCGCGCGACGAGCTCGCCCGCGCCGCGGGGCTGGCGGTCGCCGAGCGCGGCGGGGTTCTCACCGACGCCTCCTGCGCCACACGGGATCCGCGGATCTACGCGATCGGCGAGGTCGCGGCCATCGATGGCCGCTGCTACGGCCTGGTGGGGCCCGGCTACACCAGCGCCGAGGTGGTCGCCGACAGATTGCTCGGCGGCGCAGCGGAATTCGGCATCGCGGACATGTCGACCAAACTCAAGCTCCTCGGTGTCGACGTCGCGAGTTTCGGCGACGCGATGGGTGCCACCCCGGACTGCCTGGAGGTGGCCGTCAACGATGCGGTCCGGCAGACCTACGCCAAGCTGGTGCTCTCCGACGACGCGTCGACGTTGCTCGGCGGCATCCTGGTCGGCGACGCCTCTGCCTACGGGGTGCTGCGTCCGATGGTCGGTGAGCAGCTGCCCGGTGATCCGCTGGCGTTCCTGACCCCGGCCGGATCAGACGGCAGCGTGGCCGGCGTCGGGGTCGGGGCGCTGCCCGCGAACGCTCAGATCTGTTCGTGCAACAACGTGACCAAGGGCGACGTCACCGATGCCATCGCTGCCGGCTGCTGCGACGTGGCGGGGCTGAAGGCGTGCACCAGGGCCGGCACGTCGTGCGGTTCGTGTGTGCCCCTGCTCAAGCAGCTGCTCGACGCCCAGGGGGTCGAGCAGTCCACGGCGCTGTGCGAACACTTCGGCCAGTCGCGTGCCGAGCTGTTCGAGATCGTCACCGCCACCGAGATCCGCACCTTCTCCGGGCTGATCGAGCGGTTCGGGTCCGGAAAGGGTTGCGACATCTGCAAACCCGTGGTGGCATCGATTCTGGCCTCCACCGGTACGGGGCACATCCTCGACGGAGAACAGGCCTCGCTGCAGGACTCCAACGACCACTTCCTGGCCAACATCCAGCGCAACGGCAGCTATTCGGTGGTGCCGCGGGTGCCGGGCGGGGACATCACGCCCGAGCACCTGATCCTGATCGGCGAGATCGCCCGGGACTTCGGCCTCTACACCAAGATCACCGGCGGTCAGCGCATCGACATGTTCGGCGCCCGGGTCGACCAGCTGCCCGAGATCTGGCGCCGCCTGGTCGACGGGGGTATGGAGTCCGGGCACGCGTACGGCAAGGCGCTGCGCACGGTGAAGAGCTGCGTGGGCAGCGACTGGTGCCGTTACGGCCAACAGGATTCGGTGCAGATGGCGGTGAACCTCGAGTTGCGCTACCGCGGATTGCGGGCCCCGCACAAGATCAAGATGGGAGTGTCCGGGTGCGCGCGGGAGTGCGCGGAGGCACGCAGCAAGGACGTCGGCGTCATCGCCACCGAGAACGGCTGGAACCTCTACGTCGGCGGCAACGGTGGCATGACACCGCGCCACGCCGAGCTGCTGGCCTCCGACCTCGACGACGAGACGCTGGTGCGCTACGTCGACCGGTTCCTGATGTTCTACATCCGGACCGCCGACCGGCTGCAGCGCACCGCGCCGTGGGTCGAGGAGAAGGGTCTCGAGCATGTGCGGGAGGTGGTGTGTGACGACTCGCTCGGCCTGGCAGCCGAATTCGAGGCCGCGGTCGCCCGGCACGTCGAGGGCTATGCGTGCGAGTGGAGGGGTGTGCTGGAGGACCCGGACAAGCTGTCGCGGTTCGTGTCGTTCGTCAACGCCCCCGGCGTCGACGATCCCACCGTGACCTTCACCAGATCTGCGGGACGGCTGGTGCCGACGCCGATCGGCATGCCGAAAGTGGTGCAGCGATGACGGTTCTCGACGATGTCACGGTGTGGACGACGGCGTGCCGCCTGGATGTCCTGCTGCCCAACCGCGGGGTCGGGGTGCTGCTGCCCGACGGCACGCAGGCCGCGCTGTTCCGTCTCGACGACGGCACCTTGCACGCGGTGGGCAACATCGACCCGTTCACCGGGGCTGCGGTGATCTCCCGCGGCATCGTCGGCGACCGTGCCGGCCGGCCGATCGTGCAGTCGCCGTTGAAGAAGCAGGCGTTCGCCCTCGACGACGGTGCCTGCCTCGACGACCCCGGCTACGCGCTGCCGGTCTACGCGACGCGCGTCACCCCCGCCGGCGACGTCGAAGTCGGCTCCTGACCCGCGGAATAGCATTCCTGGTTGCTCTCCGGCCCGTCATCACAGCCGGGAACGCTATTCCGTTGTGACCTAACTAGGGACTTTCGGCCCACGACGGCGGCGTGAGAACTACTTACCGTCGTAGGCATGACGTATGTGATCGGTAGCGCGTGTGTGGACATCGTCGACAAGTCCTGCGTGCAGGAATGCCCCGCTGACTGCATCTACGAGGGCGCCCGGGCGATGTACATCAACCCGAACGAGTGCGTGGACTGCGGCGCCTGCCGCATCGCGTGCCGGGTGGACGCCATCTACTACGAGACCGACCTGCCCGACGAAGAAGCCGCCTCACTCGAGGACAACGCGGCCTTCTTCAGCATGGTCCTGCCCGGCCGCGACGCCCCGCTCGGAGATCCCGGCGGCGCGGCCCGGGTGGGTCGTGTCGGGGCGGACACGCCGCTGGTGGCCGCTCGGCCGCCGTCAACGACCCCGCACCCCTGACGCCGCGGGCTCCGACACCAGAGCCCGCTGAAACCGGCTGACGATCAGCCGGGTGATGCCGGGATGTGTGCCGAGCGGATCGGTCACCAGGTCGGCGCCGCTGTCGCGCAGCCGGTCCTGGAACAGGCCTTCGGAGAGCAGGTACGACGCGACGACCACGCGCCTGCCGCGGCCCCGCAGTGCGGCGACGGCGTCGGCCACCCGGGGCCGCCCGGTCGCGGCGAACGCGAGCTCCACCCGCGAACCGAGCGTCGCCGACAGCCACGCCGCGGTGGTGTGCAGGTCGCGCAGCGCCGCCGGGTCCGACGTCCCCGCGGCCGCGAGGATCACCGAATCATCAGGCCGCCAGCCGCTTTCGACCAACCGGTCGACGAGCACGCGCGCCAGCTGCGGGTCGGGCCCGAGCGCGCGGGTGACGGTGACGTCCTCGTGTCCGCTGTCCCGCACGTGGGCCGGGATGTCGCTGCTGACGTGGTAACCGCGGGCCAGGAACGCCGGCACCAGCACCGCCGGCTCCCCGGTCCGGGCGCCGAGCACCTCGACCGGCGTCGGGCCGACGACGTCGACGAACGCGACGTGCACCGGCCGGCCCAGCGTCGCCGCCACCTGAGACGCGAGGTCGCCGATCAGCGACACCCCCTGCCGCTTGCGGGTGCCGTGGGCCACCAGCACGTGAGTCACGACTCGTAGGCCTCGTCGACGGGTAGCCGGTAGCCGCGTTTGACCACGGTGGCCACCATCTTCTTGTCGCCCAGCGCGGTCCGCAGTCGCAGCACCGCGGTTTCGACCGCATGGGTGTCGGTGCCGCTGCCGGGCAGCGCCCGCAGCAGATCGGCGCGGGACACCACCGCGCCCGGATGCTGCGCCAGCGCCCGGATCGTGGCCATCGCGGCGGGCGACATCGCCTTGACCACGCCGTCGACGAGCACGCAGTTGCCACGGATCTCGAGCAGGTGTCCGGCCACCCGGACCGTGCGCGCCTGCAGCAGCGGCAGTTCGTCAGTGATGTGTCGGGCCAGCGCCCCCAAGCGCATCCGCTCCGGCGCCGACGTCGGCACCCCGAGTCGGACCAGCGGGCGTGCGGTGACGGGTCCGACGCACATCGCGTGTACCCCGCCCCGCAGCGCCGCGAGCACCTCGGCCTCGATGCCCATCTCCTGCGCGCGCATCAGCACGGACGCGACCGCGGGCGCGGAGGTGAAGCTGACCGCGTCGAAGCGCTCCTCGGCGATGCCGGCGACCAGCGCGTCGAAGTCGCCGTTGCGGGGCGCCGGATGCCAGCGGTACACCCGGATCGGCACCACATCGGCTCCGGCGGAATGCAATTCGTCCAGGAACTCGGGGAACGGGTCCCAGTCGGCGGTGGCGCCGTGCAGCTGAACCGCGATCCGGGTGCCGGCGATGCCGCCCTCGACGAGGTAGTGCAGCACCTCGCGGGAGGACTCGGACTCCGGCGACCACTCCTCGGGCAGGCCGGCCGCGCGCAGCGCGCCGGTGGCCTTCGGACCGCGGGACACGATGCGGGCCTTGGCCAGTGCTCCGGTGAGTTCGGTGGCCAGGCCCCAGCCGTCGGCTGCGGCGACCCAGCCGCGCAAACCGATGCCGGTGGTGGCGATGACGATGTCGGGCGGTTCGTCGATCAGCGACTGCGTGCGCTGGCGCAGTTCGTCGTCGTCGGGCAGGGGCACCATCTCGATGGCGGCCGCACTGGTGACGGTCGCGCCGCGACGGACGAGCAGCGCGGCGAGTTCGTCGGCGCGCCGCGCTGAGGTCACCGCGACCCGGAATCCGGTGAGCGGCGACCAGTCCGGCTCACTCATGCCCACTGTCTATTCAGGCCGTGTTTCGTGCCGGTTACCCGGTCGTTGCCGGGTGGTGTCACGGCCGGACAGGGCGTGAATTTCCGCTCACCGCCGGCACCCGCCGCCTGTGAGGCCTCACCACACGTCGCCGTCACGCCAGTCGCAGGCGAGGCCCGCCGCCGGGTCGAGGGTGGCCGAGACCGGCAGCACGAACACCGCGCCGTCGTCGTCGGGGGTGCGGACGAGTCCGCTGGGCGCGAGCACCGACGTCGGTCCCTGCCACGGCACCCAGCCGCGGCTGGTGTACAGCGGCCGGCCCAGATCGCTGGTCCCGAGCGCGCCGACGACGTAGCCGCCGCGGATCACCTGCTCGACGGCGTCCATCAGTGCGTGCGCCAGCCCTTGCCCGCGGTGGTCTTCGCGGACCGCGACCGCCTCGACATAGCCGCACCGCAGCGCGGTGTCCCGGTGGAGCAGTCGGCGCTGGACGACGGCCGCGTGGCCGATCATCGCCCCGCGCTGACAGATCACGGCGTGCATGCCGCCGAGCGCATGCTCCCAATCGGCGTCGGAGAACTCGCCGCCGAAGGCCTCGATCACCATCCGGCGGGCGTCCTCGCGGCTCTCGTCGTCGAGGTCCGAGGTGTGAACGAGGCGTGCGCGCACACCTCCAGTGTCTACCAGGCCGAGCCGTTCCCCGGCGGGCTGAACGGCGCCCGGGGCCGCGACCAGTGCAGCCGCACGGTCTGGCCGGGGCGCGCCTGGGCCATCGCATCGATGTCCTCGTCGACCACGACGCCGATCACGGGGTAGCCGCCGGTGACGGGATGGTCGGGGCCGAGGATCACCGGAAAACCGTTGGGCGGCACCTGGATCGCACCCCGGGTGGCGCCCTCGCTGGGCAGCTGCCGGTCGGGCCAGCGATACTCCAGGGGCATCCCCACCAGTCGCATCCCGACCCGGTCGCTGCGGTTGGTGACCTGCCAGTTCGTCCGCACCAACACATCGGGGTCGACGAACCAGTCGTCGCGCGGCCCTGGGACCACCCGCAGTTCGAGCGCCTCGTCGCCGAGGGCGGCCACGGGCGCCTGGTCGAGTTCGGGGAACTCGTCGGTGTGCTCGCCGACGCGCAGTACATCCCCCGAGCGCAGCGGCAGCGGCCCGAGCGACGACATCACGTCGTAGCTGCGCGAGCCGAGCACCGGTGAGACGTCGAACCCGCCGCGCACCGCCAGGTAGGAGCGCAGCCCGGACCGGGCCGGCCCCAGCGAGATCACCTCGCCGGCGCGGACGTGGTGAATGCTGTTGGTGCCGAACGGAACTCCACTGACCGCGGGATCGGTGTCGGCGCCGGTGACGGCGATCGCGACGTCTCCGCCGCGCACCCGGGCGGCGAACCCGCCGAGCGTCACCTCCACGGTGGCCCGGTCGCCGGGGTTGGCGACGAGCCGGTTGGCCAGCGCGTGCGAACGCCGGTCGGCTGCCCCCGACCGCGTCACGCCGAGATGGGACAGGCCGGGCCGGCCGAGGTCCTCGACCAGCGCCAGCGGTCCGGGCTGCAGGATCTCCAGCGTCACCCCGCTCATGACTGCACCGCCCGGAACTGCACCCACAGGCCGGGAGTCAGGAGCGCGGGATTCTCGCGCTCGACGTCCCACAGCACCGCGTCGGTGCGTCCGATCAATTGCCACCCGCCGGGCGATTCCCGCGGATAGACGCCGCTGAACGCTCCCGCGAGCCCGACGGATCCGACGGGCACCTTGGTGCGCGGCTCCGCGCGTCTGGGCACGGCGAGCCGCTCGTCGCCGCCCACCAGGTAGGCGAATCCCGGGGCGAACCCGCTGAATCCGACACGCCACGGCCGTGCGGTGTGCGCGGCGATGACGTCGTCGACGCTCAGCCCGGTCAGCTGCGCCACGTCGTCGAGATCCGCTCCGTCGTAGACGACGTCGAGGGTCACGTCGGCGTCCCCGTCGGGCGGTGCGGCGGACTCGGCGATCGCCTCCGCACTCGGCTGCACCCGACCCAGCCGCTGGCGCGTCGGGGCCTGGTAGTCGACGCCGGCCAACTTGACCAGCACGGTCTGGGCGGCGGGCACCAGATCCACCACGCCGGGCAGCTCGGCCGCCCGCAGCGCATCGGTCCACGCCAACACTTCGGCAGTACTGCCGAATTCAAGGAGGAGCGCCCGATCGCCGTAGTCGTGGATCGTGCGTGCGCCCCCGGTTCGCATTGCTTGCATCGCATCCGCAGTCACGCTCATGTGCCAACGCTACCGTCGAGTAGCTTTTCCGTCCGCTGCTCGCCGCAAGCTCTGTGAACCTTGCCAGAGCTGCCTTATGAAGGGCTCAGAGGAGCGGCCTGTCGCGGCGGTCGGAGGGGGCCGGCGGGGTTGAATGCACGGATGGGTGGGGGGCAGGCGCGCGCCGGTGCGCTGATGGCGGTGACCGCGATGATGTCGGTCCAGCTGGGCATGGCGGTGGCGGTCAACCTCATCGAGGACATCGGTTCCGACGGCACCGCGTGGCTGCGGCTGGCGTGGGCCGGCTTGCTGCTGCTGGTGGTCGTGCGTCCCCGTCCGTCGGCGTTCACCCGCAAGACGTTCGGCATGTGCGTCCTGCTCGGCATCGTCAGCGCCGCGGTGTCGCTGTTCTTCATGGCCTCGCTGGACCGGCTGCCGCTGGGCACCGCCACCGCGCTGGAGTTCCTCGGCCCGCTGACGGTCGCCGCGGCGCACGGTACTGGCCGCGCGCGCCTGGTGTGGCCGGGCCTGGCGGCGATCGGGGTGGTGTTGCTGAGTCAGCCGTTCAGCGGCGGCGTCGACCTCAAGGGTGTGGTGTTGGCGCTCGCCGCCGGTGCGGCGTGGGCGGTGTACATCCTGCTGACCCAGAACGTCGGCGACCGGGTGGCCGGGGTGACCGGATTGGCGGTGTCGATGCCCGTCGCCGGTCTGGTGGCGACGTTCACCGTCAGTCCGGCGGTGTTCGAGCGGATGACGCTGCACATCCTTCTCGTCGGCCTCGGTATGGCGATCCTGCTTCCGGTCGTGCCGTTCGTGCTCGAACTGCTGGCGCTGCGCCGGCTGACCACGGCCGCGTTCGGCACGCTGATGTGCCTCGAGCCGGCGCTGGCCTTCGTCGTCGGGTTCACACTCCTGCACCAGAGCCTGGGCGTCTCGGCGATCATCGGGATCTTCGTCGTCGTGATCGCCGGCGTCGGGGCCGCCCGCAGCGGGGGCCGGCAGGCCGACATGCACATCGAGGTGGGTTAACTGTGATGTCCAGGGAGGTTGGTCAGTCGGGTGACCGGTGGCTGTCCTCCGATGGCGGAGTGGGCTCGGTGGTGATTGTAGAAGTGCAGCCAACCCGGTATGGCGGTGTTGCGTTCTTCGGTCGATTGGTAG
>NZ_JYNX01000065.1 GCF_001044255.1 Mycolicibacterium chubuense
CACCATGCAGAACCTGCCGCCGGCGGGCGCCCCGCCCCCGGGCGCCGGCCCGCCGCCGCCGCTGCCGCCCGGCTTCACGTCTCTCAACGCGCCGGGTTCGGAGACGGCCGCGGCCCCGACCGAGGGTGGCGGTGGCGCCCCGGCACTGCCGCCCGGCTACTACCCCGTCAACGGCCCCATGCCGCCCGGATACGAGTGGGGTGTGCCGCCACCGCCGCCGCCGCCCGACCCCAACGCGCCGAAGCCGTACGTGCCGGTGGTGTCGCCGCCTCCGCCGCCGCTGTTCCCGACGCAGTAGCTCTCACTCGAGCGCGCGACCGCCCTGACGTCAGCTCAGTGCGGGGATGATCTCTTTCTCGAACGCTTCGACACCTGAGCGGTCGTACGCGGCCTCCGGGAAGTAGCAGATGACGTAGTCACAGCCGAGGTCACGAAGCTTCTGCAATGCTTCGATGATTTGCTCAGGGGTACCGCTGCCGGCCGCCGGCGAGCTCATCGAGTTCAGCATCGCGTCGGCGGCCGCGTCGCCCGTCAGTGCCCGGATTCGCGATCGCACTCCGTCCAGACGGTCCTGGACGTCGGCCTCGCTCGAGCCCACGACGACGTTGATGTTGGCCGACCGAACGATGGCCCCGAAGTCAGTGCCGACGTCACGGCAATGGGCGGCGAGCACCTGCGATTTGTGGGCGAAGCCCTCCGGCTCCGACGTGAAATTGGTGTACTGGGCGTACTTCGCCGCGATGCGCAGGGTGACTTTCTCACCACCACCGGCGATCCACAGCGGGATCCCGCCCTTCTGCAGAGGTCTCGGCTCGACGATGGCCCCGTCCACCTGATAGTGCTTGCCCTCGAAACTGACGACGCCCTCTCGCCAGGCGTCTCCCATGATCTGCACGCCCTCGTCGAGGCGGGCCAGCCGCACGCCGGCCGAGGGGAACCCGTATCCGTATGCCCGCCACTCGTGTTCATACCAACCGCCACCGATGCCCATCTGAACCCGACCACCGGAGATGAGGTCGCAGGTCGCGGCGACCTTGGCCAGGTACACCGGGTTGCGGTAACTCATCGCGGTACACATCTGCCCCAGCTTGATACGCGACGTACTCGCGGCGTAGGCAGCCATCAGCGACCACGCCTCGTGCGTCGCCTCCTTGGTCGGCATGGGAACGGTGTGGAAGTGGTCGTACACCCACAGGGAGTCC
Source organism: Mycolicibacterium chubuense (assembly GCF_001044255.1). Lineage (GTDB taxonomy): Bacteria > Actinomycetota > Actinomycetes > Mycobacteriales > Mycobacteriaceae > Mycobacterium > Mycobacterium chubuense. The sequence goes on from NZ_JYNX01000065.1 coordinate 1,203, forward strand.
CAGATCCCGCCGTCGTCGGCGTAGGACGCCAGGTCGCGCATCACCCCCCACTGCTCACCGGGGTCGATTCCGACCAGATCGAGTCGCCAGCCTTGCGGGATGAACAGTCCGAAGCGCATGACCTCGACTCTAGGCCCGCGGATCACCGCCCGGGTGGAAGGCCGAGGCCGCCCGTCACTGTGCCGGGCGGCCGGCGAAGCAGGACCGGTAGTCACTCGGCGTCGTCTGCATCTGTCGCACGAAGTGGTACCGAAAAGTGACCGGCGACTCGAAACCGACGCGGGCGCCGACCTGTTCGATCGAGAGCGAGGACGCCTCGAGCAGCGGCAGGCTCGCCTGTACGCGCTGCTCGATGAGCCACCGGATCGGGGTGGTTCCGGTGGCCTTGGCGAACTGGCGAAGGAAACTGCGCCGCGACATCGCACACTGCGCGGCCAGTTCGTCCAGGGTGATCGGCGCATCGAGATGCTCCAGGGCCCAGGCCATTCCCGCGGCGATCCGGCCGTCGTCCGTGGCCTCGGGTACCGGCATCTCGATGTACTGGGCCTGACCGCCCGCGCGATGAGGGGCGATCACCAGACGCCGCGCCACGTCGTTGGCGACGCTGACCCCGTGATCGGATCGCACGATGTGCAGACACAGATCCAGACCGGCGGCGCAGCCGGCGCTGGTCAGCACCCTTCCGTTGTCGACGTAGAGAGGCGCGCGGTCGATCGTGATGTCCGGATAGCGCGCCTGCAGGGCGTCGGCATAGATCCAGTGCGTGGTGGCCGCGCGGCCGTCGAGGACGCCCGCCGCGGCCAGCGCGAACGCACCCGAGCAGATCGACACCAGCCGTGCCGCCCGACGATCCGCCGCCCGGATCGCCTCGACGAGCGCCGGGGAGACCGGTTCGTCGATGTCGCGCACGCTCGGGATCACCACCGTGTCCGCATCGGCCAGCGCTTCCAGTCCGTAGGAGGTGTGCACCGTCGCGCCGCCGAGCAGTCGCACCTCGGGCGTCTCGGCGCACAACCGCACCGAGTACCACGGATGGGCGATGCCCGCGGAGAACAGCGGGGACAGCTCTGACATACCGAAGATCTCGGCGGCCAATCCCGATTCGAAACCGGTCATGCCGTCATAGGCGAGGATCGCGACCGTGTGCATGGCACTATCCTAACGAACAGTGGCCTCAGGGCCACTGTTGCGACGGACGTCAGTCGGGCAGCATCAGGACATGTTGTACGAGAGACGCCGCCGGAAGATGTTTCGCCACAATGTTTTTTGCGTTCTGCGTGACGTACTGGCCGGTGTCCACACGGCCCATGGGGTGGCGCACGGCGTCACCCCACCTCAGGACTCGGCGGCCCGGGAACGTCGGACCCCGCGCCTACCCTAAGGCCATGGCCCTATCGAAAGACGAACGCGAACGGTTCCTGGCCGAGCCGCACGTGGCGGCGCTGTCGGTGTCCGCCGGTGACACCCGCGGACCCCTGACCGTGCCTGTCTGGTACCAGTACAGTCCCGGCGGCGAGCCGTGGCTGCTCACCGGTGCCGACTCCCGCAAGGCCCGGCAGATCGAGGAGAAGGGATTCTTCTCGCTGATGGTCGAGCGCGTCGAGCCCACCGCCCGCTACGTCGCCGTCGACGGCGCGGTGAGCCGGATCGAGCCCGGCACCGACGAGCAGTTGGTCGAGATGACCCACCGCTATCTCAGCGGCGAAGGCGCCGAACGCTACCTTCAGTTCGCCCGCGAGAACCTCGGCGCGAACGTCGCGATCTTCATGCAACCGCAGCACTGGCTGTCATCGGACATGGGCTCGTTCTAGAGGCCGAAGGCGGCCATTCCCCGGCCACGGGGTCCGCCTGTACGAGACCATGCCGTTGCCCGACAACGCAGAATCCCCCGGAACCATTGCGGTTCCGGGGGATTCGGAGCGATGACTAGCTGGTCAGCGACGACGGCGGAGTGAACCGTTCGCCGTACTTGGCCGCCAGTTCCTTGGCGCGGGCGACGAAGGCCTCCTTGCCGACACCGCCGGCTCCCTGGTAGCCAAAGATGAACTGCGCCGAACCACCGGTGTAGGGCGGGTAGCCGATACCCATGATCGAGCCGATGTTCGCATCGGCGGTCGAGGTGAGAACGCCCTCGTCCAGGCACTTCTGGGTCTCGAGCGCCTCAGCGAACAGCATCCGGTCGATCATGTCCTGCAAGGGGATGTCTGCCTTGCCCGACCCGAAGGTGTCAGCCAGTCCCTCCCACAGGCCGGCGCGCTTGCCGTCGACGTACTCGTAGAAGCCCGCACCCTTCAGGCGCGACGGACGGCCGATCTCGATCATCTTGTTGACGACGCCTTCGGCCGGGTGCGGCTCGTAGGTTCCGCCCGCGGCCTCGGTGGCCTTGCGCGTCTCGGTCGCGATCTTCTGCATCAGCTCGAGGTTGAGCTCGTCGGACAGCTGCAGCGGCGCCGCCGGGTAGCCGGCCTGCGAACCGGCCTGCTCGATGCTCGCCGCGGGCACGCCTTCACCCAGCATCGCCAGCGCCTCGTTGACGAAGGTGCCGATGACACGGCTGGTGAAGAACCCACGGCTGTCGTTGACCACGATCGGGGTCTTGCCGCTGGCCAACGTGTAGTCGAACACCCGGGCCAGCGCCTCGTCAGAGGTCTTCTCGCCCTTGATGATCTCGACCAGCGGCATCTTGTCGACCGGCGAGAAGAAGTGGATGCCGATGAAGTCCTCCTGGCGCTTCACGCCGGATGCGAGGCCGGTGATCGGCAGCGTGGAGGTGTTGGAACCGAGCAGCGCGTTGGGCTCGACGATGTCCTCGATCTCCTGGAACACCTTGTGCTTGAGTTCCTGGTTCTCGAAGACGGCCTCGACGACGAAATCGACGCCCTTGAGGTCGGCCGGATCGGCAGTCGGGGTGATGCGGGCCAGCAGCGCCTCGGACTTCTCCTTCGTGGTGCGGCCCCGCTCGAGCGCCTTGGCTTCCAGCTTCTCCGAGTAGTTCTTGCCCTTGTCCGCAGCTTCCTGCGAAACATCCTTGAGGACAACCTCATACCCGGCCTTCGCCGAGACGTAGGCGATTCCGGCGCCCATCATGCCCGCGCCGAGGACGCCGATCTTGTTGATCTTGACCGGCTCGATGCCGTCGGGACGCGATGCGCCACCGTTGATGGCCTGCAAGTCCAGGAAGAACGCCTGGATCATGTTCTTTGCGGTCTGACCCGTCACCAACGAGGTGAAGTAGCGGCTCTCGATGCGGGTGGCGGTGTCGAAATCCACCTGAGCACCCTCGACGGCGGCGTCGAGGATCGCCCGCGGCGCCGGCATCGGCGCACCCTTGAGTTGCTTCTTCAGCAGCGCCGGGAACGACGGCAGGATGGCCGCGAGCGCCGGGTGCGACGGGGTGCCGCCGGGCATCTTGTAGCCCTTCTGGTCCCACGGCTGGGTGTGCGACTCGGGGTTGGCCTTTATCCACGCCTTGGCGGCGGGCACCAATTCATCGACGCTGCCGACCAACTCGTCGACCAGGCCGACTTCCTTGGCCTTGCCGGGCTTGAAACGCGTGCCCTGGCTCAGGATCTCCATGAAGGCCTTCTGAATGCCGAACATCCGCACCGTGCGGGCGACGCCGCCGCCACCGGGCAGCAGACCCAGGGTGACCTCCGGCAGGCCGATGACGACTCCCTTGACGTCGGCGGCGATGCGGTGGTGACACGCCAGTGCGATCTCCAGCCCGCCGCCGAGGGCGGCGCCGTTGATCGCCGCGACGACGGGCACTCCGAGCGTCTCCAGCGTGCGCAGGTCGGCCTTGATGAACTCGACCTCGGCGAACGACTCAGCAGCGTTCTCCGGGCCGACCTTCATCATGCCCTTGAGGTCACCGCCGGAGAAGAAGGTCTTCTTCGCGCTGGCGATCACCACGCCGGTGATCGAATCCTTCTCCTGCACAAGCCGCTCGACGGCATTGTGCATGGACT
>NZ_JYNX01000066.1 GCF_001044255.1 Mycolicibacterium chubuense
GCGCCGTTGATCGCCGCGACGACGGGCACTCCGAGCGTCTCCAGCGTGCGCAGGTCGGCCTTGATGAACTCGACCTCGGCGAACGACTCAGCAGCGTTCTCCGGGCCGACCTTCATCATGCCCTTGAGGTCACCGCCGGCGAAGAAGGTCTTCTTCGCGCTGGCGATCACCACGCCGGTGATCGAATCCTTCTCCTGCACAAGCCGCTCGACGGCATTGTGCATGGACTCCTTGTAGTGCTCGTTCATCACGTTGGCCGAGCCCGTCGGGTCGTCCAGCGTCAGGGTGACGATGCCGTCGGCGTCCTTGTCCCACTGAATGGTGTTCTCTGCCATGTCTTTCAGGCCTCTCAGACTCGCTCGATGATGGTGGCCACGCCCATGCCGCCGCCGATGCACAGCGTGATCAGCGCACGCCGCGCGTTGCGTCGCTCGAGCTCGTCGACCATGGTTCCGGTGATCATGGCGCCGGTGGCGCCCAGCGGGTGGCCCATCGCGATGGCGCCACCGTTGACGTTGAGCTTCTCGTCGGGGATGTTCAGATCCTTCTGGAACTTCAGCACCACCGAGGCGAACGCCTCGTTCAGCTCGAACAGATCGATGTCGTCGACGGTCAGGCCGGCACGATCGAGCACCTTCTTGGTGGCCGGCGTCGGGCCGGTCAGCATGATGACGGGGTCTGCACCGGACGTGGCGGTGGCGACGATGCGGGCACGCGGGGTCAGCCCCTGCGACTGCCCGGCCTTCTCCGACCCGATGAGCACCAGCGCCGCGCCGTCGACGATGCCGGAGCTGTTGCCGCCAGTGTGGACGTGGTTGATCTTCTCGACGTAGTGGTACTTCTGCAGCGCCACGTCGTCGAAGCCGCCCATTGCGCCGATGCCGTCGAACGCGGTCTTCAGCTTGGCCAGACCCTCGAGGGTGGTGTCGGGACGCATGTGCTCGTCATGGTCGAGGACGACCAGGCCGTTCTGGTCCTTGACCGGCACGACGGACTTGGCGAAGTAGCCGCCCGACCACGCGGCGGCCGCCTTCTGCTGGCTGCGCAGCGCGTAAGCGTCGACGTCGTCGCGGGAGAAGCCCTCGATGGTGGCGATCAGGTCGGCGCCGATGCCCTGCGGCACGAAACCGATGCGGTAGTTCGTCTCGGGGTCACTGGCCCAGGCGCCGCCGTCGGAGCCCATCGGAACGCGGCTCATCGACTCCACGCCGCCGGCCAGCACCAGGTCGTCCCAGCCCGAGCGCACCTTCTGTGCGCCCAGGTTGACCGCTTCCAGGCCTGAGGCGCAGAACCGGTTGAGCTGGAACCCGCCGGTGGTCTCGGGCAGCTTCGCCACCAGCGCGGCGGTGCGGGCGATGTCGCCGCCCTGGTCGCCGACGGGCGAGACGACACCGAGGATGACGTCGCTGATCAGCGACTCGTCGAGGTCAGGGTGGCGAGACCGGATCTCGTCGATCAGGCCGACGACGAGGTTGACGGGCTTGATTTCGTTGAGCGATCCGTTGCGCTGCTTGCCGCGCGGGGTGCGGATCGCCTCATAGATGAAGGCATCTTCGGACATGTGCTCTCCAGGTCCTGTTCAGATCGGGGGCCGCGGTGGTCCCATGACGGGTCCCGCGGGGAGGCTGCTCCTCTAGCGGCATGCTAGCAGCCTCGCCCAACCGCTTGGTTGGGCCGCCCTCTGGAGAGCGGGAACGACGAACGCACGCTTTCTGACGTCGACAGCTTTGAATGACGTCAGAACGCGTGCCTTCGGTGCCGGGTCTAGTCGGCTGAGCCTTCGGTGTCGTCGAAGAACGACCACTCGCCGTCGTGCTCGACCTCCATGCGCCACCCCAGCTCGGAGTTGTCGGCACGCTGATCGACGAACCAGGCGTGCGCGTCCTCAGCGCTCTCGATGTCCTTCGTCTCGACGATGTCGCCGTGGGGGTTGAGCACGCGGTAGGTAGCCATGCCGGAGGTGTTTCCCGCCGCCGCGCACTTCACACCTACGCCGACCGGGCCGTCACCAATTCGTCCAACGTGGGGTAGTCGATGTAGCCCGCCGGTCCCGGGGCGTAGAAGGTCGCCGCATCGGGCTCGTTGAGTTCGGCGCCGGCCGTCAGCCGAGTGACCAGATCCGGATTGGCGAGGAAGGCCCGCCCGACGGCGGCCGCACTGATGACGCCCCACTCGGCGAGGTTCTCCAGCATCGCGAAGTCGGTGTCGACGGTGCGCGGGGTGTTGAGCACCAGCGTGCCGTCCCACTGCGTGCGCAGCGCCGCGAACGCCGGCGCCGACGGCTCGCTGACGATGTGCAGATAGGCGATCTTCAGTGAGGAGATCCGGCACAGCAGCAACTCGTAGGCGCTGACCTGATCGATTTCGTGCATGTCGCCGGCGGCGTTTCCGGGCGAGATCCGCAAGCCGACGCGCTCGGCGCCGATCTCGTCCGCGACGGCCTCCACGACCTCGGCGGCGAAGCGGGCCCTGTTCTCCGGGGAGCCGCCGTAGACGTCGGTGCGCTGGTTGACGACGTCGGACAGGAACTCGTGGAGCAAATAGCCGTTGGCAGAATGGATTTCGACGCCGTCCATGCCGGCGTCGACCGCACGGCGGGCCGCGGACCGGAACTGACCGACGATCTCGCCGATCTCACTGACGGTCAGTGCGCGCGGCACGGGCAGCGGCTTCTTCCCCGTAGGCGTGTGCGTCACCAGGTCGGCGGCGATCGGCGAGGGCCCCACCGCTTCGAAGCCGCTGATCTCGGGGTGTGCCATCCGTCCGACATGCCACAACTGCACGAACATCTTTCCGCCCGCCCGGTGCACGGCCGAGGCGATCTCCGCCCACTTGTCCTGCTGCCGGTCGGTGTAGATGCCGGGGGTGTTCATGTAGGCGCCGTTGGCTTGTTCGCAGACCGCGGTCGCCTCGCTGATGATGAGCCCCGCCGCGGCGCGCTGCGCGTAGTATTCCGCCGCCAGCGACGACGGAGTGCCGTCGGCGTCGGCGCGTGATCGGGTCAGGGGCGCCATGAAGAGACGGTTGGCGACGCTCACTGCACCGACGGTGCTGGGCTGCAGGAGTGCGGACTGTTCGCCGAGGGTGAAGGTCATGCTGGACTCAAGCGCACCGACGGGGTGGTTCATTCCCGGGGCGCGGACCCGTCAGCCCTCGACGACAGCGGTGACCCGGATCTCGACGCGCATCCCGGGCGCCGCGAGCGCGCTGACACCGGTCGCTGTCCAGATCGGTGCGCGCTCGGGCATCCACCTGCGCAACTGATCGACCATGACCTCGGTGTGCACCGGATCGATCGCCGCGCCCGCGCCGGCCACGTGGTAGGAGTTCACGTGCACGACGTCCCGCCAGCTGACACCCGCCGCGACAAGCGTGCGCTCCACGTTCTCGAACGCTCGGGTGATCTCGTCTGCCAGCGAGTCGGGAAAGTGCAGTTCGTCGTCCCAGCCACCCTGACCCGAGATCGACACGGTCGCCGATCCGGACCGCCTGGCTGTAGTGCCGCATTTCGCGGAACATCTCGCCGTAGCCGGGGGTGACGAAGAACTCGACATCGGACATGGGTGACCTTTCGTTGATTACTTCATGCTTGAACTGACCTTAGCAGTCAATCACTTCATGCGTGAAGTTATTCCGAGCCGAGCACTTCCCCGGGAAAACCGTCGGGTCGCCGATACGCTCAACCGATGGCATCCAGGAAGGATCCGACCTGGCTGAACCAGGACGAGAAAGAGGCGTGGACGGGCCTGGTCTCGCTCATGCTGCTTCTCCCTGGCAAGCTCGAGGCTCCGTTGCGTGACGTGGATCTGACCCTGTTCGAATACCTCACGCTCAGCCATCTGTCCGAGGCACCGGATCGCCGAATCCGCATGAGTGAGTTGGCGTTTCTGACCAACGGGTCGCTTTCTCGGCTGTCCAACGTAGTGAAACGCTTCGAGCAGCGCGGGTGGGTGACCCGCTCGCCCGATCCCGACGACGGCCGCTACACGCTGGCCCATCTGACCGAGGACGGTTATCGCCTGGTGGTCGAGGCCGCGCCGATTCACGTGCGCGCCGTCCGGGAACTGGTGCTCGATCCGCTCTCCCCCACCGATCTGCGAGCGCTGGCGCGCATCGCGGACAAACTGCGTGTGGTCCACCCCAACCTCGAGAAGGCTCCGCGGGACGGACGGCGGTCGTGACCGCAGCACACCGCGTCGATGTGATCGTGATCGGCGGCGGCATCGTCGGACTCGCGACCGCGTGGAAGATCCAGCAGCGCCGTCCCGGATTGTCGGTCGCGGTTCTGGAGAAAGAGCCCGGTGTGGCCCGGCACCAGACGGGTCACAACAGCGGCGTCATCCACTCGGGCATCTATTACGAGCCCGGCAGCCTCAAAGCCACCCTCTGCAAGCGCGGCGCTCAGGAGACCAAGGACTTCGCCACGGCGCACGGCATCCCGTTTCGCACGACCGGCAAATTGCTGGTCGCGACCGATGAAACGGAGCACGGGCGCATGCTGGCGCTCCACGAGCGTGCCCTGGTCAACGGCCTCGACGTGCGACTCGTCGACGCTGCCGAACTGCGGCGCGCCGAGCCCCACATCCGCGGGCTCGGCGCCATCGAGGTATCCACCACCGGCATCATCGATTACGCGCGCGTCTGCGAAACCCTGGCGGCCCTGGTTGTCGCGGCCGGCGGCGAGGTGGTGACCGGCACGACGGTCACGGATGTCCACGAAGCAGCCACCGAAGTCGTCGTGAACACCGAAGCCGGCATCTGGCGCGCAGAGCGCCTCGTCGCCTGCGCGGGGCTGCAGGCTGATCGCATCGCCGCGATGGCCGGTATCGACGTCGACGTGCGGATCATTCCCTTCCGGGGTGAGTATTACTCGCTGCCGCCGTTTCGCGCGGACCTCGTCGCGCGCCTCATCTATCCGATTCCGGATCCGGCCCTGCCGTTCCTCGGGGTGCACCTCAGCCCGACGATCGACGGCGGAATCACTGTGGGCCCCAATGCCGTTCTCGGGTTCGCGCGCGAGGACTATCGGAAAGGCGCCGTGAAAGTGCGCGATGTGCTCGATTATGCGCGTTATCCGGGGATGTGGCGGGTCGCGCGGGCCAACGTGCGCACCGGAATCCACGAGATGAAGAATTCGTTGTTCAAGCGCGGATACCTCGCCGAATGCCAGAAGTACTGTCCCGAACTGCAATTGGGTGACCTTCTGCCCCGTGAGGCTGGGATCAGGGCTCAGGCTGTCCGCCGAGACGGCACGCTGGTGCACGACTTCCTGCTGGAGAGGACACCGCGCAGCATCCATGTGTTGAACGCACCGTCGCCGGCGGCGACGTCGGCACTGCCGATCGGTAAGACCCTGGCCGAGGAACTCCTGCCGTAGGGATGGCGACGAGCCTCAGATCAGGATCGTGAGCGGGTTCTCGATCCGCCGCGTGAACGCCGACATCCACTGTGCCGCCACCGATCCGTCGATGGCCCGGTGATCAGCCGAGAGATTGACGGTCATGACGGTGCCGACCGTCAGCGCCCCGTCGACGACCACAGGCCGTTGTGCGGCCGCACCGACAGCGAGAATGCCCGAGTGAGGCGGATTGAGGATCGCCGAAAAGCTACCGACCCCGTACATTCCCAGGTTGGAGACCGAGAAGCTGCCCCCCTCGAGCTCCTGCTGCTTGAGCTTTCCGGCACGAGCCCGCTCGGCGAGATCGGCGACCCGGGTCGCGATTCCCGACAGCGGCAAGCTGTCGACGTCGCGGACCACCGGTGTCAGCAAGCCGCCCTCCACCGCAACAGCCACCGCGATGTCCACTCCCGAGAACTGCCGGATCGCGTCGCCGGTGAAGATGACATTGGCCTCCGGGACCTCCACCAGTGCGCCCGCCACGGCTTTGAGCACGAAATCGTTGACCGAGATCTTGTAGGTGTCCGCGGCGTTGACTGACCGGCGGAGATCCAGGAGTGCGTCGACACGGCAGTCGGCGGTGACGTAGAAATGCGGAACGGTGGTCTTGCTCTCGGTGAGCCGACGCGCAATCGCCCTGCGCATACCGCTCAGCGGAACGTCGTGGTAGGGCCTTTCCGGCTCAGCTGAGCTCGCCTGCGAGGGAGCCGGTGTCGTCGGATTCTCCATCGGCGCAGTCACCGGAAGCCGATCCAGATCGCGGCGCACGATCCGTCCACCGGGGCCCGTGCCGGTCACTGTCGTCAGATCGATTCCCCTCTCTCCCGCCAATTTGCGCACCAACGGAGTGGCGAACAGCCGGTGACCGTTTCCTGCGGGTGCACTCCGGCGTTCCGCAGCCATCGTGGTGACCACCCTCTGCGGTGGATCGTCGGTATCCTCCAGCACCGGAGCCGCGGACTCCGGGTCGCGCGGCGCCGCGGCCAGTGCCGACTCGGCGTCCTCCGGCTCGTCCACTTCTCCTATCCGGGTCACCTTCGCGATCGGATCGCCCACAGCGATCGGTACGCCCGGCTCGGCGAGGAGCTCCGCGACCGTACCGTCCATCTCGGCCGCGTACTCGACAACGGCTTTGTCCGTCTCGATTTCGGCGATCGGGTCACCGACAGCAATCTCCTGGCCGACAGACACCAGCCACGTCTGGATCACGGCCTCGGTCGCATTGGCCAGCACCTCCGGCATGCGCATCAGGGTGGCCATCAGTGCGCACCCATTCCGATGCGAATGTTTTCGAGACCAGCCACCACTTGCTCGGTGCCCGCGATCGCGGCGCGCTCCAGCACTCGGGAGATGCTCGGCGACGCCTCTTCCCCTGACACCCGCTCGACTGGCTGATCCAACCAGTCGAACAGTCGGCGTTGAATCTCATCAGCCAGCCAACCCCCGTAGGAGGTGCCCTGGGCGCCCTGCTCGACGATCAACACCGCGTTTGTCTTCTTGATGCTGGCCTCGACGGTGTCCCAGTCGAGGGACGCGCGGTCCAGCCAGCGCAGGTCGATCAACTCGGCATCGATCCCGGTCTGCTCGATGGCTTCGGCACAGTGGGCCACCATCGACAGATAACTGATCACGGTCACGTCCGTGCCGGTGCGGCGGATTGCGGCACGGCCGGGCGGGATGATGTAGTCGAGATCCCCGTCCGGGACCTGATCGGCGGTGCTGTAGAGGTCCACATGCTCGATCACCAGCACCGGGTCCTGCAGCGCCAGTGCGGCGTTCATCAGTCCGACGTAGTCGGCCGCCGTGGAGGGAGCCACGATGCGCCAACCGGGGCTGGTCGCGAAGATGCCGGCAGGGTCCATCAGATGTTGTGAGCCGTAGCCGGACCCCATCGCGACCTTGGTGCGCAGCACGAAGGGCACTGGGTTGTCGCCACCGAACATGTGCCGCGCCTTGCCGATCTGGTTGAACACCTGATCGGCGGCCACCCACATGAAGTCCGGATACATGAACTCCACCACCGGCCGGAACCGGCCGTCGAGCGCCAGCCCACCGCCGAGACCGGTGAAGGCGTTCTCACTGATCGGCGTGCCGACCAATCGGTGGTCACCGTACTTGGCCAGGCCCTTGGTGGCGCCGTTCGTGCCGCCGCCGAGGCGGTGCACATCCTCGCCGAAGATCACGATGCGCTCGTCGGTGTCCATCCGACGATCCATCACCCCGGATACCGCGTCGATGAATCGGACTGCCCGCCAGGGTCCCTGATACTCCGTCGGCTCGAGCGCGTCCCACGACGCCAATTCTGAGGCGTCGCCGCGGATACCGACATTGACGAAGCCGGGATCGGGCCACAGCTGCGGGCGGATGCGGCGCTTACCTGCCGTTTCCGGATCGGGCTCGAGCAGTTCCGACACTGCGGACGTCATCGCGCTGAGCGCTTGGCGTCGCAGTTCGGAGACCCCGGCCTCGTCGATAAGCCCCAGTCTGATCATCTGGGCGGCAGTCTTGTCGAGCGGATCGCGGGCTCGCCACTGCGCTTCCTCGTCCTTGTCGCGGTATCCGAATGCGCTGCCGGGGTATGGCCCGTTCTGGTGGAAGAAGCGATAGACCGCGGCTTCGATCACCGCCGGCCCCTCGCCGGCGCGCATCCGGGTGGCGGCCTGCTCGATGGCCAGGTGCACCGCCAGGGGATCCATCCCGTCGACGCGCCAGCCGGGAATGCCGAAGCCCTGCCCTCGCACGGACAATCGAGGGTCGGCGGTGATCTCGTCGACCCGGGTGGACACCGCGTAGAGGTTGTTCTCGATGAAGAAGCAGAACGGTAGCCTCCAGGCCGCCGCGAGGTTCATCGTCTCCAGCACCGACCCGATCTGGCTGGAGCCGTCACCGAAGTAGCTGATCGTCAGGTCGGTTGTCCCGCTCTGCTTTTGGGCCCACGCGTTACCTGCGCCCATCGGCACGCCGCCGCCGACGATCGCATTGGTGCCCAGCGCACCGGCTTCGAACCACTGCAGGTGCATCGACCCACCACGTCCGCGGCAATAGCCCTGTGCCAGACCGAGAATCTCGGCGAGTGTGCGCTGCAGTACCCGCGCGATCTTCGGAGTGATCGGGTCGGCCGGATCGATGACCCCGCCGGAGACGTGCGTCAGCGCTTTGGCGAGGAACTGGTGGTGGCCGCGGTGAGAACCGTTGACGGCATCGGCGGAGCGTAGTCCGACAATCGATCCCACCGCGCCGCCCTCCTGCCCGATGCTGGAGTGGGCGGGTCCGTGTACCAACCCCTCACCCGCGAGGTCGAGCACCGTCTCCTCGAACGCACGGATCAGGTGCAGTTCCGCCAGCATCGTGCCCAGCAGCGCCGGATCGGCAGCTTCCCAGTCGTCGTCGGTGGTCGACAGCTCCACCCACGGCGAGCCGGTTTCGAGGCGGGTTTCGATCGGCATGGCCCTCATCTCCATCGAATGCGCATCTGGTTGGTGTGACGCGGGTCCCACCGTAACGTGATTGGATCCACTTTGGCTAGATACCTTCTAGAAACACCGCAAGATCGGATACTCTGCGTTGATATTGGATCCACAGAGAGGCTCGAGATGCCCCTGCCCGGCTTGGTCGGCACCGACCACATCGGCTTCACGGTGCCCGACCTGGAGCAGGCCCATGAGTTCTTCGTGGGCATTCTCGGCTGCACGCACGTCTATACCCTCGGCCCGTTCGCGCATGATGACGACTGGATGCAGTCCCACCTCAACGTGCATCCCCGTACGGTGATGCGCGAACTGCGGTTCTACCGCTGCGGCACCGGCGCGAACTTCGAGGTGTTCCAGTACGAGCCCGCCGACGGGCAGTCGGCGCAACCGCGCAACAGCGACATCGGCGGCCACCATCTGGCGATCTATGTCCACGACATCGACGCCGCCGTCGCCTATCTGCGCGCGGAAGGCCTCGAGGTGCTCGGCCGGCCGACCGTCAGCCGAAACGCCAGCGAGGGCCAGCGCTGGGTGTACTTTCTGAGCCCGTGGGGCATGCAATTCGAACTGGTCAGCTTCCCCGAGGGCAAGGCCTACGAGGCCGACGCCGAGGTGTTGCTGTGGAACCCGAATCATCCGGCGGACTGACGTGAGCCAGCCCCAGGTACGCGACGGCGTGACGGGTGCCCGCGTCGCCGACGAGTTGCGCAACGCGATCCTGCACGGCGTCCACCCGCCAGGCACCAGATTGCGGCAAGAAGAACTGGCCAACCAGTACGGCGCCAGCCGCGTCCCTGTGCGAGAAGCGTTGCGCATCCTGGAATCCGAGGGTCTGGTCACGACGATCGCCAACGCCGGTGCGTGGATCGCCAGGCTCAGCCTCGACGAATGCGTCGAGCTCTACCAGGTGCGCGAGCGCATCGAACCGCTGTTGCTGCGGTACAGCCTGCCCGCGCTCACCGAGTCGCAGATCGACCGGCTCGCCGAACTCGCCGACACGATGCACCGGACCCGGGCCGTGGAACGCTTCCTCGAGCTGGATCGCGAGTTCCACCTCGGCAGCTACGCCGCCGCGGACACGACATACCTCGGCCCCACCGTGGAGCGGTTGTGGAACACCACGCAGCACTACCGCCGTGCCTTCACCCGGCTGCTCGACGACGAGAGCAACCGCATCGTGCACGACGAACACCACATGCTGGTCGCCGCGATCCGCGAGCGTGACTCCGACGAAGCCGAACGCGTCCTGCTGGGTCACATCCGCCGCACACGTCGTCAATTGGCCCGCCACCCCGAAGTTTTCGAGTAACCACCCGTACGAGCGAACAGGACCCCCATGGCGATCGAGACCGTCAACCCTGCGACCGGCGAAATCGTCGAGTCGTTCGAACCGCACGACAGCGCCGAAGTGGAGCGCCGGATCGCGCAGGCGTTCGCGGCGGCGCAGACCCTGCGCGACACCAACTATGCCCAACGCGCGCAGTGGATGCACGCCACCGCAGACATCCTCGAGGGCGAGGTAGACCGCGCTGCCGCGATGATCACATTGGAGATGGGCAAGCCGATAGCGCAGTCCCGTGCCGAGGTGCTCAAGTGCGCGAAGAACATCCGGTTCTACGCCGACAACGCCGAATCGTTCCTGGCGCCCGAGGAACTCGCCGACCCGTCAGCGGTGTCGGCCTCCGCGGCGGGCACCGTGTGGCAACCACTCGGTGTGGTGCTGGCCGTGATGCCGTGGAACTACCCGCTGTGGCAGGTGATCCGGTTCGCGGCACCGGCGCTGATGGCGGGTAACACCGGTCTGCTCAAGCACGCGTCCAACGTCCCGCAATCGGCGCTGTATCTCGACGAGCTGTTCGAGAAGGGCGGTTTCCCCGCGGGATCGTTCCGCACGCTGCTGATCGGTTCGCGTGAGGTGGCCGCGGTGATCGAGGACAGCCGCGTCAAGGCCGTCACGCTCACCGGCTCGGAACCCGCCGGCCGCTCCGTCGCGTCCACCGCCGGCCAAGAGATCAAGAAGGCCGTCCTCGAACTCGGCGGCTCCGATCCCTTCATCGTGATGCCGAGCGCCGATCTCGACGCGGCGTCATCGGTCGCCGTGAAGGCCCGCATCTCGAACAACGGCCAATCCTGCATCGCCGGCAAGCGATTCATCGTCCACGCCGATGTGTACGACGCCTTCGTCGATCTCTTCGTGGACAAGATGAAGGCCCTCAGCGTCGGCGATCCGATGGACGAGGCCATCGACGTCGGACCCCTCGCCACCGAATCCGGTCGTGCCGATGTCGCCGAACTGGTCGAAGACGCGGTGGCCAAGGGCGCCCAGGTGCTGGCCGGCGGCTCCGCCCCGGACCGGCCGGGATGGTTCTACTCCCCGACCGTGCTGGCCGGGCTGACCGACGACATGCGGGTGGTGATGGAGGAGACCTTCGGTCCGGTGGCGTCGGTCTACAGGGTCGCCGATCGCGAGGAGGCGGTGCGTGTCGCCAACCAGACGACGTTCGGGCTGAGCTCTGCGGTGTGGAGTGGTGATGAGACCGAACAGGATTGGTTCGTCGCCCACCTCGACGCGGGAGCGGTGTTCCTCAACGGCATGACGGTCTCCTACCCCGAACTACCCTTCGGTGGGATCAAGGACTCCGGCTACGGACGGGAACTGGCCGCTGCGGGCATCCGCGAGTTCTGCAACCTGAAGACCGTCTGGAAGGCGTGACCGTGCCCCGCATCAGCTATGTCCGGCCGGAGGATGTCACCGAGCCCGACCTCGTCGCCATTCTCGAGCAGTCCCGCACCTTCGGCACTCCGCGGCTCGAGAGCCAGGCCGTGCGAGCCCACGTGCCGGCCGTGCTCCGCACGTTCAGCGCCTCCTGGCAGCAGACCTTCCGGGAAGGCGTACTGGACCATTCTGTGAAGGAACTGGCCCGGGTCTTCATCGCCAAGAGCCTGGACTGTGGCTACTGCGCGGGTCAGCGCTCCCACCTGGGCACCCAGGCAGGGCTGACCGAGCGGGAGTTCGACGAGGTGATCGAGTTTCGCGGGTCGACGGTTCTCGGCGATCGCGAGAAGGCGGCCCTGAAGTGGGCCGAGGCCATCGCGTGGGACCCGAACCTCGCCGACGACGCCGTGTGGGCCGAGTTGCATGCCCACTTCACCGAACCGGAACTCGTCGAACTGGGGTATTTCATCGCGCTGACGATGGGGCAGCAGAAGTTCCTCAAAACACTGGACCTGCGCCACGGCGATCTGGGCACCGACAGCCTCGCCGGCCTGGCGCCGGACGTGGCGGGGCGGCTGCGGGGCTGAGGCCAGCCCCGCAGCGCACTCAGTATTCGTTGGCGACGAACAGTTCCTGAGCCGGGAACTTGGTCAGGATCACCGGGCCGTCGTCGGTGACCACGACTTCCTCTTCGATCCGTGCCGCAGAGGTCCCGTCCGACGCCGGGCAGTAGGTCTCCATCGCGAAGACCATGCCGGCCTGCAACTCGATCGGGTTCTCCAGGGAGTTCAGCCGCGAGATGATCGGGCGCTCGTGCAGGCCGAGTCCGAGGCCGTGCGCGAATTGCAGCCCGAAGGCCGCCATCTCGTTCTCGAACCCGAAATCCTCCGCCCGGGGCAGCAGTCGGGCGATCTGATCGGACCCCACGCCCGGGCGGATCGCCGCGATCGAGGTGTCCATCCACTCGCGGGCCTGCTTGTAGGCGTCACGTTGGCTCTGCGTGGCGCTGCCCACCCCGAATGTCCGGTAGTAGCAGGTGCGATATCCGTTGTAGGAGTGGATGATGTCGAAGAACGCCTGATCACCGGGCCGGATGATGCGATCGGTGAAATTGTGGGGGTGCGGGTTGCACCGCTCCCCCGAAATGGCGTTCACCGCCTCGACCTGATCCGACCCCATCTCGTAGAGCCGCTTGTTGGCCAGCGCGACGATCTCGTTCTCCCGCACCCCGGGCTTGAGCACGTCGACGATGTCCTGATACACCCCGTCCACCATCGCCGCCGCTTGATTGAGCAGCATGATCTCGTCGTTGGACTTGATCACCCGCGCATCGAGCATGCTCTGCTGGGCATCGACGACGGCCAGCCCCTGGCGCTGCATCTCGAACAGGAACGGCGGCTCAACGATGTCCATCCCGACCGGAGCGTCGGCCACGCCAGCCTCGGCCAGGATGCTCTTGATCTCGGTCACCGCGTCGCGCATCAGGCCCGCGTCCGGGGCGACCGCGCCCCGGAAGCCCAGGAACCCTGCCCGCCAGTTCTCCTGCGGCAGCCACGGCGAGTACAACTTGTGGTGCCGGACCGCCGAACCGAAGTCCCACAGGATCGGTTCGGCGTCTCGGGTGAGCAGGCAGTAGCGGATCATCTTGTCGCCCAGCGCCCCACCGATCCAGGTCTGGGTGGTGTAACGGATGTTGTAGAAGTCGAACAGGAGAAAAGCGCCGCACCCACTGGCTTCCAGTGCCGCCTTCGCCCGCGCGATCCGGTAGTCCCGCAACCGCGCGAAGTCGACCCGTTCTTCGTAGTCCACCCCCATGTGGCCGGGTGCGCCCAGGGGACGCGCTGCGACCGGCGGGGCGACCAGCGCCGTCACGAGTGCACCGGCGTCAGGCCGTCGTCGACGTTGACGTTCTCCGGCTTCAGTTCGATGCCGGCCCCGCGGGCGACCTCGAGCAGCAGCGTCGCGAAGTCCTCGTCGACGCCCACACCGGCCCCCGCCGCCTGCGCGACGATCTGCCGGGTGGCGGATGCGATCGGCATCGGCGACTTGAGCGCATACGCAGCTTCCAGCCCGAGGTCGAAGTCCTTCTGCAGCAACTCCATCGTGAACGTCGGGGTGAAGTCGAGGTTGACGAACGCCGGTGACTTGTATTGCGTGAACGTCGATCCCATCACCGAGTCGTTCAGGAAGGCCAGGAAGTCGGCGCGATTGACACCGCCTTTCTCCACCAGCACCGTGATCTCGGCCAGGCACTGGGTGACGACGCCGAGCATCAGGTTGTGGGCGATCTTCACCAACCGTGCGACCTCACCCTCACCGACGTAGGTGACGCTGCGGCCGAACACGTTGAGTACCGGCTCGATCGACTCGAACACCTCGCGCGGCCCCGACACCGCGACCGTGAGCTTGCCTGCCGCAATGACTTTCGGATTACCGCTGACCGGGGTGGCCAGGAAGTCGCAGCCGCGGGAGTTGGCGGCCTCCCGGATCCTCGCGCTGATGTCGGAGGACACGGTGGACGAGTCGGCGATGATGCGTGGCGACTGGGCGCCGGTGAGGAGCCCGCCGTCTCCGAGCATCACCTGTTCCAGGTCCTTCGATGAGGACACCATTGCGAACACCAGGTCGCGGTCGGCGAGATCGACCGGCTGGGTGACGACCTTGGCGCCCTTCTCGGCCAATGCAGCGGCCTTGGACGCGGTGCGGTTGTACACGGTCACGTCGTAGCCGGCATCGAGCAGCCGAATGACGAGCTGGGCGCCCATCCGTCCCGCGCCGATCCAGCCGATCTTCAGGGTTGAGGCAGACATTGAGAGATTCCTTTTCTGTTCGGTCAGGCCGTGGGTTGGGGTGCCGGCGGATGAGAAGCGCTGGGCGCATGCACTGCACCACCGAAGTAGAGATCCGCGATCTCGGGATTGGACAGCACGGATTGGGCGGGGCCTGTGAGCAGGACGCGACCGCTCTCCATCACGATGCCGCTCGAGGCCATCCGAAGGCCGAACCTGACGTTCTGTTCGACCATCAGCACCGCTTTGCCGCTCGCGCGCATGATTGCGACCGCTTCGTCGATCACGGTGAGCGATTTGGGGTCCAGACCCAGCGACGGCTCGTCCAACAGGACCAGCTTGGGGTCGAGCATCAGCGAGCGGGCGAACTCCACCATGCGTCGCTGGCCGCCGGAGAGGTTGCCGCAGCGCACTCCGGTCTTGTCGGCCACGAGCGGGAACATGCCCAGTACCTCGTCGTAGCGCTGCTTGACCAGCTGACGCTGCCTGCGGATGACATACGCCCCCATCAGGATGTTCTCTTTGACGGTCAGCGTCGGGAAGAGGCCATTGCTCTGCGGCACCTGGGTGACACCGCAACCGAGCACCTCGTCCGGGGTCAGACCGGCAATGTTTTTGCCGTCGAGCATGATCCGGCCGGCACTAGGCTTGAGGATGCCACTGACCGCTCGCAGTACCGTGGACTTGCCTGCCCCGTTGGGGCCGACGATGCAGCCCAGTTCCCCGGGACCGACCTCCAGGTCGACACCCTGCAGGACGTTGCCGCCGCCATATCCGGCGACCACCCCTTCGAGTCGGATCATGCCGGGTTCCTCTCTGCCACCGGGATGGTCGATCCCTTGGACGGTGCCTCGAGCAGGTAGTCGTCGCCCAGATAGGCGTCGAGCACCAACGGGTCCTTCTGGATCTGCTCAGGAGTGCCCTGCGCGATCACCGCCCCGCGCGCCAGAACGCGGATCGGGTCGCACAAGCCGACCACGAACGGCATGTTGTGCTCGACCAGGAGGAAGGTCTTGCCCTTGGAGTTGAGTTCGCGGATCAGGTCGCCCATCCGCTCGATCAGCGTCGGGTTGATCCCGCCCGCGGGTTCGTCCAGCAGGATCAGCTTCGGATCCAGCATGAGTACCTGGGCGAGTTCCACGAGCTTCTGTTGCCCGTAGGACAACGCGCCCGCCTTGGCATCACGGTAGGCAGCCATGCCGACGAACTCCAGCAGTTCCTCGGCCCGGCTTGCTTCCGATCCGCTGACTGCTCCCAGACCGAGTTGGGGCACCGAGAAATCGCGCAGCGGTGCGACCACGTTCTCGAGCACGGTCATCTCCCGGAACAGACGGGTGATCTGGAAGGTCCGGCCCAGCCCGCGGTGAGCGCGCGACCAGGGCGACATCCGTTCGAGGTGTTCACCGTCGAGCAGGATCTCGCCCTTGTCCGGGGTCATGGTGCCCGAGATCAGGTTGAAGACGGTCGTCTTGCCGGATCCGTTGGGCCCGATCAGCGCGGTGATCGATCCCTCGGGGACGGTGAACGTGCAGTCGTTGACGGCGTGGTTGCCTCCGAAGCTCTTGTGCAGACCACGGACCTCGAGCAGTGTTCTGCCGGTCGGCTGCGGCTTGCGGATCTCGCTGCGTACCAGCGGCCGATCCAGTGGGTTGAGCCGCGCGCCGGAAAGCCCCACGGTGCCTTGGGTTCTGGCCTTCTCGATGAAAGCCGCCAGCGTCGGCAAAATGCCCTTGGGCAGCAGAATCACCAGCAACACCAGTAGCCCCCCGAACAGCACCAGGCGTGCGTTGCCGCCGCCGAAGGCCTGGTTGGCGTAGTTGTTGACGGGCTGAATGATGAACGCGCCCAGCACCGGTCCCCACAGGGTGCCGCGGCCGCCCAGAATCACCGCGAGCACGATCAGCGCGCTGGTGATGATCGAGAACATGCCGATCGGGTCGACGAAGGAGAGGTAGTACCCGTACACCGAGCCGGCCATGCCCACGAACAGCGCACTCAGGCCGAACGCCAGCAGCTTGTAGACGGGCGCGTTGACGCCAATGGTGCCGGCCTTGCCCTCGTCTTCGCGGATCGCGATCAGACCCATGCCGAACTTCGTGCGCCGGATCCACCACGTCAGCGACAGTGACAGTGCGAGCAACGCGACGAGCGCGAGATGGAAAGGCCAATTCCCCCACGAATCGGGCCAATCCGGCAGAGGCAGGGTCAGTCCGGCGGAGCCGTTGGTGACCGGCACCCATTCGATGGCCACGAACTGCACGAGGAACAGGAAGGCCACCGTGATGATGACGAAGGCGGGCCCGCGGGAACGGTAGGTCACCAGTCCGAGCAGCATCGCGACGGCGGCGGCGATGACGCCGGCGATCGGCGCCCACAGTAGTGGCTCGATGTCGGGGAACCGGGTGGCCAGTACCGCTCCGACGTAGGCGCCGATGCCGATGAACGCGCCCTGGCTCAGTGACAGGTAGCCCGTGAAGCCGGTGATGATGTTCAGACCGCTGGCCCCGATGGCCAGCACCAGCGACATGATCACCATGTTCTGCGCGGACATGCTCGGCGAGAGCGGGAACAACAGGATCACGAGAGCCGCGATGGCGATAAGGCCGCGCGTCAACCACGTGTGCAGAGCGGGATCGAGAAGTCGAGATGTGCGCTCCGACTTGGTGGTAGCGGTGGTCATGCGACCGCGTCCTCTCTGAGGCGGGTACCGAGAATGCCCTGCGGGCGGGTGATGAGCACGACGATGATGACGAGGAACGGAACGGCGACCGGCCAGGACGCCCCGATGTAGGCCGTGGCCGCCATCTCGCCGACCCCGATCACCAGAGCGCCAAGGACGGCACCCGGCAGGCTGCCGAGGCCACCGAGCACGACGATCGCCAGCAGTCGCGCGATCCACTGGTAGTGCGTGCCCGGCAGGAAGGGATAGATCGTCGACAGCATCGCCCCGCCGGCACCCAGCGTGGCCACGCCGATGGCGAATGTGAGTGCGGCGATGGTCGCGACGCTCACCCCTACCAGCAGCGCGCCACTTTCGTTGGACGAGGCGGCACGGATGGCCCGCCCCGCCCAGGTGTGATTGAGCAGCAGGTAGAGCGCGCCCATCACCGCGACTGCGATCACCGCGGCGATCAGCATGGCCTGGGGTACGTAGATCGGCCCGAGAGCCAGTGACGCGTCGGTGTAGGACACGACCACGGTGGACGACGTGTTACCCCAGATGAATCCCATGATTCCCTCGAGCATCAGTGCGATGCCGAAGGTCGCCAGCACCGTCATCGTGACGTGCGCGCCGCGGACGTGCCGGATCACCAGCAGATACACCAGCCAACCGAAGCCGAACATCACCGCCATGACGATCGGGATGGACAACAGCGGGTCCAGACCGAGTTGGTGCCACAGCGTGTAGGTCAGGAAGGCCGCCAGCACGGCGAAGGCGCCGTGAGCGAGGTTGATCACCCGCATGACCCCGAAGATCAGGGTCAGCCCGGAAGCCATCAGCGCGTACAGCGCACCGACGAGAAGTCCGAGGATGAGCGTCTGGACGAGCGAGGTCATCAGATGGCCCCGCCGCGCCAGCGCATGATCTTGTCCGACGTCGCCACGTCGGCGGGAAGCACGATCTGGGACACTCCGGCCTGCCACTGACCGACCAGGAAGTCGCCCTTCGGACTGCCGTCGGAGTTCCAGCTCAAGGTGCCCAGCAGCGTGTCGACGCTGTTGTTGTGCAACCAGTCCGCCAGGGCGGACTGGTCGTCGATCGAGCCGACCCCGTTGACCGCCGCGGCCAGCACCTGACCGGCGGCGAAACCATCGGCCGCGTCCTCGGGCGGGCTCTGGCCGAATTTCTCCTGGAATCGCTTGACGAACTCGGCGTTCTGGTTGGTGTCCGACAGCGGGCTGTAGCTCGAGGAGAAGAACACGCCCTCGGCGTTGTTCGGGCCTACCGCGTCGAGATACTGCTGCCCGTAGGTGGGCGAGCTGCTCTGGTACAGGATCGCAGGCTGATAGTTGGCGCGGTTCATCGAGCGAATCATGTTCACGCCGTCTTCGAATTGCGCTCCCTGGACCACGATTTCGGCCCCGGCGTCGCGCATGGCATTGACCACCGAGTCGAAGTTCTTGGTGGTAGCCGGGTATTGGTCTTTGTAGACCGTCCGGATGCCGGCGGCCGACAGGATCTTCTCAGCGCCCTCGACCACGGGGCCGGCGAACGGGTCGTCCAACGTGGGGTAGGCCGCGGTCTTGGGCCGCTGCTCAGGAGGAAGCTGGGCGATCCAGTTAGCGAACACCTTGGCCTGGTCGGTGGCCACCGCCTGCTGCGAGAAGAAGATGTAGGAGAAGCCGCGGTTGAACATGTCCGGAGACCCGCACGACGGGCAGACGAACAGCATCTTGTTCTTCTCGGCGATGGCCGACGCCGGGATGTTCAGCAGCGAGGACTGGCTGCCCAGAACGAGATTCACCTTGTCCTGCGCGATCAGGTTGTTGTAATTGCTGACTGCGGTTTCCTGTTGGGTCGCGTCGTCTTTCACGACGATCTCGACCTTCTTCCCCAAGAGGCCGCCGGCCTCGTTGGTCATCTCGACCCATGTCTCGTAGCCGTGCTGGGTGTCGAGGCCGCCCTGGCTGAACTCGCCCGTCAGCGGGAGGGAAGCCCCGATCCGGATGGTGTCACCGTCCGAACCGCTGTCCGCAGAACAGCCGGCGACGGTCAACGCGACCGCAGCCGCCGCCGCTACCGCGCGAAAAGCAGTGGTGATTCGCATGTCCAACCTCTCTGTCAGACCGATTGCCCCGAGCGAACCGCTGTGTTGCGTAGCTCATATGCAATCGATTGCAGTGAATCGTCACACAGACGACGAGGGGGTGTCAACACCTCTGGTTCGCAGAACCGTGCTGCTCCAAGGGTCATTTCGCGCATCGATCCGAAGTGCTGTTCACGAGGTGTCCAACCGTCTATAGTCAGCCGCAATCGATTGCAGCTACCTTGCTCCACCGAATCTTGGAGTGTGCAGATGACCACCACCTACGCCTACGTCGACGATCCGGGTGCGCTGCCGCGCGCCCGATGGGGAGCGTTCATCGATGGCGAATTCGTCGCGGTCGGCGACGACGCGACGTTCGAGGTGATCGAGCCGTCGACGGGGCGGCCCCTGGCCAGCGTGGTGAGTGGCGATGCGGATCTGGTGGACCGGGCCGTCAGATCCGCCCGCGCAGCACTGCCCGCCTGGCGGACGCTGACGGGACGCCAACGGGGTAGCTATCTCCGCCAGGTGGCCGACCGCATTCGCGCCCACGCCGACGAACTGGCGGAACTGGTGTCCCGGGAGAACGGCAAACCCCGACGCGACGCGCTCGCCAACGACGTGAGCTTCAGCTCGAACTGTTTCGATTACTTCGCCGGTCTGGGCGACAGCCTCCCCGGAGAGATCATCGACCAGGGCCCGATCGAGACCCGGGTGGTCTATGAGCCCTACGGGGTCGTCGCAGCGATACTGCCGTTCAACTGGCCGCCCATCCACTTCGCCAAGAAGGGCGCCCCGGCGTTGATCACCGGCAACACCGTGGTGATCAAGCCCGGCGAGCAAGCACCCCTGACAGTGCTGCGTCTGGTCGAGATCGCCAACGAAGTCCTGCCGCCGGGGGTGCTCAACGCCGTTCCGGGCCTGGCCGCGGGCGCAGCTCTTGCCGGGCATCCTCTGGTCGAGCGGATCAGCTTCACCGGAGCGACGGCCACGGGCCGCCGCGTGCTGGAAACTGCGGCCCAGAACCTGACCTATGCCACGATGGAACTGGGCGGTAAGAACGCGCTGATCGTCTTCCCCGACGCGGATCTGGATGTGGCCGTTGAGGTCTCGATCGAGGGCATGTTCTACAACCAGGGCGAGGCGTGCACGTCGACCGCTCGCATCCTCGTGCACGACGACGTGTACGACGAGTTCCTCGAGCGATTCACCGCTGCCGCGACCACTCTGGTGGTCGGCGACGGCCTCGATCCGCGCACCGACATCGGTCCCCTTGTGGACGCCGTGCAACGCGACCGTGTGTTGGCCTACCTGCGGACAGCATTCGATGAGGGTGCCCGCCTGGTCGGACAGGGCAACGTGCCGACCGATCCGCGCCTCGCGAACGGCTATTGGGTACCGCCGACCGTACTGGCCGATGTGACACCGGATTCCACGGTGGGGCAGGAAGAGATCTTCGGGCCCATCGCGCTGATCATGCGCTACTCGACCCTCGACGAGGCCGTCGAGATCGCCAACGGCACCAGCTACGGGCTGACAGCCGCGATGATCACCCGCGACGAGGCAGCGGCCTGGCACACCGCCCAACGACTCGACGCAGGCATGATCTTCGTGAACAACTACATGCGGCGCTCGTTCCTGGGATCGCCGTTCGGCGGGATGAAGGGCAGCGGGTTCGGCCGCGAGAACGCCGCGGAGACCCTGCACGAGTTCGTGCGGTCCAAGGCGGTTCGATTTCGGTCGGGCCACGGCGAGGTTCCGGTGTGGCCGCCGCGCACCTGATCCGCCACCGATGATCCTGATCATCGCCGCATTCGTGTCGATGATCGACCGCTCGGTGATGCCGCCACTGGTCCCCGTGATCGCCGAGGACCTGGGTGCCGCCGTCGATTCGGTCGGCCATTCGCTCACGGTGTATGCCGTCTCCTACGCCGCCTTCCAACTGTTCTGGGCCACTTTGGCCGCTCGCTACGGGCGGGTGCGGGTACTCGTCGCGTCGACCGCGCTGGGCGGCGTGGCCAACGTCTGCACCGCGCTGTCCTATGACGCGGTGTCCTACGGCGTCACCCGCGCGATCGCGGGTGCGGCGTTCTCCGCCACCATCACGACCGTACTGATCTACTACGGAGACACGCTGCCTATTCACCGGCGGGCTGTGGCCACCGCCAACCTGGCTGCGGCGATCTCGCTCGGCCTGGCGGCGGGCACCGTAGGCGCCGGCGCTGTCGCCCAATGGTGGGGTTGGCGCTGGGTTTACGTATGCGTCGCGGTGTTCTCGCTGGCGCTGACGGCAGGGTTGGTGCGCCTGGCGGAATCAGTCGGCGACATCAGGGAACCACTGATTCCGTCGCTGCGCCGACTGGCGGTGAACCCCTGGGCGGTCGGCATCCTGGTGTTCACACTCATCGAGGGCGCGCTACTGATCGGGGTGTTCAACTATCTCGCCGTGGCCCTTCAGGTCAGCGGGGAAAGTGTGCTGACCGCGGGGCTGGCCACCGCCGCATTCGGCGCGTCCGTGGTGGTGTTCAGCCAGTTGACGAAGCTGATCCTGGGGCGTTGGCCGGCCTGGGTGTTGATGCTGCAGGCGGGTATCGCCATCATCTGCGCCTACACCGTTGTCGCCCTGGGTGTCTCGTCGAGCACCGTGGTGGCCGCGGCGATCCTGCTCGGACTGGCCTGGGCGATGGGCCACACCACGATGCAGACGTGGATGACCGATGCGGCAGCGGACAGCAGGCCGATCGGCATGTCGTTCTTCTCGATCGCACTGTTCACCGGCGCGTCCATCGGCGCGGCGTTCGGCAACGTCGCCGCCGGGGCTCAGCACTTCGGGACGCTGTTCGGCATCACCACCGCGGTGGCGATCGTCTATGCGATCACCTCCACCGTGGCACGCTCCAGATACGTTGTCCGCGAAGAGGAGTAAAGACGCTCAGCGCAGAGCGGCCGGTCGTACCAGGTCCTCCAGCCGATCGATCACTCCATCGAGCTGCGGGGCGGGCAGATAGGTGCGGCGCAGCTGCACCAGTGTGCTCACGGCCGCCACGTCGACACTGCCGTCGTCGATCACTCCGCGTGCCGGGTCGCGCAACACCGCTACGTGCTCCACGGCGTCCTTCGGCGATAGGCCGAGCAGGCGGGCGGCCGCCTCGGCCGCGTTCCCGTCACCGGCGCGGATCACTCGTGCGGTGTCAGCGAGTGCGGCGACGAAGCGATCCACCGCATCGGCGGCGGGTGCCTCCCGGATCCGGGCGACAACGGTGCCGAGATACGGGCCCAGGCGGGCGACGTCGGCCAGCGGAAGACACCCTCGGGCCTGTGCTGTCAGCTCGTTGCCCGCGTTGAGCACCGTGACGTCGCAGCCACCCTCCGAGAGCACCGCCGCGCGCTTGGGCGTCGATCCGAGCGCGGTGACCCTGAGCTCGTCTCGGCGCAGTCCGAGTTCGTCGAGCAGGCCGTACGCCACGAAGGCGAAACCCGAGTTGGGCACATCGACGCCCAGCACACCCCCGGCCAGCTCCCGAACGCCGGTGACGCCCGGGCGCGCACACAGACACAGACCGAGCCCGCGGTCCACGCCTGCGACGATCTCGACATCGAGTAACTCTCCCAGGGGATTTCCCGGCAGAAATCGGTAGGCGAGCGCGTTGTCGGGACTGGTGAACACCGCGTCGTAGTCACCGGACCGCAGCGACTCGAATTGCGCCGGCGAGGACGGCACCGGCGTCTCGTGCACCGTCACGCCGGCGTCGGTGAGGCGTCCGGTGGAACGCGCGACGTCCAGCAACACCGACGGGCTGAATACTCCGATCCTCAGATGGTCCACTCCGCTGCCCGATCAGCTCCTCGCCGGTCCAGTGGAACCGCGCACGACGAGCGACACCGGCAGCGTCAACGTGGCTGCGTCCTGCTCTCCCGCCTCGATGCCGCGAAGCAGCAGCCGCGCCGCCTCGGCGCCGATCTCACGCAACGGCATGTGCACCGTTGTCAACGGAGGCCAGAAGTCTTCGGCGAACGGCATGTCGTTGAACCCCACCACCGACATCTCCTCCGGGCACCGCAGCCCCTCGGCGCGCAACCGCCGGATCAGCCCCAGTGCCACCAGGTCGTTGCCCGCGACCAGAGCGGTCGGAATCGGCCCTGCCTTCTTCAGAAGCTGGTCAGCGACATCGAAACCCGCCTCGATCGTCAGCGCCGCGGCATAGACGGTTTCGTGGCGGACACCGGCCTTCGTCGCGGCCACCTCGAAGGCTTCTGCCCGTGAGCGGGTGGTGGAGAAATTCGGCGGACCCGCAGCGTGCACGATGTTCCGGTGCCCGAGCTCTACGAGGTGCGCCACGGCCAGCGCGATTCCCCCCGCGTTGTCGCCGGAGACCAACGGGTAGCCGCCGATTCCAGAACCGCGGTTGACCAGTACCACCGGCACGTCAGCGGCCGCCGCCTCCTCGACCACCGGTTGGTCGTCGAGACGTCCGGTCGCCAGGATGAATCCGTCGACCCGACGCTGCAGGAGGGACTCGAACACTGAGATCTCCACGTCGTCGTGCGAGTCGGTGTTGGCGATGAGCACCGTGTAACCCTGTGCCTGGAGAACGCGTTCGATACCGCGGATCATCGGCGGGAAGATCGGGTTCATCAGGTCGGGGATGATCACCCCGATGGTCATCGACCGGCTGGTGCGTAGCCCGCGGGCCATCGCGTTGGGCACGTAGCCGAGCTGGCGGGCAGCCTTTTTCACCCGCTTCAGTGTTTCGGCGTTGACCTGGCCTCTGGTTTGGGCGTTGAGCGCACGAGACACCGTCGCCTTGTGCACCTCTGCCAGGCGGGCGACATCGTCGATGGTCACGCGTCGTGGCATCCTCGGCGCCTCCCACCCTTCCCCGGGCCCGGTCGCGGGCTATGTGAATCAGGCTACCGCCCATGGCTGCAATCGTTCGCAGGGATGGCCTCACACGCAGCCCGCGCGCCGCGGGAACTAGCCTCGAGCCATGACGGTCCAGCGCCTGCAGCCCTACGCGGTGACGATCTTCGCGGAGATGTCCGCCCGCGCCGCGCGGCTCGGCGCGGTGAACCTCGGACAGGGCTTCCCCGACGAAGACGGGCCGCCCGCGATGCTCAAGACCGCCGAGAACGCCATCGCCGAGGGCGTCAACCAGTACCCGCCCGGCCTGGGCACCGAATCCCTGCGGCAGGCGATCGCCGCTCAGCGCCGACGCCGCTACGGCACCAGTTATGACCCCGACACGGAGGTGCTGGTGACCGTCGGCGCCACGGAGGCGATCGCAGCATCGGTGCTCGGCCTCGTCGAACCGGGCTCGGAGGTACTGCTGATCGAACCGTTCTACGACTCGTACTCCCCTGTCATCGCCATGGCCGGCTGCCACCGCCTCGCCGTGCCGATGCGCCGGGACGGCCGGCGGTTCGCCATCGACGTCGAGGCGCTCAGGGCTGCTGTGACACCGAGAACCAAAGCGTTGATCGTCAATTCGCCGCACAACCCGACAGGCATGGTCGCCACCGACGCCGAGTTGCGCGGCCTGGCCGAGCTCGCGGTCGCGGCCGACCTGCTCGTGATCACCGACGAGGTCTACGAGCACCTCACCTTCGACGGCCATCGACACATACCGCTGGCGAACTATCCCGGCATGGCCGAGCGCACCATCACGATCTCGAGCGCGGGCAAGATGTTCAACGTCACCGGCTGGAAAATCGGGTGGGCCTGCGGCCCAAGCGATCTCATCGCCGGAGTCCGCGCTGCCAAACAGTATCTGAGCTACGTCGGCGGCGCGCCCTTCCAGCCCGCGGTGGCTCAGGCGCTGGACAGCGAGGACGACTGGGTGGACGCGTTGTGCGCGTCGTTCCAGAACCGGCGGGACCGTCTCGGTGCCGCGTTGACCGAAATCGGCTTCGACGTGTACGACAGCGTCGGCACCTACTTCTTGTGCGTCGATCCCCGCCCACTGGGCTACGACGACAGTCGGACGTTCTGTTCAGAGTTGATCGAACAGGTGGGGGTGGCCGCCATTCCGATGTCGGCGTTCTGCGACCCCGGCGCATCGCACGCCGGCGACTGGAATCACCTGGTGCGCTTCGCTTTCTGCAAGCGTGAGCAGACGCTCGACGAAGCGATCCGGAGACTTCGGGCACTACAGCGACGCGGCTAGCTCCCACAGCGTCTCGTCGGGCCCGTTCCGGTCGAGCGGGCTGAGCACCACGTCGGTGGCACCCGCGTCCAGGTAGCGCCGCAACGAGCGCAGCACCGTCTCTTCATCGCCGATCGCGGCGAGCTCGGCCAGAGTGGCGACGCCTTCCCGGGCGATCACCTTCTGATAGGACGGGATGGTCGCGTAGAAACCGAGCTGCTCGTTGGCCGCGGCCCGGGCGGCGTCGACATCCGATGTCACCTGCGCCGGCACGAAGGCGATGATCCGCGGCCGCCCACGCCCGGCATCGGCGGCGGCCCGGGCGATCGTCGGCTCGATGAACTCCGCGATGGTCCGGGGGCCGGCCAGATACGGCAGGGTGCCGTCCGCGAGTTCGCCGGTGGCCGCCAGCGCCTTCGGGCCCATCGCTGCCACGTAGACAGGCACCGGGGTACCTCCCGCCAGCGTCGTGGGCCACGCCGGCGCCGCCGTGAATTCCTCGCCGTGGAAGTCGACTCCGCCGTTGTGGAAGATCGATCGCAGGATCGTGAGGTATTCCCGCAGCCGCGCAATGGTGTTCGGCCACGCCGTGCCGAAGGCGATCCGCTCGGGTTCGTGCGCGCCGAGGCCGAGGCTGAAGTTGCCGTGCGCGGCGGCCTGGGCGGTCTGCGCCTGCGAGGCCAGGGTCAGGGGGTGCCGCGGATTGAACGGCACCACCGAGGTGCCGACCCCGAGCCCGGGCACCGCTGCGCCGATCAGGCCGGACAGCGAGATGGCGTCGTGGTCGAACTGCTGGGCGACCCAGACGTGGCGCGTGCCGAGCTGATGGACGCGGCGTGCCTGGTCGACGATGTCGTCCACTGCGTTGCCCGCTTCGGGGCGCGCGAACAGCACTATTCCGGTGGTCATACGGCGAGCAACCATCGTGCGGGCGCGAGGATTCCGCTCCCGCCGAACAACTCACGGCGATGTTAAGGGTTGTGGCTCAGTGGGAGCCGGCCATCACCCGTTGGCGCAGATTCTCGAGGGCGACGTCGAGGACCATCCGTTTGGCCCGCTTGACGAGGAATGCCGGGTACGGGGCCGCCAGGTCGAGGATCAGGTCGAACCGCACCCGGGTCCTGTCCTCGCCCTCCGGGGTGAGGTTGTACTCGCCGTGCTGGCAGCGCTGCCGCGACGTCTGTTGCGCGTCCCAGACCACCCAGTCGTCACCCCAGTGGTACTCGAGCAGTTCCTTGTCGCTCATGCCCATGATCTTGACGGTGGCTTTGACGTGGTGCGGCCGGCCGTCGGGATGACGGTCGAGAACCTCGGCCTCTCTGTGCAACGAGGACCACGAGGTGACCGCCTCGATGTCGGCCAACGCGTCGAGAATGGCCGCGGGCGGGGCGTCGATCACCGTCTCACTGGAAGCTCGGACCGCCATGCGGCAAATCGTAGCCCTGCGGCCACGCTCGCACACTCGGAAATCCAGCTAATTCATATCTCGGTAATGATCTGCTTCGGGCAGGTCGGCTACCGTCCTCGCCGCGCCGTTGGCGGACGTTTCCGGCGGGGGAACAGCGCCGCGAGTTCCTCACGGCTGGTGGTTCCGGTCTTCGCCATCGCACGGTAGATGTGGCTTTCGACGGTGCGCGGCGACAGCGTGAGCCGGTCGGCAACGGCGCGATTACTCAGGCCTTCGCCGATCAGCATCGCGATCTCGATTTCGCGTTCGGTCAGCGGCACTTTCTCACTGCTCTGCCGCAGCGCGACCGTGCGGACACCGCCGCACGCGTCGGCCAAGGCGTCTGCCCGCGCCGAATAGGCCAGCGCCGAGCCCTTCCGGTCGTGGCGCCGGTACGCACGGGCTGCGTGCGCCGCCGCATCGACCGCGCCGACCCGATCGCCCATCTGCTCGAATTCGTCAGCGAGAACCGCCAATTCCGCGGCGTCATCGGCGTGGGCCGCCGAGGCGAACCGGGTGGCCAGTCCGACGCGGGGGCCCTCGACCACGGAAGCCAACTCCCCCAGCCGCTGCGCGGCCGTGCGGTCGCCGAACTGCGTGGCGATCTGCAGCACCATCACCTCTTCGGCGAATCTGCCGGCTTCCCGGCACCGGACCGCGGTCGCCTGGAGGGCACAGATCGCTTCGCTGACCGCCCCCTGGCCCGCGGAGATCCATGCCTCGGCCAGGCTGCGCTCGTAGTCGAGCAACCGGAATTCGCGCCGGTTCTCCGCCAGCGGGGCGAGGACGGCGAGGGCGTCGTCGGTCAGGCCGCGGATCGCCAGCGCGGTCGCATACGGGATCCGGTACCGGTAGCCCCACCCGATGGGGTGCGGACCGGACAGCCCCTCGACCGCCTGCTCGAGGAGTCGGCACGCCGTCTCGAGGTCACCGGCCCCGAGTGCGGCCCGGCCGGCCACGGCTGCACCGAGCAGGGGGGCGACGCCGGGCAGGCTGGCCGCCTGGCGCCGCATCCGGTCAGCCACATCCCGCGCTTCGCTGACCTGGCCGGCGTACAGCAGCGCGCTCACGTGCGCGTCGGCGATGTTGAAGATCATGTGGGGCGCGTCCAGGGAGCGGGCCGCGACCTCGTACCCGGCCTCGGCGACGGCCACCGCGTCCGAGGTGTGGCCCGCATCCGCGGCGATATGGGTCAGAGCCCACGCCAATTCCGCGCCGACCACCGGGATGTCGCGCAGCGCGAGGTGCTCAGCCGTCAGCAGGGCCTCTGCCGGACGATCCATCGCAAACCAGTAGACCGTCAGGAAACCATCGACGTAGGTGCGCGCTTCCGGCGCCGTGACGTCGGACGCGGCATCGATGATCTGCTTGGCTCGTACCGGATCGGCCAGGGCCCACAGCATGTTGCTCGCGCGCAGGAACGCGAGCCGGGCCCGGTCCCGATCGGGCAGCCCCGCGGTCTCGATGCCGGCCAGCACCGCGTCGGCGTCCCCACCGTGGCCCAGCCACGAAAGTGCATGCCCTCGCACGAGTTTCGGCTCCGGCCCGGTGCCCGCACGCTCGGCCGCCGCAGCGATCCGGTCGGCCAGCGGCAGATCGCCCAGCCACACCGCTCCGTGAGCGGCCCTGATCAGCAGCCCCGTATCCGCCGCTCTGTCCGAGTCCAGTTCGAGCGTCGCGCGCCGGACGACCACGCGTACGTCGTCGCATTCTGGTACGGCGGCCAGTTCGGCCGCAACCAGTCCACGCAGCCGCCGCAACCTGCTCTGCGGCGCACGCCGTCGCCGCACCTGGCCGTACAGCGGGTGCGCGACCCGCGCCTCGACGGCGCCGCCCGCGGGTTCGAGCGTCACCAAGCCGCGACACTCGGCCTCCTCGATGGCGGCCATGTCGGTGATCCGGGCCAGCACAGGCAGATCGAGAGGCTCGCCGACGGAGAGCACGTCGACCACGTCGCCTACCTGCTCGGGCAGCGCGCCGATCCGGGATTCGATCAGGTCGGCCAGACCCGGCGGCACCGCCGGGTCGCCCGACCACCGCCAGCACCCGTTCTCGAGCACCAGGCCACCGTCGGCGACCGACTGCTCCACGATGTGCTGCAGATAGAACACGTTGCCCCGGGTCAGCTCCCACAACTGACGGGCGGTCACGGCGTCGACGCGCCCGTCCAGAGCGGCGGCCACCAACGCCGCCGTGTCCTGGGCACTCATCGGCGCGAGCTCGAGCCGATCGAAGTCCCCGGCCTTGAGAACCTCCTGGACCGCCGTCGGGATGGCGTCCCCCGCGCGGACGGTGATCACGACTTTCGCGAGCCGCTGCTGCACGATCTGGTGCACCACGAAGGTCGACAGATCGTCGAACAGGTCGATGTCGTCGATGCCGATCACGACCGGCGCGGGTGGACTCGGCGCGGTCAGGGCGTCCAGCACCCCGCGCAACAACGCGACCGTGTC
Organism: Mycolicibacterium chubuense; assembly: GCF_001044255.1. Classification (GTDB taxonomy): domain Bacteria; phylum Actinomycetota; class Actinomycetes; order Mycobacteriales; family Mycobacteriaceae; genus Mycobacterium; species Mycobacterium chubuense. Next base: position 29,165 of record NZ_JYNX01000066.1, read on the forward strand.
ACCGACCCCCGACGGCGCCCACGCGGTGAACGCACCCAGCGGGATCGCCTGCGCAGAGGACGTGCCGGCCGTCCAGCGCGTCTGCCAGCCACGGTCGGCGGCGCGCGCCAGCGCCTCCCGGACCAGGCGACTCTTGCCGACCCCGGTCGGCCCGCAGACGAGCACACCCGACCCACTCGACGCCGACAGTGCGGCCTCGATCGATGCCATCTCCCCCGACCGCCCGATCAGCGGCCATGCCAATCGCACACCGAAAGCGTAGGTGCCCTGCCGACCCGGGTGACCCGAATGCCCACTTCGGTCGGTTTGTACTGGTAGGCGGCGGGGTACGGTTCGCTGTCATGAACGCTGAGCCCGACGCGACGGCACCTCTCGGTGCCGACAGCGGCGGGGAGAGCACGCGCACGGTGGTCATCGCGCTGATCGCGAATTTCGCGGTCGCCGTCGCCAAGACCGTCGCGGCGGTGATCTCGGGGTCTGCGTCGATGACCGCCGAGGCCACCCACTCCTGGGCCGACACCGCGAACCAGGGCTTTCTGATCGTGGCCAACCGTCGCAGCAAGCGGCCTCCCGACACGGAGCGGCCGCTGGGGTACGGCCGCGAGGCCTACGTCTGGTCACTGCTGGCGGCGGTCGGGCTCTTCGTCGTGGGAGGCACAGTGTCGGTCTGGCACGGCGTCACCGAGATCCTGCACGGCGAGAACGGCCCGGAAAACTACCTTGTGGCCTACATCGTCCTCGGTGTCGCCTTCGTGCTCGAAGCCTCGTCGCTGCTGCAGGCGTTCCGGCAGTTACGCGGTGAGGCGAGCGAATACGATCGCGAGCTGCTCGACCACGTGCTGGACACCTCCGACCCGACCACCCGCGCGGTCTTCGCCGAGGACACCGCTGCCCTGATCGGCATCGTGCTGGCGCTGCTCGGCATCGGACTGCATCAACTCACCGGTGAGGCGATCTGGGACGCGATCGGTTCCATCCTGGTCGGTCTGCTGCTGGGCGTCGTCGCCGTCATCCTGATCGACCGCAACCGCCGGTTCCTGGTCGGCGAACCCGCCAGCCCGCGGCTGCGCGAGGCCGCGATCGCCCTGCTCGAGCGGCTGCCGGAGGTGGCCTCGGTGCGCTTCATCCGACTGGTGTTCGTCGGCCCCAAGCAACTGTTCCTGGTGGCGAGCGTCGACCTGGTGGGCGACGCGGTCGAGTCCCGGATCGCCGACACGCTGCGCGACCTGGAGAACAGGCTGCAGGCCGAGCCCTACATCGTCGACGCGGTGCTGACGATCGCGGAACCCGACGAGCTGGACCGGCTCTCCTAACCGCCCTTGACCACCTTGAGGACCTGCTTGCGCAGCCCCTCGGTGGCGGTCTCCACGCCACCCTTGATCGTGCGCTTGATGATGAACCCGGGCAGCGGCACCGACAGGTCGATCGCGATGTCGAACTTCACCCGCGTCTTGTCGCCCTCGGGGGTGAGCGTGTAGCCCGCGTCCTGGGACTTGAGCTGGTTCGCCGAGATCAGCGTCCACGTGACCGAGTCGTCCCCCCACGTGTATTCGATGACCTGTTCGTCGGTCAGCCCGGCGGCCTTGACCGTCATCCTGACCTGCTTGGGCCGGCCGTTGTCGTAGCGGTCGAGGACCTCGGCCTTCTGGTACTGCGGCGACCAGGTGGGGGTCGCTTCGACGTCGGCGATGACGTCGAGGATCTGTTCCGGCGTTGCTTCGATCACGACCTCGCGCGAATCCTTGGTTGCCATGGCGCGACCATAGAGCACGGCGCCGACTGTTCGGATCGAGATCCCGGGACTGGGCCCGTAGGCTCGTCGTCTGTGAGCAGCGACGTCAATCCCGAAGTGCCGCCGAGCGGCACCGGTTGCGCCGAATGCGACGCCTGGGGCGGCTGGTGGGTGCACCTGAGACGCTGCGCGGCGTGCGGGCACATCGGCTGTTGTGACGACTCGCCGATGCGGCACGCCTCCGCGCACTGGCGCTCGACGGGGCACCCGATCATCCGCTCCTTCGAGCCGGGCGAGGACTGGTTCTGGAATTACCAGACCGACGCCTACTACGACGGCCCGGAACTCGCCGCCCCGCAGAGCCGTCCACTCGACGAGACGGTGCCGGGCCCGCGCGGCCGGGTTCCCGCCGACTGGATGGCGCAACTGCAGGCGCGCGACCGCTGACACCGTCAGCGTCCGGCGAGGACTTCCCGCGCGGCGTTGTAACCCGGGATGAAGGTGATGCCCGGGCCGCCGTGACAGCCCGCGCTGGCCAGGTACAGCCCGTCGACCGGAAGCGGTTGATCGACATAGCCTTTCGGCCCGGGCCGGTTGGGGCCCATCTGTTCGGGGTGGATCAGACCGTGGCAGTAGTCGCCGCCAGGCGCACCGAACATGGTGCCCATGTGTTTGGGCGTGAAGGTGGTGTGGCGCAGGATCAGGCTCTCGAAATCCGGTGCCAGACGGGTGATCTTGTCGATCACCCGCCGGCCCATCTCCGTCTTGAGTTCGCCGTAGCTCGCCGTGTCCTCGGTGAGGGGGAACCACAGCGAGAACGCCGACACCGCGTGCTTGCCCGGCGGCGCGAGGCCCGGGTCGTTGGCCGACGGGATCTGCAGGGCGATCGCGGGATCCGCGGGCACGATGCCGCGCGTGGAGTCCTCCCACTGCTGCTGCAGTTCCTCGGGGGTGCTGAAAATGCCGATCGCCGACTGGTATTCCGGGTCGTTGAGCACCTCGTACGGTTCGGCGAACGTGGGCGGTCCGTCGAGCGCGAAGTGCATTTGCAGGTAGCTGCCGCGATGGTCGATGCGGGAGAACCGCTCGCGGATGTCGGTCGGCACCGCCCCCGGGTCGAGCAGCGTGTTGACGGTGAGATCGGGCGCGACAGCGGAGACGACCACCGGTGCGCGCAGCGTCGATCCGTCCTCCAGTTGCACTCCGCCGACGCGGCCGTCGCCGACCAGGATCTCGGCCACCCTGGTGCGCAGCCGGACCTCGCCGCCGGCCGCGGTGAACATCCGCAGCAGGTGTTCGGTCACCGCGCCCATGCCGCCGCGGAACTTCTTGATCAACGTGGCGTTCTCGTCGGGAACCGCCAGCCCGAAGGCCAGCGCGGCCGCACTGCCCGGGGTCTGCGGCCCGCGATAGGTGGTGTTGACCGCCAGGAACGCGAGCATGCCACGCAGCGCGCCGTGCTTCTCCCGGTCGGGCAGATGACGGTCGAGCACGTCGCTGACCGAGCCGAACAACATGTCGCTGATCGCCTGGCGTTCGAATTCGTTGGTGGCACAGGCGAACATCTCGTCGAGCGTCCGGGGCGGCCGCGCGGCGTCGAAGCGGCCGAGCGCCCGGGTGGGAGCCTGGCACCACGCCATCAGGCCGGCCATGCCGTTGACGGCGTCGGCGCCGTGCACGTCGTTCAGATGGGTGAGCAGCTTGAGCGGGTCGGTGTAGTAGATCACGGGGTCGTCGCCGACTCCCCGCAACTGCACGCTCATCACATCGAGGTCGACGGTGGGCAGGTCATCCAGGCCGAGCGCGTCACTGACCACGGCCGAGGTGGGCACCTGCACCGATCCGGCGATCTCGAACCGGAAGCCGTCGAAGAGTTCCACGGTCGAGGCCATGCCACCGGCGTAGAGCTTGGCGTCCAGGCACACCGTGCGCAGTCCCGCCTGCTGCAGCAGAGCGGCCGTGGTCAGACCGTTGTGTCCAGCCCCGACGACGATCGCATCGAAGTCCGTCATCGGCTGAGGCTGACACGGCCTCCGATGTTTTGTCAATATTGACGAAACAGGTGCCCTACTCGGCGGCGATACCCGTCTCGAGCAGCGCAAGCGCGTGCCGACACAGCCGGTCCAGCTCGGGTAACGAGCGGTCCTCCCCGAGCATCCACACCTCCATCGCGCCGAACACCGCCGCCGCGATGCACCGCGCGGTCACGGTGATCCGCATCCGCTCGTCCGTACCGGGAGCCGGCGGGTCGGTCCCGGCCATGTGCTCCTCCACCGCCTCGGCGAAATCGGCCTCCACCTGCCTGATGTGCCGCACGATGCGGCCGGGGTCCAGCTCCTGCGCCCGCATCGCGGCGATCTTGGTGACGGCGGAGTCGTCGTACGGCGAGGCCATGATCGCCGACTGCACGGACTCGATGATCGACTCGTCCGGCGAGCGCGACGACAGGGCAGCCCGGAACCAGTGCAGTCCGGCGTCGTAGTCGGCGAACAGCAGGTCGTGCTTGGAGGCGAAGTGACGGTAGAAGGTGCGCAACGACACCCCGGCATCGGCGGCGATCTGTTCGGCCGACGTCTCCTCGACGCCCTGCGCGAGGAACCGGACCGCGGCCGCCTGCCGGAGGGCTTCCCGGGTGCGCTCGCTACGCGCCGTCTGGGCAGGCCGGACCATGTGCGTAAAGTACCGCACCCCCCGGACGCGGCGGCGCGGGCGAATCCGGCCCGGCCCGGCGACGTCGCCATTCGCGGATGGCCGGAACGGGTTAGGGTCACTGCGACGGGTGGGGTCACCCGAATCGCTGACGACCGGGGGGACGGGGCGTGAAGGTTCACCATCTCAATTGCGGGACGATGCGCCCCTGGGGCGCGGGCACCCTGGTCTGTCATGTGCTGCTCGTGGAGGCCGCCGACGGTCTGGTGCTCGTCGACACCGGCTTCGGCACGCAGGACTGCCGGCGTCCCGCACGCTTCGGCCGGTTCCGGCGGTACTTCTTCCGGCCGTCGTTCGATGCGGCCGAGGCCGCAGTCACCCAGATCGAGGCGCTCGGGTACCACCGAGACGACGTCCGGCACATCATCACCACCCACTTCGACGCCGACCACATCGGCGGGCTGGCCGACTTCCCCGACGCACAGGTGCACGTCACCGCCCCCGAGGTGCGCGCCGCGATGGGCTCGCGCTCGGTGCCCGACCGCATCCGGTTCCGGGCCGATCAGTGGGCGCACGGCCCCCACATCGTCGAGCACGACATCGCCGGGGAGCCGTGGCGAGGCTTCGCGGCCGCCAAGGAACTCTCCGGCATCGGCCCCGGCTTCGTGCTGCTGTCACTGCCGGGCCACACCCTCGGCCACGCGTGCGTCGCCGTCGACGCCGGACACCGCTGGATCATGCACGCCGGCGACGCGTTCTTCCAGTGCGGCACTCTCGACGAGAACCCGCGGGTGCCCGCGCTCACCGCGTTCGAGAAGGCGGTGGCGGTGGATCGGAAAAAAGTGGAAGACAACCACTCTCGCCTGGTCGAGCTGTACCGGCGAGGCGATCCGGACATGATGATCGTCTGTGCGCACGACCCGGAGTTGTTCGAACAGGCCAGGGCCACCGCAACGGCCTGACCGGGCGGATCACTGCCAGCGGCCGACCAGCGCGATCGACGCGTCGACCGCCTCATCGGTGACATCACTCATACGGCCACCCTCCTCGACGGTGAAGGCGGTCAGTTCGCGCAGACCGCCGAGCAACATGATGATGCGCCGTCTCGACACGGGACCGATTCCCGCCGAACGGAATTCGTCGGTGTCACCCAGCGCGCCGACCATCTCGATGAAGTGCTCCATGGCGTCGCGCTGCAGACCGCGGGCGGCGGCACCGAGGGCCGGCACGTCGCGAATCCAGCTCAGCATCAACGCCGATCGCGCCTCGGCCGAGGAGATCCACGCCTCGATGGCCTGCCGCACCTGCTTCTGCCACGGCGCCCCGGGATCGACCGCCTCGTAGATCTGCTGGATCTGGTCGGCGTTCGCTTCCGACAGCAGCGCGACGAAACACTCATCGCGGCTGGCGAAGTGCTCGTAGAACGTGCGCCGCGACGTTCTCGCCCGACGCACGATGTCGGCGACCGTCGTCTTGGCGTAGCCGTCTTCGGCGATCGACGCCTCCAGGGCGTCGAGCAGCCGCTGGCGGAAGTCGCTCATGTCAGCGGCAGTAGTTGCGTGTGGCGAGATCCACGGCCTGTCGGTACAGCGGATCCAGCCCGCGGGCGGTCGCCACCTCCGACTTGGCGGCGTCGAGTTCCGCCACGCACTGCGGTGCGTGCAGCTTGCCCCACTCCTCGGCCATCAGCGTGACCATCTCGCGGTTGAGCGCGTCGATGATGTCCCGCGACGACCCGAGGTCGGGGGTGTCGGCCGGAGCGGCAGCGGGATCGAGCGTCCACTGCGCCAGCCGGCTGTACTCGATCCCGACCGTCGCATCGATCTGGTCCCGGAAGGCGGTCGTCACATAGTTCGGATCGATCTGGAACTCCCGCGCCTGGCCGGCGACGGAGTCCAGCACCTGTTGCTCACGCACCGGATCGACGATCGGCCCGCCGGTGTGGAACTTGTTGGCCGCGACGGACTCGGCCACCTCGAGCCGGCGCACGGCCGCGTCGACGAGGTCGGTCAGAGAGTGGGTGGGCTGCGCCGAAGCGACCGAAGCGAGGGGAGCCATCGGGACCAGAGCCATCGCCACACCGACGGCGACCGGGGCGAGTACGCAACGGATGTTCATGGTGGCCAGGGCCGGGATCGAACCGGCGACCTTCCGCTTTTCAGGCGGACGCTCGTACCAACTGAGCTACCTGGCCGGACGGCACCGATCACTCGTTCCCAAGTGCCTCGCCGTGATGGCGACCCTGACGGGACTCGAACCCGCGACCTCCGCCGTGACAGGGCGGCGCGCTAACCAACTGCGCCACAGGGCCTTACTGTGCGACTCCCCACCGACCTGGTCGCCGCGTGTACCCCCTACGGGATTCGAACCCGCGCTACCGCCTTGAAAGGGCGGCGTCCTAGGCCGCTAGACGAAGGGGGCCAGCCGAATCTCTCCGGGGTACTCACAACGCTCGTGTCTGTTGGGAGCTTCGATAGCTTAGGGTACCGACACCCAAATCCTCAAACGGCCAGCCCGGCAGTATCCTTTTCGAGGCGCACGCGTCACGCCCCTATAGCTCAGTTGGTAGAGCTACGGACTTTTAATCCGCAGGTCGCAGGTTCGAGCCCTGCTGGGGGCACACGTTTTCTACAGCACGACAAGCAACGCGGCGAGCACCAGAAGGGTCAGCACCGCAGCGCCGGCCAGCGCCACCCCGGTGCGCTGTGGCGTCGCGGCCGGGGGATCCAGGCACGCACGCATCTGCTCGGCGCTCGCGAAGCGCCACCGCGGGTCGCGCGACATGGCCCGCTCGACCGTCAGCGCCAGCGCGGGATCCACATCAGGCCGCAGCACCGACAGCGGCGTCACCGCGCCCGCGGCGATCGCGTCGGCCAGCGTGGTGAGGCTCTCCTGCGGATACGCCCGCCGGCCCGTGAGCGCCTCGTAGGCGACCACCCCCAGGGCGTACAGATCGTCGGCGGGCATCGCGGGCCGTCCGGCGATCCGGTCCGCGGGCAGGTAGGCCATCGTCCCGAAAACCCGGTTGGTGAGCGTCTGCGGGGTGTCGGCGCTCTTCGCGACACCGAAGTCGGCGATCTTCACCCCGCCCAACCGGGTGAACAGAATGTTCGCCGGCTTGATGTCGCGATGCAGCACACCGCGGGCATGCGCCGCACCCAGCGCCGACAGCACGTCGCGCATGATCGCGCGGACGTGCCCGGCCGGCATCGGGCCGCCGCGGGCGAGTGCGTCGGCCACGCTCTGGCCCGGCAACCGCTCGAGCACGATGTAGTGCCGGCCTTGGTGCACCCCGGAGTCGTGCACCGCCACCACGTGCGGGTGATTGACCACCGCCGCGGCACGCGCCTCGGTGGCGAACCGGCGCCGGGTGTCGGGTTGCGTGCTGACCGACGGGTACAGCAACTTGACCGCGACCGGACGGTCCAGGCGGAGATCCCAGGCATCGCGGACCTCGGCCATGCCACCGCGGCCCAGAACACCCCGTAGTTCGTAGCGACCGCCAAGAACTTCCGGCGCCTGCATGTCCTCCAAGCTAGCCGGTGCGGCCGCATCGCAAACCTGACGCGCCGCCGCGCGCGGCTCGTATGATCGGCCTCGATGCTGTACCAGCCTGCCCGCCCACCGTTTCTGCGGCGTCATCCCGTGCTCGCCGCCACCGCCGCAGCGGTGGCCCTGTGGTGGCTGTGGCTGGGGTGGTTCTGGCCGCTGGCGGTGATCGTGGGCGCCGGCATGTTCATCGCGATCCGGCGGCGGCGTCGCGCGGCCGCGATCCGCGACGCCGGCCTGCGCGCCCGCGCCGACCTCGAACACCGGCTCTGCCTGGCCGGTGACCCGCGCGGCACCTTCGGCCGCTTCCCCGCGGTGCACCCGGGTTGGTACGTCAGCCCCGACGACGGGCGCCTGATGCGCTACTTCGACGGCGCCGCCTGGACGGTGTACACCGCGGCCCGCTGAGGCGTCATTCTGCGGCCGGCGGTCCGTCCAGTCCGACCCCGATGGTGATCTGCGGATGCTGCGCAGGGTCGAGCCACTGCAGGACCGACCGCATCTGGTCGCGGCCGATGGCGACGCACCCCCACGTCGGCTTGCCGTCGGACACGTGCAGGAAGATCCCCGCCGACCGGCCCGGTATCCGCTCCGGGTTGTGCTCGATCAGCACCGCGTAGTCGTAGATCGCCCCGGAGTCGTAGAGGTTCTCGGCATCCTCGGAGTCGATCTCGGCGGCGTGGACGTGCGTGTTGTACGTCGGGGAGTCGACGTCCTCGTCCCACCAGTCCTCGTCGGTCGCCTCGAAGTACGGCATCCGGGTGCCGGGGTTGGCCTCCCGCCCGAACGCCTGCCCCAGGGGGAAGGTGCCGACGGGCGTGCGGAACACGTCGTCGGCCGGCGCGCCCACCCCGAGCTCGCCGAAATCGGCGGGAGTGGGTCCGAGCACCGGCTGCCACCGTCCGTCCACTCGCTCGTAGGCCGTCAGCTCGCCGACCGGCGAGTTCGCCGACGGCGCGCTCACCACGATGATCTGGCCGGCTGCCTCGGAATCCGATTGCGCCCCAGCGCCGCCGGCGGTGAGGCTCGCGACGATCAGCATCAGCGGCGCGACCGCGAGTTTGCCCAGCACCCTGTGAACGTAGCGCAGTCAGACCTTCGGGCTGTAGAAGTGCGGGTCGTCGCGATACTCGACCGGGGGAAGGTTGCGCGCCGGCGTCTCGACCAGGGGCGAATCAGCCGGCAACCGACCGTGCGCCCTGTCCCAGGCCGACCGTTTGCGCGGGTGCATCAGCATCCGTCTGGGCAGGACCCGGGTGACCTGATAGACCGCGGCGCCGAAAAGTCGGTGCAGCCGCTCCTGACGGGGCGACCACGTGTAGCCCATCAACTCGCGCACGGCCGGATCGAACAAGCCGACCGTGGTGAAGTCGAAGAACCGCTGCATCCCCGCGACGTTGAGACGCCACAGCCAATCGGGCATCCAGTCCAGCGAGGGGTGCTTGGGCATCGTCGACAGGTCGAGGACCTCGCGCGCTGCCCAGTTGTCCTCTAACACGTTGCGACACATGTGATCCCAGTACCGCTCGAAGTCCTCCCAGCTCGCGGGCACCGGCCGCATGCTCATGCCGTACATCCGGTACCACGTGACGTGTTCGTCGAACAGCTGTCGCTTCTGCGCCTCGGTCAGTCCGCCGCCCAGCCATTCGGCGGCCAGCAGCGTCGACTTGAAGAACGTCGCGTGGGCCCAGTAGAAGACCTCCGGATTCAGCGCGCTGTACCGGCGGCCCTGGTCGTCGACGCCCTTGATGCCGATGTGGTAGTCGCGGACCTCCGCCCCGGTCTTCGGCGCGCGGTCACCGTCGAACACCACGCCGCCGATCGGGTAGACCGACCGGAACAGCCGCGGCATCCGCTCGAGGAAGAAGATCGAGTGCTGCTGCACCGCGGCGCCGAGCTGGGGATGCATGTTCTGCATCGACCCCGCCCACGGCCCCTGCAGCATGCCGGTCCACTGGCCGAAGTACTTCCAGGTGAGCGATTCCGGTCCGAGCGACGCCGGCACGTCGTCGTAGCCACCGGAGACCGGGCACCCGGGCGCGACGGATCCGCTGGTCACCGGGCACGAGACGGACGTATCTTGAGTCACTGCTGAGTTTCCCCGATTCTGACTACAGGCGTTGTCACTGCGAGCTTAGGAGGACTGTGCCGTCCGGTCAACGACGCGGCCGATGGTCGGGCGTTCCGCTGCGGGATCGCCAGGCGCTGCGCCGCGACGAACTGATCACCGCGGGCATCAGCCTGCTGGGCAGCCCGGGCGGGCCGAGCCTGACCGTGCGCGCGGTGTGCCGTGCGGCCGGGCTGACCGAGCGCTACTTCTACGAGAGCTTCGCCGACCGCGACGAATACGTGGCGGCCGTGTACGACGAGGTCTGCAGCGCGGCCATGTCGACACTGATGCGCTCGGAGAGCATGCGCGACGCCGTCGAGCGGTTCGTCTCGCTGATGGTCGACGACCCCGCCCGCGGCAGGGTGCTGCTGCTGGCGCCCGAGGCCGAGCCCGTCCTCGCCCAGTCCGGGGCGCGCTGGATGCCGAACTTCATCGAGCTGCTGCAGCGCAATCTGACGCGCATCACCGACCCCACGCGGCAGGCCATGGTTGCCACCGGCCTGATCGGGGCACTCACTGCTCTGTTCACCGCATACCTGGACGGCCGCCTCGCGGCGACCCGCGAGCAGTTCATCGATCACTGCGCCGAGCTCCTGCTCAGCCGGGCATCGAGCTGATCCGCCGCGGTGTGAGCTACGGCGCGGTGACTTGAATGTCACCGACTTACACAGATATATTGAGTGCAACCATCAGGTACAGATAACCGGAGGTGTCATGGCGAAGGACCTGACCGATCTGCAGCTGCTGACCGAACTCGAGCCCGTCGTCGAGCCTCTGGTCAACCGGCACATGCAGATGAAGAAGGACTGGAACCCGCACGACTTCATCCCGTGGTCCGACGGCAAGAACTACTACGCACTCGGCGGCCAGGACTGGGACATCGAGCAGTCGAAGCTGTCCGAGGTCGCCCGGGTCGCGATGCTGACCAACCTCCTCACCGAGGACAACCTGCCGTCCTATCACCGCGAGATCGCGATGAACTTCAGCATGGACGGGCCCTGGGGTTTCTGGGTCAACCGCTGGACCGCCGAGGAGAACCGGCACGGCATCGCGCTGCGTGACTACCTCGTCGTCACGCGCAACGTCGACCCGGTCGAGCTGGAGATGCTGCGCGTCGAGCAGATGACCCGCGGCTTCTCCCCGGGCCAGAACCAGCAGGGCGGGATCGAACTGTTCGCCGAGAGCCTGTTCGACTCGGTCATCTACGTGACGTTCCAGGAGCTCGCCACTCGCGTCTCGCACCGCAACACGGGCAAGGCGTGCGACGACCCGATCGCCGATCAGCTGCTGCAGCGCGTGTCGGCCGACGAGAACCTGCACATGATCTTCTACCGCGACGTCTCCGAGGCGGGCTTCGAGATCGCCCCCGACCAGGCGATGAAGTCGCTGCACAAGGTGCTGCGCAACTTCAAGATGCCCGGTTACACGATCCCGGACTTCCGTCGTCGCGCGGTCACCATCGCCTCGGGCGGTGTCTACGACCCGCGGATCCACCTCGAGGACATCGTGATGCCGGTGCTCAAGAAGTGGCGCATCTTCGAGCGCGAGGACTTCAACGGCGAGAGTGCGCGGATGCGCGACGATCTCGGTGCCCTGGTGGAAGAGCTCCAGGAAGCCGTCGACAAGTTCGAGGTCGCCAAGCAGCGTCGCGAAGCGCGGCTGGCGCAGATGGCCGAGAAGAAGGCGGCCAAGGCTCAGCTGGTGGGATCATCAGCCTCGTAACAGACACCCCTCGATCGGCCCGGTCCCTGCGGATCGGGCCGTTCGACCTTCGCAGCCCTGTCGTCCTCGCGCCGATGGCGGGGGTGACCAACGTCGCCTTCCGCACGCTCTGCCGTGAACTCGAGCTCAGCCGCGCGGGCACCGTCAGCGGCCTGTACGTGTGCGAGATGGTCACCGCGCGCGCCCTGGTGGAGCGCCACCCGGTGACGATGCACATGACGACGTTCGCGCCCGACGAATCACCGCGGTCGCTGCAGCTCTACACCGTCGACCCGGATAACACCTACGCCGCGGCCAAGATGATCGTCGACGAGGACCTGGCCGACCACATCGACATGAACTTCGGCTGCCCGGTGCCCAAGGTGACCCGGCGCGGCGGCGGAGCCGCACTGCCCTACAAGCGGCGCCTGTTCGGTCAGATCGTCGCCGCTGCGGTACGGGCCACCGAAGGCACCGACATTCCCGTCACGGTCAAATTCCGGATCGGCATCGACGACGAGCACCACACCCACCTCGACGCCGGGCGCATCGCCGCCGAGGAAGGCGCGGCGGCGGTCGCGCTGCACGCGCGCACCGCCGCGCAGCGCTACTCCGGCACCGCCGACTGGGAGCAGATCGGTGCTTTGAAGGCCCATGTCACCGGGATTCCGGTGCTCGGGAACGGTGATATCTTCGACGCTCGTGACGCGCTGGCCATGATGGCCGCGACGGGCTGCGACGGCGTGGTGATCGGCCGGGGCTGTCTGGGACGGCCGTGGCTGTTCGCCGAGCTGTCCGCCGCCTTCACCGGCGCGACACCGGCGACCCCGCCCACGCTGGGTGAGGTCGCGTCCATCATTCGTCGACACGGCGAGCTGCTCGCTGCGCACTTCGGAGAGGACAAGGGGATGCGGGACATCCGCAAGCACGTGGCCTGGTACCTGCACGGCTTGCCGGCCGGGGCGGATCTGCGCCGGTCGTTGGCACTGGTCAAGACGATTTCCGAGCTCGATGACCTGCTCGAGCAGCTCGATCCCGACGTGCCGTTCCCCGCGGCCGCGAACGGTCCGCGCGGCCGGCAGGGCTCGGCGGCCTCGGTGTCGCTTCCCGAGAACTGGCTCGACGATCCGGACGACTGCGCGGTGCCCGTCGGGGCCGACGTCATGCATTCGGGCGGCTGAACGCCCGTTTGAAGACTGTTGCGAGAGGGTATCGATCAGGCGCTGACTGCTGCTGTCGGCTGGCTCTCTCTCAGGATGTCTCAGTACGATGAAGTGCCACACTGCCCCACTCCGGTGGCGGAGCCGGGACCAGTGCTTTAAGACTTTGAGTGGGCACTCGGCGATCTGCGTGCCGGTGCGCGGCTGCGATGCGCGCACGTCATGTGGTGCCGCGGGAGCTGGAAGGCCGGTAGACGATGAGTGACGGTGATCACGCCACTCCCGGCCGCCCGCAGTCCGGCGATTCTGACGGCCAGCATGACTGGCTTACCCGATCGAGGCGGCCCGCACCAGGCGCCGCGCCGTGGGAGCGGGCCATCGACCCGCCTGAACCGCCCGAAACCCCGACGGAAACCGGTCCCGTCACCGTCGCGGACCTGATCGCCAAGATCAACGGCGGTGCGGCGCCCACCGAGCCGAAGCGGCACCGCGCCGAACCCGAGCCGGACCCGGAGCCCGACGCCGAACCCGAGCCGTATCCGGCCGACGAGCTCGACACCACGATCCTGCCCGCGCTGGACGCCGCGCCCTCCGAACTGCCGGACCTCGCCGCGGTCGGCCGCCGGCAGGACACCGCCACCGTGGCGTACCAGCCACGCCACCGGCGCAGCGTGATCGCCGGTCGCGGCATCGCCGCCCTGGTCGCCGTCCTCGCCCTCGTGCTGACCGGCGGCGCCTGGCAGTGGCAGTCCGCCAAGAACAACCTGCTGAACCGGGTCTCCGCGCTCGACCCCGACTCGCGCGACATCCTCGACCCGAACGCCCAGTTCGGCGACGAGAACTTCCTGATCGTCGGCACCGACACCCGCATCGGCGACAACAGCGAGATGGGCGCGGGCACCACCGAGGACGCCGCCGGCGCCCGGTCGGACACCGTGATGCTGGTGAACATCCCGGCCAACCGCAAGCGCGTGGTCGCCGTGTCCTTCCCGCGCGATCTGAAGATCGAGCCGATGAAGTGCGAGGTCTGGAACCCCGAGACGCGGCAGTACGGGCCGATCTACGACGAGGACACCGAGTCGTGGGGTCCGGAAGAGGCCTACACCGAGTACAAGCTGAACTCGGCGTTCGCCGTCGGCGGGCCCAAATGCCTGGTCAAGGTCATCCAGAAGATGTCCGGCCTGCACATCAACCGCTTCATGGCCGTCGACTTCGCCGGCTTCAGCAAGATGGTCGACGCGCTCGGCGGGGTCGAGGTCTGCAGCACCACGCCGATCGAGGACTACGAACTGGGCACCGTGCTGGCCACCGCCGGCCGTCAGGTCGTCGACGGGCACACCGCCCTCAATTACGTGCGCGCCCGCCAGGTCACCACCGAGACCAACGGAGACTACGGCCGCATCAAGCGCCAGCAGCGGTTCCTGTCCTCACTGCTGCGGTCCCTGATCTCCAAGGACACCTTCTTCTCGCTGTCCAAGCTCAACAACGTCGTCAACATGTTCATCAACGACAGCTACGTCGACAACCTCGACACCAAGGACCTCGTCGACCTCGGCCAATCGGTCCAGGGCGTCAACGCGGGGCGGATCACCTTCGTCACCGTGCCGACCGTCGGGTACGCCGACGACTACGGCAACGAGATCCCCCGCACCGACGACATGCGCGCTTTGTTCGACGCGATCATCAACGACGATCCGCTGCCCGAGGAACGCAACGCCGACAACACCCCGGTGCCCGGCACACCCGAGTCGCTGGCCAACCCGGCACCCGCTCAGAACGGCCAGAACCCCGCGCCGCAGGACGGCGAGATCATCGACGCCATCGCCACCAATCCCGGCGACGTGACCGTCCAGGTGTCGAATTCCACGTCCGAGACGGGTCTGGCCTCCACGGCGGCCGACGCACTGCAGGCCCACGGCTTCAACATCACCAGCCCCGACGACTACCCCGGCCCGCTCGAGCACACCACGGTGTTCTTCTCCCCCGGCAACGAGGAGGCGGCGGCCACGGTGGCGTCGTCATTCCCCGACCCGACGATCGAGCGCGCCAGCGGCCTGGGCGACGTCGTGCAGGTGGTGCTGGGCAGCGATTTCTCCAATGTCGCCGCGCCCACCCCGAGCGGCTCCACCGTGAAGGTGCACGTCCTGCGCGGGTCGAAGAATTCCTCCTCCACGCTGCCCGAAGACCTCACCGTCACCAACGCCGCCGACACGTCCTGCGAGTGACGTCCTGCGAGTGACGTCCTGCGAGTGACGTCTGCGTCCATTAGGAGGGTGGCATTCACCTGTCGTTCACTGTGCGCTTCGTGACGATCACGGTGGTCAGCCCGTAGGCTTTTGACCATGCGAACCGCGTACCACGAGCAGCTCGAGGCCCTGACCACCCAGCTCGGCGAGATGTGCGGGCTGGCGGGCGTGGCCATGGAGCGCGCCACGCAGGCCCTGCTGCAGGCCGACCTCGCGCTGGCCGAACAGGTCATCACCGACCACGAACAGATCGTCGCGATGAGTGTGCGCGCCGAGGAGAGTGCGTTCGTGCTGCTGGCGCTGCAGGCTCCGGTCGCCGGCGATCTGCGGGCGATCGTCAGCTCGATCCAGATCGTCGCCGATGTCGACCGGATGGGCGCGCTGGCGCTGCACGTCGCCAAGATCGCCCGTCGACGGCACCCGCAGCACGCCCTGCCCGAAGAGGTCAACGGCTACTTCGCCGAGATGGGACGCGTCGCGGTCGAGCTCGGCCACAGCGCCCAGGAGGTGCTCCTCACCCGCGATCCGGAGAAGGCGGCCCGGATCCGTGAGGAAGACGACGCGATGGACGACCTGCACCGGCACCTGTTCACGGTCCTGATGGATCGGGAGTGGAAGTACGGAGTCGCCGCGGCGGTCGACGTGACCCTGCTGGGTCGCTTCTACGAGCGCTTCGCCGACCACGCCGTCGAGATCGCCCGCCGGGTCATCTTCCAGGTCACCGGGCACGCCCCCGAGGAAGAGGAGCTGCCCGCTCCGCGCTAGCGTCGCATCACCATCAAGAAAGCCCCCCGGGACATGTTCTCCGGGGGGGCTTACTTGTTGCGAGGATGGTTCGTCAGCCGAAACGGCCGGAGATGTAGTCCTCGGTGGCCTTCTGCGTCGGGTTCGAGAAGATCTTCTCGGTGTCGTCGATCTCGATCAGCCGCCCGGGCTTGCCGGTGGCCTCGAGATTGAAGAACGCGGTCTGATCGCTCACCCGCGCCGCCTGCTGCATGTTGTGCGTGACGATCACGATCGTGAAGTCCTGCTTGAGCTCGGCGATCAGGTCCTCGATGGCCAGTGTGGAGATCGGATCCAGCGCCGAACAGGGCTCGTCCATCAACAGCACGTCGGGCTGCACGGCGATCGCGCGGGCGATGCACAGCCGCTGCTGCTGACCGCCTGACAGTCCACCGCCGGGCTTGTCGAGCCGGTCCTTGACCTCGGTCCACAGATTCGCGCCGCGCAGCGACCGCTCGGCGACCTCGTCGAGGGTCTTCTTGTTGCGCACGCCCTGCAACTTCAGACCGGCGACGACGTTGTCGCGAATCGACATGGTGGGGAACGGGTTCGGACGCTGGAACACCATGCCGATGGTCTTGCGCACACCCACCGGGTCCACGCCGGCACCGTAGATGTCGTCGCCGTCGAGCAGCACGGAACCCTTGACGTAGGCGCCGGGGATGACCTCGTGCATCCGGTTCAGCGTGCGCAGCACCGTCGACTTGCCGCAGCCGGACGGGCCGATGAACGCGGTGACGCTGCGCGGCGGCACCGCCATCGACACGTCGGCGACGGCGTGGAACGCGCCGTAGTAGATGTTGACGTCTTTGAGATCGAGACGCTTGGCCACGGGTATCTCCTAAACCTTTTTGGGCGCAAAGAATTTGGCGATGAAGCGGGCGCCGACGTTGAGCAGCGCGATCACGATGATCAGCGTCAGCGCAGCACCCCACATGCGGTCGGTGGGGATCGGGTTGGCGCCGGCCCCGGCGGAGGTCTGGTCGTACATCATGCCGGGCAGCGATCCCATGAAACCGCTGAACATGTCGAAGTTGATGGCCTGCGAATAGCCGACCAGGATCAGCAGCGGCGCCGTCTCGCCCATCACGCGGGCCAGCGACAGCAGGATGCCGGTGACGATGCCCGACAGCGCGGTGGGGATCACGATGGCGGCGATGGTCTTCCACTTCGGGACGCCGAGGGCGTAACTGGCCTCCCGCAGATCCATCGGCACGATCGCCAGCATCTCCTCGGTGGACCGCACGATGACCGGAATCATCAACAGCACCAAGGCAAGTGACACGGCGAAGCCGGACCGCTCGAAGCCCAGCGTCGCGACCCACAGCGCGTAGATGAACAGCGCCGCGACGATCGACGGCACACCGGTGAGGATGTCCACCATGAACGTCGTGACCTTGCCCAGGCGTGTCCCGCCGCCGTACTCGACCAGATAGATGCCGACGAACACGCCGATCGGGATGGAGATCACCGCGCACACCGCGGCCTGCAGCAGGCTGCCGACTATCGCGTGGTAGGCGCCGCCACCAGCAGCGAACGCGGTCATGCCCGCCTGGGAATTCATCCACCAGGTGCTCGACGTGATGGCGCCGAATCCCTTGGCCACCACGGTGTAGAGCACCCACAGCAGCGGGACCAGCGCGATCGCCACCGACAGCGTCACCAGAACCGTGGCGACGTTGTTGGCCACCTTGCGGCGCAGGCTCACACCCTGGAATGTCGGCGCCTTGACGGGTTGATCCAGTGTCGCGGAGGTCATGATGCAGACCGGTCCTTTCCGGAAACCGCGGCCCGGGCCAACGAGTTCACCACGAAGGTCAGGATGAACAGCACCAGGCCGGCCGCGATGTAGGCGCCCGCCTTGTACTGGTCGTTGAATTCCGAAGCAGCGGAGGCGATCTTGCTGGCGAACGTGTAGCCGGCGTCGAACAGCGACCAGCCGAACGCCTGCTGGGTGCCGCGAAGGATGATCAGTAGTGCGATGGTCTCGCCCAGCGCGCGTCCGAGCCCGAGCATCGCGCCGCTGATGTAACCCGACATGCCGAACGGCAGGACCGTGGTCCGCACGACTTCCCAGCGGGTGGCGCCCAGCGCCAGCGCGGCCTCGATCTGTCCGCGCGGCGTCTGCACGAACACCTCACGGGTGACCGCGGTGATGATCGGCAGGATCATCACCGCGAGCACGATGCCCGCGGTGAAGATCGTGCCGCCGCCGGCGACCGAGGCGTTGCCGGTCGAGAACAGGAACAACCACCCGCCCAGCGTCTCGTTGAGCCACAGCGCCAGCGGCCTGATCACCGGAGCCAGGACGTAGAGACCCCAGACGCCGTAGATGATCGACGGCACCGCCGCCAGCAGATCCACCATGTACGACAGCGGACCCACCACGCGATTGGGCGCGTAGTTGGTGAGGTAGATCGCGATGCCCAGAGCGATCGGCATTGCCAGCAGCAACGCGAACACCGACACGAACACCGTCACCTGCAGCAGGTCCAGGATGCCGAACTGCATCGCCGAGGTGTCGGTGGTGATCCAGTTACCGCTGTAGAGGAAGAAGTTCTGCTCGTTGCGCGCCAGCGCGGGAATGGCGCGCCACAACAGGAAGAACCCGATCGCCGCGATGATGACGACGATCAGTACGCCCGACCCCTCGGCCAGCCCGCGGAAGATGCGATCACCGAGGCGCACGGTGCCGTACCTCGACGGGTCGGTCGAAAGCGGTGTCGGCTCGGGGTGCGGTGCGGCCAGTGCCTCACCTGACCCCGATTGCGCGGGATTCGGGATAGTCACAGAAGTTCCGTCAGAGCCCTTCTCGATACCGTTGAATGTCATGGCTGTCAGGCACCCATCCTCGCTGTGAATTCGCTGCCGCGCCAGCGAACTAGGTAGTTACTTGATCGCCTGGATGGACGTCAGCAGGCGCTCCTTGAACTTCTCGGGCAGCGGCACGTAGCCGGCGCTCGACAGCCCGCCCTGCCCGTCATTGGCCGACACGGTCAGGAACGACTTGACCGCCGCCGAGGTGTCGGGGTCGTAGCCGGCGGAGCAGACGATCTCGTACGTCGCGAGCACCAGCGGGTAGGCGCCGGCCTCCTTGGTTCCGTAGATCGAGTTGAGGTCGAGCACCAGGTCATTGCCGTCGGCGGCGAACTTCGCCTCGTCGATCGCCTTGCCGGCGCTGTCGTCGGTCAACTCGACCGCGCCCGCGCCGGTGTCGATCTGCGCGAACGGCAGACCGGCCTGCTGGGCGAAGCCCTTCTCCACGTAGCCGATCGAGCCCGGGGTGGCCTGCACGGCTTGCGTGACGCCCGCCGACTTCTGGGCGCCTTCACCCGCGCCGCCCTGGAACTCGCTGCCGGTGTCCTTGGTCCACGCCTCCGGCGCGGCGGTCTTCAGGTACTTCTGGAAGTTGTCGGTGGTGCCCGACGAGTCCGACCGGAAGATCGGGGTGATCGCGGTGTCGGGCAGCGTGGCGCCGCTGTTCAGCGCGGCGATCGCCGGGTCGTTCCACTTGGTGATCTGACCTTGGAAGATCTTGGCGAGCGTGTCCGCGTTGAGCACCAGCTTGTCGACGCCCTCGAGGTTGTAGGCCATCGCGATGGGGCCGAAGACCAGCGGCAGGTGCCAGGCCGGGTTGTCGCCGCAGCGCTTGGCGGCGTCGGCGATCTGCGCATCCTTGAGCGCGGAGTCCGAGCCGGCGAAGTCGACGTTCTTGGCGATGAACTGCTCGCGGCCGGCGCCCGATCCGGTCGGGTTGTAGGACAGGTTCTTGCCCTGGCACTTCTGGCCCCAGACCTGGTTGAACAGGGCGATGGCGTTCTGCTGGGCGGTCGAGCCCTCGGCGGTGAGCGAGTTCTTGCCGCCGCAGTCGGCGGCCGCCGCGGAGCTGCTGCCCGACGCCGCGGAGCTGCTGCTGCCGCCCGACGCCGAGTTGTTGTCGCTTCCACAGCCGGCGAGGGTCACCGCGGCGATCGCCGCGACAGAGACCGTCGTGCCGAACGTCTTGCCGATGCTCTTGAGCTTCACTGATCCCACTTTCGTCTGTCCCGAATGTCGGGCCTGAGCGGCTCCGAACTCACACGGCAACGTATGCGGCCGTGGTAGACGGACTGGGGATGGTGAGTGAACGAGAGGTGAACAGGTTCAGCGATCTCACAGGTGAAGCGGTGTACGGAAGGCGTAGGCGGCATCGACGTTGACGACCTCGAAACCCAACCGTCGATAGGTCTTCACCGCCGCGGTGTTGTCCGACTCCACGTAGAGCATCACGGCGGCGTCGCGCCCATCGGCTGACAGCCGCTCGGCGAGGTGATGCAGACCGGTCAGCGTCAGCGCCGCCCCCAGGCCGCGGCCCTGCGCAGCAGGGTCGACCCCGACGACGTACACCTCCCCCAACGAGTCGGAATGCGTTTTGGTCCAGTGGAATCCGAGCAACTCGCCGCTGTGCTCGTCGTAGGCCAGAAACAGCCCGGCCGGATCGAACCACGGCTCACCGCGGCGCTCGGCGATCTCGGCGTCGGTCCAGCCACCCTGTTCGGGGTGCCAGGCGAACGCGGCGTTGTTGACCCGCAGCAGCTCCGCGTCGTCCTCGGGGCCGGCGTAGGTGCGGATGTGCACCCCGGCCACCGGCGGCGTGAGGGGCAACCCGGCCAGCGGGCGCCGCATCTGCAGCAGCTCGCGGACGACCACCAGGTCGAGCGCCTCCGCGGCGGCCCGGGCCGGTTCGAGGTTGCCGTGCGCCCAGATGCGCGCATCGGGTCCCCCTTCGGGCAGGCCGGCGCGGATCATCGCGCCGCCGATTCCGCGGCGACGGGCGGCGGGGTGCACCACAAGCTCCGCCATCGCGGGGGCATCGTCGCCCGCGGGCGTGAGGTTGAGGTAGCCCCGCACGGCGTCGTCCTCGACGGCCAGCAGGTGCCGGGTGCGGTCGTGGGCGAGTTCACGCAGTACCTGATCGCCGACCGGGGCGATGTCGTCGGCGGCCGTCGCCGCGGCGATGAGGTCGCGCACCTGCCCCTGTTCCGCCTCGGACAGCTGCTCGCGCCAGCTGACCGACGTCACTGACGCGGCAGCGCGTCGGCGGGTGTGCCGCCCAGCGCCTCGGAGACGTCGTCGTCGAGGGCGCTGACGTCGTCGTCGTACGGATCGTCTTCGAGGTCGTCGGCGTCGGCGGCCGCCGGCCGGCCGCGGGCCGGACGAACCGCCTTGTAGCCGACGTTGCGCACCGTGCCGATCAGCGACTCGTACTCGGTGCCCAGCTTGGCGCGCAGGCGCCGGACGTGGACGTCGACGGTGCGGGTGCCGCCGAAGAAGTCGTAGCCCCACACCTCCTGCAGCAGTTGCGCCCGGGTGAAGACGCGCCCGGCGTGCTGGGCGAGGTACTTCAGCAGCTCGAATTCCTTGTAGGTGAGGTCCAGCGGACGCCCCCGCAGTCGCGCGGTGTACGTGCCCTCGTCGATCACCAACTCGCCCAGGCTGATCTTGCCCAAGTTCTCCTGGTTGGCCGCGCCGCCGCGGCGACCGATGAGCAGGCGCAACCGGGCGTCGATCTCGGCGGGCCCGGTGCTGGGCAGCAGGATCTCGTCCAGTCCCCACTCGGTGTTGACGGCGACGAGACCACCTTCGTTGACCACGGCCACCACGGGCACCGACGTCCCGGTGGTGCCGAGCAGCCGGCACAGGCCCCGCGCGGCGGCCAGGTCGGTGCGCGCATCGACGATGGCCACATCCGCGGATCCGGCCTCGAGCAGCGACGACACTTCGGTGGGCGCCGTGCGCAGATTGTGCGCCAGCAGCGACAGCGACGGCAGAACCGAATCCGGATGCGGGTCCACAGTCAGTAGCAGTAGATCCAACTGGCCCTCCAGCAAGCGGTGGAGATTCTTCGCCGGGACCTCGCCGCTACATCGTTGTCTCGCGGTGACTTCCCAGATTCATGCCCGACACGTGGCCGTTACCCGACCGATGGTTTCCTCACGATACCGTGCCACCTGCCGTTAAGCCGCGCCGAACGGGCCACTCGGGCGGCGTGGGCAACAATGTCCGGGTGCGCAAGCTCGTCCTCGGTGCGGTCGCGACCACGGTCGTGGTGATTCTCGGTGCTGTCGGCGCCGACTTCGGGGCCGCGATCTATGCCGAGTATCGCCTGGCCAGAAGCGTGCGCAGCGCCGCGAACCTGAACTGGGACCCGTCGGTCGCCATCCTGGGCTTTCCGTTCATCGCCCAGGCGGTGGACCGGCACTACGACGAGGTCGAGATCAAGGCCAGTGGTGTTGATCACGCCGTGGTCGGCAAGGCGTCGCTGGAGGCGACGCTGCATTCGGTGGACCTGGGCGACTCCTGGCTGGTCGCGCCCGACGCGGTGCTCCCGGTGGGCAAGGTGGAGAGCCGCATCATCATCGATTCCACCCACGTGGGCCGTTTCATGGGCATCCCCGACCTGCTCGTCGAGGCCCCCACCCGGGAGACCAACGACTCGACGGGCGGCACCACCGAGTCCGGCATCTCGAGCAACCGGGGCGTCGTCTTCACCGGCACCCCGCGGCAGGCGGGCATCGACGAGCGCGTGAGCATCGCCGTCGATCTGTCGGTCGTCGGGCCGGCCCGCACCACCTTGAAGATGACGGCGACCGGGGTGCTGACCGGTCCCGGGACGGCGGACGAGGACGTTCCCGCCGACAAGCTGCCCGCCGTGCTCGCGGCGTTCTCCACCGAACTGCCCGGCCAGAAACTGCCGTTCGGCATCGCCCCGACGAGCGAGGGTGCGCGCGGATCCGACGTGATCATCGAGGGCATCGCCGAGGGAGTAACCGTCGACCTCGACGAGTTCAGACTGTCATGAGCTCTTCGTGGATCGCCGTGATCGCCGTGCTGATCGCCGCCTTCGGCCTGGCCTATGTCATCGGCCGGATGCTGACGCTGCGCGCGGGCGTGCTGAAGGCGACCGAAGACGCCCCGGCCGTGGACACCAGCGAGCTGGGCCTGTCCGGCACCGGGCCGACCGTCGTGCACTTCAGCGCGGTGTGGTGCGGACCGTGCGCGGGCGTGCGCCGGGTGGTCGATCAGGTGTGCGCCGACCTTCCGGCCGTCGCGCACGTGGAGATCGACATGGACGCGAACCCGGATGCGGCGCGGCGGCTTTCGGTGCTCTCGCTGCCGACGACGTTCATCTTCGACGCCGACGGCCGCCAGCGGTACCGGACGTCGGGGGTACCCACTGCCGCTGACCTGCGGTCGGCCCTGCAGCCGCTGTTGGCTTGATCACCCCGTCATTGGGTAAGCTGTCGACCGTGTCAGCCCGCGTCGAGCTCGTGCTCACCAAGCGCCGCGCAGTCGATCTGTGCCGCGTTGCGGGTTGTTGCTGTTGTTGTAGCTGCTGAGTAGCCGCGCTTTCATCCTGCGCCGCACTCTGCGAGCGGCCGTTTCGACGTGCCGCGTCAGCCATCCCAGACAACAGGAGCACAGCCATGTCGAGCACCACACAGACCACCACACCCGCACAGGTCGACGTGCGCGGTCCGCGGTTCGTCGCCTGGGTGACCACCGCGGTTCTCGTGGTCACGCTGCTGGTGTCGGCGTCGAGCCCGGCGACCGCGGCGGTGCTGCTGGGCGTCCAGGCGGTGGTGTTCGCGCTCGGCGCCGCGCTGGGTCCCCGGCGCCACCCCTACGGTCTGGTGTTCGCCTCGCTGGTGGCGCCCCGGCTCGGTCCGGTCACCGAACGTGAGCCGGTTCCGCCGCTGAAGTTCGCCCAGCTCGTCGGCTTCGTCTTCGCCGTGCTCGGCGTCGTCGGCTTCGCCGCCGGTTCCCTTGTTCTGGGTCTTGTCGCCACCGGTTTCGCGCTGGTCGCGGCGTTCCTCAACGCAGCTTTCGGGATCTGCCTGGGCTGCCGGCTCTACCCCCTGTTCCTCCGCCTGAACCCGTCTCACTCGTAACCGAAAGGATCTCCTCCATGGCACGCTCCGACGTCCTGGTCACAGCCGACTGGGCCGAGAGCAATCTCGACGCGCCGAACACCGTCTTCGTCGAGGTCGACGAAGACACCAGCGCGTACGACACCGGTCACATCCCCGGCGCGATCAAGCTGGACTGGAAGACCGACCTGCAGGACCAGGTCAAGCGCGACTTCGTCGACGCCGAGCAGTTCTCCAAGCTGCTCTCCGAGCGCGGCATCGCCAACGACGACACGGTGATCCTCTACGGCGGCAACAACAACTGGTTCGCCGCGTACGCCTACTGGTACTTCAAGCTCTACGGCCACGAGGACGTCAAGCTCCTCGACGGCGGGCGCAAGAAGTGGGAGCTCGACTCGCGTCCCTTGTCCACCGACACGGTCACCCGCCCCGGGACCAGCTACACCGCCAAGGCGCCCGACAACAGCATCCGCGCCTTCCGCGACGAGGTGATCGCCGCGATCGGCACGAAGAACCTGGTCGACGTCCGCTCCCCCGACGAGTTCTCCGGCAAGATCCTCGCGCCGGCGCACCTGCCGCAGGAGCAGAGCCAGCGGCCGGGCCACGTGCCGGGCGCGATCAACGTCCCGTGGAGCAAGGCGGCCAACGAGGACGGCACGTTCAAGTCCGACGAGGACCTGGCCAAGCTGTACGCCGACGCCGGCCTGGACGGCGAGAAGGAGACCATCGCCTACTGCCGCATCGGTGAGCGCTCGTCGCACACCTGGTTCGTGCTGCAGGAGCTGCTGGGACACAAGAACGTCAAGAACTACGACGGCAGTTGGACGGAATACGGCTCCCTGGTGGGCGCCCCGATCGAGTTGGGAAGTTGATATGTGCTCTGCACCGAAGCAAGGACTGACGTTGCCCGCGAGCGTCGACCTGGAGAAGGAGACGGTGATCACCGGTCGCGTCGTCGACGGCTCCGGTCAGGCGGTCGGCGGTGCCTTCGTGCGCCTGCTGGACAGCTCCGACGAGTTCACCGCGGAGGTCGTCGCGTCGGCCACCGGTGACTTCCGGTTCTTTGCCGCACCGGGCACCTGGACGCTGCGTGCGCTGTCTCCGGCGGGCAACGGCGACGCCTCGGTGGCGCCGTCGGGCGCCGGCATCCACGAGGTCGACGTCAAGGTCGCGTGACCGACTGCGCCGTCGCGCCCTCGGCTCGGCGCGGCGGCGCGCACCTTCCTCGGAGGGTTCGTTGATCTTGCTGTGAAAACGCTGCGGGATTAGCTGTTGTCGGCGACGATAGGGTCACCGTCCGCGCACCCGCGTGGGCCTTCACCTTCGAGGACCCGACCATGAAGATCACCATCGCTTTCGCCGCCGCTGCGGCGTTCGCCGCCGTCGGCTTGGTCAGTGCTCCCGCGGCCATGGCCGATCCGGAGGGCGATTTCCTGTCGGTGATCGGCAAGGGCGGCATCACGTGGCCGTCGGAGAAGACCCAGCAGGTCATCGACACCGGCCGTGCGGTGTGCCAGGACTGGGATAACGGCGCCTCCTTCGAACAGGAGGTCTCGGACCTGACCAGCGTCACCGACTGGTCGGATTACCAGGCCGGCTACTTCATCGGGGCCGCCACGGGCGCCTTCTGCCCGGAGTACGAGTACAAGGTCAGCTGACGTCGGCGCCGCGATGAGCGGCGGTTAGACTGGCACCCGTGGTGCTGTTCTACGAACTCCTGCTCGTCGCGGCCGTCGTGGTCATCACGTGGTTCGCGCTGTACGCGCTGTACCGGCTGATCACCGACGAGTCGTGACCTCTGGCGACGACGCGGTCGCCGCAGCAGCCGAGCGTGCCCGGGAGACCGCGGCACGCAACATCCCGGCTTTCGGTGACCTGCCCCTGCCCGCCGATACCGCCAATCTGCGTGAGGGCGCGAACCTCGACGACCGTCTGCTCGCCCTGCTGCCGCTGGTCGGGGTGTGGCGGGGCGAAGGTGAGGGCCGCGGATCGCACGGCGACTACCGGTTCGGTCAGCAGATCGTGGTGTCCCACGACGGCGCGGACTACCTGAACTGGGAAGCCCGGTCCTGGCGGCTGACCGAGGACGGCGGCTACGACGGCCCCACTCTGCGCGAGACCGGGTTCTGGCGGTTCGTCAGCGATCCGAACGATCCCGGCGAGTCGCAGGCCATCGAGCTGCTGCTCGCCCATTCCGCCGGCTACATCGAACTGTTCTACGGCCGTCCGCTCAACCAGTCGTCGTGGGAGCTCGTCACCGACGCGCTGGCCCGCAGCAAGTCAGGCATGCTCGTCGGGGGCGCCAAGAGGCTCTACGGCATCATCGAGGGCGGCGATCTGGCCTACGTCGAGGAACGGGTCGACGCCGACGGTGGTCTGGTTCCGCACCTGTCCGCCCGACTGTCCCGGTTCATCGGCTAGTGCGCTGCGTGGCTGTGGCCGTGGCGTTGACCGCGGCGGGCATCGTGGCGGGTTGTTCGTCGACGCCGGCGGATGCGCCGGCCTCCTCGACGACGACGGTGTCGCCCAGCGTCGGTCACGGATCGCTCGCCTACTGCCTGGGTCAGCACGGGGTCCCGGCCCCTCCGGGGCCTGCCTCCGGGCCGCCGCCGGGCGTCGATCCGGCAACGTGGGACGGGGCGATGCAAGCCTGTTCGTCGTTGGCGCCCGGTCCGGACGCGCCGGCACACCCCTGACCGGCACACCCCGAACATGGAGCGGCCCCCGAGCCGTTGTTCCTGGTCGGACTCAACCGAGGGGCTCGGGGGCCGGGTGACTGCGGGGAATTCGCCAGCGCGCGCAGGTGTGCGACAAGCGCTCCCCCGGCGCTGCTAGCTCGCAGCCACCTCACATGTCCATAAGTCAATCAATTTGTCGGACCACCTCCTTCCCTGTGTACAGGCGAAAGTACCCGCGCAGCGGCTGGGCGACAAGGGAATTAATCTCTCAGCGATCACTGGTGATGGCGGCGTCGACCAGAGCGGCGAATTCGTCGGCCAACGGCGAAGGGGGCAGCGGATTGCCGTCGAGGGTGTGCACCCGCGCCGCGAGGGTGATGCTCGACACCAGCCAAACACCTTGTGCGGCAAGCAGATCCGAAGGCCGCAGGGGTTCGTAGTCGCAGTCGTAGCCCTTGTTACGCGCCACCTCGAACAGTGCCTGCTGCGTGGTGCCGCGCAGAATCGGATACCACGGCGGCGGGGTGAGCAGGCAGGGGCGGCCGTCGGCGGAGGTGCCGGCGATGACGACGGTCGACCGGGGACCTTCCAGCACGTGGCCGTCGGTGCTGACGAAGATGACGTCACCGGCGCCGTGGCGCTCGGCGTGCCGCAGCGCGGCCATGTTGACGGCGTAGGACAGCGTCTTCGCGCCGGCCAGCAGCCACGGCATCCCGTCGTCGGCGTCCGAGGCGAGGCCGCGGTCCAGCGTCAGCGCCGCGACGCCGCTGCGCCGGACCTCGGCGACCCGGGCCGGCAGCGGGCTGATGGTGGCGTACGCCGTGCCGGTGGGATCGCTCTCCCTGCCGCGGCTGTAGACCAGCCGGAGCGCGGCCTCTCCGCCACCGGCGGCCACCCAGTGATCCACCGCGACACGGACGGCCGACCGCCACTGGGGCAGATCCGGCTCCGGCAGGTCCATCAGTCGCGCCGAATGCGTCAGGCGACCCAAGTGCGCGTCCAGCAGGCACGGACGGCCGTGCCGGATCAGCAGCGTCTCGAAGATCCCGTCGCCGCGCACGGCGGCCAGATCATCGGCGTGGAGCAGCGGGGCCTGCGGATCGCGGAGCTGTCCGTCGAGCGAGACCACCACTCTGAGTCCGTCCGCCATGGGGAATCAGCGTAGTCCCGGCTTTTCGGGGCCGGCTCGTAGAGTTGAGCCATGTCTGTGAGTTCGGCGGGGATCCCCGCCCCGGAGAACGGCCCGGATGCCGGTGCGGTCTGGCATTACGGTGATCCGCTCGGCGAGCAGCGCACTGCCGCGCAGGGCGCGGTCGTCGTCGACCGCTCGCACCGGGCGGTGATGACGCTGACCGGATCGGAACGCAAGACCTGGCTGCACACGATCTCCAGCCAGCATGTCAGCGAGTTGCCCGACGGCGCGGTCACCGAGAACCTGAGCCTCGACGGCCAGGGGCGAGTCGAAGATCACTGGGTGCAGACGCAGCTCGACGGCGTCACGATCCTCGACACCGAGCCGTGGCGAGGCGAGGCGCTGCTGGGCTTCCTGCGCAAGATGGTGTTCTGGGCCGACGTCGTCGTGGAGCCGGCCGACCTGGCCGTCCTGTCGCTGCTCGGGCCGGGGCTGGCCGACACGCCGGTGCTCGAGGCACTCGGTGTCGCGGCCCTGCCGGCCCCCGGCACGGCCGTCGCGCTGCCCGACGGCGGTTTCCTGCGCACCCTGCCCGGCTTCGCCGGGGAGGTCGACCTCGTCGTTCCCCGTGCGCAGACCGCGCAGTGGCTGGACCGGCTGGTGGCTGCGGGGGTGCGCCGCGCCGGAGTGTGGGCGTACGAGGCGCACC
The DNA here is from genome assembly GCF_001044255.1 of Mycolicibacterium chubuense. Taxonomy (GTDB): domain Bacteria; phylum Actinomycetota; class Actinomycetes; order Mycobacteriales; family Mycobacteriaceae; genus Mycobacterium; species Mycobacterium chubuense. Next base: position 57,524 of record NZ_JYNX01000066.1, read on the forward strand.
GGGTGGCGGCGCTGCGTCCCCGTCTGGGCGTGGACACCGACGAGCGCACGATCCCCCATGAGGTGGGCTGGATCGGGTCGGCCGTGCATCTCGACAAGGGCTGCTACCGCGGCCAGGAAACGGTCGCGCGGGTGCACAACCTCGGTAAACCGCCACGGATGCTCGTGCTGGTGCACCTCGACGGCGATGCCGAGAGGCCCGCCCCCGGTGACCCGCTGCTGGCCGGCGGACGCACGGTCGGCCGGCTGGGCACTGTCGTCGACCACGTCGACGAGGGACCGGTCGCGCTGGCCCTTCTCAAGCGGGGCCTGCCTGCGGACACCGAGCTCACCACCGGAGGCACGGTGGCAGTGTCGGCGGCGATCGATCCCGACACCGTGCCCACGACCGATGTGGTCGGTGCGGGCCGGCTCGCGGTGGACCGATTGCGCGGTGGCGCGCGGTAAGCCACGGGCGAAACGGGGCCTGCCAGCGCCGCGGCGTTCGGCACGGTAAAGTGTCGGCAGGACAATAAGAACACTCAGATCGGAGCCGCCTAGTAATTAGGCCGCTCCGTTATTGCGCGAGGGGGTTCCCCCATGGGCCGCGGCCGGGCAAAGGCAAAGCAGACCAAGGTTGCTCGTGAGCTCAAGTACAGCTCACCGCAGACCGACTTCGAGCGGCTCCAGCGCGAGCTAGCCGGCGGATCCGACGATGACCGTCTCAACGGGGACGGGCCGTCGGACGATCGCTGGGTGGACGAGGACGACTGGCGGCCTTAGCCGCCCGCTCGTCGGCACTCCGCGGCTAGAACCGCGGGTGCTGGCCCACCAGCACTGCCCGTGACGCGTCCTTGCTGCCCTTCTCGATGCTCCCCAGGGTCCAGCAGTTCAGGTGGCGGGCAGTCAGCACGGCCAGTGCGCGGTCGGTGTCCTCCGGCGCCACCACGGCCACCATCCCGACACCCATGTTGAACGTCTTCTCCATCTCGGCCCGTTCGATGCGGCCGCGCTGGGCGATCATGCCGAAGACGGGCGCCGGGGTCCACGTGCCGCGGTCGAGTTGGGCGACCAGCCCGTGCGGGATGACGCGCTCCAGGTTGCCCGCCAGCCCTCCGCCGGTGACGTGGCAGAACGTCCGGACCTGGGTCTCGGCGGCCAGCGCCAGGCAGTCCTTGGCGTAGATGCGGGTGGGTTCGAGCAGTTCCTCGCCGAGCGTGCGGCCGAACTCCTCGACGTGGCCGGCCAGGTTCATGTGGTCGATCTCGAGCAGCACGTGGCGGGCCAGCGAGTAGCCGTTGGAGTGCAGACCGGTCGAGGCCATCGCGATGAGCACATCGCCGGGGCGGACCCGGTCGGGGCCCAGCACGTCGTCGGCCTCGACGACGCCGATGCCGGTCGCGGAGATGTCGTAGTGGTCGGGCGCCATCAGCCCGGGGTGTTCGGCCGTCTCACCGCCCAGCAGCGCGCATCCGGCCATCACGCAACCGTCGGCGATGCCGGAGACCAGCTCGGCGACCCGCTCGGGCACGGTGCGCCCGACAGCGATGTAGTCCTGCAGGAACAGGGGCTCGGCACCGCACACCACGAGGTCGTCGACCACCATGGCGACCAGGTCGATGCCGACTGTGTCGTGCTTGTCCATCGCTTGGGCGACGGCGAGCTTGGTGCCCACACCGTCGGTGGACGACGCCAGCAGGGGTTCGCGGTAGCCGCCGCGCAGCGCGAACAGCCCCGCGAACCCGCCCAGCCCACCGCGCACCTCAGGCCGGGTGGCCTTCTTGGCGAGCGGTTTGAACAGCTCGACAGCGCGGTCGCCTGCTTCGATGTCGACCCCGGCCGACGCGTAGGAAATGCCGTGTTGTTCGGCGCGATCGGTCATCGGCCCCAAGGTTACCGGTCTGCCGCGCCGGCCGGTATGGCCCTAGCCCACGTGACGGTCCAGCCACTGTTCCAGCGGGACCGCGGCCCGCAGTGTCGTGACCACGCGATCCTTGGCTTTCCGGGTCTCGAGCCAGGCGCCGACCGGCCAGCTCTTCATCATCGCGAGGCCCTTGTGTCTCAGCAGTTCGATCCGCGGGTGGTCAGTGGGATATCCCCGGGGCGCGGTCTTGAGCACGTCGTGCGCGGTGATCTGGTAGCCCGCCGCGCGCAGGTCGGCGACGATGCCGTCGAGTTCGGTCCCGGAGTCGGGGTCGTCGACGGCCGTCCGGAAGCGTTGCAGCGCCGCATGGTCGGGCATGTACAGCCCGCTGCCGGCGGACAGCCCCTCGGCCGAGAACGACACGTAGCCGGCGCCGATGCGCGCGGCGCAGGTGGTCTTGTAAGGGCTCTTGTCTGCGCTGAACCGCACGTCGCGGTAGGGCCGGAACATCGTGCCGGGACCGAACTCGTCGGCGAGTTCGGTCAGTAGTTCCTCCATCGGCGCCTTCACCTGCCGCTCGTAGGTCTCCCGGTGGTCCTGCCAGTAGACCTTGGAGTTGTCGGCCTCGAGGCCCTCGTAGAACTCCACCGCCTCGATGGGCCAGCCGCGAAACGCCATGACGTCATTGTGGATCATCGGCGTGCGGCAAACGCCCAGGTGCGGCGCATCGCTGTGCGATCCTGACGGCCATGGGACGAATGCTGCGGTGGGGGGTGACGGTGCCGGCGGTCGTCGCGCTGCTGGCTACCGCGGGGGTTGCGGCGGCCACACCCGGCGCCGGGGTCGACGCGGTGACGCTGTCCGATTCGACGGCCGACGGCAGTCACTACGTCGCCAAGTTGCTCACCATCGCCCCGGGCGGGGGCACCGGATGGCACTTCCATCCCGGTGACGTGTTCGGGGTGGTGCGGTCCGGCACGCTGACCCACTACTCCGCGGACTGCTCGGTCGACGGGGTGTATCCGGCGGGGTCGACGATCACCGAGCGAAGCGGACCGGGGTATGTGCACGCGGGACGCAACGAGGGGCCGGATCCGCTGGTGATGTGGGTGCTGTACGTGAATCCGGTGCTGAACCCGGCCGATCCGGCGGACGTTCCGCTCGTGGTGGACGCACCCGATCCGGGGTGTCCGCTGCCCGGATCGGGTTGAAGCTCCCTTTTGCGGGCAATCCACGTCGGCATCGGCACCGAACTCCTCTCGAGTGTCGACGACGAACGGAGTGCTGGTGTCGGCTGAGCAAGTGAAGTGCCTGGTGACGGGTGCGACCGGGTACATCGGTGGGCAGTTGGTGCCCGAGTTGCTCGGCCGCGGCCACGCCGTGCGCGCGATGGCGCGCAAACCCGCCAAGTTGGACGACGCCCCCTGGCGCAGTCGAGTCGAGGTGGTGCCGGGCGATCTGACCAAACCGGATTCGCTGACCGCCGCGTTCGAGGGCATGGACGTCGTGTACTACCTGGTGCACTCGATGGGAACGTCGAAGGATTTCGTCGCCGAGGAGGCCCGGTCGGCCCGCAACGTCGCCGCGGCCGCCGAGAAGGCCGGGGTGCGTCGCGTCGTGTACCTCAGCGGCCTGCATCCCGAGGGGGTGGAGCTGTCCCGGCACCTGGCCTCGCGCGTGGAGGTCGGCGAGATCCTGATGGCGTCGTCGGTCGAGGCGGTGGTCCTGCAGGCGGGGATCGTCATCGGTTCGGGCTCGGCGTCGTTCGAGATGGTGCGACACCTCACGGACCGACTGCCGGTCATGACGACGCCCAAGTGGGTGCACAACAAGATCCAGCCGATCGCGATCGACGACGTGCTCTACTACCTCGCCGAGGCGGCGACCGCCGAGGTGCCGAAGTCCCGCACCTGGGACGTCGGCGGCCCCGACGTCATGGAGTACGGCGACGCGATGCAGACCTACGCCGACGTGGCGGGTCTACGCCGCCGGGTGATGGTCGTGCTGCCGTTCCTGACCCCGACGATCGCGAGCCTGTGGGTCGGGCTCGTCACACCGATTCCGTCCGGCCTGGCCCGCCCGCTGGTCGAGTCACTGGAGTGCGACGCGGTGTGCCACGAACAGGACATCGATGCGGTGATCCCGCCACCGCAGGGTGGGCTGGCCCCGTACCGCGACGCGGTCGTCACCGCACTCAAGGAGGATGCGGCGCACAAAGGTGGCCGCAGGCATCTGCTGCGGTTCAGTAAGGTTGTGCCGCAGTAGATCTCAGGGTCTGCGCAGCGCCGACGCGTTGTCGTTGTCCGCGGTGAGCGGGATGCCGGTGCGCGCCGCGGTCGCCAGCATGTGCTCGATGACGTTCTTGCCCAGCGCGGTCTCGCCGGGCAGTTCGATCGGGTAGTCGCCGTCGAAGCACGCCGAGCACAGCCGCGTGGCGGGCTGCTCGGTGGCGGCGATCATGCCGTGCTGGGAGATGTAGCCGAGCGTGTCGGCGCCGATCGCGTGGCGGACGGCGTCGAGCATCTCGTCCCCGGTGCCCTCGGCGTTCGCCGCGTTGGCGATCAGTTCAGCCGGCGTCGCGAAGTCGATGCCGTAGAAGCACGGCCATTTCACCGGTGGCGAGGCGATGCGCACGTGCACCTCGACCGCGCCCGCCTCGCGCAGCATCCGGATCAGCGCTCGCTGGGTGTTGCCGCGCACGATCGAGTCGTCCACGACGATCAGCCGCTTGCCGCGGATGACTTCCTTGAGCGGGTTGAGCTTGAGCCGGATGCCGAGCTGACGGATGGTCTGCGACGGCTGGATGAACGTCCGGCCGACGTAGGCGTTCTTCATCAGGCCCTGGCCGTAGGGAATCCCGGACTCCTGGGCGTAGCCGACGGCGGCCGGCGTGCCGGATTCGGGGACGCCGATCACCAGGTCGGCCTCCACAGGCTTCTCGCGGGCGAGCCGGCGGCCGATCTCGACGCGGGTGGCGTGCACCGAGCGGCCGACGATCGTGCTGTCGGGCCGGGCCAGGTACACGTACTCGAACACACAGCCCTTCGGCGTGGGGTTGGCGAAGCGTGACGACCGCACCCCGTCGGCGTCGATGGCCAGCAGCTCGCCCGGTTCGATGTCGCGGACGAACGAGGCGCCGACGATGTCGAGCGCAGCGGTCTCCGAGGCCACCACCCAGCCGCGGTCGAGCCGGCCCAGCGACAGCGGCCGCACGCCGTAGGGATCCCGCGCCGCGTACAGGGTGTTCTCGTCCATGAAGGTCAGGCAGAAGGCGCCGCGCACGGTCGGCAGCAATTCCAGCGCCGCCTGCTCCAGCGAGGAATCGGCCGCACCGTGCGCCAGCAGCGCGCCCAGGATGTCGGAGTCGGTGGTGGCCGCGGCGGCGCCGCGGTTGCTCATCAGCCCTTCATCACGGGCGCGGGCCGCCAATTCGGCGGTGTTGACCAGGTTTCCGTTGTGTCCCAGCGCGACCCCGGTGCCCGCGGCCGTGTTGCGGAACACCGGCTGCGCATTCTCCCAGGTGGTCGAGCCGGTGGTGGAGTAGCGGCAGTGTCCGACGGCGACGTGGCCCGGCATGGCGGCCAGGGTCTGCTCGTCGAAGACCTGGCTGACCAGACCGAGATCCTTGAACACCAGCACCTGCGATCCGTCGGCCACCGCGATGCCGGCGGCTTCCTGACCTCTGTGCTGTAGGGCATACAGCCCGTAGTACGTGAGTTTCGCCACTTCCTCGCCGGGCGCCCAGACTCCGAAGACTCCGCACTCTTCTCGAGGTTCGTTCTCTGGCTGCGCGGGCTGCTCGGCGGTCACGATCTTCGCTGCTCCCTAGGGGCGGTGGGTGACGGTGGCCAGTCTACGGTGAACGGGCGGGAAACGCGGAATCCTGCACCCGCGTGGCCGCGCAGAACAACGACCGACGCCGGGCACCCATTCCCGACGTCAGTCCGGCAGCGCCACCAGCGGTAGCGCCGAGGCGATGTCGACGGCCCGGGCGCCCGAGAGCGTCAGCGTGCCGACGGCCGCCGCCTCGGCAACCGTGACCAGTCCGGTGGCCAGCAGCAGCCAGGTGCGGGGATCGGTCTCGACGACGTTGGGCGGGGTGCCGCGGGTGTGTCGGGGGCCGGGGATGCACTGCACCGCGACGAACGGGGGCACCCTCACCTCGACGGCGGCGCCGGGGGCCACCGCCGCCAGGGTCCTGGCCGTCGCCCGGACGGCGTCGGCGAGTTCGGTGCGGGACGGCGCCGGGGCACTCTCGTCGCGCAGCCACTCGGCCAGCACCGCCACCGCGGCGCGGGTCTTTGCCGGATCGACAGTACGGCGAACAGCCATGATCTAGGTTCTCAAAGTGTCTGTAGCCCGGGACGCGCCGCCCTACAAACTGCTGGGCGCACTGCTCCTGGTCGTCGTCGCCGTCGCGGGAACGCTGATCTTCCTGCAGTTCCGGGGCGACTTCCGACGCTCCGCGGAGCTCACGCTGGTCTCCGACCGTGCGGGCCTGGTGGTCGAGCCGGGCGCGAAGGTCACGTTCAACGGTGTCGAGGTCGGCCGGGTCGCCGGCATCGAACAGACCACCGCCGACGGCACCCCGCAGGCCCGGCTCACCGTGCAGGTCGATCCGAGCGCGCTGGCGGTCATCCCGGCCAACGCGGTCGCCGAGATCCGCGCCACGACGGTGTTCGGCAACAAGTACGTGTCCCTGAGTTCTCCGGAAAAGCCTGCCGCGCAACATCTGTCGGCGAACGACGAAATCGATGTGGCGTCGGTGACGACGGAGTTCAACACGCTCTTCGAGACGGTCACCGCGATCGCCGAGCAGGTGGATCCGGTGAAGCTGAACCAGACGCTCAACGCCACCGCCGCCGCACTGGACGGGCTCGGTGACCGGTTCGGGGCGTCACTGCAGGACGGCAATCGGATCCTCGACGACCTCAATCCCCGTATGCCGCTGCTGCGCTCCGACGTCGGCGCACTTGCGCGCCTGGCCGACGTCTACAGCGACGCATCGGCCGACCTGTGGGACGGTCTGGACGCCGCGGTCACCACCGCGCGCACGCTGTCGGCGCGTTCCGGCGACATCGACGCCGCACTGATGGCGGCACTCGGGTTCGCCGACCCGGCGGCCGATGTCATCACCCGCAGCGCGCCGTATCTGGTGCGGGGTGCCGCGGACCTGCTGCCGACGTCGAAACTGCTCGACGACTACCGGGGCATGATCTTCTGCACCACCCGCAACTACGCCGAGGTCGGTCCGGAGATCGCCCGCGTGCTCGGCGGCGACAACGGTTACTCGCTGCGCTCGGCGGGCACCATCATGGGAGCGGGCAACCCCTTCGTCTATCCCGACAACCTGCCGCGCGTGAACGCGCGGGGCGGTCCGGAGGGCCGACCGGGGTGCTGGCAGAGGATCACCCGCGACCTGTGGCCCGCCCCGTACCTCGTGATGGACACCGGTTTCAGCCTCGCGCCGTACAACCACATGGAGCTGGGGCAACCTGCTTTCGTGGAGTACGTGTGGGGCCGGCAGGTCGGAGAGCCGACGATCAATCCCTAGCCCGAAGCGCCACGGCGGCAACGGCTCCCGCCTCGTTGACGGCGAGGTGGGCCAGCATCGGCGCGGCGAGACTGCCCGACCTGTCGTACAGCCACGCGAAGATCCAGCCGGCCGCACCGGTGACGAGCACCGTGCCGGGTATCGACTGCCCGGCGGCGCGCGCATCGGGCACGTGCGAAAGCCCGAACACCGCTGCGGTGAACCACCGGCCGCCCGATGCGCCGAAGGCCCGCGCCGCCGCGGCTCCCAGCGCGGCGCGGTACGTCGTCTCCTCAGACCAGACGGTCCCGAACGGTATGCGCAGCAACATCCACCGGGCGGTCGAGTCAGGCAGAGTGCCCGCCGCGATCCCGGCCCGGACCGGCGCCACCCTCGTCGAACCGGCGACGGTGGCGGCCACCGCGGCGGCGGCCGCACTCCCCCACCGGAGTCCGCGGACCACGTCGGGCGGATGCAGACCCAGCGCCGAGCGGGCCGACACGGCCGCGGCGGTGCCGACGAGGGCGTGCGGCAGCGGATGCCAGCGCAGCGGGATGCGGGGGGCCACCGCACTCCAGCCGAGCAGAGCCGCGGCCAGGGTCAAGGCCCGAATCCGGTCCTGGCTCACTGGTTTCCGTCTTCGGCCTCGGTCTGCTGCAGCGCCGTACGGATGCGTTCGGTGTCGGCCGGGGTCCATCCGGGCGGCGGCGCGACGGCCGCCCAGCCGTCGAGGATGTAGTCGCCGTAGTTGTGTCCGTGCCCGCCCGGAACCGACGACGCGTTGGTCATGTCCGCGGCGACCTGCCAGAACGTCACGATCGGATACCACCGCATCGAGGCGGTGCGATCACGGCCTGGCGGTTCGGACAGCCAGTCGGGTTTGGTGAACAGCAAATCCTGCGACCACCACACGATCGGATCCGAAGGGTGTTGCAGGAAGAGCACTCTGGTGCCGTCCCACGGCGGTGCGGCGTCGCGGGCGATCTGCTGCGGATCGTTGCCCTGGGAGAACCGCACCGTGCGTCCGTTGTCGTAGCGGGGTTTGACCTCCGGGGTGCCCGGATCGCGGCGCACCGTGATCGCATGCCACAGCGAGCTGGCGTTGGGCGGCCCGACCCACAGCACCGAGGAGAAGCCCATCCGGGAGATGTCGGGCAGCCAGTCGAACGCGCCCTGACCCGCCATCGATCCGAGACTCTCCCCGTACAGGAGCAGACGGGGACGTCGATCGGGCGGCAACGTCGCCCAGCGGTCGTGGATCGCGTTGATCATCGTGCGGCCGAACTCCACCGATTTCTGCTGATCGCCGATGAACGAGATCCAGCTGGGCAGATAGGAGTACTGCGATCCGACGATCGCGGTGTCGCCGTTGTACATCATCTCCAGCGACCGGGCCGCGATCGGGTTGACCCATCCGGTGCCGGTGGTCGGCGCGATGACCAGGACCTTGCGCTCGAAGGCGCCGCTGCGTTCGAGTTCGCTGAGCAGCACCGCCATCCGGGCGTCGTCGGTGTCGGCGGTCTGCAGCCCGACGTACACCCGGACCGGCTCCTTGGCCGGCCTGCCGTTGATCCGGGTGAGCTCGGCCGCGTCGGGCCCGGTTCCCACGAAGTTGCGGCCCTGGTAGCCCAGGGTGTCCCAGGCCGCGAAAGACTCCGGGCTGCCGGATCTTTCGGGTGCCCTCGGCTGGACGACGCCGGCCATCGTGGTGGCGTTCTGCGGCTGGAACACCCGGTTGGCACCGGCGAGGAACCCCCGCAGCAGGACGCCGTTGACGAGGGTGATCACCAGCACCACCACGAGCGTCGTGCCGATGAACAGCGCCAACTCGTCGGAGAGCCGCCAGCGTCGGATCAGGTAGCGCGCCATGGTCTTGATCAGATCGATGAGCACCCGCGTCACCGCCACGCACGCCCCGCCGACCACCGCGGCGAGCACCAGCGTGCGCAGATAGCTCGCGGTGCTGGGGCCCTCCATCCCCATCAGCGCGGACACCTGACGCTGCCAGCCGGCCGCGGGGATCACCATCAGCACGCACGCGGTGAGCACGAGCACGACGGTGAGGGTCTTCAGCGCCGACGACACCGCCAAGGGCGGTGGCCACCAGGACCTTCCGGCGAGGACGAAACGGCGCGCCATGCGGGCGAGGAACACCCCGATGCCGTACCCGATCGCCGCGTTGATGCCGCCGATCAAACCCTGGAACAACCAGTCCCTGGGCAGCAGCGACGGCGTCAGCGACATGCAGAAGAACAGCCCGCCGAAGGCCATCCCGGTGAAGTCGAGGCGCAGCAGGCCCCACGCCCAGACGTAGAGCGGATGCCGGGTCGGCGCCTCGGCCGTCACCTGACGGTCACCCGAACAACCCGGGCAGCACACCTTCCGACGTTCGGCGCAACTCCTCCAGGGTGACCGTGAACAACCCCTGCACCTCGACGGCGGGTGCGCCGCCCTCGGGCCCCTGGTCGACGACGCCGATCCTGGTGGCAGGCAGGCCCCGCGCTTCGCACATCGCGGTGAATCGACTCTCCTCGGTACGAGGCACCGCGACCAGCACCCGGCCCGCCGACTCGGAGAACAGCGTCACGAACGGATCGCTCCCCTCGGGAAGCAGTATCCGGCAACCGGTTTCGCCGGTAAGCGCCCCTTCGACGGCGGCCTGGATCAGTCCGCCCTCGGACAGGTCGTGGGCGGCGGAGACGAGTCCGTCGCGGGACGCCGCGGTCAGCACCTCGGCGAGCAGCCGCTCGCGCTCGAGGTCGACGCGCGGCGGCACGCCGCCGAGGTGGTCGGCGGTGACCTGCGCCCAGATGGATCCGTCGAACTCGTCGCGGGTGTCGCCGAGCAGGATCAGCGTCTCCCCGGGCTCGGTGCCGAAGCCGGTGGGGATGCGGCGCTTGACGTCGTCGATGACACCGAGGATGCCCACCACCGGCGTCGGCAGGATCGGGGTGGTGCCCGTCTGGTTGTAGAAGCTGACGTTGCCGCCGGTGACCGGAATGCCCAGTGCCGCAGCACCATCGGCGAGACCCCGTACGGTCTGCGAGAACTGCCACATCACGCCGGGGTCCTCGGGGGAGCCGAAGTTCAGGCAGTTCGTCACCGCGATCGGGGTCGCCCCGGTGACGGCGACGTTGCGGTACGCCTCGGCCAGGGCGAGCTGGGCGCCGGCGTACGGATCCAGCGCGGTGTAGCGCCCCGACGCGTCGGTGGAGATCGCGATGCCCCGGCCGGTCTCCTCGTCCACGCGCAGCACGCCGCCGTCGGCGTTCTCGGCGAGGACGGTGTTGCCGCGCACGTAGCGGTCGTACTGCTCGGTGATGAACGCGCGGCTGCACAGGTGCGGGCTACCGAGCATGGCCAGCAGCGTGGCCCGCAGTTCGTCACCGGTGCGGGGGCGGGGCAGCGACGCGGACGTGTCGGCGTTGAGCGCGTCCTGGGTGGCGGGGCGTTCGACAGGCCGCTCGTAGACGGGGCCCTCGTGCGCGACGGTGCGCGGCGGCACGTCGACGACGGTGTCGCCGTGCCAGGTGATCTCGAGCCGACCGCTGTCGGTGACCTCACCGATGACGGTGGCCAGCACGTCCCATTTGCGACAGACCGCGAGGAACGCGTCCACGTTGTCGGGCGTCACCACCGCGCACATGCGCTCCTGCGACTCGCTGGACAGGATCTCGGCGGGTGTCATGTTGGCCGCCCGCAGCGGGACCCTGTCGAGCTCGACGCGCATGCCGCCGTCGCCGGCGGAAGCGAGTTCGGAAGTGGCACAGGACAATCCGGCGCCACCGAGGTCCTGGATACCCACCACCAGGTCATTGGCGTACAGCTCCAGGCAGCACTCGATGAGGACCTTCTCGGTGAACGGATCACCGACCTGGACGCTGGGCAGTTTCTTTCGGCCCGCGCCACTCTCGTCGCCGCCGAACGTCTCCGAGGCGAGCACGGAGACACCGCCGATGCCGTCGAGCCCGGTGCGCGCGCCGAACAGGATGATCTTGTTGCCCGCGCCGGAGGCGAACGCGAGCTTGAGATCCTCGGTGCGCAGCACGCCGACGCAGAGCGCATTGACCAGGGGGTTGCCGGCGTAGCTGGCGTCGAAGACGGTCTCGCCACCGATGTTGGGCAGCCCGAGGGAGTTGCCGTATCCGCCGATGCCGCGCACCACGCCGTCGAGCACACGGCGGGTGTCGGGCGCGTCGGCGGCGCCGAACCGCAGCTGGTCCATCACCGCGACCGGGCGGGCGCCCATGGCCATGATGTCGCGCACGATGCCGCCGACACCGGTCGCGGCACCCTGGTAGGGCTCGATGTAGGACGGGTGGTTGTGGGACTCCACCTTGAAGGTCGCCGCCCAGCCGTCGCCGATGTCGACGACGCCGGCGTTCTCGCCGATGCCCGCGAGCATGGCCTGGCGCATCTTCTCGGTGGTGGTCTCGCCGAAATAGCGCAGATGCACCTTCGACGACTTGTAGGAGCAGTGCTCACTCCACATCACCGAGTACATCGCGAGCTCGGCGTCGGTGGGCCGACGTCCGAGGATCTCGCGGATCCGCGCGTACTCGTCGTCCTTCAGGCCGAGTTCGCGGAAGGGTTGCGGTTGATCTGGGGTGGATGCTGCGTGGTCGACCGTATCGACCTCGTGGGTGAGCCCGGACGTCACCGCCACAGTCTAGTTCGTGGCCTGCGCCAATCGCGCCGCGGCGGTGGACGCGCCGGGGCCGTGCAGTACGACGCTGCCCAGCACCGCGACCACCATGACGATCAGTGCGGTGTGTTCGTCGCCCTCGGGCAGCACGTTGAAGGCCAGCAAACCGAAGACGATCGACGCGGTGCCGCGCGGGCCGAGCCATCCGATGAGCAGGCGTTCCCGCCGCGTGAACCGTGGCGACCCGAGCATCGCGAGAAACACCGGCACCACGCGGACGACGGTGAGCGCGAGCAGGCAGAACACCACGATCGACCAGGACACCCCGGTGCTGAGCGCCAGCACCGAGACCGCGCCGAACACGAACCACATCAGCGCCGTCAGCAGGAAGCCGATGTCGTCGAGCAACTCCATCTCCGCGCGCAGAGCGGGCGTGCGGCGCAGGTAGTGGAACGCGATACCGCAGACGAAAGCCGATACGAACCCATTGCCGTGCACGGCCAGGCTCAGCCCGTAAGCCATGACCGGGGCAGTGACCAAGATCATCCTGGTGCTCTGCGCGGTCATCGCGCCGCGCCGCTCGGCGAGGTTGATCAGTGTCGCGAGCACCGCGCCGACGGTGACGCCGACGGCGATCGCCGTCAGGGAATGCACCAGCGCGGTGCCCAGCGCGTGCAGGGGCCGTCCGGCCTGCCCGCGGTCGCCCGCCAGCGCGAGCCCGAAGAGGAACACCGGCGAGACGATGCCGTCGTTGTAGCCGGCCTCCACGCCCAGCAGATTGCGGATCTTCTCGGGGATGCGTTCGTCGCGCAGGATCGACTCGGCCGGCGCGAAGTCCGTGGGCACCACCACGCACGCGATGATCAGCAGCACCGCCCAGGAGACATCGGGCAGCAGCCAGGAACCCAGCAGCACCGACAGGGCCAGACTCAACGGCAGCGCAAGAAACAGGATCCGAAGCGCCGAGCGCGGGTCGCGCCCGAACAATCCGCCGCGGATGTCGGTGGCGTCGACGAACAGCAGCACCGCCAGGATCAGTTCGGCGCCGCGCTGCGCGGTGGTGCTGTTCAGCGATTCGGCGAGCGCGTCGGAGGTGCTGAAGCCGACCGCGATGCCGGCGAGCACCAGCACCATCGGCGCGGTCAACCGGAGTTTCTCCAACCGTCCCGCAGACAGCGCCCAGGCGGCGAACACCACCGAGAAGGCGATCAGCGAGAGCAGCACGAGGAGATCTTGCCAGCGGCTACCCGCCGGCGACGCAGAACGCGTTGCCCTCCGGGTCGGTGAGAACCACCCAGTCGAACTCCGGCCCGAAACTGTGCCGCCCGGTCTCCCGCGCCCCGAGGCCGACCAGGCGCGCCACCTCGGCCTCCTTGTCGGCGGTGTGGAAGTCCAGGTGCACCCTGTTCTTCCCCGGGGTCGGGTCGGGCACCTTCTGGAAGCCCAGGGTCGGACCGGACTGCCGGGCCAGCATCACGAATTCGCCTGGGGCGACGGCATTCACGTCGCCACCGACCGCCTCGGCCCACCAGCCGGCCAGCGCGTCGGGATCCGAACAGTCGATGGTGATCATCGCGACATCGAGTGACATGCACCCGAGGTTAGGTCAGACCGGTGACAAGAATGCCGCAAGCGCGGCGGAGTAGGCGGCGACGTCGGCGGCGCCCATCACCTCACGCGCCGAGTGCATCGCCAGCTGCGCGGCGCCGACGTCGACGGTGGGGATCCCGGTCCGCGCGGCGGTCATCGGTCCGATCGTCGACCCGCACGGCAGGTCGGCGCGGTGTTCGTAGCGCTGCAGCGGCACACCGGCCTGTTCGCAGGCCAGCGCGAACGCCGCCGCGGTGCGGCCGTCGGTCGCGTACCGCAGGTTGGGCTGCACCTTGAGCACCGGACCGGCGTTCACCTCGATGAGGTGGCCCGGTTCGTGCCGCTCGGGGTAATTCGGATGGGTCGCGTGGGCCATGTCCCCCGACGCCACGATCGACGTCGAGCAGCGGCGCAGGAAGTCCTCCCGCGCGCCTCCGGCGGCCAGCGTGATGCGCTCGAGAACGGTCAGCAGCAGATCGGACTGGGCGCCGTGGTCGGACTGCGAGCCCACCTCTTCGTGGTCGAAGAGCACGAGCACAGGCACGTGCACGCCCGGTTGGGCGGCCAGGAACCCCTCGAGACCGGCGTAGCAGGTCGCCTGGTTGTCCAGCCGGGGGGCGCTGACGAGGTCGCGGTCGACGCCGGCGAGCCGCGACGGGTTGATGTCGTGGGTCATCAGGTCGAAGCCGAGCACCGCGTCGGCGGGCACCCCGGCGTGGTCGGCGACGAAGTCCAGGAACGAGCGGGGGCCGGTGCCGACGCCCCACACGGCGTTGACGTGCCGCTGGGGGTTCAGTTCGACACCTTTGCGGTCCTCGGAGAGGTGGATGGCCAGTTGCGGCACCCGCAGCACCGGGTCGTCGATGCGCACCAGCACGTCGTCGAGGGAGTTGCCGGCGCGCACGGAGAGCCGACCGCTGACGCCGAGGTCGCGGTCGAGCCAGGAGTTCAGCCAAGCCCCGCCGTAGGGCTGCAGCGCGACGATCTGCCATCCCGCCACGGAACGGTCCGGATGCTGTTTGACCCGCAGGTTGGGGCTGTCGGTGTGGGCGCCGACGATCCGGAACGGCGCGGTACGGCTGTCGGCACCGGCCCGCCACGCGATCAGGGAGCCGGAGCGGACGGCGAAGTAGTCGCCGGCGCCCGGCCATGCGTCGCTCTCGGAGACCTCGGTGAAGCCGGCGTCGAGGAGGCGCCGCGCCGCCGTGCGGCAGGCGTGGAACGGCGACGGGGACGCATCGATGAACTCACACAGACCCTGCGCATCAGCCGCCATGGTTCTCCATCTTGGTCGATCACCGGAGTTGATCATGATTTAGGGTCAGACGGTGCCCGCTCCCCTGCCGCAGCCGGTCCTCGCACCGCTGACGCCGGCGGCCATCTTCCTCGTCGCGACGATCGATGCGGGCGGCGAGCGGGAGGTACACGACGCGCTCGGCGACATCTCGGGTCTGGTGCGGGCAGTCGGTTTCCGCGATCCCGCCAAGCACCTGTCGGTGGTGGCGTCCATCGGGTCCGACGCTTGGGATCGACTCTTCTCGGGACCGCGGCCCGCCGAGTTGCACCGCTTCATCGCGCTCGACGGCGGCCGTCACCGCGCGCCGTCGACACCGGGCGATCTGCTGTTCCACATCCGCGCCGAGTCGATGGACGTCTGCTTCGAGTCGGCCACCAAGATCGTCGAGGCGATGGGTCCGATCACGATCGTCGACGAGACGCACGGATTCAAGTTCTTCGACAACCGGGACCTGCTGGGCTTCGTCGACGGCACCGAGAATCCGGACGGTCCACTGGCCGACAGCGCCACCCAGATCGGGGACGAGGACCCCGATTTCGCAGGTGGATGCTACGTGCACGTGCAGAAGTATCTGCACGACATGGCGGCGTGGAAGGCGTTGACGACCGAGGAGCAGGAGGGCGTCATCGGCCGCACCAAGCTCGACGACATCGAGCTCGACGATGCGGCGAAGCCCGCGAATTCCCATGTGGCACTGAACGTCATCGAAGACGAGGCCGGCAACGAGCTGAAGATCCTGCGGCACAACATGCCGTTCGGTGAGATCGGCCGCGGCGAATTCGGCACCTACTTCATCGGGTACTCGCGCGCCGCCGCGGTCACCGAGCAGATGCTGCACAACATGTTCATCGGCCGCCCGCCCGGCAACACCGACCACATCCTCGAGTTCTCCACGGCCATCACCGGCTCGCTGTTCTTCACACCGATCCAGGACTTACTCGACGACCCCCCACCTCTTCCGTCGGCACCGGCCCGCCCCACCGGCTCGCTGGGCATCGGCAGCTTGAAAGGACGACCCCGATGAACAATCTGTACCGGGACCTGGCGCCCATCACCGATGAGGCGTGGACCGAGATCGAGCAGGAGGCGACGCGAACGTTCAAGCGCCACATCGCCGGTCGCCGGGTGGTCGACGTCAGCGAGCCTGGCGGTCCGGTGACGGCGGCGGTGAGCACCGGCCACCTGATCGATGTGGCGGCTCCGGGTGACGGGGTGATCGCGCACCTACGGGAGGCCCGGCCGCTGGTGCGCCTGCGAGTTCCGTTCACGGTCAAACGGATCGACATCGACGACGTCGAACGCGGGTCACAGGACTCGGACTGGGATGCGGTCAAGGAGGCGGCCAGGAAGCTGGCCTTCGCCGAAGACCGCGCGATCTTCGAGGGCTATGACGCGGCCTCGATCGGCGGGATCCGCAAATGCAGCTCCAACCCGGCGCTCGCGCTGCCCGAGGATCCGCGCGAGATTCCCGACGTCATCGCCCAGGCGCTGAGCGAACTGCGGTTGGCCGGAGTGGACGGGCCGTACGCGGTGCTGCTGTCGGCCGACGTGTACACCCGTGTCGCGGAGACCACCGCGCACGGCTATCCGATCCTCGAGCACATCAACCGTCTCGTCGACGGTGACATCATCTGGGCCCCGGCGATCGACGGCGCTTTCGTGTTGTCCACCCGCGGCGGCGATTTCGATCTGCAACTGGGCACCGACGTCGCGATCGGCTATCTCTCGCACGACGCGGACACGGTGCAGCTGTACTTGCAGGAGACGCTCACGTTCCTGTGCTACACCGCCGAGGCCTCGGTCGCCCTGACACCCTGACCCATTGCCGCGAACGTGCGTGTCTGCAGGCGCCACGCCGCTCTCAGAGGACATTTCGCGCACCCTCGCGGCGCGTCAGTAGCGGCGGGGTACCGTCCACGGGCGGCCGAACTCCAGATTGAACGACTCGGGATCGAAGGGGCTGTCGCCCCCGGCGGGGAAACTGGTCAGCTCGCCGACGACGATCCGCTCACCGGTGTCATACAGGTCGACTCGCAGGAAATCCGTTTCACGGCTCAGCTTCTCGGCCACGTCGATCATCTCGGAGAGCCGAGCGGGCTTCGCCGGCTCGACGTCTGCGCACGGCGCACTGCCCCGCAGCGCCAGGTGCTCCCAGTCCACGGTGAAGAAATCCTGCGTGCGCGAACCGAATCGGCCCTTGTCCACCTGGATGAAGGCGCATGTGCCATGGAAGACGAAGAACTTGTAGTCGTCAGGGACCGCTCCGTCGCCCCCGGTGAGCAACTCCTCGACGATCACGCGCCGGGGGATTCTTCCGTACACCCACTCACGGTTGGGCCCTTGGCCGTAGAGCTGCGCCGTCCACCCCCGGGCGATGCGGATCACGTCCACAGGCGCCGCCGCCTCGGACCGGACGTGCGAATACATCCACGAGCCCTGCTCGGTCGGCAGGCGGGCCTCCCGCGGCGCGCGATCGGAGACCACGATCGCCGCCCCGCTTCCATGCGTCGGCTTCACCACATAGGCGTTCGGCAACTCGACGTCGGCCAGTGCCGCCGGATCGTCGAGGATGGCGTACACGCGGGGCAGGTAACCCTCGCCCACCACCGCAGCGACATAGTCGCGCACTGCGGCTTTATCGGCGAACGTCACTATCAGCTGACGGTGATCGCGCAGCATCTTGTACCGCACCTTGTCCCGGAAGGTGCGAGGGTGCCGCGTCCGCCACAGGCGCAGCACACGCACCAGGACGCTCCGTTCGCGCCAGCGGACGGATGACTGCCGGCCGCTCATGCTCGCAGCCGACGGGCGGTCAGGACACCAATATCGCGTCCAGCGCCGAGTAGAAGATCCCGAGCCCGTCATCCGACGGTCCGGTCAGCGCCTCGGTGGCGTGCTCGGGGTGCGGCATCAGGCCGACGACGCGGCCATTGGCCGAGCTGATCCCCGCGATGTCGCGCATCGATCCGTTGATGTTGTCCCGGTACCGGAACACGACGCGCCCTTCGCCCTCCAATTCGTCGAGCACGTCCGCGGCGGCGACGTAGCGACCCTCGCCGGATTTCAGCGGCACCAGCAGATCAGCGCCCTGCTCGTAGCGCGTCGTCCAGGCCGACGTGTTCGACGCCACCTCGAGCCACACGTCCCGGCAGACGAAGTGCAGGCCGGCGTTGCGGGTCAGCGCGCCGGGCAGCAGTCCCGCCTCGCACAGCACCTGGAAGCCGTTGCAGATGCCGAGCACCGGCATCCCCCGCCCGGCCGCGGCGACGACTTCGCCCATCACGGGCGCAAAGCGCGCGATGGCGCCACAGCGGAGGTAGTCACCGTAGGAGAAGCCGCCGGGGACGATCACCGCGTCGACACCCTTGAGGTCGGCGTCGGCATGCCACAGGCTGACGGGTTCTCCGCCGGCCAACCGCACCGCCCGCGCGGCATCGATGTCGTCGAGGGTGCCGGGGAATGTGATCACGCCCACCCTGGTCATGCGTCGCTCTCCCGGGTCACGGTCCAGTCCTCGATCACGGTGTTGGCGAGCAGCGACTCGGCGATCTCGGCGAGCTTCTCATCGGCGACAGCGTCATCGACTTCGAGCTCGAATCGCTTGCCCTGCCGCACATCTGAGATCCCGTCGAAGCCCAGCCGACCCAGCGCGCCGACGATCGCCTGCCCCTGGGGGTCGAGGATCTCCGCCTTCGGCATGACATGCACCACCACTTTTGCCACGCGCACACTCTACCTGCGACGACACCCGCGTCGCGTCACCGGCACGAGCCCAGGTAGGCGGTGCACAACGGAGTGGCCATCGCGTCGAGGACCTGGGCGTCGGGCACAGCACGCCACTCGACCTGCGACGGCAGGGTGGTCCACAGTACGACCTCGACGACGGTGCTGCTGGCCGGGTCTGCCAGCAGGTATGCGTGCATCACCCGGCTGCCGGAGTCGCTGATCACCGTCGCGATGCGGTCGACCTCGCTGGTGGTGATCGACGGCGACGCCCCCGGGCCGGTCAGGTGACAGGTCGCCAGTGCGATCCGCGCTTTCTCCAGCGTCTCGAGGGCGGCCTTGCCGCCGGTGACCGTATCGCCCCGCCAGTGCATGACCTGCACCTGCAGGTTCCACTGGCCGTCCGGGTTGGGTACCGCGGCGCGCGCGGCGACGGAGTAGCGGCGCGGGTCGGTGGCCGAGGAGGGGGTGACGCACCACGACTCGAAATCGAACCGCGGCGCCGGCGCGGTGACGGCGACGCCGGCCAGGGCTGGCCACCGGTAGACCGATGCGAGCGGGATGGAGGAGGGCTCGATCCAGGCGGAGTCCGGGATCGCGTCGCAGATCGGCGGGCAGAACCCTGGTACGGCCTCTGCCCCGCTGGGTGCCACGAACACGCCCGACAACGCCAGAGCCAGCGTCACCACCCATCGCACCTGCACTACCCCCCCACTCCCCCTGCGCGCCACAATATAGGCATGCAGCTCACACATTTCGGCCATTCATGCCTGTTGGCGAGCTTTTCCGACTCCTCGGCCCCCGGCCGCGACACCACGGTGCTGTTCGATCCGGGCAACTTCTCGCACGGTTTCGAGGGCATCACCGGCCTGTCGGCGATCCTGATCACCCACCAGCATCCCGATCACGCCGACACCGAACGCCTTCCCGCGCTGCTGGAGGCCAACCCCCAGGCGGCGCTCTACGCCGATCCGCAGACGGCGGCCCAACTCGGCGAACCGTGGCAGGCCGTGCACGTCGGTGACGAACTGTCGATCGGCCACCTCACGGTGCGCGGGGTGGGCGGGCAGCATGCCGTGATCCACCCGGAAATCCCTGTCATCGACAACATTTCGTATCTCGTCGGCGACGGTGAGCACGCCGCGAAGCTGATGCACCCCGGTGACGCCCTGTTCGCGCCCGGGGAACCGGTGCACGTGTTGGCCACCCCGGCGGCAGCGCCATGGATGAAGATCTCCGAGGCGGTCGACTATCTGCGCGCGGTGAATCCGACGCATGCGGTGCCGATTCATCAGGCGATCATCGACCCCGTCGCGCGGCCGATCTTCTACGGCCGCCTCTCGGAGATGACCGACACCGATTTCCGCGTGCTCGACCCGGAGAGCGGGACCGACTTCTAGTCTCTTGCTGAGAGGAAAAGCCTTTCAGCTGTGAGTGATTCGGTCCTGGCCGGGAGTCGGGCGCAGCACTCACGATGGGGCGATGCGACGACATCTGCACACCGGGGTACGCGCGGTCCTGCCCACCTCTGCCGCGTTGGCGGCCGCCATGGGCGTCGGGCGGTTCGTGTACACCCCGATCCTGCCGTTGATGACGGCGCAGGCCGGACTGACCGCGCAGGTCGCCGGGCATCTCGCGACCGCCAACTATGTGGGGTACCTCGCCGGGGCGGTGGCGACGACGATGTCGCCGCGGCTGGCCCGGTCGGCGGTGGCGTGCCGGGTGGCGCTGGTCGGGATCGTGGTCAGCCTGGCCGCCATGGCGGTGACGGTGAATGTGTTCGCGTGGCTGACGCTGCGCACCGCGGCCGGGTTCGCCAGCGCGGTCGTGTTCGTCGTCGCGGTCAACACCCTGCTCGAACGGTTGCCGGAGAAGGTCGGCTGGGGGTTCGGCGGGGTCGGTGCCGGCATCGTGGTGTCGGCGGCCGCGGTGCTCGCGCTGCCGACCGAGAGTTGGCGTACGGCCTGGTGGGTGGCTGCCGGCTTGGCGGCGATGCTGGGCGCCGCAGGCTGGTGGGTGCGCCCGCAGCGGGTGCCGGCGACGGCCGCGACGGCGCGGGCCCAGGTGCACCACGCCGGCACGGCGCGCTTCGCCCTGCTGTTCGCCGGTTACACGCTCGAAGGCATCGGCTACATCATCGCCGGCACGTTCCTGGTGGCCGCGGTGGCCCAGCATTCCCCGGGCTCGCTGGGCACCAGCGTCTGGCTGGTGGTCGGTGTGGCCGTCATCCCGTCGGCCGGCCTGTGGGCGCGACTCGGGGGCCGGATGGGCCGGCCCGCCGTGCTCACCGCCGCGCTGGCCCTGCAGGCCGCCGGGATCGCGCTGGCCTGCCAGGGCAGCAGTGTCGCAAGTCTCCTCGGCGCGTTGCTGTTCGGCGGCACGTTCATCGGGGTGAGCACGCTGGCGATGGCCGAGGGCCGGCTGCTGGGCACCCGCGGTGCGGTGGCGCTGCTGACCGTCGGCTACTCCGTTGGTCAGATCGTCGGCCCGTTGCTGGTGGCACCGCTGCTGGGTGGTGGGTACCGGCCGGCGCTGGGCGTCTCGGCGCTCATCGTGTCACTGGCCGCGCTGGCGATCGCCGCGGTGTGGATCCTCGGCAGGCAGCCACGTGCCCGGCTCATCCAGGCTCAACGTCGCACTGTCCCGGGTGAATTCGTCGATGACCGCCCACACGGCAGGTCGGTCCTCGCCGGCCCGCCACACGAGTGACCACGTCCACAGCGGTGTCGGGTGCACCACCGGGCGCCGCACCAGGTCGCGCGGTTCGGGGTCCTGGTGCCCTCGCGGATTGACCAGCACCGGCCGGCCCAGCCGACGGACGTGTTCGAAGAACGTGGGACCGGTGACCCCGCCGTCGTCGGTGCGCATCACCCGGGCTCCGGTGTCGGCGGCGAACTGCTCGGCGTAGCGGTTCCACGACGACCACGTGGCAGTGTCGTCATCAGCCAGCACCACAAGGCTTCTGGCGGCGATCGGCGATGTGTCGGCGCCGGGGCTCAACGCATGAAGACGCTCGACGCCGATCAGCCGCGCCTCCAGTGACAGCGCGGTGAGATCGTCGTTCTGCACCCAGCAGATCGCGAGGTCCAACGCGCCATCGGCCACCCGCGCAGCCTGCGTGTGCGACGGCATCACCCAGGTGTCCACGCGCAGTTGCGCCACCCCGGCGGCACGTTCGACCCAGTCGGTCGGACACCAATTCACCCAGCCGATCCGCACCGGGTCCGACACCGCCAAACCCGTTGCACGCCTGCGTAACGCGTCGGCCTGCTCGATGAGTGCGCGGGCGTCGGCCACCAAAGCCGCACCGGCGGGAGTCAACGCCACCGAGCGGCGGTTCCGGTCGAACAGCTGCACTTTCAGGTCGCGTTCCAGCGCCTTGATCTGTTGAGACAGGGACGGACCCGCGATGCGGAGCCGCTCGGCAGCACGGGCGAAGTTCAGCTCCTCGGCAACGGCGACGAAGTACCGCAACTGGCGAAGCTCCACCTCCCGCAGCGTAGTAGCCGTGTCCTCTCACCAGCGAGGAATTTCGTCCCGCCGGGTGGACATGCCCGCCGTCGGCGCCGTGTTGAGCAGTGCATCAGACCCACAGAAAGGCACAGACCATGAACACCACCGCACCCGTCGTCGTCATCACCGGCGCATCGCAAGGCATCGGCGCGGCGCTCGTCGCCGGATACCGGACGCTGGGCTACGCCGTCGTCGCGAACTCCCGCACCATCGCGCCCAGCGATGATCCGATGGTCCTCACCGTGGCCGGCGACATCGCGCAGCCCGGCGTCGGAGCCGAGCTGATCGACGCCGCCCTGAAGCACTTCGGCCGGGTCGACACCATCGTCAACAACGCGGGCATCTTCATCTCCAAGCCGTTCACCGAGTACACCGACGCCGACTACGACGCGATCTCCGGCGTCAATCTGCGCGGGTTCTTCGAGCTCACCCGCGCCGGCGTCTCCGCCATGGCCGAGCGGGGCGGGCACATCGTGACGATTTCGACCAGCCTCGTCGACCGGGCCGACAAGCAGGTGCCCTCTGTGCTGGCGTCGTTGACCAAGGGCGGACTCAACGCGGCGACCAAGTCGCTGGCCATCGAGTACGCCGAGCGGGGCATCCGGGTGAACGCCGTCGCGCTCGGCACTATCGACACCCCGATGCACGATCCCGCCACCCACCCGTTCCTCGCCGCGCTGCATCCGGTGGGTCGCCTGGGCACCCTCGACGACGTCGTCGCAGCGGTGTTGTACTTGGAGAACGCGGGATTCGTCACCGGGGAGATCCTGCACGTCGACGGAGGTCAGAGTGCCGGACACTGAGGGCGAGATCGTGCGCGCGGTGCTCGACGAGTGGAAGGCCGGGATCGATGCGCACGACCCGGCGCGGGTGGCCGCGGTGTTCACCGAGGACGCCGTCTTCCAGGGCCTGCACCCGTACACCGTGGGCCGCGACGGTGTGTTCGCCTACTACGACGGCCAGCCGCCGGGACTGACGGTCGACTACCGCATCGACGAGGTCCGCCGGCCGGCCGAGCAGGTGGTGCTCGGTTACGGTCGGGCCGACTTCACCCGGCCCGACGGCACGGTGACTGCGCTGATGCTCGGCGTGGTGCTCACCCGCGGCGCGGGCGGCTGGCTCGTCCAGCAGTATCAGGTCAGCCAGACGCCTCATTGACCGATCCGGAGTGTGGATCTGACAAGCGCTGCGCCGCCTCCCGCGCGAGTTGGACCCGTGACGCGCAGCCGAGCTTGGTGTAGACGTGCGTCAGATGGGTCTGGACTGTGCGGTGCGAGATGAACAGCCGTGCGGCGATGTCTTTGTTGCCCAGGCCCTCGACGACCAGCCTCACCACATCGATCTCGGTCGGAGTGAGCGATGCCCAACCACTGGAAGGACGCCGCCTCCGGCCGCGGCCTCGCAGTGCGTAAGCGATCGACTCATCGACCGACAGCGCCGCACCTTCCGCCCACAGCGCATCGAAGTCCTGCTCTGACAGAGCTTTTCGGGTCGTATCCACGCCGGCTCGGTACTCCGCGTCCACCAGACCGATGCGCCCCTGATGCATCTGGTCCCGCATCTGAGCGGCCGCCCCGAGCAAGCGCGTCGCCACCGCCGCTTCCCCGGTGTCGGCGACCAATCGCGCGAGACACTCGAGGACGTCGGGGAGGCGCAGGTACGCGTTGTAGGACGAGGCAACGGCCAGCGCCGCGCAGAGATCGTCCACGGCATGGTCCGGCCGGTCATCGGACACGTCGATCAGCGCCCGCGACAGCAGTGCCGCGACCTGGAAGTACCCGGGCACCGAGGCGACCGCAGCGTCGGCCCAGGCGCGCGCTGTCGCTGTATCTCCGCTAGCGAGCGCTGCAACTGGCATTGGATTGGCGCATCGCCCGTACACCTCGCGCAGTGGGCTGGTGTGCCGCCACGCCGTCTCACACGCCCGTCGGGCCGCTTCCCCGTCACCGTTGACCAGCTCCGCCTGAGCAGACACAGCGAACACTGTGTCTCCGAAGAAGCCACCCGCATCTTGGGCCACCGCGACCGCTTTCTCGACGATCCCTGTCGCGGAGTCGATGTCACCCTGGTGGATGGCCACTCCCGCGTGACCGACCAGACGGAACAGAGTGGTGATCGGTTCCACGTCGGTTTCAGCCGCCTCATCGGCGAGCGCACGGAACATTCCCTCCGCTTCCTTCAACCACCCCAGGTGCCAGGTCGCCACTCCGAGCCAGATGCGGCAGTGCAGCGCAAAATAGCGATCACCGACCTCCTCTGATACCGCCAGACCTGCCTGCGCTGCGTGCGCCGCTGCGGCCGGGTCACCGGCGAAGATCTTGGCGATGGCCTCCATGGTCCGAATCTGACAGATCAGCCAGCGGTTCCCCGACGTATCGGCCACGGCCACTGCCTCGGAGAAGTACTCGTGCGCGACGGCGAGATCGTAGAACGCCAGCATCCCGCAGCTCATGAGCGTCTGCGCGAGCAACACGGGATCATCGATGTGGCGGGCGCACGCCAAGGCCTCTTGCGCACGCTCCGGGTTCACCGGCACGGCTACCGCGGCCGCGAGAATCGCTTGGTCAGCAACGCCGCGAACCCACAGTTCGGCGGGTACGGCGCTGCGGCACCGGCTGTCCTCCAGCAACAGGTCCAGCGCAACCATCCCCTCCTGCTGCCGACCTCGGCGGAACCAGACGTCCTGCAGCGAGGTGGCCAGCAGCAGGCCGTTCTCGAAGTCGTTCGTTTCCCGACTCCAGCTGTATGCCGCCCGCAGGTTGTCGATCTCGTTCTCGGCCCACGCAATCAGCTGCTCGCGTCCGGGCGAGTCGGCCGCGGCGAGACCGACCGCTATCGTCGCGTAGTGATCGCGATGTCGCGTGCGCACGGCGTCCGCTTCGCCTGACTCACTCAGCTTTTCGAGTGCGAACTGGCGCACTGTCTCGAGAAATCGGTAGCGCATCACTCTGTCGGCGTCTTCTGCGACGACCAACGACTTGTCGACCAACAGGCTGAGGAGATCGAGGATGTGAACGCGCTCTGCAGCGACGATTGCGTAGCGGCGGCGATACGGTCCAACCAGCTCTCGTCGAGACCGGCCTCGACGAAGGTCGNGCATCGTCGTCGGCACCCACCGCCTGCGCCGCGTCGAGATCGAAGCCGTTCATGAACGCCGCCAGCCGTCGGAACAGCACTCGTTCAGGCTCGGTCAGCAGAGCGTGGGACCACTCGACGGACGCTCGCAAGGTCTGTTGCCGCCTCACCGCGGTGCGCGAACCGCCCGTCAACAGCCGGAAGCGATCATGAAGACTGTCCCGGATCTGGGTCAGCGTCAGTGTCCGCACCCTCGCTGCCGCGAGTTCGATGGCCAGCGGCATGCCGTCGAGCCGACGACAAACCTCCGTCACCACCCTCGCTGAGTCCTCGACGAGCCTGAAGTCCGGTCTCGTCCGCCGTGCGCGGTCGACGAACAATTCGACAGCCTCGCTGTCGAGTGGCAACGACGGCACCCGCCAAACGAATTCACCTGCAACACCGACGGGCTCGCGGCTCGTGGCCAGGATCGTCAACGCCGGACACCTGTCGATGAGTGCAGCGATCAGCTCACCACAAGCGTCTAGAAGATGCTCGCAGTTGTCGAAGACCAGAAGGATTCGGCGGTCACCGCCGAATGTGACGAGGGTGTCGACAGTCGAGCGACCGGGTTGATCCGGCAGACCGACCGTTCGCGCCACCGCCAGGGGAACAACCCGCTGATCGGTCAGGGACGCGAGATCCACCCACCAGACACCATCGGGGAACTGACGTTTCACCTCGTGGGCCACTTCCAGGGCGATGCGCGTCTTACCGACACCTCCCGCACCGGTCAACGTGACGAGTCGATTGCTCGTCACGAGATCACAGAGCTCCTGCTTCTCGCGGGCGCGGCCGACGAAACTCGTCAGAGGTCTGGGCAGTCGCTGAGCCGTGGCCGCCGTCACGCGCAACGGCGGAAATTCGTTGCAGACATCGGGATGGCACAACTGGACGACACGTTCGGGGCGGGGAAGATCGCGGAGCGGGTGTATCCCGAGGTCGGTCAACCAGGCGTCGGCGGGTAGGTGATCCACGACCATCGCTTCCGTGGCCGCGGACATGACGGTCTGACCTCCGTGCGCCAGATCTCGCAGACGGGCGGTGCGGTTGATGGTGGGACCGAAGTAGTTCCCCTCGTCACGCAATTCGATCTCACCGGTGTGAACGCCGATACGCAGACGCAGCGGCGCCAGGGGCGCGCGCTGAAGACTCAGCGCGCACGCCACCGCGTCGCTCGCCCGGGCGAACGCGAGGACAAAGCTGTCACCCTCGCCCTGCTCAACCGGTCTGACGCCGCTGTGAACCTCGGTGAGTTCGCGCAGAACCTCGTCGAGCAGCGCGATTGCCGACCTCATGTGCTCAGGACGGGTTTCCCAAAGCCGCGTCGAGCCCTCGACGTCTGCCAACAGCAGCGTCACGGTCCCCGTCGGCAACGCGGTCACGCCAAGCTCGCCCCACTCAGTCGTGCTCATGGTAGCCAGCGTGCGGCGCAGCTGAGCCGGTTTACATCAGCGCATGCGCGTATTTCTAACCCACGTCGCGTGCCGCGGCACGGCCGGCCGCCCGCCCGGAGAACACGCATCCGCCCAGGAACGTGCCCTCCAGCGAGCGGTAGCCGTGGACGCCTCCCCCGCCGAAGCCCGCGGCCTCACCGGCCGCGAACAACCCGCCCACCGGGGTGCCGTCCTCCCGCAGCGCGCGCGAATCGAGGTCGGTCTGCAAGCCGCCCAACGACTTTCGGGTCAAGATGTGCAGTTTGACCGCGATCAGCGGGCCGGCCTTCGGGTGGGTGAGACGGTGCGGCGCGACGACGCGGCTGACACGGTCGGCCAGGTAGCCGCGCGCGGCGCGGATCGCGGTGATCTGGCTGTCCTTGGTGAACCGGTTCGCCACCTCCCGGTCGCGGGCGGTGACCTCCTCTTCGACCACGGCGAAGTCCAGCGGCTCGACGTCGGGGACGCCGTTCATCTTGGCGACCAGGTCGCGCAGCGAGTCGGCGGTGACGAAGTCGACACCCCGGTCGACGAACGCGTGCACCGGTGCGGGCCCCTTGCGGCCGCGTTCGATCACCGCGCGAATGCTGCGGCCGGTCAGATCCGGGTTCTGCTCCTGCCCCGACAGCCCGAACTCCTTGTCGATGATGCGCTTGTTCAGGACGTACCAGGTGTAGTCGTGCCCGGTCCGGGAGATGTACTCCAGCGTGCCGAGGGTGTCGAATCCGGGATACAGCGGCGCGGGGAGCCTCCGGCCGGTGGCGTCGAGCCACAGCGACGACGGCCCGGGCAGGATGCGGATACCGTGCCGCGGCCAGATCGGGTCGTAGTTGGTGATCCCCTCGGTGTAGTGCCACATCCGGTCGCTGTTGATCATGTGGGCGCCCGCCGCCGTCGAGATGCCCAGCATCCGGCCGTCGACGTGCTCGGGCACGCCGCTGAGCAGTTGCTCGGGCACCCGGCCCATCCGCTTCGGCCAGTTCGCGCGGACCAGATCGTGGTTGCCGCCGATGCCGCCGCTGGCCACGATGACGGCCTGCGCGCGGAACTCGAACTCCCCGATCGTGTTTCGCGACGACGGCGCACCCCGCACGGCGGCTGACTGTTCCAGTACCGCGCCGCGCACCCCGGTGACGGCGCCGCCCTCGACGATCAGTTCGTCCACGCGGTGGCGGTGCACGAAACGCACCAGAGGCCCCGTCAGCCGACGCGCGAAGATGTCGACCAACCCCGGCCCGGTTCCCCACGTGATGTGGAAGCGCGGCACGGAGTTGCCGTGGCCGCGGGCGTCGTAGCCGCCGCGTTCGGCCCAGCCGACCATCGCGAAGATCTGCAGCCCACGGTCGCGCAACCAGCTGCGCTTCTCTCCGGCCGCGAAGTCGACGTAGGCGTGGGCCCACTGCCGCGGCCAGTGGTCCTCGGGGCGGTCGAACCCGGCCGTGCCGAGCCAGTCCTGTAGGGCCAGCTCGTGGCTGTCCCGAATGCCGAGGCGACGCTGCTCGGGACTGTTGACGAAGAACAGCCCGCCGAAGGACCAGAACGCCTGGCCGCCGACGTTGGCCTCGTTCTCCTGATCCACGATGAGCACGCGACGGCCCCGCTCGACCAGCTCACACGCGGCCACCAGCCCGGCCAGGCCGGCGCCGACCACGATGACGTCCGCATCATCTGCCATGCGGCCAATGTAGCGAGAGCGGACCCTCAGGCGGCGTCGGACAGCGCAGCCGGGTGGCGCCAGGCGTACACGGTGGGCACGCAACCGTGCATCAGCGCCAGGTCGGCGGCGTCCAGCATGGCCTGCCGGGGCCCGGGCCGGCGAAGATGCCGCGCGGCCACGGCCACCCGGACGATGCCGTCCCGGCGGGCCGTCCGCTCGGCGGACAGCACCACGGTGCGACACCACCAGGGTTCGGTCAGGAATCCCTCCCCGATGCCGAGCACCCGGGTGCGGACGGTCTGCCGCCGCACCAGATCGGTGATGCCGCTGAGCCCGGCCGTCAGACGGAATCCGTTGCGCGGCAACGCGGTGAGCGCACCCTGTGAGACGTTCCAGCCGGGCGCGGCGAACAGCCGGGTGCGCAGGCCGAGGTGTTCGAGGATCCGGTCGGCGGCCATCAGTCGCAGGTTCGCCTCGTGCGCGGGCAGGGTCGCGAACTCCCCGCGGCGCGCCTTGGTGGCGGCCTCGTCGAACCCGTGCAGCACGATCGCGTCACCCTGGGCGCGCTGTTCGGTCAGCCAGCCGACGGTCTCGGGGTCGCGGTCGAGCCGGTATCCGCCCTTGATCCTCGGTGCCACCAGGAACGACGCGGGCACGCCCCGGTCCTGGAGTTGGGTCCGGAATGTTGCGACGTCGTCGATGGTCCGCTCGCTGATCCCGGAGATCGAGACGATCAGTTGTCCTGCCACACCCGCAGTGTCGCAACGTCAGGTGTCGAGATGGACAACAACACGACGCGCCCGGCTGAACTGTCGACCCGACTAGCGCGGCAGAACCTCTTCGATCGCCGAGATCACCTCGGGGGCGTCCGGCACGGTGCGCGGCCGGAACCGCCGCACCACCTCGCCGCTAGGCCCCACCAGGAACTTCTCGAAGTTCCACTGCACGTCGCCGGCTTCGCCGCTGTCGTCGGCGGCCTGGGTCAGCTCGGCGAAGAGCGGGTGCCGGTCGGGGCCGTTGACGTCGGTCTTGGCCAGCAGCGGGAACGTCACCCCGTAGGTGGTCGAGCAGAACGTCTGGATCTCCTCGGCACTGCCCGGTTCTTGCCCCATGAACTGGTTGCAGGGGACGCCGATCACCGTCAGGCCGCGCTCGCCGTACTCCCTGGCCAGCTGTTCGAGCGCGCTGTACTGCGGGGTGAGTCCGCATTTCGAGGCGACGTTGACCACCAGCGCGGGCCCGTCGGCCAGTTCGCCGAGCGTGGTCGCGCGGCCGTCGAGGGTGGTCAGCGGGATGCCGGAGAGCGTCATGGGTTTCTCCTATGTCAAGCCGCTGCTGTTTGGCAAGCGGGGTGACGGTTGTTGTGATCGGTGTGTAGGTGTCCGAATACGACGCGG
>NZ_JYNX01000067.1 GCF_001044255.1 Mycolicibacterium chubuense
TGGTCTTCACCGATCTCGTCGGGTTCTCGACGCCGGCCGCGCGGCGGTGCGCGCGCTCACCGGGATGGCCGACGCGGACGTGGTGTTCACCACCGGCTCCAACCACGCGCTCGACGCGCTGCTGGCCGACTGGCCTGGTGAGCGTGTGATCGCCTGTCTGGCAAGCGAATACGGACCGAATCTGGCGATCATGGCGCGCCACGGTTTCGAGATCCGGGAGCTGCCGGTCGACGGGTTCGGCCGGCTCGACCTCGACGCGGTCGGCGCCGCGCTGGCCAGTGATCCGCCCGCACTGGTGCACTTCACCATGCTGGGCAGTCACAGTGGGGTGGTGCAGCCGGTGCGCGACATCGCCGGGGCGTGCCACACGCAGGGTCTGCCGCTGATCGTCGACGCCGCGCAGGGCTTCGCGCACCTGGACTGCGCCGGCATCGGCGCGGACGCCCTGTACTCGTCGTCGCGCAAATGGACCGCCGGGCCGCGCGGGGTGGGAGTGCTCGCCACCCGGCCCGGGTTCCTCTCCGAGGACACCCACAACCGGCTCGGTCACGCCGAGACGAACGTCGGGGCGCACCTGGGATTCTCGGTCGCGATCGGCGAGCACATCGCTGCCGGACCCGAGGCGATCCAGGCCCGGCTGCGTGACGTCGGCGCCGCCACCCGGCAGGCACTGGCCGAGGTTCCGGGCTGGCAGGTGGTCGAGGATCTCGACGAGCCCAGTGCGATCACCACCGCGCTGCCCCCCGACGGCGTCGATGCGGAACAGGTGCGTGCCCGGTTGATCGCCGAGCACTCCGTGCTGACCACCTACGTCGACCTGTGGCGTGCGCCCACGGTGATGACCCGCCCGGCCCTGCGGATCTCCCCGCACGTCGATGTCACCGATGACGACCTCGAGGTGCTCACCGCGGCGCTGACCGCCGTGTCCGGGGTGTGACCGGGCGCACTTCTGGTTATCCCTGCTGCACCACCAGGGGAGGGACGCCACCATGACCGCCACCGAAGCCGAACAGTCGAAGCCGGAGAAGAAGAAGCGCGACCGAACGCACTGGCTCTACATCATGGTCATCGTCGCGGTGGTCGCCGGAGTGGTGGTCGGACTGGTCGCGCCGGAGACCGGATCCGCGCTCGGCGTGCTGGGCACGCTGTTCGTCAACCTGATCAAGATGATGATCAGTCCCGTCATCTTCTGCACGATCGTCATCGGGATCGGCTCGGTGCGCAAGGCGGCGTCGGTCGGAAAGGTCGGCGGCCTGGCCCTGGGCTACTTCCTGGTGATGTCGACCTTCGCGCTGGCCATCGGTCTGGTCGTCGGCAACCTGATCAGCCCCGGCACCGGGCTGAATCTCCAGGGCGATCCGGGTGCGGGTGCCGAGCTGGCCGGCGAGGCGCAGGCCGAGGGCGGGATGCTCGAGTTCTTCCAGAACATCATTCCGACGTCGTTGTTCTCGTCGCTGACCGAGGGCAACGTCCTGCAGACCTTGTTCGTCGCGCTGCTGGTCGGGTTCGCCATCCAGGCGATGGGCACCGCGGGAGCGCCGCTGCTGACCGGGATCGCACTGATCCAGAAGCTGGTGTTCCGCATCCTGGCCGGCATCCTGTGGCTGGCCCCGGTCGGCGCCTTCGGAGCGATCGCGAAGGTGGTGGGGGACACCGGGTTCGACGCGGTGATCCAGATGGGCGTGCTGATGCTGGCGTTCTATCTCACCTGCGTCGTCTTCGTGTTCGGCGTGCTCGGCGTGCTGCTGCGCGTCGCGGCCGGGACATCGGTGTTCAAACTCGTGCGCTACCTGGCCCGCGAATACCTGTTGATCGTCGCCACCTCGTCGTCGGAGTCCGCGCTGCCACGGCTGATCGCGAAGATGGAGCACGCCGGGGTGCAGCCCGCCACCGTCGGCATCGTCGTGCCCACCGGGTATTCGTTCAACCTCGACGGCACCGCGATCTACATGACGATGGCCTCCCTGTTCATCGCGGACGCGATGGGCAACCCCCTGTCCATCCCCGAGCAGCTCTCGCTGCTGGTGTTCATGATGGTCGCGTCCAAGGGGGCGGCCGGAGTCAGCGGCGCGGGCCTGGCCACTCTGGCAGCCGGCTTGCAGAGTCACCGGCCCGAACTGCTCGACGGCATCGGATTGATCGTGGGCATCGACAAGTTCATGTCCGAGGCCCGCGCCCTGACCAACTTCTCCGGCAACGCCGTCGCCACCGTGCTCATCGGCGCCTGGACCCACACCGTCGACCACGAGCGCATGCAGGACGTCCTCGACGGCAACCGGCCGTTCGACGAGTCCACGATGGTCGACGACCACGGCTCGACCGGGGACGTCCGCGAGACCCCCGAGACCCAACAGAGCAAGGAGTCCTCTCCGACCGGGTAGGTCGGGTCCTGTCCGGTCGTCCGCACTTGCGCTGCCCGACGATTCGGTTGTGAGCCAGAGCTGTTCTCCCGGTCACATCTGCGTGCCATGTTGGTGATCGACACCGCCACCGCACCGCAGATCGGCTCTGGAAAGGAACCCGTCGCCATGAAGGTCGAAGATCTCCTCAAACCGTTCCCCATCAAAGAATTTCACCCGTTCCCGCGCGCGATGATGGGCCCCGGCGCGCACGAGATGGTCGGCCCCGAAGCGCTGAAGATGGGCTTCAAGCGAACGCTGCTGATGAGCTCCGGCCTGCGCGGGACCGACATCGTGCACAACATGGCCGAGTCGCTGAAGTGGCACGGACTCGAGGTCGTGGTCTACGACCAGGTGGAGTCCAACCCCAAGGACTACAACGTCATGGACGCGGTGAAGCTCTACCAGGAGAACGAGTGCGACAGCTTCGTCTCCATCGGCGGCGGCTCCACCCACGACGCCTGCAAGGGCGCCCGCATCTCGATCGCCCATGACGGCCGCAACGTCAACGACTTCGAGGGCTTCAACAAGAGCGAGAACCCGAAGAACCCGCCGCACATCGCGATCTCGACGACCGCGGGCACCGGCTCGGAGACCTCGTGGGCGTACGTCATCACCGACACCACCACCGACCCCGACAACCCTCACAAGTACGTCGCGTTCGACGACGCGTCGGTGGCGACGCTGGCTGTCGACGACCCGGTGCTGTACTTCGAGTGCCCCGTCGACTACACCGCGCAGTGCGGTTTCGACGTGCTCGCCCACGCGTCGGAGCCCTACGTGTCGCGACTGAATTTCGAACCGTCCCTGGGCAACGCGATCCGCGCGATCAAGCTGACCGCCGAGAACCTGCGCGAAGCCACCTGGAACGGAACGGATCTCAAGGGCCGCGAAGGCATGATGTACGCGCAGTACATCGCGGCGCAGGCCTTCAACTCCGGCGGGCTCGGCATCATCCACTCGATCTCCCACGCGATCAGCGCGTTCTACGACACCCACCACGGCCTGAACAACGCGATCGCGCTGCCCCGGGTGTGGGCGTTCAACATGCCGGTGGCCTACAAGCGCTTCGCCGACATCGCGGCTGCGATGGGCGTCGACACCTACGGTATGACCGACGTGCAGGCCGCCGACGCCGCACTGGCCGCAGCGATCCGGCTGCTGCGCGACGTCGACATCATCGAGCGCTTCGTCGACGTCAAGCAGGACAGCTACTCGAAGAACCGGCTGGGCCAGGGCCCGACGAAGTTCTACGAGAACGCTCCGGTGATCAAGGGCGACAAGGCCGACGTCGACCGCATCACCAACCACGTCCTCGGCGACGCCTGCACCCCGGGCAACGCCAAGGAATGCACGTTCGACACTGTGCGCCCCGTGGTCGAGCATTGCATGAACGGCAGCCTCGACGAGCTGCTGCCGTAACGATGTTCGACTCCGTAGAAGCGGTCCGCGAGGCGCTCGCCGGCGAGGGATACGTCGCCGACGAGCGCCTGGCCACCACGGTGTTCCTGCAGACCCGGCTGGACAAGCCGCTCCTCGTCGAGGGCCCGGCCGGCGTCGGAAAGACCGAGCTGGCGAAGGCGCTGGCCGCCGCCACCGGTCGCCGGCTGTTGCGGCTGCAGTGCTACGAGGGCCAGGACGAGACCAAGGCCCTCTACGAGTGGGACTACGGCAAGCAGCTGCTCTACACCCAGATCCTGCGTGAGAAGATCGGCCAGATCGTCTCGGACGCAGCCGATCTCGAGGAGGCCGTGGACCGGATCGNCTTCTCCGACCGGTTCCTGGCACCGCGGCCCCTGCTGGAGGCTGTGCGCTCACCGGAACCGGTGGTCCTCCTGATCGACGAGATCGACCGGGCCGACGAGGCTCTGGAGGCCGTGCTGCTCGAACTGCTCGGCGAATACCAGGTGTCGGTGCCCGAGATCGGGACGTTCGTCGCCGAGCACGCGCCCTACGTGATCCTGACGTCGAACAACACCCGCGACCTGGCAGCCGCGCTGAAGCGGCGCTGCCTGCACCTGTTCCTGGACTATCCGGCCGCCGAGCGCGAACTGGAGATCGTGCGGTCCAAGAACACCGGGCTGACCGACGCGCTGGCCGCCCAGCTCGTCGACATCGTCCGCGGCCTGCGGGAGCTGGAACTGCGCAAGGCGCCCAGCATCTCGGAGACCATCGACTGGGCCCGCACGCTTGCGGTGCTCGGGGTCGACGAGCTGTCGGCCCGGGTGCTGTCGGACACCGTGTCGGTGGTGGTCAAGTACGACAAGGACGTTCGCAAGTCGCTGGCCGCATTGCCGCGGCTGGTCGATCCGAACGCGACCGTGCCGGACAGGCACCCGCACGATCACGGTCACGATCACGATCACGGGCACGACCACGACCACGATCACGATCACGACCACGGAGACGACGGGCGGGCGGCGCGGGCGGCCAAGGATCAGCCCGGCCGATTCACCGACGGCTACTACGGCACCCCGAAGAAGTCGGAGCAGAAGTCGGCGACGGCGACGCTGGGCCGGCGCCGGGCGCTGTAGGTCATGGAGGCCACCCTGCACCGGTTCGTCCGGCTCCTGCGCCTCGCCGGGATCCGGGTCTCGATCCCCGAGGCGCTGGATGCGATGCGGTGCGCCGGGCAGCCCGGTGTGTTGTCCTCCCGGGCTGTCCTGCGGACCGCATTGCGCGTCGCGCTCGTCAAGGACGAGCGCGACGCGCCGGTCTTCGACGAGATCTTCGACGCGTTCTTCGCGCTGGTGCGGGTCGGTGGCGAGCGTGACGGGCACGGGCATTCCCATGCCCACGACGACCTCGCCGACACCGGCGAGCTCGAATCCTTCACGCTCTCCGAGGAACCCAGCGACACCCCCGAACAGGGGCATGAGCACGGCAAGCCGTCGAGCATCCGCGACTACTTCAAGCAGGAGGATCTGGCGCAGCGCTACAACCTGCACCAGGAGGCCAACAAGATCGACCTGGCCGCTCTGACCGACGAGATCGCGTTCTCCAAGGACACCCGCAGCAGCGCCGACGACGCGGTGCGGATCCAGCTGTCCACCGACCGGTTGCGCGGCGCGGCGACCGCGGGCACCCTGGCGACGTCCGCGGGCACACCGGTCGACGCCGAACTGACCATCGCCGAGCAGGAGGCGCTACTCGGCTGGCTGGAGACCGAAACCGGAAGTGACGGAGACGAATCCGACGCCGCCGCGCTGCGCAAGCGACTGGCCGGGGTGCTGGAGAACCTGCCGCTGGCACTCAAGCGCCACCTCGAGGCGCTGCTCGCTCTGGAGACCGCGATCGTGGAGACCCGGGAGCGACGCGAGGCGCGGGTGGACCGGATCGCCGAGACCGAGCGCGCCGACCTGGAGGACTCACTGCGCCGGCTGGCCCGCACGCTGCACGGCGCGCTCACCCACCGCCGCCGGGTCGCCGCCGCCGGACGGGTCGATTCGGGTCAGACCATGCGGCGCAACATGCGGTTCGACGGGGTGCCGTTCATGCCCGTCACCGTCCGCCGCGCCGAGGACCGGCCCCGGTTGGTGGTGCTCGCCGACGTCAGCCTGTCGGTGCGGGCGACCTCACGGTTCACCCTGAACCTGGTCCACGGACTGCAGGACCTGTTCACCCAGGTGCGCTCGTTCGTGTTCGTCGCCGACGTCGCCGAGACCACCGAACTGTTCCGCGACCATCCGAGCGAGCAGGCGCTCGGGCTGATCTTCGGCGGCGACGTGATCGACACGGCAGCGAACTCCGACTACGGCAGCGTGCTCGGCGAGTTCCTGGCCGAACACTCCTCGGCGGTGACCCGCCGGACCACCGTGCTGGTGCTCGGCGACGGCCGCACCAACGGCCGGAACCCCAACCTCGCGGCGTTCGAGGAGATCACCCGCCGCGCGCGGGAAACCGTGTGGCTCACCCCGGAGCCGCGCTACTCCTGGGGCCTGGGCAGCTGCGACCTGCCGGCCTACGCCGAGTTCTGCGACCGGATCCGCGTGGTGGCGGATCTGTCCGGGCTGGAGAGCGCCGCGCACGAGTTCGCCGCCGACGCGGTGGGGAGATGACGTGAGCCGTACGCTGGAGCGCAGAATGTTGTCCGGGTCACATTCCGTGCGCCCGGCCTGGGGCGGGCGAGGCGAGGCAGTGGCGAGACCGGAGACCGGCGCGACGGCAGTCGGCACGCGCGACGATCCGCGGCGCGCCGACTGCGGCGCGCGGCTGCTGAAGTTCCACGCCCCCGAGATCGTGTTCGGCATCGACTCGATGGCCGAGGCCGCGCACGCCGCGCTGCGACTGGGCGCACTGCGGCCGATGCTGGTCACCGACCCCGGGCTGATCGAGGCGGGCTGGGCCGACGAGATGGTCGCCCACCTCGCCGAGCAGGGCATCCAGGCACGGCTGTGGCACGACCTGACGCCCAACCCCAAGGACCACGAGATCGCGGCCGGCTTCGACACGTACGCCGAACACGGTTGCGACGTGCTGCTGGCTGTCGGCGGCGGATCGGTGATCGACGCCGCCAAGGGTGTGGCGATCCTGGCGGCCAACGGCGGCGACATCCTCGACTACGAAGGGGTCGACAAGGCCGAGATGCCGATCCCGCCGCTGGTGGTCGTGCCGTCCACCTCCGGCACCGGCGCCGACGTGTCGCAGTTCTGCATCGTCACCGACACCACCCGCAACACCAAGATCACCATCCTGGGGCGCGCGCTGGTCCCCGACATCACGGTCATCGACCCGCGGCTGCTCACCACGATGCCCGACTGGCTCAACGCCGCCACCGGCCTGGACGCCCTCACCCACGGCATCGAGGCCTTCGTGTCCCTGGGCCACAACCAGCTCACCGACCACCACGCGCTGCGCGCCGTGCAGATGGTCACCGACAATCTCGCCGACACCCTCGAGCGGCCCGCCGATATGCCCGCCCGGGTGCTGATGGCCCAGGCCGCACTCGAGGCGGGTCTGGCGTTCACCAACGCGATTCTCGGCGCCGCCCACGCGATGAGCCACCAGGTCGGCGGTCTGCTGGACCTGCCGCACGGTGTGGTCAACGGCGTGCTGCTGCCGCACGTCATCCGCTTCAACGCCGAGGCCGACCCCGAGCCGTACAAGAGCATCGCGACGTTCCTCGGGGTCGCCGATCCGGGCACACCCGCCGCCGAGGCGGCCCTGGCGCTGGCCGACCGTATCGACCGGCTGGCCCGGGACGTCGGCGTGCCGCGCGGCCTGGCGCAACTCGGGGTGTCCGAGGACGACCTGCCCCGGCTGGCCAAGACGGCGCTGGCCGACGCCTGCATGAGCACCAACCCCCGCAGCGCCGACGAGCTGCAGATGCAGGCGCTGTTCCAGGCGGCGATGTGAGGCCCGCCCCGTGACCGCCGCCGACGCCAGCCCGCCCGACCTGGCCCGGCTGACAGGGCTGCGGTCCGGCAAGGGTCGGTTCTACCCCGAACTACGGCTCACCGCACAGCGATTGGATCGCGTGATCGCCGCGCTCGACACCATCTCGCGGGCGCTGGTGCAGACGATCGAGGGTCCGGAGAACCTGGTGCGCGCCGTGGCCGAGGCGGCGCGGGCCACCCTGGACGCCGAATGGGTGCTGCTGGCGCTCGCCGACGGCGCGTTGCCCGAGGCCAGCGTCCGGCACCTCATCCTGGACTCCGCCGGGGTCGCGTACGCCTTCGAAGGGCTGGGCAGCGCAGCCGATCCCGGTGCCGCGCTGCCCGACGTGGTGCTCAACCGGCTCAACGACATCCTGC
Source organism: Mycolicibacterium chubuense (assembly GCF_001044255.1). GTDB lineage: Bacteria > Actinomycetota > Actinomycetes > Mycobacteriales > Mycobacteriaceae > Mycobacterium > Mycobacterium chubuense. Next base: position 8,153 of record NZ_JYNX01000067.1, read on the forward strand.
GCGGACAACTCGCCCAGTTCCGGTTGCCGGTGATCGAGAAGCAGCACGCGCACGTGCCGATCGAACTGGACGGCACCGTGATCGGGGCCTTCGCCGCGTGGACGCCGCCGCACCGCGCGCTCGACGGCACCGATGCCATGGTGATGCGCATCCTGGCCGGCCAGACGGCGGTGGCGCTGCAGAACTCGGCGCTGTTCACCAAGTCGGTGACCTTGCTGGCCCAGTCCGAGGCGCGCAACGCCGAACTGCTGGCCACTCAGCGCGAACTCGGTGCGGCACAACGCCATCAGGTACTCAACTCCGAGCGCCACCGCATCGCGCGCGAACTCCACGACAGCGTCGCGCAGACCGTGCTGTCGGCCGGAATGCAGATCGAGGTGTGCCGCAGCGAGATCGGTCACGGCGCAGGCGAACTGGCCGGCAGGCTGGATCTGGCCAAGGAACTCACCCGGTCGGCGACCGAGCAGCTGCGCTCGGCCATCTACGCGCTCAACCAGCCCGACGCCGAGCGCTCCAGCCTGGCCGCCATGCTCGGACAGCTGGCGACCGTGCACATGCCCGAGGATCTGCGGGTGACGCTGCGGGTGGACGGCCCCGCCGTCGAGTTGCCCGGTGACGTCGAGCACGCCCTGCTGCGCATCGCCGGCGAGGCGCTGTTCAACACCGCGGTGCACGGCAACGCGACCCGCGCCCTGGTGCGGTTGTCCTACCGGGACGGCGCGGTGGCGCTGTCGATCGCCGACGACGGCACCGGAGACCCCGACACGCTGCGACTGATCCTGCGGATGGCCGAGGCCGCCGACGTCGACGGCCGGCACCGCGGCCTGGCCAACATGCGGGCCCGTGCCGCCGAACACGGCGGCACCTTCGACGTGCACCGGTCCCGCATCGGCGGGGTGCGCGTCGTGGCGCGAATTCCCTACTGCCCAGAAGGTCGACGCACATGACGGCACCCATCCGACTCGTTATCGTCGACGACCACGCCATCCTGCGGCAGGGCCTGCGATCGGTGCTGGAACGCGCCGACGATCTCGTCGTCGTCGGCGAGGCAGCCTCGGAGGCCGAGGCCGAGGCGGTGGTCCGCGCCACCCGGCCCGACGTGGTGCTGCTGGACCTCAAGCTCTCTGCAGGATCGGAGTTCGAAGGACTCACGTTGTGCGCCAAGCTCTCCGCTGAGTATCCGGCACTCGGCCTGCTGGTGCTCACCACGTTCCTCGACGAGGACCTCGTGGTGCGGGCGGTGCACGCCGGCGCGCGCGGGTACGTGGTGAAGGACGTCGACACCACCGAACTGGTCCGGGCGATCCGGGCCATCTCGGCGGGCGACAGCGCGTTCGACTCGCGCAGCGCCGCAGCGGTGGTGCGATCGCTGTCGGGGCGCGGGGAGACCCGCGCACAGCTCACCGACCGCGAGGTCGAGGTGCTCCGCCTGCTCGCAGCGGGGTTGTCCAACAACAAGATCGGCGAGAAGCTCTACATCTCGGCGACGACCGCGAAGTTCCACGTCAGCAACATCATGCGCAAGCTCGAGGTGAGCAGGCGCGCCGAGGCGGTGTACGCCGCGAGCAAGCGGGGCCTGATCTAACGGTCCAGCACCAGCCAGCCGCCGTGAAAGGCATAGGCGTGTGCGGTGATTCCCGGATGTCGCGCCGTCAGCTCGTCAGCCAGCCGATGCACCCGCGGCAGGTCGAAGCGCTGCAGGTGCCCATAGCAGTCCCGGGGTTCCTCCTCGAACGGCACCGCGACGATCACGCGCCGGCGCGCCAGCCGCAGCGCCTCGTCGAGAACCGCGTGCAGCGCGCCGGTCGGAAGATGCTCGATCAGGTGCAGGGCGGTCACGGTGTGAGCGCTGCCGTCGGGCAGCGCGACATCGGTGGCATCGGACGCCAACGTCGCCACCGGGCGGCACAGCCGTGCGCTCACCTGGTCGAGCAGCCGCATCGCCGAGTGGCTGAGATCGGTGGCCAGCACGTCGTGGCCGAGTGCGGCCATCCGTAGCGGGAAGAACCCGAAACACGAACCCAGGTCGATCAATCGGTGCCCGCGCACCTGTGCGGCGGCTTCGGCGTGGATCGGGGCGAACGCGGCGTCACCGTGCTCCAGCGCGGCGAGCGAGTTGCGGTAGAACCGCAGCCAGGCCGACAGCCCGCCGTCGACCGTCGAGCGGACGACGCCGGTGAACACCAGCTCGAACTCGGACTGCCCGCGCAGCACGCCCGTGTCGACCAGCTGCTCGGTCAGCAGCACGGTCAACTCGTCGGACAGCTCGCCCGGAGTCAGATCGTGCTCGACGGCGAGCCACTGCGCCCGCCGGTGCACGCAGAAGCGGGCGGTGCACACCGTCGCCGAGGCGGGGTGCACCCGGTGCGGACCCCGGCGCCGGGTGACCTGGACGCCGTGGCCGCTCCACCGGCCGCGTGGTGACGGGGCCAGCGGATCGAGCAGGGCTGCTTGCATATTCGTTGACGCTAGGTGTCGCACCGGGGTACGCGCGCGCACCGAACGGGTGCGATACGGGGACCGTCCGGATGGGGGGTGACTGCCCGATCGGCGAGTGCCGCCCGGCCGTGTCCGGTTCTACCGTTGATGGCATCACCGAAGAGGGAGACACCCATGGCCACCTGGTTCGAGACCGTCGCCGAAGCACAGCGGCGCGCGCGAAAGCGCTTGCCGCCCAGCGTCTACAGTGCGCTGGTCGCCGGCTCGGAGAAGGGTCTCACCGTCGCCGACAACACCTCGGCGTTCGCCGAGCTCGGCTTCGCCCCGCACGTCGCCGGGCTGTCCGGTAAACGCGACATGGCGACGACCGTGATGGGGCAGGCGATCTCGTTGCCGGTGCTGATCTCACCGACCGGTGTGCAGGCCGTCCACCCCGACGGCGAGGTCGCGGTCGCGCGCGCCGCGGCGGCCCGCGGCACCGCGATCGGCCTGTCGTCGTTCGCCAGCAAGCCCATCGAGGAAGTGGCGCTGGCCAACCCCGCGACGTTCTTCCAGATGTACTGGACCGGAGGCCGGGACAAGCTCCTCGGCCGGATGGAGCGGGCGCGGCGCGCCGGCGCGGTCGGCCTGATCATCACCACGGACTGGTCGTTCTCCAACGGCCGCGACTGGGGCAGCCCGGCGATCCCGGAGCGGATGGACCTCAAGGCCATGCTGCGCTTCGCACCCGAGGGGATCCGCAGGCCGCGCTGGCTGCTCGAGTTCGCCAAGACCGGTCGGGTGCCGGACCTGACCGCGCCCAACCTCGCCGACGGCGGCGCGGCACCGACGTTCTTCGGCGCCTACGGCGAGTGGATGCAGACGCCGCTGCCGACCTGGGAGGACATCGCGTGGCTGCGCGAGCAGTGGGGCGGGCCGTTCATGCTCAAGGGGGTGATGCGCGTCGACGACGCCAAGCGGGCGCTCGATGCCGGCGTCACCGCGATCTCGGTGTCCAACCACGGCGGCAACAACCTGGACGGCACCCCCGCGCCGATCCGGGCGCTGCCCGCCATCGCCGACGCGGTCGGCGACCAGGTCGAGATCGTGCTCGACGGCGGGATCCGGCGCGGCTCCGACGTCGTCAAGGCCGTCGCGCTGGGCGCCCGCGCGGTGATGATCGGTCGCGCCTACCTGTGGGGCCTGGCTGCGGGTGGTCAGGCCGGCGTCGAGAACGTACTCGACATCCTGCGCGGCGGCATCGATTCCGCGCTACTGGGCCTGGGGCTCTCGTCGATTCAGGAGCTCACGGCGGACGATCTGGTGATCCCCGCAGGGTTCCGGCGCGACTTAGGCCTCTGAGCCGGCGACGCCGTCACCCGGGGACGTCCCAGGTGTGCACCGGTTCGTTGGTGTGCATGTGCTCGCAGTACAGCCGCAGCATCTCGGCCAGCGCCGCCGGTCGGCTCATGCCCCGGGCCTGCAGTGCCGCCACCGCCGACGCCTGCCACACCGCACCGTTGCGGCCGGACTTCGCGCGGCCCTCGATCACCCCGAGGTAGCGGTCCCGCACCTCGGCCGAGACCTCCCACCGGCGCAGCCCCTCGTCGGCCATCGGCAACAGCCGGCGCAGCACCAGCTCGTCGGGCGTCACCTCGCCCACCCCCGGCCAGTACAGCCGGGCGTCCATGCCCTGCTGCGCGGCCGCCTCGAAATTCGACTGCGCCGCAGCGAAACTCAGCTTCGTCCACAGCGGTCTGTCCTCCTCGGACAGGGTGCGCAGAGCGCCGTAGTAGAACGCGGCGTTGGCCATCATGTCGACCACGGTCGGGCCGGCGGGCAGCACCCGGTTCTCCACCCGCAGATGCGGCCGGCCCCCGACCACGTCGTACACCGGCCGGTTCCAGCGGTAGATGGTGCCGTTGTGCAGTCGCAGCTCGGGCAGCGTCGGGGTACGGCCCGCGGCGAGTTCAGCGACCGGATCCTCCTCGGACAGCTCGGGCAACAGCGACGGGAAGTACCGGACGTTCTCCTCGAACAGGTCGAAGATCGACGTGATCCACCGCTCCCCGAACCACACCCGGGGCCGCACGCCCTGCGTCTTCAACTCGTCCGGACGGGTGTCGGTGGCCTGGGCGAACAACTCGATGCGGGTCTCGGCCCACAGGTGGTGACCGTAGAAGAACGGCGAGTTCGCGCCCAGCGCCAGCTGCGGGCCGGCGAGCACCTGGGCGGCGTTCCAGTTGTTCGCGAAGTCGCCCGGAGAGACCTGCAGATGTAATTGCATACTGGTGCAGGCGGATTCGGGCGCGATCGAGGCGGTCTGCAGGCTCAGCCGCTCGGGGCCGGCGATGTCGATGTCGATGTCCTCGCCGCGCGCGGTGAAGATCGAGTCGTTGAGTGCCTGGTAACGCACCGACTCGCTCATCCAGTGGCCGGACAGATGCTGGGGCATCAGGGTGGGCAGGATCCCGATCATCACGATGTGCGAGCCGTCGGTGTTGGCCTTGGCCTCCGCGGCGTTGAGGCTGGTGCGGACCTCGGCTTCGAGGTCGAGCGCCGCGCGTCCGGGCAACCGGCGCGGCGGCACGTTGAACTCGATGTTGTAGGCACCCAATTCGGTCTGGTACGCCGGGTCGGCGATCGCGTCCAGCACGTCGGAGTTGTTCATCGCCGGCTGGTAGTCGCTGTCGACGAGGTTGCACTCGATCTCCATGCCCGTCAGCGGCTTCTCGAAGTCGAAGCTCGACTGCGCGAGCATCGTCTCGAAGACGTCGAGACACAGCTGGACCTTGCGCCGGTACTCGCGCCGATGCGCGCGAGTGAACTCGGTCTGCTTCAGTTCCTCGCCCACGACAGCCATTAGACGCCATCACCGGGCCGCGAGCGGGCAGGTTGCGCGGTACGGTCCCCGGCGCCGCCGGTAAGGTCACGATCATCACCGTGGGGGGAGGATGCAGCGGCCGATGGCGTCGAGTTCGGTGTTTGCGCTGCTCGGACCCTTTCAGATGACGGTCGGGGACACTCCCGTCGCGCTGGGCACCCCCAAACAGCGGGCCGTGCTCGCCGCGCTGGTGCTGCACCGCAACCGGCCGGTGACCACCGATGCGCTGATCGACGCGGTCTGGGGGGAGGGGGCGCCGCCGGAGGCGCGGGCCAGCCTGCACGCCTACGTGTCGAACCTGCGGCGGCTCATGCGCACCGCGGGCGCCGACGAGCGGCGGCTGCTGGAGAAGGCGTCGCCCGGCTACCGGCTCACCGTCGCCGACGACGCCGTCGACCTGGGCCGGTTCGTGACCGCCCGGACCGCCGGGCTGGAGGCCGCCGCGGCGGGCCGCTTCGCCGAGGCGAGCCGACACCTGTCGGTCGCACTCGCGCAGTGGCAGGGCGAGTTCCTCGAGGACCTCTCCGGCTTCGCATTCGTCGAGACGCACGCCGTGGCTCTCACCGAGGACCGGATCTCCGCCCACACCGTGTGGGCGCAGGCCGAGATCGCCTGCGGCCGCGCCGCGTCGGTCATCGGCGAGCTGGAGGACCTGGTCACACGGCACCCCTACCGGGAACCTCTGTGGGAGCAGCTGATGAGCGCCTACTACCTGGAGCGGCGCCAATCCGACGCGCTCGACGCCTACCGGCGGGTCAAGACCGTGCTCGCCGACGATCTCGGCATCGACCCGGATCCCGTGCTCCAGGATCTGCACGAGCGCATCCTGCGCCAGGCGCCGCTGAACATCGAGGGCGCGGCCCGCAAGACGGCCGCCGACACGATGATCGCGACGGTGAACCGGAGCATGCTCCCCGCGACCAGCCGCCCGGCGCGGCTTCGGTCGGCCACTGGGACGTCGCATCCCGTCGCCGACACCGTGACCCGCATCGGCCGCCAGTCCGACAACGACATCGTGCTGGCCGACCCCCGGGTCAGCCGGTATCACGCCGTCATCGTGGGTTCGGGACCCGGCTACGTGATCATCGACGCCGACTCGGCGAACGGAGTCGTCGTCGAAGGCAGGCGGATCGACGGCAGCACGGCGCTCACCGACGGCGACCGGATCACCATCGGTGACGGCGAGTTCGTCTTCGAGGTGGACGAGCCCGCCGGGTAACCCGACGAGGTCCAAGAAATTTCCAAGGTCAACGAGTCAGGGTTGATCCACTCGCCGCGGACGACGGGAACCGGCCGACCGGGGGACGGACCGGCCCGGAAGCCCGGCGAGTGAGGTCGGTGATGCGAGGGGGCTCACCCGACCGCCGGTCAAGCCCAGGGACGTGGTGATCACGCTCCTGGGCTTGACCACCCCAGGAGGGAGCGGGCGTGCGCCACGTCGGGCAACGCGCAGTCCGCCGGCAGACGGGCCAGCGCGTCGGCGAGGGCGTCGCGCGCGTCGTCGCCGCGCAGCACCACGTCGTCACAGGCGGCGCGCAGTTCGAACAGCGGTGCCCCCTGGTGACGCGCGAGCGCCACCGCGACGCCGAGATCCGCGGCCCTGGTGTCGGGATCGGTGTGGGTGCGCGCCCGGGCCCGCAGCAACTCGGCATCGAAGAAGTGCATGTCGGTCTCGTCGGCGATGCGCAGCGCGGTGTCGAGGCGCGTCCGCGCCTCGCCGAGGCGGCCCGCCGCGATGAGCAATTGGCCGATCACACAGTCGTATTGGGTCTGGTAGGCGAACAGGCCCAGGGACCGCCAGAAGTCGGTGAACTGGGTGAGCAGGTCGATCTGGGTGTTCACCCGGTCCGGATCGACATGCTCGGCGCGCAACGCGAAGTCCGCCTCGACGGTGGCCTGCCCCAGCGTGGACCCCAGGGCGTGCCAGAAGTCGATGCCGTAGCGCTCGGCCCGCTCCACCATGTCGGTCACCACGCCGCGGGCCCGGTCGAGTTGGCCGCTCTCGCGGCGCATCCAGACCTCGAGGTGGCTCGCGTAGGCCTGGTTGTACGGACCCCACGGGAACGCGAGTTCGTCACCGCGATCCATCGCCTTGGCCATCGCCGCGTCGGCGGCCCCCTGATCGCCGTGCAGGATGTGCCAGATCGACAGGTGCTCGTAGGCCAGCGCGACGATGTCCCACGGGATGAACCACAGCTCTTCCATGCTGTTCTGGCCCTCGTCGTCGAAACCGGCGCTGGCCTCCTCGAAATATGTTCGGGCGCGCTCGAACTCGCCGCGCAGGAACGTCACCATGCCCTGTACGCAGGCAATGGCCGGACTCCACAGCCGGCGCTGCTCGTCGGGCTTGGCCTGCATGGCGTCGGCCAGCTGGTGGGCCCGGCGCAGATCCGATTTGTTGATGTAGTAGCTGCTGACGGCCAGCAGCGTGCCGAACACCTGATCGTCGTGCAGATCAGAGCCCACGATCTGCAGACATCGCTCCAGATCGGCTGCCACCGAGGGGCTTTGGTACCCCTCGGATGTCGAGGTGAGGAAGCCGCGCTCGAGCCGGGGTTCGATCTCGAGGCGGTCGCGGTCGCGGCCGGGCGGGCAGAGTTCGAGTTGCGTCAGCGATCGGGTCAGGTATTTGAGCGCCTCCTCGAGCGCGCCGCGCCGCCGCGCCTCGGCTGAGGCCTGCCGGTAGGCCGACGAGGCATCCGCGTGCCGCTCGGCCTGCTCGTAATGCGCTGCCACCAAGCGCCAGTCGGGTTCACCGGCGGCACCGCTGACCAGCACGTCGGCGGTCTTGCCGTGCAGCGTGCGGCGCACACTCGGCGGCGCCAGTTCCGCGGCCACCTCGCGCAGCAGGTCGTGCCGGAACTTCCAGACATCGGGCCCGTGCGGCTCGAAGACCTTGGCGTCCTCGAGCTCGTCGATGACGTCGTCCACCGCATCCTCGCTCAGCGACGACACGGCGACCAGCAGCGCGCGGTCCACGTGCCGTCCGATCACCGCGGCCGCCTCCACCACCGGCACGACGTCGGGAACGGCCAACAGCCGCGCGAACAGCGGCTCGTACAGCGAGTCGGGCACGGTGGAGTGGTGCGCGTCGGTGGCCGGATCCAGCCCGCTGACCACCTGCTCGATGTAGAACGGCACGCCGCCGCAGCGCTGCCGCACCGCCGCGCACTGTTCGGGCGGCACCCGGGGATCCAGCGCCAGCACCAGCTCGTCGGTCTGTTCGTCGGTCAGCGGCGACAGGTCGAACACCTTGGCCGGCCACCGGTCCGACAGCCAGCTGCCGTCGCGGCCGGTGATGACGGCCAGCAGCCGGCCCTCGGTGGCGCCCAGCAGGGCGCCCACCAGATCCAGTGTGGAGCCGTCGAACCAGTGCGCGTCCTCGGCGAGCAGCAGGCCCGGCGCGCCGCCGAACGCGGTCAGCAGATAGTTGGTCACCGCGGCGGCGATCAGCTCCTGCAGTTTGCGGCCCTCGGCCTTCGGGGGTTCGTATCCCAGCGACGCGTCGAGGCCGAGAATCGGTGCCAGCAAAGGGATTTCGGTCTGAGCATCGAGCCCCAGGTCCGCCACCTCGGCCTCCAGCAGCTGCAGACGGCGCACCGGTTCGGTGAGCCGGGTGATACCCGCGCGCCGCTCCAACAGCAGCCTGACCGGATGCAGACCGACATCGGCGTGCACCGGTGAGCCGACGAGCTCCAGGACGGTGCCGCCGTCGCGCTGCACCAGTTCGGTGGCCGCGGCCGCGAGCCGGCTCTTGCCGATGCCCGCCTCGCCGCGCAGCACCACCGCCGGCACGGTCAGGGTGCCCGCCTTGGCCCGTCGCCAACTCTTGTCCAGGCGGGCGAACTCGCGGTCGCGGCCGACCAGCGGACCCATCGGCGTGAGCGTGGCGTACGCGCGCTCCCCGAGCACCCGGAACGGGTTGACGACCTCGCTGGATCCCGCCATCGCCACCGACGGCAGCTTCTCGAGCTCGAAGGCGTTGCGGATCAACGGTTCCACCGAGTGTGACACCGCCACCCCGCCGGTGGGGGCGAGCGCGGACACCTCGGCGGCCTGCGTGACCGCCAACCCGTAGACGTCGTCCTGATCGCTGTCGAGGTAGACGGGGCCGCGGTGCACACCGATCCGCACGGCGACCGTCGCCGCGAACCGGCGCTGGGCCTGCTCGCTGAGTTGCTCGATGTCGCGGGCGATGTCGAGTCCGGCCTGCACCGCGCGGTGCACGTCGTCCTCGTGGGCGTTCGGATAGCCGAACACCACCAGAAGTCCGTCGGCCTTCGACGACGCGACATGGCCCTCGTAGCGCGCGGCGATCTGCCGGACCACGTCCCGGAACCGGCCGATCAGCAGCCGGTAGGTCTCGGGATCCACCCGCATCGCGAGTTCCGTCGCGTCGACGACGTCGGCCGACACGATGGTCAGTCGGCGGATCTCGCCCCGGTCCGTGGGGACGCGCAGCAGGTCCTCGGCCTCAGGGTTGCGGTGGTCGACGGCGAGTACCTGATCCGCCAGCGCGGAGGCGACGGCGCGGTCGCCGCGGTTGATCGCGGCGACCGCCCGGTCGAGCAGGTCGTCGATGGAGTCCCCGGTCCGCGACAGCGGCGCATCGTCGGGCGGGGGCCCGAGCAGTGTCGCCGCCGACTCGCCGGGTGCGGACCCGTGGGGGGTGGTCGCCGCGGAGCCGCCGCGCGGGTGGGCGGCCGCGTCGCCCAGCGCGGCGCGGGCGGCCAGGGCGAGCTCCCACGCGCTCTGGTAGCGCTCGTCGGGGTTCTTCGCCATGCCCTTGGCGACGACGGCGTCGAAGGCCACCGGGATGTACGGGTCGACCTGCGAGGGCAGCGGCGGCGGCGCGGTCAGATGCCCCATCATCTGTTCTTCGACACTGTGGCCGGTGAACGGCGTTGTCGCCGTGAGGCATTGGGCCAACACGCAGGCCAGCGAGTAGACGTCGGAACGTGCGTCGCTGACGCCGTTGCGGAAGCGCTCCGGCGCCATGTAGGGCAGCGTGCCGACCAGGTGGGCGGAGTTGGTCAGACCCGTGTCCTGGGACGCGCGTGCCACCCCGAAGTCGATCAGGTACGCGAAGTCGTAGCGGGCGATCAGGATGTTGGACGGCTTCACGTCGCGATGCACCAGCCCGGCCTGGTGCGCGGCGTCGAGGGCCATCGCGATCTGCTCCACGATCGCGACCGCACGTGCCGGCACCAGCGGTCCGCCGTGCAGCAGGGTCTGCAGATCGTTGCCGTCGATGAGGCGCATGTCGACGTAGAGGCGCCCGTCGATCTCGCCGTAGTGGTGGATGGGCACGACGTGGGGTTCGTTGAGGCGCGCGGCCGCGTGCGCCTCACGCCGGAACCGCTGCAGGTAGACCTCGTCGGAGGCCCACTGTTCGGGCAGCACCTTCAGCGCGACGACCCTGTCGGTTTCGGTGTCGTGGGCACGCCAGACCTCGCCCATACCTCCGCGTCCGAGCACCTCGATCAATCGATAGCGCCCGAAGGGAGTCCCCTCCATCCAGCCTCCCCCGTGCAAATCCGGCAACCCCCCTCGTTGTTTACAGGTTATTCGAAGTGTCTGCGCCACGATCGGTTTGGGTGCCGGGGCCCGCCGTCGGCACACTGTTTAGTTGCTCAAGCAAAGACTTCGGCTTCACGCCGGGCGAGCAGCACCTGCGGGCTGGTCAGTCCGCCGCGCAACTCGACGCGGATCGCCGGGTCGGCGTGCGCGGCCAGGGCTCGCAGCGCCGACGGGCTGTACGCCCGCAGCGGGCTGATCACGCCGTCGTGCACGAACGGCAGGAACGGCGCCCACGGCAACATCGCCGCCAGGCGGATCAGGTGTAGCGGCGCCGGCGGGCGGGGCAGGTCGATGATGAGCAGGGTGGCCGCGGCGCGGGTTCCCTCGGCGAGCACCCGCGCGGCCGCAGAGGGTGGCAGATGGTGGAACGACAGCGCGAACACCGCGAGATCGAACTCGCCGTCGGCGGCATCGAGGGCCGTGGCGTCCATGTGCCGGACGGTGGCGCGGGGGTGCGAGCCGAGGTCACCCGCCGCGATCGCCGCGACAGACGTCGGTTCGATGTCGGTGACCGTCACCCGCGCGCTCGGGTGCCACTCGAGCAACATGCGGGACAGCGCGCCGTGTCCCGCGCCGAGCTCCAGGATCCGCGGGTCCGCCACGTCGGCCACCGCGTCGAGCGCGATCTTCGCGAACTTCTCGTGATTGCCGAACACCTCGCCCGCCCAGTTCAGGGCGCGGATCACGCTGCGCTTGCGGGCCACGTCGGCGGGCGCGTCGGACTCGCGGTCGAGGTACTCCTGCCGGTCGGTCTGCAGCAACCGGTCCAGACACGATGCATCCGGCCCGCCACGGGGCATCCGGTCGATGTCGTCGTCGGTGATCACTGGCACACCCATGTGGTCCATCATGGACCTCTACCGAGAAGGAGCGCGCGTGGCCGATTTCGTCGCAGCCATCGACCAGGGCACCACCAGCACCCGGTGCATGATCTTCGACCACGACGGCGCCGAGGTGGGCCGTCATCAGCTCGAACACGAACAGATCCTGCCGAAGGCCGGCTGGGTGGAACACAACCCCGTCGAGATCTGGGAGCGCACCGGCTCGGTGCTGGCCACCGCGCTGAACTCGACCAACCTGTCGACCACCGACCTCGCGGCGCTGGGCATCACCAACCAGCGGGAGACGTCGCTGGTGTGGAACCGACGAACGGGACGCCCGTACCACAACGCGATCGTCTGGCAGGACACCCGCACCGACCGCATCGCCTCGGCACTGGACCGCGACGGCCGCGGCGACGTGATCCGGCAGAAGGCCGGGCTGCCGCCGGCCACCTACTTCGCCGGCGGCAAGGTCCAGTGGATCCTCGACAACGTCGACGGGGTGCGCGCGGACGCCGAGAAGGGCGACGCGATCTTCGGCACCACCGACACGTGGGTGCTGTGGAACCTGACCGGCGGGCATCGCGGCGGCGTGCACGTCACCGACGTCACCAACGCCAGCCGCACCATGCTGATGAACCTGGAGACCCTCGACTGGGACGACGAACTGCTGTCGTTCTTCGGCATTCCGCGGCAGATGCTGCCCGAGATCCGGCCGTCGTCGGTGACCGAACCCTTCGGGATCACGCTGGACACCGGGCCCGCCGACGGCCAGATCCCGATCACCGGCATCCTCGGCGATCAGCAGGCCGCGATGGTCGGCCAGGTGTGCCTCGACGTCGGCGAAGCCAAGAACACCTACGGCACAGGCAACTTCCTGCTGCTCAACACCGGCGAGAAGATCGTCCGCTCCGACAACGGTCTGCTGACCACCGTCTGCTACCAGTTCGCCGACGCGAAACCCGTCTACGCGCTGGAGGGGTCGATCGCGGTGACTGGCTCGGCGGTGCAGTGGCTGCGCGACCAGCTGGGCATCATCAGCGGCGCCTCTCAGAGCGAGGCGCTGGCCCGTCAGGTCGAGGACAACGGCGGCGTCTACTTCGTGCCGGCGTTCTCCGGGCTGTTCGCGCCGTACTGGCGCTCGGACGCGCGCGGCGCGATCGTCGGGCTGTCCCGCTTTAACACCAACGCCCATGTGGCCCGCGCGACGCTCGAGGCGATCTGCTACCAGAGCCGCGACGTCGTCGACGCGATGGAGGCGGACTCGGGGGTGCACCTGGAGGTGCTCAAGGTCGACGGCGGCATCACCGCCAACGACCTGTGCATGCAGATCCAGGCCGACGTGCTCGGAGTGGACGTGGTGCGGCCGGAGGTCGCCGAGACCACCGCGCTCGGCGCCGCCTATGCGGCCGGGCTGGGCGTGGGTTTCTGGGACGGCCCCGACGACCTGCGGGCCAACTGGCAGGAAGGCAGGCGCTGGTCACCGAACTGGTCCGACGAGCAGCGCGCCGAGGGCTACGCGGGCTGGCAGAAGGCCGTGCACCGCACCCTGGACTGGGTCGACGTCGACTAGTCCCCGGCGGCGACCAGCGACCGCAGGCTCACCGTCGGGTTCTCCCGCGCGACGTTCTCCAGGCGCCACTTCGTGGAGAACACCGCCAGCAGCGCGCCGTCGGTGCGGGTGAACACCTCCACCGACGCCAGCTTCTGCAGGGTCTCGGCGCCCTCGGGATCGCAGAGCCGGGCCACGGTGTAGGGCAGCGGCTCGAGCGCGATCGGAGCGCCGAACTCGGCCGCCATCCGGTGACTGGCCACCTCGAACTGCATCGGCCCGACCGCCGCCAGCACCGGGGCCTGATCACCGCGGCGGTCCGAGCGCAGCACTTGCACCACGCCCTCCTGGTCGAGTTGCTCGATGCCCTTGCGGAACTGCTTGTGCTTGCTGGGATCGGTGCCCCGGGCCACCGCGAAGTGCTCCGGCGAGAAGCTCGGGATCGGCGGGTACTGCACGGCGACGTCGGCGTAGAGCGTGTCGCCGGGGCGCAGCGCCGCGGCGTTGGCCAGACCGATGACGTCGCCCGGCCACGCGGTGTCCAGCGTGGAGCGCTGCTGGCCGAACACCGACTGCGCGTACTTGGTGACGAACGGCTTGCCGGTGGAGGCGTGGGTCAGCACGTCGCCGCGTTCGAACGTGCCCGAGCAGACCCGGGCGTAGGCGATGCGGTCGCGGTGGGCGGAGTCCATGCCGGCCTGCACCTTGAACACGAACGCGCTGAACGGCGCTGTCGCGTCGCGGCGGTTGCCGTCGACGTCGAGCGCCCCGTTGGGCGGCGGTGCGAGCTCGGCCAGCACGTCGAGCAGCTGGTTGACGCCGAAGTTCAGCGCCGCCGAGGTGAACAGGACGGGGGTGGAGCTGCAGTCGCGGAACGTCTCCGGGTCGAAGTCGGCGTCGTCGGCGCTGAGCAGTTCGGACTCCTCGACCGCGGTGTCCCAGTCGATGCCCGCGGCCTCATGGGCGGCGTCGGGCGCGATGTGTTCCTCCGGCGCCGCGGTGGCACCACCCGCGGTGCGGGTGTAGCGGATGAACATGCCGGTGCGGCGGTCGAGCACACCCTTGAAGTCGCCGGCGATGCCGACCGGCCACGTCAGCGGTGTCGGCTTGAGCCCGATGCGCTCGGAGATCTCGTCCATCAGCTCGAGGGCGTGCCGGCCCGGGCGGTCCCACTTGTTGATCACCGTGATGATCGGGATCCGGCGGTGCCGGCAGACCTGGAACAGCTTGAGCGTCTGCGGCTCCAGACCCTTGGCCGCGTCGATCAGCATCACCGCGGAGTCGACGGCGGTGAGCACCCGGTAGGTGTCCTCGGAGAAGTCGGCGTGGCCGGGGGTGTCGAGCAGATTGATCACGCACGTGTTGCCCGCCTGCGTGACGTACGGGAACTGCAGCGCGGTGGAGGTGATCGAGATGCCGCGGGCCTTCTCCATCTCCATCCAGTCCGAGACCGTCGAGCGGCGGCCCGCCTTGCCGTGGATGGCGCCGGCCTCGGTGATGGCTTTCGCGTGCAGCACCAGGGCCTCGGTGAGCGTGGACTTGCCGGCGTCGGGATGGCTGATGACGGCGAACGTCCGCCGCCGGCCGGCCTCGGCCGACAACAGGTCGGGTTTGGAGCCCGCGGTTGAGGTGGTCATGATGCTGCCGATTTTATTGCCGGGCCTGCCGAAACGAAGAATCGCTCACGCGGCGTCGAGGGCCTGCTTCGTCTCCGCATCGAGTTCGATCTCGGCGACGGCGGTGTTCTCCTCGAGGTGCGCCACGGACGACGTGCCCGGGATCAGCAGCACGTTGGGCGCCACACTCAGCGTCCATGCCAGCGCGATCTGGGCCGGGGTGCGCCCGAGCTTCTCGGCCTCCGCGCGCACGGCCGGGTGCCCCAGCACCGGGTTCTCCGCGTTGAAGGCCGAGCCCAGCGGGAAGAACGGGACGAACGCGATCCCACGCTCGGTGCACAGGTCCAGCACCGGCTGCGAGGTCCGGTCGACCAGGTTGTAGGCGTTCTGCACCGTCGCGATGTCGGTGCGCTCGAGCGCGATCTGCAGGTGCTCGACGGAGATGCTGCTGAGTCCGACGCCGTCGATCAGCCCTTCGTCGCGGGCGGCGATCATCGCGTCGAGCTGGCGGTCGAACAGCTCGCGGTCCACCGGGCCGACCGCATTCGGGTCACCGGAGTGGATGCGCAGGTTGACCGCGGCCAGCCGGTCGACGCCGAGGGTGGTGAGGTTCTGTTCGATGTCGGCGCGCAGCTCGTCGGGTTGCTGGGCCGGCGTCCAGTTGCCCTCGCCGTCACGGCGGGCGCCGACCTTGCTCACCAGTGCCAGATCGGCGGGGTAGGGGTGCAGCGCCTCACGGATGAGTTCGTTGGCGACGTCCGGGCCGTAGAACTGGGCGGTGTCGATGTGATTGATGCCGAGCTGCGGGACCCGCTGCAGCACTGCGATGGCCTGGTCGTGGTCGCGGGGCGGACCGAACACGCCCGGTCCGGGAAGCTGCATGGCGCCGAATCCGACGCGGCCGACGGTGTGGGTGCCGAGCGCAAAACTCTCCATGCCTCCTATGTACACGGATCCGGCGCGGTTTCATCCCCGCGTGGGGAGAAACCGCGCCGGTCCTGGGGGAGGTCAGTCCTCGCCGAGGATCTGGTAGATCTCGCGGCGGGCGGTGTTGACGATCTCGACGATGCGCTGCTGCTGCTCACTGCTCGCGGCGTGCGCGGACTGCGCAACCGCGCCCATCAGCTGGCCGACAGCGCTGCGCAGACCCATCGCGGTGGGGTCGGCGCCCTCGGTGATCTCGTCCCACGGGGCGGTCTCGATCTTGGCGGCGGCGGCGCGCCCGTCCTCGGTCAGCTCGAAAAGCTTTTTGCTGCCTTCGGATTCGGTGGCCACCAGCAGGCCTTCGTCGACGAGCAGTTGCAGGGTGGGGTACACCGAACCGGGGCTCGGCTTCCACAGCTGCTGGCTGCGCTCGTTGATCTCCTGGATCATCTCGTAGCCGTCCTTCTGGTCGGGAATGGCGGTGTGCGTCATCGGGTACCTCCGGGGTTGTCGGCGCGGCACGCGTCCGCGTAGGGCC
>NZ_JYNX01000068.1 GCF_001044255.1 Mycolicibacterium chubuense
AGCCGCCGCCGGCGCCCGAGGCGCCGCCCGGGGCGCCGGCGACACCGTCGGGCCGGATCGGCTACGGCGAGGCGCTGCGCACCGCGGGCACATCCCAACTCGCGGCGCTCGCCCTGCCCGGCGTCGTCGGAATCATCGTGCTCACCGCCGTGGGCGGCCTCCTGGGATACCGCCAGGCGAAGGCCGGCCAGGCGCTGAGGGCGCGCGGCACAGCACGATTCATGAACTGAGGGGTTTCGTTCACTCCGACGGGGTGAGCAGCGCATAGTGGAAACATCGGACTGGGTCCGAACGGGTCGAGAAGGTTGGAAAGGGGAGCCATGCCTGCGAGCCGGCGCGTCACCCGTGCGGTCAGCGAGGTGCTCGACCTTGCCCCGCGCCGGGGCGAAGTCTCGTTGCCCCGGCTGGTCGAGGCGGTCAGCGCCCACCGCGACCGGCCCATCGAGCTCACCTCCGGCGACCTGCCGCCGGGTGTGTGCGGGCAGTGGCGGCAGTACGCCGACCGCGACGTCTTCCTCATCCAGCAGGGCCTGCCCGCGTGGGACCGCACGTTGGCCCATGAACTGGGCCACCTGGTGCTCGGGCACGAGGGCATCCCTGTCACGCAGGCGGCCCGTCAGAACACCGAGGTGGCCAGCTCGGAACTCATCGGTTACATGCTCAACCAGCGGACTGGATGCATGGGACCCAGCGGAGAAGATGCCGAACAGGAGGCCGAGGACTTCGCCGCCCTGCTCATCTATCGGCTGGGCCGGCTGCCGTCGGACCGCTCCTCGATCGTTCAGGTGCGGCTCGGAGAGGCGTTTGGTTGATCGTCTGGGTGATCGCCGGCCTCCTCGGCCTGGCGACCGGACTTCGCATCGGATGGGCGCTGGTCAACAAGCAGTCTCTGGTCAGCACCGCGATGATCCTGGCTCTGGGCAGCCTCGGCGTGGTGGCGGCGTTGAACTGGCAGCCGCTGACGCTGTTGATCGACACACTGCTGCGCTGGCCGAACATCTCGATGGGCCTCAGCCAGGTCGCGTTGATCGCCTGCGCGGCGGGCAGTTGCGTGATGATCACGACGGTCTCGTCGCTGCGCTCTCCGGCGGCGGCCCGAAAACTGGCGATGGTGCAGTACGGCGTGGCGGCCCTGATCGCGGTGGTGAGCCTGGCGGTGTTCTTCGCCGCGGGCAGGCAGCCGGAGATGGCGCCCGAGGAGTACCTGCGGCGCAGCCTGGGCTCCGACGGCACGTCGATCCCGTGGCTGCTGCCGCTGCTGTACGTCATGCTCGCGCTCAGCCTGGTCGCCTGGGCGGGCCTGCGACACAGTAACCGGACACGGCGGGGCCGGGCGCTGTTCGTGTTCACCGTCGGCATCGTGCTGATCGTCGCGGCGCTGGCCTTCTTCCTTCTGCGCGCGGTGGGCACCAGCGGCCTGGTCGGGGTCGGCGCCGCGGCGACGCTGCTGGGCTGCGCGATGCTGATCGTGGCCGCGGGCTCGCTGCTGCCCAGTCTCGAGGACTGGTTCGGCGCGCGCCGCGAGCTGCGCACGATCCAACCGCTGCTGACCGAACTGGGCCGTCGGCACCCGGACGTCGGCATCGGGGTCCGCCCACGCGGGCCGCTGGTCTTCCGCGTGGCCGAGCGCATGTCCCTGATCTCGGACGCGCTGTTCCTGGAGGCGACAGCGGCGTCCGGCGCGCTGCAGCGCGTCGAGGCGAGCGGTGGTGGACCGAAGGTGGGCGAGGCGGAGACGGACGGCGAGGAGCATCTCGCAGACGTCGAAGCACCACCCGATGTGCCCCCGGTCGACCAAGCGGCCGCCATCGCGGCGTGGATCGCCCTGGGGGAGGAATTCCCCGGCCTGCCCTGGTTACGGCAGCCGGCGACCTACTCCGATCGGGAGTGGATCCTTGAGATCGCGCGTCAGTACGGCGCTCTGGACTCCGGCAGGTCGAGGGGCGATCTTCGCCGTTACGACCAGCCGGAGTGACGGAGGCTAATCCTCCAGGTTCTCCTTGCGGCGCAGCTCGTCGACCTTCTGCACGATGTCCTGCTTCGCCTCGGCGGACAGGCCCACCGTGCGTGCCGCGATGCGGCGAACGCCCTCGTCGCGCATTCCGGCGAGCAGCGTGAGCTCCTTGTCGAGCTTCTCGTAGTACTCGTCATCGGTGAAGTAGGCAGGCTTGATCCGGAAGAAGTTGGCAAGCGCGGCCATGGTCGCCACGGACGGGTTGGTGCGGTTGCCGGAACGCAGCTGTGACAGATAGGGAGCCGACATGGTCACCCCCTCGGCCTTGAGTGCCGCGATCACCTCGGCGGAGGTGTGGGGGCCGCGTCCTGGCGGGTAGACGGTGTCGAACAAGCGGTTGAGTCGAGCGGCAAACGTGTTGCTCATGGGATTGACCTCCACATACAGACGAGCGGGTTTTTGGGGCGGCGTATTTGCTGATCATCGTAGCGACAGATGTGTCCACAACCAAGTGCAAACCACATAAAACTGCTCCCAGGCTCGTGTCGCGTTCCGCCGCTGCTCGTGTGAACGACGCCGACGTGGACACCTCCCACCCCCGCGGCAAGGTGCAGCTAGGCAAATAATAACGCCTCCGTAGCAAGCATACGCGCGGCTTTTCCAGAGGTGGCGGCTTTGGGGATTCGCGATCCGTTGCCGGCAACCGCTCGCGAAACCCTGGCCCCCCGGAGCGACGTTTGCTGGACGTGAGGTTTGTCACCACGCACACGACGGCGTGACACATGCTCCATTCCTCGTCGCGCGCAAACCCCCGCCGCGATGGGGCGCGGCTCAGACGGGAAAGCTGTCAGTAGCCAGTGGCAGACGACGGAATGGGTGGCTCAGGCGGCCAGAAGCATCGCGAGAATCGCCGTGTCGGGATGGCTGATCGGGTCGACACCGACGCGGCTGACCATCGACGTCACGGTGCCGTCCGATTCTGCCTCGACCCACGCCGCGCGATGCTCGAGCCCGAGATGAGGCAGGCCGGGCAGCAGCACGCACCCGGACGCGGCACCGCTGCACTCCGGCAGCGACGGCGTGGTCTCCGACGGGGGATGCAGCATCAGCAGCGCGGGCGGCTGGCGCTCGGCGAAGTGCCCGGGCGCGACCGCGGAGTCGCCCACCACGGTTCCCTCGGCGAGGACGAGACCGACCGTGCCCGGTTCGGGTTCGTCAGGCAATTCCTCGCGCGCACCGAAGATCGTCGTCGTGGAGAGCAGACCGGGCAGCGAGGCCACGCGGACCGCGACCATCAACAGCTGCGCCCACTCCTTGGTCGAGTCGGGCCAGCGGCCGGACACCACGAACCCCTTCAGCGACCCGCGCGAATGAAACGGTGCGATCTCGATCGCCCGACCGGACCCGAAATCCATCTCGCCTCCCGGCATCGGTGAGCAAAAGCAGACACGTCTGTGGGTCGATTTGCTCAGGATGCGGCAGATTCCCGGTGACGCGCAAGTGGACACGAGGGGTACGGCCGGACGCGCCGACGAAAACCGGCCCGGTCGACGAACGACCGGGCCGGGTGACGTGGATGTGCGGAAGAGATCAGGCAGGCGGGTAGACGCCCATCTGCTTGCCCTTGTCGGTCTGCCAGAAGATGTCGGCGATCTCGTCGATCGTCTTGAGCAGCTTCTCGGCCACGGCGGCGTCCAGCGACTTCTTCACGTCGCCGGCACCGTGCACGCCGTCCCAGAACAGCTGGTGCAGGTTCGGGAACTGCTCGAAGTGGTCCTTGGTGAAGAAGTCGGCCCACAGCACCATCAGGTGGTGCTTGACCTCTTCGGCCTGCCGCTCCTTGATGATGATCGCGCGGGTCTTGAAGTGCTCATCGTCCGAATCGTGGTACTTCTGAATCGTTTTCAGGCAGGACAGCGCCTCGATCTTGGCCTGCGCGGGATCGTAGACGCCGCAGTACAGATCGCAGTGGGCATGGGCAGGGGTTGCGTTGGCGAAAAGTCGATGCAGCATGGTCCTAACTTACCCTCAAGGTCATGAGGCGTAACCAGGGGCGGCGGCTCTTTCCGCACGGCTCACCGGTGCGGCGCTTCGTGGTCGTGGAGGACTCCATGCGCCCGACTCTGGTGCCCGGCGACGGACTGCTCGCAGTGCGGTGCGGCACCCCGAAGACGGGGCAGTTGCGGGTGTTCCCCGACCCGCGGATGTCGACGCGTTATCTGATCAAGCGGGTCGGGGGAGTGCGTCGCTCACCGGAAGGCACGACGTTCGAGGCCGTCTCCGACAACGCGGGCGCGCCGGGGGTGATCGATTCGCGGGAGTTCGGCTGGGTGCCGGCGGCGCAGTCCTACCGGGTGCTGTGGACGGTGCGGTCAGCCCGTTGAGGCGGGCGGGTCAGAACAGGACGAGCACGGCGAGCACACCGAGCAGGACCAGAGCGATCAGTCCCGCCCGCAGGAACGCCATCAACTGGCTGCGGGTGTAGACGCGCGAGGACGTCTGCCACTCCGACGGAGGGTAAGCGGATCCCGAACCCATCGACGACTGCGCCATCAGACGCTCCTCACCTGCACGCTTGATACCTCCCCCAAGTCTTCACCCCAGTGAGATCGGTCACATATCGAACCCTGTGACCGCGATCATAACCTCATCTGTTCGCCGCGGAAAAATCGGCCGGGGCGCTCGCCCGGTGCAGACCAATTCGTTAGTCGTACGAGGCATTTCGCTCGGTTCGTTTCCTGTCCTGCCAGAGGGCTGTGAATCGCTGTGGCGTTTCGCGGCCCCGTTATCCACAACCCGGGGGGTCCACGCGCCGATCGAGCGGCTCATCGCCGGGTCGCCACCGTTCCGGCCTGTGGATGAACCTGTGGAATCTGTGGATAGCGTGCGCCCGGGGCCGATATTGCTGCCGCAGCGGCAACGCTGGTGCCCTGCGTCCGGCGCATGTCAGCATGGCCACATGGACGACACCGGTGTGCCGCAGGCCGCGATCGAACAGGTGCCGTCGGCGTTCGACGACGCCGACGATGCGCGCGTGCTTCTCGACGTGCGCGAAGACGACGAGTGGCGCGCCGGGCACGCGCCCGGCGCCCGCCACATCCCGATGAGCGACATCCCGGCCCGGATGGCGGAGATCCCGCCCGACGCCGAGTTGTTCGTCGTCTGTCACGCCGGGGGCCGCTCGCAGCGGGTCGCCCAGTATCTGGCGCGCAACGGCTACCGTCCCGTCAACGTCAGCGGGGGCATGCTCGCCTGGGCCGGTGCCGGCCGGCCGGTGGTCACCGACGACGGCGGGACGGGCGCGGTCTGAGCCGGCTCCCAGACGGCGACATTAAGCTGGCCGGATGATCCAGGTCTGCTCCCAGTGCGGGACGCGGTGGAACGTGCGCGACCGGCAGCGGGTGTGGTGTCCGCGCTGCCGGGGCACGCTGCTCGCGCCCGGGAGCCCTGCCTCCTCACCGGAGTGGAGCCGCGGCCGGCCCGGACCTGCGCAGCGCCGGCCCGGATCTGCTCTGCCGTCGGGTTTCCGCTGGGTCGCGGTCCGGCCGGGTACCCCGCCCCCGCCGCGGCGCCCCCGTCGCGCGCTCGGCCCGACACCGCGCTACGCCACGATCCCGCGCTGGGGTCTGGTCGAACACTTCGAGACACCCCCCGAGGAGCGCCCGGTCCGCACCGGTCCTTCGCTGAACGCGGTCCGGATGACGCTGGTGACGACGGCAGCGGTGCTTGCGGCGGCCGCGTTCGTCCATCTGATCCGGTACGTGCTGCTCATCATCAACCGCACCGTGCTGCTCAACCCGTGGGTGGCCGGCATCGCCACCTGGGGCGGGGTCGCCATCAGCGTGGTGGCGGTCTTCATGGTGGTGGCGAGCGCGCTGCTGCTGTCGAACTGGCTGGTGACCCGTCGCGCTGCGGCCTACGCCCATCATCATCACGAGGACCCCCGGCCGTCGTGGGCGCTGCGGGCCGGGAGCCTGATCCCGCTGGTCAATCTGGCGTGGGCGCCGGTGTTCGTGCTCGAACTCGCCCACGTCGAGAATCGGCAGCGGTGGATGGGCCGGCCGATCGTGGTGTGGTGGGTGGTGTGGATCGCGAGCACGGCGGTGTCGCTATTCTCGATCGCGACCAGTTTCACCACGGATCCGCAGGGCATCGCCAACAACACCGTGGTCACGATCGTGGCCTACCTGTTCGCCGCCGCGGCGGTGCTGCTGGTCCTGCAGGTGTTCCTGGGCTTCGAACGCCAGCCCGTCGAGCGGCCGTCCAAGCGCTGGGTGATGGTCGCCGCAGCCGGCCCGAAGGACACCGCCGAGGACACGAAAACCGACGATCCCGCGCGTGCGGTTGAGCCCGAAGGGCAGAACCCGGCAGCATAACGGTATGAGCTCCGGCGGGACGTCCGACGGCCACCCTTTCGTGGTGGCCCACCGCGGCGCCTCCGCCGACCGGCCCGAGCACACCCACGCCGCCTATGAGCGTGCCCTCGACGAGGGCGCCGACGCGGTCGAATGCGACGTCCGGCTGACCCGTGACGGCCATCTGGTGTGCGTGCACGACCGTCGGTTGGATCGGACGTCGACCGGTTCGGGTCTGGTCAGCGAGATGACGCTGGCGCAGTTGCGCGAACTCGACTACGGGGCGTGGCACCCCAGTTGGCGCCCGGACGGCAGCCACGGCGACACCGGTCTGCTGACGCTGGACGACCTGGTGTCGCTGGTCCTCGACTGGAACCGGCCGGTGAAGATGTTCATCGAGACCAAGCACCCGGTGCGCTACGGCGCGCTGGTGGAGAGCAAGGTGCTGGCCCTGCTGCACCGGTACGGGATCGCGTCGCCGGCGTCCGCCGATCTGTCCCGCGCGGTGGTGATGTCGTTCTCCGCGGCCGCGGTGTGGCGGATCCGCCGCGCGGCACCGCTGCTGCCGACGGTGTTGCTCGGGGAGACCTCCCGCTACCTCGGCGGGGGCGCGGCGACCACGGTGGGCGCCACCGCGGTCGGTCCGTCGATCGCCACGCTGCGCGCGCATCCGGAACTGGTGGACCGGGCGGCCGCGCAGGGCCGCGCCCTGTACTGCTGGACCGTCGATCACTACGAGGACGTGCAGTACTGCCGCGACCTCGGGGTGGCGTGGATCGCGACGAATCACCCTGGCCGCACCAAGGATTGGCTGCAGAACGGGCTGACCGGCGCGGGCCGCGACTGACGCCCCTACGGGTTCGCGGCGTCGAGCACGTCCTGCGGGATCGGGGCGTCGGAGGCCAGGGCCGAGAACAACTGCTGGGCGGCGTCGCTGTCCCACACGACGATCGAGCCCGAGCCGTTCTCGGTGAACTCCCCGATCGGCACCGTGATGTTCTGCATGTCGCCGCGCAGCGCCCAGCCCAGCCGGGCCAGGTCCCAGATGTGGTCGCCGTCGTCGACGGTGACGGTGTCGGCCGCGGCGCTCGCCATCGGGTACCACCGCAACGGGTTGAGCAGCACCGACGGGCTGGCGGCCCGGTGCACCAGCGTCGACATGAACGCGCGCTGGTTGGCCATCCGGTCGAGGTCTGCGCGCGGGGTGGCCCGGCTGCGGACGAAGCCGAGGGCCTGCTGCCCGTCGACGTGCTGACAGCCCGCGGGTAGGTCGATACCGGCCAGCGGGTCGCTGATCGGCTCGGTGGGGCAGACGGTGACGCCGCCGACCGCGTCGACGAGGCCGGCGAAGCCGCCGAAGCCGATCTCGGCGTAGTGGTCGATCCGCAGTCCGGTGGCCTCCTCGACCGTCTGGGTCAGCAGCGCGGGACCGCCGAGGGAGAACGCGGCATTGATCTTGTCGCTGTCGTAGCCGGGGATCGGGACGTAGGAGTCGCGGGGGATCGAGACCATCGTGGCCGGGGTGCTCGATCCCAGACCCGGCAGGTGCACCAGCAGGATCGTGTCGGTGCGGCTGTTACCCAGGTCGCCGCCGGTGGCCAGCTCGGCCTGCTGTTCGGGGGTCAGGTCAGAGCGGCTGTCGGAGCCCACCAGCAGCCACGTCGTCCCGGCGCCCTGGGCCGGGCGCTCGGCGTAGTCGGTGAGCGCGGGGATGCGCCGCAGCGACGTGTCGATCCAGACGCCGACGCCCACCAGGGCCACGCACACCACCAGCAGGACCACGGGCACCAGACGCAGCCACCGCCGGATGCGGCCGCGCGTGCGGCGCGGTGCGGGGGGAGCAGGAGGCGGCACCGGCCGGCGGGCGCGCGGCGGTGGTGGCGGTGGGGGTGTGGCCGGCCGCGACGGCCGGGCCTGCGGGGGCACAGGAGGAGGGGCGACGGGCCTGCGCTGCGGTGTGGGCGGATTAGGCGGCCACACCGGTGGCGGGGGCCGGTAGCGCGGATCGCGCCGGAGCGACTGCGGCGGCTCTCGCCGGGGCGGATGTCCCCGCGGCGGCGGCGGTGGAACCGGCCCCGGGACAGGCGGCCGCTTGTCGGTCACAGCAAGAACCTACTGCAACCAGCCCAGTCTGCCGGCGAGCAACGAGTATCCGACGAAGGCGACCGCGTCGATCAGCGTGTGCGCGATGATCAGCGGCCACAGCCGGCCGGTGCGCTGCCAGGCGTAGCCGAACACCAGCCCCATCGCGACGTTGCCCAGCCCGGCGCCGAAACCCTGGTACAGGTGGTAGGTCCCGCGCAGCAGGCTCGAGATCACCAGCGCGACCCAAGGATTGACCCGCAGCTGGCGCAACCGGGTGAGCAGGAAGCCCACCACGACGACCTCTTCGGCCCATCCGTTGCCGAAGGACAGCAGCAGCAGCACCGGGATGCGCCACCAGGTGTCGTTGAGTTCGGCCGGTTCGACGGAGGCGTTCACCCCGAGTACACGGGCGATCTGATAGAGCGCCAGACCGGGAACGCCGATCATCAGCGCGAGCCCGACACCACCGAGAATGTCCGAGCGCCAACGGATTCGGGTCAGGCCGATGCGTGCGGGTCCGTCACCGCCGCGCCACAGCAGGTACAGGGCGAGCCCGCCCCAGGCCAACAGCTGGAACAGCCCGGCCAGGTTGAGGCCCAGGTCGATCAGGCTGAACGGCGAGCGGCGCGGGTTCAGTGCCACCGTCTGCCCGGACAGTCCGAGCAGGACGGCCTCGATCAGCCGCAGCAGCGCGGTGTAGGCGCTGAGCGCGAAGGTCACCGCCAGCACGACGGCGATCTCGATGCGCAGGGCGCGGCGCTGTGCCTCGGTCAGCTGGTCGGCGGGCGAGCTCACCGCAGCTACGGTAGCGGTGCGTCCGCTCAGACGCGTCGGGCGCGCAGACCGTTGAGGAACGGGCATCCCATCAGCACCCGGATCGCCCGGCTGAGCCCGGTGACGTCGTCGACCGGCGCGGCGAACGGCAGGCGCACATCGTGGTCCCCGCCGTCGGATTCCACCCGCAGCGCGACCCCGTACCGGTCGAGGCCCAGCGGACGCACCCGTCCGCGCCGCAGAGCGCCGGGCAGCCGGTTGGCGAGCCGGTCGACGACGTCGCGGTGGTCGGACTCCAGGTGCTGCAGCCAGCAGGACTCCATCGCGCAGAACGGGTCCGGACGGGCGGCCAGCAGGTCGCCGACGGCGACGGACTCGGCGCCGGTGGAGTCGGCGGCGACCACCGACTCGATCTCCAGTCGCATCAGCGCATACCGGCTCTCGTCGGAATGCACCTGCAGCAGAGCGGGATTCGGGTCCGAGGCGGCGATCAGGTCGAGCAGTTCGCTGACGTCGCGGTCGGCGACCTCGCGCAACCGACCCTGGACCCAGACCAGCGAGCGCACCGGTTCGCGCAGTGCGATGGGCGCGTAGTCGGTCATCTCGAGCACCGCCTGCACGCCGGCCGCGCCGGCGGTGGCGACCGACGCGGCGAGCCTGCCCGCCGACGGCACCGTGACCGCGAACGAGCCGTCGCAGAGCAGGTGGTGCACCGGTGTGGTGGTGGGGTCGATGCCGTCGACGGCGATCATCGCGCCGCCTGCCCGTGCGCAGGCGCTGCGTATCCGCTCTGCGGTGGTCGGTGCAGTCATCGCGTCACCCTTTCGTTGGTAAGGTAACCCTAACTTAGGAGCGACGGCGTGGATGCGCAAGGCTTTCCCGCAGCGGAACGGGATTACCACACCGACCCGATAGGCTGTCGCCGTGTCCGGCATCGCCTATCTCGGTCCCGAAGGGACGTTCACCGAGGCGGCCCTGCGCGCGATCGAGTCGAACGGCCTGATCCCCGGTCTCCCGGAGCCGGTCACCCCGATCGCCACCGACAGCACGGCCGCCGCGCTGGCCGCGGTCCGTGCGGGTGAGGCCGCGTTCGCGTGCGTGCCGATCGAGAACTCGATCGAGGGGTCGGTGCTGCCGACACTGGACAGCCTCGCCGCCGGGTCGCCGCTGCAGATCTTCGCCGAACTGACCCTCGACGTGGCGTTCACCATCGCAGTGCGTCCCGGTACGTCCGCCGACGAGATCCGCACGGTGGCCGCGTTCCCGGTGGCGGCCGCCCAGGTGAAGCGCTGGCTGGCCGATCATCTGCCCAAAGCCGTTCTAGTGCCGGCCCATTCGAACGCCGCGGCCGCCACCGAGGTGGCCGACAGCAGGGCCGACGCCGGGGTCAGCACCGCGCTGGCCACTGCGCGCTACGGCCTCGAGGCGCTGGCCGCCGACGTCGTCGACGAGGCTAACGCCCGGACCCGGTTCGTCCTCGTCGGCGTACCCGCGGCACCGCCGAAGCGCACCGGCGCCGACCGCACGTCGGTCGTGCTGCGCCTGGAGAACGTGCCGGGCGCGCTGGTCGCGGCGATGTCGGAGTTGTCGATTCGCGACATCGACCTGACCCGCATCGAGTCGCGGCCCACCCGCGTCGAGCTGGGCACGTACATGTTCTTCCTCGACGTCGTCGGCCACATCGACGACGAACCGGTCGCCGAAGCCCTGCGCGCGCTGCACCGCCGCTGCGCCGACGTGCGCTACCTCGGGTCGTGGCCCACCGGCGAGGCCGCGGGCACGCCGCCACCCGCACTGGACGAGGCGTCGGCGTGGCTCGACGGGCTGCGGAAGGGCACGCCGTGAGCGGCCGGCTCGTCCTGGTCCGGCACGGGCAGTCGCACGGCAACGTCGCGCGCCGCCTGGACACCCGCCCGCCCGGCGCCGAACTGACCGACCTCGGCCGCGAACAGGCCCGTGGCTTCGCCGGCACGCTGACCGAGCCGCCCGGCATGATCGCCCACTCGATCGCGACGCGCGCGGTGCAGACCGCGAGTGAAATCCACGGCGCGATCCGCACCGCCCCGGACGGTCCGCACGCGTTCGAGGGCCTGCACGAGGTGCAGGTCGGCGAGCTGGAGGACCGCGCCGACGAGGCCGCCCACGACGAGTTCAACGCGATCTACCGGCGCTGGCAGGAGGGCGAGCTGAGCGTGGCGCTGCCCGGCGGCGAGAACGGACACCAGGTCTTGGAGCGCTACGTCCCGGTGCTCGACCAGCTGCGGATGCGTTACCTCGACGACGACGCCTGGAACGGCGACATCGTGGTGGTCAGCCACGGCGCGGCGATCAGGCTGGTCTCGGCCGTGCTGGCCGGTGTGGAGGCCGGCTTCGCGATCGACCACCACCTCACGAACGCCGAGGCGGTCATCCTCGCGCCGGTCACCGACGGCCGGTGGAGCTGTGTGCAGTGGGGCAGCCTGACCCCGCCGTTCGGGCCGGAGGCCTCGGTGACGACGGCAGGCGATTCAGCGGGCTCGTCAGCCGACCCGATGGGCTGACACCGCACCGACCTCGTCGCACACGCAGCCGACCGCGCTGCAGTCCAGGTGCATGTCGTGCGCCGCGGGCGGGGTGAAGCACCCGTCCTCCGTGCACTCGTCCCGACGGTAGGCGTGGTGGATCAGCGCACCGTGGCAGTGCTCGAGACCCGCCGCACAGGCACGGCACTGATCAGTCATGACCCATTCGTAGCACCGATGCCCGACGAGATCGTGGTGCCGCGCGAGGACGGCGGCGCTCAGCCCCAGCCGAGTTCGTGCAGCCGGTCGTCGTCGATGCCGAAGTGGTGCGCGATCTCGTGGATCACCGTGATCGCCACCTCGTTCACCACCTCGTCGTCGCTGTGACAGATGTCCAGCAGGGCGTCGCGGTAGATCGTGATGGTGTCCGGCAGGGCGCCGGCGTACCAGGAGTCGCGTTCGGTCAGCGCGACGCCCTCGTAGAGCCCGAGCAGCTCCGGCTCGTCGGCGTTGCGGTCGGCTACGAGGATCACCACGTTGTCGATGGCCGCCGCCAGGTCGGGCGGGATGAGATCCAGCGCGTCGCCGACCAACTCGTCGAACCGTTGCGGACTCATCCGCACGGCCACCGGGTCAGGTCCCCGGCGGCGGTGGCAGCAGCGGCGCGGGCGGCGGCGGTTCGGCCGGCGCCGGGGCGGGCGGCGCAGGCACGTCCGCCGGGGGAGGCGGGCCGTCCAGGGGGGCGCCCGGCGGGGG
>NZ_JYNX01000069.1 GCF_001044255.1 Mycolicibacterium chubuense
GCGATCGCGACCAACGGTGCCGGCGACATCGCCAACCAGGCCGTGTCCGGCGATCTCCCGCTTCCCGACGGAGTGCCCCACCTCGTCAGCCCGCAGAATCTGCCGCCCGGCACCACGGTCGATCCGAGTCAGGTGACCGACGCGAGCCCGAACGTGACGTACCTGAAGGACATCTGGCACGCCATCCAGACGCAGGAGATCTCGGGCAAGGACGCGCTGCTCGCACTCACGCAGCGACCGCTGACCAGTGGCCCGGCTGCGCTGGATCCGGTCGCTCCGCCCGCACCCGGCGCGCCGGTTCCTCCCGACGCACCGTTGCCGGTGCCCGCGCCTGCCCCGGCCCCGGTTCTGCCGCCGGCCTGAGCCCCGCTAGGCGGAGTTGACCCACTCGTCGGTGCCGTCGGCGAAGAACTGGTGTTTCCACACCGGTAGCTGTTCTTTGACGCGGTCCACCAGACGCGCGCACGTCTGAAACGCCGCGCCGCGATGGTCGGCGGCGACCACCGCGATCAGCGCTGCGTCGCCGATCTGCAGGCTGCCGACGCGGTGGCTGACCGCGATGGCGCGGACGCCCGCGCTGTCGGCGGCGACCGCCGCCACGACGTCGGCGAGCGTCTGCCCCGCCGACGGGTGCGCCGAGTACTCCAGCCGCGTGACCGGGCGGCCACCGTCGTGATCACGCACCACGCCGGCGAACGACACCACGGCCCCGGCGGCGTGATGCGACACCAGCGCCTCGTGTTCAGCCACGTCGATCGGGCGATCGGTGAGTTCGGCACGCACGACGGCGGTCATTGCGGATGGTCCTTACCTCGGAGTTGGTCGAGCGCATGGCCGAGGACGCCGTCGAGGACATCGAGACCGTCGCGCACTCCGCCGAGCGAACCGGGCAGGTTCACGATCAGTGTGCGTCCGGCGACCCCGCAGACGCCGCGCGACAGGATCGACGTCGGCACCTGCGGCAACCCCGACCGTCTGATCGCGTCAGCCAGTCCCGGCACCTCGTAGTCAAGGAGTTCGAGGGTGATCTGAGGCGTCGCGTCCGTCGGCGAGATGCCGGTGCCCCCGGAGGTGATCACGACGTCCGGACCGTCGGCGAGCGCGGCGCGCAGCGCGGCTGCGACCGGCGCGCCGTCGGCGACCACGACGGGCGCCGGCGTGGCGATGGCACGGGCGTTGAGCCAGTCGGCGATGACGGGGCCGCAGCGATCCTCGTACACGCCCGACGACGCCCGGGTGGACGCGATGACGACCACGCCCGTGCGGGCCGAGGTCACCGCGCCTCTGGCAGTCCGGTCGAGCCGGCGCTCGACCACGTGCCCGTCTTGCCGCCCTCTTTGTGCAGCACGCGGATGTCGTCGATCGAGGCCGCCCGGTCGACGGCCTTGATCATGTCGTAGACGGTCAGCGCGGCCACGCTGACGGCGGTCAGCGCCTCCATCTCCACTCCGGTGCGGTCGGTCGTCCGGACAGTCGCCGTGATGCCGACCTCGGCGCCGCCGATGCTGAAGTCGATGTCGACGCCGGTGATGGCCAGCGGATGGCACAGCGGGACGAGGTCGCTGGTGCGTTTGGCGGCCAGGATCCCCGCGACGCGGGCGGTGGCCAGCGCGTCACCCTTGGGCAGACCGTTCGTACTGATGAGGTCGACGACGTCGGCGCGGGTACGGACCGTGCCCGCAGCCACCGCAACGCGCTTGGTGGCGTCCTTGGCGGTGACGTCGACCATGTGGGCGGCGCCGGTCTCGTCGAGGTGCGAGAGGCGGTCCGCCATCGCTACTTGTTGATGACGGTCGAAGACTGGATGAACGGCAGTTCTTCGGCCGGCAGCGGGAACGTGATGTCACCGAACGGCGAGAGGGCCCCAGTGCGGTCGGCGGCCAGCTCACTGACGGCGTGGTCGTCGGCGTCACTCGTGGGCCAGCCCGGATCGACGTAACGGTTCTTCTTGTCATCAGCCACGGGAGACATTGTGGCAGGCCGATCGCCGGCTGGCGAGCGTGGGAGGCTGCTTTACGCTGGTCAGGATGAGCGCGAAGAGCCCCGGCATGCCGCTGGGCGTGTGGTTGGCCGAGCGCGGCGACGACGAGCTGGTCCGGCTGCTGCGTCTGCGGCCCGATCTCACCCAGCCCCCACCGGGCACGATCGCGGCATTGGCCGCCCGCGCCGCGGCGCGGCAGTCGATCAAAGCTGCCACCGACGACCTCGACTTCCTGCACCTCACCGTGCTCGACGCCCTGCTGACCCTGCACGCCGACAGCGGCGCCGTGACCTTCGCCGCGCTCGACGAAGCCCTCGGCGGACGCGCCGACGAGTCGGTGCTGCGGGCAGCCGTCGCGAAACTCACCGAGCGCGCACTGGTGTGGGGCGACACCGAGGGCGCGGGCGCGTTGCGGGTCGCCGCCGAAACCGCCAACTGTCTGCCCTGGTACCCGGGACAGGCGACGCTGGAGCCCGACGCGATGTCCGGCGCCGAGGTCACCGAGGCGGTCGCCGCACTCGACGCTGCAGAGCGTGATCTGCTCGACAGGCTGCTGGAGGGTTCGCCGATCGGCCGGACCCGCGACGCTCTGCCCGACGCGCCGCCGGACCGGCCGGTGCAACGACTGCTCAGCGCGGGACTGTTGCGTCGCCTCGACGCCGACACGGTGATTCTTCCGCGGCTGGTCGGGCAGGTGCTGCGCGGCGAGTCGCCGGGTCCGGTGAGTCTGGCCCGACCGGACCCGACGGTCTCGACCACCACCACCGCCGACATCGACGCGGTGGCGGCCGGTGCCGCGCTCGACCTTCTGCGCGAGGTCGAGCTCGTCCTCGAAACCCTCAGCGCCGCACCGGCTCCCGAATTGCGCAGCGGCGGTCTCGGCGTTCGGGAGGTCAAGCGGCTCACCAAGGCGACCGGTGTCGACGAGCGCCGGCTCGGCCTGATCCTCGAGATCGCGCTGTCGGCCGGGCTGATCGCGGCGGGTATCCCCGAGCCGGACCCGACGGACGCGGCCGGCTCCTCGTGGGCCCCCACCGTGGCCGCGGACCGGTTCATCGAATCACCGACCGAGGTCAAGTGGCATCTGATGGCGTCGGCGTGGCTCGATCTCCCGGGCCGCCCCAGCCTGGTCGGCGCTCGCGGCCCCGACGGCAAACCCTATGCGGCGCTGTCTGATTCGTTGTTCTCCACGGCGGCGCCGCTGGACCGCAGGCTGCTGCTCACGCTGCTGGCGGACCTGCCGCCGGGCTCGGGGGTCGACGCCGGGAGCGCTTCGCAGGCGCTGGTGTGGCAACGGCCCCGATGGTCGGCGCGGCTGCAGCCCGATCCGGTGGCCGACCTGCTGACCGAAGCCCACGCCGTCGGCGCGGTCGGCCGCGGAGCAATCGCCGGCCCGATGCGGCGACTGCTCGCCGGAGACGGCGATGACGCCGTCGTCGCCGCGATGGACAAGGCCCTCCCCAAGCCGATCGACCACTTCCTGCTCCAGGCCGACCTGACGGTCATCGTTCCCGGACCGCTCGAACGCGCCCTGGCCGAACAGTTGGGCGCGGTGGCGACGGTGGAGTCGGCCGGCGCAGCGATGGTCTACCGGATCGACGAGGCGTCGGTGCGGCGCGCCCTGGACACCGGGAAGACGGCGGGCGAATTGCATGCGCTGTTTGCGCGCCACTCCAGAACGCCTGTGCCGCAGGCATTGACGTACCTGATCGACGACGTGGCGCGACGGCACGGGCAGCTCAGGGTCGGCATGGCGGCCTCGTTCGTGCGGTGCGAGGACGCGGCGCTGCTCGCGGCGGCGGCTGCGGCGCCGGCCACCGAGGCGGTCGAGTTGCGCCTGCTGGCCCCGACCGTCGCGGTGTCGCAGGCCCCGATCTCCGAGGTGCTGGCCGCCCTGCGCAGAGCGGGTTTCGCGCCGGCCGCCGAGGACACCACCGGCGCGATCGTGGACCTGCGCAGCCGCGGCGCCCGCGTTCCCGCCCCGGGACGCCGGCGCGCCTACCGGCCCAACGCCACGCCGACGGACCAGACCCTCGCCGCGATCGTCGCGGTGCTCCGCAAGGTCGCTGCGACGCCGGCATCCGGGTTGCGTCTCGATCCGGCAGTCGCGATCTCGGAACTGCAGCAGGCGGCCCACCATCAGGAGTCGGTGGTGATCGGCTACGTCGATCCGGCGGGAGTGGCCAGTCAACGGGTGGTCGCGCCGATCAACGTTCGCGGCGGCCAGTTGACCGCCTACGACCCGGCTTCGGGCCGGGTCCGCGAGTTCGCGATCCACCGGGTGACCTCGGTGGTGTCGGCGGACTCAGGCTGAGCCGGCTAGATCGCGGACACCGTCGTCAGCACGATCCCGGCGATCGCGGCGTCGAGACTCGAGTCGTCGATGACGTTCACCGTGATGGTGCGAATCACCGGAACAAGACCGGGAACCTGAGTCGCTTTGAAGGTGACCGCCTCGAGCGCCTGCTTGTACTGCGCGATCGTCGCCGTCCCGGACAGCTTCAATTCGCCCGTGCCCGCGGTGTAGGTCGCGGTGATGGGGTTACCCGCGATCGGCGTGTAGGCCAGGGTGTCGCCGGTCTTTCGATTGGCGGTGATCGTCACTGTCGCGCCGGTCAGCACCGGGGAGTCGGTGTCGGTGATGGTGGCCAACGTGATCGGCTTGACCGTGTTGTTGACCTTCACGAAGGTCGCGCCCACGGTCGCGATCAACGGCCGGTCCGGGTTCTTGACGGCCACCAGCACCGTGCCCGGGAGAAGCGCACCCACGCCCGAGTCGTCGACGACGTCGATACTGACGGTGCGGCCGAGCAGGCCCAGAGTGGTGGCGGTGAACGTCACTGACTCCAGTGCCGCCTCGTAATCCGCTTTGCTCGCGGTGCCCGTGAGCGTCAGCGTGTCGGTGCCGTTCCACGTTCCGGAGATCGGAATGCCGTCCAGTGTCGCGAAGCTCAATGTATCGCCGGACTGCCGCCCCAGCGTGATCTTCACGGTGGCACCGCTCAACTCGTCGGAGTCGAGATCGCCGATCGTCACCGTCGGCGCGAGCTTCACCCCGGTCTTGCCGATCGTGTACGTCGGCGGCAGCGACAACACCGTCACCGAGGGCGGCAGCGGCGTCAGCGTGTTGACCAGAACGGCACCAGGAATCGGATTGGTGTCGCCGTCGGCTTCGGTGACCGTGATCGTCACCGTCCGGGTGAGACCGAGTTGCGTTGCGCTGAAGCCGATCTGCTTGAGTGCTGCTTCGTAGTCCGCGACACTCGCTGTTCCCGACAGTGTGAGGGTGTAGGCGTTGGTCTGGGCGACGTCGATGGTGCCGGCCGCACCGGTGTAGGTCAGCTTGTCGCCGCTCAGCCGCGCCAGTGCCGCGATCGTGACGACGGCTCCGGTCAGTTGATCATCGTCGGCGTTGGCGATGTCCACGGAGGAGACGACCTTGACCGGCGGCTTGCCCAGCGTGTAGACGGGCGCCCCGAGTGCCGTCACCGTCAGCGGGAGTTCGATGACGACCGGCGGGAGCACCAGGAGGGTTGCGGGCGTGCCGGGTCCGGTGACGTCATCGGTGTCGGTGAGCGTCACCGTCACGATCCTGCTCGCCAGCCCGAGATCAGTGGCGCTGAACGTGATCGCCTTCAACGCCGCCTCGTAGTCGGCTTTCGACGCCACACCGGACAACGTCAGCGTGTCGGTGCCATCCCACGATCCGCTGATGGTGATGCCCTGCGGCGCTGAGTAGTTCAACGTGTCACCGGTCTTCAGACCCGCGGTGATCTTCACCGTCGCGCCCTTCATCGAGCCCGAGTCCAGATCGGTGATCTCGGCGACCGACAACAGCTTGACGGGGTTGCCGCCCAGGGTGAACGGCGTGAGCCCGCCGACCGCGAGCACGGCCGGCGGCAGCTTCACGACGATGCCGGGTACCACGGTGACGAGCACCGGTGTCGCGAGAATCCCGCTGGCATCCTGCTCGTCGGTGAGGGTGATGCCCACGCCGCGGACGGCGAGTCCGAGGTCCGTCGCGCTGAACGTGATCGCCTTCAACGCCGTCTCGTAGTCGGCTTTGGAGGCGAGCCCGGTCAACGTCAACGTGTCGACACCGTTCCACGCCCCGTCGATGTCGATGCCTTGCGGCTTGACGTACGTGAGCGTGTCGCCGACCTGTCGCCCGGTATTGATCTTGACGACTGCGCTCTTCAGCGAGTCCGAATCCGGATCGAGGATCTCGGCGACCGACAGCAGCGGGATCGGATCCCCACCGAGCGTGTACGGCAACAGGTTCCCGACCGCGATCACCGACGGCGGAAGCTGCACGATGGGGTCGACCACGAAGGACACCGTTTGGGTGTAGTTGTCGGGCTGGGCCAGTCCGAACAGTCGTGCCACCGAGTGCAGCACCCTCAGGAAGCCGAGGTCTTCGGAGTCGTCCCTGATGACCACCTGGAACTCGACGGGCACCGAGTCACCGACAACGGGCACGGTCGGGGTGTAGACGAAGGTGCCGGTGATCGGGTCGCGGAACACCAGGCCGGAGTCTGGCTGGACGACGTCGTAGGTCAGTGGGTCGCCGTTCGGATCCTCGGCGTCGATGGTGATCAGCACTTGCCCGGTGAGGATCTGCGAGGTGGTCACCGAGTGCACCACGGGGGTCTTGTTGAAGAACGTATGGCTGATCAGCCGTCGCACGTAGGCCAGCACGGCGTCGGTCACCGGCGAGGACACCGGCGCCGCCGGGTCCACCAGCGGCGCAATGAAATTCGACACCACCGCACCGACCACGTTGACGGTGGCACTCTTCTCGGCGACGGGTTCGGTCGGCGCCGGAGCGGACTCGGCCACCGACATCGTGACGGTCTTGCGGGCTGCCCAGCGCGACGGGGTGGGCGGTGCGGCGGGCGCATCGACGACGGCCCCCACCTCGATGGGCTTGGCGTCGGTGGTGGCGGTTTCGTCGGCGCCGGTGGCCGCTTCCTCTTCGGCAGAGGGCGTATCGGCCTCGACCACGGCCGGCCGGGTGTGGAGGCGCGGGAAGCGCTTCTTCACGGCCTCGTCCGAGGGCACTTCGTCGGACGGGTCCTCGGCGGACTCGCCGCCGGTCGGGTCGTCGGACGGCTCATCGGATCCGGACGGTTCGTCAGCGTCAGCGTCGGCGTGGTCGTCGGAGTCGTTGCGCGTATCCGTGTCTGTGCTCGAGCCGGACGACCCGGTGTCGTCGGCCTTCGGATCGCGCGCCGACCCGGCAGACGGTCCCGCGTCCGTGGTCTTCGCCGACGAGGTGGCCGATGTGGTGTCCGTGTCGCTCTCCGCGGCGGCGACACCCGTCGCGGAGTGGGCAACGGCGAGCCCGATCCCCAGCGAGACGGCCAGCGCACCTACCCGCCCGATGTGCGCGGCGTAGCTCGGACTCGTCGGACGCGCGTGACGCCGCGATGCGACGGGACGCGCGTCATCGAGAAGATCCTTCGCCGCCCAGAACTCTCGGTTCGGCGATCCCGACCGCGACATCCGATGTGCGACAGGTCTTCCATTCATGCGCCCGGCCTCCGTCATACGCCCAGACCCCCGTGTCTGTTCGCCCCCGCGACTGATAGCTGGGCACGCGTAGACCATGGCCGACCGACACCCCGCGAAGCTGACCTTAAAGCAAATTGACGTGCCTGACTACGGTTTCTGAGAACTTGTTCTCAGGATCCATATCAAGCAATGGCATAGGCGGACGCGTGCTCGCCATATCGTCAGTCAGCAAATTTCCGCGTAGACGCTCCGCGTCGCCGTGCACCGTCGTACACACCGCGACCACACTGAATACGCAACCCCGCTTGCCACGTGGTCCGGCCCGGGACGGACCCGAGGGTGTGGCCCTCAGATGTTTGCCGCCAGCCACGCCACCGGCCGTCGTCACAGCAATCCGGATAATGGGCAGGATGACTTCCCACCGAGGCCCGGCATGACCGACGGCCCCTTGATCGTCCAGTCGGACAAGACCGTCCTGCTCGAGGTCGACCACGAGCAGGCGGGCGCCGCCCGCGCCGCGATCGCCCCCTTCGCCGAGCTCGAGCGCGCACCCGAGCACGTACACACCTACCGCATCACCCCGCTGGCGCTCTGGAACGCGCGAGCCGCCGGTCACGACGCCGAGCAGGTCGTCGACGCATTGGTGTCGTTCTCGCGCTACGCCGTCCCCCAGCCGCTGCTGGTCGACATCGTCGACACCATGGCCCGCTACGGGCGTCTGCAGCTGGTGAAGCATCCGGCGCACGGCCTGACATTGGTCAGCTTCGACCGCGCCGTGCTCGAGGAGGTGCTGCGCAACAAGAAGATCGCCCCGATGCTGGGCGCCCGCCTGGACGACGACACCGTCATCGTCCACAACAGCGAGCGTGGCCGCGTCAAGCAGATGTTGCTGAAGATCGGATGGCCGGCCGAAGATCTGGCGGGCTACGTCGACGGCGAGGCGCACCCCATCGACCTCGAGCAGAACGGCTGGGAACTCCGCGATTACCAACAGATGGCGGCCGACTCCTTCTGGGACGGCGGATCCGGCGTCGTGGTGCTGCCGTGCGGCGCGGGCAAGACGTTGGTCGGCGCCGCCGCGATGGCGAAAGCCGGTGCCACGACGCTGATCCTGGTCACCAACACGGTGGCGGGACGACAGTGGAAGCGGGAACTGATCGCGCGGACATCGCTGACCGAGGAGGAGATCGGCGAGTACTCCGGCGAGAAGAAGGAGATCCGCCCGGTGACGATCGCGACCTATCAGGTCATCACCCGGCGCACCAAAGGTGAATACAAGCATCTCGAGCTGTTCGACAGCCGCGACTGGGGGCTGATCGTCTACGACGAGGTGCATCTGCTTCCGGCGCCGGTGTTCCGGATGACGGCCGACCTGCAGTCGCGCCGGCGACTGGGCCTGACCGCGACGTTGATCCGCGAGGACGGGCGCGAGGGCGACGTCTTCTCGCTGATCGGACCGAAGCGCTACGACGCCCCGTGGAAGGACATCGAGGCGCAGGGCTGGATCGCGCCCGCCGAATGCATCGAGGTTCGCGTCACCATGACCGACAACGAGCGCATGCTGTACGCGACCGCCGAACCCGAGGAGCGCTACAAGCTCTGCGCGACCGCACACACCAAGATCGCCGTGGTGAAGTCGATCCTCAACCGGCACCCTGACGAGCCGACGCTGGTGATCGGCGCCTACCTCGACCAGTTGGACGAGCTGGGCGCTGAACTGGACGCCCCGGTGATCCAGGGGTCGACGAAGACGGCTGAGCGCGAGACGCTGTTCGACGCGTTCCGGCGGGGTGAGATCCGGACGCTGGTCGTGTCGAAGGTGGCGAACTTCTCCATCGACCTTCCCGAGGCCAGCGTCGCCGTTCAGGTCTCGGGCACGTTCGGGTCACGCCAGGAGGAGGCGCAGCGACTGGGCCGGTTGCTGCGGCCCAAGGCCGACGGCGGCGGGGCGGTGTTCTACTCCGTCGTGTCGCGGGACAGCCTCGACGCCGAGTACGCCGCACACCGCCAACGGTTCCTCGCCGAGCAGGGCTACGGATACGTCATCAAGGACGCCGACGACCTGCTCGGACCGGCCATATGACCGTCGGACGCGTGGTGCCGGTCGTCTCGGTGACCGACCTGCCCACCGCCGTCGCCCAGTACCGCGCGGCGCTCGGGCTCGACGTCGCGATGGACCACGGCTGGATCGTCACGCTCGCCGATTCTGGCCGTCGCCACCAGCTCAGTCTGCTGAGCCGTGACGCGACGGCAACGGTCAATCCGACGGTGTCGATCGAGGTCGACGACGTCGACGACGCGTACCGCAGCGCCGTGGCCGCCGGGTTGCGTATCGTGCACCCGCTCAGTGACGAGGAGTGGGGGGTACGCCGATTCTTCTTCGCCGATACCGCCGGCAACGTCGTCAATGTGCTCTCCCACCGCGCTCAATCCGGCTGAGAGTGCGCGGCAACGTCGCAGACCGGCTAGCCTCATTCCTCGAGTCGGGACGAGCTCAGAGCACGGCAAAGGAACCCATGACCACTCATAGGCGAGACCAGCGCATACGCGCTCGGAGCGCTGTGCGCGCCGCCGGCGTCGCCGCGGCGTTGACGTTCGGCGCCCTCGTATCGGCTCCCTTGGCGATGTCACAGCCGGTCCCGACGCCGGTTCCGGGCCCCGACGGCGCGCCGACGCCTCCGGGCCAGCCGGTGGCAGTCCCGGTCGACCCCGCGGTCGCCGCCCCTGCTCCGCCGCCGCCGGTCGGCCCACCCATGGTGCCGGAGATCCCGAACGCGCAGTACGGCTCGGGTGACGGTCCGCTCGGCTTCCTGCGCGACGCGTGGCATCAGGCGCAGGATCCGTACAACTTCATGGGCACCGCCACCATGCAGAACCTGCCGCCGGCGG
>NZ_JYNX01000070.1 GCF_001044255.1 Mycolicibacterium chubuense
CCGCCGATGCCCACCATGTGCACCCGCTGCAGCTCCGCGGGCAGCGTCTGCCCACTCACCGGCGGGTCCGCCCGCTGCGCGCCGCCGCCGCCACGTCGAGCGCGGCCTGCGCGACCCGCTGGGCGGCATCGGGATGCCCCGCCAGCGTCGCGGCCGCCGTCATCGCGGTCAGCCGGGCCTGATCGGTGAGCAGACCGGCGACCGTGCCGGAGACGAACTCGGGGGTCAGGTCGCGGTCGTCGACGATCAGGCCGCCACCGGCCTCGACGACCGGCAGGGCGTTGAGGCGCTGCTCGCCGTTGCCGATCGGCAGCGGCACGTACACCGCGGGCAGGCCGACGGCACTGACCTCGGCCACGGTCATCGCTCCGGAGCGGCAGATCGCCAGGTCGGCCGCGGCGTAGGCCAGGTCCATCCGGTCCAGGTACGGCACCGCGACGTAGGGCGGATCACCGGGCGCCGAGGCGCGAAGATCCAGCGTGTTCTTGGGACCGTGCGCGTGCAGCACCGAAACCCCTTGCCGAGCAAGTCCTTCCGCAGCCGCCGAGACCGCGCGGTTGAGCGATTGCGCACCCTGCGAGCCACCGAAGACCAGGAGCACCCGGGCATCGTCGGCGAAGCCGAAGAACGCGCGCGCCTCGGCGCGCAACGCCAGACGGTCCAGCGACGTGATGCTCTCGCGCACGGGCACCCCGACCACCTCGACGGGGCCAAGACCGGGATCGGGCACCGCCGAGAGCACCCGGGCCGCCGAGCGGGCGCCGACCCGGTTCGCCCAGCCGGCGCTGGCGTTCGCCTCGTGGACCACGACGGGCACCCGCTTGCCGCGGCGGACGCTGCGCGCTGCCAGGTAGGCGGGCACCGCGACGTAGCCGCCGAACCCGATGACGACGTCGGCCTGCACGTCGTCGAGGACCGCCCGGGTCTGCCGGACGGCCCGGCGCAGCCGCAGCGGCAGGCGGGCGAGGTCAGCGGACAGCTTGCGGGGCAGGGGCACCGGGGTGATCAGCTCGAGGTCGTAACCCCGTTCGGGGACGAGCCGAGTCTCCAGGCCGCGGGCGGTGCCCAGCGCGGTGATGCGGACGTCCGCGTCGAGTGCGCGCAGCGCGTCAGCGACGGCCATCGCGGGTTCGACGTGGCCCGCCGTGCCTCCGCCGGCGAGAACCACCGAAAGCCTCCGGCCGTCCCCTGCGCCTGGCCCCGGCGGGACCGAGATCCCCGTCACCCGTAACGCTCACCTTCCAGTGCGGGCCGGCCGGCCCTGACTACGACGGCCAGCACCATAACCGACCGACGCCCGGCCCGAGCGCACCGGGCGGTCCGCCGACCGGGCCCGCTGGGCAGCGGCCGGCTTCTTGGCGGACGACTTGGCGGCGGGTTTGGCGGCCGGTTTCGGCGCGCGCGTGCTGCGGGACCGCAACCGCTCCCGCAGCGCCTCGGTGCGGGTGGGAACGTAGGGCGCGGGCAACGGCAACCGCAGCAGCCGGTTCACGCGGTCGTCACGGCCGGCGCGCAGCGCGGCCACCGCCTGCGGTTCGTGCCGGGCCGCGTTGGCCATGATCCCGATCATCAGCAGGGTGGTGGCGGTCGACGTTCCGCCGGCCGAGATCAGCGGCAGCTGCAGCCCGGTGACCGGGAGCAGGCCGACGACGTAGCCGACGTTGATGAACACCTGAGAGAGGATCCACAGCGTGGCGGTGGCGGTGAGCAACCGCAGGAACGGATCGGCCGAGCGCCGGGCGATCCGCATGCCGGTGTAGGCGAACAGGCCGAACAGGCACAGCAGGCCTGCGGCGCCGATGAATCCCAGTTCCTCGCCGATGATCGCGAAGATGAAGTCGTTGTGGGCGTTGGGCAGGTAGTTCCACTTCGCGGTGCCCTGGCCCAGTCCGTCGCCGAACACCCCGCCGTTGGCGAGCGCGAACCGCGCCTGCCGGGCCTGGTAGCCGGAGCCCTGCGCGTCGGCTCCGGGGTCGAGCCACGACTGCACACGCGCCGAGCGGTAGCCGGCGGTCATGGCCAGCACGGCACCGGAGACCGCGACCGCGCTCAACGACGTCAGGAACACGCGCAGTGGCAGGCCGGCATACCAGAGCAGGCCCAGCAGGATCACGCCCATCGACAGTGTCTGCCCAAGGTCGGGCTGCGCGACGATGAGGGCCAGCGCGATGACCGCGGCGGGCACCAGCGGGACGAGCATCTCGCGCAGGGAGGCCTGCTCCATGCGCCGCGCGGCGAGCAGG
This sequence comes from Mycolicibacterium chubuense, assembly GCF_001044255.1. Lineage (GTDB taxonomy): Bacteria > Actinomycetota > Actinomycetes > Mycobacteriales > Mycobacteriaceae > Mycobacterium > Mycobacterium chubuense. Next base: position 2,244 of record NZ_JYNX01000070.1, read on the forward strand.
TGCGCGCCCCAGATCGCCAGCGCGATCTTGGCGAGCTCCGAGGGCTGCATCGAGAACCCGGCGATGACGAACCAACCGCGCGAGCCGTTGGACACCTTCCCGATGCCCGGGACCAGCACCAGGACCAGCAACACGACGGTGAACGCGAAGCCCGAGAACGCGAACCGGCGCATGATCGCGACCGGCACGCGCAGGGCGACGTAGAACGCGAACAGGCCGATAGCCGTCCACAGCAACTGCTTACCGAAGACGGCCCACGGCGAGCCGTCCATGTCGTAGGAGTAGACGCCCGACGCCGACAGCACCATGGTCAAGCCCATCGTGAGCAGCAGCGCGGTGATGGCGATGATCAGGTGGAACGACGTCATCGGCCGGTCAAGCCACGCCCCGATCCGGGTGCGCGGGGCAGGCGGACCGGTGCCCGAGGCGTTGTGCGACGCGGTCGACGACGTCAGCGAGGTCCCCGCGTCGTCGGCGGCGGGGTTGGCGCGCCGGTGGCGCAGACGGGTGAGGATCGTGCTCACGGCGGCCCGCTAGCCGATCGCTGCGCGCACGGCCGCGGCGAACGCGTCACCCCGCTGTCCGTAGCCGCTGAACTGGTCGAAGGATGCCCCCGCAGGTGCCAGGAGCACCGTGTCGCCCGGCCGGGCGAGGCCACGGGCGGCGTCGACGACGGCGGCCATGACCGCCTCGGCCAGCGGCCTGCCACCGATGTCGACCACTCGAGTCCCACCAGTCACAGGTGTCTCAGCATTCTCAACCACCCCAGAATCCTCCCCCGTCACCACCTCGACGACGGGGACATCCGGTGCGTGTCGTGATAACGCCTCGCCGACCACGGCCCGGTCCCGACCCATCACCACGGCGCCGACCAGGCGGTTCGCCACGGCGGCGACCATCTCGTCCACCGAGGCGCCCTTGAGCAGACCGCCGGCCACCCAGACCACCCGCGGGTAGGCGCTGATCGACGCCTGCGCGGCATGCGGGTTGGTCGCCTTCGAGTCGTCGACGTAGCGCACGCCGTCGGCTTCGGCGACGACCTCGGCGCGGTGCCGACCCACCGCGAACGTGGACAGCGCCTCGGCGATCGCCTCCGCGGGGACATCGACCGCCCGGGCCAGCGCCGCAGCCCCGAGCGCGTCGAGCACCCCGACCGGACCGGCCACCGGGATCACCGCCGTGTCGGCGAGCACCTGCGCCGGCGCGAACGCGTTGTCGACCAGTCGGCCGTCGACGACGCCGAGCTCACCCGGGCCGGGCTCCCCCAGCCGGAAGCCGGCCTTGGTCGGCGCGTCGGACTCGCGCAGCAACCGGGTGGCGATCGCGTCGTCCAGACCGCCGACGGCCACCCGGCCCGTCAGCGCGCGCGCCTTGTCCTGCGCGTAGGCCTGCAGCGACCCGTGCCAGTCCAGGTGGTCCTCGGCCACATTGAGCACCACGCCCGCGTCCGGGTGCACCGACGGCGCCCAGTGCAGCTGGAAGCTCGACAGCTCGACGGCCAGCACGTCCACCGCCTGATCGAGCACGGCCAGCACCGGTTCGCCGATGTTGCCGCACAGCGCCGCACGCCGGCCCGCGGCGCAGAGCATCGCGAACAGCATCGACGTCGTGGTGGTCTTGCCGTTGGTACCCGTCACCACGAGCCAGGTCTTCGGCGGGCCGTGGTGACCGGCCCGGTCCAGCCGCCACGCGAGCTCCACGTCACCCCATACCGGCACGCCCGCGGCCGCGGCGGCGACGGGGATCGGCGCGGTGGGGGGAATGCCGGGGCTGACGACCACGAGGTCGACGTCGGCGATCGTCGCGACCGCGGAAGCCGGGTCGACGACGGCGACCCCATCCCGGGCGAACGCCGTCAGCGCAGACGGACTGTCGTCGGTGAGGGTGGCGCGCACCCCCAGCGGCGTCAGCGCGGCCAGCACTGCCCGGCCGGTGATGCCCGCCCCGACGACCAGGACCGCGGCGCCGGACCGCAGGGGCTCGTCCACCTCAGGCCCCGACGGTGGTCAGCCACTCGCTGTAGAACAGGGCCACGCCCAGCCCGCACGCGATCGCGGTCAACAGCCAGAACCGGATGATCACCGTCGTCTCGGCCCAGCCGACCAGCTCGAAGTGGTGATGGAAAGGCGCCATCCGGAACACGCGGCGGCCGGTGGTGCGGAACGCCAGGATCTGGACGACCACCGAGGTGACCTCCGCGACGAACAGTGCGCCCAGGACGACGGCGAGCATCTCGGTGCGGCTGGTCACCGACAGGCCGGCGATGATGCCGCCCAGCGCGAGCGAGCCGGTGTCACCCATGAAGATCTTGGCCGGCGCGGCATTCCACCACAGGAAGCCGATGCACGCCCCGGCGGTCGCGGCGGCGATGATCGCCAGGTCGAGCGGGTCGCGCACGTTGTAGCAGCCCAGCCCCGGGCTGGTGGCGCACGCATTGCGGAACTGCCAGAACGTGATCAGCACGTAGGCCGCGCACACCATCGCCATCGCTCCGGCGGCCAGGCCGTCGAGGCCGTCGGTGAAGTTCACCGCGTTCGACCAGGCGCTGACGATGACCACGCAGAACAGCACGAAGATGGCGGGCGCCAGCGTGACCGTGGCGATCTCGCGCACGTAGGACAGCTCGGGGCTGCCCGGGGTGAGCCCGTCGGCGTTGCGGAACTGCAGCGCCAGCACGCCGAACAGCACCGCGGCGACCAGAATGCCGACGGTCTTGGCGGTCTTGTTCAGCCCCAGGTTGCGGGCGCGGCGCAGCTTGATCAGGTCGTCGACGAAACCCACCACGCCCAGCGACGTCGCCAGGCCCAGCACCAGCAGCCCCGACGCCGACGGACCCTTGCCGTCGATGAGCACGCCCACCAGATGGGTGCCGAAGTAGCTGGCCCAGATGCCCGCGACGATCGCCACCCCGCCCATCGAGGGCGTGCCGCGCTTCTTGGCGTGGCTGGGCGGGCCATCCTCGCGGATCTCGTGACCGAAGCCCTGCCGGGTGAACAGCCGGATCAGCACCGGGGTGAGCAGGATCGACACCGCCAGCGCGATCCCGACGGCGATGAGGATCTGCCTCATCGGGCGTCCTCGCTGAGCAGGGCGTCGGCGAGCGCGCCCAGCCCGGCGGAGTTGGAGGCCTTGACCAGCACCACATCGCCGGGCTGCAGCTCGGCGCGCAGCAGGGCCAGGGCCGCGTCGGCGTCGGGCACCGGGGTGGCCTCGGAGCCCCAGGAGCCCTCCATGACCGCCCCGTGCAGCATGGCGCTCATAGGCCTCCCGGTTCCGACGACGATGAGTCTCGAGACATCTAAGCGCACCGCCAGCCTGCCGATGCGGTCGTGTTCGGATATCGCGTCGTCGCCGAGTTCGGCCATCTCGCCGAGCACCGCCCAGGTGCGGCCCTCGCGTCCCATCCACGCCAGCGCCTTGAGCCCGGCGCTCATCGAGTCCGGATTGGCGTTGTAGGCGTCGTTGATGATCGTCACTCCGTCGCCGCGGGTGGTGACGGCCATCCGCTGCCGCGACACCGGGCCCGCGGTCGCCAGCGCCGCCGCCACCTGCTCGAGCGAGGCACCACACTCCAGCGCCACCGCGGCCGCGCACAGCGCGTTGGACACCTGGTGGTCGCCGTGCACGGCGAGCGACACCGGCGCCTCGTCCCGCCCGGCGTGCAGGGTGAAGTGGGCGCGGGCCAGCGGGTCCAGCGTCACGTTGTCCGCCCACACGTCGGCCTCCGGCGACCGGCCGACCCGCACGACGCGGGCGGCGGTCACGTCGGCCATCGCCGCCACCACCGGGTCATCGGCGTTGAGAACCACCACTCCTGACGACGGAACTGCTTGCGGCAGTTCCGATTTCGTCGCGGCGATGGCTTCCCGCGAGCCGAATTCGCCGAGGTGGGCGGTGCCGACGTTGAGCACGACCGCGATCGACGGCGGTGCGATGCGGGCCAGCGCGGCGATGTTGCCCGGGTGGCGGGCCGACATCTCCAGGACCAGGAAGTCGGTGTCGCCGGTGGCGCGCAGCACCGTCCACGGATGGCCGAGCTCGTTGTTGAACGAGCCGGGCGGGGCGATCACCTCGCCCAGCGGTGCGAGCACCGCGGCGATCAGGTCCTTGGTCGAGGTCTTGCCCGACGACCCGGTGATGCCGACGATCCTCAGCCCGCCGGCCACCAACTCGGCGGCCACCGCGGCGGCCAGCCGGGCCAGCGCGGCGAGCACCGCCGCACCAGAGCCGTCGGTGTCGTGCTCGAGCACGCCGGCCGCGCCGTCCTCGGCGGCCACCGGATCCACCACGATCGCGGGCACGCCGACCGGGCGCGCGGCCAGCACCGCGACCGCCCCGGCGCCGACGGCCGCGGCGGCGAAGTCGTGCCCGTCGGCACGGGCTCCCGGCAGCGCCAGGAACAGACATCCCGGACCGACCGCTCGCGAGTCGAACTCGACCGTGCCCGTCACCCGGATCTCGGCCGCCTCCTCGGCGGTGACGTCGGTGAGGCGGCCGCCGACGATGTCGGCGATCCGGGCCAGCGACAGCGCGATCATCGGCCCGCCTTTCCCGCGGTCAGAGCGTCCAGGGCCGCGGCGAGCTCGGCGCGGTCGTCGAACGGCCGGGTGGTCCCCCGGCTGGTCTGGCCGGTCTCGTGGCCCTTGCCGGCGATCAGCACGGTGTCCCCGGGCCGGGCCCACGCCACCGCGTGGTCGATCGCGGCGCGCCGGTCTCCGATCTCCACGACCTCGGCGGCCCCGCCCGCCGCACCCGCCAGGACGGCGGCCCGGATGGCCGCGGGGTCCTCGTCGCGGGGGTTGTCGTCGGTGACCACCACCAGGTCGGCCACCTCGGCGGCCACCTGCCCCATCGGTTCGCGCTTGCCCGCGTCCCGGTTGCCGCCGGCGCCGAACACCACGGCGAGCCGTCCGCCGCACTGGCCACGCAGAGTCTCCAGCACCGCACGCAGCGCTCCCGGCTTGTGCGCGTAGTCGACGACAGCCAGGAACGGCTGGCCACGGTCGATCTTCTCCAACCGGCCGGGCACCGTCGCCGCGCGCAGCCCGGGCACCGCCTGCTCGGGCGACACCCCCACGGCGTCCAGCAGCGCCAGCGCGAGCAGACAGTTGGCGATGTTGTAACGGCCCGGCAACCCGATCTCCACGCCGTGGTGCACGCCAGCCGGATCGACCGCCACGAAGTCCTGCACGCCGTCGCCGACCGAGCGGATCTGCTCGGCCGTCCAGTCGGCGGTGCCGCCGACCGCGACGGTGACCGCGGTGTCGGCGCGCCGCGCCATGGCGCGGCCCCACTCGTCGTCGACGCAGATCACCGACGCGGCGGCGTGTGTCGGCGAGGCGGGGTCGAACAGCCGAGCCTTGGCGTCGAAGTAATCGTCCATGGTGGGGTGGAAATCCAGGTGGTCCCGGGACAGGTTGGTGAAACCGCCGACGGCGAACGCGGTCCCGTCGACGCGCCCGAGGGTCAACGCGTGGCTGGACACCTCCATCACCACGGTGTCGACGCCGCGCTCGAGCATCACGGCGAGCAGCGCCTGGAGGTCGGGGGCTTCGGGGGTGGTGAGACCGCCGGCCTCGTCGCGGCCGTCGATGCGCACCCCGACGGTGCCGATCAGACCGGCCACCCGCCCCGCCGCCCGCAGGCCGGCCTCCATCATGTAGGTGGTGGTGGTCTTGCCGGAGGTGCCGGTCACGCCGATGACGCGCAGATGCTCGGACGGATGCCCGTACACCGCGGCGGCCGCCGCGCCCAGCACGGTCCGCGGCGCGGCGTGCAGGAGCACGGGTACGCCGAGACCCGCGCCGAGCTCGGCCAGCCCGTCCTGGTCGGTCAACACCGCGACCGCACCGCGCGCCACCGCGTCGGCGGCGTAGCGGGCGCCGTGCGCCCGCGCGCCGGGCAGGGCCGCGAACAGGTCGCCGGGCCGGGCGTCCTGTCCGCGCAGGGTCACGCCGGTCAGGGCGACGTCGGGCACCGTGGCGCCGTCCGCGCGCAGTGCGGAGATGAGGCGGGCCACGTCACCGAGCGGAACACCGACGGGATGGCTGGGGCGCAGATTCATGGCCATGCCACAGTACCCAGCCCGCTGGCGCCCCCCGCGTGCGTCAACCCGCCTGAAGGGTCAGCGGCGCACCGGGATCCTTCGACAGCGGCACGTTCTCGCGCTGCAGCAGCCACGAGGCGATGTTGTGGAACAGCGGCGCGGCCGAGTGGCCTGCCGAGCCGTCGGCGTTGCGCTGCGGGTTGTCCATCATGATGCCGACCACGTAGCGCGGGTCGTCCGCGGGCGCCATCCCCGCGAAGGTGATCCAGTAGACGTCGTCGAAGTAGCACCCGCAGGCCGGGTTGATCTGCTGTGCGGTGCCGGTCTTGCCGGCGATCTGGTAGCCCTCGACCGCCGCCGCCGGACCGGTGCCCTGCTGGTAGCCCATCGGGTCACGCTGCACCACCGAACGGAACATGTCGCGCACGGTGCGCGCCGTCTGCGGGGACACCACCCGAACGCCCTCGGGCCGCGGTTCGTCGGTGCGGGTGCCGTCCGGGGCGATCGTCGCCTTGAGAATGCGCGGCGGCATCCGCACCCCGTCGTTGGCGATGGCCTGGTACATGCCGGCCATCTGCAGCAGGGTCATCGAAAGACCCTGTCCGATGGGGAGATTGGAGAAGGTGCTGCCGGACCACTGGTCGATCGGCGGGACCAGGCCTGCGCTCTCGCCGGGCAGTCCGACACCGGTGCGCTGGCCCAGCCCGAACTTGCGCAGCATCTCTGCGTAGTGCTGCGGGCCGACCCGCTGGGCGAGCATCAAGGTGCCGACGTTCGACGACTTCCCGAACACGCCCGTGGTGGTGTACGGCATCACGCCGTGGCTCCACGCATCGCGGACGTTCACCCCGCCCATGTCGATGGACCCCGGAACCTGGAGCACCTCATCGGGATTCGACAGGTTGTACTCGATGACCGAGGCGGCGGTGACGATCTTGTTCACCGAACCCGGCTCGAACGGCGACGAGACCGACAGGTTGCCCAGTTCGCGGACGGACTGCTTGCTGATGTCCTGGGCGGGGTTGAAGGTGTTGTCATTCGACATCGCCAGCACCTCACCGGTTTTGGCGTCGAGCACCACGGCCGAGACGTTCTCGGCCCCGGAGGCGTCCTTGGCCAGCTGGACCTGCTGCTGGACGTAGAACTGGATGTCGTCGTCGAGGGTGAGCATCACCGTCGAACCGTTCACCGCGTCGTGACGGTTGCGGTAGCTGCCCGGGATCACGACGCCGTCGGAGCCGCGGTCGTAGGTCACCGATCCGTCGGTGCCGGCCAGCACCGAGTCCATCGAATCCTCGAGGCCGAGCAGACCGTGGCCGTCCCAGTCGATACCGCCCACGACATTGGCCGCCAGTGCGCCGCCGGGATACTGCCGCAGATCCTGGCGCTCCGCGCCGACCTCCGGGTAGGCGGTGGTGATCGCGTCGGCGATCGCGGGATCGACCGCGCGGGCGAGGTAGACGAACGTCTCGTTGCTGCGCAGCTTCTTGAGGATGGTGGCGCTGTCGGGTTTGTTGCCCAGCCGCGAGGCCACGCCGTCGGCGATCTCCCGCAGCCGCTTGTCGGGATCCGGTGCGGCCTCGGCATTCTCGGTGTCGGCCATGGCTTCGGCCTTGGCCTTGTCGAATGCCTCCTGCAGCTGCTTGCGTACCTTGACGGGCTGGAAGGTCAGGGCCCGCGCCTCGATGGTGAAGGCCAGCTTGTCGCTGTTGCGGTCGACGATGGATCCGCGCACCGCGGCGTCGACGTCGGTGACCTTGAGCTGTCCGGCGGCCTCGGCGCGCAGCCCCTCGGCACGCGGCACCTGCAGCGTGAACAGCTGCGCGGCCGCCACGACGATGAGCAGGAAGATCACCGCGTTGCCCGCGCGGTGCCGGAACACGAACGACGCGCTGCGCAGCCCGCTGCGCGGAGCCGCCTGGCGCACACGGCGCGACCGCGCCGAGCGTTCGGCACCGGCCGCGCGCGCGGTGCGGTCCCGACGCCCGGCCTCGCGACTCATGCGGGCGGACCCGGCACCGGTGCCGCAGGGACGACCTGCTCGGTACCCGACGGGGCGCCGGGCACGGCCGGGTCTCCCGGCACCAGGTGGG
>NZ_JYNX01000071.1 GCF_001044255.1 Mycolicibacterium chubuense
CAGCTCGCCGGCGCCGACGGCGTCGAGCCAGTGGCGGGCCTGCTCGCGCGCCGCCGCGCGGGACAGCCCCCGGCAGCGGGGCGCGTAGGCGACGTTGGCGCCGACGCTCATGTGTGGGAACAGCATCGCCTGCTGGGCGAGCAGCGCCACGCCCCGGGCGTGTGCGGGGACGAAAGCGCCTGTCCGTGTGTCGGTCACGACGTCGTCACCGATCTGGACACGGCCGCTGTCGGGTCTCACCAGCCCGGCGACGATCTGCAGCAGCGTGGACTTGCCGACCCCGTTGGGGCCCAGGACGGCCAGCACCTGGCCGTCCGCGACCGAGATGTCCACGTCGAGCCCGCGCTGCCGCAGCCGGGCAGCCACGTGCACGCCGCTCACGGCAGCGCGCCCGTCAGACGGCGGCCGGCGGAGGCCACGACGATCACGGCAGCGACGGCGATCAGCAGCAGCGACAGCGCCACCGCGGCGTCGGCGTCGGTCTCGCGCTGCAGGTAGATCTCCAGGGGCAGCGTCCGGGTGACGCCCTGCAGCGAGCCGGCGAAGGTCAGCGTGGCGCCGAACTCGCCCAGCGACCGTGCGAAGGCCAGCACCGCCCCGGAGATCAGGCCGGGCCACACCAGGGGCAGGGTGACCGTGCGCACGACGGTGGCGGGCCGGGCGCCCAGCGTGGCCGCGACGTGCTCGTAGCCCGACCCGGCGGAACGCAGCGCGCCCTCGAGACTCACCACCAGGAACGGCAGCGACACGAAGGCCTGGGCAAGCACCACCGCGGTGGTGGAGAACGCGACGCGCACCCCCAGCAGCTCGAGCTGGTGGCCCAGCAGGCCCTGCCTGCCGAAGGTGTAGAGCAGAGCAATGCCTCCGACCACCGGCGGCAGTACGAGCGGCAGCAGCACCAGCGCGCGCACGACAGAGCGGCCCGGGAATCGGCCGCGCGCGAGGGCCAGCGCCATCGGGGCGCCGAGCACGACGCACAGTGTCGTGCTCGCCGCTGCGGTCTTCATGCTCAGAGTCAGTGCCGCGCGGGCGGATTCCGAGGTGACGAGGGGGACGAAGTGTGGCCAGTCGATCCGCAGCAGGATCGCGACGAGCGGGACCACCACGAACAGGGCGCCGATCAGTGCGGGCAGGTAGATCCAGGCCGGCAGGCCGACGGGCACCGCACCGCCCGCGCGTGGCCGGGCTCTCACGGTTCGGCGAAACCTGCGGCGACCAGCACGTCGCGACCCCGGGATCCGGTGACGAGATCAACGAAACGCTTTGCGGCCGAACGCGATCGGGCCTGATTCAGCACAGCGATGGGGTAGACGTTCACGGCCCGCGCTGCATCGGGGAAGGCGACCGAGGTGACCTTGTCCCCGGCGCCCTTGGCGTCGGTGACGTACACCAGCCCCGCGTCGGCCTGGCCGGAGGTGATCTTTCCCAGCACGTCGGTGACCGAGGATTCCTCGCTGACCGGGGTGAGGGAGACCCCGGTGGCCTTCTCGACCTTGTCGGTCGCGGCGCCGCACGGCACCTGCGGCGCGCAGATCACCACCTGAATGCCGGGGCGGGCGAGATCGGCGAATGTCGCGACGCGGCTGGGGTTTCCGGGCGGTGTGACGATGATCAGGGTGTTCGCGGCGAACGCGACGGGCTCACCGGACACCAGGCCGCCGTCCACCGCCTTGGTCATGTTGGCCGAGTCCGCGGAGGCGAACACGTCGGCGGGTGCGCCTTGGGTGAGTTGCGCGACGAGATCCGACGAACCGGCGAAGTTGAATCTGACGGTCGTGCCGGGGTTGTCCTTCTCGAAGCGCGCGCCCAGATCGGTGAACGTCGATTTCAGCGATGCCGCGGCGAACACCATGAGTTCGTCGCCGGCCGAGGTCTGCGGCGACGAACAGGCTGCGCCGAGCACCGCGACCGCCGCGGCCGCGATCACCGCCTTCACCGGTGCCCTCATGAGGTTCCGCCCGCGGTCTCGACGATCACGGTGGTGGCCTTGACCATGGCCACGGCGACGACGCCGGGCTCGAGACCGAGTTGGCGGACGGACTCGGTGCTCATCAGGGACACCACGGTGAACGGCCCGCACTGCATCTGCACCTCGCTCATCACCCGGTCCGAGCGCACCTCGGTGACGAGTCCGACGAACCGGTTACGCGCCGAACTCGCGACACCGACCGGGTCGGGTGGCGGCGCTGCGTGTTGCCGGGCGAAGTCGGCGAGCACGTCACCGGCGATCACCTTGCGGCCCGATTCATCCCGCGACGCCGGCAGCGCGCCGCCGTCGATCCAGCGGCGCACGGTGTCGTCGCTGACGCCGAGCAACACCGCCGCGTCCCTGATCCTGATGTCCGGCATCCGTGGTTCTTCCGTTTCTGCGGTCCATTTGATCAAATTCAACCCTATCAGCGGCCCAAAAACGCCGATGTGGCCGCACCGCCGCCGTCACATTTTCGGTCACCGTAGGCGACGGCGGGGGCGTAGTGTCAAAGTCATTCATCGGAGCAGCGACCCGATGCGTCGACGACGTCGGGAGCCCGTGCTTGTCTGTTCTGTCTGATCCCGACGTCGACCGTTTCCGGCACCCGGCGTTCTTCTATGACTCGTTGAGGGCCTACGTCGACTGTCTGGTGCCGTCGATCATCGACGCACTCGACAGCGGGCACTGTGTGCTGGTCGCAGTCCCGGGCCCCAATCTGGCTGCGCTGCGCGCCGCGCTGGGTCCGTCCGAGAATGCGGTCACGTTGATCGACATGACCGAGGCGGGACGCAATCCGGGCGGCATCCTCGCCGGAGTGCTGAGCCGATTCGTCGAGGCGAGCGTTCCCCAGCCGGTGCTGATGATCGGTGAGCCGGTCTGGGACGGGCGCTCGGCCCTCGAGTACCCGGCGTGTGTGCAATACGAAGCGCTGATCAACCTCGCGTTCACCGGCCGGGACGTCACGGTGGTCTGCCCGTATGACGCGGGCGCGCTGACCGACGAGCGCCTCGACGATGCGCGCACCACCCATCCGCTGCTGTGGCGGTACGGGGAGCCGGAGGCCGACAGTTCGCACTTCGCGCCGGACGACGCGTGGCGGCGGTACAACGAGCCCCTGCACGCGGCCGCCGACGCGGTGGGCTGCACCGTGCGCACGGTCGCCGAGCTCCACCGCGCCCGTACCTTCGCCGCGCGCTACGGGCGGTGGTTCGGTTGTGACGACGAGAAGTTGATCGATCTGCGGCTCATCGTGACCGAACTGGCGACCGAGGCGCTGGTGCACGACGCCGGGCCGTGTCGGCTCGCGTTCTGGAGTGCGGACGGTTACCTGGCGTGCGAGGCACGCGACCACGCCCGCCTCGATGACCCGCTCGACGGCGCGAACGCGGGCACGGGGACGCCCGGTGGCCTGATGGTGGTCAACGCCGTCGCCGACCTGGTGCGCTGCCATTCCGGGGTCGACGGCACGACGATTCACGCGTATCTGCGTGTGGCGGAACCGCATTGATGCGAGCCCGTAGCGTCCGGCACTAGTCGTCGTCGTCGAGTACCGAGAACGGTTCGGTCGGCGTCTCGACGATCATCAGCTGCGCTGCGGACTCCGACGGAACAACGTTGCGCGCCAACGCCTGCAGCGCACGCTCGGTACCGACGTCACGGCCGGCCCGTTCTGAGAGCAGCCACCGCACCTCGAGCAGATCGCAGTAGGCCTGGATCGGGGTGCCCGAACGTCCGACCGCGGCGTGTGCGCGGTGCATCGTCGGGGTCGCGACCTCCATCACCCACAGCTGCGCGGCGGTGCGCTCGTCGACGTCGTGGCCGGCTTCGCGGCACAACTGCCCCTGGTAGGCGTGCAGATCGCCGAGCAGGATGCGGGCCTGTCCCTCACCGACGACGAGTCCGGTGAGGCGCTGCAGTTCGGTGGCGTGGTAGCGGCGGTCGCCGACCGCGACGTGCAACCGCAGTTCGTCGGCGCCCGAGGTGACCGGCTGCAGCGACACCTCGTCGACGGCGAACCCGAGGTCGTTGAGCTTGCGGATGGTGCCCTCGACGCGGTAGCGGTCGGCGAAGCCGAATGTCGGCGCCGCGTGCAACAGCTCCCACAACCGCTCGTAGCGTTCCCTGATCGCCAGCGCCTCACCGATGAACCCCGGTTCCAGATCCGGTCTTTCGATCCGCGCCGCGACGTCGAGCAGCCCGGCCGCGACGTTCTCGACGGTGATGTCGATGTCCTGGGTGCGCTGTCCGTTCGACAGACTCGGGTGGACCTCGCTGGTCTCGGCGTCGACGAGGAAGGCCTGCAGCACCTGCCCGTCCCGGGAGAACAGCGTGTTGGCCAGCGAGCAGTCGCCCCAGAACACCCCGTGCCGGTGAAGTTCCACCAGCAGGGTCGCCATCGCGTCGAACAGCCGGGCGCGGTGTTTGGGCGCGTCGGGCGGCAGTCGCATGAACATCCGGCGGTACTGCCAGGAACCGGTGAGGTAGCGGGTCAGCAGGATCGCGGTATCGAAGTCGGGCTGGAACACCAGCCCGGCCGGACGAACGGCGTTGAGCTCCATGTCCTCCAGCGCGCGCAGCACCTCGTACTCGCGAGCGGCGATGCGCGGGGGAAGCTCCTTGAGCGCCCACAGCTCACCGTCGCACTCGACGAATTTGACCAGGTGCCGGCTGGGTCCGACCGGAAGGTCGCGCAGCGGGACCTCGGGCTCGGTCCATTCGGCGAGCGCCCGATCCCACGGCAGCGCCAGCAGTTCGGGGCGCGCAGCCCGCAGCCGAAGCTCAGGAGCCGCCATCGGCGTCGAGGACCCGCGTCTCAGCCGGTGGTCGCTGCGTGGCGCCCGCCGGAATCGCCCGGAGCATGCTCCTCGGCGGCGGTCCGGGTGAGGTTGTCACCGCTCTGCGGATCGAACAGGTGGATCCGCTCGGCGTCGAGCCACAGCGTCGCCTTGTCGCCGTTGCGCACTCGGCTCAGCGGATCGAGCTCGACGCAGATCTGGGTCCGCATTTGCTCGCTGTCCAGCTCGCTCGCGAGTTCGGCGAGTTGCGTGACGATCTCGGCGGGTGCCTCAAATGGCACGAACGCGTACTGCTCGTTGCCCAGCCATTCGGTGACGTCGATGGTGACGTCGAAGGTGACGCCGCGAGACTTTTTGTGCTCGTCGACGAACTCGGCGTCCTCGAACGCGCCGGGCCGGATTCCGGCGATGTAGACCTTGCCGTCTTCGAGCGAACCGCGCCACTCGTCCCGCAGCGGGATGGTCACGAAGGGCAGCTCGATCGTGTCGCCGTTGACTTTGGCGGGCACGAAGTTCATCGGGGGCGATCCGATGAATCCGGCGACGAAGAGGTTGACCGGCTGATCGTAGAGTTCGCGCGGGCTCGCGATCTGTTGCAGGATGCCCTTTTTCAGCACCGCCACCCGGTCGCCCAGGGTCATCGCCTCCGTCTGATCGTGGGTGACGTAGACGGTGGTGACCCCGAGCTTGCGCTGCAGCCGCAGGATCTCGGTGCGCATCTGGCCGCGCAGCTTCGCGTCGAGGTTGCTCAGCGGCTCGTCGAACAGGAACGCATCGGCCTCGCGCACGATCGCACGCCCCATCGCGACACGCTGCCGCTGACCGCCCGACAGGTTGGCCGGTTTGCGGTCCAGGTGCTCGCCGAGTTCGAGCGTGTCGGCGGCCTCGGTGACCCGCTTGCGAATCTCGTCGTCGGACAGCTTGCCCGACAACCGGAGTGGGAAGGCGATGTTCTCGAACACGGTCAGGTGCGGGTACAGCGCGTAGTTCTGAAACACCATCGCCAGGTTGCGATCGCGCGGCGCCTTGTCGTTGACGCGGGTGTCGCCGATGATCATGTCGCCCGAAGTGATGTCCTCCAGGCCGACGATCATCCGCAGCAGGGTGGACTTCCCGCACCCCGACGGGCCGACCAGGATCATGAACTCGCCGTCGGCGATGTCGATGCTGACATCGTTGACGGCCGGGAATCCGTCCCCGTACTTCTTGACGATGTTGCGCATGGTGATTGCTGCCATGGTTATCCCTTCACTGCGCCGGAGGTCAGGCCGGCGACGATGCGACGCTGGAAAACGAGGACCAGGATGACGACAGGGATCGTGACGATCACCGACGCAGCCATGATGTAAGGCACCGGGGACTCGAAGTACGAGGCCCCCTGGAAGAACGCCAACGCCGCGGGCACGGTGCGGGCACTGTTGGTGGATGTCAGCGAGATGGCGAACAGGAAGTCGTTCCAGCAGAAGAAGAATGTCAGGATCGCGGTGGTGAACACCCCCGGCGCCGCCAGTGGCACGATCACCTTGCGGAACGCCTGCCACGCGGTCGCGCCGTCCACCTGCGCGGCATGCTCCATCTCCCAGGGAATCTGCCGGAAGAATGCCGACATGGTCCAGATCGACAGAGGCAGCGCGAAAGTCAGGTATGGGATGATGAGGCCCAGCCAGGTGTCGTAGATGCCCAGCCCCCGCCACATGTCGAACAACGGGCCGACCAGGGCCGCCTGCGGGAACATCGCGATGCCCAGCGCCAGCGACAGCAGCACCTTCTTGCCCCGGAACTCAAGACGTGCGATCGCATACGCCGCGAACATCGCGATGACGACCGAGATGATCGTGGCGATGATCGCGATGCCGATCGAGTTGATCAGCGCGCTGGTGAACAGTGGATTGCTGAAGATCTGGGCGAAGTTGTCCAGCGTGAACTTCGTCGGCAGGAACTGCGGGGTGCCCGACACGATGTCCGACGGCGGCTTGAAGGCCAGGCTGATCATCCACAGCAGCGGGAAGAAGCTGTAGGCGACGATGATGAGGCCGGCGATGGTCCATCGCCGATCGGTTTTCGCGGAGTTCACGCATCACCTCTGACTTGAGACAGATCGGTCTTGAACACCTTGATGAAGATCCACGCGATCACGACGACGGTGAAGAACAACACGACCGAAACCGCGGACCCCATACCGAGATTCACCAGGGTGACGTTCTGGCGGTAGGCCAGGAACGAGATGGTCTCGGTGTTGTTCGCGCCGTTGGTCATCACGTACGGATTGTCGAAAATGCGCCAGGCATCCAGGGTGCGGAACAACAGCGCCACCATGATGGCGGCCTTCATGTTCGGCAGCGTGATCTTCCAGAGTCGCTGCCAGGCCGTGGCCCCGTCCACCTTGGCCGCTTCTTGCATGTCCTCGGGCACTTGAACCAGCCCGGCCAGCAGCAGTAGTGAGATGAAGGGGGTCGTCTTCCAGATCTCCGAGAGGCAGATCACGAAGATCGCCGACCAGCGGTCGCCGAACCAGTCGAAGGCGCCCAGGTTGAGCCACTGGTTGACGAACCCCGCGTCGATCGCGAACGCGTAGCGCCAAATGAACGCCGACACCACGGTGACGATGCCGTAGGGGATCAGGATCGCGGTGCGCAACGGTCCGCGGCCGCGGACGATGCGCAGCATGACGAAGGCGAACCCGAAGCCCACCACCAGTTCGACGGCGACCGTGACGACCGTGATCACAAAGGTGGTGAGGAAGTCCTGCCACCAGACCGGATCGGTCAGGATCACCAGGTAATTGCTCAACCCGACGAAGCTGCGGCCCTGCGGATCGGTGAGCCGGAAGTTGTACAGCGACAACACCAATGCGTAGCCGAGCGGGTACGCGGTGACCAGGATCATCACCAGGTAGGACGGCAGCGTCAGGTACATCCCCAGCCGTCGTTCGCCGCGGACACGTTCACTGACGGCCGGCTTCCCGGGCTTGTTCTGGCCGGGTGCGCTCGACCGTGTCGATTCGAGTTGGGTCACAGCAAGCGCCTTCCCGCCAACACATCAGCTATGAACTGGTCGGACTTCTTCGGTGTTTCGGCGGTGACCGAAGCGGGTGGATGCCAGGTTTGGGTGATGGCGCCGGCGACGTCGACGTAGAACGGGGTCAGTGGCCGGGGGCCGCC
Organism: Mycolicibacterium chubuense; assembly: GCF_001044255.1. Classification (GTDB taxonomy): domain Bacteria; phylum Actinomycetota; class Actinomycetes; order Mycobacteriales; family Mycobacteriaceae; genus Mycobacterium; species Mycobacterium chubuense. The sequence goes on from NZ_JYNX01000071.1 coordinate 7,929, forward strand.
GTCGGCGATCGACTCGCGGATCAGGTCGGCGTTTTCGTACTTCTCACGGACCGCCGGGTCGTCGTAGGAGGCCGCGTACGGCGATGGTTCGCCCTCGTCGATCATGTACTGCGTGGCTTTCGGCAGGGCGTTCACGCATTCGATGAGTTGGGCGGCCAAATCCTGGTGGCGCGAGTACGCGCCGACACCGAGGTTCGCTCCGCCCAGCGGCGGCGCGCTGGGCTTGTCCGGGAACACCCGCGGGTAGCGCGCCCAGCCGATGTCGTCGACGACAGCCTGATCCAGGGTTCCCTCCTCAGCGGCACCGCGGGCGGCGGCCAGCACGTACGGCCAGTTCAGCATGAAGCCGCCCTGGCCGGTCTGGAACGAGGCCCGCGCGTTCTCCTCCTGCGCGTTGGACAGGTCGGGTGCGGCGGCCTTCGACCGTGCCAGGTTGCCGATGATCTCGGCGGCCTTGAGCCCCGCTGGGCTGTCGAGCGCCGGGGTGGCGTTGCGGCCCGCGTCGGCGTCCTTGAGGATCTCGCCGCCCGCGGAGAGCACCAGCGCGTTGATCCAGACCATGTAGCCCTCGTAGCGGGCGCCCTGCTCACCGATCGTCTTACCTTGGCCGACAGCGGCTTTGAGCATCTCGTCCCAGGTGAAGTTCTCACTCGTGGGGTCCACGCCTGCGGCGGCGGCCACCGACTTGCGGAACCACAGCAGCTGGGCGTTGGACTTGAACGGCGCCGCGTAGAGGGTGCCATCCCACATCCCGGTCTCCACGGGAGCGGGCAGCATGCCTTCGGTCAGGCGAGCCTTCTCCTCGTCGGTGAACGGCCGCAGGAACCCGGCGTTGGCGAACTCTGCGGTGAACACGACATCGACGCTGACCACGTCGATCGAGGAGTCCCTGGCCGCCAGGCGGCGCACCATCTGCTCGCGCTGCCCCGTGGCGTTGGCCGGGAGGGTTTCGATGGCGACCTTGTAGGCGCCCCCGGATGCGTCGGCGCACTGTTGTGCCCGCGTGGCTGCGCCGCCGTTGTCGGGCATGGCGTACCAGGTCAGCGTGGGCGGCCCGCCGCTGCTCCCGCACCCGGACAACAGCGTTGCCGCGACCAGAGGCGCGCTGGCCAGCGCGATTGCGCGGCGACGTCGCTCGCGGGCGAACTGAATTCGTTTCATCACGTCCTCGTTCGAGAAGCCTGCAACCAGCCCGAGTCCGGATGGGGCCACGGGCAGCACATTCGGTACGTCGACGAGTGTGTCACAGTTCACATCGCTGATGGGGCAGCGGGTTCAGCGTGGCGGGGCGGTGGAGCCCCTGATGACCAGCCGGGTCGGCAGCGTCGTCACCGTCGGCGCCGTCTCGGGTGCCTCGGGATCCAGCTGTGCGAGCACCTGCTGCGCCGCGATCCGCCCCTGCTCGCGGACCGGCTGCGCGACTGTCGTCAGTTCGCTGAGGTCAGCCGCCGGGTGATCGTCCACACCGATCACCGAGATTTGCTGTGGGACAGACACTCCTGACTTCCGCAGGGTGCGCAGCGCGCCGAGGGCGATCTCGTCGGAATGGCAGAACACCGCGGTCGGTAGCAGCGGGCGGCTCAGCAGTATCTCCATCCCGCGGGCGCCGCCGTCGATGCCCCACTCGACGGTCACCACGTTCGGGTCGGTCAGACCCGCGTCGCCGAGCTGTCGGTGGAAGCCGCGGATGCGGGCCTCGTCGGTGGCCCACCGCGTGCCCTCGCGGTCACCGGCCTGGATCATCGCGATGTCGCGGTGCCCGATGCGCAGCAGGTGCCCGACCGCCTGCTGGGCGGCCAGTTCGTCGTCGACACCGACCCACGGTTGGTTCCCGTCGGGGTGATCGCCCCCGACGAACACGGTGGGCAGCCCGAGCTGGTCGAGGCGGGTGTGCTCGCGGGCGGTCAGCGGCACGGACACGACGATGACCGCGTCGACCTTGCGCCGCAACGGAAGTGACTCGAAGAAGCGGTGCCGGGCGGTCGCATCCGGCAGCGCGCAGAGCACCAGATCGACACCGACGGTGTCGAATTCGCCGGCGATCCCGGCCAGCATCGTCGAGTAGAACCATGCGTCCACCCGCGGCACCACGACTCCGACGCGGCCGGTGGCTCCCCCCGCGAGATGTGAGGCCTCCGGCGAGACGACATAGGACAGGTCGCGCGCCGCCGACAGGATGCGCGCGCGGGTGGCGGGGGAGACCCCGGGCCGGCCCCGCAGCGCGCGCGACACCGACGCGATCGAGACACCCGACCGTTGCGCGACGTCGGTCATGTTGACCGTCTGCTTGGGGATCATCGCACCGATCGTAGCGCAGCGTAAATATTTACGTATCGAGAATCGAGATTGACAGTCTGCGTCGGAACAGGGAATCTATTGGCGAAAACGTTTACGCAGCCCTGCTGTGAAGGGAGTATCGCTGTGACCCCCACATCGCCGTCCTGGTGGAAGACCGCTGTGGTCTACCAGGTCTACATTCGCAGCTTCGCTGACGGAAACGGCGACGGCATCGGCGACATCGAGGGGCTGCGCGCTCGGCTCCCGTACCTGGCGCAACTGGGTGTCGACGCGATCTGGATCAACCCCTGGTATCCGTCGCCGATGGCCGACGCGGGCTACGACGTCGCCGACTACCGCGACATCGAACCTTCCTACGGCACCCTGGCCGAGGCGCAGGCGCTGATCTCCGAGGCGCATGCGCTCGACATCCGCGTGCTGCTCGACATCGTTCCGAACCACACCTCCGATCAGCACGCCTGGTTCCGCGCGGCGCTGGCCGACGAGCCCGGTGCGCGGCAGCGTTATCACTTCCGGGCCGGCCGCGGCCCGAACGGCGACACGCCACCGAACAACTGGCAGAGCGTCTTCGGCGGACCCGCCTGGACCCGGGTCGCCGACGGGCAGTGGTACTTGCACCTTTTCGCGCCGGGGCAGCCGGACCTCAACTGGGACCATGACGAGGTGCGCGCCGAATTCGAGGACATCCTGGCCTTCTGGTTCGACCGCGGTGTGGACGGTTTCCGCATCGACGTGGCGCACGGGCTGATCAAGGAGGCCGGACTTCCCGACGCGCCCGACCCCGGAGATGGCGCGCAGACCCTCGTCCAGCACCACGCCGCACATCCGGCCTGGGACCAGGACGGCGTCCACGACGTCTACCGGGGCTGGCGAACGGTCGCGGAGCGCTACACCCCCGAGCGCATCTTCATCGCCGAAGCGTGGGTGCCCAGCAACGAGCGCCTGGCACGCTACCTGCGGCCCGACGAACTGCACACCGCCTTCCAGTTCGACTTCCTGCGCGCGCCCTGGCGGGCGGAGGTGCTGCGCGCGGTCGTCGACGACGCGATCGCCGCCGCCGCCACCGTTGGCGCGCCGCCGACGTGGGTGCTGTCCAACCACGACGTGACCCGTACCGTGACCCGCTTCTCCCGCTCCCAGCCGGCGCACCTCATCGAAACCGATTGGGAGCGCGGCCGATGGGCCGACGAGGACCCCGACCACGTCATCGGCAGGCGCCGCGCCCGGGCCGCGGCGCTGGTACAGCTCGCGCTGCCCGGCACCGCCTACGTCTACCAGGGCGAGGAGTTGGCCCTCGAGGAGGTCGAGGACCTCCCCGACGACGTACGGCAGGATCCGACGTGGGTGCAGTCGGGTTTCACCGACGTCGGCCGTGACGGGTGCCGAATCCCATTGCCGTGGATGGCGACCGACGCCCCCTTCGGTTTCGGGTCCGCGTCCGGGTCCGGCACGTGGCTGCCGCAGCCCGCGCACTGGGGCGAATACAGCGTCGAGGCCCAGGAACGCGATGCGGATTCGACGCTGAATCTCTACCGCGAAGCGCTGCGGGTGCGCCCGACGCTGTGGCGGGACGCCGGCGACGTGAAATGGCTCACCACCGACGCCGACGTCGCCGCTTTCGAGCGCGGGGGCGCCCAGTGCTGGGTCAACACCGGCGAGGACCCCGTGCCGCTGCCCGACACGGCGTCGGTCGTGCTGGCGTCGGCCCCCGGCGTCGGCGCCGTGCTGCCTCCGGACACCGCGGTGTGGCTTCGGTCCTGACGAGAACCTGTCCACTGGCCGACCGGAGAGAGGCCTTTGTGCCCTCCGCAAACACCGGCGGCGCGACGCACTCTGGAGGGCGGAACAACGCTCGAGAGGGTGACAGTGATGACGGAGCTTCCCGACACCGAAACGCTGCGGTCCGCGCTGTCGCTGGCGACGCGTGCGCCGTCGGTGCACAACTCGCAGCCGTGGCGGTGGCGTGTCGGCGAGGAGACCCTGCACCTCTATGCCGATCCGAGCCTGCAGTTGCCCCACACCGACCCCGACGGCCGCGACCTGATGCTCAGTTGCGGGGCGGCGCTCAACCACTGCGTCGTCGCGCTGGCGGCGCTCGGCTGGCAGGCCAAGGTGACGCGCTTTCCCAATCCGGCCGATCCCGATCACCTGGCGGCGCTGACGCTCTACAGCTATCCGGCGTCCGAGCTGGATGTTGCGTTGGCCGCGGCGATACCGCGCCGGCGCACCGACAGGCGGCACTACAGCTCCTGGCCGGTGCCGCGGGGCGACGTCGTGTTGATGGGGGCCAGGGCCGCGCGCGCGGGAATCGTGCTGCGCCGCATCGCCGATCTCGACGGGCTCGCCGGTCTCGCCGGTGAGGCGGCGCGCTTCCACGAATCCGATGAGGAGTACCTCGCCGAATTGGCTCGGTGGAGTGGGCGATACGCGGCGATGAGCGGCGTGCCGGCTCGCAGTGTGCCCGGACCCGACGGGGTGGCGCGCGTTCCCGCGCGGCATTTCGTCGGCGTGCTCACCCAGCCGCTGCACACCGATCCGGCCGATGAGCACGCCGTGATCCTCGCGCTGGGCACCCGCGACGACGACGCGATGGCGTGGTTACGGGCAGGAGAGGCCACCAGCCTGGTGCTGTTGACGGCGACCGCCCTGGGGCTGGCGAGCTGCCCGATCACCGAGCCGCTGGAGGTGGCGCGGACCCGGGAGGCGTTGCGGGAGGACGTGTTCGGGACCGACGCGCATCCGCAGATGCTGCTGCGCGTAGGGTGGGCGCCGATCAATGCCGACCCGCTGCCTTCGACACCGCGCCGCGACCTGTCCGATGTGGTTGCCTACCTGGACGGTTCGCCGCTGGACTGAGCGGCGGGATCGGCTCAGGCCGAGCCGGGCCGCTTGCGCCGTTCGAGCTTGGAGATGAAGACGGCGGCCTGGGTACGGCGCTCCATGCCCAACTTGGCCAGCAGCCGCGACACGTAGTTCTTGACGGTCTTCTCGGCGAGGAACATCCGGGCCGCGATCTGTTTGTTGGTCAGGCCCTCACCGAGCAGGTCGAGCAGGACCCGTTCCTGTTCGGTGAGCTCGGACAGCGGATCGCTGGGCTGTCCGTCGCCGCGCAGCTTGGCCATCAGCGCCGCCGCGGCCCGGTTGTCCAGCAGGGAGCGTCCGGACCCGACATCTTTGATCGCTCGCGCCAGCTCCATACCCTTGATGTCTTTGACGACGTAGCCGCTGGCGCCGGCCAGGATCGCGTCGAGCATGGCCTCGTCGGAGGTGAACGACGTCAGCATCAGGCAGCGCAGATCGGGCAACCGGGACAGCAGGTCACGGCACAACTCGATACCGTTGCCGTCGGGTAGCCGGACGTCGAGCACGGCGACGTCGGGTTGCAGGGCCGGGATGCGGGCCAGGGCTTCGGACACCGAGCCCGCCTCGCCGATCACGTCGAGTTCCGGGTCGGCGCTGAGCAGGTCGACCAGACCGCGCCGCACCACCTCGTGGTCGTCGACCAGGAAAACCTTCACCATGCCGTCATCCCCTGTGCGATCGGGCACCCGTTCACAGTGCGCTGTGCGGTCCGCAGACCAGGATCGAGCAGTCGGTGTCGCGCAGCGCGGCGTTGCCCTGCGCCCCGACGAGAGCCCCCAGTCCGCCCGCACGCGTACGCCCCGTGACCACCAGTTGGATCGTGCCGGCGTTGGCGGCCAGGTAGTCGAGTGCGTCGCCGTGCCTGCTGACCGACGAGATGTCCAGTTGCGGGAAACGGCGCCGGGATTCGTCGAGTCGGCGCTCCCAGTGGGCCTGCACGTCGGCGAAGGTGTGGGTGGGCGCGAGCACCCGCACCGGCGCGTGCCGGCGCTGCGCCTCCTCCAGGCCGCGATGCAGAACGGCGTTGCCCGCGGCGTTGTCGTCGACTTCGATGACCACGGCGCGGTCGCGGTTGGCATGGGGCCGGTGAGCGCGGACGATGGCCACCGGGCAGTGCGCCGACTTCGACAGTGCGGCCGCGGTGGAGCCGATGCGGCCGTTGGTGGCGTGTCGCAGGCCGCGCGCGCCGACGCACAGCATGACTGCGGTGCGGGCGGCCCCCAACAGTGCCTCCACCGGCCGGCCCTGCAAGATCTCCACTTCCATCTTGACCGGCCGCTCGGTCGATTCCACCGCCGTCAGGACGTATCGGACGGCCACCTCCGCGGTGGCCAGGCGGCGTGCCTGATCCTGCGGGTCGACCGTGTCGGAGTCCGGGCTGTCGATGACGTAGACCAGCCGCAGCGGGACATCGTGGTCGATGGCTTCGTCGATCGCCCACAGCGCGGCGTCGACCGCCGCCGGCGATCCGTCGATCCCCACCACCACGCATGGTGCGGGAGCGCTCTCTATCATGTTGACCCCCTGCGTATTTCGACGACGTCGCGAATGTGTCGACGCGGTGTCGGTGGAGGCGCGGCTTCCAGTGCCGGCGCCAGCCCGACTCTGATCAGTACCTGCGGGATCGCGTCGCCGTCGATCAGCGATGCGACGACGTCCCGTCCCGAGGGCAATTCGGTGAGGTGGGTCAGCGTGCAGGTGGCGTAGCCGGCGATCGTCGCCTCCAGCAACGCCCGGGAAAGTGCCTCGCCGCACCGTAGAACGCTCTCCGGTGAATCGTCGGCACTGGAGATCACCAGGATCCGGGATCGGTCCTCGCCGATCTCCGTACGACGCTCCGGGTGTCTGATGACCGGGAAGGTCCGCCCGACATCGACGCGGTCACTTTCGGGTGCGGAGATCAGCGCGCTGAGCGGAATTCCGTCATTGGACACCAGTTGCTCTGTCCACCAGAAGAGTTCGTTGTGGTAGTCGCTGTCGTGAAGTCGCACCGTGTCGGTGAGGGAGGATGCTTCGGCCAGGGCCGATCGCAGCTCCTCGGCCACCAGGTCGAAGCTGACCGTGCCGCCGTGGTCGTCGTCGGTGTTCAGCGCGTCGAGGAGGTTCTCGACCTCGGACGGTTCGGCCAGGGGGAGGCGGTCGGTGCGCCGCGCCAGGATCGCGTCGGCGAGACGCTTCTGGTCCTCGGAGATCGAGGGTGACGGCGTGAATTCGACGGTGGCCAGGTGTAGCGGATCCTCGGCGTCGGGAAAGCGCCGCACCGTGGTGTCCCATCCGGCGGCAGCCATCGCGACGCGGAAGTGGTGTAGGGCGGCGCCGCAGCTGATCACCGCTTGACGTCCGCTGCTGTCCGCGGACCGCGCGTGGCGGGAGGGATCGGCGAACAACTCCACGCCGTGGTCGGTCAGCACCCAACGCCATGGCTGCGTATTGTGCAGAGACGGTGCCCGACAGGCCACCTGCAGCGCATCGACGATCAGTTCGGACCTGATCTGCGTCGTGGGCATCTCACCTCCACCTCGTCTCCTCCCACAGTGCGCGGCGGGCCGGGCCGGCAAACAGGGCCAATGGTCCTCGAACCGTGTGACGAGTGCCGTCGGACCGCCGTCTGCCCGTAGCGTGGACCCCGCCATCGAACGTGTTGTCCGGCAATCGATTCAGGCGGTTCACCCCGCCGCTGTGGCGATAGACCGCATTTCGGTCTCACGGCCGTCTGGCACCGGTCAGCAACGTCGGGGTTGGACCGGTGATTCGTGGCGCCAGGCCCGCTGCGGGTGGCGCCCGGCGCGGCGCGGGAGCAGTGGGCGAGGCAGGCGGGATCGCGGGGTCATCGCGCGCCGGCAGGGTGACCGCCTCCGTGCGGCGGGTTTGCGGTGCCTGCGGCTGCCCTGGCCGGATAGCGAAACGGCTGGTGTCCGCCGCGAAGGCGTGGCGGTGAAGACGCCATGCGCGACTGGCAGAACCGTCGAACGGCGGATCGGAGTTTCCCCAGCTCACGGGGGTGCGTCCACAACGGGAACGCTTCTCCTTGGCAACAGTTGGATAACGCCGGATTTGTCGCGTCGGCGATTTCGCAAATTGTCGGTTCAGTAAGCCCAGCAGGTGATCGAAATTCGCAGAACGACGCAAAAGGACTGGGAGCGCATGTCACGGACCAAGAAGGGCATCGTCGTTGTCATGATGGGCAGCGCGGGGATGTTCTTGACCGCCCCGGTGTTGAGTCCGTTGGCCGCCGCCGATCCCACCCGGGGCGGCGTCCCGTGCGTGGGCATCCTTCAGCAAATCGCGACGCATCCCGCCGACATTCCGCAGGCGTTGCATGAAGCCGCCAACTCGTTCACGGCCGGTCCCGGCCAGCCCACCCCGCCGGTGGTGGTGCCGCCGGCCAGTTCGTCGTCGGCCGGACTGCCGCCCGTGCCCCCGCGCCCACCCGCGTCGGTGTCCACGTCGTCGTCGGGTGTGACGCCGCCCGTCCCCGGCACGCCGGGTGTCCCCGTGGGGAGTTCGGCTGGGGCGGGCACACCGCCGCTGCCGCCCCAGCCGCCGTCGGCCGTCGTGACGCCCGCCGCGGGTGCGACTCCTCCGGCACCCCCGGTGCCGGGTGTGCCCGCGGTGAACTCCACCGGCGGTGGCACGCCGCCCCTGCCTCCGGTTCCGGGCGCTCCGGTCGGCACGCCCGTCGTCAATGCCGGCCCTCCGGCACCGCCCGTCCCGGGCGCTCCCGTCATCGGTGACGCCGGTGCGGCGCTGCCTCCGGCCCCGGGTGTTCCCGGTGCGCCGGTGGGTGTTCCGGCTGGGGCTGCGACGCCTCCGGCACCGGGTGTTCCCGGTCTGCCGGTGGGTGTTCCGGCTGGGGCTGCGACGCCTCCGGCACCGGGTGTTCCCGGTGTGCCGGTGGGTGTTCCGGCTGGGGCTGCGACGCCTCCGGCCCCCGGTGTTCCCGGCGCTCCGGTCATCGGCGATGCCGGAACCGTTGCACCCGTTGGACTTCCGGCGCCAGGAGCTCCTGTCGAGGCTGCTGCCGGCGCGGCCGCCCCGGGCGGGGGCGTACCGGGTGCGCCGCTCGCTGCCGCCGGCGGCGAGGCTGCGCCGCCGGCCCCGGGTCTTCCTGGTGCGCCTGTCGTGGGCGAGGCGGGTGCCGTGCCGCCCGCAGGTGTCCCCGCGCCCGGTGCTCCGATCGCCGCGGCTGCCGGTGACGCGACGCCGCCGGCTCCGGGTGTTCCGGGTGCTCCGGTCGGGGGGCAGTCTGGTGTGGTGACGCCGCCGGCTCCGGGTGTGCCGGCGACGCCGGTGGGTTCGTCGGTTGAGGGTGTTACGCCGCCGGCTCCGGGTGTTCCGGGTGCTCCGGTCGCGGGGGAGTCGGGTGTGGTGACGCCGCCGGGCCCGGGTGTGCCGGCGACGCCGGTGGGTTCGTCGGTTGAGGGTGTTACGCCGCCGGCTCCGGGTGTTCCGGGTGCTCCGGTGGAGGGTTCCTCGGGTGTGGTGACGCCCCCTGCGCCGCCCGCGCCTGCGACGCCGATCGCTAATTCAGTCGAAACCTTCTCTCCGCCTGCGCCGCCCGCTCCCGCGACGCCGTCGGCCGGAAGTGTCGAGACGTTCTCACCGCCGGCTCCGCCGGCGCCTGCCACGCCTGCCGGCTCGTCGGTGGAGGTGGTGACGCCGCCGGCTCCGGGTGTGCCGGGCGTGCCGGTGCAGGGTTCGTCGAGTGTGGTGACGCCTCCGGTTCC
>NZ_JYNX01000072.1 GCF_001044255.1 Mycolicibacterium chubuense
CGGCCGCCGGCTGGTCCGGCCCGGGCGCGACCGCCGACGGCCACCAGGTCGCCGTGCTGGCCAACGTGCAGGACGGGGCCGCGGCCCGCGCCGCGCGGGAGACGCCGGCCGAAGGGGTCGGCCTGTTCCGCACCGAACTGTGCTTCCTCAACACCGACGCCGAGCCGACCGTCGACGAGCAGGCGCAGATCTACGGCGAGGTGCTCGAGGCCTTCGCCGGTCGCAAGGTCGTGATCCGCACGCTCGACGCGGGCTCCGACAAGCCGCTCAAGTTCGCCGGCCATCCCGACGAGGCCAACCCGGCGCTCGGCGTGCGAGGCATCCGGATCGCGGAGAACAACCCCGGGCTGCTGCACCACCAACTCGATGCGATCGCGGCCGCGGCGGAGAAGTCCGGTGAGCAACCGTGGGTGATGGCGCCCATGATCGCCACCGCGCAGGAGGCGGAATCGTTTGCCGCACAGGCGCGTTCGCGCGGCTTGACGCCCGGGGTGATGATCGAGGTACCCGCCGCGGCACTGCTGGCCAAGCGGATCCTCGAGCACGTCGACTTCCTGTCGATCGGCACGAACGACCTCGCGCAGTACACGATGGCCGCCGACCGGATGTCGGCCGAGTTGGCCACCCTGACCGATCCGTGGCAGCCCGCGGTGCTCGCGCTCGTCGCGATGACTGTGCGCGCGGGCGCGGCGGTCGGCAAGCCGGTGGGTGTCTGCGGCGAGGCCGCCGCCGATCCACTGCTGGCGTGCGTGCTCACCGGGTTGGGTGTCACCTCGCTGTCCGCCGCGGCCGCCGCGGTGCAGGGCGTCGGAGCGAAGCTGGCACAGGTCACGCTGCAGCAGTGCCAGGAGGCTGCCGACGCGGTGCTGGGCACGGCGAGCGCTTCCGATGCGCGGGCCGCCGCCCTGGCTGTACTGGGCTGATCGTGCGTGGAGGGCTCCATTAGTTAGGTAAGGCGTACCTATTGTTTCTTAGGTAACCCTCAGCTAATGTCCGGCTGGCATTCACCCTATGACCAGCTAGAGGAGTCCTTCCGTGCCCTACGTTCTTCCGCTTGCCGTCGGCGGCGCCGCGCCCCGCGCGAACAGATTCGCCGTCGCGAGCGCCGCCATGCTGTGTGCCTCGGCGGTCGCCGTTGCCCCGATGTCGTCGATGGTGACCGCGACGGAGATCCAACACCGCGCGGTGCAGTTGACCGCCGCCGCCAACCCGGTGCTGGAGAACCCGCTGGTCGTCTGGCAGAACAACTTCGCCAACACCTTCACCAACGTCAAGACGCTGTTCAGTGCGGTCAGCAGCCAGCCGCTGCCGGTGCTGAACCAGGTGATCGCCAACAGCAAGGACTACCTCGACGTCATCGTCGGCGCCAAGGCCGCGCCGGGGCAGCGGCGCGGTACCGGCATCCTCGGCTCGCTGGAGGGCTTCGAGCGCACCGCGACCAACCTGCCCGTCCGACTGCAGGCGGCAGGGGAGTTCATCAAGCAGGGCCAGTTCACCGAGGCGCTGGTCGAACTCAACACCTGGGCGCTGGTGGCACTGGAGAACATCGGTCAACCGCTGTTGTCCATCCTGACGATCCCCCGCGACATCATGGCCGCGGTCGGTCGGGTCTACGACTCCCTGATCACGCGCGGCACGGCGTCGAACGTCACCCGCGGCCTGCTCGTGCCGGGCATCACCGCCGCCTTCGCGATCGCCAACGTGGCCGACACCATCTACACCGCGGTGAAGGAAGGCAACCTCAAGGACGCGTTCACCGCCGTCGTCAACGCCCCCGGCATCGTCGCCGGCGCGTTCATCAACGGCTACCGGCCGTACTTTGGCAAGGACGCCAACGGCAACCCGATCTACGCCACCGAGGACTTCCAAGGCCTGCTGTCCCCGCGGGGCACCATCGACCAGTTCCTCGTGCGTCTGCCGCAGGCCATCGCGGCCGCGCTGAAGCCGCCGGCCGACACCGCCGCGGTGACGACCGTGCCATCGACGGCCACGCTGGTCGCCGTCGACACCGTCTCGGCGTCGGGCGCCGAGAAGTCCTCCGCCGCCGCCACATCCGATGACGGCGACGCACCGGAGTCCCCGTCGGGTGTCGTCGTGGCGGACGACGACGAGACGACCACCGAGGATGTCACGGAAGGCACCGGCGCCGAAGGCGTCACCGAGGACACCGACACCGCGGTGACCGAGGAGGACGCGACCACGGAGAACGTCGCTAGCGAGGACGGCGACGCTGCTGCCGATGACGCAGCGGACGACGACTCCGCCGACGCGTCGACGAAGCCGGATACGGCCGAGTCGGACAAGACCGAGAAGGCGGACAAGACAGAGAAGGCGGACAAGACGGAAAAGACGGACAAGGCGGAGAAGGCGAGCTCGGACACGTCCGGCTCGGCGTCCGCGGCCGCCTGACACTGCGCCACCGGCTGGATGAGGATGTCCAGCCGGTGGCCCTGGTGTGCGTCCAGCGCGCAGATCCGGCCGATTCGGCGATCTGGGCGCACACCAGCGCACGGAATGAATCGGACCACGGTCCGGTTAGATGGGGTATGCCCGCGATCACCGCCGACACCCTGACCCTGCCCCGCATCGCCGCCCCGGCCCCCACCGACACCGACCGCCCCGTGCGCTCGGTGACGACCGGACCCCGCGGGTACGAAGGCGAAGGCTTTCCCGTGGTCCGCGCGTTCGCCGGTGTCAGCGCACGAGACCTCGACCCGTTCGTCCACATGGATCAGATGGGCGAGGTCGAGTACCAACCCGGGGAGCCGCGTGGCACCGACTGGCATCCGCACCGCGGCTTCGAGACCGTCACCTACATGATCGACGGCCGCTTCGCGCACCAGGACTCCCACGGTGGCGGCGGACTGATCACCGATGGCGCCACCCAGTGGATGACCGCCGGATCCGGCATCCTGCACATCGAGACGCCCCCGGCGGAACTGGTCGAAAGTGGCGGCATGTTCCACGGCATCCAGCTGTGGGTGAACCTGCCCCGCAAGGACAAGTTCGCCGCGCCCCGCTACCAGTCGATCGAGGGCCCGCAGGTCGGCCTGCTCTCCTCCGACGACGGCGGCGCGCTGGTGCGCGTGATTGCCGGGGACATCGACGGCACATCGGGTCCCGGCGCGACGCACACGCCGATCACGTTGGCGCACGCCACCGTCGAACCCGGCGCCCGGCTCAACGTGCCGTGGAACCGCGACTTCAACGCGCTCGTCTACGTGCTGTCCGGCCGCGGTTCGGTCGGTCCCGTCGATCATCCGATCGAGCAGGGCCAGCTCGCCGTGCTCGGCCCCGGCGACCGCATCACGGTTGCGGCCTCGCGGACCCAGGAGTCTCACCGGCCCGCTCTCGAAGTTCTGCTGCTGGGCGGCAAGCCGATTCGCGAGCCCGTGTTCCAGTACGGCCCGTTCGTGATGAACTCCAAGTCGGAGCTCATCGCCGCCGTCGAGGACTTCAACGCCGGTCGGTTCGGGACCATCCCGCCGAACGCGCTGATGCCGCACCGCCCGTCACGCTGAGAGCGGATAGATCAGCTCCAGTTCACCGAGCAGTGCTGCGACGGTGAGCAGCGGCAGCGCGGCGGAGACGCCGAGGTCGTCGTCTCGCATCTCCGCGCGCAGCGCCCGCACGAAGTCGTCACCGATCGGCGCCCACGGCTGATCGGGATCGGGTCGGCCCGCCACCCGTTCGCAGATCGCCGCGGCGTGTTTCTCGACGACCTCGCGCACCTTCGGGTAGGCCGACAGCGGCGGCGGGGTCGGGATGTCGGCGATCAGATCCGCGGCCGCGCGCAAGCGGATCGCCCGGTTGAACGAGCGGACCACCGGGGCGCGGAAATCCGTCTCCGCGCCGCTCTCCGAAAGATACTGCCGCACAGCATCGTCGATGACCCGTGACGCCGCGAGCGCGTTGTGGCTCAGCGTCGCCACCTCGTCGGTGCGTTCCTCGTACGCGCCGCGGGTGATGCGCAGCACCGCCGCCCACAGGTACCGGCCGAAAATCGCACGGGCCGAGTCGATCGCGCGGGTGACCGAGGCCGTCGCCCCGCGCGGCCACAGCAGCACCGACACCACCACCCCGACCAGCGCGCCGACCACGACGTCCTCGACCCGGATCAGCCCCACCTGCCAGCCGGTCGGCACGATCAGGTTGAAGAAGATCAGCACCATCATCGTGAAGGCCGCCTGGGCCGCGGTGAACGACGCGATCTCCGGGACGTAGGCCGATCCGAAGACGGCCAGCGGCATCAGCAGCCACAGCACCGTCGGCTCGACCCCTACCAGCCCGATCAGCAGCGCGCCCAGCAGGAAACCGATCCCGGTCCCGATCACCGCGCGCCACACCCGGGTCCCCGTGCTCAGCGCGCTGCTGCGCAACACCGACAGTGCGCCCAGCACCACCCAGAACCCGTGCTCGACGGGGAACAGATGCGTGATCGCCACGGCGATCGCCAGGCCCAGCCCCGTGCGCAGGCTGTTGCGCACCGCGACCGAGCGGTTCGCCAGGAAGCCCGACGTGATCTGCGCGGCGGCAACGGTTTCCGGGAGCAGGCGGTCCGATGCGCCGGTCGGCGGCAGCCGCCGGCCGAGCGCGCGCGCCCACACCGGCCGCGAGTCCGCGGCCGCGGCGGCCGCGATGATGCGTCCGGTCGCGCCGATCATCGCGGCAATGGTGCGCCGCCGCAACAGCTCACGGCCCAATGCGACGGCATGCTCGTCGCCGGGCGCGCTGAGGATCTCGTCGAGATCCTCCCGCCAGCGGCCCCGTGCGGTGGTGCGCAGCACGATCAGAGCCGCTTCGAGCTCGGCGCGGGCCACATCCCGGTCGGCCGGCCGCGAGATCCGGAGCACGGCGGCCGCGCATCGCAGCACACGCACCACCGCGTTGCGGTCGCGCAACGTCACCCCGGTGTCCTGCCCGACCCGCTCGGACACCCACTCCAGGTCGTCGACCACGCGCACCAGCGCCCTGCTGCCCGCGGTCAGCCCGACCGGCCGGAAGTCCGCACCCAGGAACGTCTCTCGCAGCGCGTCCATCGCCCGGCGCACGTCGTCGGCCGTGGCGAGCCCGTCGATCCGGTCTGCCAGGACGCGGCAGGCGCGCGCGGCCCGGCGCCGCAGCTGACCGTGATGACGCGGCGGCAGCAGGAACAGCGCGGCCGGCACACACACAGCCAGCGCGATCGTCCAGCCCAGCAACCGTTCTCCGACCGGGCCCGGCGGGGTGCAGGCGGGCAGCACGAAGGTCAACAGCGTCGCCCGCTGGCCCGCGGCGACCGTCTCGCTGAGCACACCGGAGAACGTCACGGCGACCCCGAGCACGAACATCAGCGCCACCGCGGGCCACGGATACGGCGCGATCAGCGTGCCGAGCGTGATGTTGACCATGCCGTTCAGGCCGAGCCCGGCGTACGCGACCGCCCGGTTCTGCCGGTTCCCGGGGAAGTCGGAGAACACCAGCAACGCCACCGAACCGAACAGCGTGAACAGCGGTGTCTGCGAATTACCGCCTGCGATCGCGAAACTCACCGCCGCGGCGATCGGGACCACCGCGGCGGCCCGCACTGCGCGGCGCAGCGCGTCGTTGTCCGGATCGCGCTGATGCATGCGCCGAACGATGCGTCCCCGCACGGTCAGAGTGGGCGCGGTCGTCAATGCGCGAGCACCTTGATGCCGATGACGAGCAGACCCACGCCGATCAACGTGGCCACGGTCAGAATTTGCTGCCACCAGGGCAGCCGCGTGCGGCGCACCGCCAGCAGGGCGATCAGCCCGAGTTCGCCGACGAGAATCCACTTGGCCACCCACATCGCGGTGTCGGTGTCGAGCAGCCCGATGCCCGCGGTCGCCAGGGCGGCCAGGGGCAACACGCTGGCCTGCAGGATCTGACCCGAGGCCTGCAGCATCCGCCATCGTTCGGACCCGCGCGGCGCCTCCTCGTGCACGGCGAGGTGCGCGACCCAGTCGGCCAGCAGACTCGCCGCCCACAGACCGCCCATCGTGACGGCGACATCGAGCATCCGGAACCAGCCGCTGGTGTCGTCCTCGGTGTAGCGCGTGAGCACCACCAGCGTCGCCAGACAGGAGATCGCCCCGTAGAGGCGTTCCCGCAACATCGACACGACGTGCTCGACGGGCGGCGCCTCGACGTCGTCGCCGGCGGTCTCAGTCACCGTCGGGCACCGACCGGAACCGGCCGGCGTCGAGGCTGTCCAGCAACTGCGTCACGAGCCACTCCAATCCGTCCGGGTTGCGGGGCAGCAGAGCCTGCTCGTAACCCACGAGCAGGTACACCGACCACGATGCGAACATCTCAGCTTGCCGCCTGTTGCCCAGCAGCTGCAACGCCGACTCGAACACCGCGTCGAAGCGCTGATGGTCCACCGCGGCCTGCACCGCCCGCACGTGCGGATCGATCGACCCCCAGACGCGGATCGCCGCCTCGGCGCCGTGCGGCAACTCCAGAGCTCCTTTGATCAACTTGTCCACCCGCCGGCGCGGGTCGGTTTCGTCGCGGACCGCCTCGACGACGCGCACGGTCATCCCCTCGTGCCAGTGCGCGACGAGCTGGCGGGTGAAATCCGACCAGCTGGAGAAGTAGTGATAGAACGACCCGCTGGTGACCCCCAGCCGCTGGCACACCTCGGCCAGCTTCAGCCCGCCGTAGCCGAGCTCGGCGAGCACGTCGAACCCAGCGTTGAAGAACGATTCCCGCGACCCGACCGCCCCCATATCCAAACCCTAGTTCTACGGGGCCCGATACCGGCGGTCCGTCGGCCCGGAACTCGCCGACAGCATGCGGCCGAACTTTGCTGAGACGGCGGGTCGGGAGGGCAAAGCCGACTGAGTGCCGTCGGGGCAGGTGACGTGTGGCACAATTTCACAATGCCGTATACGGCGAGTAGAGGTCCGGGTCGTCCTCCCGCAGCGAAAGCCGCCGAGACGCGCGAGCGCATTCTGCATGCTGCTCGCGAGGTGTTCAGCGAACTGGGATACGACGCCGCGACGTTCCAGGCCATCGCGATCCGCGCCGACCTGACCCGTCCGGCGATCAACCACTACTTCGCCAGCAAACGCGTGCTGTGGGCCGAGGTGGTCGAGCAGACCAACACGTCGATTGTTAGCGCAGGCGTGGCCCGCGCGCACGAGCGCACCGGACTGGTCGACCGGCTTGCGGCTTTTCTGTCGGCCACGACGCAGGCCGACGCCGACGACCGCTCCGCCGCGGCGTTCCTGGTCACGTCCGTGCTGGAGACCCAACGCCACCCCGAACTGGTCAGCGACGAGCACGACCCGCTGAAGAACTCGCGGGCCTTCGTGACCTGGGCCGTCAACGACGCGATCGAGCGCGGCGAACTCAGCGGCGACACCGACGTCAGCCACCTGGTGGAGATGCTCGTCGCCGTGCTGTGGGGCATGGGCTTCTACGCCGGGTTCGTCGGCGACGGGGCCGCCCTCGGCGCCGTTGTGCACAAACTCGAACTGCTGCTGGCCAACAAGCTCTGGCATCTGGCCTAGTCATCACGCTGTGGTGTGGACCACACCGCGGCTGGGCGCGGGCAGTTGATAGATAGACTTTCGAAGTATGAGCTCTCTGCGCACTGACGACGACACCTGGGACATCACCTCCAGCGTCGGCGCCACCGCTGTCATGGTCGCCGCCGCCCGAGCCGCCGAGACCGAGCGCTCCGACGCGCTCATCCGTGACCCCTACGCCAAGGTCCTGATCGCCGACGCCGGCACCGGGGTGTGGGGCCTCATGCTCGACGACGACTTCGTCACCACCGTCTCCGCGTCCGACCCCGAGGTCGCCGCGATGTTCGAGAACATGAAGAACTACCAGGCGGTGCGCACCCACTTCTTCGACGCGTACTTCGCCGCCGCAGTCGACGCCGGCATCCGGCAGGTCGTGATCCTGGCGTCCGGGCTGGACTCCCGCGCCTTCCGGCTGCCGTGGCCCACCGGCACCACGGTCTACGAGATCGACCAGCCGAAGGTGCTCGAGTACAAGGCCGAGACGCTCGCGGCCCACGACGTCAGCCCGTCGGCCGACCGCCGGGCGGTGGCGATCGACCTGCGGCAGGACTGGCCGAGCGCCCTGACCGACGCCGGGTTCGATCCCGCGCAGCCCACGGCCTGGCTGGCCGAGGGACTGCTGATGTACCTGCCCGCCGACGCCCAGGACCGGTTGTTCGGCCAGATCACCGAGCTGAGCGCACCGGGCAGCCAGATCGCCGCCGAGTCGATGGGCCTGCACGCCCCCGACCGCCGGGAGCGGATGCGGGAACGGTTCGCCCGGATCACCGCGCAGTTCGACGTCGAGCCGATGGACATCACCGAGCTCACCTACGACGACGCCGACCGCGCCGAAGTCGCCGACTGGCTGAACGCCCACGGCTGGCAAGCCGACGCGATCGCCTCGCAGGACGAGATGATCCGGCTCGACCGCTACATCGAGATCGCCGACAACGACGGCGAATCCTTCTCGACCTTCACCACCGCCGTCCGGCGCTGAGCGCGCGGCTGCCCAGCCGCCTGTTCACCAACCGGATGGTTGGCTACGATTCGGGTACTCCGCAGGTCAGATGAAGGAGACCCGTCATGACCACTGATTCCGCCGTCCCCGTCGACCTGGGTGCCGCCACCCCCGACATCCCGGCGACCGTCCGACGTCTGCGTGAGACGTTCGCCTCGGGCCGCACCCGCAGCGTCGAGTGGCGCAAACAGCAGCTCACAGCGATAGAGCGGCTGATGCTGGACAACGAGCCCGCCATCGCGGCGGCGCTCGAGGAAGACCTCGGCCGTAAGCCGTTCGAGGCCTGGCTGGCTGACATCGCCAGCGTGGCGGGCGAGGCGAAGGACGCCGCCAAGAACGTCAAGAAATGGACGCGCCGCAAGTACCGCATGCTGGAGCTGTCGCAGCTGCCCGGCCGCGGCTGGGTCGAGTACGAGCCCTATGGCACGGTGCTGGTCATCGGCGCGTGGAACTTCCCGTTCGCGCTGACCCTGGGACCCGCCGTCGGCGCGATCGCCGCCGGCAACACCGTGGTGCTCAAGCCGTCGGAGGTGGCGCCCGCGTCCTCACGACTGATGGCCGAGCTGGTTCCGCGGTATCTCGACAACGACGCGATCACCGTCATCGAAGGCGACGGCGCGGTCAGTCAGGAGCTCATCGAGCAGGGCTTCGACTATCTGTTGTTCACCGGCGGCACCGAGATCGGCCGCAAGGTCTACCAGGGTGCTGCCGCGCACCTGACGCCGGTGACGCTCGAACTGGGCGGCAAGAGCCCGGTGATCGTGTCGGCCGACGCCGACATCGAGGTCGCCGCCAAGCGCATCGCCTGGACCAAGCTGATCAACTCCGGGCAGATCTGTATAGCACCGGACTACGTGCTCGCCGAGGCCCCGATCCGCGACCAGCTGGTCGACAAACTGCGCGAGGCGGTCGCCGAGTTCGAGGCGGGCAACCCCGGCGGCAAGCGCATCGTCAACGAGCGGCACTTCGACCGCCTGACCAGCGCGCTGGCGGCCACCAAGGGCACCGTGGCGGTCGGCGGCGGTTCCGACGCGGCCACCATCAGGATCCAGCCGACCGTCGTCGTCGACCCGGATCCCGCCGAGCCGCTGATGACCGACGAGATCTTCGGCCCGATCCTCCCGGTCGTCACCGTCGGATCCCTGGACGAGGCAATCACTTTCGTGAACTCGCGGCCCAAGCCGCTGGCCGCCTACCTGTTCACGAAGACCAAGGCGGTGCGGGAGCGGGTGATCAAGGAGGTCGCCGCGGGCGGCATGGTGATCAACCACCTACTGTTCCACTTCGCCACGCACAAGCTGCCGTTCGGCGGCGTCGGGCCGTCGGGGATGGGTGCCTACCACGGCAAGTTCGGCTTCGAGCAGTTCAGCCACAAGAAGTCCGTGATGACCAAGCCAACCCGACCCGACGTCGGCGCCTTCATCTATCCCCCGTATACAGAGAAGGCTTGGAAGCTCGCCAGACGGCTCTTCTAGGGAGCAGCGCGGAGCGCCCCGAGGGAAGACACAGCTAGGAAAGGGAATCGTCATGCCAGGAGTGCAGGATCGGGTCATCGTCGTCACCGGCGCGGGAGGCGGTCTCGGACGCGAATACGCGCTGACGCTCGCCCGCGAGGGCGCCAGTGTCGTCGTCAACGATCTCGGTGGCGCACGCGACGGCACCGGCGCCGGCCACAACATGGCCGACGAGGTGGTCAAGGAGATCAAGGACGCCGGCGGTCGCGCGGTCGCCAACTACGACTCCGTCGCCGAGCCCGAGGGCGCGGCCAACATCATCAAGACCGCTGTCGACGAGTTCGGCAAGGTCGACGGTGTGGTCAGCAACGCCGGCATCCTGCGTGACGGCACGTTCCACAAGATGGAGTTCGCCAACTGGGACGCCGTGCTGAAGGTGCATCTCTACGGCGGATACAACGTGATCCGGGCGGCGTGGCCGCACTTCCGCGAGAACGGCTTCGGCCGCGTCGTCGTCGCCACCTCTACCAGCGGTCTGTTCGGCAACTTCGGTCAGGCCAACTACGGCGCCGCCAAACTCGGCCTGGTCGGCCTGATCAACACGCTGGCCCAGGAGGGCGCGAAGTACAACATCAAGGCCAACGCCATCGCCCCGATCGCGGCCACCCGGATGACGCAGGACATCCTGCCGCCCGAGGTGTTCGAGAAGCTGACGCCGGAGTACGTGGCACCCGTCGTGGCCTACCTGTGCACCGAGGAGGTGCCCGAGACCGCGTCGGTGTTCATCGTCGGTGGCGGCAAGGTGCAGCGGGTGGCGCTGTTCCAGAACAAGGGTGTGACGTTCACCGAGGTGCCGTCGGTCGACGACGTCGCGGGCCGGTGGGGCGAGATCGCCGACCTGTCGGCGGCCGAGCGCGCCACGTTCAGCCTCGGCTGAGGCGGTGAAAGCGCTTCTTGCGCAGGAGCTGTCAGGCCCTGCGGGGTTGGTGTACACCGATGTGCCCGACCCCGCGGGTGACGGCAACGTGGTCGTCGACGTGCGGGCCGCCGGGGTGTGCTTCCCTGATCTGCTGCTCCTGCGCGGTGAATACCAGATGCGCCTGGACCCGCCGTTCATCCCCGGCATGGAGGTCGCCGGGGTGGTCCGGTCGGCGCCTGAGGGCTCCGGTTTCGCTGCCGGACAGCGGGTTTCGGCGTTCACGATGCTCGGCGGCTACGCCGAGCAGGTGGCGGTGAACCCCGGCAGCGTGGTCGCCACACCGGAAGACGTCGACGACGCATCCGCAGCGGCTCTGCTGGGCAACTACTACACGATGTACTTCGCCCTGCAGCGCCGGGCGGCGCTACAAGCCGGAGAGACCGTGCTGGTGCTCGGATCGGGCGGTGGCGTCGGCACCGCCGCGGTGCAGATCGCGAAAGCGATGGGCGCCAGGGTGATCGCGATGGTGCACCGCCCGTCGGCCGTCGGGTTCGTCGAATCTCTCGGCGCTGATGTGGTGCTGCCGCTGACCGACGGGTGGCTGGACGCGGTCAAGCAGCACACCGGGGGCCGCGGCGTGGACGTCGTGGTGGACCCGATCGGCGGCTCGGCGTTCGACGACGCGGTCCGCGCGATGGCAACCGAGGGTCGGCTGCTGGTCATCGGCTTCGCCGCCGGCGGGATCCCGACGGTCAAGGTGAACCGCCTGTTGCTGCGCAACGTCAGCGTCGTCGGCGTCGGCTGGGGCGAGTTCGTCAACCGGACCCCCGGCGCGCAGGCCCAGGTGGGCGCCGGGTTGGCCGCGCTGGTCGCCGCCGGGCTGAGACCCCCTGCGCCGGTGCGGTTTCCGCTGTCGGCCGGCGCCGAGGCGCTGCAGAGCCTCGCCGACGGCGGCGTCGCGGGCAAACTCGTGCTGGAGCCATAGGTGGTCCGCGCGCTGGCGTTCGACGTGTTCGGCACGGTCGTGGACTGGCGCTCGAGCGTCACCGCCGAACTCGAGCGCTTCGGTGCCCGGCACGGAGTCGAGCGTGACTGGCCGGCGTTCGCCGACGCGTGGCGGGCCGGTTACTCGCCGGCGATGGACCGGGTGCGCCGCGGCGAGTTGCCGTGGACGCGTATCGACGACTTGCATCGCGGACGACTGGTCGAGTTGCTCACCGACGCCGGGATCACCGTCGACGACGCGGAGATCGACGACCTGAACCGCGCGTGGCACCGGCTGGACCCCTGGCCGGACGCGGTGGCCGGGCTGACCCGGCTCAAGGAGCGATTCGTCATCACCACGCTGTCCAACGGGAACGTCTCGTTGTTGACCAACATGGCCAAGCGCGCCGGCCTGCCGTGGGACTGCGTGCTGTCGGCGGAGATCTTCCGGCACTACAAGCCGGACCGCGAGACGTACCTCGGGTGCGCGGAGATCCTCGACGTGGCACCCTCGGAACTGATGATGGTCGCCGCGCATCCCTCCGACCTGCGCGCCGCGCGGGATGCCGGACTGCGGACCGGCTTCGTGTTCCGCCCCGCCGAGCACGGCCCCAACCGCACCCTGCGCCGGCCGGCCGCCGACGAATTCGACGTCATGGCCGACGATTTCGGTGATCTCGCCGACCAACTCGGTTCCTGAAAGGACGGTAGCGCCCATGGCTGTTGCCCTGCCCGACGCTCTGCTCGAGCTGCTCCGCAAGCCCAGCCCGTGCTTCGTGGCGACACTGATGGCCGACGGTTCCCCACAGCTCACCGAGACCTGGGTGACCACCGACGGCGAGCACGTCGTGCTCAACATCGTCGGCGGTATGCAGAAGGAGCGGAACCTGCGGCGCGATCCGCGCATCGCGGTCAACGTCGCCGATCCCGACGACGTCGCCCGCTTCTTCGAGGTGCGCGGCCGGGTGCTGTCGATGACCAGCGAGGGCGGCAAGGAGGGCATCGACGCGCTGTCGCAGAAATACCTCGGCATCCCGTACCCGTACTTCAGCGGAAACCCCGACGAGACCCGGCTGGTCGTCACCATCGAGGCCGACAAGGTCAACACCCCGATACGGGGCTGAGGAATGAGTGCCGGCGGGATCGTCCTCGTCGGGCTGGTGATCGCCATCGGCCTGGTGGGGATCATCGTGCCGATCCTGCCCGGCGGGGTGCTGGTGATCGCGGCGATCGGGGTGTGGGCGTTCGTCGTCGGCACCGTGACGGCGTGGGTGGTGTTCGGGATCGCCGCGGCGTTCTTCGCGGCGGCCGCGGTGATCAAGTACACCTGGCCGGCCCGGCGCATGCGCGACGCGCAGGTACGCACCTCGGTGCTGGTGGCCGGTGCGCTGGCCGGCATCGTCGGGTTCTTCGTGATCCCGGTCGTCGGCCTCCTGGTGGGCTTCGTCGGCGGGGTGTTCGCCGCCGAGATGGCCATGCGCCGCAACCTCGCCCGGGCATGGGCCTCGACGGTGCACGCGATCAAGGGTGTCGCGCTGTCGGTGGGCGTGGAGCTGACCGGGGCGCTGCTGGCGACGGTCACGTGGGCCGTCGGGGTGTACCTGACGGTCTGAGCGCCTCGTGCGTAACGCAGCGGCGGGAATCGGGGTGCTCGGCCGCCATGGTGTTACGCAACTCCGTCGAGATCGCGTGCGCGGCGGGCCCAGGCGGCCGCCAGCCGGCGTTGCACGGTCGCCTCGCCGTCTTTGGCCGTCACCCGGATGACGATCCACCCCAGCTCGATCATCTCGTCGAAACGGCGGATGTCCCTGTCGAACTGGTCCCGGCTCATGCGATGGTGGGCGCCCTCGTATTCGACGGCGATTTTCAGGTCGGGCCAGCCGAGATCGACCACGCCGATCAGCACACCGAATTCATTGCGCACCGGTAGCTGTGTCACCGGCCGCGGGTAACCGGCGCGGACGATCAGGAGCCGCAGCGCGGTCTCCCGCGGTGATTCGGCACGAGGGTCGACATGAGCGAGCACGTCGTTCACGTTCTTCCTGCCGTGGCGCCCCGGAAAGCGATCCAACGATGACGTCATCTCGTCGACCGACAGCCGGGTTGCTCGCGCCAACGAATCCACCGCGGCGATCGCCACGTCGAGTGGGTAGCGGCGCGCGAGGTCGATCGCGGTCCGCACCGGTGTGGTCACCCGCATTCCGTCGACGGTGCAGATCTCGTCATCGTCGATCGCGCCCGCCCACACGATGATTCCCGGGGCAGGGCGGCGGTTGGTGTCGATCACGGTGGCCGGCAGTCGGTGGTCGATCCATTTGGTGCGGTGCAGGGCGGCTGCGGAGAAACCGGCCAGCACACCGTGACCGCGGGATCGCAACCAGCAGGCCTTGGCCCGCACAAGTGCGGTGAGCTCGGTGTCGCGCGCGACGTAGACGTCATGGTGCACCGCGGTGAAGCGGGTGCGGAGGGCATGACGAGTGAGTTCACCGGCCGCGATGGCGGCGCTGCCCAGAAACGGTTCGTTCATCCCCGCAGTGTCGTCGGCCGCACCGACACGAGGACTTGCGTGACGCCGTGGCGGAATTCGGCGCGCTACAGCGCCACGGCGTGACGCAACTAGCCGTGCAGGGCGGTGCGCAGCCGTTCGATGTCGGCGTCGGTGAGCCCGGTCGCCTCGAGATAGCCACGCAGTGAACCGAATTCGTCGTCGATGGTGCGGCGCGCGGTCTCCAGGTATTCCTCGCGGACGCCGAGCACCGACTCGGTGAGCCGCGCCTCGGCGAGTTCGAGCACCTCCGGCGATTCGGCGGCCCGCTGCCGCACGGTCTCCAGGATGCTCTCGCGCAGCCGCGGAACCGCGGCGTTGCTGCGCAGGTAGTCGGCCATGATGGCGTCACGGTCCACCCCGGCGGCCTCCAGCACCGTCGCGATCGCGAAGCCCGTGCGGTCCTTGCCCGCGAAGCAGTGCGCCAGCACGCTGCGGCCCGAACCCAGCAGCGTCACCACCCGGTGCACCGCGCGCTGCGCCAGCGGCGCGGCCGCGATGCGGCCGTACTCCTCGGTCATGTAGCGCGCGGCGGCGTCGGCGACCGACATGCCGTCGGGCTTGTCGGTCATCATCCGCTGGAACGCGTGCTCGTGTGGCGCCTCGTCGTCGGACGCGGAGGTCTCGACGAACGGCAGATGATGGATGTCGACGCCCGCCGGCACCAAGCCCGGCCCGTGCCGCTCGAGTTCGCGCAGCGTCCTCAGGTCCGCGACATCGGTGACGCCGAACCCGCTCAGTGCGCTGCGGCCGTCGTCGTCGAGCTTCGACAACTCGCTGGCGCGGAAGAACCGCCCCGGTGCGATCCCGGTCTGCTCGGAGACGTCACGGAAGTTCCACGCGCCGGAGAGTTCGTCGCCGACCGAGGCCACTAGCGCGTCACCGCCGCGGCAAGGGGTGACTTCTCCCTGCCGAGCTCGGCGCGCGCGATGGTGCGCATGTGCACCTCGTCGGGACCGTCGAACAGGCGCATCGCGCGGTGCCAGCCGTACATGCGGGCCAGCGGGAAGTCGTCGGACACCCCGGCTCCGCCGTGCACCTGGATGGCCCGGTCGAGCACGTCGCAGGCCATCTTCGGGGCCACCGCCTTGATCTGCGCGACCAGTACCTGGGCGTCCTTGCTCTTGTTGCCGTGCTCGTCGATGGTCCATGCCGCCTTGTGGCACAGCAGCCGCGTCTGGTCGATCTGGTTGCGCGACAACGCGATCGACTCCCGCACCACGCCCTGCTCGGCGAGCGGCTTACCGAACGCGATCCGCTTCTGCACCCGGTCGATCATCAACGCCAGCGCACGCTCGGCCACGCCGATCGCCCGCATGCAGTGATGGATGCGCCCCGGCCCCAACCGCGCCTGCGCGATCGCGAAACCGCTGCCCTCCTCGGCGAGCAGGTTCGACGACGGCACCCGAACGTTGTCGAACGTGATCTCGCAGTGGCCGTGCTGGTCCTGCCAGCCGAACACCGGAAGCGAGCGTTCGATCGACACCCCGGGGGTGTCGACGGGCACCAGGATCATCGACTGCTGCTGGTGGCTGGCCGCGTCCGGGTTGGTCCGGCCCATCACGATGAGGATCGCGCAGCGCGGATCGGCCGCCCCCGAGATCCACCACTTACGGCCGTTGATGACGTAGTCGTCCCCGTCGCGCAGCATCGTGGTCTCGATGTTGCGGGCGTCGCTGGATGCGACCGCGGGCTCGGTCATCGCGAACGCGCTGCGGATGTCACCGGCCAACAGCGGCTCGAGCCACTGCTCGCGCTGCTCGGGCGTGGCGAACAGGTGCAGCGTCTCCATGTTGCCGGTGTCGGGCGCCGCGCAGTTGGTGACCTCCGGACCGATCTCCATGCTCCAGCCGGTCAGCTCGGCCAGCGGCGCGTACTCCAGATTGGTCAGACCGGACTCGGCCGGCAGGAACAGGTTCCACAGCCCCCGTTCCTTGGCCAGCTTCTTGAGCTCCTCGATGACCGGCGGCACGGTGTGGTCGTCCGGGCCCGCCTCGAGGCGGTAGCGGTCGTACGACTCCTCGGCCGGAATGACGTGCTCGACCATGAAATCGGTCAACCGCTGGTGGTAGTCGGCCGCCTTGGCAGACATCGCGAAGTCCATGACCGCCACGATATGACACCTGTCGAGGTGAGCTGCCGCCCGCAGTGCTATTCGGCGCCGCGGCCCTCCCGGCTGTTGCGGTAAGCCGCCCGGCGCAGCGACGTCAGCCAGTGCGGCAGCAGGGTGACCTCGGCGCCGCTGCGCACCGTCGGGTCGAAGGGCTGATCGCATTCGGGCTCGTCGCCGCACAGGGCACGATCGAAGCTCAGCGTCGCCAGCGTGGTGAACGGACCGCCGCCACGGGCCTGCTGGACCTCGAAGGCGACCGTGCCCGCGGCCAGCCCGTCACCCACCGCGTCGACCGACAGACCGTCACCGGATAGCGGCGTCACCAAGCGCGCGCGCAGCCAGTACACGCCCCCGCGGTAGCCCAGCGGCATCAGCGTCGAGTAC
Organism: Mycolicibacterium chubuense; assembly: GCF_001044255.1. Classification (GTDB taxonomy): domain Bacteria; phylum Actinomycetota; class Actinomycetes; order Mycobacteriales; family Mycobacteriaceae; genus Mycobacterium; species Mycobacterium chubuense. The sequence continues at coordinate 16,938 of NZ_JYNX01000072.1, forward strand.
TCGGCGGCCGCCCAGGACCTGGTGGGCCGGAGCACCACTCGCGCCGTGGACGACACCGTGAGCACGTCCCACGGCACCTGTGCATCGGCGTCGCGCTGCATGCGCCAGGCCAGCCCCGCGAAGTCGGGCAGCGTCCCGGGCGTCCCCGCCCCCTTCGAGATCCGGCCGACGACGTCGCCGGACACCACCGGCAGACCCTCGCCGTCGGGGGCGATCCGCGTGATCGTGCCGGCGCACAGC
>NZ_JYNX01000073.1 GCF_001044255.1 Mycolicibacterium chubuense
CGGAGCGGGCCCGCTGGGCCTGTGATGATTGGGACGCCGCCGCCGCGGAGATCGGGTGTGCGACCTCGGCCTCGTGGCGGGCGTGCTGGGCGGCGGCCTCGATCGCAGCGAAGCTCTGCCGCGAGCACGCGGCGCTGTCGAGGTGCACGCCCGCGGCCGGCGGCCGCGCGGCGCGCCACGTGTCGGCGAGAGTCACTTGACCGCCAGCGAGAGGCCGAAGTCGCCCGCCTCGTCGGTCCACCAGTGGGTGCGCCGCAGGCCGGCCGCTTCGAGTTCACTGTCCACCCGGGACCGGCGGAACTTGCAGGAGACCTCGGTCAGCATCTCCTCGCCGTCGCCGAAATCGACGTCCAGGTCGAGCGCCGCGATGTGCACGGTCTGTGCGCGGGTGGACCGCAGCCACATCTCGATGCGCTCCTCGTCGGGATTCCAGCGGGCGACGTGTGCGAACGCGTCGAGGTCGAAGTCGGCGCCCAGCTCCCGGTTCACCACCGCGAGCACGTTGAGGTTGAAACGCGCCGTCACCCCGGCACTGTCGTCGTACGCGCGGACCAGCCGTCCGGTGTCCTTGACCAGGTCGGTGCCCAGCAGCAGCGCATCTCCGGGCTGCATCATCGCCGCCACAGACGACAGGAAATCCGCCCGCGGTCCCGGCGTCAGGTTGCCGATGGTGGAGCCCAAGAACGCGACCAACCGTCGGCCGGTCGCCGGGATCTTGCCCAGGTGCTCCTCGAAATCCCCGCAGACCGCGGCGACGTCGGTGCCGGGGTACTCGGCCTCGATCGCCGCGCCCGCCGCCTCGAGCACGGTCGCGTCGACGTCGAACGGGATGAAGCGGCGCAACGCGCCGCGCCCGGCCATCGCGTCGAGCAGCCTGCGCGTCTTCTCCGAGGTGCCGCTGCCCAACTCGACCAGCGTGTCGGCGCCCGAGACCTCCGCGATCTCCCCGGCGCGCGCCGCGAGGATCTGCGCCTCGGCCCGCGTCGGGTAATACTCCGGCAACCGGGTGATCTGGTCGAACAGATCGCTGCCGACGGAGTCGTAGAACCACTTGGGCGGCAACGATTTCGGCGTGCCACCCAGCCCGTCGCGGACGTCGCGGCGCAGTGCCGCCTCGGCGGCGTCGGCGGCCAGGTAGTTCTCCAGCGAGAACGTCATCACGGTCCTTTCAGCGGTGTCAGCTCGACCTTCGGGCCGACGTCGTCGACATCGACGGTGACCAGGTGGCGATCGGGGATCTCCTGCCAGGACGGGTCGTCGTCGTAGGGCTCGCTGGCCAGCACGACGCCGTCGGCACGGCGCAGCACCGACAGGGTGTCCCCGCAGGTGGTCGCGACCAGTCGGGATCCGTTGGCGGCCAGGATGTTCAGCCGCGCGTTCGGGTCGGCGGCGGACAGGCCGGCGATCGTGTCGCCCAGTTCGTCGAGGCCACGCTCGAAGATCAGCGCCGCCAGCAGCGCGCTGTCGTTGGTCGACTCCGCCTTCGCCGACAGCGGAAGCACCGCCCGGTCGACGAGCCCGTTGTGCGACAGCAGCCACGTCCCGTCGGTGAACGGCGCCGACGCGGACGCCTCGATCGGCATGCCGACGCTGGCCGAGCGCACCGCCGCGACCACGCACCCGCTCACCAGCGCCGGGGCCACCGAGGCGAACGAGGCGTCGCCCCACAGTGGCGCCGCGCTGCGCCAGCGGCGCGGCTGCGGCCCGTCGAAGAACCCTGCGCCCCAGCCGTCGGCGTTCATCAGGCCGTGCTTCTGCCGACGCGGCGCATAGGACTGCACCAGCAGGCCCGACGGCGGCTCGAGCATCAGCGACGCCAGCGAGACCGGGGCACCCAGCCAGGCCAGATGCCTACACATCCCACGCCAGCCGCACGCCCGAGAAGATCTGCCTGCGGATCGGGTGGTCCCAGTTGCGGAAGCTCGGCCGCAGGATGCCGGCAGCCACCGCCCACGAGCCGCCGCGCAGCACCCGGTAATCCCCCGAGGAAACCCCGTCGAAGAACGGCGCCGAGTACTGCTCGTAGACCATCGGGGTGAAGCCCGGCCACGGCCGCAGCGTGGAGGTGGTCCACTCCCATACGTCGCCCAGCATCTGTTCGGCGCCGTACGCCGACGCCCCGCCCGGATACGCGCCGACCGGCGCGGGGCGCAGCGCGCTCCCACCGAGGTTCGCCCGCTCGGACGTCGGTTCGGCTCTGCCCCACGGGAAGCGGCGGCGGACGCCGGCGGCGGGATCCCACGCGCACGCCTTCTCCCACTCGATCTCGGTGGGCAGCCGCGCCCCGGCCCACGCCGCGTACGCCTCGGCTTCGAAGAAGTCGACGTGCTGCACCGGTTCGTCGGCCGGGATGTCCTCGACGTGCCCGAAGCGGGTGCGTGTGCCGTCACCGTTCCAGAACATCGGCGCGGTCAGCCCGGCCTGCTGCCGGTGCGCCCAGCCCGCCTCGGACCACCACCGTGGCTGGTCGTAGCCGCCGTCGTCGATGAACTCGCGCCATTCGCCGTTGGTGACGGGCACCCGGCCGATGCGGAAGGCAGGGACGTCGACCACGTGGGCGGGGCGTTCGTTGTCCAGCGAGAAGGGCTCGGTGACGGGGTCGACGCCGAGCACGAACGTGCCCGCCGGTACCTCGACCGACGTGCCGGCCAGCCCGGCCCGACCCGCCGGCAGCGCGGCGCCCCGGTCGAGAAGCGGTGCGCCCGAGCGCAGGTTCAGCGCCTGCAGCATCGTCTCGTCGTGCTGGTTCTCATGGCTGACGACCATGCCGAACGTGAACGCGTCGGGGTGTCCTTCGGGCAGCGCGTCGAGCGCGTCGAGCACCTTGCCGCGCACGGTCGCGCAATATGCGCGGGCGTCGGCAGGCGGCAGCAGCGGCAGGTCGACCCTGGCGGCCCGGGAGTGGACGAACGCGTCGTAGAGCTGATCGACCTGCCGGGACAACAGCCCCGGACGGTCGGGGTTGCCGCCTCGCAGCAGCCACAGTTCCTCTTGCTGCCCGATGTGCGCGAGATCCCACACCAGCGGGCTCATCAGCGGGTCGTACTGCCGGCGCACCTCGGCATCGTCGAAGTCGACCAGGCGCAGGGTGCGGTCCCTGGCTTTGGTCAGTTCCTCGGCCAGCACCTCGCGTGACGTCACAGTTCCCCTTCTGCCAATTGGGTGACCGCGTCCGCGATCCCGTAGGAGACCACCCGGTCGGCGAAGTCGTCGGCCGGGCAGCGTCCGCGTTCGACGGAACGCACCAGCTGTTCGATCGATTCCGTCAGTGCCGCCGGGGCGCGCTCGGCCGCAGCGGTCACGCACGTCACCGCGGCCTCGTGCAGGTGCCGGTCGACCAGTCCCTCCCACGCCGCCCGGTCCCACGCCGTGTCGACGTGCTCGGTGGCCTCGGCGGCGACATCGGCGGCCACCGGATCGTCGAGCAGCGTGCTGAGCGTCCACGCCACGGCGGGCCACAGCGCATCCGACACGCTGTCCAGATAGCGGATCTCGAGGAACCCGCGCGGCCGCACGGGCGGGAAGAGCGTGGTCAGGTGATACTCCAGGTCGGCGATGGTGGGGCGGCGACCGCCGAGCAGCACCCGCCCGTCGGCCCAGTCCGCGAACGGCACCCACTCGGTGACCGGTTCGGGGTCGGGGTTGTGCACGAGCATGACGGGCGCCCGCAGCGCGTAACGCGCCCAGTCGCTGGCCGGGTCGTCGCCGCTGGCCCCCAGGACGGGTCCGCACCGCGCCGAGTCGAGCTGGCCCCACACGCGCTGGCGGGGGGACTGCCAGCCGGTGAAGCCACCGCCGAGCATCGGCGAATTCGCGGCGACGGCGATCATCGTGGGTCCCAGCGCGTGGGCCAGCCGTACCCGGTCGGCCCACTGGGTGCGCGGGCCGGCCTCGACGTTGACCTGTATCGAGGCCGTGGACGTCATCATCGCCGCGCCGGCGTCGGCGGTGCCGCTGGCCTCGAAGAAGCGCTCCATCGCGAGGTAGCGCGCGCCCGGGTTCACCCGCCGCGCCGGCCGCAACGGGTCGGCGCCGAGCAGGACCAGGCCGAAACCCGCCTGGTGGAACGCGGTTCGCAGCGCCGTCCGGTCGGACGTCATCGCCGCGATCGCGGCGTCGGGTCCGGCCGCCGGCGGGCCGGACAGTTCCACCGCGCCGCCCGGTTCGACGGTGACCATGCTTCCGCCCGGAAGGGCAGGCAGCGCGGCGATCACCGAGGTGAGCTCGTCCCATCCTGGCCGGCGTCCCGGATCGGACAGCGCGAAGCAGTGCGCCTCGATCTCCAGCCCCACCCCGCCGACCGGACCGTCGGTGAGACATCGGTCGACAAGGTGTTCGCCGGCGGATTCAGCGCTGGTCAGCGCGTTGTCGGCGCAGCCGGTGACCCCGTCACACGGCATCGTGCGGCCCATATCAGCCGTCCTCTTTCGATCGTTGACGCTCGCTGCCTGACGAGTCTTCCCCTTTATCTTCCAGAGCGCACCGACAAATTCCGGCCGTCGGCGGGTGACACATGGATGACGTGTCCGCCCAGGGCCGCGGCGTTACTGGCCGAGCGTGTTCTGCATCGCCCCGGCCAGCACGTTGACCGCGGGCCCGCCGTTGCCCGACTGACACACCTTGGCCTGCAGCAGCACGTTCTCACGCAGCCGGGTCGTGACGAAGCAGCGCCGGTCGGTGCCGGCCTCCTGCTTGACCCAGTCGGCGTCGGCGGCACCGGCGGGACCCCCGGTGAACGACCACACCTGCGTGGTGAAGTCCTCCAGGTGCATCGCGGTGGTCTGCCCGCTGCAGCCGACGGTCCGATCCACCACGCGGCGGTAGGCACGCCCGGCCGCCTCAGGCGTCGCGAACACCCCGACGGCCTGCTTCACCAGGTGGGTCGTGTCGGTCGGCGACTCCTGGGCGGTGGCGCCGTTGAACGCGGCCAGGTCGGGGTCGAGGTAGACCTCCGGCAGCCCGATGTCGGCCCAGTTGTTGCAGACCGGGTTGTCCACGTAATAGGCCTGGAATGGGTCGGAGAACGTCGACTCGGAACCCAGCCGCGCCCCGACGATGTTGCCCACCGAGCCCTTGTTCAGCACGGCGTAGTTGACCACTCCGGGATCGGAGGGCCGCGCGGCCGCGGGTGCGGCGAGGGCCAGTCCTGCGGCGGCGACACAACCGAGGGCGAGGGCTTTCACCTGACCGATCATGCCAGCCGGTGCGGCGGTCAGTCCTCCGCGTGGCCGTCGCGCTCCGTCTGCAGCGCCAGGACCGCGTCGTCGCACGGGTCGGCGTGCCACTCACCGAAAGGATCGGCGTAGCCCTGCCACTCGTGCTCGCGTTCCATCTCCGCGTCGGTGAGGACGGCGACACGCAGTGCGCGCGTGATCTCGTGGCCCTGTGCCCCACAGGTCAGCACCGCCAGGGAGGTGTGCCGATCGCCGTGGCGGTGGTCCCACATCAGCCCGGCCATCGCACGTCGTTCCAGGTTGACGTAGGCGACCTCGCGAGACGTCATGGCCGCCAACCACTTTCCCGCGTTGGTCACACGCAGTCCGCCTCCCGCGGACTCCAGCCACATCACCCGGTCGGGCCGGCCGGCCAGCCACAGCCGGCCGCGGCTGCGGACCACGCCGTCGAGCAGGACGTCGAGTGCGTCGTGCAGGCGACCGGGATGGAACGGTCGCCGCGAGGTGAACTCGACGAGTCCGACGCGGCCGTCGGTGTCCAGCGGGGGTTGACCGCACAGCAGCGACGCGTGCGGGTCGTCGCTGCGACCCCGCCGCGCGTCGGGTTCGAGGTGGGCCAGCGCGAGTTCGAGGCGATCGGTGCCGACGGTGACACGGGCGCGCGGCGCCAGCCTGCGCACGACGGCGAGCGTCTCCGGATCCGGGACGGTCAGGACGGCCACATCGGCGAACTCGACCTGCCCGACGACCACCTGGGCCGCGGTGCGGCCATCGTGGAGCTCCTCTTCCCCGAGAGCCTGGGGCAGCCAGGTGGCGCTGTCGACGGTGGCGACGACGGCCGACAGCGCGACGTCGCGCGCCACTGGCGAGCGGGTGATCGCGACCGCGACGGGTTCGGGCTCCATCCAGAGCCCGAGTCGGACCACGATGCGGTCGACATCGGGCCGGCGGTGCAGGTCACCCAGGTGCGCGAGCAGATCGTTGCGCACGGTGCAGGAGACACAGCAGTTCGTCAGCTCGAGGACCGTGTCCGCGACGACGGTGATTCCGCGATGCACGAGTGCGGTGGTGCGGTGCACGACGTGGCCGTCGAAGTGATGCTGCACCAGCGCCGTACCCGGCTTGTCGAGCAGTATCCGAGCAATGTCGTCGGTGTGGTGCTGGCCGGTCACGATCACGACGGGGGTGCGCATCGCCCTCCTTTAATGGGAATGATTTTCAATAAGCGTGCGTTCACGCTACAGTCTCGACCGCAGCTTGTCGAAAATCATTTTCAATAAGGAGGGATCCGATGTCCGCCCACTGCCAGGTCACCGGTCGCCGACCCGGCTTCGGCAACGCGGTGTCTCACTCGCACCGTCGAACCCGTCGCCGCTGGGATCCGAACATCCAGCGCAAGACGTACTACCTGCCATCCGAGGGCCGACGGATCACACTGCGCGTCAGCGCCAAAGGCCTCAAGGTCATCGACCGCGACGGCATCGAGTCGGTGGTGGCGCGCCTGCGCCGGGAAGGACAGAAGATCTGATGGCACGCAACGACATTCGCCCACTCGTGAGGCTGCGCTCGACCGCGGGCACCGGCTACACCTACGTCACCCGTAAGAACAGGCGCAACGATCCGGACCGGATCGTGCTGCGCAAATACGACCCGGTCGCCCGCCGGCACGTCGACTTCCGCGAAGAACGCTGATGGCCAAGAAGTCGAAGGTGGTTGCCAACGAGCGGCGCCGCGAGATGGTGGCCCGCTATGCCGAGCGACGGGCCGCGCTGAAGGAGACGATCCGGTCGGTGTCGACCAGCCCCGAAGAGAAGGCCGCCGCACAGCAGGCACTCAACCGCCAGCCGCGCGACGCCAGCCCGGTGCGGGTGCGCAATCGCGACACCGTCGACGGGCGGCCCCGGGGTCATCTGCGGAAGTTCGGCCTGTCACGGGTGCGTGTCCGCGAACTCGCGCACCGGGGACAGCTGCCCGGCGTCCGGAAGTCGAGCTGGTGACGCGCCGGCGCGAGGCACTCGCCGCTCCGAAGAAGCGGCGAAACCTGCTGTCGTCTCTGGGTATCGATGTCGTCGACTACAAGGACACCGCGACGCTGCGGCAGTTCCTCTCCGAGCGCGGCAAGATCCGTTCGAGGACGGTGACCGGGGTGACCGTGCAGCAGCAGCGCCAAGTCGCCGCGGCGATCAAGACAGCCCGCGAGATGGCGCTGCTCCCGTATCCCGGGCAGCACTGATCCTTTGGCGCGCCGAGTGCACGGTTTCTGTCGGGCCGTCTCGCGATCTCCGTCAGAAACCGTGCATTCGCGGCTAGGAACCGGCGCCCCGCACGCCCTCCTCGACTTTCTTGCCGAGGTCGGGATCGACGTTGCGCCAGTACTCGAACACCCGCGACAGCACCGGCTCCTTCACGCCGTCGGAGACGTGGCCGACGATGTTGTTCACCAGCCGGTCGCGCGCCGCGTCGTCGAGCACCTCCCGCACCAACGTGCCGGCCTGGCTCCAGTCGTCGTCCTCGGCGCGCAGTGCATACGCCGAACGCACCATGTCCCCGTCGGAGGCCCAGTGCACCTCCGACGCGCGGCGCGGATCGGCTTCCGGACCGCCCATCGAATTGGGCGCGTACACCGGGTCGGTGGCGTTGCGGATCCGCATGGCCCCGTCCTTGGAGTAGGCACGCACCTCCACCTTGGGCTCGTTGACCGGGATCTGCTTGTAGTTCACGCCGAGCCGGTGCCGATGCGCGTCGGCGTAGGAGAAGCCGCGCGCGAGCAGCATCTTGTCCGGCGACAGTCCGGTGCCGGGCACGATGTTGTTCGGCTCGAACGCGGCCTGCTCGATCTGCGCGTGATAGTCGACGACGTTGCGGTTGAGCGTCATCTTTCCGACCTGCTGGAGCGGGTAGTCGCTGTGCGGCCACACCTTCGTCAGGTCGAACGGGTTGATGCGGTAGGTCTTCGCGTCCTCGAACGGCATGATCTGCACGTGCAGCGTCCAGGACGGGAAGTTGCCGTCCTCGATCGACGTGAACAGGTCGCGCTGGTGGTAGTCGCCGTCCTCGCCGGCGAGCCGGTCGCCGTCCTCCTGGGTGAGGAAATCGACGCCCTGATCGGTCTTGAAGTGGTACTTGACCCAGAACATCTCGTCGTCGGCGTTGAGCCAGCTGTAGGTGTGGCTGGAGTAGCCGTTCATGTGCCGCCACGTCTTCGGGATACCGCGGTCACCCATCAGCCAGGTGACCTGATGCGCCGACTCGGGTGACAGCGTCCAGAAGTCCCACTGCATGTGGTGGTCGCGGAGATTGTTGGCCTGCATCCGCTTCTGGCTTCGGATGAAGTTCTGGAACTTCATGGGGTCGCGGATGAAGAACACCGGCGTGTTGTTACCGACCATGTCGAAGTTGCCCTCCGACGTGTAGAACTTCAGCGAGAACCCGCGCGGATCCCGCCAGGTGTCTGGGCTACCGCGCTCGCCGGCCACCGTCGAGAACCGGGCGACCATCTCGGTTTTCACGCCCTGCTGCAGGAACGCCGCCTTGGTGAAGGCGCTGACGTCGTGGGTGACCTCGAACTCGCCGAACGCGCCACCGCCCTTGGCGTGCGGCTGCCGCTCCGGGATCCGCTCGCGGTTGAAGTTGGCCATCTGCTCGAGCAGGTAGTGGTCCTGCAACAGGATGGGGCCGTCGGGACCGACGGTCAGCGAGTGCTCGACGCTGGGAACTGGTGCCCCGGCATCGGTCGTCGCGTACTTGTCAGACATCTGTTCTCCTCGGGGCTGGGCGGGTATCGGGCTGTGCCGCCGTCCAAAGCCAGCGGATACCCGGAAGCGGCCCGATCAATCACTCACGGACGCGCCGGCGCGGGTGTGTCGGGAGCCGACGGCGCACCACCGGGCGGGCGCGGGATCTCGATGATCTGTCCGGGGCCGAACGGTCCGGGGAAGGACGGGCCGCGCTGCATGCCTCCGGGCGGACCCATCGGGAACATGGCCGGTCCGGGTCGCATCATCATCTCGTGGCCGCGGTCGTAGTCCCCGCGGTGACCGTTGCTCACGGCCTTCCCGGTGAGGAACCCGGCGCCGAAGATGACGACGACGATGAACAGCGATCCCGCGACGATGCCGACCCATGCGGCGGCCTTGTTGAGCCGGCTGGACCGCTCGACGTAGACAGGCTGGGGCGGAACCGGCGGCGGTCCCTGATAGGCCGCGGGTGGCGTCAGCACGGGGCCGGTCGCGGGCTCGGTCTGATCGTGCGGCGTCTGATCGTGCGGCGGCGGCGTGGGTTCGCTCATGGGCATGATCCTGCTCTTGCTAGGCACAGCGCCGGTTAGACGTCCGCTGTGAATCGCCTAAGAACGTGCGGCGCCGCCCGGGCTCGCCAACAGCAATTCGGCCAGCGGATGCACGGCGTAGCGCAGCGAGAAGGCTTCGTAGACCGCGCCGACGACGAGCAGCACGGCGGCGAGCAGCACCAGCCATCCGAGGTTCTGCAGCCCCCGACGGTAGGCGGCTCGCCGGGTGTCGACGCCCGCGAGGTCGGGGCGGATCCAGTACCTGCCGAGCAGGTAGGCACCCAGAAGCAGCACGATGTAGGCCTGCAGTTCGATGATCAGCGTGACCGAATGCGGGATCAGCGCCACCCAGCCGATGTCGTTCGGGGGGACCAGGGCCACTCCCGTCGTCACCACCCAGTAGCCGAACAGCGGAAGGCCGGCGAAGGGCACGATCATCGACGGCGCCACGATGGTCAACGCACCCATGCGGATCACGTTGACGCCGAGAATCACCAGGGCGAACAGCCAGGGATTGTCGAACACCGACTGCACGAGCTCCGTCGTGCCGTTGGCATCCAGGGCCTCCCGGCGTGCCTCGGTGAGCTGCGGGAAGGCGAGCCCGGCGGCGAAGCCCACCAGGAACAGCCCGAACACCAGCGCATTCGCCACGAGATAGGCACGGGAGTTCTCCGCGATGATGCGAAACGGTCGCCAGGATCGGACCACGTGTCTGCCTCACTCTTATGCGCAGTGTTACTAGTACAGTGTGCTAGTTCCCACGCTAACACGGTGTACTAGTGAGCGGCGGCGGGGCCCGACTAGGGCTTGAACGGGTTCACAGCGAACTGGATCACCCGGTACGGGCTGCCCCCGCGCGGGGTGGTGTTCCACTGGCTGACGAACACGCGCACCGCGTCCGGTGTGGATCCCGGCGAGAGGTAGCCGCCGTAGGGCTGTGCGAGCCGGTTGTCCTGCGGGGGTGGCAGATCCTCGGCGCGGTCGGGCCACGGCGCCGCGACCACGACCGTCGTCACCGGCGCGGCACCCAGGCCCGTCGGGTCGGCCGCGACCCGGATCTCCATGTTGCCGGTGCTGGCGTTGAAGTAGGACAGCACGGTGCGGCCGTCGATCTGGCGCACGCTCATCTCGCCCACCCGGTCGTTCCACAGCGGTGCGGGCTCGCCACCCCACCCGGTGGGCGCCCAGCCCTGCCAGGTGGACCGGTCGGTGAAGCTCTGCGGCGTCGCGCGGTAGAGGCGGACCGGACCGGTGCGGTCGAAGTTGTTGGCGACGATGTAGACCCAACCTCGCGGCGACTCGGGCGTCGGGATCGGGTCGTAGTAGCCGCTGATCTGGGACTGGCCGCCGTCGGCGTAGGCGGCGTCGCGGCGCGATCCGGGCACCGTCGCCCAATTGCCTTTTCCTGCTTCTGCTTTCACCAGACGGGACGATTGCGGACGCAGATCCTTGGTGGTCGTGACCAGCAGGTAGTTCTCCCGGTTGATCTCGACGATGCCCGCCGGCAACTGTGAGGATCCCGGCGGCGTCGGGTCGGCGAGCAGCGGGGTGTCGATCCCGGTCACACCGTCGTAGCGGACCCCGGCCGGGTCGTCGAGCGAACCGTCGACCACGTGCAGCGCGATCGGTGAGTACCAACCGCCGAAACCCACGCCTTCGCCGGCGAAACTGTCACCGCACACCTGCAGGATGCCGCTCGGGAACTCCATGAACTCGCAGAGGTCCGTCGCACCGATGCCGTAATCCACTGTCGGCGTTCCAGTTCCGGCCACCGGCCCGACGCGGATGACCTGTCCGGGCTGCAGCGGCGGCAACTCGATCGGCGTCGCATGCGCCACCGACCCCGCCGAAACTGTATTCCACGCGCAGAAGAGGACGAAAACGCCGCGCGGAATGCAGTTTCGGCGCAAATCAGCCTCGGGCCAGCAACTCGGCGATCTGAATCGTGTTGAGCGCCGCACCTTTTCGCAGGTTGTCTCCGGAGACGAACAGCGCCAGCCCGCGACCCTCCGGCACGCCGGGATCCTGCCGGATCCGGCCGACCAGGGAGTCGTCGACACCCGCGGCGGCCAGCGGCGTGGGCACGTCGACCAGCGTGACGCCGGGCGCCGAGGACAGGATCTCGGTGGCCCGCTCGACCGACAACGGCTCTGCGAACTCGACGTTCAGCGACAGCGAGTGACCGGTGTACACGGGCACGCGCACGCACGTGCCGGACACCGCGAGGTCGGGGATGCCGAGGATCTTGCGGCTCTCGTTGCGCAGCTTCTGGTCCTCGTCGGTCTCCCCCGAGCCGTCGTCGACCAGGGAACCGGCCAGCGGCACGACGTTGAACGCGATCGGTGCGACGTACTTGTTCGGCGCCGGGAAGTCCAGTGCGCCACCGTCATGCACGAGTTCGCGGCTGTCGGAGACCACCGCGCTCGCCTGGCCGAACAGCTCCTCGACCCCGGCCAGCCCGCTGCCCGAAACCGCCTGGTAGGTCGAGGCGATCATCCGCACCAGCCCGGCCTCGTCGTGCAGCGGCTTGAGCACTGGCATCGCGGCCATGGTGGTGCAGTTCGGGTTGGCGATGATGCCCTTCGGGCGATGGACCGCGTCGCGCGCGAAGTTCACCTCGGCGACCACCAGCGGCACCTCGGGGTCCTTGCGCCACGCCGAGGAGTTGTCGATCACCACCGCGCCGGCGGCGGCGAAGCGCGGCGCCTGCACCCGCGACATCGTGGCGCCGGCGGAGAACAACGCGATGTCCAGCCCGGACGGGTCGGCGGTCTCGGAGTCCTCGACCTCGATCTCCTGCCCGCGGAATTCCAGCTTCTTGCCCGCCGAACGCGCCGAGGCGAAGAACCTCACCTCGGTGGCGGGGAAGTCTCTGTCCGCCAACAGTTTCCGCATCACCTGGCCGACCTGGCCGGTGGCTCCCACCACTCCGATGCTCACCATTGCTAGCGCCCCGTTCCCGCGTAGACCACAGCTTCCTCGTCGCCGCCGAGCCCGAAGGCCTCGTGCAGCGCCTCGACGGCACGGTCGAGTTCGGTGTCCTTGATCAGAACCGAGATCCGGATCTCGGAGGTGGAGATCAGGTCGATGTTGATGCCCGCGTTGGCCAGCGCCTCACAGAACGTCGCCGTCACGCCGGGATGCGACCGCATGCCGGCGCCGATCAGCGACACCTTGCCGATGTGGTCGTCGTAGAGCACCCGGGTGAAACCGATCTCGTCCTGCAGTGAGGTCAGTTTCTCCACAGCGCCGGGGCCGCTGTCGCGCGAGCAGGTGAACGTGATGTCGGTCTTGCCGTCCTCGACCTTGGAGATGTTCTGCAGCACCATGTCGATGTTGACGTCGGCGTCGGCGACCGCGCGGAACACCTGGGCGGCGTAGCCGGGGACGTCGGGCACCCCGACGACGGTGACCTTGGCCTCGCCGCGGTCGTGGGCTACTCCGGTCAGGATGGCGTCTTCCATGGGGATGTCCTCGATCGATCCTTTGACGATGGTGCCCGGCCTGTCGGAGTACGACGAGCGGACGTGGATGGGCAGGTCGAAGCGGCGCGCGTACTCGACGCAACGCAGCATCAGCACCTTGGCGCCCGCGGCGGCCATCTCGAGCATCTCCTCGAAGGAGACGGCGTCGAGGCGCCGCGCGTTGGGCACGATGCGCGGATCGGCGGTGAAGATGCCGTCGACGTCGGTGTAGATCTCGCAGACGTCGGCCTTCAGGGCGGCGGCGACGGCCACCGCGGTGGTGTCCGACCCGCCGCGGCCCAGTGTGGTGACGTCCTTGGTGTCCTGGCTGACGCCCTGGAACCCGGCGACGAGCACGATCTGACCGTCGTCGAGCGCCGAGCGCAGCCGGGTTGGGGTGACGTCGATGATCTTGGCGTTGCCGTGCGTGCCGGTGGTGACGACGCCGGCCTGCGAGCCGGTGAACGAGCGCGCCTGCGCGCCGAGTGACTCGATCGCCATCGCGACCAGCGCGTTGGAGATCCGTTCGCCGGCGGTCAGCAGCATGTCCAGTTCGCGCGGCGGCGGGGCCGGCGACACCTGTTTGGCCAGGTCGAGCAGTTCGTCGGTGGTGTCGCCCATCGCCGAGACCACGACGACGACGTCGTTACCTGCCTTTTTGGTCTCGACGATGCGCTCGGCCACACGGCGGATCCGCTCGGCGTCGGACACCGAGGATCCGCCGTACTTCTGTACGACGAGCGCCACTGCAGGAACCTTTCGAACGGGAGGGATCCCGATAAGGATAAAGGCTGCGCGCACCTGCTTTTTCCCGCCGGTAGCGTCGGCTGGGTGGCACCGACCCCCGATCCCGTCCCGACCGATCGGTTGGCCGAGACCTCGGTCCCCATCCATCCGCCGATCGCCGCGCGCTGGAGTCCGCGTGCGTTCGACCCCGCGGCCGAACTGGCCGACGACGATCTGGTCGCGCTGATCGAGGCGGCCCGCTGGGCGCCGACGTGGGGCCGGCGCCAGCCGGTCCGGTTCGTGGTGGGCCGTCGCGGCGACGACACCTTCGCGACGCTCGCCGATCTGCTGCGCCGCGGTAACAGCTACGCCCGGGCTGCCAGCGCGCTGATCCTGCTCTGCGCGGACGAGGGCGACGACGAGAAGACCGCGCTGTACTCCGGGGTCGACGGCGGCGCCGCGATGGCCCTGATCGGCATCGAGGCGGTGTCACGCGGTCTGATCACCCATCCGATGGCCGGTTTCTCCGCCGAGGGCGCCGTCGAGGCATTCGGACTGCCCGCCACCCTGCGCCCTCTGGCGATGATCGCGGTCGGCCGGCTCGGCGACTATGCCGACGTCGACGCGGCGATCGCCGAGCGTGACCGGCTGCCGCGCGAGCGGCTCCCGCTGAACGAGATCGTGCTGAATTGGCAAACCTGAGCCGCGATCGTTACGTGGCCGAAACCTGACGAAACCGTCCACGTAACAGAGACGTCGGTAACTGTCGGTGAACGGCTCCGCAGCGGAGCCGCCCATCGCAGGAGAATCTATGGATACAGGGACGACCGCGTTCATGCTGTGTTGCATCATCGGCCTCACGCTGATGATCCCCGGCCTCGCGTTGTTCTACGGCGGCATGGTGTCCGTCAAGAGCTCGACGAACATGATGATGATGACGTTCGGCGCCGTGGCGATCGTCGGCGTGCTGTGGGTGCTGTTCGGCTTCTCGATGACCTTCGGCACCTCCTACGGTGGGTTCGTCGGCAGCTTCACCGAATTCGCGGGCATGAAGAACCTGACCGAGCCGATGACGACCATCGACGGGCTGCCGATCAGTCTGTTCTCGTTGTTCCAGGCGCTCTTCGCGGCCATCACGGTCGCGCTGATCTCCGGCGCGGTCGCCGACCGGATGAAGTTCGGTGCGTGGATGGGCTTCGCGACGCTGTGGGCGGTGCTGGTGTACTTCCCGGTCGCGCACTGGGTGTTCGCCTTCGACGGTGTGGTCACCGAGAACTCCACCGGCGGCTGGATCGCCAACAAGCTCAAGGCCATTGACTTCGCCGGTGGTACCGCGGTGCACATCAACGCCGGCGCGGCGGCGCTGGCCGTGGCGATCGTGCTCGGCAAGTCGGCGAGCTGGGGCCAGCTGCGCAAGCCGCACAACGTGCCGCTGACGCTGCTCGGGGCCGGGCTGCTGTGGGCCGGCTGGTACGCGTTCAACGGCGGTTCGGCTCTGGCAGCGGGCAATTCGGCCGCGATCGTCATGGTCACCACGTTCGTCGCCACCTGCGCGGCCACGCTGGCCTGGATCGCCGTCGAGAAGATCAAGGACGGTCACGTGACGGGCGTCGGTGCGGCGTCGGGCGCCATCACCGGCCTGGTCGCGATCACCCCGGCCTGTGGCGCGGTCACGCCTGTGGGCGCGATCATCCTCGGCGCCATCGCCGGCGCGGTGTGCGTGTACGCGGTGGGTCTCAAGGAGCGCTTCGGCTATGACGACTCCCTCGACGTGGTGGGTGTGCACCTCGTCGGTGGCGTCATCGGCACGCTGCTGATCGGCCTGCTGGCCAGCGACACGATGCCCAACGCCACCAACGGCCTGTTCTACGGCGGCGGATTCGACCAGCTGTGGCGTCAGGCCGCGGCGGCGGGCGCGGTGATGGCGTACTCGTTCGTGATCGCCGGGATCATCGCCTTCGCACTGAAGAAGACTGTGGGCATACGTATTTCGCCCGACGACGAGGAGAAGGGCATCGACGCGGCGTTCCACCGCGAGGCGTCCTACGAGCTCGCCTCCGCCTAGCGCGGTACTCGACCGGCCGGTGCGGAGAGCGCGATTCCGCACCGGCCGTTCGATGTGCGGAGTGTTTCACGAAATGATACTGTGATTCCTAACAAGAGACACTAGGTGGGCGACATGACAATGGACCTCGCGGTCGCAGCAGAGCGATCCGGCACGAAGTTCATCCTCGCGCTGTTCGTCGATCTGCGCGGAAAGCCCTGCGCCAAACTGGTTCCCGTCGAGGCGGTGGACATGCTGGCTACCGAGGGCGTCGGGTTCGCGGGCTACGCCGTGGGCGCGATGGGCCAGGAGCCCAAGGACCCGGACATGATGGCGATCCCGGATCCGGCGTCGTTCACCCCGATCCCGTTCCTCAAGGAGGGCCTCGCGATCGTGCACTGCGACCCCCACGTGGAGGGGACGCCGTGGCCGTACGCGCCGCGGGTGATCCTGAAGAACCTCATCCAGCGTTGCGGCGACGCGGGATTCGAGCCGTGGGTGGGCGCCGAGGTGGAGTACTTCCTGCTGCGGCGCACCGGTGACGGCGGCGTCGTGGTGGCCGACGCCGCCGACACCGCCGCTCAGCCCTGTTACGACGCGCGCGGCGTCACCCGGATGTAGTCGTCGACCACACCCGCGGGGACGTCTGCGCCCTTTATGCCGAGCTCTATCTGGGCCCGCAGGACNATCGGTGTCGAGATCGTCGGGAACCACCAACCGCGCACCGAGATGTCGATGATCGCCGCCGAGCGCGGCATGATCGCGACGTTCATGCCCAAGCCGTTCGCCGACAAGACGGGCAGCGGACTGCACCTGCACCTGTCGCTCACCAGTGCCGGCAACGCGGTGTTCCCCACCCAGACCGACGACGCCCGGGGACTCGGCCTGTCCGACACGGCGTACGGGTTCATCGGCGGAATCCTCGAACACGCCTGTGCGCTGCAGGCCGTCATAGCCCCGACGGTCAACTCCTACAAGCGGACCGGGGCAGTCGCCACCGCGTCCGGGGCCTCCTGGGCGCCGCGGCTGCCTACCTACGGCGGCAACGACCGCACCCACTACATCCGAGTGCCCGACTCCGACCGCATCGAGCTGCGCGGCGGGGACGGCTCGGCCAACCCGTATCTCGCGATCGCCGCTGCGCTGGGCGCCGGGATCGACGGCATCAAACGCAGCACCGATCCGGGCGCCGTCGGCGCGGGGGTCAGCACGCGGCCGCTGCCGCCGACGCTGCTGCACGCGGTCGAGGAGTTCGAGGGCGACCCGTTGATCACCGGAGTTCTCGACGCTGCAGGTGACGGTGTCGCCGCCTACTTCGCCGGCGTGAAACGCGAGGAGTTCTTCAGCTACCACAGCGCGGTCAGCCCGTGGGAGATCGACCAGTACCTGACCGCCTTCTGACTCTTCGAACCGGAGGAATCCATGTGTGGCATCGTCGGGTTGCACCTGCGCACACCCGAGCTCTATCCGCGGCTGGGCACCCTGCTGTCCGCCATGCTCTGCGAAATGGGCGACAGGGGAAGCGATTCGGCCGGCGTCGCCGTCTACGGTGACGTGACGTGGTCGCCCCCGGGGCAGGGCTGTGTGTCGGTGGCCGACCTGGGCACCGGTCGGCGCGAGGACGTCGATCTGGTGACGCGCACGGTCGCCACCGCACTGGACGATGACGTCGAGGGCGTCGCGGTGGCCGACAGCCACCTGTTGTCGTCGGACGCGTCGTCGGAGGCGCTGCTCGCGGCGGTCCGGGCCTCCTATCCCGAGGCGATCATCGCCGGATTCGGTTCGGACGTCGCGGTTCTCAAGGGGGTCGGTCACCCGCGCGTGCTCACCGCGAGCTGGGGGCTGGCCGACGCGCAGGGCTGGCAGGGTGTCGGCCACACCCGGATGGCGACCGAGTCCGCGGTGACGCCGTCGGGCTGCCATCCGTACGCCGTCGGACCGGGACAGTGCATGGTGCACAACGGATCGTTCGCCAACCACGCGACGATCCGCCGCGAGTTGCGCGCGCGCGGTGTGGTGTTCGACAGCGAGAACGACACCGAGGTCGGCGCCCGCTTCATCGCCGCGCTGCTGGCCGACGGCCGCGACGTCGAGAGTTCCCTCAAGGAGCTCTGCCGCACGTTCGACGGCTTCTACACCCTCCTGGTCTCCGACCGCGACTCGTTCGCCGTGGTGCGCGACGCGATCGCGTGCAAGCCGGCCGTCATCGCCGAGACCGACGACTGGGTGGCCATGGGCAGCGAGTACCGCGCCCTGGCCGGGCTGCCCGGGGTCGAGAACGCCCGCATCTGGGAACCCGAACCGGAGGTGGTCTACGCATGGCAGCGCTGAATGTCTCCTCGCGCGAGCGCTCGTCGGCGCTGAATGTCTCCTCGCGCGAGCGCTCGTCGGCGGTAGCGACGCGTTACGACCTGCGCACCACCGCCCTGCGTGACGTCAACGCGGCGTTGCACGCACCGGATGTCCACGGCGAGTTCGTCATCGAGCATCCCGCCGGCGCGCACAACGTCGCCGTCGGGCTGAACGCCCCGCTGACGGTCACGATCGACGGCCACGTCGGCTACTACGCCGCGGGCATGAACCAGCACGCCGACGTCGTGATCAACGGCAACGCCGGCACCGGGGTCGCCGAGAACATGATGAGCGGCTCGGTGTGGGTGAAGGGCAACGCGTCGCAGTCGGCGGGCGCCACCGCGCACGGCGGTCTGCTGGTGATCGAGGGCAATGCCGCCGCCCGGTGCGGCATCTCGATGAAGGGGGTGGACATCGTCGTCGGCGGCGACGTCGGCCACATGAGCGCGTTCATGGCGCAGGCGGGCCGGCTCGTGGTCCGCGGCGATGCCGGTGAGGCGCTCGGCGACTCCCTGTACGAGGCCCGCATCTACGTGCGCGGCGACGTCGCGTCGCTGGGCGCGGACTGCGTGACCAAACCGATGCGCGCCGAACACATCCGCGAACTCGAAGAGCTGCTCAAGGCAGCGGGATTCGAGGGTGACGACCTCGGCGCCTACACGCGCTACGGATCGGCGCGCTCGCTCTACCACTTCCACGTCGACAACGCTGCGAGCTACTGATGACCTCCTCCACCGATGACCGCGCCCGCCTCGGCCTGCGCGAGTCCGCCACCTTCGACCGCGCCACCATCGCCGCGATCCAGCGCGCCGCCGACACCGGCGTCTACGACATCCGCGGCTGGGGCGCCAAGCGCCGGCTCCCCCACTTCGACGATCTGCTGTTCCTCGGCGCCTCGATGTCGCGCTATCCGCTCGAGGGATACCGCGAGCGGTGTGCCACCGACGTGGTGCTGGGCGACCGCCACGCCAAACATCCTCTGCACCTCGCCATTCCGGTCACCATCGCCGGCATGAGCTTCGGCGCCCTGTCCGGGCCGGCCAAGGAGGCGCTGGGCCGCGGCGCCAGCGAGGTCGGCACATCGACCACCACCGGCGACGGCGGCATGACACCCGAGGAGCGGGGCCAGAGCAAGCACCTGGTGTACCAGTACCTGCCGTCGCGCTACGGGATGAACCCCGACGATCTGCGCAAGGCCGACGCGATCGAGGTGGTGCTCGGTCAGGGCGCCAAGCCCGGCGGCGGCGGAATGCTGCTGGGGCAGAAGATCTCCGAACGGGTCGCCGCGATGCGGACGCTGCCCCAGGGCATCGACCAGCGCTCGGCGTGCCGCCATCCTGACTGGACCGGACCCGACGATCTGACCATCAAGATCAACGAGCTGCGGGAGATCACCGACTGGGAGAAGCCGATCTACGTCAAGGTCGGCGCCCCCCGCACCTACTACGACGTCAAGCTCGCGGTGCATGCCGGCGCGGACGTCGTCGTGGTCGACGGCATGCAGGGCGGCACCGCCGCCACGCAGGAGGTGTTCATCGAGCACGTCGGTATCCCGACGCTCGCCGCGATCCCCGAGGCGGTGCGGGCGCTGCAGGAGTTGGGCGTGCACAGGAAAGTCCAGCTGATCGTGTCGGGCGGTATCCGCAACGGCGCCGACGTCGCTAAGGCGCTGGCGCTGGGCGCCGACGCGGTCGCGATCGGCACAGCGGCGCTGATCGCGCTGGGCGACAACCACCCCCGATACGCCGCCGAGTACGAGAAGCTGGGCAGCGCCGCGGGTTTCTACGACGACTATCAGGACGGCAACGACCCGGCGGGCATCAGCACACAGGATCCCGAACTCGCCGCCCGGCTCGATCCGGTCGCCGCGGGCCGTCGACTGGCCAACTATCTGAGGGTGCTGACGATGGAGGCGCAGACCATCGCGCGGGCGTGCGGCAAGTCCCACGTGTGCCATCTCGAGCCGGACGATCTCGTCGCGGTCAGCATCGAGGCCGCGGCGATGGCGCGGGTGCCGTTGGCCGGTACCAGCTGGATTCCGGGCACGTGAGCACCGCCGACGTCGTCATCGTCGGCGGCGGCATCGAGGGCTGCGCTGCGGCGTGGGCGCTGGCCGAGCGCGGGGTGACCGACGTCGTCGTGGTGGAACGCCACACCGTCGGCTCCGGCATGACCGGCAAGAGCAGCGGGATCGTGCGCTGCCACTACGGGGTGAGCTCACTCGCCGCGATGGCCACGGTCGGGCTGGAGGTCTTCGAACACGCGGATGACCTCTTCGGCACCGACATCGGGTTCCGCCAGACCGGTTACGTCGTCGGCGTCGGGGAACCGAACGTGGACGCGCTGCGCAAGAGTCTCGCCGCCCAGCGTGCGGTCGGGGTGGACACCGAGGAGATCGACCACACCGAGGTCGCGAAGATGTGGCCGTTCGCCGACCTGACCCCGTTTGCGGCGTTCGGGTGGGAGCCCCGCGGTGGGTACGGGGACGCCTATCAGACCGCGCAGGCGCTGGCGATCAGCGCTCGCGCTGCGGGTGTCCGGGTCCGGCAGGGCTGCGCGGCAACGGGATTGACCGCGACCGGCGACCGGGTGACCGGCGTGGCCCTCGCTGACGGCAGCGAGATCTCGGCGGGCACCGTCGTCGCCGCGACGGGGGTGTGGACGCCGGCGTTGCTGGCGCCGCACGGCGTCGACGTGCCGATCCGGGTGATCCGCGAGCAGATCGTGATGATCGATCCCGGCGTTCCCACCGGCCCGGTGCCGGTGTTCTCCGATCTGGTGTCGCTGCAGTACGTCCGGCCCGAGGTGGGCGGCGACATCCTGTTCGGCAACAGCGATCTCGCCGACGCGCGCACCGCCGACCCGGACGACTACCTCAACCGGGCCACCGAGGAGTTCGTCGACATCACCGTCGACAAGGTCGGGACCCGGTTCCCCGGCTTCCCCGACGCGGCCATCACCGGCAGCTACGCAGGGTGCTACGACGTGACGCCGGACTGGAACCCGGTGATCTCACGGACCGGTCTCGACGGGCTGGTGGTCGCGGCCGGCTTCAGCGGNCACTGTACGGCTGGACCGTGCTGGTGCCGCGCACCAAGGACCAGGCGGGTGAGATGAGCGATCGGCTCGTCGGCCACGGCGCGCTGCCCATCGAGGGGCCGACCATCGCGGTCGAGCCGCCCCGAAGCCCGGCCCAGATGGAAAGGGCCGTCAAGGGTCTGGTCGCGGCCGGCTTCAGCGGCCACGGTTTCAAGATCGCGCCCGCGGTCGGCAGGCTGGTCGCCGACCTGGTCGTCGACGGTCACAGCCGCGACCCGCGCATTCCGGCCTCGGACTTCCGGCTGTCGCGGTTCGCCGAGGGCGATCCGCTCAGGACGCCGTACCCGTACGTCGGCGCGGGCGAGATGCGCTAGACAGGTGAGCTGTGGCCTCTGCTGACGATCACGTCCCGCTGCTGCGCAACAAGTCGGGCACGGCCCGGGACCGCGATCCCGCCGAGCCCGTCGACGAACTGGAGATCGAGTCCGCCATCGGGCGCAACGTGCGGCTGCTGCGGCTGCAGCAGGGCCTCACGGTCGCCGAGACGGCAGCGCGCATCGGCATCTCCAAAGCGATGATGAGCAAGATCGAGAACGCTCAGACGTCGTGCAGCCTGTCCACGCTGGCGCTGCTGGCCAAGGGCTTCGACGTGCCGGTGACGAGCCTTTTCCGCGGCGCGGACGTGGAGCGTCCAGCGGCGTTCGTCCGGTCGGGCACCGGAGCGCGGATCGTGCGGGAGGGCAGCCGCGAGGGCCACGAGTACGAACTGCTCGGCTCGCTGCGCGGCGAGCACAAGCGGCTGGAATGCCTGCAGGTCACGTTGTCGGAGAAGAGCCAGACCTATCCGCTGTTCCAGCATCCGGGCACCGAGTTCATCTACATGCTCGAAGGCGTCATGGACTACAGCCACAGCCGGTCGGTGTACCGGCTGCACCCCGGCGACTCGCTGCAGTTCGACGGCGAGGGTGCCCACGGACCGGTCGATCTGGTGGAGGTGCCCATTCGGTTCCTGTCGGTGATCGCGTTCCCCGACTCCCAGGTCTGAGGCCCCCAGCGGGGTTTTGCTCCCCGGCGGCCCAGGAGTAGGGTGTCTTCCGTGCAGCGGGTGCTCCTTCTCGGACGCCGCGACGGGGTCTGATCCAGACCGGCCTCCCGTCGCGGGTGTTCGCGATGCGCCGGTCTGAATTCCCCTAGACCTATCCGGAGCACCGACATGACCGAGAACTTCACCCCCAGCGCCGACACCTTCAGCTCGGTACGCACCATCACCACGCCCGCCGGCGCACCTCATCCCGGCCAGCCCGCCTGGAACACTCAGCGCGGCTCGTCGATGCCGGTGAGCCGCTATCGCAGTTTCGCCGACGAGGTGGAACCGATTCGGCTGCCGGACCGCACGTGGCCGGACACCGTCATCGACACCGCACCGATGTGGTGCGCGGTGGACCTGCGCGACGGCAACCAGGCGCTGATCGACCCGATGAGCCCGGCCCGCAAACGCCGCATGTTCGATCTGCTGGTGCGGATGGGCTACAAGGAGATCGAGGTCGGTTTCCCGTCGGCCAGCCAGACCGACTTCGACTTCGTCCGCGAGATCATCGAACAGGGCGCCATCCCCGAGGACGTCACCATTCAGGTGCTGACGCAGTGCCGCCCCGAGCTGATCGAACGTACGTTCCTGGCCTGCCAGGGTGCCCCGCGGGCGATCGTGCACTTCTACAACTCGACGTCGATCCTGCAGCGCCGCGTGGTGTTCCGCGCCGACCGCGACGCCGTCAAGAAGATCGCCACCGACGGGGCACGGATGTGCGTCGACGAGGCCCGCAAGTATCCCGAGACGCGGTGGCGGTTCGAGTACTCGCCGGAGTCCTACACCGGCACCGAACTGGAGTACGCCGTCGAGGTCTGCAACGCCGTGTCTGAGGTGATCCAGCCCACCCCGGACGTCCCGCTGATCGTCAACCTGCCGGCCACCGTCGAGATGGCCACCCCCAACGTCTATGCCGACTCCATCGAGTGGATGAGCCGCAACCTGGCCCGCCGCGAGTCGATCATCCTGAGCCTGCATCCGCACAACGATCGCGGAACTGCCGTCGCCGCAGCCGAATTGGGCTATGCCGCCGGGGCGGACCGGATCGAGGGCTGCCTGTTCGGCAACGGCGAGCGCACCGGCAACGTGTGCCTGGTGACGCTGGGGCTCAACCTGTTCAGCCGAGGCGTTGACCCGCAGATCGACTTCTCCAACATCGACGAGATCCGCCGCACCGTCGAGTACTGCAACCAGCTGCCGGTGCACGAACGTCACCCCTACGGCGGCGATCTGGTCTACACCGCGTTCTCCGGCAGCCACCAGGACGCCATCAACAAGGGTCTGGACGCCATGAAAGTGGCTGCCGACGAAGCGGATTCGGATGTCGACGACATCCTGTGGCAGGTCCCCTACCTGCCGATCGACCCGAAGGACGTCGGCCGCACGTACGAGGCCGTGATCCGGGTCAACTCGCAGTCGGGCAAGGGCGGCGTCGCCTACATCATGAAGGCCGACCACGGGCTGGCCCTCCCGCGGCGGCTGCAGATCGAGTTCTCCCAGGCGATCCAGGCGATCACCGACGGTGAGGGCGGCGAGGTGTCGCCCAAGGAGATGTGGGACGCCTTCTACGAGGAGTACCTGGCGCCGGTGCGCCCACTGGAGCGGATGCGGCAGCGGGTCGACGCCGCCGAGGTCGACGGCGGCACCGACACCGTCACCGCGGTCGTAAAGGTCGACGGTGAGGAACGCGAGATCGTCGGCGCCGGTAACGGACCGCTCGCCGCGTTCTGTGATGCGCTGGGGGCGATCGGTTACGACGTCAACGTGCTGGACTACTCCGAGCACGCGATGTCCTCCGGCGAAGAGGCCCAGGCCGCCGCCTACGTGGAAGCGTCGATCGGCGGCAAGACCGTGTGGGGCGTCGGTATCGCGACGTCGATCACGACGGCCTCACTGCGCGCGGTGGTTTCCGCGGTGAATCGCGCCGCCCGGAACTGACAGCCGGCCTCCCCCATGAGGTCTTTCGGCCCTCAACGCGCCACCGCGGGCGTGCTGGACTGGCCTGATGTGGGATACGTTCTGGCATTTCCTGTGGTCCACGATCGTCATCTTCGCGTTCATCGCGTACCTGATGATCCTGTTCAACATCCTGGTCGACCTGTTCTGGCGTGACCACAAGACCTCGGGTTGGGTCAAGGCCATCTGGGTGATCTTCCTGATCCTGGTCCCCTACCTGACCGCGCTGGCGTACCTCATCGTCCGGGGCACGGGCATGGCGGAACGCGCCCGCGAGCAGGCGATGCAGGCCAAGAAGGAGACCGACGACTACATCAAGACCGCGGCGGGCCGTAGTCCGGCGCAGGAGATCGCCGACGCCAAGGCACTTCTCGATGGCGGGACCATCAGCCAGGGCGAGTTCGACGCGCTGAAGGCCAAGGCGCTGCGCTGAGCAGTGATCTTGAAAAGTCCTGTCAGAGAGCTGTTTCGAACCTGAGCGCGCTGGCAATGCCAGCACTATGAAACTCATCACTCTCGGATCGGCGGTGCTGACCGGGGCCGCGGCGTCATTGATCTCGCTGGCTCCGGTCGCCGCTGCGCAACCCGTTCCCTGCACCGACCCTCCTGGCAGCGCCACGGAGGGCACACCCTGCGAACCCGACGGCGCCGAAGGCCCGCCCGCGCTCGTCGGCGAGCTACCGCCCGGTACGGACGGTGTGCCGGACGTCGCCGGGTGCTACCCCGGCCGGATCTGCGAGTGAGTCAGAACAGCGCCAGCTGATCGTCGGCGTCGTCGGGGTCGGTGAACTCCTCGACGGTGGTCCCCCCGACCACGACGCCCAGCAGGCGTAGGAACTCGGTGGCGCCGATCAGCGGCACCCCGAGTTCCCCGGCTTGGAAACCCCTGCCCTGCTCCGGCGCGGCAGCGTCGCAGACGACCAGCGACGTGTGCGTGTCGACCGACTCGGCGTAGGCCAACCCTGCCTGAAGGATGCGCTCGATGAGTTCCTCGTGGGTGTGGCCCACCTCGGCGGCCACCGCCACGCGCATCCCCTGCACCAGCGGCCGACCCGGGACGAACCGGCCGGGGTTGGCGTAGCGGGACGGCAGCCGTGCAGCCACCACTTTGAGCGGTCGCAGCTCCTCATGCGTGACCCGGCCGTTGGGCCAGGTGCGCCGGGACACCGGGTGCACCGGCAGCCATCTGCGGTGCTCCTGCGCCCGGACCAGGACGGGCTTGAGGATCTGGGCCAGCACCATCGCGTCGTCGAGTGCGTCGTGGGGCCGCATCTGCGTGACGCCCCAGTGCGCCGCCAGCGTCTCGAGCCGCAGGTTCTCCAGACCGAGATCCAGACGACGGGCGAGTTCGACGGTGCACATCACGGTCTCCACCGGCAGCTCGGCCTGCACCAGCTCCGCCTCGGCGGTCAGGAACGCGTAATCGAAGCCCACGTTGTGGGCGACCAGTGTGCGGCCCCGCAGCACCTCGATCAGATCGCCGACCACATCTCCGAACGTGGGTTGGCCCTCCAGCATCTCCGCCGTGAGTCCGTGCACGTGCGTCGGGCCCGGGTCTACACCGGGGTTGAGCAGGCTGTACAGGCTCTCCTCGACGTTGCCGTCGTCGCTGAGAGCCAGCGCCGCGACGCTCACGATCCGGGCCTGCCCGGGGCGGAAGCCCGAGGTCTCGACGTCGACGACCGCCCATCCGGAGCCCGCCTGATCGGCGGGCCTGCCCCAGGATCTGGCGTCGGTTGAGCTCACACACCGAGGATGGCACGCAGCCCCGACAAGCCCCGCTCCCCACGCCGCGTGTCGGCTGCTTCTCTAAACTGCCGGGAATGGTCACCCGCGGAGAGCAGGAGCGCAGCGACCGGGGAGTCTCGGTGCGCGGACGAGTCGCGCTTGCGGCCGGCGCGGGCGCGCGATGGGCGTCCCGCGTCACCGGCCGGGGCGCCGGCGCGATGATCGGCGGCCTGGTCGCGATGACGCTGGATCGCTCGATCCTCGGCCAGCTCGGTCAGGGCCGCCGCACCGTCGTCGTGACCGGCACCAACGGCAAGTCGACCACCACCCGGATGACGGCGGCCGCGCTGGCCACGCTGGGCCCGGTCGCCACCAACGCCGAGGGCGCCAACATGGACGCCGGCCTGGTGGCCGCGCTCGCTGCCGCGCCCGATGCGACCCTGGCCGCGCTCGAGGTCGACGAGATGCACGTGCCGCATGTCTTGGATGCTGTGACAGCCGCGGTCATCATCTTGCTCAACCTCTCCCGCGACCAACTCGACCGGGTGGGTGAGATCAACCACATCGAGCGCACGCTGCGCGCCGGGCTGGCCCGCCATCCGGCCGCGGTGGTGGTCGCCAACTGTGACGACGTGCTGATGACGTCCGCGGCCTACGACAGCCCGCACGTGGTGTGGGTGGCCGCCGGGGGCGGCTGGGCCAGCGACTCGGTGAGCTGTCCCCGCTCGGGCGAGGTGATCGTGCGCGAGGGCGCCCACTGGTACTCGACCGGCACCGATTTCAAGCGGCCCGACCCGGACTGGTGGTTCGACGACACCCATATCCACGGTCCCGGCGGGCTGTCGCTGCCGATGGCGCTCACCCTGCCCGGCACCGTCAACCGGGGCAACGCGACCCAGGCGGTGGCCGCGGCGGTGACGCTGGGCGCGGACCCCGCCGCCGCGGTGGCGGCCGTGTCCGCCGTCGACGAGGTCGCCGGCCGCTACCGCACCGTCCCGGTCGGTTCGGCGCACACCGCACGGATCCTGCTGGCGAAGAACCCGGCCGGATGGCAGGAAGCGCTGTCCATGGTCGATCGGGACGCCGCCGGCGTGGTGATCTCGGTCAACGGCCAGGTGCCCGACGGTGAGGACCTGTCCTGGTTGTGGGACGTGAAGTTCGAACACTTCGAGTCGGTTCCGGTGGTGGCCGCCGGAGAGCGCGGCACCGATCTGGCCGTCCGTCTCGGCTACGCCGGCGTCGGGCACACGCTGGTGCACGACACGATGGCCGCGATCCGGTCCTGCCCGCCGGGGCACGTCGAGGTGCTGGCCAACTACACGGCGTTCCTGCAGCTGAATCGGGCACTGGGATGAGCCAATCGGCTGTGCGGATCGGGCTGGTGCTGCCCGACGTGATGGGCACCTACGGCGACGGCGGCAACTCCGTGGTGCTGCGACAACGGTTGCGGCTGCGGGGAATCGACGCGGAGATCGTCGAGATCACTCTCGACGATCCGGTGCCCGGTGAACTCGATCTCTACACGCTCGGCGGTGCCGAGGACTACGCGCAGCGACTCGCGACCAAGCATCTGATCCGCTATCCCGGTCTACAGCAGGCGGTCTCGCGGGGTGCGCCGGTGCTGGCGATCTGCGCGGCGATCCAGGTTCTCGGCCACTGGTACGAGACGTCGGCGGGCGAGCGCGTGGAAGGCGTCGGGCTGCTCGACGTGACGACCTCCCCGCAGGCCGAGAGGACCATCGGGGAGGTGGCGTCGACGCCGTTGATCGACGGTCTCACCCAGACCCTCACCGGGTTCGAGAACCACCGCGGCGGAACCGATCTGGGTGCCGACGCGCGGCCGCTGGCCGCCGTGACCAAGGGCGCGGGCAACCGGGCCGGCGGCGGCGTCGACGGCGCGGTTCAGGGCAGCATCGTCGCCACCTATCTGCACGGCTGCTGCCTGGCCCGCAATCCCGAACTCGCCGACCACCTGCTCGCCAAGGTGGTGGGACCCCTTGCGCCGCTGAACCTTCCGGAGGTCGACCAGTTGCGCCGGGAGCGGCTGGCCGCCCCGCGCCGGGTCTAGGCGGCCAACGTCCGCACGACACGCTGCCTGTCACTCGGGTCGAGTGCACAGCCACGACTGCGTAGCGCGGCCTCGACGCGGTCCAGCCACACTGCCGGCCGCTCCTCGGCGATCACCCGGATCACGATCCAGCCCATCTGCTCCAGCATCCGCAACCGTCCGATGTCCTTGACGTACTGCGTGCGGTCCTTGCGGTGATGATCACCGTCGTACTCGACCGCGACGCCGTACTCCGGCCACCCCAGGTCGAGGAAAGCAACCGGGCGGGAGCCGTCGACCACCGGAATCTGGGTCTCGGGTCGCGGAAACCCGCAGTCCAGCAACCACAGTCGGATGAGACTTTCCCGAGGCGACGCCGCGCCGCCATCGACGAGAGGAAGCAGATCGCGCAACTGGGCGAGGCCCGGCAACTTCGGTCGCCGGTCCGCGAGGGCAGACACCTCCTCGGTGGAGAAGGGCTGGTTCCACATCAAGGCGTCCAGCCGGGTCAGGGCACCTGCACGATTCGACAGACGGCCTACGTCGAGGGCCGTTCGTACCCGGGTGGTGACGGGTAGCCCGCTGCGACGGGTGATTTCGTCGCCCGACAGCGCGAAGCAGCGGATGATCAGTCCGTGCTGTGGGCGGGCACGGACCCCGGCGACCTCGATGGGGACGTCGACGTCGATCCACGGCGCTCCGTGCAACGCTGCGGCCGCGGTACCCGCGATCACTCCCTTGCGACCGGTCGCCAGCCACGCACCGATCGCCCGATCCCGCAGCGTGAGCTCGATGCGCTTGCGCACGAACACGCCGCGATAGAGCGTCGTGTAGTCGCGCCTCAATTCATGCCGGGTGACCACGCCGGCCCTGACGGCCTCGCCGCCGAGAATCACTCTGTTCATGCAGGGCATGCTGCCCATGGCCACCGACAAGACCTCAGCCCTGCACGTTTCGCACACGAAGTGCGAGTAGCCGTATGCAGAACGTGCGGAGGTGAGGCGAGCGGGACGAGCACGCAGGGAGCTGCGGTCGCAGGGCCCCAGAAACTCCAGCCCTGCACGTTTTGCACAGAAAGTGCGAGTAGACGCATGCAGAACGTGCAGAGGTGGGGCAGAAGTGACGCCAGCCCGCGCAGGCCCCGCGCCGGCCCCGTCACGCCATCGCGCGACGGCCCGCCAGCGCGCGGCCCAGCGTCAGCTCGTCGGCGAACTCCAGGTCCCCGCCCATCGGGAGCCCCGACGCGATCCGCGTCACGGAGAGCCCCGGGATGTCACGCAGCATCCGCACCAGATACGTGGCGGTCGCCTCGCCCTCGGTGTTCGGGTCCGTCGCGATGATCACCTCGGCCACCTCGACACCATCGACGCGTTCGCCGATCCTGTTCAGCAGTTCGCGGATCCGCAGCTGGTCGGGCCCGATGCCCGAGAGCGGATCCAGCGCCCCGCCCAGCACGTGGTAGCGCCCGCGGAACTCGCGGGTGCGTTCCACCGCCTGCACGTCCTTCGGCTCCTCGACCACGCACACCAGCGACGCGTCGCGGCGCGGGTCGGAGCAGATGCGGCAGCGTTCCTCGTCGCTGACATTGCCGCACACCGCGCAGAACGTCACCCCGTCGCGAACCTTGTTCAGCACGGCGGTCAGCCGGTCGATGTCCGGCGGCTCGACCGACAGCAGGTGGAACGCGATGCGCTGGGCGCTCTTGGGCCCGATCCCGGGCAGCTTGCCGAGCTCGTCGATCAGATCCTGGACGGGTCCTTCGAACAAAGAGTCACATCCCCGGCAGGCCGAGACCGCCCATGCCGCCGGCCAGTGGGCCCAGCCGGTCGTGGGCGAGGATGGTGACCTGCTTGGCGGCGTCGGCGATCGCGCCGACGATCAGGTCCTGCAGCGTCTCCACGTCGGACGGGTCGACGACCTTCGGGTCGATCGACAGTCCGACCACCTCGCCGCTGCCGCGCATCGTGACCTGCACCAGCCCGCCGCCGGCCTGGCCGTGCACCTCGGAGTTCGCCAGCGCCTCCTGCGCCTCCATCAGCTGCTGCTGCACCTGCTGGGCCTGCGCGAGGAGTGCGGACATGTCGGGTTGGCCACCGGGCTGCATAGCTGTTCCTCTGGGGTGTTGATTGCGTGTCGGTCTCGACTTGGTTGCGCTCACGTCGAAAGCGACGCTTCGGGGTTTCAGCCTAGTCGGCGGGCGGGCTACCGTGGCGCCGTGCTATTCCGAGCTGCCGTGCGTGTCGGCGCTACCATCGCCGCCGGGCTGCTCGTCGCCGCCTCCACGCTGGCCGCCCCTGCACAGGCCGCCCCGACCAACATCGCGGGCATGATCGTGTTCCTCGACCCCGGCCACCAGGCGTCGATGCCCGACATGGGCCGGCAGGTGCCCACCGGCCGCGGCGGCACCAAGGACTGCCAGGCCAGCGGCACCTCAACCGCGGACGGCTTCCCCGAGCACACGTTCACCTGGGACACCACGCTGCGGGTCCGGCAGGCCCTGACCGGGCTGGGTGTGCGGACGGCGATGTCGCGGGGCGACGACAGCGGACCAGGGCCCTGCGTCGACGAGCGCGCCGCGATGGCCAACGCGATCCGGCCCAACGCGATCGTCTCGATCCACGCCGACGGCGGTCCGCCCACCGGGCGCGGCTTCCACGTGCTGTACTCGTCGCCGCCGCTCAACGCGGCGCAGGCGGGTCCGGCCGTGCAGTTCGCCAAGGTGATGCGCGACCAGATGGCCGGCTCGGGCATTCCCCCGTCGACCTACATCGGTTCGTCGGGCCTGAACCCGCGATCCGACATCGCCGGACTCAACCTGGCGCAGTATCCGTCGATCCTCGTCGAGTGCGGCAACATGAAGAACCCGATCGACTCGGGTCTGATGACGACCGCCGAGGGCCGGCAGAAGTACGCCGACGCCGTGGTCCGCGGGATCGTGGCCTTCCTGAGCGCCCAGCGCGGCTAGACGCCCGCTACACGTCCTGGACCGCCTCGGNCATGGCGGGCGGCAGCGCCGACGCGGCCGCGGTGCTGGTGGCGATGAACGTCTTCTCGAAGAAGCCGCCGACGCCGCCGGCGCCCTGCCACGACGTCTTGAGGGTCACCGACGACCCCGCCGGACCGGCGGGTGCCACGGTCCAGTTGGTCACCATCGACGAGTTGGCGTCCTTCTCGATGACGGTGTGACCGGCGACGTCGACGGTGGCCTTGACGTCGCGGGAGCGTGACTTGGTGGCCTGCAGCTTCCAGGTGGCGACGGTGCCGGCGCCCTGACCGCCCTCGAGCACGCGGTAGCCGCTGTAGTGCTCCGAGAGGATCTTCGGCCGCATCGCCTGGTAGTCGGCGACGGCGCCGAGCACTGTCGCCGGGTCGGCGTCGATCAATACCGTGCTGGACGCGCTGACCTGTCCCATCGGTGCGAACTCCTCATCTGGCTCGGGTGCGGTCGCATCGGGTGCCACCGCGGACTAGCGTATATGTGTGTCTGTTCCCGCGACCGACGCACGTGCAGCTCACGCCGACGGTGTGGAGCGGCTTCTGGCCAGCTATCGGGCGATTCCGCCCGGTGCCACCGTGCGTCTGGCCAAACCCACGTCCAATCTCTTTCGCGCTCGCGCGAAGAGCACCGCCCCCGGCCTCGACGTGTCGGGCCTGACCGATGTCATCTCCGTCGATCCCGTGGCGCGCACCGCCGACGTCGCCGGCATGTGCACCTACGAGGATCTCGTTGCCGCGACGCTGCCGCACGGACTCTCACCACTGGTGGTCCCGCAGCTCAAGACGATCACGCTCGGGGGCGCGGTCACCGGCCTCGGCATCGAGTCGACCTCGTTCCGCAACGGTCTGCCCCATGAATCCGTGCTCGAGATGGACATCCTCACCGGCACCGGCGATGTCGTGAGAGCCTCGCCCACCGAGAACCCCGATCTCTTCCATGCGTTCCCGAATTCCTATGGGACGCTAGGCTATTCGGTGCGGTTGACGATCGAGCTGGAACCTGTCAAGCCGTTCGTCGCGTTGCGGCACGTGCGATTCCATGCGATCGACGCCCTGATCGAGGCGATGGACCGGATCATCGAGACGGGCGGCTGGAACGGCGAGCGGGTCGACTACCTCGACGGCGTCGTCTTCAGTGCCGACGAGAGCTACCTGTGTCTGGGCATCCAGTCGGCGACGCCGGGGCCGGTCAGCGATTACACCGGTCAGCAGATCTACTACCGGTCGATCCAGCATCCCTCCGGGGAGAAGCACGACCGGTTGACCATCCACGACTACCTGTGGCGCTGGGACACCGACTGGTTCTGGTGCTCACGGGCTTTCGGCGCGCAGGACCCGCGGATCCGGCGGTTCTGGCCGCGGCGACTGCGGCGGTCCAGCTTCTACTGGAAGCTCATCGGGTACGACCAGCGGTTCGACATCGCCGACCGTATCGAGAAGCGGAACGGCCGCCCACCGCGGGAACGGGTGGTGCAGGACGTCGAGGTGCCCATCGAGCGGACCGCCGAGTTCGTCGAGTGGTTCCTGGCTACCGTTCCGATCGAGCCGATCTGGCTGTGCCCGTTGCGGCTTCGCGACGCGCCGAATTCCACCGGCGGTTGGCCGCTGTATCCGATCCGGCCGCATCACAGCTACGTCAACGTCGGATTCTGGTCCTCGGTGCCTGTCGGACCCGAGGAGGGGTACACGAACCGGATGATCGAGCGGAAGGTCAGCGACCTCGACGGACACAAGTCGCTGTACTCCGATGCCTTCTATTCGCCGGAGGAGTTCGACGAACTCTATGGCGGCGAGGTGTACACGACGGTGAAGAAGATCTACGACCCGGATTCCCGGTTCCTCGACCTGTATGCGAAGGCGGTACGGCGACAATGACGACTTTTCGAGAACGACCGACGGACGCGGCCAACCCGGCCGATGGCCGCCTGACGCTGGCGGAGATCCTGGAGATCTTCGCCTCTGGCACGCAGCCGCTGAAGTTCACGGCCTATGACGGCAGCAGCGCCGGACCGGATGACGCCGAACTGGGCCTGGACCTGCTGACGCCGCGCGGGACCACGTATCTGGCGACCGCACCCGGCGACCTGGGGCTGGCTCGCGCATACATCTCAGGCAATCTCGAGGCGCACGGGGTGCACCCGGGTGATCCGTACGAGTTGCTCAACGCGCTGACCGAGAAGCTCGACTTCAAGCGCCCGTCGGCGCGGGTGCTGGCCCAGGTCATCCGCTCGATCGGCATCGAACATCTGAAGCCGATCTCACCGCCGCCGCAGGAGGCGCTGCCGCGCTGGCGCCGGTTCGCAGAAGGTCTGCGGCACAGCAAAACTCGTGACGCCGAGGCGATCCACCATCACTACGACGTCTCGAACACCTTCTACGAGTGGGTGCTCGGCCCGTCGATGACCTACACCTGCGCGTGCTACCAGCATCCCGAGGCGACGCTGGAGGAAGCGCAGGACAACAAGTACCGGCTGGTGTTCGAGAAGCTGCGCCTCCAACCGGGCGATCGACTGCTCGACGTCGGGTGCGGCTGGGGCGGCATGGTGCGCTACGCCGCCCGGCACGGCGTGAAGGCGATCGGCGTCACGCTGTCCAGGCAGCAGGCCGAGTGGGCGCAGAAGGCGATCGCGGAGGAGGGACTGGGCGACCTCGCCGAGGTGCGCCACAGCGATTACCGCGACGTGCGGGAGTCCCAGTTCGACGCGGTGTCGTCCATCGGTCTGACCGAGCACATCGGGGTGGCCAACTACCCGGCCTACTTCCGGTTCCTCAAGTCCAAGCTGCGCACCGGCGGGCTGCTGCTCAACCACTGCATCACCCGCCACGACAACCGGCA
The DNA here is from genome assembly GCF_001044255.1 of Mycolicibacterium chubuense. Classification (GTDB taxonomy): domain Bacteria; phylum Actinomycetota; class Actinomycetes; order Mycobacteriales; family Mycobacteriaceae; genus Mycobacterium; species Mycobacterium chubuense. Next base: position 33,739 of record NZ_JYNX01000073.1, read on the forward strand.
CGGCGCCGCGGCCGGCGGGTTCATCGACCGGTACGTCTTCCCCGACGGGGAGCTGACCGGTTCCGGCCGGATCATCACCGAGGTCCAGGACGTCGGGCTCGAGGTGGTGCACGAGGAGAACCTGCGCAATCACTACGCGATGACGCTGCGGGACTGGAACCGCAACCTCGTCGAGCACTGGGACGAGGCGGTGGCCGAGGTCGGGCTCGCGACCGCGAAGGTGTGGGGCCTGTACATGGCCGGCTCGCGGGTCGGCTTCGAGCAGAACGCGATCCAGCTGCATCAGGTGCTGGCGGTCAAGCTCGACGAGCGCGGCCGTGACGGTGGCCTGCCGTTGCGGCCTTGGTGGACCGCCTGATTCCAGCCACGACGGGAGCTACGATCCCGGCATGGTCCGCTTCCTGCTGCGCGTCGCTATCTTTCTCGGGTCGTCGGCCATCGGTCTGCTGGTGGCCGCGTGGCTGGTGCCGGGGGTGACGTTGTCGGCGTGGGGATTCGTCGCCGCGGTGGTGATCTTCACGGTGGCGCAGGCGATCCTGTCGCCGTTCTTCCTGAAGATGGCCAGCCGGTATGCATCGGCCTTCCTCGGCGGCATCGGCCTGGTGTCGACGTTCGCGGCCCTGTTACTGGCTTCGCTTTTGTCGCAAGGCTTGAGCATCCGCGGCGTCGGATCCTGGATCGGCGCGACCGTGGTGGTGTGGCTGGTCACCGCGGTCGCGACGGTGGTGCTGCCGCTGCTGGTGTTGCGGGAGAAGAAGACCGCCGCCTAGGTCACCGGGTCGGCTGGTCGAAATCCACGTTCTGCAGCCGTCTACTCGCACTTTTCCTGCAAAAAGCGGATGTGGTCAGTCGTGCCACGTCACCCGTCGATGCGGCGCGCTCCCAGCTCGCTCTGCAGCAGTTCCAGCGCAGCCTCCTCCGGGTCGCGCCGGGGCGCGGCCGGGTCGACGTTGCCGGCCTCGGCGAGCATGCTCTCCTCGTCGTCGCCGTCGGGGGGCGGGGGCGGTTCATCAGGGAGGCGCCGCGGCTCGGCGGCTGTCGGCGCTGCTGCCGCGGGCGCGGTGCCGGTCTCGCAGCGGATGTTCCAGTTCACCCCGAGCGCATCCTTGAGGGCCTCGCGGATGACGTCGGCGTTGCGCGCCTCGGTGAGCCGCTTGGCCAACGGCGCCGATTCGTGGCTCAGCACCAGGGTGTTGCCCTCGACGGCCCGCACGATCGCACCGGCGAGCATGACCTCGGTGGTGCGGCTGCGCTCGCGGACCTTCTCCCGCACGGTCGTCCACATGCTGCGCACGGCCGCCGTGAGGCCATGGGCGAGCTCGAAGACGAAGGCTTCC
>NZ_JYNX01000074.1 GCF_001044255.1 Mycolicibacterium chubuense
ACCCTCGACCTCGACACACCAGCCCAACGCATGGCCGCCCTCATTAACCAAGCGGCCTAACCGTTGTCATGACCACTTGACTTTGAGCGCGATTTCACAGCCGGGAATGCTATTCCGCGGCAAAGTCAGCCGGGCAGTGAGTTGCTCAGGCGTTCCGCGGCGGCCAGGTAGTCCTCGATGAACTCGCGCACCACCTCGCGGGCGGGCTTCACCTTGTTCATCAGCCCGACGCCCTGCCCGACGAAGTAGGTGGCCAGCGCCTGCGCGCCCTCGTGGCCCTGCGAGGCCAGCACGTCGATGCGGCGGATCACCGGCTCGCACAACATCGACTGCAGCGGCAAAGGCAGCGGCTGATGCCCGTCGGCGCTGGGCTGCCAGGCATCGGTCCACTCCGACTTCAGCTGCCGCGACGGCTTGCCCGTGCGGCCCGCTGAGCGCACGGTGTCCCGCGACGACGCCACCAGCATCTTGGCGACCGTGTGCGGCGCGGTCTCGGCCTCCTCGGTGGTCAGCCACACCGATCCGGTCCACGCCCCGGCCGCACCCATCGCGACCATGCCCGCCATCTGCCGGCCCGTCACGATGCCGCCGGCCGCCAGCACGGGTGTCGAGCCGCCGACAGCCGCCACAGCTTCCAATACCTCGGGCACCACCACCAGCGTGCTGACCTCACCGCAGTGCCCGCCGGCCTCCGTGCCCTGGGCGACGATCAGGTCGACGCCCGCGGCGACCTGCTTGACCGCGTGCTCCTTGGCCCCGACCAGCGCCGCAACCGGGATGCCGCGCTCCTTGCCCGCCTCGATCATGTAGTCCGGCGGCACCCCGAGCGCATTGGCGATCAGCTTGACCGGGTGCGTCAGCGCGACGTCGAGCAGCTCGCGTCCGGTGTTGCCCGACAGCGACGAGCCGCCGAGCCGGCGTTGCGGCTCGGGCTCGATGTCGTGGGCCCGCAGCAGGTCGTCCACCAGGTCGCGGTAGCTCTGCGGGATCCGGGCGGCCAGGTCGGAGCCGGAGAGCTTCTCGCCCTTGCCCTCGAACTTCGCCGGGACGATGAGATCCACGCCGTAGGGCTTGCCGGCCACGGCGTCGTCGATCCAGGCCAGCTCCCGGTCCAACTGCTCGGGGCTGTACGCGGTCGCCCCGAGCACGCCGAAGCCGCCGGCGTTGGTCACCGCGGCCACCACATCCCGGCAGTGGCTGAACGCGAAGAGCGGAAAGTCGATCCCGAATTGGTCGCACAACGCTGAGCTCATCAGCCCAGTATCGCTTGACGGGTGTCAAGAAGGCTAGAGGCCTACCCGCGCAGTGGCGCGGTCGCGAACTCGGTCAGCCCGTCGGCCGGATCGATCACGGCGCGGAAGCCGAGCACCCGTTCCGCCTTCGCCGGGTCGGCGACGATGTGCCGGACGTCGCCGCTGCGGTACTGGCCGGTGACCACCGGCGCGACGTCCCCGCGCGCCTCACACAGTTCGGTGGCCACGTCGAGGATCGACACCGGCCGACCCGAGCACACGTTGAACGCGTCGAACCCGTCGAGGCCCGCCTCCACGGCCGCGACGTTCGCCGCGGCGATGTCGTCGACGTGCACGAAGTCGCGCATCTGCCCGCCGTCCTCGAAAACCCTTGGCACGTCGCCTGCTTCGAGTGCCGACCGGAAGATCGCGGCCACCCCGGAGTACGGGGTGTCGCGCGGCATGCCGGGGCCGTACACGTTGTGGTAGCGCAGCGGGACCACTGAACCGCCCGTCGACTCGCTCCACGCCAGCGCGTAGTGCTCCTGAGCGACCTTGCTGGCGGCGTACAGGCTGCGCGGGCGCAGCGCGGCGTCCTCACCGACCAGCGCCCAGTCCACCCGCTCCCCGCCCACCGGGCAGAGATGGTCGAACACCCCGGCGTCGAGGTCCTCGCGCCGCCGCGGCAGCGGGTCCACGTCCCCGTGCTCGGGGCACACGAAGCGGCCCTGCCCGTAGACCACCATCGACGACGCCAGCACGAGGCGTTGGCATCCGGCGGCGAACATCTCCGCCAGCAGCACCGCGGTGCCGAGGTCGTTGTGCGACGCGTACGACGGCGCATCCGCGGCGTTCACCCCGGCACCCACCACCGCGGCCTGATGACACACCACGTCGACACCCTCGAGCGCCGCGGCCACCGCGGCGGCGTCCCGCACGTCCACGCGCGTCACGTCGGCGGGCAGGTCGGCGTCCTCCCCGTGCGCGGCGGGCAGCATCGCGTCGACGGCGACGACGTCGTGTCCGGCGTCGGCGAGCCGGGCCCGGATCCGGGTGCCGATGAAGCCGGCGGCGCCGGTCAGCAGCACCCTCATGGCAGGTCGAACGGCAGCTCGACGCCGTTGTGGGGGAGGCAGTGGGTGCAGGTCCGCTCGGAGTCGACGTTCTCGATCGCCTCGTGCACGAGCTGCTTGAACGGCACCATGTTGCGCTCGAACTCGGCGAACACGTCCACCGCCCGCACGCCCTGTCCGGACTCGATCCCCGCGTCCAGATCGGTGACCAAAGCGATTGCGGCGTAACACATCTCGAGTTCCCGCGCGAGGACCGCCTCCGGGTATCCGGTCATGTTGACCAGCCGGAAACCCTGATCGGCGAACCATCTGCTCTCGGCGCGCGTCGAGAACCGCGGGCCCTGGATCACCACCATCGCCCCGCCGTCGACGACACCGGGCAACCCCGTCACCGCGTCGCGCAGCGTCGGGCAGTAGGGGTCGGCGAATCCAACGTGGATGCCGCCCGAATCGAAGTACGTGTCCGCGCGCGCCGATGTCCGGTCGACGAGCTGGTCGGGCACCACCATCGCGCCCGGGCCGAGCGCAGGGTCGAGACTGCCGACCGCGCAGGGACCGAAGATGCGGCGCACCCCCAGCGCGCGCAGCGCCCACATGTTGGCGCGGTACGGCACGGTGTGCGGCGAGAATTCGTGGTTGACGCCGTGCCTGGGCAGGAACGCGACCTCGTGCCGACCGACCGTGCCGACGGTGATGGCCGCACTCGGCGCGCCGTAGGGGGTGTCCAGGCTGACGCTCCTGGCATCGGATCCGAAGAACGAATAGAACCCGCTGCCGCCGATCACTCCCAGCACAAACCCGCTCCTCACGTCTCCGACACTGCGCCCCATTGTGGAGCATGGGTCCGAGCCGCCGTCCATGACGTTGCTGTGACGTCCCGGCGTGGGCCGGCGGGACGAGGGGCGCAACGATGCAGGCTGACCGCAACGCTATGCGGCCGCACATGTCGAGACCCCGGACCTGGTTCGCTCTCCTCGTCGGCCTCGCCGGCGTCGCGAGCGCCCTCGCCCTCCCGTTCGCCCCCGTCGTCGCGGAGACGACGACCCTCACCTGGCCCGCGTCCGGCAGGCCGCCGGTGTCCAGCACCGTCCTGACGGTGCCCTACCGGCCGCAGGAGCTGACGGTGGCGCTACCGTGCCCGGTGTTGCGCGCGGCGACCGACCGTCCCGCGGCGGTGACGGTGCTCAGCACGGGCGACGGCGGGCTTACGGTGACCGGCGGCCGCACCGGGGTGCTGCTGCGCGCGGGTGACCGGACGGAGGAGCTGCCGGTTCCCGCGGCACCGGCGGACTGCCGGATCAGCATCGAGGCGGGACCCTCGGGAATCTCGGTGCTGCAGGCCGACGGACGTGTCACCTACCTCGCCGACCAGCCCCTGCCTGAGATGTTCGAGCTGCGCACCGACCTCGACCCGACCCGCGCGCTGGGACTGTCGGTGACCGCCCTGATCGGGGGCCCGTTCGGCACGACGCCGACGACGGCCAAGACCGTGCTCGTCGGGGTGCAGCTGCTCTGCGCCGCCACGGCCCTCGCGCTGCTGCTGCGGGGCCGTGTCCGGCCCCGGCTGCGGTGGACCCGGCTGTGGTGGATCGACGCGGCGGTGATCACGATTCTGTGCGGGTGGGCCGTCATCGGCCCGCTCGCCGTCGACGACGGCTGGGCCACTACGATCGCCCGCACCGTCGCCGCGACCGGCGACCCCGGCAACTACTACCGCTGGTGGAACGCCGCGGAGGTGCCGTTCGCGTTCAGCCAGGAACTGCTCGCCCCGCTGACCCGAATCAGCCTCGCCCCGCTGTGGCTGCGTGTCCCCAGCACGCTGCTGGCGGTGGCGACGTGGTTCACGCTCAGCCGCGGCGTCCTCGGCGCAGCGCTACCCCGCCACGCCGGCCGGCTGCGGCTGCTGGCCGCCCTGTGCCTGCTGGTGACGTGGCTGCCGTTCAACCTGGGCACGCGTCCGGAGTCCTACGTGGCGCTCGGCGTCACCGCGGCGCTGGCGCTGGCATGGCGGACACGGGGGCCGGCCGGGCTGGGCCTGCTCGCGCTCGTCGTCGCGCTGACCATCCCGATCAGCCCGACCGGCCTGCTGGTCGCCGCCCCGATCCTGGTGTTCGCGGACCGGCTGCGCGCCGCCGCACGGGCATCCAGCCGGCTGCAGTCGGCGACGCTTCTCGCGTTGGTGGGCAGCATCGGCGCCGTCGCGCTCTCGGTGATCTTCGCCGACCAGACCTGGGATGCGCTGGTCACCGCCACCGAGTGGCACAACACCTTCGGGCCGTCGTTGCCGTGGTACGAGGAGCCGACGCGCTACCGCTACCTGTTGCAGGCCGACCAGCAGGGCAGCATGGCCAAGCGGCTGCCGATCCTGGTCACGATCGCGCTGCTGCCGATCGCCGCTGCGACCGCCCTGCTGCGCCGGGACCGCACGGGCGCGTCCGCACTGCGCCTGGCGGCTGTCGTGGTGGTGATGCTGGCCCTGTTCGCGGCCGGGCCGTCGAAGTGGTCGTATCACTTCGGGGCCGGCGCCGGGGTGTTCGCGGCGTTCCTGACTGTGACGACGGTGTTGCTCATGCAGCGGGTCCGCGCCGCCGGTGGACTGCAGGCCGCGGTGGGGGTGGTCGGCTCGGGGCTGCTGGCCGCGGCGGCGGCGCTGGCGTTCGCCGGCCCGGACGCCTGGTGGCTGCCTGTGCTCTACGAAGTCCCGTGGGCGTCGTCGTCGATCAGGCCCGCCGGTGTGCCGCTGGACAACCCGCTGCTGTGGGCTGCCCTCCTCGCGGCGGGTGCGGCCGCGCTCGCCGTCGTCGCGCGGACGCGGCTGCCCGTCCTTCTGGCCGCCGGGCCGGCGGTGCTGACGCTGGTCACGTTCGGCACGGTGGTGGTGCTGCTGCTCGGGTCCTTCACCACTGCTCCGCTGCGGCGATCCGCGGGATCGCTGGCGATGGTCAACCTGCACCGGCTCGCGTCGACGCGGGTGTGCGGACTGGCCGACGACGTCGAGTTGCTGCCCGACGGCGAGGTGTTGGCACCGGCCGAAAGCACCGACGAATCAACAGGTTTCGCCGCCGGGGCCGGATACTTTCCCGGCGCTCCGCCCCCCGATCCACCGGGCACCGGCACGTCGGCCTCCCTGTGGGGCAGCCGGACGCCGGACCCGACGTCCACCGGCACGATCACCACCGAGTGGTTCACGCTGCCGTCGTTGGCGCCGAATTCCGGTGTGGCCCTGTCGGTGTCGGGACGCACCTCGGACGGCAGCGCCCTGAGCCTGGAATTCGGCAGGACCGACGGCAGCACCGTCGCGGTCCTGGGCAGCAGCACCCCGGTCGACCGGCCCGCCGCCGACGAGTTGCCGACGCAACCGCTGTGGCGATCGATCGGTGTCGACGCCGTCGACGTCCCCGCGGGGGCGGACCGGGTCCGGCTGCGCGCGGTGGACGGCCGGACCGACGAGCAGGGCTGGCTGGCGTTCACCGGGCCACGGCTGCGCTCGACGATCCCGCTCACCGCCTTCCTGGCCGCGAACGGTCCCGTGCTGATCAGTTGGCCGCAGGCGTTCCTTTTTCCGTGCGTGCACAACATCGCCGCGGTGGCCGGCGGTCTGGCCCAGACGCCGCGCACGGTGATCGAGTCTCCGCGGCCCTGGTTCACCGACGATCGCAACCCCGCGATCGGCGGGACGTTCGCCGGGCTCGACCAGTTCGCGATGCTCAACGAGATCCCCAGCCGCATCATCGGACATCCCGACCTGGACTGGGGCACGGTGCGTGTCGTCGATACCCGCTTCGAGCGGGACTCCTACGCGCGCAGCACGACTCGCACGACGGTGTGGGGTGTCGGCGCTACTGCTCGTCGTCGTCGACGTGATGGGCAGCGGCGCGCCGCGCCCCGTCGCGGATCTCGAACACATCGGTGGCGAATCCGCCGATGGCGTTGGCGACGTCACGCACCGCCGTCGTGATGATCGAGGTGACCTCGCCGACCGCCGATGCGCCCGCGCCGACGATCTCCTGCACCACGTCCTTGCGGATCTCACCCCTGCTGAGTCGGTCGTCCATGCGCTCAGTCTGCCACGGTGGGCACCTGCAAGACTGACCTCGTGGCGACTTTTGCGCAGTGGGTGGAGGGGGCACGTCCCCGGACGCTGCCCAACGCCATCGCACCGGTGATCGCCGGTACCGGCGCCGCCGCGTGGCTCGACGCGGCGTCGTGGTGGAAGGCGTTGCTGGCGCTGCTCGTCGCGGTCGGGATGATCGTCGGGGTCAACTACGCCAACGACTACTCCGACGGGATCCGCGGCACCGACGACGTACGGGCCGGTCCGCTACGGCTGGTCGGGTCCAAGCTCGCGGCGCCACGCGCGGTGCTGACCGCCGCGGTGGTGAGCCTGGCCGTCGGCGCGGTCGCGGGCCTGGTGCTGGCGTGGTTCTCGGCGCCGTGGCTGATCGCGGTCGGCGCGGTGTGCATCGCCGGCGCGTGGCTGTACACCGGCGGCTCGAAACCGTACGGCTATCTCGGCTTCGGCGAGATCGCGGTGTTCGTGTTCTTCGGTCTGGTCGCGGTGCTCGGCACCCAGTTCACCCAGGCGCTGCGCATCGACTGGGTGGGCGTCGTGCTGGCCGTCGCGATGGGCTGCCTGTCGTCGGCGGTGCTGGTCGCCAACAATCTGCGCGACATCCCGACCGACGCGCAGACCGGCAAGATCACCCTGGCGGTGCGGCTCGGCGACGCCCGCACCCGGGTGCTGTACCAGGCGCTGCTGGTGGTCTGGCTGCTGCTCACGCTGGTCTTGGCGTTGGCCGCGACCCCGGCGTGCGCGGGCGGCTTCATCGCCACGCCGCTGGCCGTCCGCGCCGCCCGGCCGGTGCGCGCCGGGCAGGGCGGCCGCGACCTGATCCCGGTGCTGCGCGACACCGGGCTGACGATGCTGGCCTGGGCCATGCTGGTGGCGGTGGCGTTGGCCTTCGGCTAACGCTGTGTGAGCGCTCTGGCCGCGGAGGTCAGCCGGTCGACCTCGGCCTTGTCCCGCAGGTACGCCATCACCGCGCTGTCGCGGCGCAGCATCAGGGCCACGAAGATGCCCGCGCAGCCGATCCGGCCATCGTCCTGCCGCGCCGTCAGGTTCGCGAGCCGCAGGATCTCCTTCACGCGCTTCGAGAAGGCGGGAGCGTCGACCACGGGGTCCCCGGGCCGGCCCGGGAGGCAGCGTCGCCGCGCCGTGTCGGCCGTCAGGCCGAACGGGGTGAGCAACTCTCGCAGCTCCTGGTCCGCGTGCCGGAGCACCCCGGCCAGCAGATGCTCGCTGGTGACCTCCGCGGCGCTGCCGTCGCGGGCAGCCGCGGTCGCCGCGGCGACCGCCGCACGGCCGTCGTCGCTGAAGTGCGCAGAGACGTCCCCGGCCACATCCGCCAGGATAAGTGGGCACCACCGGGAGTCGTCCCGGTTTGCCCGCCCGATCCCCGTGGTACATAGCGCGGGATGACTGCTGCCCCGGCCCCCCGCCCGATCGACGACGAGGCGCGCGCCGCCCAGCAGATCGTGGCGGCGCTGTCCGAGGCGTTCTCGGCCAAGGTGGTCGGCCAGGAGCACCTGCGGGAATCCCTGCTGATCGGCCTGCTGACCAGCGGACATGTGCTGCTCGAAAGTGTGCCCGGCCTGGCCAAGACCACCGCGGCCCGCGTCATCGCCGAATCCATCGACGGCGAGTTCCGCCGCATCCAGTGCACCCCCGACCTGTTGCCCAGCGACATCATCGGCACCCAGGTCTACGACGCGACGGCGAGCACCGGGGCGACCTTCGTCACACAGCTCGGACCCGTGCACGCCAACGTCGTCCTGCTCGACGAGATCAACCGCTCGAGCGCGAAGACGCAGAGCGCGATGCTCGAGGCGATGGAGGAACGTCAGACCACGATCGCCGGCACCGTCTATCCGATCCCCGAGCCGTTCCTGGTGATCGCGACGCAGAACCCGGTCGACCAGGAAGGCACCTACGCGCTGTCGGAAGCCCAAACCGACCGCTTCCTCATCAAGGAGATCGTCACCTACCCCTCCCCGGAGGAGGAGGTCGAGGTCCTGATCCGCCGGGACACCGGGCTCTACGACCGCAACCACCACACCCGGCCCGTCGCCAGCCTGGAGGACATCCACCGGGTCCAGCGGGTCGTGCGGGACGTCTACCTCAGCCGCGATCTGATGCTCTACGCCAGCCGGCTGGTGGGCGTCACCCGCGACGCCGAGAAATACCTGCCGAACCACGTCGCCCGCCTCGTCGAGTACGGCGCGAGCCCGCGCGCCACGATCGCCCTGTGCACGGCGGCGCGCGCGCTGGCGGTGCTGTCGGGGCGGCACCACGTGCTGCCCGGCGATATCGCCGACCTCGCGCACCGGGTGCTGCAACACCGGCTGATCCTCGGATTCGAGGCCGCCAGCGCCGGGGTCAGCCCCGGCAGGGTGATCGACGCCGCCCTCAACGCGGTGCGGGTGCCCTAGCGGGGTGCGACGGTGGGCAAGTACCTCAACAGGGTCACCTCGCTTTTCGGCCGTGACACCCGCGGCCTGCTCGAAGGCGGCCGGCACGCGCTGCTGCACACGCGCACCCTCGAATTCGACGAGCTGCGCCCGTACGTACCGGGCGACGACGTCCGGGACATCGACTGGAAGGCGTCGGCCCGCTCGGGCAGTGTGCTGATCAAGCGCTTCGTCTCCGAGAAGCACCACAAGGTGCTGCTGGTGGCCGACGCCGGGCGCGACATGACCGCCCGCACCCCCGGCGGGGAACTCAAAAGCGATGTGGCAGGCCAGGTTCTGGGTGCGATCGGGCTGATCACACTGGGCCGCTCCGACGAGATCGGGATGGTGTACGGCGACGCCCGTGGCAGCGTCAACATCCGGCTGCGGCGCGGCGAGACGCACATCGAGAGCATGCTGCACCGATATCACGACAGCGACGCCGACCGCGGTCCCAGCGACATCGTCTGCCAGCTAGAGTACGTGGCGACGCACTACCGGCACGCGCTGCTGATCGTCGTGGTCTCCGACGAACCCGATGTCGACGACCGGCTCGCTGACGTGTTGCGCCGGCTGGCGGCCCGCCACGACGTGATGTGGGCGATGGTGGCCGACCGTCCCGCGGTCGCGGTGGGCCCCGAGGGCGGGTACGACGTGGCGACCGGCCGGCCGGTACTGGGCAGCGCCGCCACCGACGCGAAGGTGATGGCCGCGTACGAGCGTGCCGAGCAACGGCGCCGCCAGCGGCTCCGCCAACTGTTCACCGAACACGCCGTTGCGCATGTGACGATCGCGGCGAGCGGCGAGCTGCGGCGTCGCATCGTCGAATTGGCGGGGGTGTCCTCCCGTGCCGGATGACCTCCTACGGTTCGTCGGCGGTCCGCCGGCGTACTCGATGTGGTGGCTGTGGCTCGGAATCGCGTTGATCCTCGGCGTACTGCTTTGGTACGCAACCCTTTTCGTGGCGACGATGCCGTCAGGACGGCTTCGCGCGCTGCCCGTCGTCCGCGCCCTGCACGCACGGCTGATGCGGTACCGCTTCGTCAGAACCGTCCGCGCGATCGCCCGGCAGCACCGCGGGGGTGAGCTGACCGCCGCGCAGACCGGCGCGGCGCTGAGCCGCACCCTGCGCAGCTTCCTGCACCAGGCGACCGGTCGGCGCGCACAGTACATGCAGCTGAAGGCCATCGCCGCAAGCGATCTCGCCCCCGCGGCACCGGTGCTCGCGGCGCTGGGCGAGGTGCAGTTCGATGCCGCATCCACCGCCGACGTCGACCGGCTCGCCGCCGACACCGAGGACGTGATCCGCTCATGGGCCTGATGTGGTGGGCGGTGCCGGTCGCCGGACTGTGCGCCGCGGCGGTAGCGATCGCCGCGGCGGTGCTGGTGCCCGACAGGCGCAGCGCTCAGCGTCGAGAACCGTTGGCGCACACCGTGCGGCTGACCCGGCTGCCCGAGTACCGCACGGTGGTGCGCCGGCAGACCCGCGCCACGGCGATGGTGGTGCTGTTGCTCGCGCTGCTGTTCGCGACCACGCTCCTGGCCGGCGCCCGGCCCACCGAACCGGTGACCAACGCGGCCGGCCCGCGTGACGACATCATGCTGTGCGTCGGCCAGCCCGCCACCGACCCGGCGACGGGTCGGTTCCTCGGCTACTTCGCCCGGCAGACCCTGACATACGGCACCGAGCGCATCGGGCTCACCTCCGCCGACCGCAGGCTCGTGCCGCTGACCCGCGACTACCAGTTCGCCGCGGGACGATTCGGCGAGTACGCGCAGGCGGGTCGGGTACCGAATCCGCCTCGCCTCGAATCGTTCACCAGTGCAGTCGAATACGCCGACTACGCACCGAGCGTCGCCGACGTGCTGGCGCTGTGCCTCACCGGCTTCCCCGGTTTCGAGAACCCCGGCGACGAGCGCCGGTCGGTGATCTACCTCGGTCCGGGTGCACTGCGGGCACCCGACGACAGCAGGCCGTCACTGTTCACCGATGCACAGGTCATCGAGATGGCCCGGCGCGGCGCGATACAGATCAACGCGGTCGCCACACCCGGGCACCAGACCGACACGTTGGCCACCATGGCGAGCTCGACCGGGGGTACCTTCGTCCGGTTCGATCCGGCGACCCTGGACACCCGACTCGACGCGATCCGGGCCCACACCCCGGGCGACGACGATCAGCGGCGCGACTCCCCCGTCGTGGTCCTCATCGTCGCGTTGGCGCTGACGGGCCTGCTCGCCGTGTCCCTGATGGCGGTGCGGCGATGACCTTCGATCCCGTGCTGCCGCCCGCGGTGCTCGCCGCCGTCGCCGCGGTCCTCGTCGTCCTACGGGTGTTGTCGCTGCGGCCGGCCGCTGCGGCCGGCCGTCCCGCGCTGCTGCGCTGGACCGGCATGACGGTGGCGCTGGCGCTGATTCTGGTCGCGGCGGCGCGCCCGGGCGGTGCAGCCGAGGCGCGCGCTGAGGCCCCGACGTCGTCGCGCGGAGGCGACAACGTCTTCTTCGTGGTGGACCGTTCCGAGGATTCGGCCGTGGACGACTTCGGTGGCCGCCCGCGGATGGCCGGCATCCGCGACGACATCGACGCGCTGATCGACGCCCACCCCGGCGCCCGGTTCGCGGTGATCTCGTTCGCCTCGCGGCCGGCGGTCGACTGGCCGTTGTCCGGCGACGCGTGGAGTCTGCGTCCCGTCGTCGAGGCACTCAACCCGTATCCGGGCGTCACCGCCGATCAGGTCAACGCCGCGGCTGCCGCGACCGTGCTGCGCTACCAGATGATCTCGGCCGGTCAGCAGTATCCGGGCGCGGACAACCTCGTCTACTACTTCGGCTCCGGGGCGCCGCGATCCACCGTCCCCCAGGGCGAATTCGACATCGACGCGGTCGATGGCGGCGACGTGTTCGGCTACGCCGCCGACGGCGCCGGAGATCAGCGCCTGCGCGAGGTCGCCGACCAGCTCGGCGTTCCCTTCGTCACTCGCCGCCCCGGCGAGGCCGTACCGACCGGCACGCAGTCGACGTCCTCCGCGCCGATCGTGGACCCGGCCGGTGAGCGACGCGACGAGTTCTACTGGCTGCTGACGCTGGTCGCCTCGGCGCTGCTGCTCGTCGAGATCGCGCTGTCGGTGCGCGACCTGAGACGGGCCCGCTCGACGGCGCGGGAGATGACGCGGGAGACGTCGAGGTGACCCCGTCCCGACTGCGGCTGCGACGCCGCCTGCTCGTGCTGTCGACGCCGCCGGCTGTGGTGGCGCTCGTGGTGGCGGTCAAGATGATCTCGGTGGTCGTCGCCGGCCACAACGCCCAGCAGCATTACGACGACAGAGCCATCGCCGACCTCCGCGACGACGTGTCGATACTGCGCACGCTCGACGTGATCCAGCCCGCCACCACTGACTTCGCCGCCGGCGCGCTGGCGGTGCTCGAGGACCGGCTGGACACGGCGGACGCGGAGTTCACGCAGTCGCTGGCCGGCACCGCGACGGACCGGTCGTGCCCGGTGCGGGTGAACCTCGAACTCGTGCGCGAACGGCAAGGCGACATCGCGGCGTGGGAGGCCCGACTGGACGACGCCCGCGACCGGTACGGCAGCGCGCTGACCGTCATCGACGACGCGCCACCGGCATGCTTCTCCGGCAACGACGATCCCGATCCCGATCGGCGTGCGGTCCGGGCCGACGCCGCCGCGCGCATCGCGGCCAAGCTGCGCACGCTGGGCACCGTCGCGCCGGTCGCGCCTCCGCCTCCCCCGCCACCGGCGAATGCGACGCCGTCAGCGCCCATCGTGGCGGCGCCGGAGTCGGAGCCGCCGCAGACGCGTCGCCTCGAGCCGGCCCAGGGCGATCCCCTCGAAGCGCTGCGGCGGCTCCTGAGAGACGCGGCCACGGGTTAACCCGGGGTCGCGCCGGTCCAGTACTCGACGATGCGACCGTCGGCCACCCGCACGATGTCGTTGCCGGTGAAGCGGGCCGGGCCCCGCTTGGTCGACCCGGTGCTGATCCACCGGGCCGCCATCAGGTCGCCGTCGCCGAACGGCCCGACGTCGACGACGAACATCAGTTCGCGCAATTCCCTGCGGGTGTCGTCGACGAGCGCCTGCAGTTCGTCGGGGCCGTGGATGTCGCGGGTGGGCCAGTGCCCGACGAAATCGGCGGACACCAGTTCCCGGGCGATGGGTTCGCCCGCCCACAACTCGTTGATCCACCGCAGATAGAGCGCCCGATGTCCCTCCGAGCCGCGGGTGGCCGTGCGTCCGTGCCGCGTGACGAGCTCGTGCTGGCGCATGTGACGCCGGTTACCCAATGGGCCGTCGGACTACGCACCCAAAAAAGTTTGCTGCTGAGCGGCGGGTCAGGCGTCGTCCCGATCACGGCCGGGACCAGCGGTGGTGTCGGGTGTGCTGTCGCCACGCAGCCGAGCCTGCAGGTGCGCACGTTCCGCGCGACGGCGTTCGTCGAACAGCGCGATGCTCTCGGTCGCCCGCCTGCGCAGCGGAGCGAACACCCAGATGCCGAGCGGGAAGGCGATCACGATCGCGAAGAGCAGTGCCACCGCGATCGGGAACTCGCGCAACCCGATCAGATGGCCGACTCCGAGGATGACGGCGGCGACCACGGCGACGAGCACCAGACGCGCCACGACATAGGCCGCAACGTCGAAGAAGAGGCGAGAACCGGTGCGTTCGTCAGACACGATCCGAGCCTACCGAGGGCGCGTATATTGACAGGAAGGAGGTTTCGAGTGGCGTATCTGCTCCTGATTCTCGTCTTGGCCGCACTGGTCTACGTCGGCTGGCGGGTGACCCGGATGACCGCGAATCGCACGCGCACCCGGGTGATCGGACCGGACGACGATCCGGATTTCCTGCGGCGTATCACACCGCGCGACGACAAACCGCGGTCCTGAGCCGCTATCCGGCGACGGTGTCGCCGGCTGGGCGCGCGCCCGGAAAGCCTTGTGCCACCGTGGCCGCCAACTCCAGCAGCGCATCGGTGGTCTCCGGCCGTAACCGGTCCAGGCTGATCTCCGCGCCCTCCTCCAGATGCGGGTCGAACGGCACCTGACACACCGCCCGGCAGCGACGCGCGAAGTGGTCGACGACCTTGTTCAGGTCGACCTTGGTGACGCCGCGGCGCGCCCGCGGGCGCACGCCGTTGATGACCGCGATCGAGTTGCGCACCAGATCTTCTCGGCCGTGCGCGTCGAGCCAGTCCAGCGTCGCCGACGCGCTGCGCGCTCCGTCCACCGAACCCGAGCTGATCACCACCAGCGCATCGGCCTTGTCGAGCACCGCAGACATCGCCGAATGCAGCATGCCGGTGCCACAGTCGGTGAGCACGAGGCTGTAGAACCGCTCGAGCACATCGAGCGTGCGGGCGTAGTCCTCGGCGCTGAACGCCACCGACACCGCGGGGTCACTCTCGGAGGCGAGCACCTCCAACCGGCTGGCACCCTGCGAGGTGTATTGGCGGACATCGCTGTACGCCGCGATGCCCTCGGCGTCGCGCAGCAGGTGCCGCACCGTCGCGGCCGTCTCCAGCGGCACCTTCTGGCTCAGCGTGCCGCGGTCGGGGTTGGCGTCGACGGCGACCACGCGGTCACCGCGGGTGCTCGCGAACGTCGCGCCGAGCGTCGCGGTGATCGTGGTCTTTCCGACCCCGCCCTTCTGCGAGAGCATCGCGATCCGGTAGCAGCCGCGCAGCGGGCGCTGCACCTGGGCGACCAGCCGGTCGTGCCGTACCGCTCGCGGATCCTCCCCGACGTCGACCAGCCGGCCGGTCCCCCAGTAAAGCCACTTGCGCCAGCCGGCCGACGGACCCCGGCGCGCCCTGCCGAGTAGCGCCACCGTCGACAGGTCCAGGTAGGGCGGCGGATCGGGCGCACCCGGATCCACGGCGGGGGCGCGGGCGCGAACGCCAGCACC
>NZ_JYNX01000075.1 GCF_001044255.1 Mycolicibacterium chubuense
CGTCACCGCCGCCACGGAGTGGGCGGCATCGCCGAACGCAAGACCGTGCGGCCGGCTTTGGCCGGCAGCGTCGAGGAGCTGTTCCACGAGATGCCCGACCCCGAGTTCCTGATCTCCGCGGCCGCCGCGCCGCTCGACGCCGCGGCTCCGCCGCCCGGGTGTCCCGATGTGCAGGTGCTTTTCGCCCGCGGCACCACCGAACCCCCGGGGCTGGGCGCGATGGGCCAGGCGTTCGTCGACGACCTCAAGGCCCGCGTCGGTCCGCGGTCGGTGGCGGTGTACCCCGTCGACTACCCCGCGAGCCCCGACTTCCCCACCGCACTGCAGGGTGTGGTCGACGCCAGCACGCAGGTCCAGAGGACCGCGGCAGCGTGCCCCGACACCCACATGGTGCTCGGCGGGTATTCCCAGGGCGCGGCCGTGATGGGCTTCGTGACAACCGAATTGATCCCCGACGGCGTGTCGGCCTCCGAGGTGCCGCAGCCGATGCCTCCCGACATCGCCAACCACGTCGCCGCGGTGGCACTGCTGGGCACACCGTCGGATCGGTTCATGACCGTCATCCAGCAGCCGGAGGTCAAGATCGGTTCGCTGTACCAACCCAAGACCATCGAGCTGTGCGTGCCGGACGACTTCGTCTGCTCCCCCGGCAACGACATCGGTGCCCACGCTCGCTACATCTCCGACGGTCTGGTCGGTCAGGCGGCGGATTTCGCCGCGAGCAAGATCGCCGCGAGCCCCAAGCCGACGTCCCAAGCGGGTTGAGTCACCGGTCGAATTCTCTGTCCGCGAACGTCTTTCGGTAATTCGAGGGCGACATGCCGAGCCCCCGCCGCAGATGATGGCGCAGATTGGCCCCTGAGCCCAATCCCGACTGACGGGCGACTTCGTCGATGCTGAGGTCGTGGCCTTCCAGCAGTTCGCGCGCCCGGTCGAGTCGCCGGTTGCGCAGCCACACCCCGGGCGGCTGCGCGGTCTCCTCCCGGAACCTGCGGATGAACGTCCGGGTGCTCATGCCGGCATGCCGGGCGAGGTGCTCGATGGTCAACGGCTCCTGCAGATGGGCGCACGCCCAGCCACGGGTGGCGGCCGTCGACGCGGAGTCATCGCGGGGCAGCGGCGTTTCGATGAACTGCGCCTGGCCGCCCTCCCGCCATGGCGGCACCACGCAGAAGCGGGCGACGGCATTGGCCACCTGTCCGCCGTGGTCGCGCCGGATGATGTGCAGGCACAGGTCGATACCCGCCGCCAGTCCGGCGGAGGTCAGGATGTCGCCGTCGTCGACGAACAGCACGTTCTCATCGACGTGCACCGCCGGGTGCAGCGCGCGGAGGCCGTCGGCGTACCGCCAGTGGGTGGTGGCGACGCGCCCGTCGAGCAGTCCCGCCGCCGCCAGCACGAAGGCACCGGTACAGATCGACACGACCCGCGCACCGGCGGGGATGCGCGCGACGGCTGCGCCGACCTCGTCGTCGAGCCGGCCCTCACGACGCACGGCTGTGTTGCGGGTGCCCGGGATGATCACGGTGTCCGCGCCGTCGAGCGCCTCCGGACCGGCCTGCGGCACGATGACGTACCCATTGGTCGACGGCACCGGATCGCAGGTGGCGCCGCACGTCACGACCTCGTACAGCGGTTCGCCGTCTGCTTCGGCGGCGCCGAACAACGTCGGCGCGATCGCCGCATCGAAGCCCACCACCGGATCAACCAGCAGAACGACCACCTTGTGCCGACGATTCATCCCTCCAGCTTGGCATGTTCTTGACGAATATCGGCAGTCTTGCCACTGGTGTGGCTGGGATCCCTCGGCGATAGTCGTCCGGTGACCGTCACCGCTCGAGCGCGCCGACGCGTCGATCCCCGCATGCACTGGGCGTGGGTGGTGGCCGCCGTCAGCTTCGTCGCGATCCTCGGCGCTGCCGGATTCCGCTCGGTTCCCGGCGTCATGATGAACCCCCTGCACCACGAGTTCGGCTGGTCGCACGGCGTTGTCGGGCTCGCGATGTCGGTCAACATGACGTTGTTCGGGCTGACCGCTCCCTTCGCCGCGGCCCTGATGGATCGATTCGGGATCCGGCCGGTGCTGACTGTGGCGTTGAGCATGATCGCCGCGGGCAGCGCGTTGAGCGTGCTGATGGTCGCCAGCTGGCAGCTGGTCCTGCTGTGGGGCGTCCTCGTCGGTACGGGGACGGGCGCCATCTCCATGGGCTTCGTCGCGACGATCGCCACCCGCTGGTTCGTCGCCCACCGGGGTCTCGTCACAGGCATCCTCACCGCGGCCAGCGCGACGGGACAGTTGATCTTCCTGCCGGTGGTCGCCACGGTCACCACCCGGCACGGCTGGCGGTGGGCCTCGTTGCTCGTGGCCGCGGCCGCTCTCGCGGTGGTCCCGCTGGTGCTCGCCCTGATGCGGAACTGGCCGCAGGACAAGGGATTGGAGCCGTACGGACAGGCGCCGACGGTGCCTGCCGGGCCCGCGCCGACCCCGCCGGGCAGCAGCTTCGCCGCAGCGTTCTCCGGTCTGCAGCGCGGTGCGCGGGTGCCCGCGTTCTGGCTGCTCGCCGGCAGCTTCGCCATCTGCGGGATGACCACCAACGGTCTGATCGGTACACACTTCATCCCCGCCGCCAACGACCACGGAATGCCGACCACCGTGGCCGCGAGCCTGCTCGCGGTGATCGGCGTGCTCGACGTGGCCGGCACGATCTTCTCCGGCTGGCTCACCGACCGCGTCGACCCGCGGGTGCTGCTGGTGGTCTACTACACCGGCCGCGGGGTGTCGCTCCTGCTGCTGCCCACCCTGCTATCACCCCGCGCGGAACCCAGCATGTGGGTGTTCATCATCTTCTACGGCCTCGACTGGGTCGCCACCGTTCCACCGACGATCGCGTTGTGCCGCAACTACTTCGGCGACAACACACCGGTCGTGTTCGGGTGGATCTTCGCGTCGCACCAGCTCGGTGCCGCCGTCGCGGCGGCCGGCGCCGGTTGGCTCCGCGACATGAAAGGTGACTACACCCTGGCGTTCCACCTCGCAGCCGGCCTGTGCCTGCTGGCCGCCGTAATGTGTACAGCCGTGCGAAGGAACGCCCAGTGACCGCTACCGACACCCATCTCGACGCCGACCTCGTGGTGATCGGCTACGGCAAAGGCGGCAAAACGCTGGCCGCCACGCTCGCCCGGCAGGGCCGGTCGGTGGTCATGGTGGAGCGGTCGCCGATGATGTACGGCGGCACCTGCATCAACACCGGATGCGTACCGACGAAGGCGCTCATCACGCGGTCCGAACACCTGGCGCCCGGCGCCCATCCGCAGCACTACCGGGACGCCGTGGCCGCCACCGCACAGCTCACCTCGACGCTGCGTGCCGCCAACTTCGCCATGCTCGACACCCTCGACGCCGCCGCGGTGCTGACCGGCGAGGCGGTGTTCCGGGACGCACACACCATCGAGGTGCACACCGTCGACCGCGGAACCGTCACCGTCACCGGCCGCCACATCGTGGTGGGCACCGGTTCGCACGCCGTCATCCCCGACATCCCGGGGCTGCGCGACGCGACGAACATCGCGACGAGCACCGAGATGCTCGTCCTGGACCGCCTGCCCGACCGGCTGGTCGTGCTCGGCGGCGGGTACATCGGCATGGAGTTCGCCGCGATGTACGCCGCCTACGGCTCCGAGGTCACCGTCCTCGAGCGTCACGCCGACATTCTCGGCCAAGAGGATCCCGACGTCGCCGCCTGCGCCCGGGAGGTGATGGAGGCCGCCGGCGTGCGGATCGTGACCTCGGCCGTCATCGACCGCGTCGACGATCAGGGGGACGGCACCAGCACCGTGGCTTTCCACACGGAGGCAGGGCCGGAGACGCTGCCGGCCGACACGATCCTGGTCGCGCTCGGCCGGACACCCGCGACCGAGTCCCTCGCCCTGGACCGAGCCGGTGTGGAAGTCACTGCGCGCGGCGCGATCTCGGTCGACGAGCACCTGCGCACCAGCCAGCCGCACATCTTCGCCGTCGGCGACGTCAACGGCGGCCCGCAGTTCACCTACGTCTCCCTCGACGATCACCGGATCGTGCTCGACCAGCTCACCGGCACCGGTGCGCGCAGCACCACCGACCGCACGGCGGTGCCGTACACCCTGTTCCTCACTCCCCCGCTCTCGCGCGTCGGCCTCACCGAACGCGCGGCGCTCGAGGAGGGGCGTTCCATCAAGACCGCGGCGATGCGCGTCGCCGACATGGCAACCGTTCCGCGCGCCCGGATCGTCGAGGAGACCGCGGGCATGATGAAGGTGGTCGTCGACGCGGCCACCGACGAGATCCTCGGCGCTGCGCTGCTGTCCTACGACTCGCACGAGGTCATCAACACCGTCGCGCTCGCGATGCGCCACGGCATCACGGCGTCGGCGTTGCGCGACGAGATCTACACCCACCCGTCGATGACCGAGGCGTTCAACCAGCTCTTCGGCGCGCTGCACTGATTCACGGCGAAAGCCGTGTCGATCGCGTTCGTCGGGGTATTCGTGGTCCTGTAGGCGTCCAGTGAGTCCGGCGCACAACTGTTTCCGAGAAGGGACGGCCGCGATGCCGAAGACCACCAAGTCGGGCAAGGCCAAGGAGAGCGAACTCCCGAGCACGCTGCAGAAATCCGAGGACAAGGCGAAGCGCACGTTCGCCAAGGCGCACGACGCCGCCGCCGAGGAGTACGGCGAGGGCGAGCGCGCCTACCGCGTCGCCTACAGCGCACTCAAGCACAGCTACGAGAAGGTCGGCGACCACTGGGAGGAGAAGGAGCAGCGCGGCCCCTCCGACGAGCGGGCCGAAAGCGGCGGCCCGAACGCGGCGGGGGAAACGGCCGAGGGCGTCAACGCCAACGCCACCAAGAAGCACCTCGTCGACGTGGCCAAGCGGCTGAACATCGCAGGCCGCTCACGGATGTCGAAAGACGAACTCGTGGAGGAGATCAAGAAGGCGAACAGGCGGGAGAGCCGCAAGTCCCGCAGCTAGGCCCTGCCGGTCCGCTCTCGGTGCTTGCACCCGGGCCAGCAGCACGGCCGGCGCTTGCCCTCTTCGAGTTCCTCCTGGGTGCGGCGGATGCGGCGCTCGCGGGTCGTGGCCTGCTTGGCATCGGTGACCCAGCAGATGAACTCGTTGCGCGCCAACGGTGTGATGTCGTTCCATGCCGCCAGCGCCGAGGGGTTGGCGCCCAGCGCCGTCCGCAGGTCATCGGGCATGTCGTGGACGACTCCGCCGAGGACGGTCGCGTTGCTCACGGCCTCAGATTAACCCCGTCGGCGAACGCCCAATTGGTGTCCGCGGGCTTTCGATCGCGCCATATGCTGATGGCAGCGTGTGCCGCGGTCGTTCGAACCGACGGGGGGAGAGCAGTGTCGATTCTGCAACTGGCGACGGACCTGGCGGTGCCTGAGCACCCCGGACGGCTGGTGGGGGCGATGGTCGTCCAAGTGGCCATCGTCGGCGGGCTCATCTGGCTCATCGTGTGGGCGGTCCGCAGCGCCCGCGCGCCAAAGCCGCCGCAGAATCCGTACCCTCCCGCCTACTACCAGCAGTTCCCGCCACCTCAGGCGCCGTGGCCGCCGCAGCCGCCCTACCCCGCCCCGCCGGGCGGGACCTGGCCGCCCCAGCCGCCACCGCCCTACCCGTACCCGGCACCCGGTTGGCCCCAGCAGGCCCCGCCACCGGGCGGTCCGCCGCCCGGGCAGCGGTCGTAGCCGGCACGGGGGATGAGGCGGCTTCGCCGTTCCGCTGAGCACCATCTCTGGCTGAGCGAGTACCTGGTCGCGCGTGGGGTCGCGCGACGGACCCGGTTGTGGCTCGCCGTGACCAGTGCGGCGATGGCAGCTGGGGTGCTGATACTGCTCTTCGGTGCCGGCGGACCGCAGGAGGCGGACGAACGGGCGCTGATGTGGGTCGCGTTCGCCGGCGGGATGTTCGGGACCGCGCTGTGGCTGTGGCGATGGCCCACGCACGCGATGTCGCTGGCGTTCGTCGCCGTGACCACGGTGTCGATCACCGCGGCGTGCCTGGCTTATCCCGATCCGCTGGCCGCGCTGCTGGGCTGCATCGCCTTCACCACCATCGTCGGCTACGCGGCGTTCTTCCACTCACCCGAAGTGGTCGCCGGCGTTCTGCTGGTCGTCGCGGCCGTCGCCGTCGACCAGGCAGCCGGGCTCGCCGCGCAGGGGCGGCTCGCACTGGCGGCGGTCGATCTGTTCCTCATTCTCCAGTGCAGCATCTGCGTCGCGCTCGCGCTCTACAGCCTGGTCCGAACCCTGCGCGGCGACCTGGCCGCAGCCGATCTCGACCCGCTGACCGGACTCCTCAACCGTCGCGCCTTCCGCAGGACCGTCGGCGGCCGTCTTTCGAACCACCAGGGCAAGGGCGGCTACCTGCTCACCGCGCTGCTCGATCTCGACGATTTCAAAGCCATCAACGACACTCACGGGCACGCGGCGGGAGACCAGGCCCTCGTCGCCGTCGCCGAAGCCCTGCGCGCGACGGCGACTCCGAGCGCGGTCATCGCGCGAAGCGGCGGGGAGGAGTTCCTGTTCGCCGACTTCGCATCCGCGCACGACGTCGTCGCCCGTTACGAGGAGCTGTGCGCGGTCATCGCCGGTCTCCCGGTGTCCGTCACGGCCAGCATCGGCACGTCGTTCGCCGACCTCGCCGCGCTGACCCCGCGATCCCACAATGACCTGCTGGACCGCCTGATCGTCGCCGCCGATCAGGCGATGTACAACGCAAAACGCCAGGGCGGCAATCGATGTCACCACTACGGAAGCGTGCACTGACGCCGAAAAGCAAGCGGGCCGCGCCGGGGTAGGCGCGGCCCGCCGGAGAGCACGGAACGTTCGTGCGGACTACGTATACGGCCACGGCACGTGGCGGTGCGCCCAGGGTCGGGCGCCTTTTCCGACGTAGCAATGTTCGTGGACGGCACGTACGCCCAGCACTCTCATCGGGTTCATTCAGGCATCGTTCGTGGCTCACCACCTCCTGTTCCAGTCGACGTCGCGGGACGGCCTTCTCAGCGCCGGAGGTGAGCGCTGCCGAGGCCACACCCAGGGGGACGGTTCATCGGGCCGGGAGTGTTCACCGGCACCGACCGGGCGAGAATGACTGCGCGGCAGGGTCAGTGTGATCGTTCGTGTCCGAGGTGCGACCCGCAGCGCCGCGGGACGCTCGCAGTGCGAGTCGCGCAGCCAGGCGGCGTGCACGATCGCTTCTGCGTACGTCACCGCCGGGCACTCGATGTCGCCCCGGGTCTTCATCAACACCACATCCACCTCGCCTCGAGATGACCTATGTCGCCGATAACACATCTCTTACCACCGCAGCACGTCGGATTCAAGGGTTCGGGATCGGGAAATTTCTTCATACCTGTTCCCTACCAACACCTTCGGCGGACTTGTCGGTGGTCGAATGTATGTCCGAACAGTTCGAGGTCGACCTGGTCCGCACCGCCGTCGGCGCGGGCCCACCGACGTCGAGAACGCCGCCGACCTGACGTTGTTCCCGCCCAACCCGGCGGACCCGCACCCCCGACGACCAAGCGGCCTGACCGCGGCGGACCTTCTCCGTAGACGTTCGGCGGCAACCACTTCGGGACCGCCTTCCGACGGATGCCGCCCGATGCGCCGGTGTGCGATAGTCACGCCATGTCCTCGACCTACCGGGCCTATCAGGTCACCGGCCAACGCCAGTTCGAACTCGTCGACCGCGAGCTGGCCGAGCCCGAATACGGCCGGGTCCGCGTGCGGGTCCAGAGTTGCGGTGTCTGCCACAGCGACGTGCTGGCCGTCGAGGGTCAGCGGCCCGATCCGTCCTCGCCGGTGGTGCCCGGCCACGAGATCGTCGGCGTCGTCGACGCCGTGGGCGACGGGGTGACGGGGTGGAACGTCGGTGATCGGGTCGGCATGGGATTCCTGGGCGGGCAATGCAATGCGTGCGAGTTCTGCCGCCGTGGCGATTTCGTCAACTGCACCGATCAGCCGCAGCCGGGCACCACCGAGGATGGCGGATACGCCGAGGTGTTCTACGGACGCGCGACCGGCCTGGTCCGGGTACCCGATGCGGTGTCGGCGTCCGACGCCGCACCGCTGCTGTGCGCAGGCGTCACCACGTTCAACGCTCTGCGGTCCACCGACGCCGGACCGGGTGCGCTCGTCGCGATCCAGGGTCTGGGCGGTCTGGGCCATCTCGGTGTGCAGTACGCCAAGAAACTCGGCTTCCGGGTCGCGGCGGTGGCGCGCGGCGCAGAGAAGGCCGGGCTTGCGGAAACCCTTGGCGCCGATCATTACATCGACAGCGCCGCCGACGATCCCGGCGCCGCGCTCGTCGCTCTGGGCGGTGCCTCGGCCGTCATCGCGACCGCGGCCAGCGGGAGCTCCATGAGTCCCCTCGTCGCCGGGCTGCGGCCCCGCGGTCAGCTGATGGTGGTCGGCGCGGCACCCGATCCGCTGGAGGTCGACACGGCGACGCTGATCTTCGGCGGCCGCCGCATCGAAGGAAGTCTCACCGGGTCCGCCATCGAGAACGAGGACTGCCTGGCGTTCAGCGTCGCCGCCGGCGTCGCCCCGATGACCGAGGTCATGGGATTCGACGACGCACCCCGCGCGTACGAGCGGATGATGTCCGGCAAAGCGCGGTTCCGCGTCGTGCTGGAGATGCCTGCCTCGATCTGACCCGGTGGAGCACGCCCGGCGACGGCGGACGTTCCCGCGAAGCACAGAGGCCACGGACTCCGAAGAATCCGTGGCCTCTGTCACGTGGTGGGCGAAGGGGGACTTGAACCCCCACGTCCCGAAGGACACTGGCACCTGAAGCCAGCGCGTCTGCCATTCCGCCACTCGCCCGAAACAACCGGGGAAGCCTATCACGCAGGCCGACCCGCGCTCCAACCGTACTTGCGCACCCCGCAGAACGCCAAAACGGCTGCCCACAAGCACCTGACCTGCGGCGACGTGATTCTCAGAGTTCTGTTGGTCACGTCTGGGTATTGGTGGCCGATACCATGCTTGGAAGCATCGCTGCCAGCCGACACGCTGGCGGCATTTCGTTGTCGAGGGAGGCGATCGGGGACATGGGTCTGGTCGATCGTTTCGAGCGCAAGCTCGAGGATTCGGTCGGCAACGCGTTCGCCCGGGTATTCGGCGGATCGATCGTCCCGGCCGAGGTCGAGTCGCTGCTGCGACGCGAAGCCGACTCCGGCGCCCGTGAGGTGCACGGCGGCCGCGTTTTGGCGCCGAACGACTACGTCATTACCCTCAGTGTGCCTGACTATCAGAAGGTGAGTGCCGACCCGGACATCACCCCGACCACGTTCGCCAAGCACCTGGAGGGCTACATCCATGAGCGCAGATGGCAAACGTATGGTGAGGTGGTTGTCCGATTCGAGCAATCGCCCGACCTGCACACCGGACAGTTTCGCGCGCGCGGTGTGGTCAATCCCGACTCGACCACGGGCGTACCCGCCCCACCACCTCGAGACCTCTCGTCCCACGCAGAACCAGGAGTACCAGCGATGAGCGACAATCCGACCTACCGCGGCGGCCAGGGGCCGGGCCGGCCCGGGGACGACTACTACAACCGTCCCGAGGACGACCGGTACAACCGCCCGGACGACCAGCGCGGCGGCTACCCGCCCGCTGATCAGGGTGGCTACCCGCCCGCGGACCAAGGCGGTTACCCGCCTGCCGACCAGGGCGGCTACCCGCCGCACGGCGACCAGGGGTACCCCCCGCGGGGCGGCTATCCCGAGCAGGGCGGTTACCCGGATCAGGGTGGCTACCCGGATCAGGGCTATCCCCCGCCGTCCTACGAGCAGCGTCCCCCGGCCGGTTACGGTCCGCCGCAGGGCGGCTACCAGGACCAGGGCTACCGGCCCACGCCCGGCGGATACGGTCCGCCTCCCGGCGGCGGTCAGCAGGGCTACGGCGCGCCCGCCGGTGACTACGACTACGGTCGTCCGCCGGCCCGCCCGTCCTACCCCGATCAGGGCGGCTACCCCGACCAGGGTGGCTACCCGGATCAGGGCGGCTACGGCGGCGGCCAGAACTACGGTCGTCAGGAGTACGGTCAGCCCGACTACGGACGCTACGGCGGCGAGGCCCCGGCCGGTTACGGCGAGCAGGGTTACGGCGAGCAGGGTTACGGAGCCGGCGGCTACGGCGCCGGGTACGGAGCCGGCCAGGGTGAGTACCCCTCGGCGGGTTCGACGGTGACGCTGCAGCTCGACGACGGCAGCGGCCGGACCTACCAGTTGCGCGAAGGCGCCAACGTGATCGGCCGCGGCCAGGACGCTCAGTTCCGCCTGCCCGACACGGGGGTGTCCCGTCGGCATCTGGAGATCCGCTGGGACGGCCAGGTGGCGCTATTGTCAGACCTCAACTCCACCAACGGCACCACGGTGAACAACGCGCCGGTCCAGGAGTGGCAGCTGGCCGACGGCGACGTCATCCGGCTGGGCCACTCCGAGATCATCGTCCGCGTTCACTGAGGCTCGCACGCACGGGGGTAGCGGTCGCGTGGTCCTCACGTCGACCGCCGCCCACGTATGGTGGCGGTGCCGCAGTGACGGGGACGGAGAGGACGTCGGATGCAGGGGCTGATACTGCAGCTGACGCGCGTCGGCTTCCTGTTGCTGCTCTGGTTGTTCATCTGGTCGGTGCTGCGCATCCTGCGCACGGACATCTACGCGCCCACCGGCGCGGTGATGGTTCGCCGCGGGCTGGCGCTGCGCGGGTCGCTGCTGCCCAACCGAGCACGCAACGTCGCCCGTCAGCTCGTCGTCACCGAGGGTGCGCTGGCAGGCACGCGCATCCCGCTGGGCACCCAGCCGGTGCTGATCGGTCGCGCCGATGACTCCACTCTGGTGCTGACAGACGACTACGCGTCGACGCGCCATGCCCGGCTCTCGCCGCGAGGTCCGGAATGGTACGTAGAGGACCTAGGATCGACCAACGGTACATACCTCGACAGGGCGAAGGTGACGACGGCGGTACGAGTTCCGATGGGCACACCGGTGCGGATCGGCAAGACGGTGATCGAGTTGCGCCCGTGACCCTCGTGCTCCGATACGCGGCCCGCAGCGACCGGGGGCTGGTGCGCGCCAACAACGAGGACTCGGTGTACGCCGGGGCCCGGCTGCTGGCGCTCGCCGACGGCATGGGCGGCCACGCCGCCGGCGAGGTGGCGTCTCAACTGGTGATCGCGGCGCTGGCCCATCTCGACGACGACGAGCCGGGCGGCGACCTGCTCAGCAAGCTCGATGCCGCGATACGCGAGGGGAACACGGCGATCGCCGCACACGTCGAGGCCGACCCCGAGCTGGACGGCATGGGCACCACGCTCACCGCAGTCCTGTTCGCGGGCAACCGTCTTGGCCTGGCCCACATCGGCGACTCGCGCGGCTACCTGATGCGCGACGGCGAACTCACCCAGATCACCAAGGACGACACCTTCGTCCAGACCCTGGTCGATGAGGGACGCATCACCGCGGAAGAAGCGCACAGCCATCCGCAGCGATCGCTGATCATGCGGGCGCTCACCGGTCACGAGGTGGAGCCGACGCTGATCATGCGCGAGGCTCGCGCCGGCGACCGCTACCTGCTGTGCTCCGACGGCCTGTCCGACCCGGTCAGCCACGACACCATCGCCGAGGCGCTGCAGATCCCCGACGTCGCCGAAAGTGCCGACCGGCTCATCGAATTGGCGCTGCGCGGCGGCGGCCCCGACAACGTGACCGTGGTGGTCGCCGACGTGGTGGACGTCAACTCCCACGACTACGGCCAGACCCAGCCGATCCTGGCCGGCGCGGTCTCCGGCGACGACGACCAGAGCGCGCCGCCGAACACCGCGGCGGGCCGGGCGTCGGCGTTCAATCCGAAACGCAACACCGCCAAACGTGTTGTGCCGCAACCCGAGGAACCCCCGCCGCGTCCACGCTCGCGACGCCGCATCTACCTCGCGGCCGCGGTGCTGGTGCTGGCGGTCCTCGCCGGCTTGGCGGTCGCCCGTGAAATCGTCCGCAACAACTACTACGTCAGCGAACACGACGGCATCGTCTCGATCATGCGTGGTGTTCAGGGCTCCTTTCTCGGGATCTCGCTCCAGGAGCCGTATCTGCTGGGCTGCCTGAACGCCCGCAACGAGCTGTCCCTGATCAGCGCCGACCAGTCGCGCGACAACCTTGGCTGCCGGCTGCTCGGCGTCGACGACATGCGTCCCTCCGAACGCGCCCAGGTGATCGCGGGTCTCCCCTCGGGCACCCTCGACGACGCCATCGGTCAGATCGAGGAACTGTCCCGCAGTTCGGTGCTGCCGGTCTGCGCGCCACGCTCCCCCGCCACGTCCAGCCGTCCTCCGGCGTCGTCCGCGCCGCCGGCGCCGCGCCCCTCGACCACGCCCGCCCCGGGAACGCCTGCGCCCAGCGGTGATTCACGCACCTCGGCTCCCCCGCCCGCGCCCGAGACGCCGCGCACCGTGACGTCGTCGCCCGCGCCGCCCGGTCCCGCACCGGCACCCACTCCGTCGCCGACCCCGTCGCCCACCGTGACGGCGCTGCCGCCCCCGCCACCTGAACCGGGAACGAACTGCCGGGAAGTGTCATGACGACACAACCGCAGTCCCCGGTGAAGGTCACCCCGGCACTGCCGAACCGCCGCAATGCCGAACTGTTCCTGCTCGGCTTCGCCGCGCTGATCACCACGATCGCGCTGCTGCTCGTCGAGGCGAACCAGGAGCAGGGTCTGCGCTGGGATCTGGCCCAGTACACGGTCGCCTACCTCGCGCTGTTCGCCGGCGCGCACCTGGCCGTGCGGCGCTTCGCGCCGTACGCCGACCCCCTGCTGCTCCCGATCGTGGCCCTGCTGAACGGCTTGGGGCTGGTCATGATTCATCGCCTCGACCTCGCCACGGGTGAACCCACCGCCCGTGGTCTGGGCGGTACCGCCAACCAGCAGATGTTGTGGACGCTGGTCGGCGTCATCGGGTTCTCCCTGGTGGTCGTCTTCCTGAGCGACCACCGGCTGCTGTCCCGGTACGGCTACGTGTGCGGGCTGACCGGCCTGATCCTGCTCGTCATCCCCGCGGTCCTGCCCCGGTCGATGTCGGAGCAGAACGGCGCGAAGATCTGGATTCGGTTGCCGGGCTTCTCGATTCAGCCGGCCGAGTTCTCCAAGATCCTGCTGCTGGTTTTCTTCGCCTCGGTGTTGGTGTCCAAGCGCAGCCTGTTCACGAGCGCGGGCAAGCACGTACTGGGCATGGACCTGCCCCGGCCGCGGGATCTGGCGCCGCTGCTGGCCGCGTGGATCGCCTCGATCGGCGTGATGGTCTTCGAGAAGGACCTCGGCACCTCGCTGCTGCTGTACGCGTCGTTCCTGGTGCTGGTGTACATCGCCACCGAGCGATTCAGCTGGGTGGTGCTCGGGTTGACGCTGTTCGCCGTCGGCAGTGTCGCGGCGTACTTCGTGTTCGACCACGTACGCGTGCGCGTCGAGACGTGGCGTGACCCGTTCGCCGACCCCGACGGCGCCGGTTACCAGATGGTGCAGTCGCTGTTCAGCTTCGCGACCGGCGGCATCTTCGGCACCGGGCTGGGCAACGGCCAGCCGGGCACCGTGCCGGCCGCGTCCACGGACTTCATCGTCGCGGCGGTCGGCGAGGAACTCGGCCTCGTGGGGCTCGCCGCCGTGCTGATGCTCTACACGATCCTGGTGATCCGCGGGATGCGCACCGCGATCGCCGTGCGCGACAGCTTCGGCAAGCTGCTGGCCGCCGGCCTGGCGGCCACGCTGGGGATCCAGCTGTTCATCGTGGTCGGCGGCGTCACCAAGCTGATCCCGCTGACCGGCCTGACCACACCCTGGCTGTCCTACGGCGGCTCGTCGCTGGTGGCCAACTACCTGCTGCTCGCGATCCTGGTGCGGATCTCCCACAACGCCCGCAGGCCCCTGGAGTCACGCCCGCTTCCGCCGGGCCCGATCGCAGCGGCGAGTACCGAGGTGATCGAGAAGGTATGAACACCTCCCTGCGCCGCATCTCCGTCATGATCATGGCTCTGATCGTGCTGCTGCTCGCCAACGCCACCCTGACGCAGGTGTTCACCGCCGACGGGCTGCGCTCGGATCCGCGCAACCAGCGGGTGCTGCTCGACGAGTACTCCCGCCAGCGCGGCCAGATCTCCGCGGGCGGGCAGCTGCTGGCGTACTCGGTGTCGACGGAAGGCCGCTTCCGGTTCCTGCGTGTGTATCCGAATCCGCTGGCCTACGCGCCGGTGACCGGGTTCTACTCGCTGAGCTACTCGAGCACCGGTCTGGAACGCGCCGAGGACACCATCCTCAACGGTTCGGACCAGCGCCTGTTCGGGCGCCGGCTCGCCGACTTCTTCACCGGCCGCGACCCCCGCGGCGGCAACGTCGCGACCACGATCCGACCCGAGGTGCAGCAGGCCGCCTGGGACTCGATGGAGAAGGGCTGCAACGGCCCGTGCAAGGGCGCCGTGGTCGCGCTGGAGCCCTCGACCGGCAAGATCCTGGCGATGGTGTCCGCACCCTCCTACGACCCCAATCTGCTGGCCACCCACGACGTCGCCGAGCAGTCGCAGGCGTGGCAGCGGCTCCGCGACGACCCCGACTCGCCGCTGCTGAACCGCGCGATCTCCGAGACGTACCCGCCCGGTTCGACGTTCAAGGTGCTCACCACCGCCGCGGCGCTGCAGTCCGGCGCGACACCCGACACGCAGCTGACCGCGTCCCCGCAGATCGCCCTGCCCGACAGCACCGCAACGCTGGAGAACTTCGGCGGATCGTCGTGCGGTGGCGGGCCCACGGCGACGCTGCAGTATGCGTTCGCGCACTCCTGCAACACGGCGTTCGTTCAGCTGGGCATCAACACCGGCGCGGACCGGTTGCGCACCGTCGCGCAGGGATTCGGGGTGGACGTGCCCCCGCCGGCGATTCCGCTGCAGGTCGCCGATTCGACGCTGGGTCCGATCCCGGACGCCGCGGCGCTGGGGATGACGAGCATCGGTCAGAAGGACGTCGCCCTGACTCCACTGCAGAACGCGATGGTCGCCGCGACCGTGGCGAACAAGGGGATCACGATGCAGCCGTACCTGGTCGACAGCCTCAAGGGACCCGACCTCGCGAACATCGCCACCACCGTGCCGACCGAAGAGCGGCGAGCGGTGCCCGAGCAGGTCGCAGATACACTTACGGACTTGATGGTCGCCGCCGAGCAGGTGACTCAGCAGAAGGGAGCCATCGCCGGCGTGCAGATCGCATCCAAGACCGGCACTGCGGAGCATGGCACTGACCCGCGCAACACGCCCCCGCATGCCTGGTACATCGCCTTCGCGCCTGCTCAGGCACCCAAGGTCGCGGTGGCGGTGCTGGTCGAGAACGGCGGGAACCGCCTCGAGGCGACCGGTGGCGCGCTGGCCGCGCCGATCGGGCGGGCGACGATCGCGGCGGCGTTGAGGGAGGCATCGTGAGCCCCCGAAGTCGAGCGAAGCGAGACGAGCAATGAGCCGTCGAAGTCGAGCGAAGCGAGACGAGCAATGAGCCGTCGAAGTCGAGCGAAGCGAGACGAGCAATGAGTNAATGAGCCGTCGAAGTCGAGCGAAGCGAGACGAGCAATGAGCCGTCGAAGTCGAGCGAAGCGAGACGAGCAATGAGCCGTCGAAGTCGAGCGAAGCGAGACGAGCAATGAGTCCGCGCGTCGGAGTGACGCTGTCGGGCCGGTACCGGCTGCAGCGCCTGATCGCCACGGGCGGCATGGGCCAGGTGTGGGAAGGCGTCGACTCCCGGCTGGGCCGACGTGTCGCGATCAAGGTGCTCAAGGCCGAGTACTCCACCGATGCGGAGTTCGTCGAGAGGTTCCGCGCCGAGGCCCGCACGGTCGCGATGCTCAACCACCCCGGCATCGCCGGCGTCTACGACTACGGCGAGACCGACATCGACGGCGAGGGTCGCACCGCCTACCTCGTGATGGAGCTCGTCAACGGCGAGCCGCTGAACTCCGTCCTCAAACGCACCGGCCGGCTGTCGCTGCGGCACGCGCTCGACATGCTCGAGCAGACGGGCCGCGCGCTGCAGGTCGCGCACACCGCGGGCCTGGTGCACCGCGACGTCAAACCGGGCAACATCCTCATCACCCCGACCGGGCAGGTGAAGCTCACCGACTTCGGCATCGCCAAGGCCGTCGACGCGGCCCCGGTGACGCAGACCGGCATGGTGATGGGCACGGCGCAGTACATCGCGCCGGAGCAGGCCCTCGGGCACGACGCGACCGCGGCCAGCGACGTGTACTCGCTGGGAGTCGTTGGCTACGAAGCGGTTTCGGGCAAGCGGCCGTTCACCGGGGACGGCGCGCTGACCGTCGCGATGAAGCACATCAAGGAGAACCCTCCCCCGCTGCCGGCCGACCTGCCGCCGAACGTGCGCGAGCTGATCGAGATCACCCTGGTGAAGAACCCCGGCATGCGTTACAAGTCGGGCGGCCCGTTCGCCGATGCCGTGGCCGCCGTGCGCGCCGGCCGGCGCCCGCCGCGACCCAACGCCGCACCCTCGATCGGTCGCGCCGCGCCGG
>NZ_JYNX01000076.1 GCF_001044255.1 Mycolicibacterium chubuense
GGCGAGGGTCGGCGCCTTCTCGGGTGCGGAGCCGGGGGCCGGCGGGGCGGGCGGCATCGCGGCGAGCGCCTCGCGCTGCGGCGGGGTCAACGCGTCGTAGCGGGACTTCACGATCGCGATCTGTACCTGCAGCTGGCTCTGCTTGGACTGCAGATCGGCGCGCACCGCGGCGGCCTGCTCGGCGGCGGTCTTGGCCTCCGACGCCGACGCGGCCGAGGCCTGCTCGGCGGCCTGGGCCTGCTTGCCGATCTCGAGGAAACGGCTCATCTGCGCCGACATCTCGTGGGCCATCGTCCGCTGGATCGAGAGCTGGTCGATCAGGCCCTGCGGCGAGGACGCGGTGAGCATCGCCTGGAAGCCCGAGGGCCGGCCCCCCATGTACTGGGCGGCGGCGAGGGTGTCGACCTTGCGCTGGAAGTCGGCCAGCTGCGCCTTGGCCGCATCGACGGCCGCGACGTCGTTGGTGTGCTTGACCTCCGCGGCCTGCTGGATCTCCAGCTTCTTGTTGAGGTCGAGCTGCGCGGAGTGCATCGCCTCCGTCGTCTGCTCGGCCTGCCGGGAGAGTTCGTTCAGCTTGGTCAGCGCGTCGTCGGCGGGATCGGCATGACCCGGTCCGGCGAAGACGGCGCCGAGCATGACCAAGAAGGCCAGTGCACTGATGACGGGTCGCCGGGAACGGCTGGAACTCCGGTGCGCGCGGTCGAGCGTCAAGGTTTATGCGTCCTTCAACTGCCGTAACGAGCCGTCTCGAACTCTCTTAGGTCTCAGACAGGTTACGAAACGGCATCGGCCTTGTCCAACAGGAGACGCAAATTTAACAGTTGCTCCTGTGGTGCGTGGGACACGGGTGACGCCGCGTGTCTTCAGGCAACCCCCGAGCTGCCGTGCCGGTGGATCGGAACCAACCGCAATCGCGGCGCCAGGCCCACTTCGGCCAGGACTTCCAGCGCGCGACGCTCGTCGACCAGCAAAGTTTCGGGCACGCCGAGCAGAACGCTGACGACGCAGTCCTGACAGCCGGGTCCCCGCACCGCGCAGTCGTCGCAGTCGATCGTCACGGTCTCCGTGTCGGCCGGACCGGAGCCCTCGCCCGGTGGTTGTTCGTGTGCCATCGCACCCGCCTCTCATCGCAGTCGAGCGCACGGTATCGACACCGACCGACAAGTGCGGGCGGGCCGCGTTTCTCCCCGGACTTGTCGGCGCCGCCGCCTACGGTCGGCGCATGGGTCAGCTCAGCTTCGCCGACGTTGACCCCGGCGCCGACCTGACGCTGCGCGAAACCACCTTCGTGGTCGTCGATCTGGAGACGACTGGCGGGCGCTCCAGCGGCGACCGGCACGACGAGATCACCGAGATCGGCGCGGTGAAGGTGCGGGCCGGGGAGGTGCTCGGCGAGTTCGCGACGCTCGTCGACCCGGGCCGCGCGATCCCGCCGCAGATCGTCGCGCTCACCGGCATCACGACGGCGATGGTCTACGACGCGCCCCGCATCGACGCGGTGCTGCCGGCGTTCCTCGAATTCGCCCGCGGCGCAGTGCTCGTCGCGCACAACGCCGGTTTCGACATCGGTTTCCTGCGCGCAGCCGCCGAACGCAACCACATCCCGTGGCCCAAGCCGCCCGTGCTGTGCACCGTGCGGCTGGCGCGCCGCGTGCTGACCCGCGACGAGGCGCCCAGCGTGCGGCTGTCCGCGCTGGCGCAGCTGTTCGGCGCGGCCACCACGCCCAACCACCGCGCCCTCGCCGACGCCCGGGCCACGGTGGACGTGCTGCACGGGCTGATCGAGCGGGTCGGCAACCAGGGCGTGCAGACCTACACCGAGCTGCGGTCCTACCTGCCCGATGTGAGCCCGGCCCAGCGTCGCAACCGCCACCTGGCCCGGTCGCTGCCGCGCGCCCCCGGCGTGTACCTGTTCCGCGGCCCCTCGGCCGAGGTGCTCTACGTCGGCACCGCGGTGGACCTGCGGCGCCGCGTCGGCCAGTACTTCAACGGCGCCGATCCGCGCACGCGGATGAAGGAGATGGCCTCACTGGCCACCGCGGTCGACCACGTCGAGTGCGCCCACGACCTCGAGGCCGGGGTGCGGGAGCTGCGGCTGCTGGCCGCCCACGCGCCGCCCTACAACCGCCGCTCGAAGTTCCCGCACCGCTGGTGGTGGGTGACGCTCACCGACGAGGCGTTCCCCCGGTTCACCGTGGTGCGGGCACCGCGCACCGGCACCGCGATCGGACCGTTCCGCGCCCGCGCCGACGCCGCCGACGCCGCCGACCTGATCGCCCGGTTCACCGGGGTGCGCACCTGCACCCGACGACTGCCCCGGTCGGCCGTGCACGGGCCCGCCTGCCCGGAACTCGAGGTGTCCCCCTGCCCCGCGGTGCGGGGCGCGGATCCGGACGACTACGCCGCCGCCGTGCGTGACGCGCAGGCGCTCCTCGACGGCCGGAGCGGGCAGGCACTGACCGCGATGCTCGCCCACATCGACGACCTCGCCGGACGCCACCGCTACGAGACCGCGGCGCGGATGCGCGACCGCGCGGCAGCGACCATCGACGTGCTCTGGCGCGGCCAGCGGCTCCGGGCCCTGTCGGGCATCGGCGAACTGATCGCCGCCCGCCCCGACGGCGCACGCGGCTGGCACCTCGCGGTGATCCGCCACGGACAACTCGCCGCCGCCGGGGCGGCGCCCCGTGGGGTACCGCCGATGCCGGTCGTCGACGCGCTGTGCGCGGCCGCGCAGACCGTGCTGCCCACCGACGGGCCGCACGGCGGCGCACTGGTCGAGGAGATCGCGCTGATCGCGCGGTGGCTGAGCCACCCGGGGGTGCGGATCGTGCGCACCGACACCGGCTACTCCTCACCGATCGGCGCGGCGGGCCGGTGGGCGGGCTGGGCGGCGTCGGCCCGCTCGGCGCGGGTGGCGGCTGAGCAGCTGGCCGAACAGTTCGACGGGTCAGAACTGCTGGGTGAGCCGCGCCCAACGCGAGAGCAGGTCTTCGGCCGCCCCGGAGTCGATCGCCTCCTTGGCGCGCGCGAGCCCGGACTCCCAGGCCGGGACCCACTTGGCGTCGCTGGATAGGCCGGCGTGGGCGACGAGCGCGCCCGCGGCGTTGAGCACCACCGCGTCGCGGACCGGCCCATGCGCGCCGCCGAGCACCGAGCGGGCCTCGGCCGCGTTGGTCTCGGCGTCCCCGCCGACGAGTTCGGAGATGTGGGCCCGCGCGAAGCCGAACGCGGCCGGATCGAACCGCAGCCGCTCCACGGTGCCGGCTTGCACCCGCCAGATCGTGCTCGTCGTCGTCGTGGTCAGCTCGTCGAGGCCGTCGTCGCCGTGCACCACCAGCACGCTGGCCCCGCGGGTGGCGAACACCTCGGCCATCACCTCGGCCAGTTCGGCCCACGCGCACCCGATCAGCCCCGCCCGCGGACTCGCCGGATTGGTCAGCGGACCGAGCAGGTTGAACACCGTCGGCACCCCGATCTCGCGGCGCGCCGCCCCGGCGTGCCGATACGACGGGTGGAACTGCGGGGCGAACGCGAAGCCGATGCCCACCTCGGCCACGCAGCGCGCCACCTCCTCGGGGCCCAGGTCGATGCGCACTCCGAGTGCCTCGAGGGTGTCGGCCC
This sequence comes from Mycolicibacterium chubuense, assembly GCF_001044255.1. GTDB lineage: Bacteria > Actinomycetota > Actinomycetes > Mycobacteriales > Mycobacteriaceae > Mycobacterium > Mycobacterium chubuense. The sequence goes on from NZ_JYNX01000076.1 coordinate 3,625, forward strand.
CGCCAGACAGCGACGACGCCGCGCGGTTGCCGTGCTTGACCACCTTCACCCCGGCGGCGGCCACCACGATCGACGCCATCGTGGACAGATTCACGGTGTTCGCGCCGTCGCCGCCGGTGCCGACCACATCCACGGTGTCGGTACCGATGGTGTCGGTCGGCACTCGCCGGGCGTGCTTGAGCATGATGTCGGCGAGCTCGGCGACCTCGGCCGACGTGGGGCGCTTCATCTTCATCGACACGCCGAATCCGGCGATCTGGGCGGGGGTCGCTTCGCCCGTCATGATCTGGTCCATCGCCCAGCCCGCCTGCCCGGGCAGCAGCGACTGGTTGGTGGTCAGCCTGCCGAGGATCATCGGCCACGTCGGGGCGGCCGCGGACGGCTCGTGCTGTGCGGGAGCGGAAGTCACGACGCGATTATGACGAATTGCTCGACCCGGGTGGAGTTCGACAACTACAAAGCGTCATACTTGCTGTTGTGACGAGCGCTGTAGGGACCTCGGGAACCGCCATCACGTCGCGAGTGCATTCGCTGAACCGTCCGAACATGGTCAGTGTCGGCACGATCGTGTGGCTTTCCAGTGAGTTGATGTTCTTTGCTGGACTGTTCGCGATGTACTTCACGGCCCGCGCTCAGGCCGGAGGCGATTGGCCGCCGGAACCGACCAAGCTGAACCTGGCCCTCGCGGTGCCGGTGACCCTGGTGCTGATCGCCTCGTCGTTCACCTGCCAGATGGGTGTCTTCGCCGCCGAGCGCGGCGACGTGTTCGGTCTGCGCCGCTGGTACCTGCTGACGTTCGCGATGGGTGCGTTCTTCGTCGCCGGTCAGGGCTACGAGTACTACCACCTGGTCCACGAGGGCACCACGATCCCGGGCAGCGCGTACGGCACCGTCTTCTACCTCGCCACCGGCTTCCACGGCCTGCACGTCATCGGCGGCCTGATCGCGTTCATCCTGCTGCTGATGCGCACCCGGATGAGCAAGTTCACCCCCGCCCAGGCCACTGCGGCGATCGTCGTGTCCTACTACTGGCACTTCGTCGACATCGTCTGGATCGCCCTGTTCGCCGTCATCTACTTCGTGCGATGACGACACCGAAGTCTCACAACCCGCAGATGAGAAGGGGTTCGATGACAAGCAAGTCCCGACGCCGGTTGCGCCGGCGCGTCTCGGCGGCACTGTTGCTGCTGATCGGACTGGCAGTGGCCGGTGGCCTGGCGGCCACCTTCACGCCGACGCCGCAGGTGGCGGTCGCCGACGAATCGGCGTCGGCCATGCTGCGCACCGGCCAACAGCTCTACGAGACCTCGTGCGTGTCCTGCCACGGTCTGAACCTGCAGGGCGTCGAGCAGCGCGGTCCCAGCCTCATCGGCGTCGGCGAGGCCGCGGTGTACTTCCAGGTGGCAACGGGCCGGATGCCGGCGATGCGCGGCGAGGCGCAGGCTCAGCGCAAGGACCCGGCGTTCGACGAGTCCCAGATCGACGCGCTCGGCGCCTACATCCAGGCCAATGGCGGCGGACCGGTGGTCCCCCGCGACGAGAACGGCCAGATCGCCTCGCAGTCGCTGATCGGCAACGACGTCGCCCGCGGCGGTGACCTGTTCCGGCTGAACTGCGCGTCGTGCCACAACTTCACCGGTAAGGGCGGCGCCCTCTCGTCGGGCAAGTACGCCCCCGACCTGGGCGACGCGGCCAAGGTGCCCGCGCAGGTCTACACCGCGATGCTGACCGGCCCGCAGAACATGCCGAAGTTCGGCGACCGCCAGCTCTCGCCCGACGAGAAGCGCGACATCGTCGCCTACGTCCGCGAGGCAGCGGAGACCCCGTCGCCCGGCGGTCTCGGGCTGGGCGGCTTCGGCCCCACCTCTGAGGGCATGGTCGCGTGGATCGTCGGCATGGTGGCCATCATCGCGGCCGCCCTCTGGATCGGAGCACGGGCATGAGCGACGCCACCGGTACCGAACGGGGCCATGAGGAGGGCACCGTGAAGGGCACGGACTCGCCGGGACAGAAGGGTGATCCCGGCCAGCCGACCGACGCCCAACTCGCCGAGATGTCGCAGCAGGAACTGCTCGAACTCGGCGGCAAGCTCGACGGTGTCGAGATCGTCTACAAGGAGCCGCGCTGGCCCATCCCGGGCACCAAGGCCGAGAAGCGTGCCGAGCGGACCGTCGCGTATTGGCTTCTGCTGGCCGGTGTCTCAGGCCTGGCGCTGCTACTGGTCTTCCTGTTCTGGCCCTGGGAGTACAAGCCGTTCGGGTCCGAGGGTGAATTCCTGTACTCGCTGGCGACCCCGCTCTACGGTCTGACGTTCGGCCTGTCGGTGCTCGCCATCGGCATCGGCGCGGTGCTGTTCCAGAAGAAGTTCATCCCCGAGGAGATCTCGATCCAGGAGCGCCACGACGGCGCCTCCCCCGAGCTGCACCGCCGGACCGTCGCGGCCAACCTCGGCGATGCGCTGGAGGGCTCGACGCTCAAGCGCCGCAAGCTGATCGGGCTGTCGCTGGGCATCGGCTTCGGCGCGTTCGGCCTGGGCACGTTGGTCGCGTTCATGGGTGGTCTGATCAAGAACCCGTGGAAGCCGGTCGTCCCGACCGCCGAGGGCATGAAGGCCGTGCTGTGGACGTCGGGCTGGACGCCGAGGTTCACGGGCGAGACGATCTATCTGGCGCGGGCCACCGGCCGTCCCGGCGAGTCGCCGTTCGTGAAGATGCGTCCCGAGGACCTCGACGCGGGCGGCATGGAGACGGTGTTCCCGTGGCGCGAATCCGATGGCGACGGCACCACCGTGGAGTCCGAGCACAAGCTCACCGAGATCGCGATGGGCGTGCGTAACCCGGTCATGCTGATCCGCATCCGGCCGGGCGACATGTCCCGCGTGGTCAAGCGCAAGGGCCAGGAGAGCTTCAACTTCGGCGAGCTGTTCGCCTACACCAAGGTCTGTTCGCACCTGGGCTGCCCCTCGTCGCTGTACGAGCAGCAGACCTACCGCATCCTGTGCCCGTGCCACCAGTCGCAGTTCGACGCGCTGCACTTCGCACGACCCATTTTCGGACCGGCGGCCCGCGCCCTGGCGCAGCTTCCGATCACGATCGACAAAGACGGCTACCTTGTAGCTAACGGGGATTACATCGAACCCGTCGGACCGGCATTCTGGGAGCGCACGTCATGAGCCCACGACTCGATATGGCCGAGATCGCCGCCAAGCAGGGCGACGCGATCGACTCGCGATACCACCCCTCGGCTGCGGTCCGCCGCCAGCTGAACAAGGTGTTCCCGACCCACTGGTCATTCCTGCTCGGTGAGATCGCGATGTACAGCTTCATCGTGCTGCTGCTCACCGGGGTGTGGCTGACCCTGTTCTTCGACCCGTCGATGAGCCACGTCGTGTACGACGGCGTCTACCAGCCGCTGCGCGGTGTGGGTATGTCGCGGGCGTACGAGACCGCGCTGGACATCAGCTTCGAGATCCGCGGCGGCCTGTTCGTCCGGCAGGTCCACCACTGGGCGGCGCTGCTGTTCGCCGCGTCGATCATGGTGCACCTGGCGCGCATCTTCTTCACCGGCGCGTTCCGCCGTCCCCGCGAGGCGAACTGGGTGATCGGCTCGCTGCTGCTGATCCTCGCGATGTTCGAGGGATTCTTCGGCTACTCGCTGCCCGACGACCTGCTCTCCGGCACCGGTATCCGCGCGGCGCTGTCGGGCATCACGATGGGCATCCCGATCGTCGGCACCTGGATGCACTGGGCGCTGTTCGGCGGCGACTTCCCCGGCGAAATCCTGATCCCCCGCCTGTACGCGCTGCACATCCTGCTGATCCCCGGGATCATCCTGGCGCTCATCGGTGTCCACCTGGCGCTGGTCTGGTTCCAGAAGCACACCCAGTTCCCCGGCCCGGGCCGCACCGAGACCAACGTCGTCGGTGTGCGCGTCATGCCGGTGTTCGCGGTCAAGTCCGGCGCGTTCTTCGCCGTGACGGTCGGCATCCTCGGCCTGATGGGCGGTCTGCTGCAGATCAACCCGATCTGGGTGCTGGGGCCGTACAAGCCATCGCAGGTGTCGGCGGGCAGCCAGCCCGACTTCTACATGATGTGGACCGACGGCCTGATCCGTCTGTGGCCGGCATGGGAGTTCTACCCCTTCGGCCACACCATTCCGCAGGGCGTATGGGTGGCCGTCGGTATGGGCCTGGTGTTCATGCTGCTGATCGCCTACCCGTTCCTGGAGAAGAAGTTCTCCGGCGACGACGCCCACCACAACCTGTTGCAGCGTCCGCGTGACGCACCGACGCGCACCGCGATCGGCGCGGCGGCGATCGCGCTGTACATCGTGCTGACCTTCGCGTGCATGAACGACATCATCGCGCTGAAGTTCCACATCTCGCTGAACGCGACGACGTGGATCGGCCGCATCGGCATGGTGGTGCTGCCCGCGATCGTCTACTACCTCGCCTACCGCTGGGCGGTGTCGCTGCAGCGCAGTGACCGCGAGGTGCTCGAGCACGGCATCGAGACCGGCATCATCAAGCGGCTGCCGCACGGTGCCTACATCGAGCTGCACCAGCCGTTGGGTCCGGTCGACGAGCACGGCCACGCCATCCCGCTCGAGTACCAGGGCGCAGCACTGCCCAAGCGGATGAACAAGCTGGGCTCGGCGGGCGCTCCCGGTACGGGCAGCTTCCTCAGTGCCGATCCCGTCTCCGAGCACGAGGCGCTCACCGAGGCGGCCCATGCGTCCGAACGCAGGGCGATCACCGCGCTGCGCGAACGTCTGAGCACGAACGGCTCGTCCAACGGCCACGGCAACGGGTCGTCCAACGGGCACGGCAACGGCAACGGCTCGTCCGGAAACGGTCACCACTGACCGGCACACCACCTGAGAAGATCCGCCCCGGCTTCGGCCGGGGCGGATTTTTTGTGGGGAGGATCAATCCTCGGTGTGGGTGCGCAGCTCGCGCAGGAAATACACGGGGATCGCGATCATGCCGAGCGTGACGACGCCGGCCGCCCCGTATAACACCCAGGACGCGACATCGTTCTCGGCGGCCATCAGGTAGGTCGCGACGCCGATCAGCAGCGTGGCGACGCCCATCGCGCAGCCCAGCGACGCGGCGCCGCGCAGCCACAGCCGGTCGACCTCCGGGGACGACGTCGGCGCGGGTGCGCGCAGCGCCGTCGCAGCGGGCGTGACCGCCCGGATCTTCTCGGTGGGCGCCTCGGTCCCCCGGGCGGGTGCCGACGGCTCTGCAGCGCGCTCAGGGGCCCGGGAGACCGGTTCGGTGTCCCGGCGCGCATCACGGCGCGCCCGCAGCAGCAGCGGCACCGCCGCGACGATGATGGCCGCCGAGACCCCGATGACGACATACAGGAACCAGGGGGTGCCGGAGTCCCCGCCGCCGTCGGTGCGGCCGTGCGCGAGGTCGACCAGGGCCACCGTCGCGGCCACGCCCGCCCCGAGGGCAGCGAGCCAGACGGCCGCGCAGCTGCCGAGCAGGATGCGATCGGTGCGGTCGGGGGTGTATTCGGCGGCAGGAGTCGTCATCAGTGGTGGGTCTCGGCCTAGCAGCTGGTCTGGGCGGTGTTGTTGGAGTTGGAGGACAGCACCGTGCCGTCGCTGGTGGTGATCGAGCAGTTCAGCCGGCTGACCAGGAACAGGCTGGAGGCCTGCACCGAGCCGACCTCGGACTGCGAGATCGGGGTGACCGTCAGCGACCACGGGATGTAGACGTTGCGCTGGGTGCGGCTGCGCCCCGACGCGTCGATGTAGGTCACCGTGATGATGTCGCCGGGCGCTTTGGTGCCGGTCACCGAGTAGGTGACCTGGCGCGGGCCCGCCCGCGTCGTGGTCGGCGGCGGAGGCGGCGCCTCACTGGTCGTCGGCGGCGGAGGCGGCGGGGGCTCCTCGGTGGCCGGCGGCGGGGGCGGCGGCTCGGTCACCGTCACCGTCTCCGGCGGCGGAGGCGGGGGCTCCTCGGTCGTGGGCGGAGGCGGCGGCGGCGGAGGGGGCGGCGTCGTGGTGGTGATCTCGTCCTGCACCGGCGGCGGCGCGCTGGTGGTGGTCTCCGGCGTCGCGAGCGTGTCGGTCTCGGTGCGGGTCACCAGCACCGAGACGGACACCACGAGCGCCACGGCCGCGACGATGGCCACCACGCCGACGACCCACGGCCAGCGCGGCGGCTCCTGCGCCTCGACCGGTTCCGCGGGGGCATCGTAGTTGTCGTAGTCGTACAGGGAGGAGTCGCCGGCGACGTACGGCGCGCTGACGAACTGCTCGGACTCCGGTGCGGAGTAGGCCCGGGAGTAGAAGTCGGTCGCGCCGGTGCCCGGGTCATTGGCGCTGTCGCCGACGCCGGGGACTTCCTGCGTCGGTTCATCCGGGGAGGGCCGGTCCCCCGGGTCCTCGCCTTTCGGCCCGCTCATGTGCGTCTATCCTTCTCGCCGGCTTCTCCGGCGCCGACGGCCACCTTCGGCGGCTCACGGCGCGTCGGCAACACTACCCAACGCGGGGTCTGCGGCGAGCGGTCGTGCGCCGGTGGCGCACCAACTCATGTCCGGATTGTGACCTTGCATCCGACCCCTGCGTCGAAGTCGCGGGGCCTCAGTGCTTCTCGGGCCCGGTGTGGTATTCGAAGACCAGCCCGGACACCGTGGTCAGCACGAAGCACACGCCCGCGACGATCAGCCACGGCAGCCACAGCGCCATGCCGACCGCGGTGACCGACGCCGACAGCGCGATCATCACCGGCCACCAGCTGTGCGGGCTGTAGAAGCCCAGCTCGCCGGCGCCGTCGGCGATCTCGGCGTCCTCGTAGTCCTCGGGGCGGGTGTCGAGGCGACGCGCCACGAAGCGGAAGAACGTGCCGGTGATCAGCGTCAGGCCGGTCGTCAGCACCAGCGCGGTGGTGCCGGCCCATTCCACGCCGCCGGTGGCGAACAGCGCCGTCAGCACGGCGTACACCACCGATGCCAGTGCGAAGAACGCCGTCAGGAACTCGAACAACCGGGCTTCGATATGCATGTGCTGTCCTACCTGCTCGCCTGGGGAACGCCGGCCTGCTCGCCGCGCCGCGTGTCGAACGGCCTGGTGGTGGTGGCCACCGGTGACTGGTTGATCGCCTGCAGCGCCTCGGCGTTGGTCTTGCCGGCGATCCGCTGGTCCATGTAGGCCTTGAAGTCGTTGGGCTCAACGACGCGCAGCTCGAAGTTCATCATCGAGTGATAGGTGCCGCACATCTCGGTGCAGCGCCCGACGAACGCGCCGGTCTGGTTGATCTCGCTGACCTGGAAGATGTTGTCGGAGTTGTTCTCCTTGGGGTTGGGCATGACGTCCCGCTTGAACAGGAACTCGGGAACCCAGAACCCGTGGATCACGTCGGCCGAGGCGATCTGGAATTCGATGCGCTTGCCGGACGGCACCACCAGGACCGGGATCTCGGTGGACGAGCCCAGCGTCTCGACCTTGTCGAAGTTGAGGTAGGTGCGGTCCTCGGGGTTCAGGCCGCGGATCGCGCCGACGCGCTCCTCGCCGTTCTCGTAGGTGCCCTCCGGCTTGGACGTCATCGCCTGCTTGCGGGCGTCGTCGGCGCCGTCGTAGGTGAAGGTGCCGTCGGCGAAGTTGATCTTCTGGTAGCCGAACTTCCAGTTCCACTGGAACGCGGTGACGTCGATCACGACGTCGGGGTTCGGCTCCTTGTGCAGCATCTTCTCCTGCACGACGACGGTGAAGTAGAAGAGCACCGAGATGATGAGGAACGGCGTCACCGTCAGGGCGAGTTCCAGCGGCATGTTGTAGCCGAACTGGCGGGGCAGTTCCTGATCGCCCTTCTTCTTGCGGTGGAACGCCACGGTCCAGAACAGCAGGACGTAGACGATGGCACCGACGACGAGCGCGGCGATCACCGAACCAATCCACAGTTCCCGGTTGAGATGGGCTTCCGGGGTGATGCCCTTGGGCCAGCCGAGGCCGAGCACCTCAGACCAGCTGCACCCACTGAGCAGGACCGTTGTCCCACCCAGGAGCAGGGACAACGCCACCAACTTCAGGCCGCGAGCGGGCACGTTGGCGCCTCCTACCAAGTCGATCGACCGCCGGACGGTCAGACGGCTGCACTGAATACTACGCAGCGTAGACCACCCGGTCGGAGCGCGGCGAAGCGACTGGGGAATGTCACCATCGCGCCCTGCGGGCCGGTCGGAACCCGCGCCGCCGATTCGGCATACTGGCGCGGTGTGCGGACTGCTGGCGATGGTGACCGACCCTGCCCATGAGGTCTCTCCCAGCCTCGTCGAGGCGGTCTCCGGCGCCAGCCACCTGATGCGTCACCGCGGTCCCGACGAGCCGGGGACCTGGAACGACGACCGTGTGGTGCTCGGGTTCAACCGGCTCTCGATCATCGACATCGCCCACAGCCACCAGCCGCTGCGCTGGGGTCCGGCCGAGTCGCCCGACCGCTACGTGCTGGTGTTCAACGGCGAGATCTACAACTACCTGGAGCTGCGTGAGGCGCTGCGCGCCGAGCACGGCGCGGTGTTCCACACCGACGGTGACGGCGAGGCCATCATCGCGGCCTACCACCACTGGGGTACCGAGGCCCTGACCCGGCTGCGCGGCATGTTCGCGTTCGCGCTGTGGGACACCATCGAGCAGGAACTGTTCTGCGCGCGCGACCCGTTCGGCATCAAGCCGCTCTACCTCGCCACCGGCCCCGGCGGCACCGTCGTCGGCAGCGAGAAGAAGTGTCTGCTCGACCTGGCCGCGGAACTCGGCATCGACCTGACGATCGACGAGCGCGCGGTGCAGCACTACACGGTGCTGCAATACGTGCCGGAGCCCGAGACGCTGCAGAAGGGCATCCGCCGCCTCGAGTCCGGCAGCTACGCCCGGGTGCGGCCCGGCGGCACGCCGGAAGTGACGCGGTACTTCACGCCGCGGTTCGCCGCCGTGCCCTTTCCCGCCGGCGGCGAGCAGGCCCGCTATGACGAGATCACCGCGGTGCTCGAGGACTCGGTGGCCAAGCACATGCGCGCCGACGTCACCGTGGGTGCGTTCCTGTCCGGTGGCATCGACTCGACGGCGATCGCGGCGCTGGCGATGCGCCACAACCCCCGGCTCATCACGTTCACCACCGGCTTCGAGCGCGAAGGTTTCTCGGAGGTCGACGTCGCTGTCGCCTCGGCCGAGGCCATCGGCGCCCGGCACGTCACGAAGGTGGTCAGCCAGGCCGAGTTCGTGGCAGCGCTACCCGAGATCGTCTGGTACCTCGACGAGCCGGTGGCCGACCCGGCGCTCGTGCCGCTGTACTTCATCGCCCGCGAGGCCCGCAAGCACGTCAAGGTGGTGCTGTCCGGCGAAGGCGCCGACGAGCTGTTCGGCGGCTACACGATCTACCGGGAGCCGTTGTCGCTCAAGCCGTTCGACTATCTGCCACGCGGGCTGCGCAAGTCGGTGGGCCGGATGGCACAGCCGCTGCCCGAGGGGATGCGAGGCAAGAGCCTGCTGCACCGCGGATCGCTGAGCCTCGAAGAGCGCTACTACGGCAACGCGCGCAGCTTCTCCGACGCGCAGTTGCGCGCCGTGCTGCCCAGGTTCCGGCCCGACTGGACGCACACCGACGTCACCGCGCCGGTGTACGCGCAATCGGCGGGCTGGGATCCGGTGGCCCGGATGCAGCACATCGACCTGTTCACCTGGTTGCGCGGCGACATCCTGGTCAAGGCCGACAAGATGACGATGGCGAACTCGCTGGAACTGCGGGTGCCGTTCCTCGATCCCGAGGTGTTCGCGGTGGCCTCCCGGCTGCCCTACGACCAGAAGATCACCCGGGCGACGACGAAGTACGCGCTGCGCCGGGCGCTCGAGCCGATCATCCCGCCGCACGTGCTGCACCGGCCCAAACTGGGCTTCCCCGTGCCGATCCGGCACTGGCTGCGGGCCGGCGAACTTCAGGACTGGGCGTACGAGATGATCGCCTCGTCAGGTGCCGGCGAGCTGGTCGACGTGCCCGCGGTGCGCGCCATGCTCGACGAACACCGGACGGGCGCAAGCGATCACAGCCGCCGGCTGTGGACGGTGCTGATCTTCATGCTGTGGCACGCGATCTTCGTCGAACACAGCGTCGTCCCGCAGATCAGCGAGCCGACCTACCCGGTCCAGCTCTAGGCCAGCGCCGCCTCCGCTAGCTGTCGGCGGCAAGCGCCTCCGCGATCTCCCGGCCGGCCTCGTCGCCATAGGCGTCGGACAGCCGCGTGACGGCGCTGTCCCGGTCCCATGTCCATTCCTGCGGGCCGGGCGCTTCCAGCACCAGCGTGGCCACCAGAGACGCCAGCTGCGCCGCCCGCTCCAGCGGCAGGCCCGCATCGCGGCCGGTGAGGAACCCGGCGCGGAAGGCATCACCGATGCCGGTCGGGTCTTCCTTGCGGGTCTCGGGAACCACGTCGACGTGGACGAAGGTCCCGTCCCGGCCGACCAGGTCCACGCCCTTCTCGCCGAGAGTGGTGACGCGCAACTGGATCTGGCCCATCACCTCGGCCTCCGACCAGCCGGATTTCTGCAGCAGCAGATCCCACTCGTAGTCGTTGGTGAACAGATAGGTGGCGCCGTCGATCAGCCGGCGGATCTCGTCGCCGGACAGCCGGGCCAGCTGCTGGCTCGGGTCGGCGGCGAACGCCAGCCCCAGCGAGCGGCACTCCTCGGTGTAGAGGAACATCGCCTCGGGGTCGTTGGCGCCGATGATCACCAGATCCGGTGTGCCCGTGCGCTCGACGACGTCGGCCAGCTTGATGGTGCGGGCCTCCGACATCGCACCGGGATAGAACGACGCGATCTGGGCCATGTCCTCGTCGGTGGTGCAGACGAAGCGCGCCGTGTAGGCCGAATCCGACACCAGCACCGCGTCGCAGTTCACCCCGGCCGAGGTGAGCCACTCGCGGTAGTCGTCGAAATCGCTGCCCACCGCACCGACCAGCGTCGGACGGCCACCCAGCACGCCCATCGCGTAGGCCATGTTGCCCGCGACGCCGCCCCGGTGCATCACCAGATCGTCGACGAGGAAGCTCAGCGACACCTTCTGCAGGTGGTCGGCGAGCAGCTGCTCGGAGAATCGGCCCGGGAAACGCATCAGATGATCGGTCGCGATCGATCCGGTCACAGCAATGGTCACGCAGTTCCACCCTTCATGAATTCACCCATACCTTAACGGCGGCGTCTTCGCTCACCGGAGCAGCGTGCGCCCGTGCGCTAACCTGCCTATGAGTGCCCGTACGGGCCACTGTAGAGGCACACACCATCCACCGACCTGCCCGGGAGCTCATGTATGACTGGTCCCTACCCGCCCCCGTACGGCGCCGGACCAGCAGGACCCCCGATGTATCCGGACGGTTTCGGCCAGCAGCCGGGCGCCCCGAAGCCCTATCCCGACGCCGGATTCGGTGCTGCCTATCCGGGCACGCTGCCGCCGCCGGTCCCCTATCCGCCGCGCCGGCGCCGCCGCTGGGTCGTCGCTGCGGTGGCCGCGCTCGCCGTGCTGGTCGTCGCGGGCGTGATCACCGCGATCGTGCTGACCCGCGGTGGCAACGAGACCTCGCAGGGCGGCGCACTCACCGAGGCGTCNCGATGACCACCAGGTGCTGGCCATCATCGACGCCGAGACCGTTGCGCGGCACACGCTGTGCGGGCTGTTCGATGCGGTGAAGGAGCGCCGCTCGGATCTCGCGCTGGCGAGCCTGTCCAGTGACGCCTTCCGCAAGCAGTACAGCAGCGCTCAGGTGACGTCGATCGACAAGATGGTGCTGGCTTCGCCGACGCAGGCGCAGGTGCTGTTCACGATGCGGGTGACGCCGGAGAGCCGGTCGTCACGCAGCCAGCCGGAAGCCGACGAGCAGGCCGTGGCCCAGCTGTTGTCGGTCGACAACGAGGTGCTGGTGTGTTCCTACCTGCCGCGCACGGCCGGGCAGTACTAGCTCAGTTGAACGAGTCGCCGCAGGCGCACGACCCGGTGGCGTTGGGGTTGTCGATGGTGAAGCCCTGCTTCTCGATCGTGTCGACGAAGTCGATGCTGGCGCCCTGCACGTAGGGGGCGCTCATCCGGTCCACCGTCAGGTTGACGCCGCCGAACTGCACCGTCAGGTCACCGTCGAGGGTGCGGTCGTCGAAGAACAGGTTGTACCGCAGCCCCGCGCAACCGCCCGGCTGCACCGCGATCCGCAGCGCCAGGTCGTCACGACCCTCCTGGTCGAGCAGTGCCTTCGCCTTGGCGGCCGCAGCGTCCGTCAGGATCACGCCGTGTTGGGTGTCGGTGGCCTGTCCTGCCTGCACTGCCGACTCGTCCTGAACAGTCATGAAATCTCCTGTGTGGATGTACGTGGGTGAGGCCCCGAGCGCCGTGACCCCACGCGTTCAACGGTACCTTGTCGCGGCGCTATTCCCCATCTACTCCCAGGTTGCCGCCACCGCGCTGGTGAGCCCGGTGAGCTGGTCGGCCGCGTCGTCGATCGCCCGCTGCACCGATCCGGCGTGGACGGCGACCGAGTGGGCAGCGGCGATGCCGGCGGCCCGCAGCTCGGCGTCGGGCAGTGTCACCTGACCGGCGAGGACGAGGACGGGGACGCCGCGCCGCCGGGCTCCGGCGGCCAGGGCGCTGACCACCTTGCCGTGCAGGGACTGGTCGTCGAACCGGCCCTCACCGGTGATGACCAGGTCGGCGGCGTCCAGGTCGGCGTCCAGGCCGGTGTGTTCGGCGATGATCGCCGCGCCGGATTCCCGGCTAGCGCCCAGCGCGAGCAGTGCCGCACCCAGTCCGCCGGCCGCCCCGGCGCCGGGGTCGTCGCGGATCGGGCGGCCCGCGGCGGCATCGAGATGCTGCGCCCATGCGGTCAGCCGGTCCTCGAGGGCGGCGACGGTCGCCGGGTCGGCGCCCTTCTGCGGCCCGAACACCGCCGCGGCGCCGCGCGGCCCGAGCAGCGGGTGTTCGACGTCGCTGGCGGCGATGAGCTCGATCCCGGCGAGCCGCTCACGGGCCGCGTCGAGCCCGCCCAGGGCGTCGATCATGCCGCGACCGCCGTCGGTGCTGCCGCT
>NZ_JYNX01000077.1 GCF_001044255.1 Mycolicibacterium chubuense
TGTCGGCGCTGTCGGCGGCGCCGTCGTCGTCGGGTCCTACTCCCCGTCGGAGTGGGCGGCCTACGGCGAGGAGATGCCGGAGCGATCGACGCGCTACGAGCGGATCGCAGAGTACGTCGAGTTGTGTTGCGAGCTCTGGGACTCGTGGCAGCCCGGGGCCGTCGTCGCCGATCGGGCGACCGGCATCTATGCCGATCCGGCGAAGGTCCGCGAGATCGATTTCACCGGGAAGTACTTTCGTTGCCGGGGGCGGCATTTCGTCGCTCCGTCACCGCAGGGCCGGCCGGTGCTCTGGCAGGCGGGCTCCTCCGAGGAGGGGCGCCGATTCGCGGCAGCCACGGCCGAAGCGGTGTTCGCGATCCACCCGACGGTCGAGACGATGCGCCACTACTCCCGCGACATGCGGGCTCGCGTCCACGCGGCGGGCCGGGACCCCGATGCGGTGAAGTTCTACTACGGGGTGCAGCCCATCGTGGCGATGACCGACGCGGAGGCGCAGGCCAAGGCCGATCACCTGGCGACTCTGGTGCATCCGGAGGCCACATTGGCGATGCTGTCCGGACAGCTGGGCATCGACTTCTCCACCTACGATCCGTCGACGCCGTTGGACGACATCCCCGTGCCGGGCATCCAGGGTGTCAAGGACGCTCTCGTGGCGACGGGTGCGGGCGCGGGCGTGACGATCGCCGAGGCGGCGCACACCTATTCGCTGCGCTTCTCGATGCCCCAGGTGATCGGTTCGCCGTCCACCGTGGCCGATCAGCTCGAGCACTTCATGGACGACGGGGGCGCCGACGGGTTCATGCTGCTCGCGACCTACACGCCGGGCTGCTTCGAGGAGTTCGTCGACATGGTGGTGCCTGAACTGCAACGCCGCGGGCGGTATCGGCTGCGCTACCCGGCAAAGACGTTGCGGGACAACATCCTCCTCGACTGACCGTCCCTTTCCCTTTTCCCCTTTCTCTGCCGCGAGCGTGCGTGTCTGCAGGCGACACGCCGTCCACATCGACGAGTTCACGCACGCTCGCGACGACACCCGCTGTCGACCCGCGCGACGAACGTGCGTGAACTCGCGCAGAACCGCGGCGTGTCGGCCGCAGACACGCACGCTCGCGGGACAGGGTGCTCAGCCGGCCGGCGGGATCAGCATCTGCTGCCACGTCTTCGACTGCGGGTGGGCGAGGTCGCTCTGCGTGTAGCGCTTGCCGTCCGGCCCGACGTAGTCGCCGGTCCCCGGGTCGTACGGGATCACCGCCGGCGGTGGCGGCGGAGCGGCCGCGGGTGGCGGTGCGGCGCCGGTGCCCTGCGGCGGCGGCAGGCGAGGATCCTGCCCCGGCGCGTACTCCGGCACACCCTGCCCTGACAGCGTCGCGTTCGGGTCGCCCTTCCAGTTGAAGCCGTCGTTGAGCGGCACGTACTGGGCGTCGCTCTCGCACAGCTCGACCGTCGGCGCCCGCTTCGGCGGATTGTTCGCGCACGGAATGTTGCGTACCCCGCGCACATTGAGCGTCGAATCCTGCGGCACCCGGCAGTACAGCTCGCCGGCGGGGCGCTCGGGAGCGTCCACGTCCGACGGGGAACGCTGCTGGCGGACGGGGAGAAAGCCGGTGTTGCACGGCGGCGGCAGGTTGAGGTTCAGATTGAAGTCGAGATAGATGCCGCGGTAGTCCTGTTTGGTGTCCGCGTTGGCCAGCGCGATCGCCGACATCACCGCGGTCCCCTGCGGATAGAGCACCAGCAACTGCTCCAGGTTCGGCCGGTAGGTGACCGCGATCTCCCCCAGGCTGACCAGGTTGGCCAGCAGCACGGGCAGCGCAGGCGCCACGCGACGGAACAGCGCGCTCCCCTCCCCCAACGCGGGACCGCCGACGGTCAGCAGATCGGCGAACGCGGCGTCCTGTGCCTTCAGCTGGCCGGTGATCGACGAGAGATGCTGCGCCCACGACGCGATCGAATCCGAGGTCTGCACCTGGGAATCCAGCACCGGCGGGGCCTGGTCGATCAACGTGGTGATCGGACCGATCGTCTTGCCCGCCTCGATCGCCAGCGATGTCGAGCCATCGACGATCCGGGACAGCTCGGGTCCCAGACCGCCCACTGCTCTGTCCGACTCGTCGACGACGGTGCGCAGGTTCTCCGGCGGGATCGCCCGCAGCGCTTTGTTGGTGGCGTCGAGCAGGCCCCCGATCTCGGGCGGCACCTGCACCCGCGCCGCGGGAATCACGTCGCCGTCGCGCAGATCGCCACCGGCCCCGCCGTCGCGCGGCCTCAGCTCGACGAACTGTTCCCCGACCGCCGAGCGGCTGTGCACCGAGGCGGTCACGTCGGCGGGTACCGGGGTGTCGGAGTTCATCGTCAGTTCCGCCCGCACCCCGTCGCGGGTGACGCCGATCGACGACACCCTGCCGACCTCGGTGCCGCGGTAGGTAACCACCGAGGTCGGGTACAGGCCGCCGGACGACGGCAGGTCGACCGTCACGGTGTATCTGCCGATCCCCATCAGCGCGGGCACGTTGACGAAGCCGAACGCCATGACGCCGCAGGCGACGACCGTGACGATCGCGAGGATCGTCAGCTGGATCCAGATGGTCCGGGAGAGGCGCAGCATGTCAGTACGCCCCCCACCGGTAGGGCGCGATCAGCGGATTGCCCTTCGTATACGGACTGGGCATCTGGCCGATCGTGCGGCCCCACTGCAGTTCCAGCTCGGTCAGGTCGCCCTCCCACCGGGTGCCGGTGAAGATGCTGGAGTCGATGCGGCTCAGCGTCAGGTCGATCACCAACGTGATGTTGGCGAAGTCGCCGCGGAACCAGTTCGGGATCGTGCTCTTCACCCACGGATAGGTGGACAGGAAGTCCAGGCTCCTGGTCAGCGACGGCCCGGCGTCGGCCAGCGAGCGCAGCACGGGTGCGATGTTGCGCAGGTTGTCGACCAGCGCGTCCCGCGTCTGAGTCACCGTCGAGGTGGCGATCGCGCTGAACTTACCGAGCGCGTCGACCGCATCGGCGATCTTGGTGCGCTCGTCGGCGAGCACCGACAGGGCCTGCGGGATGGTGGTGAGCGCTGTGTCGACGGTCGCGTCCTTCGCCGCGACCTGGCCGGCGAGGGCGTTGAGTCGTTCGGTGGCGGTGATGATGTCGTCGGTCTGCGCGTTCACCTCCCGGATGAAGGTGTCCAGTTGGGTCAGCAGGCTGCGCAGGTCGTCTTCGCGCCCGGCCAGGGCGGTGGCCAGCGACTGGTTGATCTCCTGCAATTGTCCCAGTCCTCCGCCGTTGAGCAGGATGGACACCGAGGCGAGCGTCTGCTCCGTGGTGGGGTACGTCGCTGCGGCCGAGAGCGGAATCACCGACCCGTCGTGCAGCGTTCCGCGCGGCGGTTCGTCGGTCGGCGGCGCCAACTCGATGTGCATCGACCCCAGAAGACTGGTCTGGCCGACCTTGGCGGTGGCGTTCTCCGGCAGGTGCACGTCGCCGTTGATGCGCATCGTGACCAGCGCGTGCCAGTCCTGCACTTCGATCTTCGTCACGTTGCCGACGTTGACGTCGGCCACCCGAACCCGGGTGTTCTGCTGGATCACCACGACGTCGGGCAGCTGCGCCCGGACGGTGTAGGAACCGGCCGAGTCACCCTCGGTGCCGGGCAGCGACAGCGAGTTCAGGCCCCGCCACTGGCATCCCGGCACGGCGCACACGCACAACGCCACGAGGGTGGCGACGATGACGCGCGTCATGGGTTCGGCACCATGAGTCCGGGCAGGCCCAGGGCCGGGTCGGTCGGAGTGGCCATCGTGGACGTCGCCTCGGCAGGCAGCGGTGGCAGGGGCGACGGCGGCGCCGGCGTGGCCGGCGTGGCCGGCGCGGCGGGCAGGTTCGGGTTCAGCCAGTTCTCGCTGTAGGTGATCTCGTTGGGGCGCGCGGCGGCTCCCACGAACGGGTTGACGCCCAGCGGCGGGAAGTTGTACTGACGGTTCTTGATGATCGGCGCCAGGTACTGCACGCACAGCTTGGAGGACTGTTCCCAGTTCTTGCGCGACGCGGCTTGGATTGCGCTGCAGATGAACTGGACTGTGTTGGCGAAGTTCACCGGCGCCAGGATCCCGGTCACCGCGCTCTGGGCGGGCTGGTAGATGTTCATGAAGTTCTGGAACACCGTCGGCGCGATGTGCAGCACCTGCTTGATGTCGCCCTCGCTCTGGTGCAGCGCGCTGGTGATCGACGAGAGCCGATCGAAGGTGGCGCCCAGCCCGTCGCGGTTCTCCGCGACGAAACCGCGCAGGTCACCGACGGCGGCATCGAGCCCCTGTGTGGCGGAGGCGAACTCGTCAGGTGAGTTGTCGAGCACGGTGGTCACCGTCGCCAGGTTCTGGTTGAACGCGGCCAGCAGGTCGCTGCTCGACGACAGCGCCGACACCAGCAGCTGCAGGTTGCGCACGGTGCTGAAGATATCGGTGCTGTGGTCGCCCAGCGCTGACAGCGCCTGTGACAGCTTGATCACCGTCTCGCGTGCGGTGTCCCCCTCGCCGCGCAGGTTGGCCGCGGCGCTGTTGATGAACTCACCGACCGGACTCGGGCCTCCCGGCGTGACGGGCTGCAGCGAGGCGGTCAGCTTCTCCAGCTGCGCCCGGAAGTCGTCCCACTCGACGGGTACCGCGGTGCGTTCCTGCGGAATGACGGCCCCAGCAGCGAGTTTCGGACCGCTCGAATACACCGGCACCAATTGGATCGCGCGTGCGGTCACCAGCGACAGGGACAGGATCGCCGCGCGGACCTCGGCGGGCACCGGGTACTGGGAGTCGACCGAGAACGTCACCCTGGTGTTGTCGGGCTGCGGCTCGATGCGGTCGACCGTGCCGACGGCGACTCCGAGGATCCGGATCTCGTCGCCGGTGTACAGGCCGTTGGCGTTGGCGAAGTACGCGACATAGGTCGTCTTGCCGACGTTGCGCCACCACGGGGTGGCCACCACGGTGACTGCGACGACCAGCGTCAGCACCAGGGTGATCGCCGTGGCGATCCGGATCAGCCGGGTTCGGTTCGCGGCCATGGTCACCGACCTTCGGGTGCGTCGGGGACGGGTGGGCCGAAGGTCGGCGGCGGCAGCTCGCCCGGTGCCGGGCCGAGGGCGGGCGGTCCGGGCGGCGGGCCGCCCGGCCGCGGGGCGGGCAGCGGCTCGCGCAGCGGGTAGCAGCCGGTCGGACCCGGCAACGGGAGTCCGGGAGGGCCGCA
>NZ_JYNX01000078.1 GCF_001044255.1 Mycolicibacterium chubuense
GGTGCTCCCGGCGCGGCCGGAAGAGGCGGCGGGGCCGGCACCTCCGGCGGCGGACCGGGCAGGTTCGGCGCGGGCGCCGGCGGCTGGGCCAGCGCCGACGGCATGGCCAACGATGCGAACACCAGGTTCACGGCAACGGCCGCGGCGACACGGAAAGAACGGATCGAACGAATTGCACACCCCACCTGTCGATCGTGACACAGATGCGCGGCGCCCGCGCCTCTCCGCGAGGGCACACTCATGGGCAACCGGCGTACCGGGTATGAAGAAGGGCATGCGCATCGCCGATCCGGCCGACCTGCTCGCCGGTGCCCGCGCGGTACGGGACACCGCCACCGCGGTCATCGGGTACGCCGGAGACGTGTTCAGTGCGCCCGGCGATACCTTCGAGGCCACTCTCACCATCGACGCCACCGCAGCGGTCCCTTCGGTGCGGGCGCTGCGTCCCGGTGTGACCCACCGCGCCCTGGTGCAGGCCGGTCCCGATGACCGCGCCCCCGCCCCGCGCAAGCTGTGCATCAAGCTGTGCGACGTCTACGGGGCCGGCCGCGACCAGGACTTCCTGCTGGCATCGTCGGGCGACGGCGCACCGCTGCACCACGCGGTGCTCCCGAGCGACCCGGTGGCCCCGCTCTACTCCTCGCTGTGGCTGTATCTGGCTGGGCTGCAACCGATTCTGTTCGGCGCACGCCCCAACACCACCGGCCGCGACCTGCGGTTCGCAGCGGGCAGCGAGGTGAGCTTCATGATCAGCCCGCCGGTGGGCCAGTTCCGTCGCATCGGGACGCTCCGTCTCACCGGATCACACGACGGGCGGATCCGCTTCGCGGGAAGCACCAGTGGTGGCGGTCTGCGCCCGCTGCCACCGGTGCTCTTCTACTGACCCGGCTTCAGTTGCCGCGACCGGTCTGCTGTTGCAGTTGGTCGATCAGTTCGGACGCCTGCGCCTTCGTCGCGTCCTCGGGGACCTCCGCACCGGCCTCCTGGGCGAGGGTGTGCAGATAACTGCGCTGCGGGCCCGTCATGGGCTCTTCACCGGTGACCCACTGGGACGGGTCCTTCTCGGCGTTCTCCTGCGGTGCGTGATTCTCGTTGTCTGTCATCGTCGTTCACCTCCGCACCGGGGATGCCCCTCGCACGTGTGTTCGAAACCTGGCGAATGAGGCGGCCCCGCCGGGCTGTTGCTTAACCCTGACGAGGCCTTGGGACTACGGCCGCCCCGTAGCTACCCCCAATGGTTCCTTTCCCCTGTGCTCCATGATCAAACGGATCGACCCGCCGAAGTCGCCGTGGGGCGGCCTGGAAGGATCGCAGATCGTGGGCAAGAACGAACGCGCGAAGATCGTGATGACCGACGGTGAGATCACCGAGTTCATCGAACGCAGCCGCACGGCCACCATGGCGACCGTCCTGCCGAACGGACGGCCGCACCTGGTGGCGATGTGGTACGCGGTGCTCGACGGCGAGATCTGGTTCGAGACCAAAGCCAAGTCGCAGAAGGCCGTCAACCTGCGCCGCGACCCGACGATCACCGTGATGATCGAAGACGGTCTGTCCTACGACACCCTGCGGGGCGTGTCGATCGACGGCACTGCCGAGATCTACGACGATCCGGACACCAACCTGCGGGTCGGCATCAGTGTGTGGGAGCGCTACACCGGCCCGTACACCGAGGAGGTGCGCCCGTTCGTCGACCAGATGATGAACAACCGCATCTGCGTGCGGGTGGTGCCGTCCCGGATGCGCAGCTGGGATCACCGCAAGCTGGGCCTGGGCGGGATGCCGGTCTCGGGGAGCACCGCGCAGTACCTGTAGCGGCTGTCGCGTGCGCTCAGCGCCGCGCGAGCACCCGTTTCACGTCGGTGGTCACGGGGTCGACGATGTCGTCGAATTCATGGTTCTTCTCGACGAATCCGGCGACCATCGAGCACACCGGGACGATCCGCAGTCCGGCGTCGCGGGTGGCGTCGAGGGCCTCCCGCACGAGGATCGTCNCGACGCCCGTCTGACCGAGCGTGGCTGGGAGTTCTCCGAGGACGTCGACGACGGTGTGCGGAAAGATGCGTTGGCCGTCGTGGTCGACGAACTCGGTGAAGCCGGCCTGCTGTCCGTCGACCGAGATCGTGAACCGGTCCGCTCCGGCGGTGACCTCGGTCGCTGCGCCGGTCTTGTCGGTGGTCATGCGGGGTCTCCTGTCAGATCGGCGAACTCGGGGTTCTTGTCGATGAACTCGGCGACCATCCAGCACTGCGGCACCACGCGCAGACCGGCGGCGCGGGTCGCCTCCAGCGCCTCCCGAACGAGAATGGTGGCCAGCCCGCGTCCCTGGAACCGTGGGTCGACCTCGGTGTGCGGGAAGACCCGCCGACCGTCGCGATCGTAGAAGTCGGCGAAGCCCACCGGGCGACCCTCCACGGAGATGCTGAAGCGGTCCGGTTCAGCGACGACCTCTGTCGGCGCCCCGGTTCTGTCGTTGGCCATCTGTTCTCTATACCCGCGGAGTGGGCCGCGGTCGCAACGTGGCGTTCGGCAGCGGCGGAGCCGGTAGCCGGATGACATCGCCGCGGTAGCCGGTCACGTCCCCGAAGCGGGCGTCCCGGCCCTGCCACTGCTCGCGGAACGCGACGATCTCCTCGTGGCTGCGGCCGACGAAGTTCCACCACATGACGAGCTCCTCGGTGAACGGCACCCCGCCGAGCAGCAGCACCCGCGCCGGGCCGTCGCCGCGATTGGCCAGATGCAGCGCGGCATGGCCGGTGCCCTGGTAGGCCAGGTCGGCGATCGCGAGCGCGGTGCCGCACGCCTCGACGCTGCCCTGGTCGACCAGCACGCCGTGCTCGAATGCGGTGTCCACATCGAGCGTCACCTCGACACCGGCGTCGAGATCGAGCTGCGCCCCCAACAGCGGGGTGAAGGTGTGCACCGGTGAGCGCACGCCGTCGAGTTCGCCGAGAAACACCCGTGTCGTCAGCCCCCCGACGGTGCGGGGTCGTGGCACGTGGTGGGCGAAATCGCGGCCGGTGTCGCGGTCGGAACCGGGCAGTGCGACCCACAGCTGCGCGCCGTGCAGCACAGGCGCGTCGACCATCGACACCTCGGAGTGGCAGATGCCGGCCCCGGCGGTCATCAGGTTCAACTCCCCGGGACGCACCACGGCGTGCACCCCGCCGCTGTCCCGGTGTTCGATCTGCCCGCTGAACAACCAGCTGACCGTCTGCAATCCGGTGTGCGGGTGCGGAGGCACATCCATGCCGGGCCCGCCACGCAGGTCGTGCGGGCCGTAGTGGTCGGCGAAGCACCACGCCCCGATCAGCGACCGGTCTCGCTGCGGCAGCGTGCGCCGCACCCGAATCGCCCGCGGACCGCCCAGCGGCACCTCCCGCGGATGCAGCACCCCCGTGAATGACGAAGGGCCGCAGTCGACTTCGGAGGGCGCCGCGTCGGTGTTGCTCATGGACTCACAGTAGTCTCCTCAGAGGTTCGGCCGACGGACGCGGAGTCGACCATCGCGGCACGGATGACCTCCAGGTCGTGGTCGTCGATGCGGAACACCCCGAACCGGAACTTGTAACCCCATCGGGACTTGTCCTCGATGAAGCCGAGCTCGTCGATCAACGGCCGGATGGGCGTCTCGGCACAGTCGAGGAAGTCGACATTGCGACGCCAGTGCACGACCTCCGGCGCCACCTCCGCCTGATACGGCTCGTCATCGGCGACGCGGCCGATGGCGGTGAACGCCTGCAGCGGTGCGCCGTCCGGGTAGGCCGTCTTGGGTGAGTAGAAGATGATCCAGTCCCCTCTGGCCATCTTGCGCAGCATGTGCGGTTTGCCGTGGTTGGCCTGAGTGAAGCGGCCGCGCACCCCGCGTTCCACATGATCACGGCTCACCGTGTTGATCCAGTTCGTCATGTCCGCACGGTATGCCCGGGCACCGACGCGCGGCCGCGTCTGTGCACAGGCCCTGTGGATAACTGGCTAGAGTCTGAGCCCATGGGCGACGGCGAGCTGACGGCTGAGGATCTGCGCAACGTCACGTTCGAGAAACCGCCCTGGGGCAAGCGGGGATACGACGAGAAATCGGTGCAGGATTTCGTCGCGCTCGCGGCCCGCCGCCTCGACGGCCGCGGTCACCTGTCCGCCGAGGACGTGCGCGCGGTGCGGTTCAACAAGCCACCCTTCGGCAAGCGGGGCTTCGACGAGCAGAAGGTCGATGCGTTACTCGACGACATCGCCGCGGCCATCGCCGACCTCGATGCCTGAGTCCGACGGGTCCCGCGACGATCTGGCCGAACTGCTGCGCCGGCGCGCGCTGACCGAGGACGCCGCCCGTCCCGAGGCGGTCGAACGTCGGCACGCCGCGCAGGGCCGTACCGCCCGGGAGAACGTCGCGGATTTGGTCGACCCGGGCTCCTTCGTGGAATACGGGCGGTTCGCGATCGCCCCGCAGCGGATGCGTCGGGACCTCGAGGACCTGATCGCCCGGACGCCTGCCGACGGACTCGTCGCCGGCACCGCTCGCATCGACGGCAAGGCCTGCGCGGTCCTGTCCTACGACTACACCGTGCTCGCCGGAACGCAGGGCGCACTCGGGCACCGGAAGAAGGACCGCCTGTTCGAGCTCATCGACCGCATGCGGCTGCCCACGGTGTTCTTCGCCGAGGGCGGGGGTGGCAGGCCGGGGGACACCGACTACCCCGTGGTGTCGGCGCTCGACACCCGCGCATTCGCGTTGTGGGCCAAGCTCTCCGGCGTCGTTCCTCGCATCGCCGTGGTGAAAGGCCGCTGTTTCGCCGGCAATGCGGTGATCGCGGGAACCGCGGATCTGATCGTCGCGACCAAGGACGCCTCACTGGGTATGGGAGGACCGGCCATGATCGCCGGCGGCGGGCTGGGTGACGTGCCGCCGGACGCCGTGGGCCCGATGAGCGTTCAGGAACCCAACGGCAACGTCGACGTCGTCGTCGCCGACGAAGCCGAGGCTGTCGCCGTGACGAAGCGGTTGCTCGGCTACTTCACCGGCGACGTCGCGCAGTGGACCGCGCGTGACCAGACGGCGCTGCGCACCGCGGTGCCCGAACGGGAGCGGCGCGCCTACGACGTCGCGCCCGTCATCGAGACGCTTGCCGACGACGGCTCGGTGACTTTTCTGCGTCCCCGCTTCGCGCGGGAGATGGTGACCGCGCTGGTTCGTATCGAGGGGCGCGCGGTCGGGGTGATCGCCAACGACACCCGATTCACGGCCGGGGCCATCACCGCGGCGGCGTCGGACAAGGCGGCGCGCTTCCTGCAGCTGTGTGACGCGTTCGGACTGCCGGTGGTGTCACTGATCGATTGCCCCGGCTACATGGTCGGCCCGGCCGCCGAAGCGGAGTCGCTGGTGCGCCGGGCTTCCCGGATGCTGGTCGCCGGCGCAGCGCTTCGGGTGCCGATGGTCGCTGTCGTGCTCCGGCGGGGATACGGCCTTGGCGCCCAAGCGATGTCGGGCGGCAGCCTGCACGAGCCGGTGCTGACGGTGGCGTGGCCGGGTGCGCATCTGGGACCGATGGGTCTGGAGGGCGCGGTCCGCCTCGGGCTGCGCAAGGAACTGGAGGCGATCGCCGACGACGCGGAGCGCGAGGCCCGGGTGCGGCAGGTGACCGCGGTTGCGCAGGACAATGCGCGCGCCCTCAACGCAGCCATGCTCTTCGAGATCGATGACGTGATCGACCCCGCGGAAACCCGGTCGGTGATCGCAGCGACACTCACTGCCGCGGGTCGGCCGCACCGCAGCGGCGGCCGGTTCGTCGACACGTGGTGAGCGGCTGATCAGCCGCAGCGCGCCTGCCACCCGGTGGTCAACCAGCCGTCGGTGACCGCGGCGATGTCCTCGGTGTGCGCGTCCTGTTCCTGCCACTCGGCGAAGAAGCGGCGAACCCACTGCTCGGCCGCGAACTCGCCGAACCGGCGCGGATGGTGGACCACCACGTTCGCGGGCGCACCTTTGTCGTTGCCCGTGAGCACCACCGGCCCGACGAAGACGTTCCCGGTGAACGTGTACCGGCCGATCTGCCCGTCCGCAGCCCGCCCGTCCACCTCATAGGTCAGGTAGCCGCCGTCGTGGGCGATGCGTCGGATGCGTAGAACGGTGACCTTCGTGCTGTCCCCCATGACCCTCTTTCCCCGTCTCGTCCCGCGGTGTTCCAGCTTCTGGCAATACGTACGTACAGTCAACGGTGTTGACGTAAGGGGTGGGGATGGCTGAACCTCGGCGCCGGCTCGCTGCCGGGCGACGCCGGCGTCGTACCCTCGCGGGTACAGATCTGTCGCGCGAGGCGTACATCGACGCAGCGGTGAACCTGATCGAGAAGCGCGGTGCAGCAGGGATGAGCGCCCGAACGCTCGCCGCGGCCGTCGGTGCGGACGCGTCGGCGCTGTACCGCTACTTCGGCAGTGTCGACGACGTGCTGCGCGCCGTCGCGGACCGGATGATCGGTATCGCGCTGGACAGTTGGTCGCCTAGCGAGCACTGGATCGACTCGCTGGCCGGCCTCGCGCGTGCGCTGTACCGCGTGTACGTCAACGAGTTCCCGCAGACCAGCTTCGCGGTGGCGACACGAACGACCGGTATGGACAACGAGATTCGTGTCGTGGAACTGACCATCGGGTTGTTGCGCGAAGGCGGGTTCGATGACGCGACGGCCGCCCACCGATTCCGGTCGCTGGGCGACTTCCTCCTCGGGCAGGCGATGCTCGAGGCGGCGTTCCTCTCGTTGTCCCCGGACATCCGCAGCAGTGACAACGCCGCCTGGCAGGAACTCGGGGACCGGGTTCTTCAGGCCGAGGCTCCTCATGCGGCCGCCGCGGCGCCGCACCTGCAAGCCCTGATGCTGCGGTCGTCGTTCGAATCCTCACTGCAGCTGATGCTGAGGGGGCTGGACGCGTCGCCGCGCAGCGCGTCGTGATGTTGGGGGGCGGTGCCGTCATGGCGCCTCTCGGCGAGTGGTCGCTCGTAGCGACGGAAAGGGTTGGAGCCCGGGGCATGCCCGGCACCGCCAGCACAGTCAACCGGGCGGCTACCCGGGATATTCCGACCGGCGCTCACGCGATCTCGGCGTAATACACCCGGCGCTCGCCGACCCGTTGGCCGTTCTGCTCGGCCAGCGATTTGAGCTGGCGCAGAGCGAAGGTGCGGCCGCGGCCGGCCTCGGGCACGTAGATGCCGGCCCACAATCCCTCGGCGCGGGGTGACTCGCAGGCTTCCTTCGCGCACAGCCACCGGCGCGGGCAGGAACGGCAGATGGCCTTCGCCTCGTCGTCCGCGGTGGTGGTCCATCGGTCGGGGTCCCGGGTGCACTCGCCGACCGGCGTCTCGTCCCACGGGGTTGCGTTCATCGGGTAGCTCCTCTGTGCCTGGGCGGCGCATCCGCCGCGATGGGAGGAAAGCTAACCGACAAACCGTAGCGATGCAACAGTTTGTGTGCGCGAACTGTTGCGAAGTGACCTGAGGCGCCATCCGACGATGGCGGTGGCAGGCTGCAAAACAGGCTTCGAACTGCACGTTGTCTGCGTGGCAGCAGCACACCGGACGTCATCAAAAAGATGTAGCGTTGATGCGGTTGTGGCTGTCCCGACGGTGTAGTTTTGACGTCGAACCGTTGCGCAGTCACCTCCGAGTCGTCGCGGTACCCGCCCCGCTCGCTACGATCCGTCCGCCCTCGCGGACCCCGACCACACACGAGGAATCCCCGGCACATGATCAACGCGGAGTCGATCGCGGAATCGACCGACGCGCCCGATCCCGGGATGGTCAGGGCCGGGGCCGCAGCAGCGGCGCGGCGCCGCGAACTCGACATCAGCCAGCGCCGCCTGGCCGCCGAGGGCATCATCAACGCCGGTGCGCTGATCGCTTTCGAAAAGGGCAGGAGCTGGCCGCGGCAGCGCACCCGGGCCAAGCTCGAAGAAGTGCTGCAATGGCCGTCCGGAACCATCGAACGGCTGCGCACCGGGCAGGCCGACCGGCCGCGCCCGCCGGCGGTGCCCCCCGGGGCCGGCGACGAGGCGTCCCTGATCGCTCAGGCCGTCGTCCCCGCGGTGAGCACGATGTCGACCACGGTGGCGTCGCTGCCCCCCGTCGACGACCCGACCTTCATGCCCCGGATCACCGCGATGCTGGCCGATCTGCGACAGCTGGAAGCCGTCGCGGCTCGGGCGGCGCGGATCGGCCGCGTGACCCCCGCCTTGATCAAGGCGCTCGGTGCGGTGCGCGGCCTGTACGACGACGTGATGATGCGGGCTGCGCAGGCCCCCGATGCCACCCTCGGACAGCGGCTCTACGCCGCGCGCCGCGGCGCGAACCTGACCGTTCCGGAAACCGCGCAGGCGGCAGGCGTCGCCGAGCACGCGGTGGCGCAGGCCGAAGCCGGTGAACCGGTGGCAGCGGAGGACGCCGAGGCCATCGAGGCGCTGATCGCGCAGATCACGTGAGTTCGCTGCGATCGGATCCGCCGTGCGCAGGCGTGTCGGTATTTTGGGAGTTAACTGCAACTCGAGGACGTGGGGGAGCCCATCAGTGCCGACACCTGACGGCGCCACAGGCGTCGGTGGCGACGCCGGGTCCGCGGCGCCGAGGATCGGCTGGGTGCGTTACCACTTCGACGAAGACCGGTGGGAGTGGTCCGACGAGGTGGCGCAGATCCACGGCTATCAGCCCGGCACCGTCGTCCCCACCACCGAACTGGTGCTCAGTCACAAGCATCCCGCCGACCGCGCCCAGATGACCGCGCTCATGGAGCGGATCCGCGAAACCCGGGCGGCGTTCAGCTCGCGGCACCGCATCCGGGATGTGCACGGCCGCATCCATCACGTGATCGTGGTCGGCAACCAGCTGCGTGACGACACCGGCCGGGTGGTGGGAAGTGATGGCTTCTACGTGGACCTGACCGCCTACGAAGAAGACCGGCGCAGCGAGATGTCGGCCCAGGTCGCCGAGTTCGCCGAGCACCGCGCGGCCATCGAGCAGGCCAAAGGCATGCTGATGGTGGTCTACGGGATCGACGCCGCCGCCGCGTTCGACCTGCTGCGGTGGCGCTCGCAACAGGCGAACGTGAAGTTGCGACTGCTCGCCGAGCAGATTCTGATCGACTTCCGCGCGCTGCAGAACGATGGTGCGCTGCCGACGCGGGAGGTGTACGACGGTGTGCTGATGACCGCTCATCGGCGGTTGCCCTCCGGTACACAGGACGCGGGGGCGAGCGGCGAGAACAGGGCCGGCGCTGCTTCTTAACGGCGGAGTTGCCTCCGGTTTTCGCCTGACGCCGAACCAGAGGCAACCGTCCCGTTCAACGCTTCCTCCGAGCCTAGGGACGCTCCCGGCGCCGCCGATGGGGCCAAAGGTCCACTCCGTACGGCTAAAGGCCCCCGGCGTCTTGCGTTTGGTTGCGCCCGGGGCGGGGCACGATGCTCCGACAACACGGAGGTGGGATGACGGCGGAGCTGGCAGCGGAGCAGGACGCGGACGGCTGTCCGAAACACATGCGGTTCGGCCCCTGCGGCGGGGTCAGGCCCGACGGCCAGTGCGAGATGCGGACCGGGCCGTGCGTGTTTCCCGAGACCGTGCTGTGGGATGGTGCCACGGCCGAAGTGCCGCGCGTGACGGCGCCGCTGATTCTCACCGACTTCAGCTGCCGTCCGTTCGACGCCGCCGACCTGGCGGCCACCGCGGACGCACTGGCCGACTCCTGTGATGCGGTGCTGGTCGGCGAACACCAGAACCGGCCGGATTTCCCGCCCACACTGATGGGCCGCCTGCTCCTCGACGCCGGGGTGCAGCCCTGGATCACGCTGTCGTGCCGCGATCGCAATCGCGTGGTGCTCGAACAGGAGTTGCGCGGGCTGGCCCTGACCGGCGTGCAGACGGTGCTGTGCGTGACCGGCGACGGGCGCGCCTACGATGTGCGCCCCGATGTCACGCAGACGTTCGACCTCGACGGTCCGCGCCTGGTGGCGTTGGCGGCAGCACTGGGGATCACCGCCGCTGTGCCTGAAACACCCTCGGCGCCACCGATTTCGGGGCGGCCGCTGCGTCTGGTGCAGAAGCAGCGGGCCGGTGCGGGCATCGCCGTGCTCAACCACATGTCCGCACCCACGGTGGTGGCCGACTTCATGGCGGCCGCGCGTGCGGCCGGGCTGGCGATCCCCGTGCTGGCAGCCGTCGCGGTGATCACCGACCAGCTCTCGGCGGCCGTGCTCCAGGGCCTGCCCGGGCTGGGGGTGGACCCCGCCGTGGTCGACAGCATCCTCGGCGCGTCCGATCCGGTGGAGGCGGGCATCGAGGCCGCCGTCGCAGAGGCCCGGGCGCTGCTGGCCATCGACGGCGTCGACGGGGTCAACGTGTCGGGGCTGGCGTCGGCGGCGGGAGCGCGGGCCGGAGCCGAGATCAAGGCTGAAGTCGGACGACGGATCCGACGGGGGAGGGAGGCGCTGTGAGTGACGCGATGTCCGCCGAGTTCGACACCGTGGCCGAATGGACGGCGGCGGTCGCTCGCGATCTGGGACCGCCGTACCACGTGCCGGCCGGGTGCCGGGGCAGCGGCAATCCGGCCGCCCTCGATTGGCTGATCGGCGAACTCGACCTGCGTCGCGGGAAGACGTTGCTCGACTGCGGCGCCGGGGTCGGCGGGCCTGCGGCCTACGCCGTCGGTCGGCAACCGGTCACACCGCTGTTGGTTGAGCCGGAGGCGGGTGCGTGCCGCGCCGCGCGGTCGCTCTTCGGTTTCCCGACGGTGCAAGGCAGTGCCGACGCGTTGCCGTTCGCCGATGTCTCCGTCGACGCGGCCTGGTGCCTGGGTGTGGTGTGCACGACACCCGACCACGACGCGGTGCTGCGCGAACTGCGCCGGGTGGTGCGTCCGCCCGGCCGGATCGGCCTGCTGGTCTTCGTCGCGCGCACACCGCTGACCGATGACGAGACACCGGAGGGCAACCACTTCCCGACGCCGGGCTCGCTGGGCGACGCGGTGGCCGCCGCCGGGCTGACCGTGGTCTCCCGGCTGCGCACCTCTGATCTGCCTGAGATGCCCGGGGAGTGGCAGGACCGGGTCGACCGAGTCGACGAGGAACTGGAGCGCCGGTACGGCGACGACGCGGCCTGGCAGGTGGCGGAGCGGCAGTCCGGGCAGATGGGCGACCTGCTCGCCGACGGGCGGATCTTCGGCGAGGTGCTGAGTCTGCGGCTGTCCTAGGGCCGGAAACCCTCGGGCCGGCCGGGGTCGTGCGGGAAGTGCGCGGCCAGTGCCGCGCAGATCTCGAGGAACTTGACCCTCGAGGCCGGCGACAGGTCCCGGGTCCCGTCGATCACGCCGCCCGGTCGGAGGCCACCGTCGAACGGCACCTCCACGATCAGCTGGCCGTGTCCGGAGAACTGTTGTGCCAGGACGGTTTTCGTGCGCTTGTCCGCGTGACCGTCGGAGTCGTTGAGCACCACCACCGTGCGGTGCAGCAGGCCGTTGAAGCCGCGCGCGGCGAGCCAGTCCAGCGTCTGACCGGCGGCCGCCGCGCCGTCGATCCACGGGGAGGACACCACGACGAGCGCGTCGAGATCGCGCAGCGCCTCCTGGGTCACCGGGGAGTCCATGGTCGAACTGCAGTCGACGACGGAGATCGTGAAGTGGCGGTCAAGTCGAGCCGTCGCCTCGCGGTAGATCGCCGGATCGAGCACACGTCGGCGCGCGGGAGTCGCTTCGCCGGCGAGCACGAACAGTCCGGCGGCGTTGCTGCCGACCCGATTGCGGACGTCGGCGAACGTCTCGAGGTGCTGATCGCCGGCGAGCTCCCAGAACGAGCCTTGGGCACGGGGATCCACCCGGCTGCCCAACTTGCCGAATGCCGTATCGGCGTCGACGGCCACCACGCGATCGTCCTGGCGGAGTTCGGCGAACACCGAGCCGATGCACGCCGAGACCGTGGTCTTGCCGACGCCGCCCTTGCCCATCACGCCGACTTTGAAGTGCCCGCGCAGCGGCGCCCGAATCGCCGCCTCGAGTCCGGCGATGCGGCGTTCGGCCGGCGAGGGCCCGAGGTTGATCAGACCGAACGTGGCCTTGAACAGAACCCGCCGCCATCCCCGGCCGGGCGTGGGCTTGCGCACCGGAACGAGGTCGGCCGGGCGGATGCGCTCGGCGTACGACCCAGGCTGGGCCGGCAGCCCGGCGGTGTCGGGTTCATGAGGCCGGGGCGGCCAGGGGCCGGGCGGCGGCGTCGGGCGTCCCGCCGGCGGCCACGCGGGTGGTCGTACCGGCGCGCCGGGCCTCAGGACTTGCGTCGGGCTCGCGTCGATCGGCGGGCGGGACGGCACGACGGGGGACTGACCCGTGGGAGGGGTCCCCGAGTCCGTCCACCCCGATTCGCCCCGCAGTGTCTCATCGCGGTCCGTCACAACGCGTCTCCTCGCCGGTGCCATCGTGCAGGGCCTCAGCGTACGGGGCGACCCCCGGAGCAAAGACATCCCGGGTCTGTGTCCTTGACCGGTCAACTGACTGGGAATCGGCCAGTCGGTGGTGCAGCCGGCTCCGACCCCGTCAGCGACGACCTCGGTGGCCACCCAGCCTCGCCAGTTTGCCTTAACGGAGAAAAACCTGCTCGTACCACTCTTACTAGTAGCTGGTGGCGGCCATCTCCCACCGCTTCGTGGGTCCTCGACCCCCGAAATTGGTGAGAGGGCAGGGGGTGACCCGCTGGTAGGCTCCCAGCGGGAAGGGGTGATCAAGCGTGGAGATGTCCGATGATGCCGGCGGGTTCGGCAAAGT
The DNA here is from genome assembly GCF_001044255.1 of Mycolicibacterium chubuense. GTDB lineage: Bacteria > Actinomycetota > Actinomycetes > Mycobacteriales > Mycobacteriaceae > Mycobacterium > Mycobacterium chubuense. The sequence goes on from NZ_JYNX01000078.1 coordinate 12,783, forward strand.
CCTCGGTGGCGCTTTCGGCAATGCCGGCGCGCGGGCGCGAACGGCGTCGTCCGGCTCGGAGATCCTCGATGCAGGCCAGCTGCTGATCGCCGGGATGCGGTTGACCACCGGGTGGGGTCGGCCCGACCCCGGCGAGGCATTCGGGCGCGGCGCCTCCGGCTTCACCGACGCGGGCCAGACTGTCGACTCGGCGTACCCCCGGGACGACTGGGCCGGCGCAGGTTCGTGGACATACGCCTCCGCGAACCGCCGGCAGTCCGGGTCCGCCGTGTCGCTGGCTGTGCTGGATCGCGACGTGCAGACGGTCGTCGCACGGGAGGCTTTCCAGGTCGACTACCACCGCGGCAAGCTCGACGACCAGTCCGATCATCTGTCCAAACTCGGCTACGCCACATGGTCGCTGGCCCTCATCCCCGGGGTGGGGAAGGCGCTCAAGGCTGCTGTCGAGATGACTGCCGTCAACACCGCTCTCCTGGTCAGCACCACCGAGCTCGCCAACCTGGCGTCCGAGACCGGTGAGAACGCGGCCGAGCTGCGCCGGCTCGCCGAGGAGTACTCGGCGTTGACGCGGAAGGCGGCGCCACCGCCGCAGCCCGACAAGCCCACGTCGTCCTCGGACGAGGAGGAGCGCCGCCCGGTCTCGGAGCCGACCCCCGGCCGGCCGTCCGGGCCCGCCCCCGAGCCGGGGCCGTCCGTCGGGGGAGCGTCGCCCGCCCCGGCACCGTCTGAACCACCCGTGATGCAGTGCGCGCCGGCTCCGGCCGCCGAGGCCGCGACCGCCGGACAAGCTGCGCCCTCGCCCGCCGCCGGGGATCCGATGGCCGCAATGTCGTCGGTGTTCGGTGCGGTGGGCGGCGCGATCGGCTCCGCGGTGGCGCCGATTGCCGCGGCGCTGACCGGAGTCGTCAGCGCGGCGGGCCAGGCACTGTCGACGACGACGTCGGCGCGGGCTGCCGAGTCGACCGACGTCGCACCGGACGGCGAGACGGCGACGACCGACGAAGACCGCACCGAGATCTTCATCCTCGCCGAATCGCTCGGCGGGGTGGAGTCCCTGATCGAGTACCCCGGCGCGATGACGCACGCCTCGACCGCAGGATCCCAGCTGGAGGTGCCCGA
>NZ_JYNX01000079.1 GCF_001044255.1 Mycolicibacterium chubuense
ACGCCGGCATCCGCGACCGCAACGGCACGCGACCCATCGCAACACTCCTCAATCACACGGGGTGTTGCATCGACCCCTTGAAACCGCCCCGCCGATCGCGACCCTGAGTGCACATTCTCGGCGGGCCGCCCGCACGCGTTCGTCATCTGGCGTTGGTCTGGTGCTCGGTGTCACGTTCCCATCGGCTCATCACGGGTACCTAGAGAGGCACTATGCGATGCACTGTCTTCGGCACGGGATACCTCGGAGCCACCCACGCCGTCGGCATGGCCGAGTTGGGCCACGAGGTGATCGGTGTCGACATCGATCCGGGCAAGATCGCCAAGCTCACCGCAGGTGACGTTCCGTTCTACGAGCCCGGACTGCCAGAGATGTTGCAGCGCAACCTCGAGACCGGCCGGCTGCGGTTCACCACCGACTACGCCGAGGCTGCCGAATTCGCCGACGTGCACTTCCTCGGCGTCGGTACCCCACAGAAAAAGGGCGAGTACGCCGCCGACCTGTGTCATGTCCACGCCGTCGTCGACACGCTCGTTCCGCTGTTGACGCGGGCGGCGGTGATCGTCGGCAAGTCGACCGTGCCCGTCGGCACCGCCGCCGATCTCACCGTGCGCGCGGCCGCTCTCGCGCGGCCGGGCGTCGACGTGGAGGTCGCGTGGAACCCCGAGTTCCTGCGGGAGGGCTTCGCCATCCACGACACGCTGCATCCCGACCGCATCGTTGTTGGGGTGCAGCGTGATTCGCGATTGGCCGAGGATGCGGTACGCGCGCTGTACGCGCCGCTGCTCGAAGCCGGGGTGCCGTTCCTGTTGACCGATCTGCAGACCGCCGAGCTGGTCAAGGTCTCGGCGAACGCCTTCCTGGCGACCAAGATCTCGTTCATCAACGCGATCTCCGAGGTGTGCGAGGCCGCCGACGCGGATGTGACGATGCTGGCCGACGCGCTCGGCTACGACGCGCGCATCGGCCGCCGGTTCCTCAACGCCGGGCTGGGTTTCGGCGGGGGGTGTCTGCCCAAGGACATCCGCGCGTTCATGGCCCGCGCCGGTGAGCTGGGCGCCAATCAGGCGCTGACGTTCCTGCGTGAGGTCGACAGCATCAACATGCGCCGCCGCACCCGGATGGTCGAGCTCACCACCCGGGCCTGCGGCGGCTCCCTGCTCGGGGCGAACATCGCCGTCCTCGGCGCGGCGTTCAAGCCCGAATCCGACGACGTGCGCGACTCACCGGCGCTCAACGTCGCCGGCCTGCTCCAGCTCAACGGCGCCACGGTCAACGTCTACGACCCCAAGGCGATGGACAACTCCCGCCTGCTGTTCCCGACGCTGAACTACTCGACGTCGGCCGCCGAGGCCTGTGAGCGGGCCGACGCGGTACTGGTGCTGACCGAATGGGCCGAGTTCGTCGACATCGATCCCGCCGCCCTGTCCGATACCGTGCGCACGAAAGTCGTTGTCGACGGCCGGAATTGCCTCGATGTCGAGCGGTGGCAGCAGGCGGGTTGGCGGGTCCACGCGCTGGGTCGTAGCGTCGGGACGTGACCGTCTACGCGTTGAACCTGTTCGACGTCGCCGACCGCGACGAATACCGCGCCTACTCGAAGCGCTCCCCGAAGGAGGTCGCCAAACACGGCGGCCGGGTGGTGGCCCTCGGGCGCTTCCGCGAATCGGTCACCGGAGACATCGAGCCCCGCCCGGTGCTGATCCTCGTCGAGTGGGACTCCGAGGAAGCCTTCGACAGCTAGCGCAACGATCCGGAACTGGCCGACCTGCACGCCCACCGGGAGAACGGCTCGTCGTCCTACATCTGGCATCTGTTCGATCGGTTGGACGATCTGCGACCGCTGCTTAAGCTCGAGTGATGGACCGTATGCGGCACCGGATCCGCTGGCTCGCCCTGCACGGCATCGTGCGCACGCTGTCGGCGATCGGGACGCGGCGCGGCGGGGACCCGCAGGCCCGGCTCATCGCCGACCCGGCGGTGCGTGCCGACCCCGCGGCATTCGCCGACGAGCTTCGGGTGCGCGGGCCGGTGGTGCGCTGCCGCGCGGTGTACATGACGTTCGACCACGCCGTGGCCAACGAGATCCTGCGCTCCGACGACTTCCGCGTCTCGGCGCTGGGCGCCGGGTTGCCCACACCGCTGCGCTGGATCAACGAGAAGACCGACCCCGGCCTGCTGCACCCCATCGAGCCGCCGTCGCTGTTGTCGATCGAGCCGCCCGACCACACCCGGTGCCGCAAGCTGGTGTCCTCGGTGTTCACCACGCGTGCGGTCACCGCCCTGCGCGACCGGGTGCAGCACACCGCCGACGAGCTGCTCGACCAGCTGGAGAGCCGGTCCGGCGTGGTCGACGTGGTGGCCGAGTACTGCTCGCAGCTGCCCGTCGCGGTGATCAGCGACATCCTCGGCGTCCCTGAGTCCGACCGGCAGCAGATCCTGCGTTTCGGCGAGCTCGCCGCGCCCAGCCTTGATATCGGGTTGTCCTGGCGGCAGTACCAGCAGGTGCACGAGGGCATCGCGGGTTTCAACGCCTGGCTGGGTGAGCACCTCGAGTACCTGCGGCGCCACCCCGGCGATGACCTGATGAGCCAGCTCATCCAGGCCAGCCACGCGTCCGAGGAAAGCGCCCGGCTGTCCGACCGCGAACTGCAGGCCACCGCCGGTCTGGTGCTCGCCGCCGGTTTCGAGACCACGGTGAACCTGCTCGGCAACGGCATCCGGATGCTGCTCGACACCCCCGAGCACCTCGACACACTCGCCGCCCGACCGGAACTGTGGCCGAGCGCCGTCGAGGAGATCCTGCGCCTGGACTCGCCGGTGCAGATGAGTGCCCGCTTCGCCCGCCGCGACGTCGAGATCGCCGGCACCCGCATCGGGCGCGGCGAACTCGTGGTGATCCACCTGGCCGGAGCCAACCGGGATCCGCAGGTGTTCACCGATCCGCACCGGTTCGACATCGAACGCGACAACGCCGGCAAGCACCTGTCGTTCTCCGGCGGCCGGCACTTCTGCCTGGGTGCCGCCTTGGCGCGCGCCGAGGGAGAGGTGGGACTGCGCACCTTCTTCGAGCGCTATCCCGGTGCCCGGCTGGCCGGCGAGGGCCATCGTCGAGACACCCGCGTGCTGCGCGGATGGTCAACATTGCCGATCACGCTTGGGACCGCGCGCGCCGCGCTAGCGTGAAGTCGTGGACTTCCGAGCAGCTCTGCTCGAGCAGACTCGAGCTTTCGGCGACCTGATCCGAACGGGAGACCCGGCGACTCCCGTGCCGACGTGTGGAGACTGGACCCTCAAGCAGTTGTTCCGTCACGTCGGGCGCGGAAACCGTTGGGCCGCACAGATCATCCTCGAACGGCGGAACCAGCCGCTGGACCCGCGCGACGTCCGGGACGGCAAGCCGCCGGACGATCCCGACGCGGCCGCCGACTGGCTCTATCAGGGCGCGCAACTGATCAGCGATGCGATCGACCGCGTCGGCGCCGAGACCCGGGTGTGGACGCTCGTCGGCCCCCGCCCGGCGGGATGGTGGATCCGCCGCCGGCTGCATGAGGCGACCGTGCACCGCGCCGACGCCGCCTTGGCGCTGGGCGTCCCGTTCGATCTGTCTCCTGAACTGGCCGCCGACGCACTGAGCGAGTGGATCGATCGCGTCTCGGTGGACAGGCGGCACGGGCCCGCGCTCGAGCGTGGGCAGTCCATCCACCTGCACGCCACCGATCCCGAACTCGGCCCGACCGGGGAGTGGATGATCGTGCACGACGAGGAAGGCCTGTGGTGGTCGCATGATCACGGCAAGGGCAGCGTCGCGCTGCGCGGCCCGGCCAAGGATCTGCTGCTGGCGACCGTCCGGCGCATCTCGGTCGCCGACGCGGACATCGAGGTGCACGGCGACACCGCCGTCTGGGACGGGTGGCTGGACCGCACGCCGTTCTGAGGGCGTAGTTTTCGATCATGACCACTTCGGAGATGGCCACTGTCCTCGCCTGGCACGACGCGCTCAACACCGGCGACGTCGACACCCTGCTCTCGCTGTCCAGCGACGACATCGAGATCGGTGACGCCCATGGCGCCGCGCAAGGGCACGAGGCGCTGCGGTCGTGGGCGCAGGGGTTGGGCGGCCGCACGATCGAGCCCGGCCGGATCTATGTGCACGACGGGGTGGTGGTCGTCGAGGAGAGCACCGCCTCGGCGGCGGGGGACGCCGGATCGGCGGCCTCGGCGTTCCGCGTCGTCCACGACCACGTGACGTCGGTGTTCCGGCATGACGACCTGGCTGCCGCGCTGGCAGCCACCGAGTTGACCGAAGCAGATCTGACCGGCTGATGCGCGGCATCATCCTGGCCGGCGGTTCGGGTACCCGGCTGTATCCGATCACGATGGGCGCGAGCAAGCAGCTGCTGCCCGTCTACGACAAGCCGCTGATCTACTACCCGCTGTCCACGCTGATGATGGCGGGCATCCGGGACATCGCGGTGGTCACCACCGGCCACGACGCCCCGGCGTTTCGCCGCCTGCTGGGCGACGGCTCTGACTTCGGCATCAACCTCACCTACGCCCTGCAGGACGAGCCCGACGGTCTGGCACAGGCGTTCGTGATCTGCGCCGACCACATCGGCAACGACTCCGTCGCACTCGTGTTGGGCGACAACGTCTTCTACGGCCCGGGACTGGGCACCAGCCTGCGTCGATTCCAAACCGTCAGCGGCGGAGCGATTTTCGCGTACTGGGTGGCCGATCCGTCGGCCTACGGGGTGGTCGAGTTCGCCGACGACGGCACAGCCCTGTCGCTGGAGGAGAAGCCGACAACGCCGAAATCGCACTACGCGGTGCCCGGGCTGTACTTCTACGACAACGACGTCGTCGACATCGCCCGCTCGCTGCGCAAGTCGGCGCGCGGGGAGTACGAGATCACCGAGATCAACCAGAGGTATCTGGAGCAGGGCCGGCTCAGCGTCGAGGTGCTCGCACGAGGAACCGCCTGGCTGGACACCGGGACGTTCGATTCGCTGTTGGACGCCAGCGATTACGTGCGCACGATCGAACGCCGTCAGGGTCTGAAGATCAGCGTGCCCGAGGAAGTGGCGTGGCGGGTCGGGTTCATCGACGATGACGAACTCGCCGCCCGCGCACACAAGCTGCTCAAGTCCGGCTACGGCGCGTATCTGCTCGAACTGCTGGAGCGCTGAGCCTTTCCCGAGGGAAATCCCTGATTGCCATACAGCCGTATCGGCCGTAGGTTTGCTGGAGACTCTAGGGGGAGGGCGTTCGCATGGGGTGGGACAGGTACGTCGGGCGCGTCGGTGCGTTGGCGGTGGCATTGGGAATCGGGTCTGCGGTGGCGGCCGTCCCAGCCGTGGCGTGGGCGCAGCCCGATGATTCGCCCTCTGCCGGGGCTTCCGAGAGCCCTGGCCGACAGGCGCCCGAACGCACGACCAAGACGGCGGACAAGACCTCGTCGGCGGCGACGTCAGACGATCGGGATACCGATACCCCGCCGACGAAGAAGCGTGGCCTGAGCGTCAAGCGCGCTGACCGGTCGACCGCCTCCGAGACGGAACCCGACCGACACCAGTCCGATCCGGCCGACGATACGGACAACACCCCAGATGCGACACCTCTTGTGGCGCAGGTCAATACAGAAGACACCGACGATGTGGTCGCTGCTCCCACGGTCAGGACAGTCCTGAAGTCGATCTACACTCCGAAAGCCGCGCCTCGCCACGACGACGATCCCGAAGCCCCCGCCGCGTCACCGCTGCTGGCGACCATGCTGGTCGCCGCCCGGCGCCACGCTGACGAGCATCGGGCCGGCTCCGCGACGACCGCTGCCGCGTCGAGCACCGCGCAGTCGGCCGCGGCAGCCGAACCGAGCGAGGCGAGCACGCCGCTCCCCGGCGCGCCCAGCGGACCCGTCGTCGTCGGCGCCAACGGCACCGTCTACCAGGTGACCACCGGCTCGGGAGGCACCCGGGTCAGCATCGTCGACAGCTCAGGCAACGTGCTCAGCACCACCGATGCCTTTGCCGGTACACCGAATATCTACTCGCAGGGCGTCACCCGGCCGGACGGGTCGCTGGTGATCGTGACCTCCAACGAACGCGGTAACCGCTCCACCATGTGGTCGGTCGACAGTGCGGGCGTCGTCACGAAGGTGGCCGCGTTCACCGGGTCGCCCAGCGGAAAGCCGACGGTGGGCGCCGACGGCGCCCTGTACCTCGACACGTTCATCCCAACGATTTTCGACCCGACCGGCGCGGCCGACTACCGGACCGTCCGCATCTCGCCCACGAACACCGTGCGGTCCTTCGCGCCCGACACCGGCGTCACGCTGGCGCCCGACGGCAGCGCCTACCTGCTCTCCACCCAGTTCGGTCTCCGGACGCTACGTGCCTTCGGCGCGGACGGGGCGACGANCGGCAACGACGGCCGCGGACCGATCCTCGGCGAGGACGGCTACGTCTATCTACCTGTCGGGGTGCGAACGCTGTTCGGCGGCAAGACGACTCGGATATACACCATGCGTGGAGCCGCGATCACCACGCGTACGATCACGGGCCTGCCCGGGAGCGTCGTCGTGAAGAACGACGGCGTGTACCTGGAGACCGTCACCTACACCGGCGCCAAAGACAACGGGGTCGACGGCACCACCGCCATCTACAAGATCGTCCCGTCGGCGATCGCCGAGCCGAGGATCATCGAAGGACGCCTCCGCAGCTTCCAGGTCACGGCGGAAGGCACCATCTACGCAGTGATCAACGACCCGTCGCTGCAGAACACGCCGGTCGTCGTCATCAGCCCCGACGGCACCAGCAGGAGCACGGTCACGCTCCCCGGAACGCCGCCCCAGCTCGAGGCATCGAACCGGATCCTCGGTGCCGGCGAGCAAGCCGACGACCACGGCTACGTCACTTACACCGCCAACGACGCGGCCTATCTCGCGGTGCTGAACGCCGACGGCACCATCGACCGCACTATCGAACTGCCCGCCGGCACCGTTCCCGGGCAGGTTTTCTTCGGCCCCGACGGCGCGGCCTATCTGCTCAGCCAGGTGCGCCAGCTCGGTGGCGCCGCCACCTCACAGATCCTGCTGACGTTGTCCAACGACACATTCTCACCGTCGGTGAGTGGACCGGCCTTGGCCAACATCTCCGACGTCCAGTTCGGCCCGGATGGCAGCGGATACCTGATCCTGCGCAACGATCCGTCGTTCGGAAACCAGATCGTGGGTTTCGACTCGGCCGGGCTGACGGGCGTCGAGCTGACGTTGACGCACCCGGTGGTCACCCAGTACGGATCATTCCCGGTGCAGGCCTTGGTGTTCGGCCCGGATGGCACGGCCTATGTCGCGAGTGGCGCACCCGACGACGCCGGGGTCTACGCGCTCACCACGTCAGGAGTGACCAAGGTGCTCGACCTCGGCGGCACGCCGCCGCTGTATCTGCCCGTCGTCGGCCCCGACGGCACGGTCTACGTGACCACTGGGCAGAACGTCAGGACCATCCCCGCCTAGGCGTTTTCGGCGCGGTGCGGGGTCGCGAGGATCGCGGCGATGCCCGTGGTCAGCGGTACCGAAAGGGCCAGAGCGATACCACCGACCGCGGAGCGGGCGATCTCGATCGCCACGCTCTCGCTGGTCAGTACGTCGCCCAGTGACCGGCTCGCGACGCTGAACAACAGCAGCAGCGGCAGCGCGCTGCCCGCATAGGCCAGCACCAGGGTGTACACCGTGCTGGCGATGTGGTCACGGCCCACGCGCATCGCGCCGACGAAGATCGCCCGCCGGCCCACCGGCTCCAGCTCGGCGAGTTCGAACACCGCCGAGGCCTGGGTGATCGTCACGTCGTTGAGCACACCGAGCGAGCCGATGATGAAGCCGGCGAGCAGCAGCCCGGTGATCGACACGTTGCCCAGATACGCGGCCACCTCGTTGTTCTGGTCTTCCGACAGACCGGTCAGGTGGGCGAATTCGATTGCCGCCCAGGACAGCAGCGCCGCCACCAGCAGTGAGGTCAACGTGCCCAACAGCGCGGCGCTGGTGCGCAGGCTCACTCCGTGGGCGAGATAGATGACCGCGAACAGGATGGCGGCGGAGGCGACCAACGCAACGGGGACCGCGGGCGCCCCGTCGCGCAGGGCGGGCAGCAGGAACACCACGAGCACGCCGAACGCGATCACGATGCCGACCAGCGCGCGCAGCCCGCGCCATCTCGCGACCGCCACGATCACCACCGCGAACACCGCGGCCAGCACGGTCAGCGGCCACGTCCGCTCGAAGTCGTAGAACGAGTACGTGGTGGTGCCCACATCGTCGACCTGCCGGCTGATCCGGATGTCGTCGCCGACGGCAAGCTGCGGTTGCCCGGGGCCGCCGCTGAACTCGAGCAGCGTCGTCGCCCCCTGATTCGGTCCGGAGTCGATCGCCACCACCGTTTGCACGCACTGTGCCCCCTCGCCGACCGCAGGCACGGGAGCGGAGGTGAGCACCGCTCCGGCCGACGGACTGCCGCACGTCGCGGTGCTGCTCGAGACCACATGGCCGGCCTCGGTGGTGACGGCGCCGCCCGCGGCATTCTGGAAGGGGAGCGGGATGTCGGCCTTCTGGCCGCTGGGCCAGAGCACGACCGCGCCGATGGCAACCGCCACCGCACACGCGGCCAGGATCGCAACGACGATCTTCGCGGCCAGCGGCCCGAGCGGCGACGGCCCGCTCAGCGAATGCGAGTGTGAGTGCGCCACCCGGACAGAGTAGGCGGTCGGGGGCGGGATGCCCCTACTGCCGATAGCTGACCAGGAAGTTGCCCAGGCGTTCGATGGCAGCCGCCAGGTCGCGCGCCCACGGCAGTGTCACGATGCGCAGGTGATCCGGTGTGGGCCAATTGAAACCGGTTCCCTGCACGACGAGGATCTTCTCCTGCAGCAGCAGGTCGAGCACCAGTTGTTCGTCGTCGTTGATCTCGTAGACCTCGGGATCCAGCCGCGGGAACGCGTACAGCGCACCTTGCGGTTTCACGCAGGAGACGCCGGGGATCTGGTTGAGCTTCTCCCATGCGACGTCGCGCTGCTCCAGCAGCCGGCCGCCCGGAAGGACCAGGTCGTCGATGCTCTGGTGGCCGCCGAGGGCGACCTGAATCGCGTGCTGTGCAGGCACATTCGGGCACAGACGCATGTTGGCCAGCAGGCTGATGCCCTCGATGAAACTGCCCGCGTGCTCTTTGGGTCCGGTGATCACCAGCCACCCCGAGCGGTAACCGGCCACCCGGTAGGCCTTCGACAGCCCGTTGAAGGTCAGCGTGAGCACGTCGGGCGCCACGGACGCCATCGAGATGTGCTGCGCGTCGTCGTAGAGGATCTTGTCGTAGATCTCGTCGGACAGCAGCAGGAGCTGGTGCTTGCGCGCCAGTTCGGCGATCTGCTCGAGCGTCTCGCGGCTGTACACCGCACCGGTCGGGTTGTTCGGGTTGATGACCACGATCGCCTTGGTGCGGTCGGTGATCTTGGACTCCAGGTCCGCGACGTCGGGATTCCAGCCCTGCGTCTCGTCGCACAGGTAGTGCACCGGGGTGCCGCCCGCCAACGAGGTACACGCCGTCCACAGCGGATAGTCCGGAGCGGGGATGAGCACCTGGTCGCCGTTGTCGAGCAGGGCCTGCAGGGTCATCTGGATGAGCTCGGAGGCGCCGTTGCCGAGGAACACGTCATCGATGTCGAAACGCGGGAAGCCGTCGACGAGCTCGTATCGGGTGAACACCGCGCGCCGGGCGCTGACGATGCCTTTGGAGTCCGAGTAGCCCTGGGCGTAGGGGAGCGCCTGGATGATGTCGCGCATGATCACGTCGGGCGCCTCGAAGCCGAACGGCGCGGGATTGCCGATGTTGAGCTTGAGGATGCGGTGCCCCTCGGACTCCAGACGCGCGGCGTGCTCGTGTACGGGGCCACGGATCTCGTACAGAACATCTTGCAGCTTGCTGGACTGCGTGAACTCGCGCTGACGCGCGTGCCCGCTGCCCGCCTGCCACGGCACCTGATGGGTCGTCATGTGGACAAGTGTCGCATCGCCGTCCACCGAAATATGAATCGAGCGTGCACCCAGGGTCGTTGATCGGCGCTGATCACGACCCTGGATGCACGCTCGCTGACATCGTTACCGGCGGCCGGGGCGTCGGGCACCCTTGGCGATGCCGAGGCCCTTCACGGGCGGCTCGTCACCCACCACGCGTGCCTCGCCGTTGCCGTTCGTCGCCGGGGCGGCGGGCTCGGGCTCGGGTGCGGCGGCCTCAGGTTCCGGGGTCTGCTCAGGCTCGGCGGCCGGTTCCGGGGCGGACGCCGGCGCCGACGCGGGTGCCTTCTTGGCGCCGGGGCGACGCGCACCGGGCGCGATGCCCAGGCCCTTCACCTCGGGTTCCGGCTTGGCGTCGAGGCCGCGGTCCGAATCGGCGGTGTCCGGGGCCTCGGTGCCGGCCTCGGCCTTGTCCGGATCGACGTTCGCCGGCTGGACGACGGTCGACGCACCCTCGTTCGGGGACGCCGGTGCCTTCTTGGCGCCGGGCCGCCGCGCTCCCGACGCGATCCCCAGCCCCTTGACCTCGGGCTCGGCCTTGGCGGGTGCCTCGGCAGGCGCGGTCTCGGCAGCCGGGGCTGCCGGGGCGGCCTTCTTGGCACCGGGCCGCTTGGCCCCGCCGGCGATCCCCAGCCCCTTGACCTCGGGCTCGGCCTTGGCGGGCGCCTCGGCAGGCGCGCTCTCGGCAGCCGGGGCTGCCGCGGCGGCCTTCTTCGCGCCGGGGCGCTTGGCCCCGCCCGCGATGCCCAGACCCTTGGCCTCCACGGCCGCGGGCTTGTCCTCGGCGGGTGCGGCGGCCTTCTTGGCGCCCGGCCGCTTGGCTCCGCCGGCCAGACCCAGGCCGGTGACCGGCTTGGATTCGGCCGCGGTATCGGCCGTGGCCTCGGCGGGCGCCGGGGCCTCAGAAGCCTCGGAGACCTCTTCGACCTCGGCCGGCGCCTCGGCCTCGACCTGCGCGGCGCGCTCCTCGGCCTCCTTGGCCGCCGTGCCCTTCTCGGGCAGCGTGACGCCGGTCTTGTCGAGCGAGCCCAGCAGCAGCTGGGCGACGTCGAGCACCTCGGGCGCCTTCTCCAGGCTGCGCGTGGACGTGACGTCGTCGACGCCGTCGGTCATCATCACGCGGCAGAACGGGCAGCCCGTCGCGATCGCCGACGCGCCCGTGTCCACGGCCTCCTCGGAGCGCTCGACGTTGACGCGCTTGCCGATGTGCTCTTCCATCCACATCCGCGCACCACCGGCGCCGCAGCACAGGCCGCGGTCGGCGTGGCGTGGCATCTCGGTCAGCTTGGCCCCCGACGCGCCGATCAGCTCACGCGGCGCCGAGTACTCCTTGTTGTGCCGGCCCAGGTAGCAGGGGTCGTGGTAGGTGATGTCCATCCCGCCGTCCGCCGGCTTGACGGGCACCAGCTTCTTGTCCCGGACCAGCCGGTTCAGCAGCTGGGTGTGGTGCAGCACCGTGTAATTGCCGCCGACCTGCGGATACTCCCGGCCCAGCGTGTTGAAGCAGTGCGGGCACGTGACCACGACCTTGCGGTCCACCCGCTCGACACCGGAGAACAGGTCGTTGAGCGTCTCGACGTTCTGCGCGGCCAGCTGCTGGAACAGGAACTCGTTGCCCGAGCGGCGCGCGGAATCGCCGTTGCAGGTCTCGCCCTCGCCGAGCACCAGGAACTTCACCCCGGCGGTGGCCAGCAGCTCGGCGACGGCCTTGGTGGTCTTCTTCGCGCGGTCCTCGAACGCGCCGGCGCAACCGACCCAGAACAGGTACTCGTAGCCGGCGAACGATTCGACGTCCTTGCCGTAGACCGGGACGTCGAAGTCGACCTCGTCGATCCAGTTCGTGCGGTCCTTGGCGTTCTGACCCCACGGGTTGCCCTTGTTCTCCAGGTTCTTGTAGAGCACACCGAGCTCACCGGGAAACTCGGACTCCATCATCACCTGGTAGCGACGCATGTCGACGATGTGATCGATGTGCTCGATGTCGACCGGGCACTGCTCTACGCACGCACCGCACGTCGTGCAGGACCACAGCACGTCGGGATCGATGACGCCGCCCTGCTCGAGGGTGCCGACGAGCGGGCGCGTGGCCTGCAGCGGCGAGCCGGCGGGGATGCGCTCGAAGCCCGACTCCGGCACGTGCTCGTGGGAGTGTTCCTCGCTCTTCTTCTCCCCGCGCAGCTCCTCGCCGAGACCGCCCTCGGGGGTGTTCTGCAGCGGGGATTCCTTGCCGTCGAGGAAGTACGGCGCCTTGGCGAACATGTGGTCGCGAAGATTCATGATCACGAGCTTGGGGGACAGCGGCTTGCCGGTGTTCCACGCGGGGCACTGCGACTGACAACGCCCGCACTCGGTGCAGGTCGTCATGTCGAGGTAGCCCTTCCAGGTGAAGTCCTCGATCTTGCCGCGGCCCAGTACGGCGTCCTCGGCGGGATCCTCGAAGTCGACGACCTCGCCCTTGGACTCGACCGGCAGCAGCGGGCCCAGGCCGTTCGGCATCCGCTTGAAGGTGACGTTGATCGGCGCCAGGCCGATGTGCAGGTGCTTGGAGTGCAACACGATCAGCAGGAAGACCAGCATGATCGCGATGTGGCCGAGCAGGGCGAGCGTCTCGATCCACTCGTTGGCGGGCACGCCCAGCGGCCGCAGGATCGCGCCCATCAGCTGCGAGAAGAACGCGCCGTTGCCGTAGGGCAGGTTGCCGGTCACCACGGCCGCGCCACGGACCAGCGCATAGGTCCAGATGACGTTGAAGATCATGAACAGGATCAGCCAGGCGCCGCCGGTGTGGGAGCCGTAGAACCGGGAGTCGCGGCCGTGCTTCTTGGGCTCGCGAACGATGCGGATGATCGAGAACGTGATGATGCCGGCGAGCACCGCGACGGCGAAGAAGTCCTGCAGGAAGCCCAGAACATCCCAGCGGCCGACGATCGGGATGTGGAAATCGTGGACGACGAGTAGGCCGAAGGCCTCGAGGTAGACGGTCGCCAGGACGAAGAAGCCCCACATCGTGAAGAAGTGCGCGATGCCGGGGACGGACCACCGCAGCAGCCGGGTCTGGCCGAACACCTCTTCGAACTGTGTGGTGATCCGCTTCTTCAGGTGGTCTTTGCGGTTGTTGGCCTCGCTCATGGGCTGGCCCGACCGGATCAGCTTCGTCAGCCACAGCACGCGCTTGACGGCGAAAAGTCCGACGACCACGATCATCAGCGCCCCGACGATCATTCTGATGAGCATCTGGGTTTCCACGCGCATCCTCCGGTTCTGGTTACCAGCGGGTAACTTAGACCATGTTACTGACAAGTAACTTTAGCTCGCTGCCAGCTCATAGTTGCATCCGGCGCGGATACACCGCTACACAGGCTGTCCTAACCTGACGCCGCGGTCATTGCGCGGGGGCGAGCATCACCCTCAGCATCGACAACATCTCCGAGCGTGATTCGGCCCCGAGGCGACGCCGGATCCGGGCAACGTGGTGCTCGACGGTCTTGGCCGAGATGAACAGCTGCGCCCCGATGTCCCGGTACGGCAGGCCCTGCACCAGAAGCTCGGCGACCTCACGTTCGCGGTCGGACAGCCGGGTGGCCCCGCGCGCCGCACCCGGCCGCTGTGCCGGGGCCGCCGGCCGCTCGGCGGGTACCGGCTCGTCGGATGGCTCGGGGGCGGACACCGCCTGCTTGAGATCACGGGCGAGCTGCAGCATGGCCTGCGAGACGCGGGGGTCGGCGGTCTGCAGGGCGGCCTGGCCCGCCAGCCGGGTGGCATCCGAGGTGTGGCCGAACTGCGCGAGCGCACGCGCCGCCGGGGCCACCTCGTCGACATCGACGTGCCCGGCGAGCACCCGCAGCCAGGTGCGCCCCGCCGTGGCCAGCGCTTTCGCGAACGAACTGTGCGCCGCGGCCGCCGTCAGCGCCTGCCCGTGCGGGGCGACGTCGTCGGGGGAGTTGGCCAGGATGCCCGCGTGCACACCGGCCCAGTGCAGCGGCACCGACCACAGCCCCGGATCATCGAGCGCACGCAGCAATCCGAACGCCTCGTCGAGGGTGTGGCTCAGCCGGTCGACCTGACGCATCCGCGCCGCGGCCACCCACAGCTCGCCGAGCGGCAGCAGCGCGAACACCTCGGTCGAGCACTCGGCAAGCACCTCCATCGCCGAATACCAGTGCTGCTGCATGGCTCCGGTGTCGCCGCCGCGCCGGGCGATCGCCGTCTGCAGCGCCGCGGCCCACAGCGCGTCGCGCCGGTGCAGCTGCTGGCCGGCCACCGCGGCGACGGCCGCGCCGGCCGCCGGCAGGTGACCGTCCTGCATGAGCGCCCAGCCGAGCAGCAGCCGGTGCCGGTGCGTGACGAAGATCGCATCTGCGGCACCGGCGCGGCCCCCCTCGCGGACGGCCCGTCCGATCACCGACCGCGCCCGCACGGGGTCGCCGCCGTGCAGCGCGGCGAGCGTGACCAGGGCGGCCGGCGTGTCGGGAGTGACGATGGAGCGGTCCTGTTCGGCGCCGATGGCCTGGCTCAACCGGGCGAGCGCGACCGGATACGGCTGGTCGAGCGTCATCAGCAGGCCTTCGGTGACGGCCCGGGCCGCGCGCGCCGTCGGCC
>NZ_JYNX01000080.1 GCF_001044255.1 Mycolicibacterium chubuense
TACCGGGTTGGCTGCACTTCTACAATCACCACCGAGCCCACTCCGCCATCGGAGGACAGCCACCGGTCACCCGACTGACCAACCTCCCTGGACATCACAATTAGCCTTCCCTGGTGAGCAACGGTCGCCCGAGGGTGCTGATCATCGGTGGAGGGTTCGGCGGATTGTTCTGCGCGCGCCGGCTCGGCGGGGCGGACGTCGACGTCACCCTGCTCGACCGCGCGGCGGGACACCTGTTCCAGCCGCTGCTGTACCAGTGCGCGACGGGCAAGCTCAGCATCGGCCACATCAGTCGTCCGCTGCGTGAGGAGTTCGCGCGTCACCGCAATGTGACGATCCTGCTCGGTGAGGCCGTCGAGCTCGATCCGCGGGCACGCCGGTTGACCGCGATTCGACCCGACGAGTCGCGGTTCACCCTCGACTACGACGTGCTCGTCATCGCCGCGGGGATGCGCCAGTCCTACTTCGACAACGAGAGCTTCGCGCAGTGGGCGCCCGGCATGAAGACCCTCGACGATGCGCTGAGCATCCGGCAGCGGCTGTTCACCGCGTTCGAGATCGCCGAGACGCTGCCGCCGGGTCCGGAGCGCACCGCATGGCTCACCTTCGCCGTCGCCGGCGGCGGGCCGACCGGCGTCGAACTGGCCGGGCAGATCCGCGAAGTGGCCACCCAGACGCTGGCCAACGAGTTCCACAGCATCGAGCCCGAGGACGCCCGGGTGCTGCTCTTCGACGGTGGGGATCGGGTGCTCAAGACGTTCGCCCCGGACCTGTCGGCGAAAGCCACCAAAACCCTGGAGAAGCTCGGCGTCGAGTTGCACATGGGCGTGCACGTCACCGATGTGCGCCGCGAGGGGGTCACCGTCACCCCCAAGGGCGGCGGCGCGGCCGAGCACTACGAGGTCCGCACGGTGCTGTGGACCGCGGGCGTGGAGGCTGTGCCGTTCGCCCGGCACGTCGCGGAGATCCTCGGGGTGACGACCGACCGGGCAGGCCGGATCGCCGTCGGGCCCGACCTGTCGGTCCCCGGGCATCCCGAGATCTTCGTGATCGGCGATCTGGTCGGCCGGGACAACCTGCCCGGTGTCGCCGAGAACGCCATGCAGGGCGGCCTGCACGTCGCCGCCTGCGTCCGCAGGGAACTAGCGGGCCGGCCCCGCCGTGACTACCGCTACCGCGACCTCGGTTCGGCGGCCTACATCAGCCACGGGAACGCTCTGCTGCAGGTCGGCCGGCTGAAGCTGTCGGGTTTCCCGGGCTGGCTGGCCTGGGGGGTGCTGCACATCGCGTTCCTCACCGGTCTGAGCAACCGGGTCAGCACCGTGGCCACCTGGCTGGCCACGATCGCGCGCACCAATCGCTATCACCGGGCGTTCATGCTCGGTGCCGCGAATTCCCCCGAGCAGCTCTACACGTGGACGAACTGCGACGAAACGGTCGATGACTCGCCCCCGGCGGGAATGACGATCTCGAGTGATGACGTGCGCCGCCTGCTGACCGCGGACCCCGATGCACTGCTGGTGCTGATCGAGGGCCGCGCCGAGGTGATCACGCCGAAGGCGCTCGACGACGACGCGTTCCGCGGGGCGATGGAGGTGATCTCGCGGGCGGACCTGCTCGAGCGCACCGGCGGCGCCACAGACCTCGGCGAATCCGAACTATCCGTGCAGGCCGCGGCGCTCGACACGGCGGTCACCGAACTGGGCGGCTGACTGTCGGGAACCCTGCAGACCGTCGGCGGGTCATTGAGGACCTTGGTCCGTACCGCGACGGGGTGTGCGCGCCTAGCGTCGAGCGTGGGACACAACACCGCTCGAAAGGACCCATGATGACCCAGGTATCTGAAACGCCAAAGCCCGCAACACATTCCGGCGAGCTACTCGATGACGTCCGGGAGTCGGCCAAGGTCGGCCAGCACGCCGTCGCCGAGGCGTTGCGACTTTTCCGCCAGACGGTCGACGAGGCGGTTCCCGAAGCAGTCCAGCCGCTGCGGAACAAGATCGTCGACGCCGCCATCGAGCTCGCCGACAAGCTCGTCGCGGCTCAGTACCAGTTCAACCGAAATCTCGTGCGCAGCGCGGACAAGGCGTTGAGCAGGTCCGACGGGGAAGACGAGTAGGGCAGCCGCCGCTCGGCGATGACTGCGGGGCGCCGCTGCGGTCCATCCTTGGTGATGGACGAACCGACAAGCGCGCAGATGATCATCGTCGCGGGACACCTCGTGGTCGATCCCGCCGACCGCGAGTCCTACCTCGCGGGCTGCGCCACCGTCGTGCGGCAGGCGCGGGCAGCGCCCGGCTGCCGCGATTTCGCGATCTGCGCGGACCCGGTGGACCCGGGCCGGATCAACGTCTACGAGCGGTGGGAATCCACAGCCGCGGTCGAGGCGTTCAGAAGCAGCGGCCCCAGCGAAGAGCAGCGGGCCGCGATTCGGTCCGGGTCGGTGACCGAGTACCGGATCACCGACGCTCGAACACTTTTCGGCTGATCGCCCGGCTCATCACCCGTCACCGGCGACGACGGGGATGCCGTGGATCGGATAGGCGCTGAACACCAGGGTCAGCCGGATCGGCCCCACCCGGGTGGTGAGTTCGTCCAGCGTGCGGGCCCGCAGCTGATCCTGTTCGGCCACGGACATCGTGCCGGTGTAGGACACCCGCAGATCGACCTCGGTGGTCTTGCCGCGGCTGATGGCCAGCGCGTCGACGAGGCTGAGTTCGTGGTCGAGTTCATGGCGGTGCTCCTCGGACACCGCCTCGATGGCCGCCCGGACCGCGGCGTCGAGGTCAGGGTCGGAGCGGCGACCCGACAGCCGGCCGAATTCCAGACGGATCTCGCGGACAGGGTCGGCGACGAGGACGGCGCACAGGATGAGCACGATGATGCTGTCGGCGATGTCCTTGACGTTGAACCGATCCGAGGTGATGGCGGTGCCGTCGGGAATGACCGCCACGATCACCAGTGACACGCAGATGCCGGCGCTGATGAAGCTCGCCATCTTCGCCGCGTTCGCCTCGACGCGCAGCAGGGCCGACCCGTCACCGACGGAACGGTTGTTACGCCGGTGGTTGGCCATCAGCGCGAGCCCGATGGCGGCGACGACGGCGGTGTAGATCGCGGCCACCCCGAACTCCGGCTCGCTGCCTTCACCGGTGACGAGATAGTCGATCACCTTGATCGCGTTGGTCACCACGGCGACGAGAACCACACCGAGAATCATCAGAGACCGGAACAGTGCATACAGGTTCTCCAACGCCAATCGGCCATAAGGGTTCTCGGCATCCGGGGGACGCGACGAGGCCACCGCCAGGCGCGCCGCGATGAACGCGGCCGCGGCGTTGATCAGTGAGATCACGCCGTCGAGCTGGGTCGCCGAGACACGGGTGACGGCGTACACGGCGAAGCCGACGACGGCGAGCCCGAGCATGGTGACCATGTAGGTGTACAAGCTACGTCGCTCAGCTGCCAGAACCGCCGACGGTGACGCCATCGCCATGGTGAGCGAGCCTACGACGAACGCCGGGAATGCGGGGCCCACATGCCGCGTTACAGGGGCATTCCGGCAGACGCCGGTCAGAACACCGTCGAACCGCGTTCCGCCACGGCTCTGACGCCAATCACGAAAGTGGCTGCATCGCTATGGAATTCAAACTCGAGGTCGTCATCGTGCCCGTCTCGGACGTCGACAAGGCACTGGCCTTCTACCACGATCGGCTGGGCTGGCGTCTCGACGCCGATTTCGCCGTGACCGACGGCTACCGCATCGTCCAGGTGACGCCGCCCGGCTCGCCTGCCTCCGTCATCTTCGGCGACGGGGTCTCCGCTGCCACTCCCGGCTCGGTCGAGGGCCTGCTGTTGGTGGTGAACGACATCCGGGCCGCCCGGGAGGAACTGCTGTCCCGCGGCGTCGAGGTGAGCGAGGTGTTCCACGACGAGTCCGGAGTGTTCAAGCGGGCTGGGACGGTCGGTCGCGTCGCGGGGCCCGGCGCGGAGGGTGGCAGCTACGCCTCGCATGCGACGTTCGGCGACCCGGACGGAAACGAGTGGGTGCTGCAGGAGGTGACCACGCGGCTGCCCGGACGCTGAGATCCGCGCTACCGTCGCGTACGGCTGCTCCGGCCGCCGATGCTCGGTACCCCGGCCAGCAGGCCGCGCTGCGGCACCCCGAGGATCGGCTCGGCCGCGACGCCGAGTTCGGCGAACACATCGTTGGCCGCGAGAACACCTGACATGGCCGAACGTTCCATGAGTCCGGACAGATACCGCGTGTCGATGTAGTCACCGGCCAGACGCAGCCCGCGCGCATCGGTGCGCACCCCCGGTCGCGTCCCGGCCGAGCCCGGCGGGAAGGCGGGTGCGGTGGCCTCGAGCCGGTCGTGGGTGTGCAGGATCGTCGCGTCGACGGTCTCGGGCCACAGGATGGCCAGTTCGCTGCGCAGCGCGGCGGCGGCACTGGCGGCGTCGGGCAGGCGGCACGAATACGAGTGCAGCTCGACGATCGAACCGCCCGTGGCGCGCGCCCATGCGATGCTCGGCTCCTCCAGGCGGGAGTACACGGCGATCGAGTCCAGCGTGGGCTGTCCGCTGACGGCGCTGAACGGGGCACGGTCCGGCGCGACGTCGCGGTCGAACCAGATCCGGCTGACCGCGAACGGCGGTGCGACGGTGAGGTTCTCGCAGCGGCGGGCGAGCATCGGGGCGGCCTGCGCGGTCGCTGCCGAGGCGCCGACCAACGATGTCAGGGCCCCGGGATCGAGCGCCAGGATCAGGTGCCGGGTGTCGAGGGCCTCACCGTCGGTGGACACCCGCCAGCCCTGGCCCTGCGGTTCCAGCGACGTGACACGCGCCCCCAGCCGCACGTCGGCGCGGTGCCGCTCGAGGTGGCGCCGCAGCGGATTCCAGATCGCGGTGGCGTAGTCGGTGTCGGGCACGTCGAAGCCGATGCCCTCGGGGTTGCCGAGGAAGTAGTAATGAAACATCGCGACCAGCTCGGCGGCGGAGAGCTGGCCCTGGTTGCAGAAGAACGACCGCGCGAAGGCCTCGAAGAGCATGGTGCGGCTGCGCTCGGTCATCCCGAACCCGTCGAGGAACGTCGCGGCGTCGACGTCGTCGAACTCGGCGTACGTGGTCGCCCGGTCGTAGGCGAGCAACGCCCGCCCGGTGTCGGCGTCGGCGGTCATCAGTTCGCGGCGGGTGAGGCTCTTGGAGCGCAGCGCCAGCGCGAGCAGATTCAGGGGCGGCGCGGCGGGCAACCCGGACAGGTCCTCGGCGGGCCAGTCCGCCGAGATCACGGGGTAGCTCTTCACCGGCGCGAGGAACGACAGGTCGGGGTCGGCGCGGCGCAGGATCGCCCGCCACGTGTAGTAGTGCCGGAAGAACGCGTGGAATCCGTGCTCGATGATCTGCTCGGAGCCGTCGGGAAGGCGCTCGGGCCACGCGCCCAACCGTCCGCCGAGGTGATCGGCGGCCTCGAGCAGCGTCACCGCGACCCCGCGCTCGGCGAGGACGACCGCCGCGGAGACGCCCGCGATTCCGCCGCCGACGATCACCGCCTCGGTGCCCTCGGGCGCCTCACGCGGCTGTAGCGGGTCGGGTGTGACGAGAGCCCGGGGACGCATTCGCAGCGGTGCGGCGCGACTGGTCAGGGCATTGCTCATGGCGACGGCTCCTCAGGGCTCGGTGGCTGCCGGCGGGCTCGTCGCAGCAGGGCGACCACTTCGATGGCGAACGGCACGGCGACGACACCCATCAGCACGCCGCCGGTGAGCGCGGAGCCGGGCAGGCCGAAGAAGACGGCGTGGGCCATCGCCGAGGAGAAATAGACCCACAGGTACAGCGCGGCCGCCGGCCATGAGGGCGACGAGGCGCGCGACGGCCGCAGCAGCAGGTGCAGGGCCGTCATCATCACCAGGGAGACCAGCAGCCACCCGGCGTAGTTCGACATCGGGATGCCCGGGATGAGCGGCAACGCAGGATGCGGGTCGAGCCACGTCCAATGGCCCGCGGCAACCATCTGCGGGTCGAGGAACACGTCCCAGGCCGTCAACGCGTACGCGGCGACGACCACCACTGCGGGGCCGCGCCGCACCAGGGTGCGGCCGACCACCAGCGCCGGCCACGCCATCATCACCCAGGCCATCGGCACGATGACCGGGACACCGACGAGCTCGGGTCCCAGCGTCCCGGTGTAGGCGTAGTGCCCGAACGGCCACCCGGTGGCGACGCCGACGGACTCGGCCACCAGACCACCGCCGCCGGCGACCACGGCGAGGGTGAGCGCCCCGCGCAGCCCGTGCACCCGGCCGGCGTCGGCCAACGAGGCCAGGAAGAAGATGGCGACGCTGAGCACGGTCACTTCGGTGCGCCACGCCTCGGGCATCAGGGGATAGAGGATCTGCACGACGATGGCGGACGCGACCAGCGTCCACACGGCCTGGCCGGAGCGCACGGGCGCGAGGGGCACCGCAACCGCCACCCGCCGAACCTCCACTGTTCCAGTCTGTCAGCCGTCGCGGCGCATGCCGCTGACGCTGGCTCCTTCGCCGGGCATCGTCGACCTGCGTAGAGTTTGCAGGTGCCCGATGCGCGCCCTGCCGAAATCCTACGCGCCGTCGTGGCCGCCGGATCGGCGCTCGCCTGCCTGGGTACCGCGCATGAACTGGTCAATCTCCGGCTGCTGCGCCGGCTGCCCGACGATCCCGCTCCGGTCGGGACGGTGGTGTCGGTGCTGATCCCCGCGCGCGACGAGGCGCACCGCATCGCGCCGACGATTCGGTCGGTGCTGGCCCAGCGCGGTCTGACCGATGTGGAGATCCTCGTTCTCGACGACGGCTCGACCGACGGCACCGCCGAGGTGGTCCGCCGGGCCGCGGGCGACGATCCGCGGCTGAAGATCCTGACCGGGGCGGCGACGCCGCCGGGGTGGCTGGGCAAGCCGCACGCGTGCGCCCAGCTCACCGCCGCCGCGCGCGGCGAGATGCTGGCGTTCGTCGACGCCGACGTGGTGCTCGCCCCGAACGCCGTCGCCGCGG
>NZ_JYNX01000081.1 GCF_001044255.1 Mycolicibacterium chubuense
TCGATGTTGGAGCCGTCGCAGTTCGGCGGGCGCGACATTGAGCGCCGGCTCGGGCGTGGTGATGACCGGCGCCCGAAGTCGTTCCGAAAGTCGTTGCGTAACAACCGGAATCGCTGCTCCACCGCCGACGGTGGCGACTGCGGCGACGTTGGTGACCGGCACGTTGGCGCGCTGCAACGTGTCGTCGATCGCCGCGAGCAACCCGCCCAGCGGGTCGGCGAGCAGGTGCTCGAGCTCCGGACGGGTGACGCGGATGTCCGAGCGGAAGCCGGGCAGCTCGGCAGGGACCACGGTGGCGGTCTGCTCGGAGAGCCGTTCCTTGGCCTGACGGCACTCCTCACGCAACCGCGCCAGCGAGCCGACCGCCGCGGTGCCCGCCGGATCGGGGTCGTTGGCGTCGGCGATGCCGGCCAGCACATGGTCGAGCAGGGCCTGGTCGACCGCGTCCCCGGAGAAGTCGGGATAGCGCACGGTCTGGCCCACGAGATCCAGATTCGCGCCCGCGTCGGCGAGCGTGACGCTGGTGCCGCTGCCGCCCAGATCGACCAGCACCACCACCCCCTGATCGGGCAGGCCGGGCGCCGCCTGCAGTGCCGCCAGAGCGGCCGACGCATCGGGGATCAGCGCGGCGGGCACGCCGTCGGGCGCGAGGATCGGGCGCGAGCGCAGCGCGCCCCGCAGCGCCCCGATGGTGCCGGGTCCCCAGTGCGCGGGCACGGCGATCGCGACCGGTGAACCGCCGTCCACCGCCCGCGCCATCGCGGCGAGGGCCTCGGCGAGCACGACCTCACCGCGGTGCGCCGAACCGTCGGCGGCGACCAGCGGCACCGGATCGCCCACGCGGTCGACGAACCCACTGAGCACCAGGCCCGGCGGCGTCGCGTCGGTGGGAACCCCCACCTCGGGAGCGCGATCGGGGTAGACGGTCAGGATCGAGCGCCGCGTCACCGGCGGGCGGCCGACACGTGCGGCCACCAGGTTCGTCATCCCGATCGACAACCCCAGTGGTTCGGTCATGGTGGTGGATCTCCTCTTCGGCCGGCCCGGTCGGCCGGACCGCCCACCACCTTAACGGCCGGGCCGTCGCTCCCGGCGCAGGCGCCCCTAGTGTGGCTTATCCCCTAACGGGTGATCCCCTAACAGCCCCGACGCGGGGTTGGGCTTCGCACCGATCCGCCGAACACGGTGCGCCGATAAAATCGAGGACACATTGAGGGAAAGGGTCATCGTGGCGAACTCACTACTGGACTTCGTGATGTCGCTGGTCCGCGATCCGGATGCGGCTGCCCGCTACGCCGCCGACCCTGCGCAGGCCCTCGCCGACGCCCACCTGACCGATGTGACCAGCGTGGACGTGCAGAATCTGATTCCCGTGGTCGCCGAGTCACTGTCGATGTCCGCCCCCGCGCACGGCCTGGACGCCTTCGGCGCCGAGTCCGCGTCCAACGTCTGGGCCAGTGGTGCGGCGACCGCCGCGTTCGACGCTTTCGACGACCATCTCCCCGTCGCGTCGGTGATCGACACCGACAGCGCGGTGCCGACGATCGTCGACCATCTCGACGAACCGCATGCCGCGCTGGCCGCACCGGATCCGGCGCCGTCGCTGCAGGTTGACGACGTCGAGTTCGACCATCCTGCGATCACCGAACCGTCCGTGGACGACCATTGGGTGCCGCTGGCCGACGATGTGCACGACCTCGACCACCCGGTGGACCATCCGTCCGGATTCGACCTCTTCGACTGACGCGACTGCGCCAGTCGACGAGGTCACACCTGACCCGCGCGGACTCGGTCCGCGCGGGTTTTCTGCATTCTGAGCTGCCACGATGCCCGGATCCCCGGACGCCCCTAGAAATCCCCTAATCCCCTAACGCAGCCACTCCGATATCCCGCATGGGGATGCTCCAGCCGTGGGCGCCGCCCCCGTTTCCGGGGCCCGGCGAACTCCATAACGTGGTCTCCAGATCGCCGGGAAGCGCCGGCGGGACCCACGCACCAGCTCCAGAAAGGCACTCCCATGACGACCCTGATCGACTTCATCCTCGACCTGTTCCGCAGCCCGGCATCGGCCGCCTCGTTCGTCATCGACCCCGACGGCGCCCTGCGCGACGCGGGCCTGCCGAACGTCACCGCCGCGCAGCTGGCCTCGGTCGCCGCCACCGCGGCGCCGGCCGGCTACGCCCTCGGCGGCGGCGACCCGATCGTCGGCCTTCAGCGCGCGGTCGCCGACCACCACCAGCTGGCCTCGAACTTCGCCTCCCCGTTCTCCCCGCAGACCTCGTGGGCGCCGACGTTCGCCCCGGAGACGAACACCGACCTGCTCAGCGGCAACAACGTCCCCGTCGCCAGCCCCGTCCAGGACGCCGGCGCCAACGCCCAGAACGGCGCGTTCAACCTGGGCTTCGGTGACATCACCTTCGGCGACAAGAGCACCAACACCGCCACCAACGGCGGCGTGGTGGTCGACGGAGACAACAAGGGCGACATCGTCAGCGGCGACGGCGCGGTGCTCGGCGACGGCAACACCATGAACAACGGCGACATCCTCGCCGGCTCCGGATCGAACGTGGCCGTCGGCAAGGACAACGCGATCGACGACAACTCCAAGACCGCCGGGGGAGACCTCATCTCCGACAACCACTCTCCGGTCCTCAACGACGTCGACACCAGCGGCGGCCACGGCGGCGGCGCTGACGGCGGCGGCAGCCTGCTCGGCATCGGCTCGGGCAACGCGGCCGGCGGCCACGGCGGCAACGGCGGCGGCATCATCATCACCGACAACGACGTCAACACCGGCACCCAGGTCGCCGGCAACAACGGCAGCGACAACGTCGAGGACAACTCGGTCAACACCTCGGTGCACAGCTCGACCGAGACCTCGCACGACACCTCGATCGAGGACCACTCCTCGAGCTACGAGTCCAACATCGGCTCGGGCAACGAGACCGCGATCGGGTCGGGCAACCACACCGACACGTCGCTGTTCTCAGGCAACGACACCGGCCTGTCGACGCACACCGACCTGGCCTCCCACAACGATCTGGCCTCGCACAACACCACGGCGACCGATCTCGACGCGTTCTGATCCGAACCTGCTCACCAGCCGCCGGCGGGGACCGCATCGGTCCCCGCCGGTGGCGCGCTTACCGTTGACCTTTCGAGAGTGCCGCCGAGCAGAGGGGCCGTGATGACCCAACCCAATCGCGTGCTGGTCGAGCTCATCGACCACACCAGCAGGATCGCCGACACCCAGCAGCGCGGCGACCTGGTGGCCCGGCTCGCCAGGGCGAGGGCACGCGTCGACGACCCGCAGATCCGGGTGGTGATCGCCGGCCAGCTCAAGCAGGGCAAGAGCCAACTGCTCAACTCGCTGCTCAACATGCCCGTCGCCCGCGTGGGCGACGACGAATCCACGGTGCTCGCCACCGTGGTGTCCTACGGCGAGCAGGCGTCGGCGCGGCTGGTGGTCGCCCGGCCCGACGGCGAGGAACCCGAACTGGTCGAGATCCCCGTCGCCGACCTGCGCAACGATCTGCGCCGAGCGCCGCAGGCCCGTGGCAGGGAGGTGCTGCGCGTCGAGGTGACCGCGCCCAGCCCGCTGCTCAAGGGTGGGTTGGCGTTCATCGACACCCCGGGCGTCGGCGGTCACGGCCAGCCCCACCTGTCGGCCACGCTCGGCCTGCTGCCCGACGCCGACGCGATGCTGATGATCAGCGACACCAGCCAGGAGTTCACCGAACCGGAGATGACGTTCATCCGGCAGGCCCTCGAGGTGTGCCCGGTCGCGGTCGTCGTGGCCACCAAGACCGATCTGTATCCGCACTGGCGGCAGATCATCGACGCCAACGCCGCGCATCTGCGCCGGGCCGGCCTCGGGGTGCCGATGATCCCGGCGTCGTCGATCCTGCGCAGTCACGCCGTGCAGCTCAACGACAAAGAGCTCAACGAGGAGTCGAACTTCCCGGCGATCGTGAAGTTCCTCTCCGAGGACGTGCTCGGCCGGCAGAAGGACCGGGTGCGCGACCAGGTGCTCACCGACGTCCGCGCCGCCGCCGAGCACCTGATGCTCGCCGTGCAGTCCGAGCTCTCGGCGCTCAACGACCCGCACGCCCGCGAGGCCCTGACCGCCGACCTCGAAGCCCGCAAGCAGGAGGCCCAGGACGCGCTGCAGCAGACCGCGCTGTGGCAGCAGGTGCTCAACGACGGTATCGCCGACCTGACCTCCGACGTGGATCACGATCTGCGGCAACGGTTTCGGACCATCACCTTCCACACCGAGCGGGTCATCGACACCGGCGATCCGACGCTGCACTGGGCCGAGATCGGCGCCGAACTCGAGGACGCGGTCGCCACCGCCGTCGGCGACAACTTCGTCTGGGCCTACCAGCGCGCCGAGGCCCTGGCCGCCGAGGTGGCCCGCACCTTCCAGGAGGCCGGGCTCGACGCGGTGCGGATGCCCGCCATCGACGCCCGCGACCTGGGCGCGGACTTCGGCGAATTCAAGTCGCTGGCCCAGCTCGAGGCCAAGCCGATCAAGACCGGCCACAAGATCGTGACCGGGATGCGCGGGTCCTACGGCGGCGTGCTGATGTTCGGCATGCTGACGTCCTTCGCCGGGCTGGGGATGTTCAACCCGCTCTCCCTGGGCGCCGGGCTGGTGCTCGGTCGCAAGGCCTACAAGGAGGACATGGAGAACCGGATGCTGCGGGTGCGCAACGAGGCCAAGACCAACGTGCGCCGGTTCGTCGACGACGTCGCGTTCGTCGTCGGCAAGGAGTCCCGCGACCGCCTCAAGGGCATCCAGCGTCAGCTGCGCGACCACTACCGCGAGATCGCCAACCAGACCACCCGCTCGCTCAACGAGTCGCTGCAGGCCACGCTCGCCGCCGCCAAGGTCGCCGAGACCGAGCGGGCCGGGCGGGTCAAGGAGCTGGAACGCCAGCTCAACATCCTCGAGCAGGTCGTCGAGCACGCCGACAAGCACGCCGCCGGGGGTCACTAAGCTCGAGTGCCTACGAGTCGGGCTATCGGGACGGGACGGCACTGAGCACCAGCGACCGCGTGCGGGCGATCCTCGGCGGCACCATCGCCGCCTACCGGGCCGACCCCACCTACCGGCAGCGCCCCGACGTGCACCACGAGTTGGCCGGCATCGGGCACCGGCTCAACGAGCCGATGCGCATCGCCCTGGCCGGCACCCTGAAGGCCGGAAAGTCGACGCTGGTCAACGCCCTCGTCGGCGACACCATCGCGCCGACCGACGCCACCGAGGCCACCCGCATCGTCACGTGGTTCCGGCACGGTCCGACGCCCCGGGTGACCGCCAACCACCGCGACGGCCGGCGGTCGAACGTGCCGATCACCCGTGACCCCGCCGACCGGGGGCTGACGTTCGACCTGGCCCAGGTCGACCCGGACGACGTGGTCGACCTCGACGTCGAGTGGCCGGCCGCCGAGCTGACCGACGCCACGATCATCGACACGCCCGGCACGTCGTCGCTGTCCCGCGACGTGTCGGCCCGCACGCTGCGGTTGCTGGTGCCCAGCGACGGGGTGCCGCGCGTCGATGCCGTGGTGTTCCTGCTGCGCACGCTCAACGCCGCCGACATCGCGCTGCTCAAGCAGATCGGCGAACTGGTCGGAGGCTCGGCCGGCGCGCTCGGGGTGATCGGCGTCGCGTCGCGCGCCGACGAGATCGGGGCGGGCCGGATCGACGCGATGATCTCCGCCAAAGACGTCGCCCAGCGGTTCACCACCGAGATGGACCGCACCGGCATCTGCCAGGCGGTCGTGCCGGTGTCCGGCCTGCTGGCGCTGACCGCTCGCACGCTGCGGCAGAGCGAGTTCGTCGCGCTGGAGAAGCTGGCCGGTGTCGACGCCGCCGAGCTCGCCAAGGCGATGCTTTCGGTCGACCGGTTCGTCCGCGAGGACAGTTCCCTGCCCGTGGACGCCGCCACCCGCGCCGCCCTGCTGGACCGGTTAGGCATGTTCGGCATCCGGATCTCGATCGCGGTGCTGCGCGCCGGGGTGAGCGACTCGGTGGCGCTGGCCGACGAGCTGCTCGAACGCAGCGGCCTGGTCGCGCTGCGCGAGGTCATCGACCAGCAGTTCGCCCAGCGCTCCGACCTGCTCAAGGCGCACACCGCACTGCTGTCGCTGCGTGAGATCGTGCAGCGCCACCCGATCTACGCCACCCCGGCGATCCTCGCCGACATCGAGCCGCTGCTCGCCGACACCCACGCGTTCGAGGAACTGCGGCTGCTCAGCGCGCTACGCTCGCGGCCGACGTCGCTGAACCCCGAGGAGATGGCGTCGCTGCGCCGGCTGATCGGTGGCTCGGGGACCGACGCGGCGAGCCGGCTCGGGCTGGGGCCCGACAGCGCAGACGACGGGCCGCGGGCCGCGTTCGCGGCCGCCCAGCGCTGGCGGCGGCGCGCCGAGCACCCGCTCAACGACCCCTTCACCACACGCGCCTGCCGGGCGGCGATGCGCAGCGCCGAAGCGCTGGTCGCGGAGTATTCGGCGCGCACCTAACGTTTCGGCGGCGCCGAACGACTAACGGGTATGCGCAGTTCTCTGGGGATCTCGCTGGGCACGGCGAACCTCGTCACCGTCGTCGACGGCCGCCCGACGATGCTGCCCGCGGCGGTGACGGTGCGGCCCGGCCGTCACCAACTCCTCCAGCGCGTCCAGCAGGCGG
>NZ_JYNX01000082.1 GCF_001044255.1 Mycolicibacterium chubuense
CGAGAACCTCTACGCCGCCGTGTACACCACCCCGGTCCCCCTAGCCGACGCCCGCGTAGGAGTGCAGGCCGACCGTCACCAGGTTGATGAAGAACAGGTTGAACACCATCGCGACGAACCCGACAACGTTGATCCACGCGGCCTTGCGGTCGCGCCACCCGGCCGTCGAGCGGGCGTGCAGGTACGCCGCATACACGACCCAGGCGATGAACGACACGGTCTCCTTGGGATCCCAGCCCCAGTACCGGCCCCACGCCTCCTCGGCCCAGATGGCGCCGAAGATCACGCCGAACCCGAAGATCGGGAACGCGAAGATCGTTGTCCGATAAGCGATCCGGTCCAGAGTCTGAGCGTCGGGCAGCCGCGCGACGATGCGGCCGATCGCGTCGCTGCGGTCGGGATCACCCAGCCGGGACATCTTCAGCAGGAACAGGATGCTCGCCACGCCGGCGACCAGGAACACCCCGGAACCGAGGCTGACCACCGACACGTGGATCGGCAGCCAGTAGGACTGCAGCGCCGGCATCACGGGCGCGGCGTGCGAATACAGCCACCTGCCCGACACGGTCAGCAGGATCAGCACCGGGACGAGAACGAACACCCACAGCGAGCGGTACTGCGGTTTGCGCAGCACCACGGCGCCGGCCACCAGACCGCAGAAGCAGGTCAGGTTGATGAACTCGTACATGTTGCCCCACGGCACCCGCGAGGTGGAGAGCCCACGCAACACGATGCACGCCAGCAGCAGGCCGATGCCGACGTAGACGAGCGCGAGCCCCGCCGAGCCGATCCGCTCGTCGAACGGCCGTCGCGGCGCGTCGACCACCCGGCCGGGCGTCGCACTGTCGGTCGTCACCGATCCGGCGTTCACCAGTTCACGGCTGTCCACCCGGCGGCCCCGGCTGTAGGCCAGTTCGACGGCGAGCAGCAGCAGCGCCACCACGAGCACCACCAACGACGAGGTGTACGCCCAGTCGGAGTAGCGGGCCAGTCCTAGATCGATGTGGGTGGTGTTCATGCGCGATCCGCTTCCTTCTCTGTGCCGTCCCGCCGGCGCACCGGCTCCGCCTCCTCGATCGCCGAGAGCAGCTTCGTCGTCAGGCGCTCGAACTCGTCGCCCCACCCCGAGTTGTCGGTGCGGGCCAGACCGCCCAGCTCGACGTTCACGGTACCCGCAGGCCCCGGCGTCAGCCGCACCCACACACGTCGGCGCCGCACGATCAGCGACACCAGCAGGCCCGCCATCATCGTCATCGCGAACACCAGCACCCAGACCTGCGCCGGGTCGTGGGAGACCTGCAGGTTCACGAACGGCACCGCGCCGTCGAAGCGGACGATCGTGCCGTCGGGCAACCGGGTGTCCTGCCCGGCCCGAAGGTTGACGCGCGCCACCTTGCTCAGCCGGCCCTGGTCGATCATCCGCGGGTCCAGGGAGAACAGCGACTGCGGCCGGCCGGTGTCCAGCCCGGTGTCGCCCTTGTAGATGTCGACGGCCACCGCGGGATCGTTCATCGCCGGGAACTTCGACGACAGCAGCGTGCCGTCGAGCTGCTCGGTGGGCGCGAACAGACCCTGGATCGCGATCTGATTCTTGCGGCGTTCGCGTTCGTCGGCATAGGTGCCGCCGGGCGGGTCGAACCGCATGGCGCCCGACGACAAGAAGGTGATCTGGTCTTCGGGACGCCACTGCAACGTCTGGGTGCGGGTCTTGCCGTCGGGGAACTTGACGCTGAAGGTCGGCGCGTAGCCGTGGCCCTGCAGGTACACCCGGTCCCCGCCGACGCGCAGCGGCTCGTTCACCTTGAGCAGGTACGGCCGCCAGGTGCCGGAGTCGAGGTCGCCGCCGGCCTGATAGTCGATGTCGGCCTGGAACGACGTGGCCTGCCCGCTGGGCAAATAGGTCGCCTGGAAGTCGTTGACACGCACACAGATCGGATAGAGCGACGTGCCGTCGACGGTGTTACCGGCCCGGAACGAGTCGAACGCGGCCGGCGACGCCGAGCAGAAGCCCGGACCACCGTCGGCCACCACGATGACATTGCCCTCGTAGCTGAACAGCTTGCCCGCGGCGATCGCGACGAGCAGGCCGAGCAACGAGAAGTGGAAGACGATGTTGCCGAACTCGCGCAGATACCCCTTCTCCGCTGAGATCTCAGTGCTGTCTCCGTGGCGCGTGAAGCGCCGCCACCCCGACAACGTCTCGTCGACAGCCGCGGCCATCGCGACGACGTCGTCGCCGGGCACCTCTGCGGTGTGATGTTTGGGCAGCCGGGACAGATTGCGCGGCGCCGCGACGGGCTCGGCGCGAAGGCTGCGCATGTGCTCGGCCAGTCGCGGGGTCAAACAGCCCACCAGCGACACGAACAGCAGCACGTAGATCGCGGTGAACCAGAAGCTGGAGAACACGTCGAAGGCCTGCACCCGGTCCAGCCACGGCCCGATCGTCGGATGCTCGGCGAGGTACTCGGCCACCTTGGTCTCGTTGAGGCTGCGCTGCGGCAGCAGGGCGCCGGGGATGGCGCCGAGAGCGAGCAGGAACAGCAGCACCAGCGCCGTGCCCATCGAGGTCAGCGTGCGCCAGGTGTTGCGCGCATAGGCGAAAAGGCGCATCAGATCGGCAACCTCACGTCGCTGACGAACGCGTCGCGCACCCAGGACACGAACTCGTTCCACAGCCCGGTCACCAGTGCCGCGCCCACCAGGATCAGCAGCACGCCACCGAAGATCTGGATGGCGCGGGTGTGGCGGCGCAGCCAGCCTAGCCCGCTGACCGCACGGGCCGAGCCGAACGCCAGCAGCACGAACGGAATCCCCAACCCCAGGCAGTAGGCGATCACCAGGATCACGCCGCGGGCGACGTTGCTGCCCTCGGTCGCCGATGCCACCGCGATCACCCCGGTCAGCGTCGGCCCCAGACACGGCGTCCAGCCCAGCGCGAACACCGCACCCAGCAGCGGGGCGCCGCCCAGGGTGGAGATCTCGCGCGGGGTGAACCGGGTGTCGCGTTGCAACATCGGTACCAGCCCGATGAACACCAGGCCCATCACGATCGTGATCACCCCGCCGATGCGTTGCAAAAGCACCTGATTGGTGATCAGCGCCGTCGTCATCCCCAGCACCGCGACGGTGCCGAGCAGGAACACCACCGTGAAACCGGCCACGAACAGCGCGGCCGCGCCGGCGACCCGCAGCCGCGCACCGCGCACCTTCACCGAGGACGGGGAGTCCTCGACACCGACGACGGCGGCCAGGTAGGACAGGTAGCCAGGCACCAGCGGCACCACACACGGCGACGCGAACGACACGATGCCGGCCAGCAGGCTGACCGCCATGGCGATCAGCAGCGGACCCCCTGAGGTCACCTCGGCGAAGTTCACTTCTCGGCCGCCAACCGCTCGACGACCGGCTGTAGGTCCGAGGCCAGCAGTTCCCGCAGGAACACCGCGGCGACCCGGTGTTGCCGGTCGAGCACCACCGTGGACGGGATCACGGTGGTCGGATACCGTCCGCCGAAGGCGATCAGCGTGCGCATCGCCGGGTCGTAGATGGACGGGAACGTCACGCCGCGGTCGATGACGAAGTCGCGGGCGGCGTCGATGTTGTTGTCGCGCACATCGATTCCGAGGAAAGCGACGCCCCGGTCCCGGGTGGCCTGGTACACCTGCTCCAGCTGGGTGATCTCCGTGCGACACGGACCGCACCACTGTCCCCACACGTTGAGGACGACGATCCTCCCGTCGAAATCCTTCAGCGACAACGTCTTCGTGGTGTCCATCAGATCCGGCCCCGACACCGGACCCGGTGTGCCGCGCTCAGCCGGAGGGTCGTAGAAGATGTCGGTCTTGCCACCCGGCGCGACGAACTCGAAGCTGCCGCCCTGCGCGACGGCGTCGCGGCCGGTCGAGCATCCCGCGAGCACGACCACCGCCATCAGCAGGGCAACAAGCCGGTTCACTGCCCGGCCAGCTCCGCGTACCCCCAGCCCACACAGGCCTCGTCGTGGAAGTAGAACGACGTGACCGACGCCAGGTTGCACATGCGCCGGGTCGGAAAGTGGTGCAGCGGTTTCTCGGTCATCGAGCGGCGCAGTGTCTCGACGGGCAACTGATGGCTGACGCAGACGGCTTCGTGACCGGACGCCTTCACCACCGCGCGCCGCACCGCCCGCGTCATCCGCGCGGCGATCTCGGTGTACGGCTCGCCCCACGACGGGGTGCGCGGGTTGCGCAGGTGCCACCAGTTGCGGGGATCGCGCAGCGCGCCGTCGCCAGGGGAGACCCTCTGCCCCTGGAAGACGTTGGCCGACTCGATCAGCTCGTCGTCGGTGCCGACGACCAGGCCGTGCCGCGCCGCGATCGGCGCCGCGGTCTCCTGCGCACGCTCCAGCGGCGAGGCCACCACGTGCGTGATGTCGCGGGCGGCCAGCCAGTCGGCGACCGCCTTGGCCTGCGCCTGCCCGCGTTCGGAGAGATGGTAGTCGGGCAGTCGGCCGTAGAGGATCTTCTCGGGGTTGTGCACCTCGCCGTGGCGCATCACGTGCACGACCGTCCGATTGCCGGACGTCCCGGTCACGCGGGCCTCGCCTGAGCCGCTGCGCGCGCCGCGCCGGGCAGCGCCTCGGCGATGCGCCCGAAGGCGTCGTCGTCGAGAGCCGTTGAGACGAACCAGCATTCGTAGGCGCTCGGCGGCGGGTAGATGCCCGCGTCGAGCAGGGCGTGGAAGAACGCCGGGAACCGCCATGTCTCGGTGGCCTTGGCCGACGCGAAGTCGGTGACCGGATCGACCTCGCCGAAGAACACGCTGAACATGTTGCCCGCGCGCGGGATCTGATGCGCCACACCGGCTTCGGTCAGCGCATCCCCGATCAGGCCGATCAGCCGGTCGGCGTTGGCGTCCAGCGTGGCGTAGACGGTGTCGTCGGCGGCGCGCAACGTGGCCAGGCCGGCGGCCATCGCGACCGGGTTACCCGAGAGCGTGCCCGCCTGGTACACCGGCCCCAGCGGGGCCAGTCGGCCCATCACGTCGGCGCGGCCGCCGAAGGCTGCGGCGGGCAGACCACCGCTCATCACCTTGCCGTAGGTGAACAGGTCGGCGTCCACCGGATCCAGGCCGTACCAGCCCGAACGGCTGACCCGGAACCCCGTCATCACCTCGTCGGAGATCAGCAGCGCGCCGTGCGCGGCGGTGATGCGGCGCAGTTCGGCGTTGAAGCCGGGCAACGGCGGCACGGTGCCCATGTTGCCCGGGCTGGCCTCGGTGATCACGCACGCGATCTCGTCGCCGAACCGGGCGAACACGTCCTCGAGGGCGGCGACGTTGTTGTAGGGCAGCACCACGGTGTCCGCGGCGGCCGCACCCGTCACTCCGGGCGACGACGGCAGGCCCAGCGTCGCGACACCCGAGCCGGCATCAGCGAGCAGCGCGTCACTGTGGCCGTGGTAGCAGCCGGAGAACTTGACGATCTTCGCCCTGCCGGTGAAGCCGCGGGCCAGCCGGATGGCGCTCATCGTGGCCTCGGTGCCGGAGTTGACCAGCCGCAGCCGTTCGACCGGCGCGACGCGGTCGATGATCTCGCGGGCCAACTCGGACTCCGACGGCGTCGGCGCCCCGAACGACAGCCCGTCGGCCGCCGCCCGCTGCACCGCCTCGACCACCGCGGGATGCGCATGCCCGAGGATCATCGGCCCCCAGGAGCACACCAGGTCGACGTAGCGGTTGCCGTCGGCGTCGGTCAGCCAGCAGCCCTGGGCGGAGGTGATGAACCGGGGAGTGCCGCCGACGGAGTTGAACGCACGCACCGGCGAGTTCACTCCGCCGGGGATGACCGAGGCGGCGTCGGCGAAGAGCTTCGCGGAGACGTCGGTACTGCTCATGGCACCAGTGTCCCAGCCGGGTCAAAACGGTCAACTACAGGGTGTAGTGGTCACTCCACGGGTGTGAGCGCGAACACGGGATGGTCGGCGTCCTCGGGCAGCGCGCGCCAGTAGCTCTCGACCACCTTGCCGGCCAGCGGCCGGTAGGCCGCGATGACGCGCGCGCGCTCGGTGACCGGGATCTCCGAGGCGATGTACGCGGTGTCACCGACGGCGACCGACGGGTGAGCCCGCACGTTCTTGACCCAGTCCGCTTCCCCGCGCGTCGACACCAGGTACCGGACGCCGTCCACCTCGGGCACGACCACCGGGATCTGCTGAGAGGTGCCCGTCCCGCGTCGGGTCACGGTCAGCGTCGTGCTGCCGCCGACGCCGAACGCCATCGCGATGCGGTTGAAGATCCGCCGCGTGAACCACGGGGGCTTGAGATAAGCCACGACTGAAGAGTGTGATGTCCGTATGCAGTTGCCGCAATGGCTGGCCCGGTTCAACCGCCACGTCACCAACCCGATCCAGCGGCTCTGGGGCCGGGTGGGCCCCGACGATGGGCATCCTCACCCACGTCGGCCGCCGGTCCGGCGCGCTGTACCGCACCCCGCTGACGGTGTTCCCGACCCGCGACGGGATCGCCGTGCTGCTGACCTACGGGCCCGACCGGGACTGGCTGAAGAACCTGACCGCCGCCGGCGGCGGCACGATGCGCCGCT
Source organism: Mycolicibacterium chubuense (assembly GCF_001044255.1). GTDB lineage: Bacteria > Actinomycetota > Actinomycetes > Mycobacteriales > Mycobacteriaceae > Mycobacterium > Mycobacterium chubuense. The sequence continues at coordinate 6,581 of NZ_JYNX01000082.1, forward strand.
ACGGCCGTTCGTTTCCGGTCACCGATCCCCGGGTGGTGAGCAAGGCCGAGGCTGCGCCGTCGGTCACCGGATGGATGCGGCCGCTGTTCGCGGTGCTGCCGTTCGAGCAGGCGGTGCTACTCACGACCGCGGCGTCAACCGCGCCCTGATCGGCCCCTTGGCGACCGTCGTGAACGGCACCTCGCACTCGAAGTCGTCGTCGAGTGATTCGACCGTCATCGCCCGGACCACGGTCGCGAGCGCGAGCGTCGTCTCGAGCCGGGCGAAGTGCTCGCCGATGCAGGGCCGCCCGCCCCCGAGGAACGGCAGGAACTGCCAGCGGTCGCGCGCCTGGACGTTCTCCGGGCTGAACCGGTCCGGGTCGAACGCCATCGGATCGGGCCACAGCTCGGGGTCGTGGTGCAGGGCGTACAGACCGAGCGCCACCAGACTGCCCTTCTCCACCCGGTAGCCCGTCACCTCGATGTCGCGGGTCACCACGCGGGCCACCCCGGCGGCGGGCGGGCACAGCCGCACCGCCTCGTGCAGCACCTGCACGGTGTACCCGAGCCGCGACACGTCCGCAGGCGTCAACTCGCGGTCGCCGAGCGCGGCGGCCTCGGCGGCGACCCGCTCCTGCACCTCGGGGTGGTGCCCGAGGATCCACAGCGCGTACGTCAGCGCCGTCGCCGTGGTGTCGTGTCCGGCCAGCATGAAGATCAACAGGTCATTGGAGATCTCGGCGTCGGTCAACGGCCGGTCGGTCTGCGGATCCCTCGCCGCGATCAACGCCTGCACCAACGGCGCGTCCCGGTCGGGATCGGCGCTGCACGCCGCCACCATCTCGTCGGTGATCGTGCGCATCGCGTCGACCGCCGCACGCGCCCGCCGCCGCGACCGGGTCGGCAGCCAGCGCGGGGCGCGCACCGGCCGCAGCGCCCGGTCGGCGGTGTAGGACGACGCCACGTGCATGCACCGTGCGATCGTGTCGCCGCGTTCGTTCAGGTCGATGCCCAGTACCGACCGGCCCAGCGACTGCATCGCGACCCGACGGCACTCCACATCCAGGTCCACCTCACCGCCCGTCGGCCAGCGGTCGACGAAAGCCTGTGCAGCACTTGCCATGTGGCCGCCGAAGTTGCGCACACTGGCCTTGGTGAACACGGGTTGCAGTGCCCGCTTGCGCGGCCGCCATTGCCGGTTGGGCAGCACGAAGAGGCTGTCGCCCGCCATCCCGCGGACCTCCTCGTGGATGATGCAGCGGTCGGTGGCTGCATCGTTGCGGCCCAGCACATCTCGCATGCCGGCCGGGGACATCACCGCGACGATCGGCGGGACGACCCTGGCGGGACCGAGCTGGATCCGGGTCACCGGTCCGCCCGCGTCGCGAATGACGTCCTGACCGGTGTCGAGGCGGCGGACCAGTTTCACCAACTCCCGCAGCGGCAGCGGGTTGCGCGGCGCCAGGGGCAGCGACCGCACGTCGGCATCCGTCACGTCCTGTGCCACTGCATGACCTCGCCGGTGCCCGCCGTCATCACGGTGCCGGGCATCACGCGCAGCCGGTAGGGCGCCAGACGCAGTACCGCGAACTGCTCCGACGTCGGGCCGTCCTTCCACATCGGGATGATCGCGGGGTCGTATCCGACCGGAGCGGGCGCCGTCGCGAACCGTTGCCACACCGCGTGGCGGGTGTCGTCGTCGGTGTACCACTCGACCAGGCACTCGGCGCTGCAGGTGTCGTGCGTGGTGGTCCAGTAGCTGACCGACACCTCGGGGTGCACGGCGAGGTGCGCCCGCTTGACGGGGCTCGGCACGGTGGCGATCCAGCCGAAGAGGTCAGTGCCGTCCCACTCCCAGATGGGATGCAGGATGCGTGAGCGCGGTTTGCTGTCGGCATCGACGGTGGCCACGGAGGCCCACACGATGGAATGCGCCATCGCCACGAACGCGGGCGCGATCCGGTCAAGTGGTGTCACAGGATCCCAGCCTAGGCACGCGGGCGGTGACCCGCGAGCGCGCTGCTAACCCTCGAGCTTTTTCTTGAACTCCTCGGTGTTGCGGTACTCCACGTTGCCGATGTCAGCACTGGTTTCGATCTTGCCCTTGTCCTCATCGTCGACCCAGTTGGTGACCGAGGTGCCCGAGACCGTGCCGCTGCTTCCCGGCAGCGTGGTGGTCTGGAGATTCTCGGTCTTGTAGGCCTCGGCCATCTCCTTGGCCTTCTCCTTGTGTTCCTCGGTGACCTCGGGCTTCTCCGTCAGCTTCTGATCCTCGTCAGGAGGTTCGGTGACGTGATCGAGCTGGACGTTGGGGGTCTCCCCCTGCTGACGCTCTTCGGTCTTCTCTTCGGCGCTCATGGCCCTACGACTGCCCCAAAGTGTGAGCAACGAAACAGCGACGCGATTCAGGCGGGCACACCCCGCAGCGCCATGGGCAGGCTCGGCAGGAAATGCCGGCGGGCAAACGCGCGGAGATCGTCGGGGGTGTCCAGGGGCTGGGTACTGGGCAGCAGCAGCACCATCGCGGCGTAGCGCAGGATGCAGTCGGCGAGATCGTCGACCGCGTCGGCGCCGATGCGTTCGGCGAAGCCCGGCGGGAAGATGACCCGCAACGCCTCGGCCATCCGGTCGACGGCCGCCCGGTGGTAGCGCCCGGCGAGTTCGAGGGACACCAGCCACCGGCTCGAGCTGCCATCACTGACGGAGAACCCCGCCCTCAGAAATCGCTTGAGCCACTTGATCTTCAGCTGATCACGCCGAAATCGAACACCACAACCGATGACAGCGATCTGATTGGAG
>NZ_JYNX01000083.1 GCF_001044255.1 Mycolicibacterium chubuense
GGGAGCGGACCCAGCGGGACCAAGGGCGGCGCAGGAGGCTCCGGCGGGGCCGGTGGCGCCGGCCGCAGCGCCGATTAGCGATCAGACCGCGACGGCCTCGATCACCGACATCGGGCTGACCGTGGGGAGCACCCGAATCAGCCGGAAACCGGCGCGGCTGAGCAGGTCGGCGTATTGGGCGCGGGTCCGTTCCCTGCCGTGCAGCATCACCAGCATCTCGAGATCGAGCATGTGCCCGATGAACGACGAAGCCCGTTCCGGCAGAACCATTTCCAGCAGGAGCAGTCGGCCGTCCTCGGCGATCCCGGTGCGGACGTTGCGCAGAATCGTCAACGCGTGCTCGTCGTCCCAGTCGTGGATGATGTTCTTCATCACGTAGAGGTCGCCGCCGGCGGGCACCGACTCGAGGAACGACCCGCCCTCGAGCGCGGTCCGGTGGGCGACGCCGGCGTCGGCAAGCAGCGGACCCGCCCCTTCGACCACCTTCGGCAGGTCGAACAGCACGCCTCGGGCGTCGGGCGCACCGCGCAGGATCGTCGACAGCACCGCTCCGTGCCCGCCGCCGACATCGACGACCAGTCGGCACCCGGAGAAGTCGTAGGCCTGCAGTGCAACGTCGTTCGCCAGGCCGCTGGCGGCCGTCATCGCGTTGTTGAACACCGCGGCGAACTCGGGGTCGGTGTCGAGGTAGTCGAAGGCCGGCATACCGCGCAGCATCTCGGCCGCCGGCTCACCGGTCTGCACCGAATGCAGCAGAGCGCCCCAGTGTTCCCAATGCCTCGGGTGCCCGAGGAACAGCACCATGTCGCGCAGCGACCCGTCGGAGTCCGACCGCAGGGCGTGGCCGACGGCGGTCAGCGCGAACCGTCCGTCCCGGCGCTGACGCAGCGCGCCGCGGCTGGTCATGGCGCGCATCAGGCGGTGCACAGCGTCGGGATCGGCGCCCACCGCGGCGGCCACGTCGGCCGCGCGTCTGGGGCCGGTCGCCAGCTGGTCGGCGATCCCGAGCTTGGCGGCGACGTAGAGCACCTGCGTGGTCCACGCACCGGTGGCCAGTTCCAGCAGGGCGACATTGCCGGGCGCCGTGGACCGGTGCAGGCCGGCCAGAGCCGCGCGCACGCGGTCGACGGCCTGGATCAGACGGACCGGCGGAGTTCTTCGTCCCATGGTCGATGAATCTAGGTCAGCCGACTTGACGATTTCTTGGACGGCGCTTGGCGGGCCGACCTAGTCCAGGTAGTCGCGCAGGACCTGCGACCGGCTGGGGTGGCGCAGCTTGCTCATCGTCTTGGACTCGATCTGACGGATGCGCTCGCGAGTGACGCCGTAGACCTGGCCGATCTCGTCGAGAGTGCGGGGCTGGCCGTCGGTCAGGCCGAAGCGCAGCCGCACCACGCCGGCTTCACGTTCGGAGAGCGTCTCGAGCACCGACTGCAGCTGATCCTGCAGCAGCGTGAAGGACACCGCGTCGACAGCCACGACGGCCTCGCTGTCCTCGATGAAGTCGCCGAGCTGCGAATCGCCCTCGTCGCCGATGGTCTGGTCCAGCGAGATGGGCTCACGCGCGTACTGCTGGATCTCCAGCACCTTCTCCGGCGTGATGTCCATCTCCTTGGCCAGCTCCTCCGGCGTGGGCTCGCGGCCCAGATCCTGGAGCAGCTCGCGCTGGATGCGGCCGAGCTTGTTGATGACCTCGACCATGTGCACCGGGATGCGGATGGTTCGGGCCTGGTCGGCCATCGCGCGGGTGATGGCCTGACGGATCCACCAGGTGGCATAGGTGGAGAACTTGTAGCCCTTGGTGTAGTCGAACTTCTCGACCGCACGGATCAGGCCCAGGTTGCCCTCCTGGATCAGGTCCAGGAACGCCATGCCGCGGCCGGTATACCGCTTGGCCAGCGACACCACCAGGCGCAGGTTGGCTTCCAGCAGATGGTTTTTCGCGCGGTCACCGTCGCGGCAGATCCACATCATGTCGCGCCGCTGCGCGGCCGGGAGCTTCTCGCCCTTCTCAGCGAGCTCGGCCATCAGCTGCGTCGCGTACAGGCCCGCCTCGATGCGCTTGGCGAGCTCCACCTCTTCCTCGGCGTTGAGCAGCGCGACCTTGCCGATCTGCTTGAGGTAGGCGCGCACCGAGTCGGCCGACGCGGTGAGCTCGGCGTCCTTGCGGGCCTGCCGCAGCGCCTCGGATTCCTCTTCGTCCCAGACGAAGTCGCCGGAGGCCTTGTCCTTCTCGGACGGCTCGGCGATGTCGTCATCGGCTTCCTTGACGGCCTTGCCGGGTGCGACGGGCGCCGCCGTGGCCCCGGCGGTACCGTCCTCGGCCTCGTCGGTGTCCTCGTCGTCGGCGGCCGCGTCGTCGTCGGTGTCTTCGACCTCGATGTCGTCGAGTTCGAGATCGCCGTCCTCGACGTCGAGATCCTCGCCGGGTTCGGCCTCGAGGTCTTCGGTGGTCTCCAGGTCTTCGGCGACGAGATCGGTGTCGACGGCCTCGGCGGCACCCTTCTTGGCGCGCCCGCGGCCGGCGGGGGCGTCGGCGGACTTCGCGGCCCGCTTGGCGGCCTTCACCGGAGCGGCCTTGGCGGCCTTCTTCGCGGGCGCTGAGCCGTTGGCCGCCTTGGCGGGCGCCTTCTTCGCGGGGGTCTTGGCGGCGGGCCGCTTCACCGGCTCATCGGTTGCCGGGCTTGCCTTTGTCGCTGCCACGTACACCCTTCCAATCGTGCGGGTTCCGGCGCGCACGCATGCGCCGCCGAAAAGTGTCGGCTATGTCGAATGTCGGCGACGATCTCAACTGGGATGCTCCGCCGCTGTTCGGTGTAGGCGGCCGCCGACGACCATTGTAACGACAGTGTGAGTGCGTACCGTGCCGAGCGGCAAATTTGACGGCGCGCCGCGCCGGTTACCGAGCGGTAGTGGTGACGTCGACGTCGGCGGCCATCGCCGCACCGACGATGCCTGCGCTGTTCTGCAGCGCCGCGGCCACCACCGGGGTGCGGTTCTTCAGCAGCGGAATCCATTTGTCGGCCTTGCGGCTGATGCCGCCGCCGGCGATGAAGAGGTCGGGCCAGATGGCGTTCTCGATGGCGACCAGGACTTTGGTGACCTCCTCGGTCCACCGCTCGTAGCTCCAGTCCTTGCGCTCCTTGACCGAACTCGCCGCGCGGTGTTCGGCCTCCTTGCCGCCGACTTCGAGGTGGCCGAACTCGGTGTTGGGCAGCAACACGCCGTTGTGGATCACCGCCGACCCGATGCCGGTGCCGAAGGTGAGCAACACGATGACCCCGGTGTGCCCGCTGCCGGCGCCGAACTTCTCCTCGGCGAGTCCGGCGGCGTCGGCGTCGTTGAGCACCGTCACCTGTCGGCCCCCCAGCGCCGCGCCGATCACCTCGCCGGCGTTCACGCCGATCCATCCTTTGTCGACGTTGGCGGCGGTGCGCACGATCCCGTTGGTCACCACACCGGGGTAGGTCACTCCCAGCGGGCCCTCCCAGCCGAAGTGCTTGACCACCTCGGCGATGGTGGCGGCGACGGCGTCCGGAGTGGACGGCTGGGGGGTCAGCAGCTTGTAGCGCTCACCGATCAACTGTCCGGTGTCGAGATCGACGATGCCGCCTTTGACGCCGCTGCCGCCGACGTCGACGCCGAAACCGCGGCGCGGGGTGTCGGATGCAGAGGTGGGCGAGTCGGTGACGGTCAATGCAGGCTCCTCTGCGCAGGTGGGCGGCGCCGGTGGTGCACACACTATCGGCTCACGAATTGCGATGGGGGCCAGTCGCGCATCCCGGACCGCCGCCGCGCCCGCGGATGTGTTGCGATGGTCGGGTGAGCGACATCGACACCGACCCGGCGTCCGCGCGCGCGGTGGCCGAGCAGTTGGCCGCGGAGGCGGCGGCCTTCGTCCGGCGCCGCCGCACCGAGGTGTTCGACGGCGCGGGCGGTTCCGACCAGGACGGCGCGGTCAGGGCGAAGAGCACCCCGACCGACCCCGTCACCGTCGTCGACACCGAGACCGAGCGTCTGCTGCGGAACCGGCTGGCCGAACTGCGCCCCGGCGAGCCGATCCTCGGGGAGGAGGAAGGCGGCCCGGAGGGCGCCGACGACGGCCGACTCACCTGGGTGCTGGATCCGATCGATGGCACGGTGAACTTCGTCTACGGGATCGAGGCCTTCGCGGTGTCGGTCGGCGTGCAGCGGGGTGGGGTGTCGGTGGCCGGGGCGGTCGCCGACGTCGCGGCGGGAGCGGTGTACTCGGCGGCGCTGGGCCGCGGCGCACAGGTGACGCGGGACGGGCAGACGACGGCGTTGCGGTGCAGTGCGGCCACCTCGCTGTCGATGGCGCTGGTCGGCACCGGCTTCTCCTACCAGCCGGAGGATCGCCGTCGCCAGGGCGCGGTGATGGCGGCGTTGCTGCCGGAGATCCGCGACGTGCGCCGGATCGGTTCCTGCGCGCTGGACCTGTGCATGGTGGCCGCGGGCAGGCTCGACGCGTACTACGAGGACGGGGTGCACGTCTGGGACTGGGCCGCCGGTGCGCTGATCGCGGCCGAGGCGGGTGCGGTGGTGCGGGCGCCCGGGCAGGGGGGACCCGGTCTGATGGTCGCCGCCGCGCCGGGTCTGGCGGCGGAGCTCGACGAGGCGCTGCTGCGCAGCGGGCTGGACCCGCGCCGACAGTAGCTCAGCAGGTCTGGGTGTGGATCTTGCTCAGCAGCGACGGGTCGGCCGGCTGGGTGGCGTCGGGCATCAGGCTGGCCAGCACCGCGTCGATGTCGTCGCTGTGGGCGAGTTCGGTGAAGTCGGTGCCGATCGCGAGGTCGACGGTGTCGTCGGTGCGCTGATCCTGGAACAGCTCGGTGCAGGGCGCGACCAGCCACAACGACGCCGCGGCAGCGCGTCCGGCCGGTCCGAACCGGATCTGGCCCTGGCACTGCAATCGGGTGCCGGTGTAGACGGGGTCGTTGGCGGCCTCGGGATCGGTGAAGCCGAGATCCCGCAGCGCGCCGGCCACTTCGGCGGCCTGCCCGCCCTGCCCGCTGGCGTTGAGCACCCGGATGCGGGTGTCGGCGAGCTTGGCGGGTGTCACGTCGGTCATGTTCTGGCGCGACACCTGTTCTCCCAGGGTGGGGGCCGGCGCGTTCGGATCCGCCGGTGCCGGCGGCGGATTGCAGACGGCGACCTCGCGCACGTCGGGCGGCTGGGAGAGCGCGATCACCCAGACCAGCAGCGCCGCCACCGCCAGCGCGGCGAACATCAGCGCTCCGGGCAGGAAGTTCCGGCGGCGGAACGGGCGCCCGTGTTTGTCGAACGCCGTGCCTTCGGTGATTTGCGCGACCACGCCACAGACTCTAGAGCTAGGGTGTGCGGGGCTCCGACCGGCATCAACGGTCGGATGGCGACTTCTGTGACGTAAATCACATTAGAACCGGTGTCAATACGGGCACGAATCGTTTGGTGGATGCGTTCGACGCTGGTACAAAGCAACGCTGCATAGAGCTTCACGGAGGGGACTGGCCATGGCTACTGATTACGACGCCCCACGGCGCACCGAGACCGACGACGTGTCCGAGGACTCGCTCGAGGAACTGAAGGCACGCCGCAACGAAGCTCAGTCTGCTGTCGTCGACGTCGACGAGTCCGAGACCGCCGAATCTTTCGAGCTGCCCGGCGCCGATCTGTCCGGCGAAGAGCTCTCGGTGCGGGTGATCCCCAAGCAGGCCGACGAGTTCACGTGCTCCAGCTGTTTCCTGGTGCATCACCGCAGCCGGCTGGCGAGCGAGAAGAACGGCATGATGATCTGCTCGGACTGCGCTGCCTGAGGTACGAGCCGCGCGACGTGAGGGTGAGAGCCTGACGAGAGTCAGCGCAGCGCGGCGAGCACCCGATCCGGGTGCCGCGCGCTGACGAGCCAATAGGGCGTGGGATCGTCCGGATCGTCCAGGACGAGCAGCACCAGCGGGCCCACCCAGGCCCGGTGCACGACGTAGGCGGCCGGATCGAGCTGCCGTCCCAGCGCGGCCGACTTGGCCGAGCGCGGCACCTCGGCGGCCCGGGTGATCACCGACGCGGGCAAGTGCGCGTTACCGACCCACAGTTCGGTACCGCCGTCGTCGTGCACCACCCGCAGTTCGACGCGGCCGAGCCACACCAGCGCGACCGCCGCCACCGGCAGCAGCACGGCGTAGGGCAGCCAGTCGGGCAGCGCGGCGATGCCCTGGTTGACCTCCAGGGCGATCAGCGCGGCCAGGCCCAGCCCCGGCAACCACCACCACCACGGCACCCACAGCCGCTCGCGGTAGCGAACGCTGGTGGCGGTGGCGCGCGTGTCGGACACGCGGCCAAGAGTAATCTCTGACGTCGTGCCCAGTTCTTTGGCGGTCGTGCGTCTCGATCGGGATCTGCCGCTCCCCGAGCGTGCCCACGACGGTGACGCCGGTGTCGACCTGTACAGCGCGCACGATGTCGAACTGGCGCCCGGGGCACGGGCCCTGGTCGGCACCGGGATCGCGGTCGCGATCCCGCACGGTATGGTCGGCCTGGTCCATCCGCGATCGGGATTGGCTGCGCGCGTTGGCCTTTCGATCGTCAACAGTCCCGGGACCATCGACGCGGGCTATCGCGGCGAGATCAAGGTGTCGCTGATCAACCTCGATCCGCACACCCCGATCGTGGTGCACCGCGGTGACCGGATCGCCCAGCTGCTGGTGCAGCGGGTCGAGTTGCCGGAGCTGGTGGAGGTGACGAGCTTCGACGAGGCCGGGCTCGCCGACACGACGCGCGGCGACGGGGGGCACGGATCTTCCGGCGGGCATGCCAGTCTGTGACGATGGCTTTCAGAACGACTGACAGTGACAGCGTGAGACACCCGAGGTGGTAGCAGTGGAAGCCGACGAGGAACTCGAAGGCCCGTTCGACATCGATGACTTCGACGATCCGGACGTCGCGACGGTGGCGCGGCTGGACCTGGGCTCGGTGCTGATCCCGATGCCCGAGGGCGGCCAGGTCCAGGTCGAGATCAACGAGGCCGGCGTGCCCAACGCGGTATGGGTCATGACGCAGCACGGCCGCTTCACCATCGCCGCCTACGCGGCACCGAAGTCGACCGGTCTGTGGCGCGAGGTGGCCTCCGAGCTGGCCGAGTCGCTGCGCAAGGAAAGGCCGAAGGTGAGCATCGAGGACGGCCCGTGGGGCCGCGAGGTGGTCGGTCCGGGCGACCATCGGCAGGCCGGGGTCCGCTTCATCGGCGTCGACGGCTACCGCTGGATGATCCGCTGCGTGGTCAACGGACCCCAGGAGAGCATCGGCGCACTCGCCGAACAGGCCCGCGAGGCGCTGGCCGACACGGTGGTCCGCCGGGGCGACACCCCGCTGCCGGTGCGCACGCCGCTGCCGGTGGCCCTCCCCGAGCAGATGGCCGCCCAGCTGCAGGCGGCCACCGAGCAGGCCCAGGCCCAGGCGCAGGCTCAGGCCGAGGCCGAGTCTGCGGCCCAGGGGCAGCAGCAGCCCGAGCCGCCGCAGCCCCCGGCCGACCCGGCGGCGCGGCGCGCGACCCAGGGCTCGGCGATGCAGCAGCTGCGCACCATCACCGGCGGCTAGCTGCGCTCCTCGCGGTCGGCGTCACGCAGCGCGGCCAGGCACTCGGTGCCGAGTACCGAGGGGTCCTCGCCGACGTCGCCGAGCGTCACGGTCCGCAGTGCGGCGCGCGGCGCCGCGGACACCCAGGCAGCGCCGACCTCCAGCGGGTGCACGGCGTCGTCGGTGGCTGACACCACGCCCATCGGCACGCCCAGGCCCTCGAACTCGCCGAGAGTGGGGGCCACGTAGCGCGCCGCCTCGTCCATCGCATCGGGCAGGGCCGGCCACTGGGCGACCCACGAGCGGGTGAGTTCCGCGGCCAGCCACGCCGGGCTGGAGGCCTGCATCGCCGCGGTCGCCGACACCAGGCCGTCGCGGCGCAGCACCGCCGCGGAGTGCCGGGCCGCCAGCGCGGCGGGTGCGGCGTCGGGCTCGCCGGTCCAGGCCGGCAGCGCGGCCAGCACGGCCACCACCCGGCCCGGATGTGACAGGGCCCACGCCGCGGCGACC
>NZ_JYNX01000084.1 GCF_001044255.1 Mycolicibacterium chubuense
CGGGGTCGCCCTCGGCGCCGGCACCACAGTCTCAGCGGCGGGGCGGACCGGCGGCGTCGGCCGGTCGGGCGCGAACTGCAGGCCCAGCGCGGCCGACACCGAGGCGACGAACGCGACCGCGCCGGTGGCCAGCATGACCGCCGGGGCGGCCTTGAGGAAGCGTTCGTTGCGGCGACGGCTGCTCGGCGGCGCGGGTTCGCGCTCGTCGGCCCAGAAGGCCTCGCCGGCGGGCGCACACGCGAGCGCCGCTCCGCGCGCCAGCGCCAACTGGGCTTCGGCGGGCGAGAACACCGGCACGGCGAGCGCATCCTCCAGCACCGGCACCAGCCCGTCGAGGTCCTCGACCGACCCCACGAGCACCAGCGCCTCGGGCTCCCAGTCGGCGCGGGTGAACACCGCGCTCAACCAACCGATCAGGTCGTCCTCGGTGACGACGGTGCTGTTGACGGCGGTCTGGACGGCGCCGTCGTCAGGGGTGACCACGAGCGCGATGAGCTGGCCGGGCTCCACCACGCACACCGCGGTGGTGTGGTAGCCCATCACCTCGGCGATACCGCGCGCCAGCGCGTCGGTTGCCTCGGACAGCCGGACCGGCACGATGTTGTCGAAGCCGGAGTCGCTGAGCGACTTGAGCAGCAGGGACGCCTCGGTGTGGGCGTCGTCGCTCCAGGTCACGCCGATCGACTGCACCCGCCGGCCACGCTGGGCGGCGATCGCCTCGGTGCGTCGCACCGCGTCGGCGGCCTGCTGCGACGTCGCCACCTCGAAGCCCGCACCGTCCATCGCGGCGCTGTCGGCGTCCTGCCCCTCGACCAGGACCAGACCGACGGCCGATGACGTCACCGACAAGCCGAGCACTGCGTCCACGAACCACTCCTTCGCGCGTCCGCGGTCCGCCGGCGGACCCGTGACGCGATGTCGCCGTGACCTTACCCGCACCGCGCGTGGTATTGCACACCCGTCAAACGGCTCTCCCGGCGAGAATCTCAGTCAGCAACCGCGGCTCGATGTTGCCGCCCGACAGGATCACTGCGGTCGGGCCCGGCGGGGTCCCGCCCTGGCGGTAGGCGGCCAGGGCGACGGCGCCGCTGGGTTCGCTCACCAGATGCCCGCGCAGGGCGAATTCCCTTACTGCGGAACGGATTTCGTCTTCGGTCACGGTGAGCACGCCGTCCAGGACGCGCTGCAGATGTGTGAAGGTCAGCTCCGACGGCTGCGAGCGCAACCCGTCGGCGATGGTGCGGTTGCGCTGTGCCACCGGCCAGTCCGCGCGCCGGCCCGTGCGCAGGCTCTCGGCGGTGTCGGCGGCGAGTTCGGGCTCGACGCCGTACACCGCGGCCTGCGGGCACAGTGCCCGGATCGCCACCCCGACGCCGGAGGCGAGGCCGCCGCCACTGACCGGGATCAGGACGGTGCGGACCTCGGGCAGGTCCTCGGCGATCTCCAGGCCGATCGTGCCCTGACCCGCGATCACCTGGGGATGGTCGAACGGCGGGATCATCACCCCGCCCGTCTCGGCGACCACCTCCGCGGCGACCATCTCGCGCTGCCCGGCCCCGCACAGCACCACCCGTGCGCCGTGCGTCCGGGTGGCGGCGACCTTCACCTCCGGCGTCTCCTCCGGCATCACGATGTGCGCGCGCATCCCGAAGGTGGCCGCGGCGTACGCGACGGCCTGGGCGTGGTTGCCGCTGGAGTACGCCACGACATCCTCGACCGGCCCGGTCAGCGCGGTGAGGGCGCTGAACGCGCCGCGGACCTTGAACGCGCCGACGGCCTGCAGGTTCTCCGGTTTGATCCACAGCGGCCGGTTGTCGTCGCCCCAGGTCGCGGGCACCAGCGGGGTGCGCACCACGCGGGGGCGGATCCGGTGCGCCGCGGAGCGGATGTCATCGATCGTGACGAGCTGCATGGCCCGAGTCTGCCGCACCCCTAGGGTCGTCCGAATGAGCGAGTTCTCGCTGCCGGTCGTGCCCCGCTACGCCGAGGTCGATCAGCAGGGCGTCGTGTTCAACGGCCACTACCTCACCTGGTTCGACGAAGCCTGCACCGGTCTGCTCGACCACTGCGGGGTCGCGTACCCCGACCTGATGGCGGGCGGGTACGACTTCCAGGTCGTGCACAGCGAGATCGACTTCGCCGCCCCGGTGCGGTGGCGCGACAGCGTACGGGTGACCGCCGCGTGCATCCGGGTCGGCACGACCAGCTTCACGCTGACGTTCTCGGTGTGGCGGCGCAATCCCGCCGACGGTGCGGAGCAGGTCGCGGTGCGCGGGCAGAACACCTACGTCGTGGTGTCGACCGAGGACTGGGCCAAGCGGCCGGTCCCCGACGATCTGCGCTCGGCGTTGACCGGTCCCGGCGGGCGATGACCGGTACGGTTTCCTCGCATGGGCCACGATCACGATCACCACGGTGAACCCCGCCGCGAGCTCCCCCCGGGCATGCTCGAGCAGCTCGAGCTGGCCTACGCGGGAATGGCGTCGTTCGGGCACCGCCCGTTCCTGACCGAGACCGAGCAGCTCAATTCGTGGAAACCCGACGTCGCGATCGTCGGCGCGCCGTTCGACATCGCGACCACGAACCGGCCTGGAGCACGGTTCGGGCCGCGGGCGATCCGCGCCACCGCCTATGAGCCCGGCACCTACCACATGGATCTGGGCCTGGAGATCTTCGACTGGCTGGAGGTCGTCGACTTCGGTGACGCCTACTGTCCGCACGGGCAGACCGAGGTGTCGCACGCCAACATCAAGGAGCGCGTGCACGCGATCGCCAGCCGCGGCATCGTCCCGGTGATCCTCGGCGGCGACCACTCGATCACGTGGCCGGCCGCCACCGCGGTGGCCGACGTGCACGGCTACGGCAACGTCGGCATCGTGCACTTCGACGCGCACGCCGACACCGCCGACGAGATCGAGGGCAACCTGGCCAGCCACGGCACCCCGATGCGCCGGCTCATCGAGTCCGGCGCCGTTCCCGGCTCCCACTTCGTCCAGGTCGGGCTGCGGGGCTACTGGCCGCCGCAGGACACCTTCGAGTGGATGCAGGAACAGAAGATGACCTGGCACACCATGCAGGAGATCTGGGAGCGCGGGTTCAAGGCCGTGATGACCGACGCGGTGGGCGAGGCGCTGGCCAAGGCCGACAAGTTGTACGTGTCCGTCGACATCGACGTGCTCGACCCGGCGCACGCCCCCGGCACCGGGACCCCGGAGCCGGGCGGCATCACCAGCGCCGACCTGCTGCGCATGGTCCGCCAGCTCTGCTACGAACACGACGTGGCGGGCGTCGACGTGGTCGAGGTGGCACCGGCCTACGACCACGCCGAGCTGACCGTCAACGCGGCGCACCGGGTGGTGTTCGAGGCCCTCGCGGGCATGGCGGCGCGGCGGCGCGATGCCGCCGGCGGGGAACCGGGCCAGCCGGCCCGGTCCTACCTCAGGCCTTCGTGAGGGTGAACTGGCAGATGTCGGTGTAGCCGTCGCGGAACAGGTCGGCGCAGCCGGTCAGGTACTTCATGTATCGCTCGTAGACCTCTTCGAACTGGATCGCGATGGCCTGTTCCCGGTTGGCCTCCAGTGCGGCGGCCCACAGGTCCAGGGTGCGCGCGTAGTGCAGCCGCAGCGGCTGGACCAGCCCGACTCCGAAGCCGGCCTTGGTCGCGTGCGTCTTCACCTTGACCGGCTGGGGCAGATCGCCGCCGGGGAAGATCTCGTCCATGATGAACTTGAAGAACCTGATCTTGGTCATCGTGACCGGCAGGTTCCGCGCCGCGAACTCCTCGTCGTCGGGCTTGACGATGGTGTGCAGCATCATCACGCCGTCGGCGGGCAGCACGTCGTAGGCCCTGCTGAAGAAGTCGTCGTAGCGGTCGCGGCCGAAGTGCTCGAACGCACCGATCGACACGATGCGGTCGACGGGCTCGTGGAACTGCTCCCAGCCCTGCAGCAGCACGCGCTTGGTACGTGGGCTGTCCAGGCCGTCGAGCACCTTCTGCACGTGGGCCTGCTGGTTACGGCTGAGCGTGAGGCCGACGACGTTGACGTCGTACTTCTCGACGGCCCGCTTGATGGTGGCGCCCCATCCGCAGCCCACGTCGAGCAGCGTCATGCCGGGCTCGAGGCCGAGCTTGCCCAGCGACAGGTCGATCTTGGCCAGCTGGGCCTCTTCGAGGGTCATGTCGTCGCGCTCGAAGTAGGCGCAGCTGTAGGTCTGGGTGGGGTCGAGGAACAGCCGGTAGAAGTCGTCCGAGAGGTCGTAATGCGACTGGACGTCCTCGAAATGCGGTGTCAGATCTTGGGTCTTGTTACTGGTGTCTGGCAAATCACTGACCTTTGAATCTGGGGGGCTGGTCGATGGGCGGCCCCGCGCGGTTTGAGGGCCTGTCTCGTCGGAGCACAGTTGTACGCACAGTACCCGAGTGCCTTCGGCCGGCGTGAATCGCCGGGCGTCGGCGGGGACGGCGATGACCCGGCGAACTATCGTGAAGGGACCGCTCCCCCGACTCTCGGAGGCAACCCGTGATGACGACACCCGACCGCGACCCGCTGCCCGACGCCGCCGAGGCTGACGTCGTCGAACAGCTCACCCCGGTCGACGCCGCCGCTGACGCCGACGGCGACACCTGGCGCGATGCGGCGCGGGTCGCCGGCGACCGGGACTGGCAGGCCAACGAGGCCGACCTGATCGAGCAGGCGATCGAGGTCCCCGACGACGACGACTTCGATCGCTGACCCGCGATGGCTGCGATGCAGGGTTCGGTGACGGTGTCGATGGCGGCGCCGGCCGAGGCGATCTGGGATCTGATCGCCGACGTCCGCAACACCGGCCGGTTCTCGCCGGAGACGTTCGAGGCGGAATGGCTCGACGGAGCCACCGGTCCCGCCCTGGGCGCTCGCTTCCGCGGCCACGTCCGGCGCAACGAGATCGGCCCGGTGTACTGGACGACGTGCCGGGTCACCGCGTGCGACCCCGGGCGTGAGTTCGGCTTCGCGGTACTCGCCGGCGACCGCGCGGTCAACAACTGGCACTATCGCCTGACGCCGACGGCGTCGGGCACCGACGTCACCGAATCCTTCCGTCTCGACCAGAATCCGTTGATGGCGCTGTACTCGGTCCTCGGCGGCCAGCTACGCAAACGGCGCAACCTGCGCGATATGCGTAAGACACTCGAAAGAATCAAGGCGGTAGTCGAGGAGTGAGCCGGGTATCTTCCGGCCGTGACTGACGCAAGCGATGCCACGGTCGACGCCGTCGGCAAGGTGACCGAAGCGCTGGAATGGGTGGAACGCGCGCGGGGCCATCTGTATTCGTTCCACCAGCTGATGGGCCGCGCCGACCTGCTGCTCGGCGAGGCGTGCGACGCGCTGCGCGACGCCGGCCACGACGAGATCGCCGACCGGTTGGAGACCGAGGTGGTGGGCCGCAATGTCCTCGAGGGGCGGTGGACGTTCCAGATCATCGAGGAGTTCGAGGACACCTACTGGACGGTGATCCGCGACCACGAGCGCCGCGTGCGCGACGAGCTCGTCGGTGGCGAACGCCACCTGCACGAGGCGCGCATGAAAGAGGACCGCCGCACACACGGCAGAAAGGGCCATGAAGCGCGGCCCTGAGGCTACTCTCGGGTTGCATGAGCAGCCTGGAACTCGGTGACCTGACCCGGGTGAACGGAACTCCCCCACCCGAGGTCGCGCTCGGCGACGTCGACCTGGGATCGTGGGATTTCTGGGGACTCGACGACGATGTCCGCGACGGTGCGTTCGCCACCCTGCGCCGCGAAGCCCCGATCAGCTTCCACGAGGCGATCGTCCCCGACGGCGAGGCCGAGGTGGCCGGGCACTGGGCGCTGACCCGCTACGACGACGTGTTCTACGTCAGCAGGCATCCGGAGCTGTTCAGTTCGGCGCTGGGCATCGTGGTCGGTGACCAATCCCCGGAGCTGGCAGAGTATTTCGGCTCGATGATCGCGATGGACGATCCCCGCCACACCCGGCTGCGCAACATCGTGCGCAGCGCGTTCACCCCCAGAGTGCTTGCGCTGATCGAAGATTCGGTGCGTGCGCGGGCCGGACGGCTGGTCGACGATATGGTGGGCCGGCACCCGGACGGGCGGGCCGACATCGTGGCCGAGTTGGCCGGGCCGCTGCCGCTGCAGATCATCTGCGACATGATGGGTATCCCGGAGGACGACCACCAGCGGATCTTCCACTGGACCAACGTGATCCTCGGATTCGGTGACCCGGACATCGCCACCGATTTCGACGAGTTCGTCTCCGTCGCGATGGCGATCGGCGCCTATGCGACCGCGTTGGCCGACGACCGGCGCGAGCATCCCGGGGAGGATCTCACCACCGCGCTGGTGGCCGCCGAACTCGACGGCGAGCGGCTCACCTCGGCCGAGGTCGCGTCGTTCTTCATCCTGCTCGTGGTCGCCGGCAACGAGACGACCCGCAATGCGATCAGTCACGGCGTGCTCGCGCTCAGCCGCTATCCCGAGCAGCGCGACCTGTGGTGGGCGGATTATGCGGCGATCGCCCCGACGGCGGTCGAGGAGATCGTGCGCTGGGCGTCGCCGGTGGCCTACATGCGGCGAACGGCCACGCGGGATGTGGAGTTGAGCGGGGTGCGTATCGCGGCCGGGGACAAGCTGACGATGTGGTACGGCTCGGCCAACCGCGACGAGTCGAAGTTCGCCGACCCGTGGATGTTCGACGTGCGCCGCCACCCGAACCCGCACGTCGGGTTCGGCGGCGGCGGTGCGCACTTCTGCCTGGGGGCCAATCTCGCGCGCCGCGAGATCACCGTGGCGTTCGAGGAGCTGCACCGCCGGGTCCCCGACCTGCGAGCGATCGAGGAGCCCGACCGGTTGCACTCGGCGTTCATCCACGGCATCAAGCGACTGCCCGTCGCCTGGACGCCGGCCGGTTAGCGCTGCGTGACGTCGGGGCGCATCGTCTGAGCGTCACCCGGCGCGGCGCGGTGCCCCTCGTGCCGGCCGCCCTCGACGTGACCGTCGGCACGGGGGTCATCGGCGCGGGTGTCGTCGCCGCGGTGATCGACCCGCGGGTCGAGATTGTCGGCGTGCTCGCGCCGGGCGTCGATGTGCTGCTGTGAGCTGGTCAGCGCGTCGCGACGGCCGGCAGCGGTGTCGGCGAGCCGAGCCGCCTCGGCGGCCTTGGCGTCCGCCTCGGCCTTGGCGGCGCGAGCCTTGGCCTCGGTCTCTTCGACGAGCGCGGCCTGCCGCTGCACCCGCTGGCTGTCGTGGTGCACCTCCTCGCGGATGCGGTCGGCTTCCTGCGCGCGCCGTTTGTCGCGGGACTTCTTCGCCGCGACCACGATCAGGGCGATGACGATGATCGCGACGACGGCGACCACGATCCAGACGATGACGTTGCTGTCCATGCCGGCTCCTCGATTCGAGGGGGCCGGTCATGATTGACGACCCCGTGAATCGTCGGATGCCCGAGTGCCTGCGGAGCTAAACCGCGCCGCTCACAGCGTGGCGGTCAGCGGGCCACTCTCCTGGCAGGACGTCTGCGGAGGATTCCCCGCCGACGCGCAGCCGCGTCCGGTCGAGGTGTAGACCGTGCCGGGACGGTAGGGCTGGAAGAAGACCTGCGCGGGGAGGATCCCGGCGCCCCGGGCGCAGATCCCGGCATCGGTGCCGCCGGCCATCTGGATGCAGGCGACGGTCTGGAAGGTGACCGCGCCGTCGCATGCTCTCGGCGTGACCGTCGCCGTCACCACATTGGTGCCGGACACGGCGACCACGCTCGGGGGCGAGAGGTCGTATTCGCAGGTCGCGGGCGCCGGTTGCGCGTCGGCGACCACCGCCGTCGCGCCGAGCAGCAGCGCGGCGGCCGACACCACGGCGAACGTGCGGATCATGCAGGGATCGTAGGGCACGGCGGTGCCGGCGCACCGGCTAATGGACGCGCAGTGCGCTGAGCATCCCGGCGGCCGAGCGCGGCCAAGTGAACTGCTCGGCCCGGCGGCGGGCACTGTGCCGCCGGTGGTGCTCCGGTCGGCTCATGACCGCGGTGACGGCATGCGCGATGGCCCGCGGGTCGTTGTCGGCGGTCGCGCCGCTGTCGTGGGTGAGGATCTCGGCCAGCGCCGAGGTGCGGGACACCACCGCCGGGGTCCCGCACGCCAGCGCCTCGAGCGCCGCGAGCCCGAACGTCTCGTGCGGGCCCGGGGCCAGCGCGATGTCGGCGCTGGCGAGAATCGTGGCCACGGTGTCGCGGCACCCGATGTAGCCGGTGAAGTCGACGGGCAGTCCGTCGGCCTGCCGCTGCAGCCGGGCGCGCAACGGCCCCTCGCCGACCACCACCAGCCGCGCGTCGACCCCCGAACGCCGCAGCGCCGCAACAGTATCGATGCTGCGGTGCGGATGCTTCTCGACCGAGAGCCGCCCGCAGTGCACCAGCAGGGTCTGGCCGGGGCGGGCCCACCGCTCACGCATCGCCGCCGACCGGCGCCGCGGGTGGAACTGGTCGAGGTCGCCGCCCAGCGGCACCGTCACCAGATTCGACGCCCCGATCCGGTCGAACTCCGCCCGGGCGAACGCGGTGGTGCAGACCACGACGTCGTAGTTGGCGGCGGTGCGCCGGTTGGCGGCGTCGGCGACGGTCCTGGCCCACGGTCGCGGCAGGATCTGTCCGACGAGCCGGTCGAGCCGTTCGTGGGAGATCATCACCGTCGACACGCCGTGTGCGCGGCCCCACGGTCCCAGCGAGCGCAGTGTGAGCCGGTCGGACACCTCCAGCGCGTCGGGGGCCAACTGCTCGAGCAGCGCGGTGACGGGCCGCGGCGACACCGCGCGGTATCCCCCGGTGAACGGAATCAGCCTGGCGGGCAGACTGATCCGCACGACGCCGCTGGGCAGCGTGGTGGATTCGTGGCGTCGGCCGGGCACGATGAGGAACACGCGGTGGCCGGCCGCGCAGTACTCGGCGCCGAGCCGGTCCACCGCGGTGCGCAGGCCGCCGGACCGGGGCCCGTAGAAGTTCGCCACCTGCACGACCCGCATGGCTGCATGAGAACCCGCGGGGATGTGCGACGGGCAACGGCGGGTCGGCGCGTCGCCGAACAGCAGGTTGCGTCTTCGCCCGCGCCAGTGTCAGCCGACGTGCACGGTCAGCCAGTCCAGCGTCCGGCGCCACGCATCGTCGGCGGCGGCCTGGTCGAATCGGTCGCCGGTGTCGTTGAAGAACGCGTGGTTCGCGTCGGGTTCGGTCACGAGTTCGTGCACCAGGCCGGCTTTCTCCAGCGCGGCGCGGGCCGCCGGTTCGGTGGCGTTGACGCGCTGATCGAGTGCGCCGTAGAAGCCGAGCACGGCCACGCCTTTCGACCCCGAGAAGTCGGGATCGTCGGGGGTGGGTCCGTAGAAGGGGAACGCCGCGGCCAGCTGCGGCACCCCGCTGTCGAGCAGCCGCCACACCAGACCGCCGCCCATGCAGAACCCGATCGCGGCGACCTTGCGCCCCGGGGTGCGGCGCTGCAGCTCGGCGATGCCGGAGGTCAGGTCGGCGACCATGGCCTCGGGCGGGCGGTTCCCCAGCGCGGCCGTCGCCGCCGCGGGGTCGGCGAACGTCGCGGTGCCGCCGTTCCCGGAGAGCAGGTCGACGGCCAGACTCGAGTAACCGGCGCCGGCCAGCCGGCCCGCGACCGAGCGCACCCAGTCGGTCAGCCCCTTGTTCTCGTGGATCACCAGCAGGCCGCCCCGCGCGTCGGGCGCCTCGGCCCACGCGCCCTGCAGCTGCCCCGCCGGACCCGCCCACGTCACCGGCGCGGTGGGCAGCGCATCGGCCATCCCCGGCGGCACCGGCTTGGCCGCGGACGGAGACGACGACGGCGGCGGGGTCGGGCTCTCGGACGTCGACCCGTCGCTCTGCTTGGTGTCGGCGCAGGCGGCGATCAGCGCTGATGCGCTGGCCGCCCCCATTCCCAGCAGGCCCAGCCGGCGCAAGGCCTCCCGCCGGGACAGCAGGCCGTCGACGTGGTCGGTGGCGATCTCTTCGGCGATGTAGCGCTGTAGCGGCGTCACCTGCTCGATTATGCGCCGACCGCGGGTAGACACTCAGCGAGATCTGTTCACGATTTCGTTGACACCTGTCGTGTCGCCCTGTTCGATGGGGGCGTGAGCAGTGCTGTGAGCTACGACACGATCATCCGCAACGGCCGCTGGTTCGACGGCACCGGCGCCCCGTCGGCGATCCGCACGATCGGCATCAAAGACGGTCATGTCGCGGTCATCACCGAGGACGACCTCGCCGGCGCCGACGCCGCGGAGGTGATCGACGCGTCCGGGAAATGGGTGCTGCCCGGCATGCTCGACATCCACACCCACTACGACATCGAGGTGCTCGGCGGGCCCGCGCTGGCCGAGTCGCTGCGTCACGGCGTCACCACCGTGCTGCTCGGCTCGTGCTCCCTGTCCACCCTCTACGTCGACGGCCCCGATGCCGGAGACATCTTCGGCCGGGTCGAGGCGATCCCCCGCGAGCACGTCATCGACGCGATCGAACGGCACAAGACCTGGACCAACGGCGAGGAGTACATCGCCGCGCTGGAGGACCGCCCGCTGGGCCCCAACATCGCCGCCTTCATCGGGCATTCGGACATGCGAGCCGCGACCATGGGTCTGGACCGCGCGACCCGCCGCGACGAGCGCCCGACCCGGGCCGAGCAGGCGCAGATGGAGCGCATGCTCGCCGAAGCGCTGCGCGCCGGCTTCGTCGGAATGTCCTCTCAGCAACTGCTTTTCGACAAGCTCGACGGGGAGGTCTGCCGCTCGCGCACTCTGCCGTCGACCTACGCCAAGCCCCGGGAGCTGCGCCGGCTGAAGTCGCTGCTGCGCCGCTCGGGCCGGGTGCTGCAGTCCGGACCCGACATCCAGAATCCCCTCAACATCGGCTCCCAGGCGTTCCAGTCGCTGGGCGTGCTGCGCAACCCGCTCAAGACCAGCCTGCTCTCGGCGGCCGACGTCAAGTCCAACCCGCTGGCGATCAAGATCCTGGGTCCGCTGGCCAAGCTGGTCAACCGCCTCGGCGGGGACTTCCGCTGGCAGCACCTGCCGGTGCCGTTCGAGGTGTACGCCGACGGCATCGACCTGGTGATCTTCGAGGAGTTCGGGGCCGGCGCGGCGGCGCTGCACCTGCGCGACGAGGTGGAACGCAACGCGCTGCTGCGCGACGAGACCTACCGGCGCCGGTTCCGCCAGGACTACGACGCGAAGTTCGGCATGCGGGTGTGGCACCGCGATTTCTTCGACGCCGAGATCGTCGGCTGCCCGGACGCCTCGGTGATCGGCAAGTCGTTCGGGCAGGTCGGCCGCGACCGCGGGGGCCTGCACCCGGTGGATGCGTTCCTCGACCTGGTGCTCGAGCACGGCACCGCACTGCGCTGGCACACCACGATCTCCAACCACCGGCCCGAGGTGCTCAAGATGCTGGCCCGCGACCCGGGCGTGCAGATGGGCTTCTCCGATGCCGGCGCGCACCTGCGCAACATGGCGTTCTACAACATGGGGCTTCGCCTGCTGCGGCACGTGCGCGACGCCGACCGCGCGGGCACCCCGTTCATGACCATCGAGCAGGCCGTGCACCGGCTGACCGGCGAACTGGCGGACTGGTACCGCATCGACGCCGGACACCTGCGCGTCGGTGATCGCGCCGACGTCGTCGTCCTCGACCCGGAACGTCTCGACGCGTCGCTCGACGACTACGCCGAGGCGGCGGTGGACCAGTACGGCGGGCTCTCCCGGATGGTCAACCGCAACGACGCCACCGTGACCGCGGTGTTCGTCGGCGGACGCGCCGTGTTCCGCGAGGGTGAAGCCAGCCCGCTCGTCGGCACCCGCCGCACCGGCCGGTTCCTGCGCGCGGCCCACAAGGCGCCGGCGCTTCCGGCGCAGGAAGGCGCACTGACCCATGCCGGTTGAGCCCATGCCGGTTGAGAAGGTCGTCGAGGGCATGTGGGCGGCGCTCTCGGCGCGCGACTGGGAGCACCTGAAAACCTACCTGTCGCCGGACTGCATCTACCTCGACATGCCCGTCGGCCCGGCCGCGGCCGCCCGCGGCCCCGACGACATCGTCAAGCGGCTCAAGATCGGCCTGGAGCCGTTGGCGTCCTACGAGAACTTCCCGGGCCTGATGGTGAGCAACGGCACCGACCTGATGTACGAGCACCATGAGGAATGGCACTGGGCCACAGGGGAATCCGCGGTGCTGCAGTTCGTCTCGGTGCACCGGGTCGCCGACGGGAAGATCACGCTGTGGAAGGACTACTGGGACATGGGCGCGCTGGCCAACCACGCGCCGCCCACCTGGATGGAAGACTTCGCCACCGCCGACATGTCGTGGGTGTTCGACGCGACCGGCCTCGTCTAGAGGAGGACCGATGCTGGACCTGAAGATCACGGGCGGCACGGTCGTCGACGGCACCGGCGCCGAGCGCTTCCGCGCCGACATCGGGGTCAAGGACGGCCGGATCGTCGAGGTGCGCCGGCGCAGCGGCGATGACGACGGGCTGAGCGCCGACGCCGCCGAGCACATCGATGCGACCGGCCGGTTCGTCACCCCGGGATTCGTGGACGTGCACACCCACTACGACGGCCAGGTCAGCTGGGACGACACGCTGGAACCGTCGAGCCTGCACGGGGTGACGACGGTGGTCAGCGGGAACTGCGGGGTCGGCTTCGCCCCGGTGCGGCCGGGCCGCGAACAGTGGCTCATCGAGCTGATGGAGGGTGTAGAGGACATCCCGGGCAGCGCGCTGGCCGAGGGCATCACCTGGCAGTGGGAGAGCTTCCCCGAATACCTCGACGCGATCGAAAAGCGTTCTCTGGCCGTTGATTACGGAACCCAGGTGGCGCACGGCGCGGTCCGCGGCTACGCGATGGGCGAACGCGGCGCCCGCAACGAAGAGGCCACCGACGACGACATCGCCGCGATGGCCCGCATCGTCACCGAGGCGATCGAGGCCGGCGCGCTGGGCTTCTCCACATCTCGCACGGAGGCGCACCGCGCCATCGACGGCGAGCCCGTGCCCGGGACCTACGCCGCCGAGGCCGAACTGTTCGGGCTGGGCCGCGCGATGGCCGCCGGCGGTCAGGCTGTGTTCGAGGTGTCCCCGCAGGGCACCGCCGGCGAGAGCCCGGCCGAAGCGACGATGCGCGAACTCGACTGGATGACGAAGCTGTCCGCCGAGATCGAGCGGCCCGTGTCGTTCACGATGATCCAGACCGGCGGCGCGCCCGATCTGTGGCGGCGTCAGCTCGAACGGGCCGGCGCCGCACTGGATCAGGGCATCGCGCTGTACGCGCAGTTCGCCGCCCGGCCGTTCGGGATGCTGTTCGGCTTCACCGGCTATCACGCGTTCACCCACCGCCCCACCTACCGGAAACTGAAGGCCGAGCTCGAGCACGCCGATCTGATGGCACGGCTGGCCGATCCGGCGGTGCGGGCGGCCATCCTGTCCGAGACGGATCTGCCGCCGCAGCCGGTGCCGATGTTCGACGGGCTGTACGCGCTGATCCAGTACAGCGTCGACAAGATCTTCCCGATCGGCGACCCGCCGGACTACGAACCGACACCGGACATGACGGTGGCCGCCATCGCCGCCCGCCGTGGCGAGGATCCGCTCGCGACGATGTACGACCTGATGCTCGACTCCGGCGGCACCGCGATGCTCATGCTGCCGTTCTTCAACTACGCCGAGGGCAATCACGACGCCATCTACGAGATGATGACCCACCCGGCGGCCGTGTCAGGGCTCTCCGACGGTGGCGCGCACTGCGGCCTGATCTGCGACGCCTCCTACCCCACCTTCCTGCTGACCCACTGGGCGCGGGACCGCCACCGCGGCCCGAAGTTCTCCCTCGAGTACGTGGTACGCAAGCAGACCCTCGACACCGCGACGCTTTTCGGGTTGTCCGACCGTGGCGTGATCGCCCAGGGCCGCAAGGCCGACCTGAACGTGATCGACATGGACGCGCTGCGGCTGGACGTGCCGCGCATGGCCTACGACCTGCCCGCCGGTGGCCGCCGCCTGATCCAGGGCGCCTCCGGCTACGACGCGACGGTGGTCAGCGGGATCGTGACCCGCCGGCATGGCGCCGACACCGGGACCCGGCCGGGCCGGCTGATCCGCGGCGTGCGCTAGGACGCCACCAGCAGCTCGTCGATCTGGTTGATCGCCGACGTCGCGCCCTCGGCCATGCCCATGTCCAGCACCTGCTGCAGCGCCTCGGCGGAGTCGTAGGTGCTGACGAACGTCGACCGGGTGCCGCCGTCGTGGGCGCGGAAAGTGAACACGGTCTTCGATACCGGCAGATCGGGATTGGGGGTGAAATCCATGTCGGCGAACCCGTCGTTGAAGGAGAAGCCGTGCGGCTCGTCGACCGCCGTGACGTCCCAGTAGCCGGCGTACTTGTCACCCTCGGGACCGGTCATGTAATACGTCACCCGGCCTCCGGGACGCAGGTCGTGGTCGACCACCGTCGCGGGGTATTCCGGTGGCCCCCAGATCTTCTCGAGTTGGCGCGGATCGGCGTAGATCTGCCAGATGCGCTCGACGGGGGCGGCGAAGTCGGCGACGATGGTCAGGGTCCTGGTGTCCAGGTCGTGGTGGACGTCGGTGACGGGCATGGTCATTCCTCCTGTGCGTTCTCGGATGCGATCAGATCGTCGATGCGCGCGACACGGCCGCGCCACACCTGTTCCAGCTCGGCCAGCAGCGAGGCCACCGACCGGACCGCGGTCACGTCGCCGCTGGCCAGTTGCTCGCGGCCGCGCCGCCGTTTGGTGATCAGCCCGGCCCGGTCGAGCACGGCGACGTGCTTCTGCACGGCGGCGAAACTCATGTCGTAGCCGGCCGCGAGCGCGGAGACCGAGTGCTCCCCCGCCAGCACCCGGCGCAGGATGTCGCGCCGGGTCCGGTCGGCCAACGCATGGAACAGCGCGTCGGTGCGGTCTTCGTCGAGGACGATCACGTCCTCAACATACAACCGAACGGTTGTAGGTTGTCAAGGGGTGGCTACACGCTCCAGGCGAGCCGGAACTTCTCCGCCAACTCGTCGGCGTTCAATTCGCCGTACTTCTCCTGTTCGTAGCGCCGCACGCCGACCACGGCGTCGACCACCGGGCCGCCGAGGATGCCGCGCATCAGCGCCGACCTGTCGAGTGCGTCGAGCGTCGCGGTCTGATCGGTCCCCAGCACGGTGATGCCCGCCTCGGCGCGCTGCGCCTCCGACAGCGACGACGGGTCCACTGTCACCTCGGCGGGCAGTGGCAGGCCCCGCTCGATGCCGTCGAGGGCCAGGCCCAGGATCGCCGCGGAGGCGAGGTAGGGGTTGGCCGACGGGTCGATGATCTTGACCTCGACGTTGGCGCCGTGGGGGTTCGCCGGCCCGGCGGTCAGGAACCGCACCGCGGCTTCCCGGTTCTCGGTGCCCCAGCACGCATACGCGCCGGCCCAACTGCCCGGCTGTATTCGCAGCCCCGACAGGATCGATCCGCTCAGCACTCCCTGCGCCTCGGCCAGCCCGGCCAGCACCCCGGCCACCGCCGCGGCCCCCTCCCCCGTCATACCGGCTGGACCGTCACCGCCGGAGAACACCGGGACCTCGTCGCGGGTCAGCGAGAAGTGTTGGTGCGCACCGGAACCGACACTTCTTGCGAACGGCACCGGCGACAGGCTCACTCGCACGCCGTACTTGCGGGCCACCCGGCCGATGATGATGCGCATCAGCGTCACGTGGTCGGCGGCCGCGACGGGCTTCTGCGGGGCCAGCGAGATCTCGAACTGGTTGGCGCCGTACTCGGGATGGAACTGCTCGATGGCGACACCGGAGGCGGTCGCGGCCGCCGTCACGTCACGGACGAACCCCTCGAACTCCAGGACACCGGCCAGTCCGTACTGCGCCCACAGGTGGCGGGGCAGCGCGCTGCCGTCGGGCCCGACCAGCACGAACTCGATCTCGTGCCCCACCACCGCGTCGAGTCCCGCGCCGGCGAGCCGGTCCTCGACGCGACGCAGCGTGCCGCGGGTGCAGAACGGATCGGGCTCGCCGTGCTGGTCGAAGAAATCGCCCGGCGCCCAGGCCAATCCGTCACCGAGGATGCGCAGCGCGCCGAGATCGATGCGGATGCGCTGATCACCGACGACGCCGGTGGCGGCGCTGAACACGATGCCGGCCTGGTCGATGGCGAAGACGTGCCAGACCGGGCTGGCGCCGAGGCCGGGATCGGCGAAGGAGCCCATCCGGCGCAGCGGGATCGTCTTGGCGTGGATCAGACCCGCCGGGTTGACCACAGTGCCGATCAGGGTGGCGACTCCGTCGGATTCGAGCTGGGCGATCGCCGCGGCGGCGAGCGGTTTGGCGGGCATGCCGGCCATTCTGCCGTCGACCGATCCGCTTTACAGCGTGATCTTGCAGGCCTGTCCGATGTCGAGGGTGCTCAGCATCCGGCCCATCCCCACCCACATCGCGCAGGAGATGGCGAGGTCGGTGAGCAGTGCGTCGTCGAATTGCTCCTTGGCGCGCGCCCAGAAGTCCTCGTCGTCCCGCAACCCCGTGTGGTCGGTGGCGAACCGGTGCGCGAACTCCATCGCGATGCGCTCGGCGTCGCTGTACCCCGGCCAGGTCCGCCACTGCGCGGCGTAGTCGTAGAACTCCTCGGTGATGCCGTTCGCCTCGCCCTCGGTGTCACGGGTGTTCTGACACGTCACGCACTCGTTGGCGAGCGCGATGACGATCCGCGCGGCCTCCCGGGTGCGCATCGGCAACCGGTTCTTCTCGTAGACCGCATGGCTGAACTTCGCCATCGCGGTGCCCAACTCCGGTGAGGTCACCGCGAAACCGGTCACGTCGTCGTCGGCGAAATCCCCGATTCGGCTCATGGCCGGATTGTAACGTGTTCCAGTTCCCGGCCGGGCCGGTTGACTACTGCGGCGGCCGCGACACGCACTGAGCGAGGTAGAGCTCCTCGCCGAGCTTGTTCATCAGCTCGAGCTGGGTCTCGAGGTAGTCGATGTGAAGCTCTTCGTCGGCCAGGATCTCCTCGAAGAGGTTCGCCGACGTGGCGTCGCCCTTCTCGCGGCACATGATGACGCCGGGCCTCAGCCGGGCGACCACCTCGTGCTCGATCGCGAGATCGGCCTCGAACTGTTCGCGCACGGTCTGGCCGACGCGCAGGGAGAACAGCCGCTGGTAGTTGGGCAGCCCGTCCAGGAGCAGGATGCGGTCGGTGATCTTCTCCGCATGAACCATCTCCTCGAACGATTCCTTGCGGGTGTGCGCCGCGAGTTCGGTGAAGCCCCAATTGTCCTGCATCTTGGAGTGCAGGAAGTACTGGTTGATCGCCGTGAGTTCGCTCGTCAGCTGCTCGTTGAGCAACTTCAGAACCTCGGGATCGCCTTGCATGGTCGGCTCCTCGAACGCTGGTGAATCGTCGGAAACGGGCTGTGGGCTGAGCACGTTCAATCTAGTGCACCGCCCAGAGCGCACGCGCACCATTGGTGCTGTGTCCGCCGACCTGGACTGCCGACGCCAGGTAAGGATAGACTGCGCTAACTGTTCGGGGCCGCACAGACAGGCAGAGGATGACGATGGGTGAGCACGATCTGCACTCATTCATCCTGGCGTGCGACTACCGCGTCGACGACGTCGAGCACATGTGGACCTGGCTGGGCGGCCACCGAGATTCCCTGTCCTCGATCGGAGCCCACCACGTGGTGCTCTACGAGTCCATCTGGGAACCCCGCCGGGTGCTGGTCACGATCGGGATCCGGCAGGCGACCTCGCTGCGCGACGTGCTGCGCTCGCCGGCGATCTTCGAGTGGTTCGACATCTCGGGCGCCGAGGACATCCCCCCGATCTTCTGCGGCGAGGTCGTAGAGAAGATCGACCTGCAGGGCGGCAGCTCCGAGCGGCACGTCGGACGCGTCGTGGTCGGTGTGATGTCGTCGGTCGACGACGTGCCGACCCTGATGGAGAAGGTGCACGACGGTCTCGACCGGTTCGCCGGCGGCGGGGTGCGCAAGATCTGGGTGTACCGCGCGCTCGACGACGGACACGAGGTGCTGATCCTGCAGGAGATCGCTGACGAGATGAGCGCCCGGCAGTGGATCGACCATCCCGACGCGGCGGCGGAGTGGATGAGCCACGCCGGCATGGGCGCCTACCCGACCCAGTTCGTCGGCAGGTTCGCCCATCTGATGAGCGTGGACGAGCGGGGATAGCGGCCGATGTTCGTCTGTCTGTGCACCGGGACCACCAGCCACGTGGTGGACGAGGTCGTGGCCAAGGGCGCCCGGACGTCCAAGGACATCGCTGCGGCGTGCGGGGCGGGCGGAGACTGCGGCCGGTGCCGGCGCACGCTGAGGGCGATCATCGAGGCCCACTACGCCCAGTGCGACGCCCGCGTCACCCGTTAGCGCTGCCCTGACCGGTGAACGCGGCCAGCGCGGCCGCGTTCGCGGCGCCCCCCAGCAGGTCGGTGAACGCGGCGTTCTCGCGTTCGGTCGCCGCGGTGATGCCGGCCCGGTACGGCTCGGCGAGAGCGCGCTTGACCGCGACCAGGCTCGGAATCGACTGTGCGGCAAGGATGTCCGCGTGGCGGCGAGCCTCCGACAGCAGGTCGTCGGGTTCGCAGACCTTCCAGGCGATCCCCATCCGGCGCGCTTCGGCGGCGTCCACCCATTCCGAGGACAGCAGCATCCACGCCGCGTTCTGCCGGCCGATCAGCTGCGGCAGCAGAAATGACGACGCCGCCTCAGGGGCCACGCCCAGGCTGGTGAAGGGACACTTCAGCCGCGCCGTCGACGACATGAACACCAGGTCGGCGTAGCCGAGGATGGTGGCGCCGATGCCCAGCCCCACGCCGTTGACCGCGCAGATCAACGGTTTCGGGAGATCGGTGAGCGCGGTGATCATCGTCGAGAAGTGGCTGCCCGAGGAGTACGACCCCTCGGCGATGCGGGACTGCATCTCCTTGAGGTCGTTGCCCGCGCTGAAGGCGCGCCCGGCGCCGGTGAGCAGGACGACGGCGACGTCGGGATCCTCGCCGGCCTCGCGCAGCGCGACGGCGGTCGCGAGGTAGAGCTCCTCGTTGAACGCGTTGAGGGCCTCGGGCCGGTCGAGCACCAGGGTGCGAACGCGGTTGTCGTCGCTGATCTGCAGGGTCACGGCTGCACTGTAACGAACGGCTCCCGCAGCACGTATCGGCTCGTCGGGACGGTGTCGACGTTCTCGTTGGCGCCGAACGCCGAGGTGCTCGCGACCATCCGGGTCATGCGGTCGGCGAGGTCGTCGTCGTCGGCCGCGCCGAAGAAGGCGTGCAGATCCGTCGTCGCCTCGATCGGGAAGAGCTCCTCGACGATGGCCGAGACGGGAGCGGCGCCGCCGGTGAGCGCGCGCACCACGGTGTTCTGGGTGTAGCCGAACGTCGCCTGGGTGTCGATCGCCACCTGGGTGTGGTCGCGGTGCCACCGGCTCAGCCAGGTGGCCTCGTCCAGCTCGGCCGGCCGGCGCAGCAGCGCGATGTTGGCCAGCCCGGGCGTCCGGTCACCCGCAGCGGTCGGCGGCGGGGTCAGCGGGACCGACTCGGTGACCAGATACGCCGCGAGCTCGTCGCAGACGCCCGCGAGAACCTCTGTCGCCGTGTGGATCTGCGCGCCGTAGTACTGATCGGTCCACAGGCTCACCACCGCGATCACCGGTGGATCGAGGGTGGTCAGCGTCATCAACGACGCACCGACCGGGGCGTCGCGGACGTTGACGGCCAGACCCGCGACGCCCGTGGCCAGCAGCGTCTGCGCGATGTCGGTGCGCAGGCGGGTGCACCACGCCTCGTCCCCGGGGACGCCACGCAAGGTCATGATCACTTTCTCCACTCGGGGAACATAACCCCGGGCCAGAATGGACGGGTGAGTATGGTCCCCGCGGTGCGGTCGGTGCTGCCGGAGGCGGCGCCGGTGCTGCGCAGCCTGGTGGCCGTCGTCGTCGCCGTCCTGGTGGCCGTGTCCTGGGGACCGCCGGGTTCGGCGACGGCCGTCGCCGGAGCGGGGGCGGTCGCGGGTGCCGCCGCACTGCAGGACCGTCCGCGCGGACGCATCCTGCGGGTGCTGTTCGTCTCGACGCTGATGGGCGCGAGCGCGTTGCTCGGCGCCTCGACCTCGGTGCACTCCCCCGTGTTCATCGCCGCAGCGGGCGTGTGGTGCTTCGCCGCGGGGCTGGCGTGGGCGCTGGGCGGCCATGCCGGGCTCATCGCCAGCGCGGCGGCGGCGCTGATGGTCGCCGCTGCCCCGGTGCCGCCGACGTGGGCATCGACGCTCGGGGCGGCAGGCCTCGCCGTCGGCGCGGGCGCGCTGCAGGCCGTCGTCATCGCGATCTGGCCGCCGCGGCGGTGGCGCATCCAGCACGACGCGCTCACCGCGGCCTACCGGGCGCTGGCCGCCGATGCCTCGCGGCTCCCGGNGCGCGGGCGCGCTGCAGGCCGTCGTCATCGCGATCTGGCCGCCGCGGCGGTGGCGCATCCAGCACGACGCGCTCACCGCGGCCTACCGGGCGCTGGCCGCCGATGCCTCGCGGCTCGCGGACCGGTCCGGCGACGACGTTCTCGCCCATGCTGATTCGATGATCGCGTTGCGGGCGGTGTTCACCACCGCCACGGGCCCGACGACGCGCCATCCTGCCGACTACCGCCGGTGGTATCTCCTGCCCGAGCGCATCGGGACCGCCCTCACCGATGTCGCGGAGACCGGCGACGGAGCCGACGTCCTCACTGCCGCGGGCGAGACGTTGACCGCGGTGGCCGACCCCCGCCGCGCCGCTCGCGAGGCGGCCGACGTCGCGCTGCGCCGACTTGACGACGCCGTGGCCGACCTGCCCGCCGCCGACGCGGCTGCCGGGCAACGGCTCTCGGCGCACCTGCACGAAGCGGCGGCGATGCGGCTCGGTGACTTCGTGCCGTCCTCGCCGGATGCGCTGCGCGTCCGGCGCCCCGATCTGCGGACGTCCGGCCGGGCCGCGGTCAGCCACCTGCGCGCCGAGATCGAGCCGCACTCCCCGGTGTTCCGGCACGCGGTGCGCCTGGGCGCGGCGGTGGCGACGGCGTGCGCGGCGGAGCGCTATACCGCGGTGGGCCACGGGGCGTGGATCGCCCTGACCGTCCTGATCGTGCTGCGCCCGGAGACCGCGCACACCTACACCCGGTGCGTGGGACGGACCGCCGGGGTGGCGTTGGGCGCGGCGTTGGCGTCCGCGCTGCTGCTGGTCGCCCGCCCGGGTCCGATCGTCACCGGCGTGCTGGCCGCTGCCGCCGTCGGCGGGGTGTACGCCGCGGCCCGCTACGGCTACCTCGCGTTGGCAGCGGCGTCGGCGGCCGCGGTCACGCTGATCGTCGCGGTCGACCGGCCGATCGCGTCGGCGACCCCTGCGGACCTGGTGATCGGCACGATGATCGGCGGTGTGCTCGCGGTGCTCGCCCACGTCGTGTTCCCCGACGACGCGCTGACCCGGCTCGCCCAACGGGCGGGGGAACTGCTGAAGACCGAGATCGACTACGCCGCCACGGTCGTCAAGGTCTACTTGCACGAGCTCGACACCGCGACCGACGTCCGCGCCGCGGCCTGGGAGCGGACGTTCCGGGCGCGGGCGGCGTTCGAGGCGGCGGCAGGCGCGGCCCGGCTGGAGTCGCGCGAACAGCGGCACTGGCTGCGCTGCTACCGAGGCGTGCTGAACGCCATCACGAGTTCCTGCGCCACGCTCGAGGACAATCTGCCCGTCGACCCGTTCCCCGACTCCCACCGCGCATTCCTGCACGCCGTCGACGAGTTCGTCGAGGCGCTGTGCGGCGAACCGCCCACGCCGACCGACCCCTGGACCGTCGACGCCGTCGAGTTGGCCGCGGCCGCGCAGCGGGTGCGGCGCACCGTTCCGGTGCAGGAGTCCGACGAGGGGTCCGCGCGGGTGCTGGTCGGCGAGATCGGCGCGATCACCCGGCACCTGTCCCTGATCGCCGCCACTCCCTGGCCGACCGCGCAGCGCTGACGCTCACCCCGGCGGGGCGGGTCCGAGGAGCAGCGTGTGGATCATCGGTCCGGCCCAGCCGATCACCTCGTCGTGCGACATCGCCCGTGCCGCAGGGGCTTCGAGGACGTAGCGGACCGTGGCCATCCCGATCACCAGCGATCCGATCATGGCCGCGCGCGACGCCGCGTGGTCCGGGGCGACCGCGGCGACCGTCGGCGCCACCTGGGTCGCGAACACCGCGCGCATCGTGGCCGCGGCCTCGGGGCTCGTCATCGCGGCGCGCAGCAGCGCGACGAACGTGGTGTCGGCCTCCCACACCGCGAAGAACCGTTCGAGCAACGCGGTGGCCATCCCATCGGGCGGCAACGTGCTGAGGTCCGGCAGGTGCAGCGTGAAATCGGCTGCAGCGGCGAACAATTGCTGCTTGCTGCCGAAGTAGCGGATCACCAGGGCCGGATCGACCCCGACGTCGCCGGCGATCGCCCGCAGCGTGGTCCGCTCGTAGCCCTCCGCGCCGAAGCGGGCGCGGGCGGCGGCGAGGATGTCGGCGCGCGTGGCGTCGGCGTTGCGTGCTCGGCTCATGGCGACAGCATAAGTCACCGACTGTTGACATCGCTCGGAATCGGTCTATCGTCTAAGTCATCACTTGTTGACTTAGCGCATCGAGGAGACCCTCATGACCATCCCCGTCCTCATCGTCGGCGCCGGACCGTCGGGCCTGACCGCGGCTGTCGAACTGTCGCGCCTGGGCGTCGACGTCCGCATCGTGGACCGCGCGGTGCGGCCCTCCACCGAGTCGCGTGCGCTGGCCGTGCAGGCCCGCACGATGGAACTGCTGCGGGTCCGTGGCATCGGCGACGAGATGCTCGCGCTGGGTAATCAGGCCCGCGCCGCGGGACTCTACACCGGCGACCGCAAGCTGGCGCCCATCGAACTACACCGCATGCCAAGCCGATTCAACTTCATCCTGATGCTCGCGCAGTCGGAGACCGAGCGGCTGCTGGCAGAACAGCTCGCGCGTCAGGGCGTCAAGGTCGAGCGCGGCGTCGAGGTGACGTCGGTGCGGCCGGGCGGGGACACCGTCGCGGTGACGCTGCGCGGGGCCGAGGGCGGCGAAGAGCGCGTCGAGGCGTCGTTCGTGATCGCGACCGACGGCCCGCACAGCACCGTGCGCAAGACGCTGGGCGTGCCCTTCCCCGGCCGCACACTGCCGCAGGACTATGTGCTCGCCGATCTGCACATCGACGGTGACCTGCCCGAGGACGAGGTGTCGATCTTCCTGGCCCGCGGGGGCTTCGTCGCGGTGTTCCCGATGGGGCGCGGCCGATTCCGGATGATGGCCACCGACCCCGACGGGCTCCTCGACGGCGACGCCGACCCGACCGCGGAGCAGATGCAGCGGCTCTACGACCGCACCGTCGGCGTGCCCGCGCGCCTGCACGACGTCAACTGGAGTTCGCGGTTCCGGATCAACAGCAGGCACGTA
Source organism: Mycolicibacterium chubuense (assembly GCF_001044255.1). Classification (GTDB taxonomy): domain Bacteria; phylum Actinomycetota; class Actinomycetes; order Mycobacteriales; family Mycobacteriaceae; genus Mycobacterium; species Mycobacterium chubuense. Next base: position 23,529 of record NZ_JYNX01000084.1, read on the forward strand.
CCCACGATGCGGGCGGGCCGGGTGTTCCTGGGCGGCGACGCCGCGCACGTGCACAGCCCCGCGGGCGGGCAGGGCATGAACGTGGGCATCCAGGACATGGTGAACCTGTCCTGGAAGCTCGCGATGGTGCTCGACGGGCGAGCCCGGCCGGATCTGCTGGACACCTACTCCTCCGAGCGCCTGCCGGTGATCCGGACGGTGGTGCGGTTCACCGAGATCGGCACCCGCGTGTTCAACTCGACGAATCCCGTACTGCACGCGCTGCGGATCCGGCTCGCGCCGAAAGCACTGGCCCGCAATGCTGTTCAGAATGCCGCCGCGGCGATGTTCGGGCAGGTGTCGGCCGGCTACCGCGACGACGGCCTCGCTGTCGGCGGCGGTGGCGCGGGCACGCTGCGCGCCGGCGACCGCGTGCCGGACGTCGACGGCCTGTACGACGCGCTGGACCTGGGTGCGCTGACGCTGTTCACCGCCGGACAGGCGCGCGCGATCGTCGACGTCGGCCGGGCGTGGAACGGTGTGGTGAGCGTGCGTGACGCGGCGGCGCTGGCTCCGGACGGGTGGCTGCTGGTTCGTCCCGACGGCTATCTCGCCGCGGCCGGCGGACCGGGCGACGCCGCAATGCTCGATCGCTGGCTCGAGCGGTGGTTCGTCCGGCCCCGTTGAGCGGCTCCTGACGCTTCGGTGAACGAACGGCCCTTCTCCCGATGTCGGTCCTGTGCACGTGCTACCAGGGGTGGAGGACCGACCACCGGGTCGCCGGGCGAGGAGAACCCATGAGAATCGGCATCATCGGCGCTGGAAACCTGGGCGTCGCCATCGGGCGGCGGCTCGCCGAGCGCGGGCATCACATCACGATCAGCTTCGCGCGTACGCCGGACAAGGTCCAGGCGGCCGCCGACAGCATCGGACACGACGCGTCGGGCGGGACGCCCCGAGAGGCGGTCCAGGACGCCGAGGTCGTGGTCCTGGCCACCCCGTGGACAGTGACGATCGAGACCGTGACTGAGCTCGCCGACGCCATCGCAGGAAAAGTGTTGTGGGACACGACCAATCCGTTTGCCCCGACCATGGACGAGTTGCTCATCGGCACCAGCACGTCGGCCGGAGAGGAAGTCGCGGCGGCGGCACCGGGCGCGACGGTCGTCAAGGCCATCGCTCCGTTCGCCGAAGCTCTGGCAGGCGCCTCGGTCGACGGCCCCCGGCCCACGGTGTTCGTCTGCGGCGACGACGACGCGGCGCGCCGGACAGTGGCGTCGCTGATCGACGACCTCGATGCCGACCCGGTCGACGCAGGCCCCTTGAAACTCGCTCGGTTCACCGAACCCGCGGGAATGCTGGTCACCAACCTCGCGTACGTCAGAGGACTCGGTGCGGACATCGCGCTCGTTCTTCACCGCTGACCGAACGGCGCCGAGATTTGTCGGTTGTTCGAACTAGTGTTCGATGTATGGGTAAAGTTGCGAGTGCGGTGGAGGCGATCCGGTCGCAGATCGCGATGCTGCACGAGGTCTGCGACACCCTGTCCCACCGCGAGCTGGTGGAGCTCTTGGCCGAGGTGACGACGGNGCGGTGGAGGCGATCCGGTCGCAGATCGCGATGCTGCACGAGGTCTGCGACACCCTGTCCCACCGCGAGCTGGTGGAGCTCTTGGCCGAGGTGACGACGGTGCTGCGCAGCGTCCCGGCGTTGGAGCATCGGGTGCTGGCCCGGCTGACCGCCGAGACCGAGCCGCGCCGTTTGGGTGAGTCGTCGTGGAAGACGGTGCTCACCACCGCGCTACGGGTGTCGGATCGCGAGGCCAAACGCCGGCTGGCCCACGCGGCGGCGTTGGGACCGCGACAAGCGTTGACCGGGGAGCCGATGGCGCCGCGCTGGGAGGCGACCGCCGCCGCGCAGTCTCAGGGTCTGCTCGACGCGGAACACGTGGCCGTCATCGCGACATTTCACGACAACCTGCCGTCGTGGGTGGATGGGGACACCCGCGCCTCGGCCGACCGCCAACTCGCCGGACTCGGCGCCGGGTTGTGCCCGGAGGAGTTGAAGGCGGCCGCGAAGCGGCTGGCCACCATGATCGATCAGGACGGCCCCGAACCCACCGACGCCGAACGCGCCCGTCGCCGCGGCGTCACCCTGGGGGAACAGCAACCCGACGGCATGAGCCGGCTCTCAGGCTGGGTCACCCCGGAATGGCGGGCCGTCTACGAGGCCGTCGAGGCCAAACTCGCCGCCCCCGGTGTGTGCAACCCCGACGACGAGCAGCCGTGCATCGAAGGCGAACCCGATCAGGGCCAGCGGCGCGCTGATACCCGCTCGGCGCCCCAGCGTCGTCATGACGCCTGGCTGGCCGTGGGCCGGATGGCGCTGTGCTCCGGGGAGCTGGGTCAGCACAACGGGTTACCGGTCACCGTGATCGTGTCGACGACCCTGCAGGAGGTGGAGAAGGGGGCGGGGGTGGCGGTCACCGGCGGCGGATCGTTGCTCCCGATGGGTGATCTGATCCGGATGGCGTCGCATGCGTTCCACTATCTGGCCGTGTTCGATCAACACACCAGCCAAGCCCTGTACCTGGGCCGCACCAAACGGATCGCCTCGCCGGCGCAGAGAATCGTGCTGCACGCCCGTGACCGCGGCTGCACCCGCCCCGGCTGCACCGTGCCGGGCTACTGGTGCCAGGTCCACCACGTCACCGACTGGAAGAACGGCGGGCGCACCGACGTCGACACCACGACCCTGGCCTGCGGCCCGGAAAACCGGATGATCGAGACCACCGGCTGGACCACCCGCACCAACCCCAAAGGCCAGACCGAATGGGTGCCCCCACCCGACCTCGACACCGGCCAGCACCGCGTCAACGGCTACCACCACCCCGAACGCCACCTGCTACCCGAAGACGACAATGGTCCATAGCCGTTGTGGCGCAGAACGTTTCGTACCACGCCGGGGGCTCTCCCTGCGCGTACCGGAATTTGTTCCTACCATTGTGTGCCATGGCAGCGCCGAGGGAGGGACCGTCGCGGATGGCGCTGCCCGCGACTCTCGTCGAAGTGGCCGGCCACCGGCTGCGCGATGCGATCCTGTCCGGTCAGCTCGTGCCCGGCCAGAAGATCGTCGAGGAGCAACTGTGTGCCGACCTCGGCATCAGCCGCGCGCCCCTGCGCGAGGCGCTGCGCCTGCTGGCGCAGCAGGGTCTGGTCGAACATCTCCCCCGCCGCGGATCGCGGGTCGCCGACTGGTCCCCGACGGACATCCTGCAGCTGTTCGAACTGCGCCACGTCCTCGAACGGCACGCCATCGAAACCGCGCTGCCACTGCCCGATCTACAGAACGACCTCGAGCCGGTCCGGACGGCGCTGGACCGGATGGACCACGCGCAGGACGCGCTGGACCGTGACGATGCCCACCGGGCGTTCCACGCCGCCGTCGTGACGCTCGCCGACAACCGCCAACTGGACTTCGCGCTGGCACCCATCCTGCTCAAACTGCAGCTGCCGATGGCGAAGAACCTGCGTGAAGAAGCCCGCCAGCGTGACCCCGAGGACGGAATCGGGCGGCACCGCGCGATTCTCGCGGCGCTCGAGACCAACGACGCGGCCGTCGTCGTCGCGGCGCTGCGCGACCACGGCCAACTCGACTATCTTGGCCTGCCCGACGAGCGCTAACACAAACGACACACAGCCGACCCGCGATCGCCACGATTCTGTCGACAATCGACAGACATGCGCACCGAAACCCACGGACCGTCGGTCGGACCATCCGTCGCCGAGATCCTGGCCTCGCATGCCGGCGGCACCGGATCGCCCGCCAAGACGGCGGCCCGGGTCGCCGACGCGATCGCCGCCCGCGGCGATGACGGCACCTGGCTGTCGACCGTCCCGCGCGCGCAGCTGATCGCCGCCGCCGAAGCCATCGAACGCCGCCCCGGCGCCCGCACGCTGCCGCTCTACGGCGTCCCGTTCGGGGTGAAGGACAGCATCGACGTGGCAGGCGTCCCGACCACGCTTTCCTGCCCGGACTACGGCTACACCGCCACAGCGACCGCGCCCGCCGTCGAGCGTCTGCTCGACGCCGGAGCGCTCTACGTCGGCAAGACCAACCTCGACCAGTTCGCCACCGGCCTCAACGGCACCCGCACCCCGCACACCATCCCGCGCAGCGTCTACGACGGCGAGATGATATCGGGCGGTTCGAGTTCCGGTTCCGCGCTCGCCGTGGCACTGGGCCAGGTGCCGTTCGCCGTCGCCACCGACACCGCCGGCTCCGGCCGGGTACCCGCCGCGCTCAACGGCATCATCGGCATCAAACCCTCGCGCGGCCTGATCAGTACCGTCGGACTGGTACCGGCGTGCAAATCCCTGGACTGCCTGACCGTGATGGCCGGCTGCATCGACGACGCCGACCGGGTGCTCGACGTGATGATCGCCCGCGACGACGGCGACCCCTGGTCGCGCGACCGCGGCCCCCGCTTCGCCGGTGAACCGCTGCGCGTCGGCCTCCCCGCCGGCGCCGAACTCGAGTTCTTCGGCGACGACGCCATGCGCAGCGCGCACCTGGCCTTCCGCGAGCACCTCGCCCGCACCCACACCGTCGTCGACGTGCCCCTCGACCCGTTCCTGGCTGCCGGGGCGCTGCTCTACCAGGGCCCCTGGGTCGCCGAACGCCTCGTCGAATTCGCCGATTTCCTTGCCGCCCAGCCGGAGTCGATCCACCCCGTGGTGCGGGAGATCTTCGCGGGCGGACACCGCTACACCGCCGTCGACGCGTTCGCCGCCCTGCAGCGGCTCCAAGAGCTCAAGGCCCAGGTGAGCAGGCTGTGGCAGCAGATGGACGTGCTGGTGCTCCCCACCATCGGCACCACCTTCACCGTCGAGCAGGTGCTCGCCGCACCCATCGACACCAACACCATGCTCGGCCACTACACCCACTTCGGCAATCTGCTCGACCTGTGCGGCGCCGCGATCCCCGTCGGCGCCACCACCGACGGAAGGCCCTGCAGCGCCATGCTTCTCGGCCCGGCGCTGGCCGACGACACCGTCCTGCACCTCGCTGCGCAGCTCCTCGACGAACCGCGCTCGACCCCGTCTCACTCCCCCGTCCCCGTCCCCACCGAGGAGTTGCTGTGAACCCGATCCCGGTCGCCGCCGAACCGGCGCCCTTCCCGCTCGTCGCGGGCAAGACCGCTCTGATCGTCATCGATATGCAGCGCGACTTCCTGCTGCCCGGCGGATTCGGCGAGAGCCTCGGCAACGACGTCGAGCGGCTGCGCACGGTGGTGCCGCCGCTGTCGGCACTGCTCGCCGCCGCCCGGGCGGCCGGGATCATGGTGGTCCACACCCGCGAAGGGCACCGCCCCGACCTGTCCGACTGCCCGCCGGCCAAACTGCAGCGCGGCGCGCCGTCGAAGCGCATCGGCGACCCCGGCACCTACGGCCGCATCCTGATCCGCGGCGAGTACGGCCACGACATCATCGACGAACTCGCCCCGCTCGAGGGTGAGGTCGTCATCGACAAACCCGGCAAGGGCGCGTTCTACGGCACCGATCTGTCCGACGTGCTGACCGGCGCGGATATCACGCAACTGCTGATCACCGGTGTCACCACCGAGGTCTGCGTGCACACCACCACACGCGAGGCCAACGACCGCGGCTACGAATGCCTGGTCGTCTCCGATTGCGTCGGTTCGTATTTCCCGGACTTCCACCGTGTCGGCCTGCAGATGGTCACCGCGCAGGGCGGCATCTTCGGCTGGGTCGCCGACAGCGCCGCCGTCATCCCCGCACTGCATCAACTCACCACCACGGCCGCCTGAGGAGACCTGATGAGTACCGACGTCACCACCCCCGCACCAGCCGAGAAAACCGCCGCCGTCGCGTGGTGGACCCGCGGTGACCTCAACGCGTTCTTCGGCCTCGGCTTCAACATCCTGGTCAACGTCCTGACGCTGACCGGCCTGATGATCGGCGTGATCAAGGTGCCCGCCGGCGACGTGCTCGGCACCGTGCTGCCCGCGCTCGGCGTCGCGTTGATCCTCGGCAACCTCTACTACACGTTCCTGGCGCGCCGACTGGCCAAGCGGGAGAACCGCTCCGACGTCACGGCGTTGCCGTACGGGCCCAGCGTCCCGCACATGTTCATCGTGGTCTTCGTCGTGATGCTTCCGGTCTATCTGAACACCGACGACGCCATGCGCGCCTGGGAGGCAGGTCTGGCCTGGGCGTTCATGATCGGCGTGATCGTGATGATCGGTGCGTTCGTCGGTCCGCACATCCGCCGCCTCACCCCGCGTGCGGCGATGCTCGGCACCCTGGCAGGGATCTCGATCACGTTCATCTCCATGCGGCCTGCCGCGCAGATGTGGGAGGCCGCGTGGATCGGCCTGCCCGTGCTCGCGATCATCCTGATCGGCTTCTTCACCGATGTGAAGCTGCCGTTCGGCATCCCGGTGGGTCTGGCCGCGCTGCTCGTCGGCACCGCGATCGGCTGGATCGGCGGGTTCATGTCGGCACCGGATGTGGGACAGGCCGTGTCCGACATCGCGATCGGCGTGCCGGATCTGCGTGTCGACATGCTGTTCGCGGGGCTGTCGAACCTGGCGCCGCTGCTGGGCACTGCGATTCCCCTGGGGGTCTACAACTTCACCGAGGCGATGAGCAACGTCGAGAGCGCCGCGGCCGCCGGGGACAACTACAACCTGCGCAGCGTGCTGCTCGCCGACGGCGCCGGCGCGGTGGTCGGTTCGGCGTTCGGCTCCCCGTTCCCGCCCGCCGTCTACATCGGGCACCCGGGCTGGAAGGACGCCGGCGGCCGGGCCGGCTACTCGCTGGCCAGCGGTGTGGTCATCGGAATCCTCTGCTTCCTCGGGCTTTTCGGGGTGCTCGACGCGCTGCTCCCGGTACCGGCGATCGTGCCGATCCTGCTGTACATCGGGCTGCTGATCGGTGCGCAGGCCTTCCAGGCGGTACCGCGACTGCACGCCATCGCCGTGGTGGCCGCGATCCTGCCCAACCTGGCCCAGTGGGCCAGCGGCCTGATCGACAACGCGCTCAACGCCGCCGGCACGTCAGCCGCACAGGTCGGCATGGACGCGCTCGGCAATGCCGGCGTGGTCTACGAGGGACTGCAGACCCTCGGCGAAGGGGCGGTCCTCGTCGGTCTGATTCTCGGCACGATGGTGACCTTCATCCTGGAGAAGAAGTTCCGATACGCCGCCATCGCGTCGGCGGTGGGCGCGGTGCTGTCGTTCATCGGCCTGATCCACGCGCCCGAGGTGTCCTGGGCCGCGAATCCGCAAGTGGCGCTGGGGTATGCGCTCTTCGGTGTGGTCTGCCTGGTGTACTCGCTGCTGCCCGGCGCGAAAGAGCCGGTGCTGGTCGACGAAGCCGACATCGTGGCGGGTCACTGATCTCAGTCCGCGACGAACGGCACCACCGCGTTCTCGCCGAGCCTGACGTACATCCGCCGCCACGGGTCGGTCCCCTCGAGACGCCACTGGTGGCCCGAGCCGGTGGTGTCCTCGGCGAGCAGGACGTCTCCTGGCGCCAGCAGGAACTGCTCGCCGTCGCGGGTGATGAACTGCAGCGTCCCGGCCAGCGTGACGACGAGCTGACGCACCGGCGCCGTGTGCCAGGCCAGGGTGCCGCCGGCCGCGGTCTCCTCCACGGTCACCTCGGTCGCCGCGAACGTGGTCGACACCAGGTCGTCGTTGCGCCCGGGCGCCATGTCGAGCCGCCCGACCTGAACATGAGACGCCTCGTCGGCCCCGGTCCACAACCGCACGCAACGGATCATGCGCGTCACCGTAGCGCGGCCGTCCGCCTGCTCGCTGCCCTCGCCACCGCCGCACGCCTGATTTATCGTGCCGGGTATGAGCGCATCCCCGGACGTGGTCGGGCAGACCGAGCCGTACTACGACCTCGGCTCCTACCATCGGCCGACCGACAGCCCATCGCAGGACGCCCGGGTCTGGTTCGACCGGGGCATGGTGTGGGCCTACGCCTTCAACCACGAGGAGGCGATCACGTGCTTCGAGCGCGCGCTCGACCTCGATCCGGACTTCGCGCTGGCCCGCTGGGGCATCGCCTACGCCATCGGCCCGAACTACAACAAGGCGTGGGAAGCCTTCGATCCCGTCGACCTGGCGGCGTCGGTGGCCCGCGCGCGCAGCGAGCTCGCGCTGGCAGCCCGCGGGCGCGCGTCGGCGGTCGAACGCGGACTCATCGAGGCGCTGACCGCGCGCTTCCCCACCGACGATCCCGAGGACACCCACGCGCTGCAGGCCGGCCACACCGCCTACGCCGACGCGATGACCGCACTGGCACGCGCCCATCCCGACGACGTCGACGTCGCGGCCCTGACCGCCGACGCGCTGGTCAACATCACCGCATGGGCGCTCTGGGACAGCCGCACCGGTGAACCGGCACCCGGGTCGCGGGTGCTCGAGGCCACGGCGATCCTCGACGGCGCACTGGCCACGCCGGCCGGCCGCGCCCACCCCGGCATCCTGCACCTGTATCTGCACAGCATGGAGATGTCGACCACGCCGGAGGTGGCGCTGCCTGCCGCCGACCTGTTGCGCGGGCTGGTCCCCGACGCCGGCCATCTGCAGCACATGCCCAGCCACATCGACGTGCTGTGCGGCAACTACCACGATTCGATCGTCGCGAATGTGGCTGCCGTACAGGTGGATCGGCGTTTCGTCGAGCGGTCCGGACCGCTGAACTTCTACTCGCTCTACCGCGCGCACAACCTGCACTTCGTGGTGTACTCGGCGATGTTCGAGGGCAATTCGGCGACCGCGCTGCGCGCCGCCGACCAACTCGCCGAGCAACTGACTCCCGACCTGCTGGCCATCTCGTCCCCGCCGATGGCCGACTGGCTGGAGGCGTTCGTGCCGCTGCGCACCCATGTGCTGGTGCGGTTCGGCCGCTGGGACGATCTGATCGCGACCGCGCTGCCCGACGATCCCGCGCTCTACTGCACCACCGCCACGACCATCCACTACGGCCGCGGTGTCGCCTACGCCGCCACCGGCCGCCTCGCCGAAGCGCGCGCCGAGCGGGAGGCCTTCGCGCAGGCCTACGCGCGGATCCCGCAGAGCCGCTATCTGTTCAACAACACCAGCCGCGACATCCTCGCCGTCGCCGAAGCCATGCTCGATGGTGAGATCGCCTACCGGGCAGGCGAATTCGAGGAGGCTTTCGCGCACTTGCGGCGCGCGATCGCGCTGGACGACGGGTTGCCCTACGACGAGCCGTGGGGCTGGATGCAGCCCACCCGGCACGCCTACGGTGCGCTGCTGCTCGAGCAGGGCCGGGTCGAGGAGGCGGCACAGGTCTACGCCGCCGACCTCGGGCTGGACCCGACGCTGGCGCGCTCGTGCCAGCATCCGGGCAACGTGTGGAGCCTGCACGGCTACCACGAGTGCCTGACGCGGCTGGGCCGCACCGCCGAGGCCGAGATCATCGGCAGGCAGCTGGCGCTGGCTGCCGCGCGCGCCGACGTGCCGGTCCGCGCGTCCTGTGCGTGCCGGCTCGGTGCGTAGACTGCCGCTGTGTCTGTCCGTGCCGCCGACGTCGAGTACCTGCGACGCTGCGCGGCGTTGGCCGCCCAGGCGGTCGAGGCCGGCGACGAGCCGTTCGGATCGCTGCTCGTGGACCCCGACGGCGTGGTGCGCTTCGAGGATCACAACCACGTCGCCGGCGGTGACGCCACCCGTCATCCCGAGCTGGCGATCGCGCTGTGGGCCGTCGAGAACCTGAGCCCGCAGCAGCGCGCCGCGTCCACCGTCTACACCTCCGGCGAGCACTGCCCGATGTGCGCGGCGGCGCACGCCTGGGTGGGTCTGGGCCGCATCGTCTACGCGGCCTCGTCGGCCCAGCTGACCCAGTGGCGGCGTGAGTGGGGCGCGTCCCCATCGCCGGTGGCCGCGCTGCCGATCACCACGGTCGCGCCCGGTGTGCCCGTCGACGGGCCGGCGCCCGAACTGACTGAGACCATGAAAGCGTTGTACGAGAGGGCGTTTCGACCATGAGTGAGCCGGACTGGGTCGAGCACGCCCTGTGGTGGCAGGTGTATCCCCTGGGATTCGTGGGCGCCCATCCGGCCGATCCCGCGCCCGGGCCCGAGGAGCACCGCCTGCGACGCCTGGTCGACTGGCTGGACTACGCGCTGGAACTCGGGGCCTCGGGCCTGGCCCTGGGGCCGGTGTTCGCGTCCCAGACCCACGGCTACGACACCACCGACCACTACCGCATCGACGGCCGGCTCGGTGACGACGGCGACTTCGACCATCTCGTCGCCGAAGCCCACGGGCGCGGACTGCGGATCCTGCTCGACGGCGTGTTCAACCACGTGGGCACCGACTTCCCGCGCTACCGCGACGCGCTCGCCGGCGGCGACCGGTCCTGGTTCCGGGTGCGCGGCGACGACTTCGCGACCTTCGAGGGCCACGGCGGCCTGATCGCGCTGAACCACCGCGCGAGCGAGGTGGTCGACTACGTCGTCGACGTGATGTGCCACTGGCTAGACCGCGGCGCCGACGGGTGGCGATTGGACGCCGCCTACGCGGTGCCCGACCGGTTCTGGGCCCAGGTGCTCCCCCGGGTGCGGGAACGGCATCCGCAGGCGTGGTTCGTCGGCGAGGTGATCCACGGCGACTACTCGGCGCGGGTCCGCGATTCCGGCTTCGACTCGGTCACCCAGTACGAGTTGTGGAAAGCGATCTGGAGCAGCCTCAACGACGCGAACCTGCACGAGCTCGACTGGGCGCTCAAGCGGCACAACGAGTTTCTCGACGTGTTCGTGCCGCTGACGTTCATCGGCAATCACGACGTGACCCGGATCGCGAGCAAGCTGGACAATCCCGCCCACGTGGAGCACGCGCTGGTGGTGCTGCTGACCACGGGCGGAACCCCAAGCATCTACGCCGGCGACGAAGTGGCCTACCGCGGAATCAAGGAGGAGCGGTTCGGCGGTGACGACGCGGTGCGGCCCGAATTCGGTTCTCCCCATGAGGGAGTCGGTGAGCACGGTCAGCAGGTGTTCCGTGCCCACCAGCACCTGATCGGGCTTCGTCGCCGCCACCCCTGGCTGCATACCGCCCGGACCGCGCCGCTGCAGGTGACCAACGAGGGGTACGTGTACGCCTCGCGCGGCGACTCGGACGCCGGCGACACGCTCGTCGTCGCCCTCAACGTCGGCGACGAACCCCTGTCCGTGGCGCTGACCGAGTTCGGATTCGAATCCGGTGACGTGGTGGCCGGTTCCGGCGCGCCCCCGGCCGAGCGGATCGTCGAGACCACGGTGCCGCCGCACGGCTGGCTCGTGATAGCCCCGAGCTGAGTCCAGACTGAGCGCCGAGCTGACTCAGCCCAGCAGCCGCAGCGTCGCGTCGTCCGGTTCCCCGTCGTAGAACGCGTCGAGCACCTCGGTGAAGACCGGGTCATCACCGGCCCGGGCGAACAGCGTCATCGACGAGCGCACCTTCAGGTCGTCGGGGTAGCCCAGGATCTGCCGGGCCGTGCCGCCCCGGTGGGCGGCCAGCAGGCGGGCGCACTCCTGCAGCCGCGGCCCCAGCACCGGATGCGCCAGGTAGGCCTGCGCCTCGGCCAGTGAGCCGAGGCCGAAGCGCTGCGCCGTCGCGCTGTGGCCGAGCCCGCGCAGCTGCGGGAACACGAACCAGATCCAATGGCTGCGTTTGGCCCCGGCACGCAGTTCGGCCAGCGCCGTCGGATAGACGCCGGACTGGGCGTCGACGAAGCGCTGGAGGTCGAACGGATCGTCGTCGGAGGTGCTCATCTCGGAACCGAGTGTGGCAGGCGGGAGCGTTGATCACTGCGCCGAGTCGTAATCGTTAGCCAACCGCGACCGCGAATCGCTGTGTCGGGCAGCCGATCGGGCAATCAAAGCGTGTTCCATGACGACTGCACACGACGGCACGTTTGCGCTACATGTGGGACTTGAACAGAAAGGTGGGTTGGTTGCCGTTATGAAGTGGAAAGAGAAGTTTCGAGGTCGGTGGGTGCGCCGGATGGCGGCTGTCGCCCTGGCAGTCACCGCGCTGCCCGGGCTGATCGGCTTCGTCGGGGGATCGGCGACTGCCAATGCGTTCTCCCGGCCGGGTCTGCCGGTCGAGTACCTGGACGTGTTCTCCGCAGCGATGAACCGCAACATCCGGATTCAGTTCCAGGGTGGCGGTCCGCACGCGGTCTACCTGCTCGACGGTCTGCGCGCGCAGGACGATTACAACGGCTGGGACATCAACACCCCGGCGTTCGAGTGGTACTACCAGTCGGGCCTGTCGACGATCATGCCGGTCGGCGGTCAGTCCAGCTTCTACAGCGACTGGTATCAGCCCTCGCGGGGCAACGGCCAGAACTACACCTACAAGTGGGAGACGTTCCTGACCCAGGAGCTGCCGGCCTGGCTGGAAGCCAACCGTGGCGTCTCCCGTACCGGTAACGCGGTGGTCGGTCTGTCGATGGCGGGTAGCGCGTCCATGAACTACGCCATCTACCATCCGCAGCAGTTCATCTACGCCGCATCGCTTTCCGGGTTCCTCAACCCCTCCGAGGGCTGGTGGCCGATGCTCATCGGGCTGGCGATGAACGATGCGGGCGGCTTCAACGCCGAGAGCATGTGGGGACCGTCCTCGGATCCGGCGTGGAAGCGCAACGATCCGATGGTCAACATCAACCAGTTGGTGGCCAACAACACCCGGATCTGGGTCTACTGCGGCACCGGTACGCCGTCGGACCTCGACTCCGGCACGGCCGGACAGAACCTGATGGCGGCGCAGTTCCTCGAGGGCTTCACCTTGCGGACCAACATCAGCTTCCGGGACAACTACATCGCGGCGGGCGGCACCAACGGTGTCTTCAACTTCCCGGCGCAGGGCACGCACAGCTGGGGCTACTGGGGACAGCAGCTCCTGCAGATGAAGCCTGACATCCAGCGGGTGCTCGGAGCTCAGGCCTCCGCCTAGCCACCCACCCACACCCAGAGAGCCTGTCGTTTCCCCCGAGCGGCAGGCTCTCTGCTGTGTGTCACCACCCCAAACGTGACCACTGTGTGACCACGGCGCTGCGGCGCGTTTCGACCGGAGCCCCGGAAGGGTACGAAGCGGCTGGACAGGCGCGACGACCACGCCGATGCCGCCGAACCGAGACCTCCGGAGGAAGCCGTGATCCCCTTCATCTGCATCAGCTGCGGCAGCGTTGACATCGACTCGGCGGACTGCGGACAGTGCGCCACCGCGAACGGGCCGGAGGGCGCCGCGGCCTGACCGGTCCGCTACAGCCGGGTCCGGACCTCGATGTCGGTGCTGAACTCGTCGAGCATCGCCTCTGTCAGCGTCGGGCGGGTCTCGGCGATGGCCGCGAGATAGTCGTCGGTGCAGGCGGGTTCGCCGCGGCGCGACTCGATCTCCCGCTCGAAGGCGCACTGCGCCCCCTTGCGGGCGGCGAACTCGATGTCGGCGGGGGTGAACATGTCCGACGCCTCGACGAGCTTGTCGACCTCGACGTTGTCGGCGTTGCCGTTTAGGTACCGCAGCCAGATCGCCTTGCGCGCAGCCTCATCAGGCGGCCCCACCGGGATGATGTAGTCGAACCGGCCGGGCCGCAGGAACGCCGAATCCAGTGAGCTGACCGAGTTCGTCGCGCAGATGAGCAGTCGCTCGTCGTGCTGGCGGAACGTCGGGATCAACTTGAGCAGCTCGTTGGTCACCCCGTGCGCGGGGTCCGACGGGATGCCCGAGCGCGAACCGGCGATCTCCTCCACCTCGTCGATGAACACCACCGCCGCGTCGAGCTCGTTGAGATTGGCGAACACCTCCCGCAGCGCAGCGGGCATCGCGACGCCGGGCGTCGCCAGCCGGGACGGAAAGATCTCGACGAACGGCCAACCCAGCCGGCCGGCAACGGCTTTGGCGAAGCTCGTCTTCCCGGTGCCCGGCGGGCCGAACAGGATGACCGCCTTCGGCGGCGACACGCCGTAGCGTGCGGCCAGGTCGGGCTGCGCCAGTGGCGCGACGATCCGCCGCTCGATCATCCGCTTCTCGGTCTCCATGCCGGCCATGTCCTGCCACAGGCGCTGACCCATGAGCTGACCGCCGAGAGCGGTCAGCAATCCGGTGTCCGACGCGCCGACGTGGTCGACCTTCTCGAAGTACCGCAGATCGGCCCGTTCGGTGTACCCCGAGTTCCGCAGCGCCGTGGCGCCCGTCGCGTCCGCGGGCAGCAACACACTGATGCGGCGGGCGCCGAGACCGCGCAGACGCAGCTCCAGCTCACCCAGTAGCGCGCTGCCGATGCCCCGGTCGCGCCACCGGTTGGACAGCGCCACCATCGAGATCCAGGCCCGGTCATCGGCGATGTGGGCCACCGCCATCCCGACCAGCTGGTCACCGACCACCGCGACGACTGCGGGCTGGCCGGACCGCGCGGCCGACACCACCTCGGACACCGGAAACGCGGGCGGGGCCTCGCCGGGTTCGCGGCTCTGGTCCCAGACCGAGATCGCCTGGTCGAGGTCGTCGTCGTGGAAATCGCGTAAACGCCAAGGGGGCATGCCGGAGTTGTACCGTTACGGGACCCCGCAGGGCATCGCCCGAGGGGTGGTGCCGGCGGGGGATCCCCGTCTCCCCCGCGCGTCAGCCCTGCCGGGTGGGACGGATGGTCAGGTCCCCGATCTCCACGTCGTGCGGCTGCTCGATTGCGAAGGCGATCGCCCGGGCCACCGCGTCCGCCGGCAGGCCGAACGCGTCCATGTCGGCACGGATCCGCTGCCGCAGCGCGTCATCGGTGACGGACCCGTCGAGTTCGGTGTTGACGAACCCCGGCGAGATCGACGTCGTGCGCACCACGCCGTCCGTCGACTCCTGCCGCAGCGCCTCCATCACCGTGCGCACGGCGTTCTTCGTCGCCGCGTACACCCCCATCGTCGGGACGATCTTCAGCCCGGCCGTCGACACCGTCGTCACCAGGTGGCCGCCGCCCTGCCTGCGGAACACCGGCATCGCGGCGGCGATGCCATGCAGCACGCCGCGCAGGTTGACGTCGATCATCGCGTCCCAACCGGGCACGTCGGCGTCGGCGAGTGGGCTGATCGCGCTGATCCCGGCGTTGGACACCAGCACGTCGAGGCGGCCGAACTGCTCGACGGCGGTGTCGACGAGCCGCACCAGATCCGCGGCGACGGTGACGTCGGTGGCGACGGCGGCCACGTCGGCGGCGCCCAACCCGTCGGAGAGGGCGTCGAGGCGGTCGGCGCGGCGGGCGCCGAGGACGAGGCGCGCGCCGCGGCCGGCCAGCAGGCGCGCCGTCGCTTCGCCGATACCGCTGCTCGCTCCGGTGATCGCGACGACCTGGCCGGTGATGGGGTCTGTGCTCATGGTGGGTACGACCCGGCACCGGCGGCGGCTATTCCGCTGTCGGCCGAATCGCCGCGGGGAACAAAGCACGCCGCCCCAGGGTTGAGCGCATCAGGTTCAACTTTCGGTTGAACGAACACAGGAGGATCGATGCCTGAAGCTCTGCAAGTGCCCGTTCTTTTCGTGAGCGAGCCGATCGTGCTGCCCGGAATGGTCGTGCCGATCGAACTCGACGACGCCGCCCGCGCTGCGGTCGACGCCGCTCAAGCCAGCCAGTCCGGCAAGCTGCTGATCGCGCCGCGGCTGGACGACCGCTACCCCACCTACGGCGTGCTCGCCTCGATCGTGCAGGTCGGCCGCGTGCCCGGCGGTGGTGCGGCCGCGGTCGTGCGTGGCGAGAAGCGTGCCCACATCGGCACCGGAGCCACGGGTCCCGGCGCGGCCCTGTGGGTCTCGGTCGACGAGGTGGCCGACCCGGCCATCACCGACGAGACCCGTTCGCTGGCCGCCGAATACAAGAAGCTGCTGCTGGCGATGCTGCAGCGCCGCGAGGCGTGGCAGATCGTCGACGTGGTCAACAAGATCACCGACCCGTCCGCGCTGGCCGACACCGCCGGCTACGCGTCCTACCTGTCCGATGTCCAGAAGCGTGAGCTGCTGGAGACCGAGGATGTGGCGGCGCGGTTGCGGTGGCTGATCGACTGGACCGGCGAGCATCTCGCCGAGGTCGAGGTCAACGACAAGATCGCCGAGGACGTGCGGGCCGGCATGGACAAGCAGCAGAAGGAATTCCTGCTGCGCCAGCAGCTGGCGGCGATCCGCAAGGAACTCGGGGAGGGCGAATCCGACGGATCCGATGACTACCGGTCCCGGGTCGAGGCCGCCGACCTTCCCGAGAAGGTGCGCGAGGCCGCGCTGCGCGAGGTCGGCAAGCTGGAGCGCTCCAGCGAGCAGAGCCCCGAGGGCGGCTGGATCCGCACCTGGCTGGACACCGTCCTGGACCTGCCGTGGAACGTCACCACCGAGGACTCGACGGATTTGGCGGTCGCCAGAGACATTCTTGACGCCGACCACCACGGTCTCGACGACGTCAAGGACCGCATCGTGGAGTACCTGGCCGTACGGGCCCGGCGCTCCCAGCGCGGCATGGCCGTCGTCGGCGGCCGCGGCTCCGGTGCGGTGATGGTGCTGGCCGGCCCTCCCGGGGTCGGCAAGACGTCACTCGGCGAGTCCGTCGCCCGCGCGCTGGGCCGCACGTTCGTGCGCGTGGCGCTGGGCGGGGTGCGCGACGAGGCGGAGATCCGCGGGCACCGGCGCACCTATGTGGGCGCCCTGCCCGGCCGCATCGTGCGGGCCATCGGTGAGGCCGGATCGATGAATCCGGTTGTGCTGCTGGACGAAATCGACAAGGTGGGGTCCGACTACCGCGGCGATCCGTCGGCGGCGCTGCTCGAGGTGCTCGACCCGGCGCAGAACCACACGTTCCGCGACCACTACCTCGATCTGGACCTCGACCTGTCCGATGTGGTGTTCCTGGCGACGGCCAACGTCATCGAGAACATCCCGTCGGCGCTGCTGGACCGCATGGAGCTGGTCACCATCGACGGCTACACCGCCGACGACAAGGTGGCGATCGCCCGGGACTACCTGCTGCCCCGGCAGGCCGAGCGTGCGGCGCTGACGGCCGACGAGGTGACTGTCACCGACGAGGCGTTGCGCAAGATCGCCGCGGACTACACCCGCGAACCGGGGGTGCGCCAGTTCGAGCGGCTGCTGGCCAAGGCGCTGCGCAAGGTGACCACGAAGCTGGACGCCGACCCGTCGCCGATCACGATCGACGAGCCGGATCTGGTGGAGTACCTGGGCCGTCCGCGGTTCATGCCGGAGTCCGACGAACGCACCGCGGTGCCGGGCGTCGCGACCGGGTTGGCCGTCACGGGCCTGGGCGGCGACGTGCTCTACATCGAGGCGGGCGCGACCGACGGCGAGCCCGGGCTGAAGCTGACCGGACAGCTGGGTGACGTGATGAAGGAGTCGGCGCAGATCGCGCTGTCCTACGTGCGGGCCCACGCCGAACAGCTCGGGGTCGACCCGTTGGCGCTGGACCGGCAGATCCATGTGCACGTGCCCGCGGGCGCGGTGCCCAAGGACGGCCCGTCGGCCGGCGTCACGATGGTCACGGCGCTGGTGTCGATGGCCACCGGACGTCAGGTGCGCGGCGACGTCGGCATGACCGGCGAGGTCACGCTGAACGGCCGGGTGCTGCCGATCGGCGGGGTCAAGCAGAAGCTGCTGGCCGCGCAGCGGGCCGGGCTGTCGACGGTGTTCATCCCACAGCGCAACGAGCCCGACCTGGACGACGTCCCGGCCGAGGTGCTCGAGGCGCTGGAGGTCCGGCCGATGACCGACGTGGCGGAGATCGTCGCGCTGGCCCTCGAGCCGGTGGCCGAGACGGTGACCGCCGCGGCCTGACGGGAATCCCTTCGCGAGCGTGCGTGTTTGTCGGTTTCGACACGGTGTGTCGGCCACAGACACGCACGCTCGGCGGAAAGAGGGGCACCATGCCCGAACGCGGACAGGCCCTGCGCAAGCTGGGCTTCCTCACCATCGGCCGGTTCGACGCCGACGATCCCCGCCCGGGACTCGAGGAGACGCTGGAGGTGATCGACCGGGCCGAGGCGCTGGGCTTCGACAGCGTCTGGCTGCGGTGCCGTCACCTGCAGGCCGGCATCTCGAGCCCGGTCGCGATCATGGCCGCGGCGTCGCAGCGCACCAGCCGCATCGAGCTGGGCACAGCCGTCATCCCGCTGGGTCTGGAGAACCCGCTGCGGCTCGCTGAGGACCTCGCGACCGTCGACCTGCTCTCCGGCGGCCGCGTCAACCCCGGCGTCTCGGTCGGCACCCCCATGCTCTACGACCACTACAAGCAGGCTCTGTACCCGGAATCGTATGAGTTGCAGGACTTCTCGAAGCAGCGGGTGCAGCGGTTGCTGAGCCATCTGCGCGGCGAACCCGTCAGCGACTTCTCCGGCTCCGTCGGCATCGAACAGTTCACCGACCACGTCCAGCCGCACTCCCCCGGGCTGGCCGACCGCGTCTGGTACGGCGGCGGACGGGACTCCGCGATCTGGGCGGCACAGCAGGGCATCAACTACCTGACGAGCTCGGTGGTCAGCATCGAGGGCACCGAATCGCGGGACTTCGCCACCATCCAGGCCGAGCACATCGACGCCTTCCGGGCCCACCACCCCGCGCCGGCGAGAGCGCGGGTGTCGCAGGGCCTCGTCGTCATCCCGACGGACTCGGCCACCGACGACCAGGTCCGCCGCTACCGCGACTACGCCGCGAGCCGCTTCGAGCGGACCACGACCCCGCAGGGTGCGCGCGGCATGCTGTTCTCCCCCGACTACGTCGGCTGCTCCGACGAACTGGCCGACCAGCTCTTCGACCACGCCGGCTTCCGGCGCGCCGACGAGGTCGCGTTCGCGCTGCCGTTCACCTTCGGCGACGAGGACTATGCCCAGATCATCACCGACCTCGCCGAGAAGCTCGGGCCGGCGTTGGGATGGTCGCCGGCCGGCGTGTGACGCAGAATCACCGCATGGCCTACGACACCGACCTCGCCGACCGGGTCCGGGAACTGATCGCGGCCGAGCGCGGCGTCGACGAGAAGCCGATGTTCGGTGGGCTCGCGTTCCTGATCGGCGGCAACATGTCGGTGTGCGTCAGCGGTCGCGGCGGCCTGATGGTGCGGGTGCCGCCCGAGGACACTGAGCAGCTGCTCGGTCTCGACCACGTCGAGCCGATGATCATGTCCGGCCGCCAGACCCGGGGCTGGCTGAGGGTGTCGGCCGACGGCGTCGCGAGTACCCGCCAGTTGCAGACCTGGGTGCGCCGTGGGGTGGAGCAGGCCAAGACGTTGCCGCCCAAGTAGCGATTCTCGGCGCGGGAAGCGGGTAGCCCCCGTCGATGAGCAGAAACGACGTCGTGCGGCGCCTGCTCGACGAGGCCGGCACGACCTACGCCGAACAGGCCGGGATCCGGCTCGCCGACACACCGATGCCGCTGTTCGAGCTGCTGGTGCTGTGCATGCTCGCCAGCAAGCCCATCGACGCGAACATCGCGGTGCGCGCGGCACAGGAGATCTTCGGCGAGAAGCTGCGCACTCCCGACGCGGTGCTCGACGCCAAGCGGCAGACGATGATCGACGCGTTCGGACGGGCCGGCTACGCCCGCTACGACGAGAGTTCGGCCACCCGGCTCGTCGACATCGCCACCGCGGTCCGCGACGAGTACCGAGGCGACCTGCGTGGCCTGGCCGCCCGCGCCGAGCACGAACCCGCGACGGCGAAACGCCTGCTCGAGGAGTTCACCGGAATCGGGGACACCGGCGCCGACATCTTCCTGCGGGAGGTGCAGGACGTCTGGACGTGGGTGCGACCCCACTTCGACTCCCGTGCGCTCGCCGCCGCCGAGGACCTCGGGCTGCCGGGAGACCCTGACGAACTCGGGCGACTCGCCGGCACCGACTGCGCGCCGTTGGCGGCGGCGCTGGTGCGGGCGTCCCTCGACCGCGACGTGCGCGAGAAAATCCTGCAGTGATGCAATAGCCCGGTGCCTTCTGCGATCCGTGCCTGCCTGCCGGTGCTGGTGCTGTTCAGCGCCGCGTGTACCGGACCGACCGTGATCAACACCGAGGAGCCGACCAGCCAAGCCCCTGCACCGGCGGCGGCTCAGACCTCGACGACCCGGCCCAGCAACGCGCATCTGGCCAACGCCTTCGCGTACGCGACCCCGGTCGACGGCGCGACCGGCTACGCCTTCACCACGCCCAGCGGCCGCTGGCAGTGCGTGATCGTCCCGCGCACCCAGGCAAGCTGCGGCAAGGCCGGCGGCTCCGCCTCCGCGCTCGGCATCACCGACGCGCCCGAGGAGGTGCCCGGACCGGACGGCGAGACCGCCACGCCCACCGCGATCCTGGTCGGCCGCAGCGGCGACCCGCAGTTCGCCGCGCTGCCGGCGTATTCGGTCACCGACCCGCCGGAGCTGCCGTTCAACCGGATCCTCGCCGCCGCCGGGTTCCGCTGCAACGTCCAGGAAGCGACCGGCATCTCGTGTCTGTCGGAGCTTTCCGGCAAGGGCTTCACGTTCTCCGCCGACGGCTGGACGACGGCCTACACCGACGTGCCGGCCGACGCTCCCTAGGCTCGTGCCCATGACCCCTGCCCACACCCCGGTCACCGTCACCGTCACCGGCGCCGCCGGCCAGATCGGCTACGCGGCGCTGTTCCGCATCGCCGCGGGCGCGATGCTCGGCCACGACACCCCGGTGGCGCTGCGGCTGCTCGAACTGCCCGATGCGGTCCGCGCCGCCGAGGGCGTGGTGATGGAACTCGACGACGGCGCCTTCCCGCTGCTGGCGGGCACCGAGATCTTCGACGACCCGATCCGCGCGTTCGACGGGGTCGATGTCGCGCTGTTGATCGGCGCCAGACCGCGCACCAAGGGTATGGAGCGGGCCGACCTGCTGGGGGCCAACGCGGCGATCTTCGCGACCGCGGGCCGGGCGCTGAACGCGGGGGCCGGCCCGGACGTCCGTGTGCTCGTCGTCGGCAACCCCGCCAACACCAACGCGCTCGTCACCGCCGCACACGCCCCCGACATTCCGGCCGACCGGTTCACCGCGCTGACCCGGCTCGACCACAACCGGGCGGTGGCGGCGATGGCCCGGCATGCCTCGGTGCCCGTCACCGAGATCAGCAAGATGACGATCTGGGGCAACCACTCGCCCACCCAGTACCCCGACATCTTCCACTCGATCGTCGGGGGCCGTGCGGGCGCCGACTACGCCGCCGACACCCGTTGGCTCGCCGACGAATTCATCCCGACCGTGGCGCGGCGCGGCACCGCGATCATCGAGGCCCGCGGCGCCAGCTCGGCGGCATCGGCGGCCAACGGCGCGATCGATCACGTCGACGACTGGATCCACGGCACCCCCGACGGGAACTGGACGTCGGTGGCGCTGCCGTCGCCCGGCGTCTACGGCGTCGACGAGGGGTTGGTGTGCTCGTTCCCGTGCCGCTCGGTCGGCGGGCGCTGGGAGATCGTCGAGGGCCTGGACATCAACCCGTTCTCCCGGGCCAGGATCGACGCGTCGGTCGCCGAGCTGCGAGCCGAACGGGACGCGGTCGCCGCGCTCGGGCTGCTGTAATCACTCCTCGTCTCCACAACGCATCGAACACTCCAGCAGCCGCCTTGGCTCTCGATGTACGCGATCGAGGTGTCGATCGTGTCGCGGGTGATGGCGCTGACGATGATCATGTGCGGTGCGTCGTACATCAGCAGACGCCCATCGGGACACTCGGCGTGACCGCTGCCCCCCGACAGGATCTCCGGGGTCGCAAATGTGCACCACCGTCGTTGGCCGTCGGAGAACTCCAGCACCACGTCGACGCTCAGCAGAGGGTCGCCGAGAGGATCATCGATGCGTAGGGACACCAGCTTCACGACGGGGCGACCGCTCAAGTCGAACCAGGAGGTCGGAAACCATCGCTTCTTGCCGTGGTCACCTCGCACTCTGATCTGGCGCTTGCCGGTGTCCTGGCTCAGAACGACGTACTGGTTGCCGAAGGTGAGCGCGTGACCGCAGACGCCCACGCCCGTGCACGTCGCGATGAGTTGCCCGCCGCTCTGCTCGAGGTCGATGGGCGGTGACCCGGCCACGTCGATGACGATAACAATCGAGATCGACGCCACCACTGATCATCGCCGGGCTATTCCAGCGTCGCGGTCCCGTCGGCGTGCACCCGCACCGGCGCGCCGGCGATGTCGTCGGCGATCGTGGTCTCGGCCGCATCGGCGCCGGTGATCACCGCCAGCACCCGCGCATCGTCGGGTGTGCGCACCGCGAGGAACGCCTTCTCGGGTTCGCCGTCGCGACTGACCGGCGTCGTCCACGATTCGACCGTGCCCACGCCGCTCCAGTCCACCAGCTCGGTCCGCGTCGGCTCCCGATCGACGGCGTCCTGCACGTCCTCCCAACGGAATTCGTGCTGCGGCGGCTCGGTCCCGTAGACGCCCATGCTGTGCTTGGTCAGGTAGCCGCCGTTGGCGGTGATCAGGCCGCGGGTACCGGGCCGCGCAGCGAGCTGCTCGGCCATCGTCGCTATCGAGTGGGTGACGTAGTTGTTCCAGGGTCCGCCGGCGAAGGTGAGCCCGCCTGTGACCGTCAGCGGCCGCGCCGGGTCACCGAGCGGCAGACCGAGCTCACGCGCGGCGACCTGCACGGCCGACGGGAAGCAGGAGTAGACGTCGATCAGATCGAGGTCGTCGACGCCGGTGCCGGCCAACTCGAGGGCGCGGTTCCCGGCGATCCTGATGGCCGGCGAGGTGTGGAACTCGGCCCGCTCGCCGATCGCGTAGGTGTCGTGGGCGTCCGTGCCGGCGTACGGGAAAACCCAACGCTCCGTGGGGATCTGGAGATAGGTGGCCTTCTCGGCGGAAGCCAGGATCAACACCGCGCCCTGATCCACCATGTTGTTGGAGTTCATCAGTTTCGTGTACGGCCAGCTGATCATCCGGTTGTCGGCCGACGGCTGATAGATCTGCTCGGCGCTGTAGGTCTCCCGGTTCCACGCATGAGGGTTGCCCGCGGCCACCTGCGAGAACTGCGCCCACAGTTCGCCGATGCGCTGCCGGTGAACCTGGCTGCTCTCCCCGACGGCGATGCGCACCGCCTGTTCGAACATCGGGTACACGTAGGCCGGCCGGTCCAGGTGGATCTTCAGATCGCCGGGGCCTGCCATCGGCATGGTCTCGTCGGAGCCGGGCGCCAACGGTACGGACTCGTCCTGCTTCGTCCAGTGCGCTTTCGTCCCTGCCGCGCGCATCTTCGTTTTCGTGCGCCACGTCTCCGCGCCGGCGATCAGGACGACGTCCGCCCTACCCTGCTGAATGTCCAGGCATGCCTGGTTCACCAACGTCTGCGGGACGTTGCCGCCGATCCCGGTGTAGCGGGTCACCGCCTTGTCGGCGCGCAGACGTTGCGCCAGAAGCAGACCCGGATCGCGGTAGCGCCACGACAGCAGGTTGACCACCCGCACCGCGTCAACCGCTTCGAGCACCCGCGGATCGGCGGCCTCGCGCGCGGCGGCGACCATCAGGTCGACGGGTTCCACCTCGGGATTCTCGGTGTGCTGGTTGACCTGGCCGTAGCCGACGAGAACCGGTGTGCGGGGATCGAGGGGCATGGATGGTCAACCTTCCTGAGGGGTGTCGTAGGCGAACAGCGCGCCGTCGGCGATCAGTTCGTCGATGCGGTCGTCATCGAGGCCGAGCACCCGTCTGCACAGGTCGCGGGTGTGCTCGCCGGCCATCGGTGCCGGGCGCAGTGGCGCCCGCGCGATCCGGCGGTACCGGGCCGGTGCGGTCTCCGTCGGAATCGGTGTGTGCAGCATGGGATGCACCATCTCGGTGAAGAGTTCCCGGAAGACCACCTGCGGGTCGGCCGGCACGTCGACGGCGCGTTGCATCGGCGCGGCCGGTACGCCCCGGCGCTGCAGCAGATCGGCGACCTCGTCCTTGTCGCGGGCGGCCGTCCACTCCCCGATGGCGGCGATCAGTGCGGCCCGGTCGGCGGGCAGATCGGTCGCACCCACGATCGCGGCGAGGGCGTCGCGGTCGGCGGGTCCGCGCACCGAGACCACGCACCATTCGTCGTCACCGGCGCACGGGCACACCGCGTGCACGGTGTCGTCGTCGACGACGGGAAGCCCTGCGGCGCGGGTGGATTCGACGACGTAGCGGTCGGCGAGCTGATTGATCGCGGCCTCGGCCTGGGAGATGTGCACGTGGGCGCCGCAGCCCCGACGGTCGCGGCGGATCAGCGCGGCCAGGGCGGCGATCGCGGTCAGCCTGCCCACCACGTGGTCGGGGAAGATCGTCGTCGCGTCGAAGAACGCGTCGGGCGGGGCGTCGGGCGAAGTCCACAGGTGGGTGATGCCGGTGCACGCCCGCACCAGCGGGCCGTAGCCCATCTGCGCGCTCCACGGCCCGCGGTCGCCGTAGGCGCTGCTCTCGGCCAGCACGATGTCCGGATTCAGTTCGCGCAGCCGCTCGTAGGAGAAGCCGAGCGAGGCCAGCGTGCCGGGTTTGAAGTTGGCGAACACGGCGTCGGCGTCGGCCACCAGGCGGGCGAACAGGTCCGCGCCGCGCGGGTGGCGCAGATCCAGGCCGAGACTGTACTCGTTGCGGTGCGTCAGCGCCCACGACCGGCTCATCAGCTGGCCGGGCGGGTTCTGGCGCAGACCGTCGGGATATGCCGCGCTCTCGACCTTGATGACCTCGGCGCCCAGATCGGCGAACAACCGGCCCAGTTCACCGCCCGCGACGATCACCCCGAGATCGAGGATGCGCAAGCCCTCCAGCGGGCGTACCGCGTCGCGCCGCGTCGACGCCGGTACCGGTCCCGCGGAGTGTGGCCACGCCGTATCGCTGGATCCGGGTTCCGGTGCGGGACTGCGGAACCCGTGATGCTCGCCGTCGACCACGAACGGCCCCACCGGAATCGCGATGCGCGCCTGGGGCGTGAGCGGAGCCTCGGCGATCGCCCCCACGTCGCGGAAGTGCCCGGCGGACAACGTCTCCCCCGGGGTGCGGACCGCTGCGATCGGTACCCCGCGCTCCTGGCCCTGCGCGACGAGGCTGTCCATCGTCTGCGACGCGAACAACGCCCCGATCGCCGCGTTGAGCTCCGCCGAGGCGGCGTACCGTGCGGCGATGGTGTCGAACTCCGGGCCGGCGAACCGTTCCGGTTCGCCCAGCCATGCACGCATACCTCGCCACTGGCGCGGTGAGAGCAGGCAGATGCGCACGCGCCCGTCACTGCACCCGAAGACCGGATAGATCTGCTGGTTGCGCGGGCGGCCGCGCCACAGCTGGGCCGGCTGCTTCAGCCCGACCGCCGCCTGCCCTTCGGAGCCGTAGGGCGGGTCGAGGGCCTGCACCACGGCCTCGAACCGCGAGAAATCGATGAAATCCCCTCTGCCGCCGCGCAACCGATCGAAGTAGGCGATCAGCACGGCCCACGCCGCCTGCACCGCCGCGGTCGCCGACGCCACTCCCGGCGGCGGCAGGACCGGCGTTCCGGTCGACGGGCCGGTGCGCGAGAGCGCGGAGGACATCGCGTAGAAGACCGCATCGGTGGCACACCACGACGCGCGGGGCCCGGTCACGCCGAAGTCGGTGACCGACAGGGTCACCAGGTGCGGGTGTCGGTCGGCCAGCTCGGCGCATGATGTCCCGAAAGCCGCAGTGCCACCAGGGTTTCCGCTGTCGATGAGGATGTCCGCGGCGGCAGCGAGCTCGAGGAGCCGGCGCCGGTCCCCGTCGTCGGCCGGATCGAGGCGCGCGCAGCGCTTGTTGGCGTTGTCGAGCGCGAACCCGATACTCGCACCGGCGACGGTCGGCGCGGCCCGCCGGGCCGGGCTGCCGCCGGGCGTCTCGATCTTGCAGACGTCGGCGCCCAGGTCGGCCAGG
This sequence comes from Mycolicibacterium chubuense, assembly GCF_001044255.1. GTDB lineage: Bacteria > Actinomycetota > Actinomycetes > Mycobacteriales > Mycobacteriaceae > Mycobacterium > Mycobacterium chubuense. Next base: position 49,435 of record NZ_JYNX01000084.1, read on the forward strand.
ATGCGGCCCACGGCGTCGGCGTCACCGGCGGAAAGGTCGAGCACGCGAACGGACGCCAGCAATCCCGCCTCGCCCATCGGTGGTGTCCGCCCTTCTGTGGTGACCGCTCGCGAAAGATTAACGCCCCGGTCATCGGGTACGGGTTGACGGTGTACCGGAGCCGAGTTGGATGAGGGCGATGACGACTGCTGCGTGGACGACCGTGGACCGAGAGCCGCTGAGCGACGAGATGGTCGATCGGCTCGACCGGTGGTGGCGGGCCGCCAACTACCTGTCGGTGGGCCAGATCTATCTGCTCGACAACCCGCTGCTGCGCACCCCGCTGGTGCGCGACGACGTCAAGCCGCGGCTGCTCGGGCACTGGGGCACGACGCCGGGCCTGAATTTCCTCTACGCGCACCTCAACCGGGTGATCGCCGAGCGCTCCCAGTCGACGATCTACCTGACCGGCCCGGGTCACGGCGGACCCGGTCTGGTGGCCAGCGCCTACCTCGACGGCACCTACAGCGAGGTCTACCCGGACATCACCCCCGACACCGAAGGCATGCGCCGGCTGTTCCGGCAGTTCTCTTTCCCCGGCGGCATCCCCTCCCATGTCGCCCCTGAGACACCGGGCTCCATCCACGAGGGCGGTGAACTCGGCTACGTGCTGTCGCACGCCTACGGCGCCGCGTTCGACAACCCCGACCTCCTGGTCGCCGCGGTGGTCGGTGACGGCGAGGCCGAGACCGGACCGCTCGCCACCAGCTGGCACTCCAACAAGCTCGCCAACCCCGCCCACGACGGCGTGGTGCTGCCGATCCTGCACCTCAACGGCTACAAGATCGCCAACCCGACCGTGCTGGCCCGGATCCCCGAAGACGAACTGCGCGCCCTGATGGTCGGCTACGGGCACGCGCCGTACTTCTTCGAGGTGCCCGACGATGCGTCCGCCGAGGATCACGCGGATGCGCATCGCCGGTTCGCCACCCTGCTCGACGACGTCCTCGACGAGATCGCCGCGATCAAGGCCCGCGCCGCGGACGGCGACGACTCCCGGCCCGCCTGGCCGATGATCGTGTTCCGCACCCCGAAGGGGTGGACCGGGCCGGCCACCATCGACGGTAAGAAGACCACCGGATCCTGGCGCGCCCATCAGGTTCCCCTGGCCAGCGCCCGCGACACCCGGGAGCACCTCGCGGTCCTCGGCGACTGGCTCGCCTCCTACCGCGCCCACGAACTCTTCGACGAGGACGGGAAGCTGCACGACGACATCGCGGCGCTGGCGCCCAAGGGTCCGCTCCGGATGAGCGACAACCCGCACACCAACGGCGGCCTGCTGCTCAAGGATCTGCGCCTGCCCGATTTCCGCACCTTCGGGGTCGACGTCCCCGCGCCGGGTGCGACGGTCGCCGAGGCCACCCGGGTCCTCGGGCAGTGGCTCACCGAGGTGATCCGGCTCAACCCCGACAACTTCCGGATCTTCGGACCCGACGAGACCGCATCGAACCGGCTGCAGGCCGTTTACGACGCCACCGACAAGCAGTGGAACGCCGACCTGGTCGGCCCCGAGGTCGACGAACACCTGGCCCGGGTCGGGCGCGTGGTCGAGATGCTCTCCGAGCACCAGTGCCAGGGCTGGCTCGAGGGCTACCTGCTGACCGGTAGACACGGGCTGTTCAACTGCTACGAGGCGTTCATCCACATCGTCGACTCGATGCTCAACCAGCACGCCAAATGGCTCAAGGTCACCGACACGATCCCGTGGCGGCGCCCCATCGCGAGCCTGAACTACCTCCTGTCCAGCCACGTCTGGCGCCAGGACCACAACGGGTTCTCCCACCAGGATCCCGGTTTCATCGACCACGTCGTCAACAAGAGCGCCCACGTCGTGCGGGTCTACCTGCCGCCGGACGCCAACACGCTGCTGTCCACCTACGACCACTGCCTGCGCTCACGCCAGTACGTCAACGTCGTGGTGTCCGGTAAGCAGCCCTCCCCCCACTTCCTGACCATGGAGCAGGCGATCGCGCACTGCACCCGCGGCCTCGGGATCTGGGAGTGGGCCGGCAGCGAGGTGCTCGGCACCGATCCCGACGTCGTGCTGGCGTCCGCCGGCGACATCCCGACGCTGGAGGCGCTCGCGGCCGCGGACATCCTGCGCCAGCACCTGCCCGACCTGAAGGTGCGGTTCGTCAACGTCGTCGATCTGATGCGGTTGCAGGACGACACCGAGCATCCGCACGGGCTGTCCAGCCGCGACTTCGACATGATCTTCACCACCGACCGGCCGATCATCTTCGCCTACCACGGCTACCCGTGGCTGATCCACCGGCTGACCTACCGGCGGACCGGTCACGCCAACCTGCACGTGCGCGGCTACAAGGAGGAAGGCACCACGACGACGCCGTTCGACATGGTGATGCTCAACGACCTCGACCGCTACCACCTGGTGATGGACGTCATCGACCGGGTTCCGTCGCTGGGCTCGCGGTGCGCGACGTTGCGCCAGCAGATGGCCGACAAGCGCATCGCCGCCCGCGAGTACACCCGCGCCCACGGCGACGACATCGGCGAGGTCAAGGACTGGGTGTGGCCCGCCGCCCGGGAGTCCGGGTTCGGGGTCAGCGGCGCCGCCGCCGCGGACACCGGCGGCGACAACGAGTAGGTGACCTGGGCATCCGCGTCCGTTCGGTACCCTGGAGCGGTTATGTCTGACGTCAGCGTCATTTCCGACGAGCCCCACCCGCTGGTGGGGCAGTTGGCGGCGCTGCACCACTTCCGCACCTACGTCGACGTCGGGGTCGTCGTCGTCGTGCTGGCGCTGACGAACCTGCTCGCCCACTTCACGACGCCGTGGGCCAACGTCGCGGTCGTCCCGGTCGCCGCAGTCATGCTGGTCGCGCTCGTGCGCTCCCGCGGGCTGGGCTGGTCGGAGCTGGGGCTGGGCCGCGAGCACTGGCGCTCGGGCGCCGGCTACGCGCTGGGTGCGGTGGCCCTGGTCGGCATCGTGATCGCCGTGGGGGCGCTGCTGCCCTGGACGCGGCCGATGTTTCTGAACAACCACTACGCCACGCTGTCCGGCGCGCTGGTCGCCTCGATGATCATCATCCCGCTGCAGACCGTCATCCCCGAGGAACTCGCGTTCCGCGGTGTCCTGCACGGCGCGCTGGACCGTGCCTGGGGCTTCCGGGGTGTCGCGGCGGCGGGCTCGCTGCTGTTCGGGCTGTGGCACATCGCGTCGTCGCTCGGGCTGACCGCCGGCAACGTCGGCTTCACCCGGATTCTCGGCGGCGGGGTGTTCGGCATGGTCGCCGGCGTCGTCGGCGCCGTCCTGGCCACGGCCGCGGCCGGATTCGTGTTCACCTGGCTGCGCCGGCGCAGCGGCAGCCTGATCGCGCCGATCGCGCTGCACTGGTCACTGAACGGGCTCGGCGCACTCGCCGCGGCCCTGGTGTGGCACCTCAGCTAGGCGTCCGGCCGGCCCGTCTGCGGGCGCGGAACTCGCGGTTTTTCAGTTTGTTCCCGCACGACGCCATGTCGCACCACATGCCGCCGTGGTTGCGCGACGCGTCGTAGAACGCCCACCGGCACTCATCGTTGCCGCAGGCCTTGAGCAGCCCCCAGGTGCCGTCGCGCTGCGCGTCGCGGATCGCCAACAGCAGGGTGGCCAGCCGGGTGGTCACGTCATCGCCGCGCGCGTCCAGGGTGACCGTCCCGTCGGACTCGAGTGTCGCCCGGACGGCAGCCGCCTCGGCGACCCGCCGCAACGGCGCGAGGTCGGCCGGTGTCGGGCGGGGTCCGCCCCCGTTGCCGACGAGCATGGCTCGCACCGCTTCCCGGACCCGGACGACCAGCTCCAGATCGGCGGCGTCGAGCCGGGCATCAGGTGCCAGCAGTCCGTTGGCCACCAGCCAGTCACGCGCGTCGGCCGGGTCGGCCAGCCGGTCGGCGCCGTCGGGCCGCTCGACGGTGTTCACCAGCGCCTGGATGCGCCGCAGCGGCGGCGGCGCGGGCTTGGTCTCGTCGTCGCCGGGCCAGGCGCGGCCACCCACGGTCATGGGCGCAAGACTAGCACCCATGACCGGTCAAACCCATTGACTGGTCACGAGTGACCGGTATAGCGTTTTCGACAGTCACTGAAGTCGAAGTCGGAGCAAGCGCGATGCCAGAGCACACGATCCCCGCCGAGGTTCTCCTCCGCGTGCCGCGACGCCGTGGCGGGCGTCGACCGCGGCTCACCGCCCGGCTGGCCGCCCGCCTCCGCGCCCATGCCTTCGACCGTCAGCTGGCCGTCGGAGTGCCTGCGGACCCGGGATCCGCGCTGGCCGCGCACACCGCGCGCGTGACGTCCGCCGCCGAGCGGCAAGCCCTGGCCCGGGCGCTGCGGCGGGTGCGACAACGCGCCGACACCCCGCTCTGGTCGTCGTCGGTCCCGGTGCACGCCGACAACGTCGCGGCCGCCGGGCAGCTGATCGACCGGCTGATCACGCGGCTGGAGACGCCCGGGCCGGTCGGCGCCCGCGGGATGGCCCGCCTGCGGCTGGTTCTCGGTGATGGTTCCGGGCCGCTGTACCGGTGCGGTCGCGGCGATCTCGCCGGCCGGCTCGGTGCGGCGCTGGCGGCGCTCTAGGTGCTGGTGCGGCGACCGTGGTCGCCGGGCCCGGCTAGACCCTGCGCTTCTGCACCATGCCGACGATCCACAGCAGGATCACCGAGCCGAGGACCGCGGTGAACAGCGTGAACCACCACCCGCCCCCCGCGGTGTCGAGGAAGAAGCTCAGCAGGAAGCCGCCGATCAGTGCGCCGATCACGCCGATGACGATGTTCATCAAGATGCCCGACCCGGACCCCTTGACGATCTTCCCGGCGATCCAGCCGGCGATCGCGCCGATGATGATGTAACCGATCCACCCCACGCTCGTCTGGGTCGTCGAGCGGGCGAGGAATTCGGTTGCCGCCATGATCTCCATGAGGATCTCCTGCCTGTTGCCAGCCAGGTCCGGAGCGGCCGCACCCGGACCCTCACCCAGGTATAGCGGGCGCAGGTAACGGTTCGGCCATGCAATCGGAAACGATCACACGCGAATCACCGGTCAGGCGGGCGGCAGCATCCCGGGGGCTGCGTTGGGGTCGACCGGAACCGGCACACCGACGGCGGGCCGCGGCGGCGGCGCATTGGGATCGGCCGGCGGCGGAGCGGCGTTCGGGTCGCCCGGTGCGGGCGGCGGCGGCGGGGGCGGCGGCGTCCAGGGCCGAATCGAGTTGGCCAGCGTCACCGCTTCGTTCTGCGGGATCGGGTTGGTCGCGGTGCCGAGCCACACGACGAACCAGCGCTCGGGAGCCCGCTGACCGCGCGGGGTGCCCGGGGCGGTCGGCGTACCGACCACTCCGGCCCAGATCTGGCCGTTCGGCTTGTTGGTGTCGGTGAACTTCACCTCGTAGGAGGACGCGACACCGGTCATGCCGTTGGCGTTGAGCGGGACGGTCTGCTGGTTGATCCGCGTGCCGGGGAACGGCATGAAGAACTCACCCATGTCCGACGCCAAGCGCTGAGCCGCCTTGGTGTTGTCGGTCTCCGCGCCGGCGAACAACTTCAGGTCGAGCCGGCCGAGCAGCACGCTGGTGTCATTCGGCGCCGGCGTGTCGGGCGGTGATCCCGCAGGGGGCAGCTTGTTGAGCAGCGCCTGACCGTACGAGAGCTGGGCGGCGTCGGCCACCTTCCAGCCCGCGGGCACCACGTAGCTGAACCCACCGGCGGCCCTGCGACCCCGCGGCACACC
>NZ_JYNX01000085.1 GCF_001044255.1 Mycolicibacterium chubuense
GGCAGGGTCGAGCTGGCCTTGGGCGCCGACGAGAACAGCGCGTGGGGCCGGTGTGGCGGACTGCGGCGTCGTCGGCCAGCGCCTCGATGAGCAGGCGCACCGCGTTGAGCGCGTGCCCACTGCGCACGATGCGGGGGAACGCGGCGTGCACTGCGGTGAACATCTCGAGCACCAGGTCGTGCCGGGCCCGAAGGTGCGCCCGCTCGTGCGACAGGATGGCCGAGATCTCGTTGTCCGCCAACGTGTTCAGCGCACCCTCGCTGACCACGACGCGGCTGCGCACGCCGGGCAGGCAGTACGCCAGGGGTTGATCGACGTGCAGGATGCGCAGGCCGCTGGCCGCCATCGGCCGGGTGGGGTGGGCGCCGACGAGGTCGACGATCATGCGGTGATGGGCGCGGCGGCGGCGGGTGGCGATCGCCACCTGCAGGATCGAGCCGATCAGCCGTGCCCCGACGACGAGGGTCAGTGCGAACACGACGACGTAGGTGGTCCACAGTGCCCACCCGAGGTCGTCGTACGCGGTGACGATCGTCGCGGTGGGCCGACCGTCCGGTCCGGGCTCGAAGAGCCGACTGGCGATCGCGATACCCGCGGAGAAGAAGGACAGCACCGCGGCCAGGGCGATCGACTGCCAGAGCACGATCGCGGCGCGGGGGGCGCGCAGCGGCCAGGTGGCGCGCGCCAGCATCGCAGGCACCGGCCCTGACAGAAGCAGGGCGACGGTGGTGAAGGCCAGCGCGGACACGCTGTCAGTGTCTCTCAGCCGGTGGGGTGATCGCTACCGGGTCGGTGCGCGCGGTGCTTGTCCTCGAGTTCTGCCAGCGCCCGGCGCAGCGCGTCGGCCTCGTCGGCGCCGACCCGCTCGACGAAATGCACCAGCGCCGCTTCCCGACTGCCCGAATCAGCGGCCTGGTCGAGGGCGTCGACCATCAGGCCTGCGACCAGTTCGTCGCGTCCGTGTGTGGGCGCGTAGCGGTGCGCGCGGTCGTCCCGATGCTGGACGACCAGGTTTTTCTTGGCCAGTCGCTGCAGCACGGTCATGATCGTCGTATAGGCGAGTTCGCGGTGCGCCGACAGGGATTCGTGCACCTGCCGCACGGTTTGCGGTTCGCCCGCGGACCACAGGTGGTCCATCACCGAGCGCTCGAGCTCTCCGAGCCGTGTCAGCTTGGCCATCTTCCGTTTCTCTCCTACCGGCGGTGGTTCCGAGCCTACTACGGGATTACTACCGCGTGTCGTATCAAGTTCCTGGGAACTGGCGACGGGCCGACGCACGTCGTTGCGTTGACCAACGTCAGCACGCCTGGGCGTGGTGCCGTCGAGCGTTGTGAGTCCGATCACAGCCGGTTATCACCCCCTCAATATTCGTGATTATAGTAAGGCTAACCTAACTCGAAACGGAGGTGTCGTGACGGTCCTGGTGGACGATCCCCTGATCGCGAGCATGTCGATCCGCCGCACCCTGCCGGTCCACGAGTCCAGCCGGCGGTTGCGCGAGCTCTACCGCGAGTGCCCGCGGGTGTACGGCGTCGCGGTGATGGGGGACCTCTCCCGGCGGCGGTGGTGGCCGCTGGCCGAGGTGCTCACCACCGACCGGCTGGGCCGGATGTACGAGACGGCCCTGGCGGAGTCGGGTGGCCCGGCGGCGGTGACCCAGCAGCTCGCGGCCACCTTCGCCCACGTCGTGGTGGGGCGCGTGATCCCGCTGCTGGTCCTGGAGGGCCGCGCGTGGGACACCGGCCCGGAGAACCTGTGGGTGCACGTCGACTCCGAGGGCGCCATCGACTGGGTCGGGGTGGCCGATCCGACGCTGCGCGCGCTGCCCGACGATCCGGTGTTCGACGGGCGGGCGGCGGTCGTCGACGACGGGATCGTCGCGCTGCCCAGCGAGGCCGCGCTGACGACCTGGGTCGCCCACCGCAGTCACCGCGCGCTGGCACCGCTGTTCGGCCGGCTCGCTGCGGTCAGCGGGGGCGCGATGCCGGTCGCGGCGATGTGGCATGCCGTCGGGGTGGCGGCCGTCGGCGCGGCCACCCGGATCCCGGTGCTCGCCGGCACCAGTGAGGTGGTCAGCATGCGGCGCGCCCAGGCGGTGCTCGACGCGCTCGTCGGCTTCGGCGCCCCCGTGCGCGGGTCGCGCGCGGCTCACCGCGGGGAAGCCCTTGCTTGATTAGGGCAGCCTTGCCTATATTCATGGGCAGTGCCACACCGTCGGAAAACCATCGGAAACCACCGGACCGCGCCGGAGTCCTGAGGGCTGCAGAGACCCCCGGTCCGACCGAAGGACGGGCCCCACGCTCCCGCGTGGGGCCCGTCCCCCTTTTCGGGGCCCGACGGCAGGCGTGTAGACACGATCCGTGACTGATCTTCCCGATGGAGTCGGCGGCGGCTTCGACAAAGAACTCGGCCTCACCTATCTCGACATGAGCCCGGACGGCGGACACGCCACGCTGGAGATCACCGAGAAGTTGTTGCAGCCCTGGGGAATCGTGCACGGCGGCGTCTACTGCGCGGTCATCGAGAGCATGGCGAGCGTCTCGGGCCAGGTGTGGCTCTCCCAGAACGGGGGCGGCCACGTCGTCGGCGTCAACAACAACACCGACTTCCTGCGCGCGATCAACACCGGCACCGTGACCGCGGCGTCCACGCCGATCCACCGCGGCCGCCGCCAGCAGTTGTGGTCGGTGACCATCACCGATGAGTCCGACCGGCTGGTGGCGCGCGGTCAGGTCCGGCTGCAGAACCTGCCCGAGGAGTAGGCGCACGCGCGTGCGCTGCTGACTGTCGCGCGGCGTGGCAGGATCGCCCACTATGCGCCTGACCCCGCATGAACAGGAACGGCTGCTGATCTCGTATGCGGCCGAACTGGCCCGCCGCCGGCAGGCCCGCGGCCTGCGACTCAACCATCCCGAGGCCGTCGCGGTGATCACCGACCACATCCTCGAGGGTGCCCGGGACGGCCGGACCGTCGCCGAGTTGATGGTCAGCGGACGTGCCGTGCTCGGCCGCGACGAGGTGATGGACGGTATCCCCGAGATGCTGCACGACGTTCAGGTCGAGGCGACCTTCCCCGACGGCACCAAGCTCGTCACCGTCCACGATCCGATCTCGTGAGGCGGCGGCGATGATTCCCGGAGAGATCGTCTTCGGCGACGGCGACATCGAGCTCAACGCCGGCGCGCAGCGGCTCGAGCTCGACATCGTCAACACCGGCGACCGGCCCGTGCAGGTCGGCAGTCACGTTCATGTGCCCCAAGCGAATTCGGCCCTGCAGTTCGACCGCACCGCCGCCCACGGCCACCGGTTCGACATCCCCGCGGGGACCGCGATCCGGTTCGAGCCCGGCGTCACCCAGCGCGTGGGCCTCGTGCCGCTGGGCGGCACCCGCGAGGTGTACGGCCTGAGCCTCGACCCGCCCGGCAGATTGGACGGACCGGTATGACCTCCCTGTCCCGGGCCCGCTACGCGGCCCTGTACGGCCCGACGACCGGCGACCGGATCCGGCTGGCCGACACCGACCTGTTCGTCGAGATCACCGAAGACCGCAGCGGCGGACCGACACTCGCCGGCGACGAGGCGGTGTTCGGTGGCGGCAAGGTGCTGCGCGAGTCGATGGGCCAGTCCCGCGCCACCCGCGCGGACGGCGCCCCCGACACCGTCATCACCGGCGCGGTCATCCTCGACTACTGGGGGATCATCAAGGCCGACATCGGGATTCGTGACGGCCGCATCGTCGCCATCGGCAAGGCGGGCAATCCGGACATCATGTCGGGGGTGCACCCCGACCTCGTGGTCGGACCGTCGACGGAGGTCATCGCCGGCAACGGCCGCATCGTCACCGCGGGGGCGATCGACTGCCACGTGCACCTGATCTGCCCGCAGATCATGGAGGAGGCCCTCGGCGGCGGCATCACGACGATCGTCGCCGGCGGCACCGGACCCGCCGAGGGAAGCAAGGCCACCACGGTCACCCCGGGGTCGTGGCACCTGGCGCGGATGCTCGAGGCGCTCGACACGTGGCCGCTCAACGTCGCGTTGCTCGGCAAGGGCAACACGGTGAGCGCCGAGGCCATGTGGGAGCAGTTGCGCGGCGGCGCAGCGGGTTTCAAGCTGCACGAGGACTGGGGCACCACCCCGGCGGCCATCGACGCCTGCCTGACGGTCTCCGAGGCCGCCGGCGTGCAGGCCAACATCCACACCGACACCCTCAACGAGGCGGGCTTCGTCGAGGACACCCTCGCCGCGATCAAGGGTCGGTCGATCCACGCCTATCACACCGAGGGTGCGGGCGGGGGACACGCACCGGACATCATCACCGTCGCCGGCAAGCCCAACGTGTTGCCCAGTTCCACCAACCCGACCCGCCCGCACACCGTCAACACCCTCGACGAGCACCTCGACATGTTGATGGTGTGCCATCACCTCAACCCCAGCGTGCCCGAGGATCTCGCGTTCGCCGAGAGCCGGATCCGGCCCTCCACGATCGCGGCCGAGGACCTGCTGCACGACATCGGGGCGATCTCGATGATCGGCAGTGACGCCCAGGCCATGGGGCGCATCGGCGAGGTGGTGCTGAGGACGTGGCAGACCGCGCACGTGATGAAGCGCCGACGCGGCTTCCTGGCGGGGGACACCCGGGCCGACAACACCAGGGCGCAACGGTATGTCGCGAAGTACACGATCTGCCCCGCGGTCGCGCACGGCATGGACCACGAGATCGGCTCGGTCGAGGTGGGCAAGCTCGCCGACCTGGTGCTGTGGGAGCCGGCCTTCTTCGGGGTCCGTCCGCACGCGGTGCTCAAGGGCGGCATGATCGCCTGGGCGGCGATGGGCGACGCCAACGCCTCCATTCCCACCCCGCAGCCGGTGCTGCCGCGACCGATGTTCGGCGCCTCACCGGCCGCGGCCGCCGCGACCTCGGTGCACTTCGTCGCCCCGCAGGCCCTCGAGGACGGTCTGGCCGACCGGATCGCGGTGCGGCGCAGGCTCGTCGCGGTGGGCAACGTCCGCGCGGTGGGCAAGGCGCAGATGCCCCTCAACGACGCGCTGCCCGACATCCAGGTCGACCCGGACACGTTCACCGTTCGCATCGATGGTGAGGTGTGGCAGGAGCAACCCGCCGCGGAACTCCCCATGGCGCAACGGTTCTTCCTGTTCTGATGGACACCCTCGCCACCCTGCTCGTGCTGGCAGATTCGCGGCTGCCCACCGGCGGGCACGTGCATTCGGGCGGCATCGAGGAGGCGGTCACCAGCGGTCTGGTCGTCGACCTCGCGACGCTGCGTGCCTACCTCGGACGCCGGATCCGCACCACCGGACTGGTCGCCGCGTCGCTGGCCGCCGCCGTCCACGAGGGCACATTGACTGCGGCGGTCGGGGGTACCGGCGACAGCGAGACCGACGCGCGCACCCCGGCTCCGGCCGCCCGAGCGGCGTCGCGGGCCCAGGGCCGCGGGCTCGTCCGGCTGGCCCGGCGGGTGTGGCCGGACACCGACTGGGACGCACTCGGCGCCACTCCGCATCTGGCGGTCGCCGCGGGTGCGGTGGGCCGGGCGAGCGAACTGGCCCCGGGGCAGACCGCCCTGTCGGTGGTCTACACGACGATGACCGGATCGGCGACGGCCGGCCAGCGCCTGCTCGCCCTCGATCCCGGCGACGTCGCGGCGCTGACGTTCGCGCTGGCGCCGCTGTGTGAGAGGACCGCCGCCGAAGCCGTCAAGGAACTCGCCGACCTGTCCGATCCGCTCCTCGACGTCCTGGCCCAGCGCCACCTCGACCGTGACCGTCCGTTGTTCGCGTCCTGATCCGAAAGAGCCGCCATGCCACCACATCTCATCGACGGAGTCGGCCATTCGCACGGCCACGCCGACCGCCCGCGCCGCACCCGCCGGCCGGGTGAACCGCTGCGGATCGGGGTCGGCGGTCCTGTCGGCTCCGGCAAGACCGCCCTGGTGGCCGCGCTGTGCCGCACGTTGCGCGACGAGCTGTCCCTGGCGGTGCTGACCAACGACATCTACACCACCGAGGATGNGGACAAGCGGTTCGACCATGCGGTCGGCCCCGGGACGTCATCGTCACCACCGAGATCGAGCATCACGCGAACCTGGTGCCCTGGCAGGAACTCGCGCAGCGCACGGGTGCGACGCTGCGCTGGTACGGCGTCACCGAGGATGCGGACTTCCTGCGCCGCAACGCCGTGCTGCCCGACGACCGCATCGCCGCGGTGCAGACCGGCGGCTGCCCGCACACTGCGATCCGCGACGACATCACCGCGAACCTCGACGCCATCGACGACCTGATCGCCGCGCACGACGAGCTGGATCTGATCCTGGTCGAGTCCGGTGGCGACAACCTCACAGCCACGTTCTCGTCCGGACTGATCGACGTGCAGATCTTCGTGATCGACGTCGCCGGCGGCGACAAGGTGCCCCGCAAGGGCGGGCCCGGCGTGACGTTCTCGGATCTGCTGGTGATCAACAAGACCGACCTGGCGCCGCTGGTCGGCGCCGATCTGGACGTCATGCGCCGCGACGCCGCGGCCGCCCGGGGGGACCGTCCGTTCGCGCTGATCTCGCTGACCGCCGATCCCACCGCCGGCCCGGTGCTGGAGTGGGTGCGCGAGCAGCTGCGGGTCGCGCAGGCGGTGTAGATGCGCTCCGACGTGCTGATCGTCGCGCGGGCCGGCCGCTCACCCCACCTGGAGTGCGCGGGCGGGATCGCCGCCCGCCGGACCGAGCCCGACACGGTGCATCTGGTGTCCGCCGCGGCGACACCGCTGGGCGGTGACGCGATCCGGCTGCGGGTGGTGGTCGAGGAGGGAGCCCGGCTGGCGGTGCGCACGGCCGCGGCGACGATGGCGCTGCCCGGGGCGCTGACCACCGAGTCCCATGCGAGCTGGGACCTGGAGGTGGCCGGCGTCCTGGATCTCGATCCGCAGCCGACGATCGTGGCGGGCCCGTCGCGCCACGTGACGTCGACGCGTCTGGCGGTGAGCGCCGGCGCGGCGGTGCGGCTGCGCGAGCGCGTGCAGATCGGCAGGACCGGGGAGCGCGACGGCTACTGGTCGGGATCCCTGCACGCCGACGTGGACGGCGTCGCGCTGCTGCGCCACCGGGTCGAGTTGGGCAACGGCTCGTTCGCCGACGACGAGATCGCCGCGCCGCGGGCCTGTGTCAGCGAATTGCATTATCCCGCAACCGACGTCGACACCGCTGGCGTCACGCTGGCACTGGCCGGCGGCGGCTGTCTGGCCACCTGGCAGGGGGAGCGGCTCTAGCTGGCCGCTTTCTCCTCGACGGCCGCGGCGATCTCCTCGAGTTCCTCGATCCTGGTGCGCGCGTAGGCCTGTTGCTCGGTGATGGTCAGCTGACCGCGGTTGCTGCCCAGGAACGTCACCGTCCACGACAGCAGCGTGGCGATCTTGGTCTTGAAGCCGACCAGGTACACCAGGTGCAGCAGCAGCCACGCCAGCCAGGCGATGAAGCCGCCGAACTCCAGCGGGCCGACCTTGGCCACCGCGTTGTACTTCGACACCGTCGCCATCGAGCCCTTGTCGAAATAGCTGAACGGTTCGCGCTGCGCGGGGTCGGCGCCCTTGAGGCCGGCGATGATCGCCTTGGCGGCGTACTTGCCGCCCTGGATGGCGCCCTGCGCCATGCCCGGCACGCCTTCCACCGCGGCCATGTCGCCGACGACGAACACGTTGGGGTGACCCGGGATCGAGAGATCGGGGAGCACCTTGACCCGGCCGGCGCGGTCGAGTTCGACGCCGGACTGCTCGGCGAGGTCGCGGCCCAGCGGGCTGGCCGACACGCCGGCCGACCACACCTTGCAGGCCGCCTCGATGCGGCGGATCTTGCCGTCGGGGTCCTTGACCGTGATGCCGTTGCGGTCGACGTCGGTCACCATGGCGTTGAGCTGGATCTCCACGCCCATTTTCTCCAGCCGTGCCTGCGCCTTCTTGCCCAGCTTCTCGCCCATCGGCGGCAGCACCGCCGGCGCGGCGTCGAGCAGGATCACCCGCGCCTTGGTCGGATCGATGTGCCGGAAGGCGCCTTTGAGCGTCTGGTCCGCCAATTCGGCGATCTGCCCGGCCATTTCGACACCGGTCGGGCCGGCGCCGACGACCACGAATGTCAGCAGCTTCTCCCGGCGGGCCGGGTCGCTGGACCGTTCGGCCTGTTCGAAGGCGCCCAGGATCCGGCCGCGCAGTTCGAGCGCGTCGTCGATCGACTTCATCCCCGGCGCCCACTCGGCGAAGTGGTCGTTGCCGAAATAGGACTGACCGGCGCCGGCGGCGACGATCAGGCTGTCGAACGGCGTGATGTAGGTGTGGCCCAGCAACTCCGAGCGCACGGTGTTGGTCTTCAGGTCGATGCCGGTGACGTCGCCGAGCAGCACCTGCGCGTTCTTCTGCTTGCGCAGGATCACCCGGGTCGCCGGCGCGATCTCGCCCTCGGAGATGATTCCGGTCGCCACCTGGTACAGCAGGGGCTGGAACAGGTGATGGGTGGTGCGGGCGATCATTTTGATGTCGACGTCAGCCCTCTTGAGGGTCTTGGCCGCGGTCAGCCCGCCGAATCCCGATCCGATGATGACCACCTTGTGGCGATCGGATGCGATGGCTCCGGGATGGGTCATGGCTACTCCTGTGCACGGTGCTCTCGGGTGTCCTTGGCGGAACTTCTTTACCCATTCAGAACAACCAGAACCTTAGCCGCCGCACTTCCGGGCGGCGCGGTGAGATGCCCCACCGCGCCGGCTCACCCCGTGACCAGCGGCTTGAGCGCCTCGCCGAGGGCCGTGATCTGACCCGGCTGATAGCCGACGGTCTGGGTCGGGACGAACAGGATGACCCCGTCGATCCCGGCGTCGAGCACCTTGGTCTGGATCTGCTCGGCCACCTGCTCGACGCTGCCCGCGACCATCCGCTGCCGGAAGTCCTCGGGGATCATGTCCGAGGTGACGCCGTCGCCGACGACCGCGCCGATGAGCATGCTGGTCTCCAGCGTCGCGGGGTCGCGGTCGATCTCCTCGCAGCGCTGCTTGACGACGTCCACCTTGCGGGCGAGTTCGTCGAACCCGGCGATCACGTTGAGGTGGTCGAAGTGCTTGGCGGCCAGCGGAATGGTCTTCTTCTCGCCGCTGCCGCCGATCATCAGCGGAATGTGGTCGCGGAAGCGGGGATTGGCCAGCGCCTCCTGCGTGCGATAGTGCTTGCCGGTGACGGTGGGACGCTCACCGGCGAGCATCGGCAGGATGATCTGCAGCGCCTCGCCCAGCTTTTCGAATCGGTCGGTGAACGTGCCGAACTCGTAGCCGAGTTGGTCGTGCTCGAGTTCGAACCACCCGGTGCCGATGCCCAGGATCGCGCGGCCGGCGCTGATGACGTCCAGCGTGGTGATCGCCTTCGCGAGCAGGGTGGGGTTGCGGTAGGTGTTGCCGGTGACCAGGGTGCCGAGCTGCACGGTGTCGGTGGCGGCGGCCAGCGCGCCCAGCGCGGTGTACGCCTCCAGCATCGGCTCGTCGTAGTTGCCGATCCCCGGCAGTTGGTAGAAGTGGTCCATCAGGAACACGGAGTCGAAGCCGGAACTGTCGGCTTCTTTCGCCTGCGCGACGACGGTGGGGAACAGTTCCCCGACGCCGGTTCCGTACGAGAAGTTGTTGATCTGAAGCCCGAGTCGAATCGTCACGAGTCAGACCCTACGCATCGGGCGGGGCCCGCCGTCCGCCGTTTCACTCGGCGCGAAGCGCGGAATAAACGGTGCGCCTGCGCGGTTGCCGGTCCTCTGACATCGTCGGACTCGCCCCCGCAAGCGGGTGGTGCCCCCGCAACGCGGCTCGTACCTCGCCGCTTGATCGTCGTCCTCAGCCGAAGTTGGCCAGGGCGCCGTGGCTGACGTGCAGGGTCTGCCCGGTGATGTGCCGCGCGGCGGGCGTGGTGAGGAACAGCGACAGCCGGGCGATCTCGGCGCTCACCGACGGGGAGGTGGTGCCCAGGCCTTCGTAACCGGGCTCGGCCCCGCGTCCCATGGCCACCGCGTTGACGGTGATCCCGCGGATGCCGAAGTAGTGCGCCTGTCCGGCCGTCCAGTCCGAGACCGCGGCCTTGACCGCCGCGGCGGCGCTGCCTTCCCGCAGCGCGTCACCGATGACCGTGACGATCGAGCCACCGGAACGCAGCTGGTCGCCGAGCACCTGCACGGCCAGCACCGCGGAGAGCAGGCCGGCGTCGAACAGTCCCCGCCATTCGGCGGCGTGGTCGACGATTGTGTAGGCGCGCGGGTCGCCGGCGTTCCAGGTGGGGGCGGGCACGTTGATCACCGTGTCGAGGTGTGCGGGGAACTGGTCGTGCGCCGCCGCGATCGCGGCAGGATCGGCCATGTCGACGGCGATGGCGTCCGCGTCGAGTTCCTTGGCCAGCACCTCGAGGTCGTCGCGGTGACGTCCGGCGACGATCACCCGGTGCCCGGCGTGGCTGAAATTCTCGGCGATCGTGCGCCCCAGGTCGGTGTCGCATCCCGTGATCAAGACATCCATCATCGGCCTCCTGTTGTGTTCGGCGCTGAACCCCAGCGAGTCGGGCCCATGTTACTGGACGGTAGCTAGCCGACGGACACCGGCGCGCCGCCGGCGGTAACGCCACGGGGCGGGGTCGCGATCAACCGTTCGTCGACGTCGTACAACGGCGGCCCCGCACCCCGCGCCACGCGCGGGGCGCTCACCATGCGAGCAATCAATCAAAACTCTCTGACATGCGCCTATGCCGGTGCTAGCAATGTCACAATTTGGCACATTCTCAGCTACTCACACTTGCGTCACGGCTGTAACACGGTAGTTTCTTCCCCATGCATGAGCGAGACGTGCCTTCCCCCCGCCGCAGGAGCCTGCCGACCTCGGTCGGGCTGGTCGCCCTGACCGGCGCCACCG
>NZ_JYNX01000086.1 GCF_001044255.1 Mycolicibacterium chubuense
GTTTTCGCGTCGTGCCGGGATGAGGACCGGGCGGCGCATCTCGAACTCGGCGGCGGGCACCGCGCGATCACCGACGCCGGCGCCGTCCGGGACCTGACCATGTCCCTGGCCGAGGGGGTGGCGGCGGTCCGTTGAGGAACGTGTTGCCCTGCGGTGGCGCCTGGTCGGTGGCCGGGGCCTGTTCGGTGGGCGTGGGGGCGGCCGTCGTCGCCAGCTGCGGCATGTGCTGCGTCTGCTGCCCGCTGCCGGAGCTCTGGTCCGACGACGACGATGACGACGATGACGAACCGCTGCTCGAGCTGCTGGACTGCGACGACGAGTCGGGCACCTGCGGCACGTCGATCGGGGGCAGGTTGAGGCGTTCCTCCGGAATGTCCGGCGGGGGCACTGGGGGCTGACCGTTGATCATCAGCGGGCCCTTGGCGCTGTTGAGCAGGGTCGACCACCCGCCGTTGCCGAGTGTGGCGCCGATGCTGCAGGACACCTGGCGGCTGCCCGCCGACCAGCTCGGCAGCGAGACCGTGCTGTAGATCAGCGTCAGCGTGGTGTTCCGCAGCTGGATCGGCGCCAGGTAGGCGTCGGTCATCTTGGTGCAGGCGTCCTTGATGAAGGAGTCCTGGTCGGCTTCGGCCGGCAGCCCGCCGGGGAACTTCTCGGCGAGGTTCACCGCGCCGGTGACCTCCATCGCGTGCGGCGCCGCGCAGTCGACGGGGATGTCGGTCGGCTGGTTGGTCGAGGGGTCGATGCCCAGGCAGGTGCCCGCCGTCCACACCTTCGACTGGTCGATGTCGGCGACCTTGCCGGTGAAGGCCAGCTGCTGGTTGTTCGGGCCTGGCAGCTGCAGCCCGCACAGCATGCGGCGCTCACCCGACTGCTTCCAGGCCTTGTCGCCCGACCACAGCATGCTGATCGTGAACCGGCTGTTCGGATCGAACTTCGCGCCCAGGTAGCGCCGGACCGCCGCGGAGCACTGCTCCTGGCTGATCTGCTGGATGCGCGCCGCCGACGGCGGGGCGGCGTCGGGGCCGTACTCGCTGCCCGGGAACGTGCGCATGTCCACCGACTCGGCGACCTCGAAGCGGTGCTCGGTGGTGCAGTCGACGATCTGGGCGGCGTCGGGGGTGCGCTCCGGCCAGTTCAGGCAGTCCCCGCTCTTGGCGTGGTCGAACGTGTCGTTGCCGCGCGGGCCCAGCGAGATCGAGTTCGCCGTCAGCCCCCCGGCCGGATCGGCCTGCGGCAGCGCGGTGATGATGCCGGCGATCAACAGCCCGCCGAGTGCCGTCAGCAGCAGCGCCCGGCGGGTCGACTCAGCCTGGAGGCTGTGCCACCATCGCGTCGGGCGGGCGGGGGGGTTCTCGGGTCCCGGTCGGGGTGTCGCGGACATCGCGATCCATTGTGACAGGCGTGTCAGGCCCTGTGACAAGTGATGCAGCTGTAACGTTATGCGGCTGACGCCGCGGCCCGTAGGGTTGCCCGATGTGATCGACCTGAAGGTGCTTCGAGAGGACCCCGACGCGGTGCGCGCGTCGCAGCGAGCCCGCGGCGAGGATCCCGCGCTCGTCGACTCCCTGCTGCAGGCCGACGCGGCGCGTCGGGCCGCGATCTCCGAGGGCGACACCCTGCGGGCGGAGCAGAAGACGGCCAGCAAGGCCGTCGGCAAGGCCTCGCCCGAGGAACGCCCCGCGCTGCTGGCCGCGGCCAAGGAACTCTCCGAACGGGTCCGGGCCGCCGAGGTCGCCCAGGCCGACGCCGAGCGCGCCTTCACAGCGGCGCACATGGCGATCTCGAACGTCATCATCGACGGCGTGCCCGCCGGCGGCGAGGACGCGTTCGTCGTGCTCGACACCGTCGGTGAACCGCCCCTGATCGAGAACCCGAAGGATCACCTCGAGCTCGGCGAGTCCCTCGGGCTGATCGACATGGACCGCGGCGCCAAGGTCTCGGGGTCGCGCTTCTATTTCCTCACCGGCTATGGCGCGCTGCTGCAGCTCGCGCTGTTCCAGCTCGCCGTGCGCACCGCCACCGAGAACGGCTTCACGCTGGTGGTCCCGCCGGTGCTGGTGCGCCCCGAGATCATGGCGGGCACCGGGTTCCTCGGCGCCCACGCCGACGAGGTCTATCACCTCGCCGAGGACGACCTGTACCTCGTCGGCACGTCGGAGGTGCCGCTGGCCGGGTTCCATTCCGACGAGATCCTCGACCTGTCCGGCGGCCCGCGCCGCTATGCCGGCTGGTCGTCGTGCTTCCGGCGCGAAGCAGGCAGCTACGGCAAGGACACCCGCGGCATCATCCGGGTGCACCAGTTCGACAAGGTCGAAGGCTTCGTCTACTGCAGGCCCGACGAGGCCGAGGCCGAGCACGAGCGGCTGCTCGGGTGGCAGCGCCAGATGCTCGCCCACATCGAGGTGCCCTACCGGGTGATCGACATCGCCGCCGGCGACCTGGGTTCCTCGGCGGCGCGCAAATTCGACTGCGAGGCCTGGGTGCCGACCCAGCAGACCTACCGCGAGCTGACCTCGACGTCGAACTGCACGACGTTCCAGGCCCGCCGGCTGGCGGTCCGCTACCGCGACGACAACGGCAAGCCGCAGACGGCCGCGACGCTGAACGGGACGCTGGCCACCACGCGCTGGTTGGTCGCGATCCTGGAGAACCATCAGCAGCCCGACGGCAGCGTGCGGGTGCCGCAGGCGCTGGTGCCCTACGTCGGGGTCGAGGTGCTGACGCCGAGCTAGCGGCGGTCCAGCAGCTGTTCGAGGACGTCGACGAACTCGCGGGGATGCACCGGGGTGCAGGCCGGGTCGGGGAAGGCGCCGCGGACGTCGAGGGTGACCAGGGTGGACTTCAGCGGCCGGTTCACGTCCAGCGGCAGCCAGCGCCGGAAGTCGGTGCCCCACAACCGGAATCGCGACAGTAACAGGCCCAGCGGGGCGACCTGGTAGCCACGGATGTCCCGCAGCGGGATGATCTTCGACGTGCCCGACGGGAAGTGGTAGCGGCGCAACGTCAGCGCTTCCCGGTCGAGCTGGATCAGCCCGTCGTCGTAGTACAGGTTCGAGATGCCCACGGTCGGTTCCGGTTCTGCCATCACAGCTTCGCCGACCGCAACTCGTGGCCCCGGGTGGTCAGGCATCGGCCGTTCGTCAGATTCCACTGCCAGCCGTGCAGGTTGCAGGTCAGCGTGGAGCCCTCGATCACCCCGAACTTCGACAGGTCGGCCTTCAGGTGCGGGCAGCGGCGCTGAATCTCCCAGCCGTCCAGCGTGATCGAGGCACTGTCGTCGTGGGCCTCGGCGAACCAGCCGTCCGCGTAGGCGATGCGCTCGTCGGTCAGGCACTTGAAGAAGGTGTAGAGGTACTCGTTGTAGCCGCCCACCCGCCACGCCCGGAACCGGGTGGACAGGAAGATCGTGTTGACCCAGTCGGGTTCGCGGTCGCGGACCACCGTGCGGACCAGCTCCGGCGCGATCGCGAAGCCGTACCGGAACTTCTCCTCCGAGATCGGCTCGCGCACAGCGCGTTTCGGGAAGTCCAGCACCACCGTTTCGGGACCGAGGCGCAACTCCACCGGATATCCGATGCCGTCGCAGATCTGGTCGGAGGCCAGCATCACCGGCTCGAACAACTCGCGCAGCGGCTCGAGCAGCGGTTCCCCGCTCGCCGGCGCCCACGAGGCCTTCTCGGCGGCCAGCACGGGCGCCATCCGTTCGGCGTAGGCGGCGATGTAGTCGGCCTTGCCGGTGGTGAAGATCGCCCGCACCTCGTCGTCGGGTACCGGATGGGTCAGCGAATCCAGTTGCGCGCCGGTGAAATCGGCGGTCGAGCCGGGGATCATCAGCAGGCCGCCGTCGTGACCGTGGGCGGCCATCTGGTCCAGGAACACCGCCTGGTCGGGGAAGATGTTCGCCGGGTCGCCGTGGTCGTCGTTGAGGTCGCGCAGCTCCGGGTCCAGGAAGCAGGGCGGCCCCGCCGACGGGATCACCCAGGTGGCGCCGACCTGTGCGATGTACTGCCGGCACCGGTCCATCTGGCGCTGCCGCTTCTGGACGCCGAAGGCCTCCTTGGCGCGGGCGGGCATGTCGTAGACCATCGGGTACCAGATCGCGCCGGAGTACTGCAGCATGTGCACGTCGATCTGCCCGAAGTCGGCGGCGAGCACATCGAGGTCGACCGGCCGTGCGTCGTTCATGTTGAAGGCGACGGTCTCACCGTCGTCGACCACCAGGCCCGAGTCGCCGATGGGGCCGTCGGCGGGCGCCCGCAGCGCGATGATCATCACGTCGAGATCGCCCTTGGGCCCGCTGACGCGGTGCTTGACCGAATCGGTGGTCTCAAAGAAGCGGTGGAAGCCCAGCTTCTCCAGTTCGCGGCGCAGGTCGGGCACCGGGAAGTCGGGCAGCAGCACCACGGCGTCCTTGTTGACGTGGGCGCGCAGGTTCGCCGGGTCGAAGTGGTCCTTGTGCAGGTGCGAGACGTACAGGTAGTCGACGTCGCCGAGCGCCGTCCAGTCCAGACCGCTGTTGTCGGGGAACGGGAACCACGACGCGAAGTAGGCCGGGTTGACCCACGGGTCGCACAGGATGCTCCCGGCGGCGGTGTCGATGCGGAAGCCGGCGTGCCCGACACTGGTGACCTGCACGAATACCCCTCTACTGGCTGCTTGCTCGCCTGTCAGCTTAGCCCGGCGGCGTGGGCTCGTCGTTCCACCGGCGCCGGTAGAACGCGATGCGTTCCGGGTCCGCACGTACCCCGTAGGTGTCGAGCAACACGGTCTCCCAGCGACCCCTCGGAAAGTTCCAGTCCAGCGACATCGTGGCGATCGCGAGGTCGGCCCACCGGTCGGCGACGCCCAGGTCGCCGAGGTCGACGTGGCCCGCGCACGATCCGTCGTCGGCCATCAGCGTGTTCGGCGCGCACGCGTCGCCGTGGCACACCACGAGCCGGTCCGGCGGCGGGGTACGTTCGCCGACCCAGGACGGCGGGCCGAACGGGCAGTCCGCGACGGGCAGCGCGTCGTGCAGGCGGCGCAGGCCGGCGCCGATGGCCCGCGCCGCGGTCTC
>NZ_JYNX01000087.1 GCF_001044255.1 Mycolicibacterium chubuense
TCGACGTGGCGGCGGCGGCGCGCAGCGGGCGGACCCGCCGGTGAGTGGGCAGACGCTGCCCGCGGAGCTGCAGCGGGTGCACATGGTGGGCATCGGCGGCGCCGGCATGTCGGGCATCGCGCGCATCCTGCTCGACCGCGGCGGCCAGGTGTCCGGGTCGGACGCCAAGGAGTCGCGCGCGGTGCTCGCGTTGCAGGCCCGCGGCGCGCAGGTCCGGATCGGGCACGACGCGTCCGCGCTGGACATCCTGCCCGGCGGCCCCACGGCGGTGGTCACCACGCACGCCGCGATCCCGAAGACCAACCCCGAACTCGTCGAGGCCCGCAGGCGCGGCATCCCGGTGATCCTGCGGCCCGCCGTGCTCGCCCAGCTGATGGCCGGGCAGACCACGTTGATGGTCACCGGGACGGCGGGGAAGACGACGACGACGTCGATGCTCATCGTGGCGCTGCAGCACAGCGGTTTCGATCCGTCGTTCGCGGTCGGCGGTGATCTCGGCGAGCCCGGCACCAACGCCCATCACGGCAGCGGCGCCTACTTCGTCGCCGAGGCCGACGAGAGCGACGGATCGCTGGTGCAGTACCGGCCCGACGTCGCGGTCGTGACCAACATCGAGGCCGACCACCTCGACTTCTTCGGCACCGAGCAGGCCTACGTCGCCGTGTTCGACGCCTTCATGGAGCGTCTGGCGCCCGGCGGGTCGGTCGTGGTGTGCGTCGACGATCCGGGGGCGGCCGCGTTCGCCGATCGCACTGCGGCACTAGGGATCCGGGTGCTCCGCTACGGCAGTGGGAATGGCAGCGGGGATCAGCCCGGGCTGGCCGCCGCGCTGCTGGACTGGCAGCAGAAGGGCACCACGGCCGTGGCGACGGTGCAGTTGGCGGGGGAGGCCTCGCCGCGCACCATGCGGCTGGCGGTGCCCGGCCGCCACATGGCACTCAACGCGCTGGCCGCGCTGCTGGCGGCGATGCAGGTCGGCGCCTCACCCGACGACGTGCTCGACGCACTGGCCGACTTCGAGGGAGTGCGGCGCCGGTTCGAGTTGGTGGGCACCGCGGCGGGGGTGCGGGTCTTCGACGACTACGCCCACCATCCGACCAAGGTCACCGCGGCGTTGACCACCGTGACGGCGCTCGCCCGGGAATCGGGCGGCCGTGCGATCGTCGTGTTCCAGCCCCACTTGTATTCGCGCACACAGGCTTTCGCAGCGGAGTTCGGCACGGCGCTCAGCCTCGCCGACGAGGTCTTCGTGCTCGACGTGTACGCCGCGCGCGAGCAGCCGCTGGCCGGGGTCAGCGGCGCCACCATCGCCGAGGCGGTGACGGCGCCGGTGAGCTACGTTCCGGATTTCTCGGCGGTCGCGGAGACCGTGGCGGCCGCGGCTCGGCCGGGCGACGTGGTGGTGACCATGGGTGCCGGTGATGTGACGTTGCTGGGCAAGGAGATCCTGACCGAGCTGCGGCGCAACGCCGATCGGCGGTCCGGGGGAGCGCAGGCGCCATGACGGGGCCCACCGACGGCGAATCCGCCGCGCCCACCGAGGACGACGCCGCCGCGGCGCAGACCGGGTTTGCAGACGCCGAGCCCGCACCGGACGCCGCCGAGGACGCCGCCGACGTCGAGGGCCCGCGCCGGCGCGCCCGCCGCGAACGCGAGGAGCGCCGGGCGGCACAGGCGCGGGCCGTCGCGATCGAGGAGGCGCGCCGCGAAGCCAAGCGGAAGACCCTCGGCCGTCCGCTGCCGGAGACCGCGTCCTTGGGCCGTGGTGCGGTCCGCGGGCTCAAGGCGCTGTTGTGGACCGCGGTGATCGCGGTGCTGGTGGTCGGCATCGGGCTGCTGCTGTACTTCACGCCGATCATGTCGGCCCGCACCATCGTCGTCACGGGGCTGGGCGCAGTCACCCAGGACGAGGTGGTGTCGGTGGCCGCGGTGCCCCCGGGCACCCCGCTGCTGCAGGTCAACACCGACGCGGTGGCCGAGAAGGTCGCCGGCATCCGGCGCGTGGCCAGTGCCCGGGTGCAGCGCGAGTACCCCTCGACGCTGCGGATCACCGTCGTCGAACGGGTGCCCGTCGTGGTCCGCGACTATCCGGACGGCGTGCACGTCTTCGACAAGGACGGTGTGGATTTCGCGACAGGTCCTCCGCCGCCGGGCATCCCGTATCTGGACACCGAGAACCCGGGGCCGGACGATCCGGCCACCAAGGCCGCGCTGGAGGTCATGACGTCGCTGCGTCCGGAGGTGGCCGGTCAGGTGGGCCGGGTGTCGGCGCCGTCGGTCGCCGCGATCACGCTGACGCTGATCGACGGGCGCACCGTGGTGTGGGGCACCACCGACCGCACCGAGGAGAAGGCGCTCAAGCTCGGTGCGCTGCTGACCCAGCCCGGCAAGGTCTACGACGTGTCGAGTCCGGATCTGCCGACGGTCAAGTAGCCCTCAGACCGCGGTGCACCAGCGTCCGTCCTGGCGCCGCAGCGTGGCCCGGGTGATCTGGGTCTGAGGCGGATTGGACCCGCTCTCGGTGGTCACGGTGATGTCGGCGGTGGCCGTGTCCCCGGTGACGACGACGTGGTCGATGCCGTCGAGTCGCACCACCGTCGAGCCGGCCAGCGCCTGTCGCAGGTCGGCGATGGGCCCGGAGATCTGATCGGCCAGGTTCGTCGCGGAGGCGTCGTTGCGCAGCGTCGCGCCGATGTCGGTGCCGAAGGTGGGCAACCACGCGGGCGCTGCAGGCGTACACGACAGTTGCGCCGCCGTGGCGAGGTCGAGCTCGGCGCTTGCCTGGGCCTGCCGGGTGAGCACGTCGCGGATCTGATCCTCGTCGCTGGGCACCGGGTCGGGCGTGGGGGGCTGGGCGTGCGCCACGGGTGCGGCGAGCAGGAGCGATCCGGCGGTGACGAGTGCGCCGACGATACGGTTGGCCATGGTTCCCCCGGAGGTGGTGCCGACCCCGATGACGCTAGGCCGCATCGGTGGCCGGTGGCGCCGATTCGCCGCAGAAAAGGTCCTGCAGAACCCCGGGAAACTCGGTCAACATTTGTCGTGTCGTTTCGGCGCGCCTGCCGGGCATCGGCGTGCGGTCACCCTACCGTTCTGGTTGCGCGGAACAACTTGACATAACTCTAAGCCTCTAGTTGAGATTGAGGGTTTGGGCCAGTGGTTATCCGTGACACGACAGGCAACTCAGGGCAGGAAGGGCGATGCGATGACCCCCCCGCATAACTACCTCGCAGTGATCAAGGTGGTCGGCATCGGCGGCGGCGGCGTCAACGCCGTCAACCGGATGATCGAGCAGGGTCTCAAGGGCGTCGAGTTCATTGCGATCAACACCGACGCACAGGCGCTGTTGATGAGCGATGCCGACGTCAAACTGGACGTCGGGCGCGACTCGACACGCGGACTCGGTGCGGGCGCGGACCCCGAGGTCGGCCGCAAGGCCGCCGAAGACGCCAAGGACGACATCGAGGAGCTGCTGCGCGGCGCCGACATGGTGTTCGTCACCGCGGGCGAGGGCGGCGGCACCGGCACCGGCGGCGCGCCGGTGGTCGCCTCGATCGCCCGCAAGTTGGGCGCGCTGACCGTGGGCGTGGTGACGCGGCCGTTCTCCTTCGAGGGCAAGCGGCGCAGCAACCAGGCCGAGAACGGCATCCAGGCGCTGCGCGAGAGCTGCGACACGCTCATCGTCATCCCCAACGACCGGCTGCTGCAGATGGGCGACGCGGCGGTATCGCTGATGGACGCGTTCCGCAGCGCCGACGAGGTGCTGCTCAACGGTGTGCAGGGCATCACCGACCTGATCACCACCCCCGGCCTGATCAACGTCGACTTCGCCGACGTCAAGGGCGTGATGAGCTCCGCGGGCACCGCGCTGATGGGCATCGGCTCGGCCCGCGGCGACGGCCGCGCGCTCAAGGCCGCCGAGATCGCCATCAACTCGCCGCTGCTGGAGGCGTCGATGGAGGGCGCCCAGGGCGTGCTGCTGTCGGTCGCCGGCGGCAGCGATCTGGGTCTGTTCGAGATCAACGAGGCCGCCTCGCTGGTCCAGGACGCCGCGCATCCCGACGCGAACATCATCTTCGGCACCGTCATCGACGACTCGCTGGGCGACGAGGTCCGGGTCACCGTGATCGCGGCCGGCTTCGACGCCGCCGGTCCCGGACGCAAGCCGGTCACCGGGGAGACCGCGGCCGCGGCTGCGGCGCAGCCGATCGCGCCGGGCAAGGCGGGCCGGGTGGGCTCGCTGTTCGAGTCCGCCGACCCGGCGAGCGTGCCGGCCGCGCACACCAACGGCGCGACCGTGCGCATCGGGGGCGGTGACGACGGCATCTCCGATGACGACGTCGACGTGCCGCCCTTCATGCGCCACTGACACGACGTACGGTCGCACCTGATGTTCCGTGTGCGCCGCGTGACCACCACCCGGGCGGGTGGGGTGTCCAGACCGCCGTTCGCGACGTTCAACCTCGGTGACCACGTCGGCGACGACCCGGCTGCCGTAGCAGCCAACCGGCGCCGTCTGACCACCGCCACCGGGCTGGGCGCCGGCGGAATCGTCTGGATGAACCAGACCCACAGCACCCGCGTCGAACTCGTCGACCACGGCGGTCAGACCGTCGACGCCACCGACGGGGTGGTGACCACCACGCCGTCGCTCGGGCTGGCCGTGGTGACGGCCGACTGCGTGCCGGTGCTGATGGCCGATGCCCGCCACGGAGTCATCGCGGCCGTGCATGCGGGCCGGGTGGGCGCCGCGGGCGGCATCGTCGCCCGCGCGGTGCAGGTCATGGTCGACGCCGGCGCGCGGGCCGAGGACATCTCGGTGCTGCTGGGTCCGGCGGTCAGCGGGCGCAACTACGAGGTGCCCGCCGAGATGGCCGACGAGGTCGAGCGCGCGCTCCCGGGCAGCCGGACCACGACGGCCCGGGGTACGCCCGGGCTGGACTTGCGCGCGGGGATCGCCGCGCAGCTGCGCACCCTCGGTATCACCGCGATCGACGTCGATCCGCGCTGCACGGTCGACGACCCGGCGTTGTTCAGCCACCGCCGGGACGCGCCGACCGGCCGGCTCGCGTCGGTGATCTGGCTGGAGCCGGCATCGTGACGGCCCCCCGTGAGGACGAGCTGCGCGACGCGCTCGAGCGGATCCGCGCCCGCCTGGCCCGGGCGGCCGAGGCGGCGGGCCGTGACGTCGAGACGATCGAGCTGCTGCCGGTCACCAAGTTCTTTCCCGCCTCCGATGTCGCCGCCCTCTACCGGCTGGGCTGCCGGTCGTTCGGCGAATCCCGGGACCAGGAGGCGACGCGCAAGATCGAGGAGCTGCGCGACATCACCGACTGCCCGGGCATCCGCTGGCACATGATCGGGCGCATCCAGCGCAACAAGGCGCGCTCGATCGGCGAATGGGCCCATACCGCACACTCCGTCGACAACGCCAAGGTCGTCGGCGCGCTGGACCGGTCGGCCTCCGACGCGCTGGAGCGCGGCGCGCGCCCCGAGCCGCTCCGGGTGTTCCTGCAGGTGAGCCTCGACGGCGACGAGAGCCGCGGCGGTGTCGACGTGGCCGCGACGGGGCGCGTCGACGACCTGTGCGCCGCGATCGACGACGCGGCCGGACTGAGCTTCGTCGGCCTGATGGCCATCCCGCCGCTGGGCGCCGACCCGGACGCCGCGTTCGCCCGGTTGGCCGAGGAGCACCACCGGGTGCAGGAGCGGTATCCGCAGCGGCTGGACCTGTCGGCAGGCATGTCGGGCGACCTCGAAGCTGCGGTGCGACACGGATCCACATGTGTGCGTGTCGGTACCGCGCTCTTGGGCGCACGACCGCTAACGTCACCTCCAGAAGTCACACGAGTCACACCTTCATCACAGACAACAGAGTCTTCCGACTCGCCGGAAACCGGTCACAGGTCATCACCGCACGAGGGGTCCTCACGATGAGCACACTGCACAAGGTCAAGGCCTACTTCGGTATGGCCCCGATGGACGATTACGAGGACGACTACTACGAGGACGACGAGCGCGGTTCGGCCCGCGGTTACCGTCGGCCCCGCGAGGACCGGTTCGAGGAGGACGGGTACACCCGCGGTTACGACGACCTGCCCGAGGCCCGCCGCCGCGACTACGACGAGCCGGCCGCCTACCGGGGCGGTATGGCTGGCGGCTTCGACGACGGACGGTTCGAGGCCCGGATGCGCTCGCCGCGTGAATTCGACCGCACTCCACCGCGTTTCGGTGCGATGCGGGGCTCAACGCGGGGAGCGCTGGCGATGGATCCGCGCGGTATGGCCGAGCTGTTCGAAGCCGGCAGCCCGCTGGCCAAGATCACCACGCTGCGGCCCAAGGACTACAGCGAGGCCCGCACCATCGGTGAGCGGTTCCGCGACGGCACGCCCGTCATCATGGATCTGGTCTCGATGGACAACGCCGATGCCAAGCGGCTCGTCGACTTCGCGGCCGGGCTGGCGTTCGCGTTGCGCGGCTCGTTCGACAAGGTCGCGACGAAGGTCTTCCTGCTCTCGCCCGCCGATGTCGACGTCACCGCCGAGCAGCGGCGCCGGATCGCCGAGGCCGGTTTCTACGCCTACCAGTAGCAGCGCCGGGTAGCGCCAGCGGAGTCGCAGGTCCCCCGGCACGGGTAGGCTGGCGGCGCCGACCGACATCGCGGCCGGCATTCCCGTCACATCGCCTGAGTGAGGTCACCTTCCGTTGGGGCTGTTCTTCGAAATCCTCGGTTTCGCGCTGTTCGTGTTCTGGCTCCTGCTGATCGCCCGGGTCGTGGTCGAGTTCATCCGGTCGTTCAGCCGGGAGTGGCATCCGCGGGGCGCGACCGTGGTGGTGCTCGAGGTCATCATGACGTTGACGGACCCGCCCGTGAAACTGTTGCGGCGCATCATCCCGCAACTGACGATCGGTGCCGTGCGGTTCGATCTGTCGATCATGGTGCTGCTGCTCGTGGCCTTCATCGGCATGCAGCTGGCCTTCGGTGCCGCGGCCTGAGACAGGGCTGCGAACTGCGCTTTCCCGGGTCTGACCGGCGCGGAAGGGTTGGCGGTCGGTGGTGCCGTCCGGCGGGCGAATGTTGAGTTTCGATCTTATTTATCGCCCTCGACTGCAACCGCAGGGTCTGGTGTGACAGGATGGACGCCAGTTACCTTCAAGCCAGGCTTTACACTGTGAGATCGTTCGCCGATCCAGACTCAAGGGGGCAGACAATGCCGCTCACTCCCGCCGACGTGCACAACGTTGCGTTCAGCAAGCCACCCATCGGCAAACGCGGCTACAACGAGGACGAGGTCGACGCCTTCCTCGACCTCGTCGAGAACGAGCTGACCCGTCTGATCGAGGAGAACACCGATCTCCGCCAGCGTGTCGCGGAGCTGGATTCCGAACTCGCCTCGGCGCGCTCCGGTGGCGGTGCCGCCCAGCCGACGCAGACCCTGCCCGCTTACGAGCCCGAGCCCGAGCCGACCCCGGCTCCGACGCCGGCTCCGCAGCCCGTGTACGAGGCGCCCGCCGCGCAGCAGGCCGCGCCCGCCCCCGAGGACCAGCACCTGCGCGCCGCCAAGGTGCTCAGCCTGGCCCAGGACACCGCCGACCGCTTGACCAACGGCGCCAAGGCCGAGTCCGAGAAGATGCTCGCCGACGCGCGGGCCCAGGCCGACGCCATGGTCAGCGAAGCCCGGCAGACCGCCGAGACCACGGTCACCGAAGCCCGTCAGCGGGCCGACGCCATGCTCGCCGACGCGCAGAGCCGATCGGAGGCGCAGCTGCGACAGGCCCAGGAGAAGGCCGACGCCCTGCAGGCCGACGCCGAGCGCAAGCACTCCGAGATCATGGGCACGATCAACCAGCAGCGGACCGTTCTCGAAGGCCGGCTCGAGCAGCTGCGCACGTTCGAGCGCGAGTACCGCACCCGCCTGAAGACCTACCTGGAGTCTCAGCTGGAAGAACTGGGTCAGCGCGGTTCCGCCGCGCCCGTCGACTCCGGCGCCAACAACGACGGCGGGTTCAACCAGTTCAACCGGGGCAACAACTAGTCTCGTGATCCCATGCTGATCGTCGCGCTCGTCCTCGCCGTCATCGGCCTCGCCGCGTTGGTGATGGCCGTGGTCACGAGCAATGAGTTGATCGCCTGGGTGTGCATCGCCGCGAGCGTGATCGGGGTCGTGCTGCTGATCGTCGACGCGCTGCGCGACCGGTCCAAGAGCGACGCCGGCGAGGCCGCCGAGGAGGACGCCGTCCCCGACGCGACCGACGACGTCGAGGACTACCCGGACGAAGCCCCGGTGGCCGCCGACTACGACGAGGCCCCGGTGGCTGCCGAGCGCGCCGACGAGGATCCGCCCCGGAGCTGAAAAGCTCTGTGCCTCAGTCCGATTCGTCGCTGACGGTCGGACTGTCGAGAATGTCGCGCACCTCGTCGTCATCGACCTGGTGGAAGTCCTCGTAGACCTGCCCGACCGCGTGGAAGTCGGTGGGTGTGGTCGCACACACCACGTCGTCGGCCTCGGCGTTCAACGTCCGGCACACCGTGGCCGGACCGACCGGCACCGCGACGACGACACGCGCGGCGCCCGCCTGACGCACCGAACGCACCGCGGCGACCATGCTGGCGCCGGTCGCGATGCCGTCGTCGACGAGGACCACGGTGCGTCCGGTGAGCCCCAGTGGAACCCGACCGGGTCGGTAGGCCCGTTCGCGGCGGTGCAACTCGACCGTCTCGCGCTCCAGCACCTCGCGCACCTGATCGTCGTTCAGATCCAGGCCACGCAGCAGATCATCGTTCAGAACCACGCCGCCGCCGGTGGCGACCGCCCCCATCGCCAGTTCGGGCCATTGCGGCACGCCGAGCTTACGGACCAGACACACATCCAGCGGCGCGTGCAGGAACGCCGCCACCTCGCGCGCGACCGGCAGCCCGCCGCGGGCCAGCCCGAGCACCAGCACATCGGCGCGGTCGCGGTAGCTCGTCAGCTCACGCGCCAGGACACGGCCGGCGTCGCGGCGGTCGCGGAACGTTCGCGCGGTTCTGGTCATGGCGGTGGTGTCCCGATGATGTCCTGGGGGGTGTCCGC
Source organism: Mycolicibacterium chubuense (assembly GCF_001044255.1). GTDB lineage: Bacteria > Actinomycetota > Actinomycetes > Mycobacteriales > Mycobacteriaceae > Mycobacterium > Mycobacterium chubuense. The sequence goes on from NZ_JYNX01000087.1 coordinate 9,075, forward strand.
AGTATCGCTCTCCGGCACCGTCAGCCGCAGCCGAGTAGGCCAATCCGGGGGGTCCGCGGCGACGAATGACTGTTCGACCGACGAGAGCACGGAGGACCATGGGCATCGAATACGACAGTGTCATCGACCACCCGCTGCGTGAGGTGTGGGACTGGCACACCCGCCCGGGCGCCATGCGCCGTCTGGTCCCGCCGTTCCAGCCGATGACGGTGCTCGCCGAAGCCGAATCCCTCGCCGACGGCGTGGCGGTGCTCGGCCTGCCGGGCGGGCTGCGGTGGGTGGCGCGCCACGTACCCGCCGAATACGAGGAAGGTCACCGGTTCGTCGACGAGCTGTCCTCGCAGGGGCCGACGTCGTGGCCGCCGCGCATCGTCGGCGGCTGGCGGCACACCCACACGTTCACCGAGCATGGCACCGGCACCCTCATCAACGACCGCGTCGAGGCGGTGGTGCCCGGCGCGTTGCTGCGGCCGATGTTCGCCTACCGGCACCGCCAACTGATCGACGACCTCGCTGCGCACCGCCGCGCCGCCGAGGCCGGGGCCGGCCCGCTGGTCGTCGCGATGACCGGTGCCTCCGGGCTGGTCGGCTCCGCGCTGAGCGCGTTCCTCACCACCGGCGGCCACCGGGTGATCCGGCTGGTGCGCCACGATCCCACCCACGAGGACGAGCGGCGCTGGGATCCGCACGCCCCCGCCGCGGACCTGTTGGCCGGGGTCGACGCCGTCGTGCATCTGGCGGGCGAGTCCATCGCCGGTCGCTTCACCGACAGCCACCGAAAAGCCATCCGCGACAGCCGGATCGAGCCGACCAGGCTGCTGGCGGCCGCGGCGGCGAACACACCCGACGGGCCGAAGACCTTCGTCAGTGCCTCGGCGATCGGGTACTACGGGTTCGACCGGGGCGACGTGCAGCTCACCGAGGACGGTTCGCGCGGCGAGGGCTTCCTCGCCGACGTGGTCACCGACTGGGAAGCGGCCACCACGCCGGCATCGGATGCGGGCCTACGCGTCGTATTGGTGCGCACTGGGATCGTGCAGGCCGCCGCGGGAGGCACCCTGCGTTTGCTGCGGCCGCTGTTCGCCGCCGGACTGGGCGGCCGCGTCGGCGACGGACGGCAGTGGCTGTCCTGGATCGGGCTGGACGATCTGCTCGACATCTACCACCGGGCCCTCTACGACGACCGGCTCAGCGGACCGGTCAACGCCGTCGGCCCGGAACCGGTGCGCAACGCCGAGTACACCAAAGAGCTTGCGCGCGTGCTGCATCGGCCCGCGCTGCTGCCGGTGCCGTCACTGGGACCACGGGTGCTGCTCGGTGAACAGGGCGCGCGCGAACTCGCCGAAGCCAGCCAGCGTGTGGTGCCGGCCAAACTGCTGGCCGTCGGACACCCGTTCCGCCATGAGGACGTGGCCGACGCCCTGGCCCATCAGCTCGGCAAGGAATGACCGGCCACGTGGGTGAGGAATCCGGCGACCAGTGCTCGGATCCGGGTGCCGACATCGTTGGCGAGTTCCGTTGTCCGCGTGAGTAACTGGTCATGATCCAGGCCGGCGGCCGCGACATCGCCGTCGCGGTCGTCGGCCAGCCAGCGCTTGAGCAGATCGGTGTCGATCTCGGGATGGAACTGCAGCCCCATCGCGCGGCCGAGCACGAACGCCTGCGACGAGTTCGGTGTCCTGGCCAGTTCGGTGGCGCCCGGCGGGAGCGTCCAGCGGTCGAAATGCCACTGGAACCAAGGCCCGCCCGGCACGATGTCGGGCCGCTCGCTGACCACGTCGTACCAGCCGATCTCGGGCCGCGGTGAGCGGGTGACGCTGCCGCCGAACGTCTGGGCGAGCAACTGGCCGCCGAAGCACACGCCCAGCAGCGCGACCCCGGCGTCGGCGGCGTCGCGCAGCAGCGCCATCTCGCTGCCCACCCAGGTGTCGCGCAGCGCGGGGTCGTACACCGGCCACCGGGCGCCCAGCGGGACGATGACGTCGTAGCCGGCGGGGTCGGGAAACGCCACGTCGACGGCGGGGGAGTCCACCCGGGCCGGCGGTACCACCTCGAAGGCGTCGACCTCGAAGCCGTGATCGGTGAAGGCCTCACCGAGCAGTGCCTCGGTGGCCATGTGTTCGTTGCGCAGGAAGAGGACCGTGGGTGCCACGGCCGCCATTATCTCCTGCGATCAGCCGCGCGACCGAACGGGATCCGGGCGACTCAGTAGCCGGACTCGAAGGCGACCGGCAGGGTCGCGGGCCCGCTGATCCCGGTGATGCTCTTCCAGGCCGTCGGACCGTCGCGGCGCATCGACGGCATCCGCCGCGCCATCGTCGTCAGCGCCTCGGCCAGCTCGATGCGGGCGAGGTGGGCGCCGAGGCAGTAGTGCACACCGCCGCCGAAGGTCAGCATCGGAGCCGCTCCGGTACGGGTGATGTCGAAGCGGTCCGGATCGGGGTAGACGGCCGGATCGCGGTTGGCGGCCGCGGTATTGGCGATCAGCATCGTGCCGGCCGGCACCACGTGGCCCGCCAGCTCCACGTCCACCTGCGCGATGCGGAAGGTGGAGAAGATGACCGGCGAGAACCGCATGACCTCCTCGACGGCCTGCGGACCCAGCTCGGGGCGCTCGCCGAGCAACGCCCACTGATCGGGGTGGTCGCAGAACACCTCGACGGCGGCGGCCAGCTGGTTTCTCGTCGTGTCGGTGCCCGCCATGAGCAGCGTCGCGGCGAGAGTCAGCAGCTCGTCATGGCGCAGCCGGTCCCCGTCGTCCTCGGCCCGCATCATGTCCGACAGCAGATCGTCGGTCAGGTGGTCGCGCCGCTGCGCCACCATGACGTCGAGATAGGCCTCCAATGCGCGCCAGGCGCGCACGATGTCGGCTTCGTCCTCGGCGAGGTTCCAGTCGAAGAGTTTGAAGATGTCGTCGGCCCACGCGGACAGCCGATTCCAGTCGGCCCGCCGGGTGCCCAGCAGTTCACAGATGACGGGGACCGGGTACTTGCGGGCGATGTCGTTCACCACATCGCAGCGTCCGACGGCGCAGACCGTGTAGACGAGCTCGGCGACGATGTCGGCGCAGGTGTTGCGCAGGCGTCCGGCGGCCCGCGGGGTGAAGGCCTTCGACACCAGCTTGCGCTGCCGGTGGTGGTCGGGGCCGTCGAGGCTGAGCAGACCGCTGAGCACGATGTCCCACAGCTCGCCGGACGTGATGCCCTGCGCCTCGAGGGTGACGCCCTTGGGCATCGCGAACCGGTCGTCGCGCAGCACGGTGCGGACCAGTTCGTAGGTGAGCACCTCGGGCCCGTGCGGTCCCTGGGCGACAGGCCCCCGTCGCCGCGCCTCGCCGATGAGGCGGTGCGCCTCGGCAGGGCCCTCGGCCTGCTCGTAGGCGATCGTCGGGAGCTCGGTGTCAAGTGCGTTGGTCATGCTGCATTCCCCGCCGTCGGTGGTGGTTCGACGCACACCACCCTCGATCAGCGGACAGGGCCGCACATCAGTGGTGCGGTACTGCATTCGGCCGGGCGTCGCTACTGCGCGGTGAGGTTCAGTCGCCGGCGGCGCCGGCGGTGTAGACCCCGAGCAGGTCGCGGGCCGACACCACACCGAGCAGTGCGCCGTCGCGCTCCACCAGCACGTGCCGGATGTAGTGCTCCATCATCTGCTCGGCGACTTCGTCCACGGTGTCGTCGGCACTGGCCCAGACGAGCTTGGTGGTGGCCACCTCCGCGGCCGCGACGTCCGCAGGATCGCGTCCGGCCGCGACGACGCGGACGATGTCGCGCTCACTGAGCACGGCCGAGGGGACGTCGCCGTCGCCGTCGCCGAGAACGACCATCCCGACGTCATGGGCGACCAGAGCCCGCGCCGCGTCGGCGACGGTGGCCCCGGCGGGCACCCGCACGACCGGGCCGCCGGTGACCGTCGAGACGTCGAGGGAGCCGATGGACTTAATTTCTGTCATGCCCACACGATCGCGTCACCACCGGCGCCGCTTCTAGTGACTCTCGTCCCCGATCGGGCAGACAACGGTCCTCACCGCACCATCCGGTACCGGCGTTCGGGGCGGCCCACCCCGTACTGAAGCCGCAGTTCGACGGTCCCGGCGCTCAGATAGTGCTCGAGGTAACGCCGCGCGCTGACCCGCGAGATGCCCACCAGCTCGGCGCATTCCGCGGCGGAGACCTCGCCGGCCTCGCGCACCGCGGCGAGCACCAGCTCACCGGTCTCGCCGCCCAGCCCTTTGGGCAGCACCTTCGGCGTCGCGGCCGACGGACTGCCGAACAGCGAGTCGATCAGCGACTGGTCCACCCCGGCTGCCGATTCCAGCGCATCGGCCCGCGCCGCGAACGCGGCCAGCTTGCCCTGCAACTGCTCGAACTCGAACGGCTTGATCAGGTAGTCGGCCGCGCCGCCATCGAGTGCGCCGCTGACGGTGTCGAGTTCGCGGGCCGCGGTGATCATGATGACCCCGACGCCGTCACCCTCGGACCTCAAGCGCTGCAGCACCTCCAGGCCGGTCATGTCCGGCAGGTACACGTCGAGCAGGATCAGGTCGGGCCGCAGCTCCTGCGCCGCCCGCAGCGCGTCGGCGCCCGTGCGTGCCACCCCGACGGTGCGGAACCCGTCCACCCGGTCGACGAAGCGGCGGTGGATCTCGGCGACCATGAAGTCGTCGTCGACGACGAGCACCTCACGCATGGGTCCTGGCTCCCTGCAGCCGCACCGTGAATTGCGCTCCGCCACCCGGCATGTCGGCGACGTCCACGCTCCCACCGTGCTGCGCGGTCACCAGGCGCACCAGCGCCAGACCGATGCCCCGCCCGCCGGGCACATCGGGTTTCGACGTGACGCCGCGCGCGAAGATCGCCTCGCGCAGGTTCTCCGGCACTCCGGGCCCGGAGTCGCGCACCTCGATGCGCAGGCCGTCGCCGTCGTCGATCGCCACCTCGACGCGCCGGCGGGCAGATCCGACCGACACGTCCACCGCGTTGTCGATGAGATTGCCCAGCAGCGTGATGACGTCGGTGGCCAACGCCGGATCGAGCGGGGCGAGATGCGACTCGGGCGCCAACTGCAGCGCCACCCCGCTCTCGGCGGCCAGCGAGGTCTTGGCGATCAGGAGCGCTGCCACCGCGGGATCGGAAATCCGTTGTGTCACAGCGTCGCTGATTTCGGCGCGGCGGCGCGTCAACGTACCCACCAGATCACGCACCGCATCGTATTCACCCAGCTGGACCAGCCCGGAGATGGTGTGCAGCTGGTTGGCGAACTCGTGCGTCTGCGCGCGCAGCGTGTCGGTCACGCTCTTGTGCGACGACAACTGGCCCTGCAGCGCCGCCAATTCGGTGCTGTCACGCATCGTGGTCACCGTACCGATCCGCTCCCCGCCGCTGGTGGCCGCGCGCCGGCTCAGCGCCAGTACCCGCGTGGTCGTCGCGATCACGGTGTCCGCGGCGGGCTCGGCGGATCGGCCTGCAGGCAGCAGCAGCTCCACCACCGACGGGTCGATGCCCACCGTGTCCACCCGTCTGCCGACCGCGTCGGCGCCCACCCCGAGCAACTCCTGGGCGCTGTCGTTGAGCACGGTGATCTCACCGTCGTTGTTCACCGCGATGACGCCCTCACGAATGCTGTGCAGCAACGCTTCCCGATGATCGGCCAGGCTGGCGATCTCGGCCACCTCCAGTCCGCGGGTGTGCCGCTTGATCCGGCGCGACAGCAGATAGGACGCGACCAGTCCGAGGGCGGCGCCGAGCCCCAGATAGAACAGCAGCCGCTCGCCGGCTCCGGACAGCAGCGCCCACACCGACGGATACCCCTCGCTGACCGACGCGACGGCCAGCACGTCGCCGTCGGTGGACAGGATCGGCACCTGGCCGACCAGGCTGTGGGTGCCGTCGACCTCGGCGTCACCGAACCAGGCCCGGCCCTCGTCGGCCCGGCTCGGCCCCAGGTCGACGTGCGCGCCGAGGCGGGACGGGTCCGACGACACCCGCACCGTGCCGTCCGGGGCGAGGATCTCGGCCAGGCTCGCACCCGAGAGCGCCACCGCGCGGTCGACCTCCGGGGCCAGGGTGCGGCCGACGAACGGATCGGCAGGCACCTGTTCGATCCGGTCCCGCACGATCGGGGTGGACGCCGTGTTCTCCGCGACGGCGATCATCCGCGCACCGCGCGCCTCGCGAAACTCGCTGGTGGACTGTGCCACCGACACGGCGGCGACCGCGACGAGCACCACCGCGACGACCATCAGCTGGAACGCCAGGAACTGCGCGGCCAGGCTGCGGAGCAGCGGGATGTTCTTAATGACCAATACTTCCTTTGCGTACTTATGGGTGACCTGAGTCACTGCCGGGGTCCAGTATTGCTGAGCATCACAACTCTTGGATTGGGGACGACATGTTCGCATCGGGCCGGCGCCTCGTCGGCGTCGTGCTCGTCGTGGTCGCCGCGCTGCTGCTTTCGGCGTGCGGCGTCACCCGCGGCGAGGACACCGGATTGCACCGTCTGCGCATGATGGTGCCCAACAGCCCGGGCGGAGGCTACGACCTCACGGCGCGCACCGCGGTCAAGATCATGGAAGACGACAAGATCACCGGCCGCGTCGAGGTCTTCAACGTCATCGGTGCCGGCGGCACGGTCGCCATGGCTCGCCTGATGAACGAGAAGGGCAACGGCGACCTGATGATGATGATGGGCCTGGGCGTGGTGGGCGCGACGTTCACCAACGGCTCCAAGGCCCGCGCCTCCGACGCCACTGCGCTGGCCAAGATGGTCGAGGAACAGGAAGGCATCCTGGTGCCGGCCGACTCGCCGTTCAAGACGGTCGCGGACTTCGTCGCCGCCTGGAAGGCGAACCCGGCCAAGGTCACCCTCGGCGGCGGCTCGAGCCCGGGCGGACCCGACCACCTGTTCCCGATGGAAACCGCCAAGGCGGTCGGCGTCGATCCGACGAAGGTCAACTTCGTGTCCTACGACGGCGGCGGCGACCTGCTGACCGCGCTGCTGGGCAACAAGATCGCCGCGGGCACCTCCGGGCTCGGCGAATACGTCGACCAGATCGAGTCGGGTCAGGTGCGGGTGCTCGCCGTCTCGGGCGACAAGCGCGTCGAAGGGGTCGACGCCCCGACGCTGAAGGAGGCCGGCATCGACCTGACCTTCACCAACTGGCGCGGAGTGCTTGCGCCGCCGGGTATTTCGGAGGAGGACCGGGCCGCGATGGTCAAGGTGCTCGAGGAACTGCACGCCACCGATGCGTGGAAGGAGGCGCTGGTGAAGAACGGCTGGAGCGACGCCTTCATGACCGGTCAACCGTTCGAGGAGTTCCTCGAAGAACAGGACAAGCGCGTGGAGACGACGCTGACGGATCTGGGGCTGGTATGAGCGACACACAGGAGACCCGGGAGCCGAACGCCGCGGTCCGTCCGGACTACGCGCAGTACGTCGTCTGCGCGGTGATGGTCATCGTCGGCGCGTTCCTGATCTACGACGGCGTATCGATGCCCGGTGGCTACGCCGAGGTGGATCCGGTGGGCCCGCGACTGTTTCCGATCGCCATCGGCGTCGGGCTGCTGGTGATGGCCGTCGTGCTGGCGATCGCGATCCCGCGCGGACTGCGCGGTGAGGCCGACGCGGGGGAGGACATCGACCCGGACATGCCCAGCGACTGGCGCACCGTCGGCCTGCTCGTCGGGTTGTTCGTGCTGCTGATCGTGCTCGTCCAGCCGCTCGGCTGGGCGATCGCCGGCGCCCTGTTCTTCGCCGGCTGCGCCACGGTACTGGGCAGCCGGCACTACGTCCGCAACATCGCTATCGGCGCGGTACTCGCGCTCGGCTCGTTCTACGCGTTCTACTCCGGGCTCGGGATCCCGCTGCCCGCAGGCATTCTGGATGGGATTCTGTAAATGGAGAACTTCGACTGGTTGATGCAGGGGTTCGCCGAGGCCGCCACCCCGATGAACCTGCTGTACGCCGTGATCGGTGTGCTGCTGGGCACCGCGGTCGGCGTCCTGCCGGGCATCGGGCCCGCGATGACGGTGGCGCTGTTGCTGCCGATCACCTACAACGTCAGCCCGAGTGCGGCGTTCATCATGTTCGCCGGCATCTTCTACGGCGGCATGTACGGCGGTTCCACCACGTCCATCCTGCTGAACACACCGGGTGAATCCTCGTCGGTGATCACCGCGATCGAGGGCAACAAGATGGCCAAGGCCGGCCGCGCCGCCCAGGCGCTCGCCACCGCGGCCATCGGATCGTTCGTCGCCGGGGCGATCGGCACCGCGCTGCTCGCGGCCTTCGCGCCGGCGATCTCGCGGTTCGCGGTGACGCTCGGCGCTCCGTCGTACCTCGCGATCATGTTGTTCGCGCTCGTCGCGGTCACCGCGGTGCTCGGCTCGTCGAAGATGCGCGGCCTGATCTCACTGCTGCTGGGCCTGGCGATCGGCATCGTCGGTATCGACTCGTTGACCGGGCAGCCGCGCGCCACGTTCGGCATCCCGCTGCTCAGCGACGGCATCGACATCGTCGTGATCGCGGTCGCGGTGTTCGCCGTCGGCGAGGCGCTGTGGGTGGCCGCCCACCTGCGCCGCCGCCCGGCGGACGTGATCCCCGTGGGCCGGCCGTGGATGAGCAAGCAGGACTTCCGGCGGTCGTGGAAGCCGTGGCTGCGCGGCACCGCGTTCGGATTCCCGTTCGGCGCGCTGCCCGCCGGCGGCGCCGAGCTGCCGACGTTCCTCAGCTACATCACCGAGAAGAAGCTGTCCAAGCATCCCGAGGAGTTCGGCAAGGGCGCCATCGAAGGTGTCGCCGGCCCCGAGGCCGCCAACAACGCCTCTGCGGCAGGCACATTGGTGCCCATGCTGTCGCTGGGCCTGCCGACCAACGCCACCGCCGCGGTGATCCTGACGGCGTTCGTGTCCTACGGCATCCAGCCCGGGCCCACGCTGTTCGAGAAGGAACCGCTGCTGATCTGGACGCTGATCGCGAGCCTGTTCATTGGCAACTTCCTGCTGCTGGTGCTGAACCTGCCGCTGGCGCCGCTGTGGGCGAAGCTGCTGCGCACGCCGCGGCCCTACCTGTACGCCGGCATCCTGTTCTTCGCCGCCCTCGGGGCGTTCGCGGTGAACCTGCAACCGCTGGACCTGATGCTGCTCCTGGTGTTCGGCCTGATGGGTCTGATGATGCGGCGCTTCGGATTACCGGTGCTGCCGTTGATCATCGGGGTGATCCTCGGGCCGCGCATCGAACGACAGCTCCGGCAGAGCCTGCAGCTGGGCGGCGGCGAGTGGAGCAGCCTGTTCACCGAGCCCGTCGCGATCGTCACCTACGTGCTGATGGCGCTACTGCTGCTGGCACCGCTGGTGCTGCGGCTGATGCACCGTAGCGAGGAGACGCTGCTGGTGGTCGAGGACGACAAGGACCAGAGAGAGAAGGCGGGCCAGCTGTGATCGTCATCGGATACACCGCCGACCGGTTCGGGAACGCCGCGCTCGAGCACGGCATCGCCGAGGCCAAGCTGCGCGGCACCGACCTGTTCGTCATCAACGCGACATCGGGCGAGTCGTACGTCGACTCCCGATTCGCCGGGCAGGACGAGGTGCACGACGTCGAGGCCCGCCTCGCCGAGTGCGGGGTCGCCTACGAGCTGGCCCAGCCGGTGGGGGTCGACGCCGTCGACGAACTGCTGACCGCGATGAACCGTGACGACGCGCAGCTGCTGGTGGTCGGCATCCGGCACCGCAGCCCGGTCGGCAAGCTGCTGCTCGGCAGCGTCGCGCAGAAGCTGATCCTCGAGTGCCCGAAGCCGGTGCTGGCCGTCAAGCCGCCGGAGCAGTGACGGCTAGAACGCTGGAATCGACCCGCGCAGATACTGTTCAGCCCAGGGCGCGTTGCGCTTTCGCTCGGCATCGATCCGTTGTCGACGTGCCTCTTTGCGGCTGATCCGCCGCTTCGGCATGGTGAGGCCGGCAGTGTGTTTCGGGGGCGGGGTGCCGGACACAGGGACTGGTGCGGTGGGTTCGGACAACTCGGGGAACAACAGTCGGCTGCCTGGGTAACTCGTCGAGGTCTGGCCGCCAGGGTCGGTGAACACGATCGTCCCGTCGGGATATTGCACGTTCGACCAGCCCGGCCAGAAGGTTTTCAGTAGGTGGTGCTGACGGCAGTATCCAGCCAAGTTCGACGCGCACGTCGGTCCCCAGGGATAGGGGATCGTGTGGTCGAGATCGTCGATGAGCCGGGTACAGCCGGGGTGACGGCAGGACAAGTCTCGACCGCGCACGAAGTCGGCCAGCGTTTGCGAGGGTCGGTAGCGCGGTTCAGGTGGGGCCTGGCCCGGATGGATCAGCTTCTTGATCGTGGCGTGCATCGCGAGCTGAGCGACAACCGTCGCAGGCAGAACCGGGCCGCCGACGACGATTCCGGGCGAAGCCGGACTGAACTCGCCGGGGTCTGAGTTCAGTTCGGCAATGAGATGCGCAAGGGTGTATTCGCGCAACGGTTTCGACAACAGCGGCGGCGGCTCACCTGCCAGAGCTCGACGCTGGGCAGTCAGGTCGCCTGTTCGTGGCGTCGGTGGGGGATCGGTCACGAGTCCGGACTCGACTTCGCCCTCGCCTCCGGTTTCGAACTCGGGATCGGTCTCAGCCTCGGGATCACCCTGGGCGTCGGGCTCGGGATGAGTCGGCGGTTCGGAAGCGGGATCCGTGTCTGGCGCCAGGTCAGCGGTTGCACCGTTGCCTGCGTCGCCGAGGACGGCCTCGCGGCCGATGACGTGGATGACGACCCCGCCGACAGGAGGTCTGGCGGCGGCGTCGCAATCGGGTTCCTCGCACATGCAGGGCAACCGGTCCCAGCCGAAGCCCATCGCTCCCAGCGCTGCTGCGCGGCGCTGATCCAGCGTGCGCGGATCATGATCGCACACCGTGCGGGCCAGCAGATCAGCCCGACGGTCGAATGCCGCACCGTCGGTGGCGTTGACGGTCGCGTCCACATGAGCGACTCCGGTGGCGCCGTCGGTGTGCACGGTGACCCCCGTCGTGCGCACCACGTCTTCGACCCGGCGCACCGCATACGGGTCGTGGCGCAGCACAAGCGTGTCGATGTCGGCGTCGGTCTGACTCAGCGATTTGGCGCCCCAATTCCACAGCTGCTCAGCCAGTTCGGCGTCGATCGCCTGTAGTGCGGCAGAATCCTGTACCAGCGCGGTCCGTTGGCAGATGGTGCGCACCAGTAGGTAGGTGATCAGCCCCTCGGCGAAGACCGCGGAGACCTTGGGGAGCCGCTCGCGCAGGATGACCGCATTGGTCAGCAGCGCGTTGACCATTCCACTGGTGAGGGTCTGCGCCGCACCGATCTGCGCGCACACCGAAGACCAATTGTCACAGCGCCACTGCTCCCGTTCGGCCGACCCCGACGCGGCGTAGGTCTGCTCGAGAAGGTCGGCCATCGCCGACAACCGCGCCGCGCACGCGGCGTTCTCGACCCGCGCGTACGCCCGCACCCGCTCACCGGGGGAGGCGGCGCCGCTGACGAATCGATCGAACACACCATCGAATCTATTCGCGCATCGCCGTACGCCGCCACGGCATCCGCGGCCATCTGTGGATAATCACCGCACTGTGGATAGGTCTGTCTCGCAGGATTATTCGTGTCAGACCTAGGTGGTAACGCGCTACAGCGTCAGCCTGATCGTCCCGTCTACAGCCTCCACCGGATAGCTGCGCACGGACAGGCCGGCACCGGATGCCTCGCCGCCCGTCGACATGTCGAAGGTGTGGCCGTGCAGCGGGCACACCACCACGCAGTCGTCGGTCAGTCCGTCGGCGAGCGGACCGCCGCGGTGCGGGCAGATCGCGTCGATCGCCCGCAGCGATCCGTCGCACAGCCGGAAGACCGCGACCTGGGTGCCGTCCACGGCGAACGTCCGGCCCTCGCCGACCGGGATCTCCTCGACCCGGCCCACGTCGATGCTCACCCCGACGCTCACCGCACCGGCACCTGGGGCAGCGGCAGCAGCGGCAACGAGGACCGGAACTGGCCCGGGGTGCGCGGTTCCGCGCCGTCGCGCCACGGATCCCGGTAAGCATCCACCGATTTCTGCATCCGGGCGTCCAGACCGGCGAGGAAGGCATCGTCGGCGTCGTCGATCAACACCGACCGCAGGTGCTCGATCCCGACCCGCGGCACCCACTTGTAGGTCCGCTCCAGCCAATTCGCGCTCTCGCGGTAGTACTGCAGGAAGCGGCCGGTCAGCGTGATCACCTCGTCAGCGGAGTCCACGGTGGCCAGCAGATCGCCCTTGCGGATGTGTGCGCCCGCGGCGCCGCCGACGTAGATCTCCCAGCGGCCGCCGTCTACCGCAACGACGCCGAGGTCCTTGCACAGCGCCTCGGCGCAGTTGCGAGGGCAACCTGTGACCGCGAGCTTCATCTTCGCCGGACTGGCCAACCCCTGGTAGCGCTCCTCGATCGCGATGCCCAGCGCGGTCGAGTCGCCGACCCCGTAGCGGCAGAAGTCGCTGCCCACACAGGTTTTCACCGTCCGGAAGCTCTTGCCGTACGCATAGCCCGACGGCATGTCGAGATCGGCCCACACCGCCGGTAGATCCTCCTTGCGCACCCCGAGCAGGTCGATCCGCTGCCCGCCGGTGAGCTTGATCATCGGGATCGCGTACTTCTCAGCCACGTCCGCGATCGTGCGCAGCTGCGCCGCGTCGGTGACGCCGCCCTTCATCTGCGGCACCACCGAGAACGTGCCGTCACGCTGGATGTTGGCGTGCACCCGGTCGTTGATGAAGCGGGCGTCGCGCTCGTCGACGAACTCGTCGGCCCACATCATCTCCAACAGCGACGCCAGGGCCATCTTCGACCCGGCGTCCTCTCTGCCGCCGGGCGCCAGCGCGGCGAACACCGAGGACACCGAATGCAATTCGAGCTCCCGGATGTGGCGCATCAGCGTCGGCTTGTCATAGGGAACGCCGGGCACGTACCAGGATGCCGACGGGTCCTCGGTGACGGCCCCGCCGGCCGCCCATTCGACCACCTGGCACACCAGTTCCTTGCAGGAGCCACACCCCTTGCCGGCCTTGGTCTTCGCCATCACGCCCGCGACGGACGTCTCACCGCCCTGCACGCAGGACACCAGCGCGCCCTTGGACACGCCGTTGCAGTTGCACACCTGCGCGTCGTCGGCCAGTTCGGCGACACCGACGCCGACCTCGGGAGTGCCGATGTCGAACATCAGCGCCACCCGCTCGTCGGGCAGCGGCAGGCCGCTGTCGAACGCCTGGGTCAGGAACGACACCTTCGAGACGTCGCCGACGAGGGTGGCGCCCACGAGCTTGCCGTCGCGGATCACGACGGTCTTGTAGACACCGTGCTTGGGCTCGCTGTACTGCACGAACTCGTCGTCGGGATGTTCGGGTGCCTTGACGCCCATCGACGCGACGTCGACACCGGCCACCTTCAGCTTCGTCGCGACCCGCGAACCGTGGTAGGACGACGTCACATCCGCGCCGGTGAGGTGGTCGGCCAGCACCTTGGCCTGCTCCCACAGCGGCGCCACCAGTCCGTAGACCTGGCCGCGGTGCTGGGCGCACTCGCCGACGACGTAGACGTCGTCGTCGTCCACCGAGCGCATGTGGTCGTCGGTGACGATGGCACGCTCGACGGTCAGGCCGGCCCGTTGAGCCAGGCCGACATTGGGCCGGATACCCGCGGCGATCACCAGCATGTCGCAGTCCAGCTGGGAACCGTCGGAGAACCGGATCCGGGTCAACCGGCCGTCGGTGACGACCACCTCGGTGGTGCGTTTGTCGGTGTGGACGCCGATGCCCAACGACTCCACCGATTTCCGCAGGATCGATCCCGCCGGATCGTCGAGCTGCGCGTTCATCAGCGTGGGGCCGGCATGGACGACGTCGACCGTCAGCCCCCGGTTCTGCAGGCCGCGGGCCGCCTCCAGCCCCAGCAGTCCGCCACCGATCACGACGGCCTTGCTGCGGGTGCCCGCCTCGGCGATCATCGCCGCGGTGTCGTCGAGGGTGCGGAACCCGAACACGCCGTCGGCCAGCATCTTGTCGTCCGCCCACAGGCCCGTCATCGGAGGGAAGAAGGAGCGACTGCCGGTGGCGAGGATGAGTTTGTCGTAGTGCAGCGTGGTGCCGTCGTCGGCGTGCACCAGGTGCGCGAACGTGTCCAGCCGGACCACTCGCACCCCGGCCCGCAGGTCGATGTCGTTGTCGGCGTACCAGTCCAGCGTGTTGAGGTAGATCTGTGTCGGATCATCGGATCCGGCAAGCACATTCGACAACAGGATACGGTTGTAGTTGCCGTAGGGCTCGTCGCCGAACACGGTGATCCGAAACTGCTCGGCGCCGCCGCGGGCCAGGATCTCCTCGAGCGCGCGGACCCCGGCCATTCCGTTGCCGACGACCACCAGGCGCTGCGCCACGGTCAGACCTCCACCAGGCCGAGGTCGACGATCACCGTTCCGCTCAGCCCGTCGGGCGCGACCACGTACAGCTCGAGCACGGTGTCGGCCAGCAGATCCTCCACCACGCGCAGCGCGACATGGGTGGCGCCCCTGGCGGCGATCGGGAAGTAGCGCATCGGCACACCGTCGCGGTACAGGACCACGCTGATCATCTGCTTGGTCGAGTTGCCGCCGCGGAAGTAAACCGGCTGCGCCGTGGCGCCGACGGGCACCACGTACCGCAGCGCGTCGTCGAGGGGCGCCGGTTTGTCGTAGCCGCTGCCGTCGAACGCGAAAGCGCCTTGCAGGAAACGGGGACTGCTTCCGTCGGTCATGTCTGCAAGCTAAGAGCCGTGTGTTTCCGGGTCGTTTCGCCGGGAAGTCACACGTGGATCTCCCTGATCACAGTGGACACCGCCTCACGGTGAGCCGTCCGGCCATGTGAGGGCGAGTTTTCCCCCGTGTCATCGAGGTGCAACGGGTAGGGAATGACCTGCGCTTTCACTGGGGCCATGGCAACAGGGACAGCGGAGACAGCCCGTCAGCGCGATATCGAGCACTGGGACCCCGAGGATGTCGAGTTGTGGGAGTCTGGCGGCAAACAGATCGCCAAGCGCAACCTGATCTGGTCGGTTGTCGCCGAACACGTCGGGTTCTCGGTCTGGTCGATCTGGTCGGTGATGGTGCTGTTCATGCCGCAGAACGTCTACGGCATCGACGCGGCGGGCAAGTTCTATCTGGTCGCCATGCCCACGCTGATCGGCGCGTTCATGCGCATCCCGTACACGATCGCGCCCGCCCGGTTCGGTGGCCGCAACTGGACGATCGTCAGCGCGCTGCTGCTGCTCATCCCGACCCTGTTGGCGCTCTACTTCATGAAGAACCCGGCGTCCTACACCACCTACATGGTGATCGCCGCGTTCGCCGGACTCGGCGGCGGCAACTTCGCCTCGTCGATGACGAACATCAACGCGTTCTACCCGCAGCGCCTCAAAGGATGGGCGCTCGGCCTCAACGCCGGCGGTGGCAACATCGGTGTGCCCGTCATCCAGCTGATCGGTCTGCTGGTGATCGCGACACTGGGCAATACCCGGCCCGAAATCGTCTGCGCCGTCTACCTCGTCGCGATCAGCGTGGCGGCGCTGGGCGCCGCGATGAACATGGACAACCTGCGCAACCAGAAGTCCAACCTCGGCGCGCTGGTGGAGGCGTTGCGGTTCAAGCACTCCTGGGTGATGAGCTTCCTCTACATCGGCACCTTCGGCTCATTCATCGGCTTCTCGTTCGCGTTCGGCCAGGTCCTGCAAATCAACTACCTGGCATCCGGGGACAACGCCGCACAGGCGTCCCTGCACGCCGCCCAGATCGCGTTCCTCGGGCCGCTGCTCGGCTCGATCGCCCGCCCGTTCGGCGGCAAGCTCGCCGATCGCATCGGCGGCGGCAGGATCACGCTCTACACGTTCGTGGCGATGATGTTCGCGGCGGGCATCCTCGTTGCCGCCGGCACGCTGGACGACGCTCAGAAGGGCGCACCCAGCGGTGGCCAGATGGTCGGCTACGTCGCGGGTTTCATGCTGCTGTTCGTGCTGTCGGGCATCGGCAACGGCTCCACCTACAAGATGATCCCGTCGATCTTCGAGGCGAAGGCTCAGGGTCGTGACGATCTCGACCGCGAGGGGAAGGCCGCGTGGTCGCGGGCGATGTCGGGGGCGCTCATCGGCTTCGCCGGCGCGGTCGGCGCGCTGGGCGGGGTGTTCATCAACATCGTGCTGCGCGCGTCCTATGTCAGCGACGCCAAGTCGGCGACCACCGCGTTCTGTGTGTTCCTGGTCTTCTACGTGGTATGCGCCGTCGTCACCTGGTTCGTGTTCCTGCGCCTGCGGGAGCAGCGGGCACACAGCGGGGAACACCTCGGGCGCGCGTCCACGCCGGTGCCCGCCGGATAGCCATGATCCGGACCGCCTGCTCGTATTGCGGGGTGGGGTGCGGGATCTCCGTGGAGACCCGCACCGACCCCGCGACGGGGGCACCGGTGATCGCCAGGGTCGCCGGGGACAAGTTGCACCCCACCAACGCGGGACGGCTGTGCACCAAGGGTGCGACGCACGCGGAGATGATGGCCGCCACCGACGGCCGGTTGACGACGGCGCTGCTGCGACCGTCCCGCGACGCCGACCCGGTGGCCGCCGACGTCGACGATGCACTCGCCGAGGCGGGCCGACGGCTGCGTGCCATCGTCGACGAACACGGACCGGACGCGGTGGCCCTGTACGTGTCGGGGCAGATGTCGATCGAATCGCAATACCTGGCAACCAAACTCGCTAAAGGCTTCCTGCGGACCCTGCACCTGGAATCCAACTCGCGGCTGTGCATGGCCAGTGCCGGCACCGGGTACAAGCAGTCCCTCGGCGCCGACGGACCACCGGGGTCCTACACCGACTTCGACTGCACCGACCTGTTCTTCGTCATCGGTTCCAACATGGCCGACTGCCATCCGATCCTGTTCCTGCGGATGGCCGACCGACTCAAGGCCGGGGCGAGGCTGATCGTCGTCGACCCCCGCCGCACCACCACCGCCGAGAAGGCCGACCTCTACCTGCAGATCCGGCCCGGCACCGATCTCGCGCTGCTCAACGGCATCCTGCATCTGCTCGTCGAGAACGGCGCCGTCGACGAGCAGTTCATCGCCGAACACACCGAGGGC
The DNA here is from genome assembly GCF_001044255.1 of Mycolicibacterium chubuense. GTDB lineage: Bacteria > Actinomycetota > Actinomycetes > Mycobacteriales > Mycobacteriaceae > Mycobacterium > Mycobacterium chubuense. Next base: position 26,242 of record NZ_JYNX01000087.1, read on the forward strand.
TGGGAGGCGATGCCGCCGTTCCTGGCCGACTATCCACCCGACCGGGTCGCCGCGATCACCGGACTCGCCGAAGCCGACATCCGCACCGCCGCCACGATGATCGCCGATGCAGGGGAGTGGATGACCCTGTGGACGATGGGGCTCAACCAGAGCACCCACGGCACCTGGAACACCAACGCGATCTGCAACCTGCACCTGGCCACCGGAGCGATCTGCCGGCCCGGCAGCGGACCGATGTCACTGACCGGGCAGCCCAACGCGATGGGCGGACGGGAGATGGGCTACATGGGGCCGGGTCTCCCGGGGCAGCGGGCGGTGTTCTCGGCCGAGGACCGGGCGTTCGTCGAAGCGCAGTGGGGGGTCGAGCCCGGTACGGTTCGCGCCGCCGCCGGACCCGGCACCGTCGAGATGTTCCGCCGGCTCGCCGCGGGGGAGATCAAGGCGGTGTGGATCATCTGCACCAATCCGATTGCCAGCATGGCGAATCGAGACACCGTGATGGCGGCTCTGCGCGCCGCCGAGTTGGTCATCGCCCAGGACGCCTACGCCGATACGGCCACCACCCGCTACGCCGACATCGTGCTGCCCGCCACGCTGTGGGCCGAGGCCGACGCGGTGATGGTGAACTCCGACCGCACGCTGACGCTGCTCGCACAGTCCCTTCCGCCGGCGGGGGATGCGCGACCTGACTGGGAGCTGATCTGCGGCGTGGCACGCCACCTCGGTTTCGGCGATGCCTTCGACTACAAGTCGAGCGAGGAGATCTTCGACGAGATCCGCAGGTTCGCCAACCCCCGAACCGGATACGACCTGCGCGGCGTCAGCTACGAGCGACTGCGTGGCGCGCCGGTGCAGTGGCCGTGCCCGCCGCAGGCCAGTCCGGACGGCTCACCCGATCGCAACCCGATTCGCTACCTCAACGACGGTGTCTCGCAGACGCTGTACACCGACGCCGACGGGCGTCGGCCGCGGCTGGCGTTCGCCACGCCGTCCCGGCGCGCCGTGTTCCTGCCCCGGCCGCACATGGACGCGGCCGAACTGCCCGACGACGAGTACCCGATGGTTCTCAACACCGGTCGTCTGCAACACCAGTGGCACACCATGACCAAGACAGGAAAGGTGGACAAGCTCAACAAGCTCAACCCCGGCCCGTTCATCGAGGTCCACCCCGACGATGCCGCGGCGCTCGACATCGCCGACGGGCGCGACGTTGAGGTGGTGTCGCGCCGGGGCCGGGCGGTTCTGCCTGCCGTGGTCACCGACCGAGTGCGGCCGGGTAACACGTGGGTGCCGTTCCACTGGAACGACGAGCACGGCGAGCACCTGACCGTCAACGCGCTGACCAACGACGCCGTCGATCCCGATTCGCTGCAACCCGAGTTCAAGGTCTGCGCTGTGGCGTTGCGGCCGGTGCCGGTCACCGCGCCGCACCTCACCGAGCACGAGAACCTATATCTGCAGGGCTTTTTCGCCGGTATCGAGCAGGGGCGTCCCGGCGTGCCCGTCCTGCCCGCGGACGCGCCGGTGAGTGCGCGCACCCGGCTGTACATGGAGGGCCTGCTGGCCGGCCGGTACTCGCGCGCGCCCGACGAACCTGCGACGGACGGCCCGCTGGTGTTGTGGGCCTCGCAGACCGGCACGGCCGAGGAGTTCGCGGCCACGCTGGGCCGACGCCTCGCGGCCGGGCGATTGTCGGCGATGGACGACGTCGACCCCGCCGACCTGGCCGGCGCCGGTGATGTCGTGATCGTCACCAGTACGTTCGGCGACGGCGGGCCCCCGGACAACGGTGCCTCGTTCTGGGAGCGGCTGGCCTCGCCGGATGCGCCCGCACTGGACGGCGTGCGCTACACGGTGCTCGGCCTCGGCGACCGCTCGTACGACAACTTCTGCGGGCACGCCAAATCGCTGGACGCCCGGCTCGCCGACCTGGGGGCGACTCGCGTGCTCGACCGGGCCGACTGCGAGGCCTACGACGACGAACCGATGGCACGGTGGGCGGACTCGGTCGCCGAGGTGATGGCCACGGCGCCCACCGATCCGATACCGGCTGCGCCGGCTGCGCCGGCGATCTTCACCCGGGCGCACCCGGTCTCGGCCCCGCTGTGCCGCAACGTTCGGCTGACTCCGGCCGGCGCGGCCAAGGAGGTGCGGCAGCTCGGGTTCGACCTCAGCACCCACGACGTCGCGTATGCGGCAGGCGACTCGCTCGGCGTGTTCGTCGACAACTCCGCGTTCGCCGTGGAGAAATGGCTGTCAGCAACAGGTTTCACCGGCAGTGAGGACGTGGTCGTCGACGGTGCCCGGATGTCGTTGCGGGAGGCGCTGATCGGGCACTACGACATCTGCAAGGTGACGTCGAACCTGGTGAGCTTCGTCGCCGAGCACTGTCCGGACCCCGCGGTCGGGCGTCTGCGCCGGGATCGCGCCGCGCTAGACAGATGGCTGGTGAACCGGAACGGTATCGACCTGGTGACGGAGTTCGGTGTGCGCGCGGACGTGGAGCTGTGGCAGGAGGTGCTGGTGCGTCTGACCCCGCGGCAGTACTCGATCTCGTCGAGCCCGCTGGTCAGCCCGCACGAGGTGCAACTGACCGTGTCGGTGGTGCGCTACCGCGGGCCGGACGGCAGCCCGCGGGGCGGCGTCGGCTCGACGTATCTGGCCGATCTCCCCGACGGGACGCCGGTGTCGGTGTTCCTGCAGCGCTCGCCGCATTTCCGCCCGCCGCAGGACGCGGGGACGCCGATGATCATGGTCGGGCCGGGGACCGGCATCGCGCCGTTCCGCGCGTTCCTGCAGGAGCGCCGGGCGCTGGGGCACAGCGGACCCAACTGGCTGTTCTTCGGCGATCGGCACCGCACGCAGAACTTCTACTACCGCGACGATCTGCTCGACATGGTCGACGACGGCTTCCTCAACCGGCTGGATCTGGCGTTTTCCCGCGATCAGGCGCAGCGGGTGTACGTGCAGCACAAGATGCTGGACTACGGCGCCGATGTCTGGCGCTGGCTCGAGGACGGGGCGCACCTCTACGTCTGCGGGGACGCCACCCGGATGGCCAAGGACGTCGACGACGCGCTGACGGCCATCATCCGGACCCACGGCGGGATTAACGAGGAGGCCGCTCGGGCCTACAAGCGAGAACTGGTGGGGGACAAGCGCTACGTGCGCGACGTGTACTGACTACGGTTCGCGCCGCGACGCACGCGCGATCGCAGTGACCAGACGGGTGGCGCTGTCGGCCAACGCGTCGCGTTCGATGTCGAGCCGTCCGTCGAGCCACTCCAGATAGAGAAAGATCAGTGCTCCGGAGAGCGAGGCGGCCAGCACGCCGAGTTCCTGCGCGTCGCGGGGCGCCTCGCGCCTGTCGGCGCTCTCCAGCGCCGGAATCACCGAGGCGATGAATACCGGGGCCTTACCGGACTGGTGAGCGCGCAGCGTCTCATCCGACATCGGTTCCCGCAGCAGGATGCGCGCACGCCGGGGATCCTCCTCGAAATACTCCGCGCACGTTTCGAGAACCGTCCTGATCGACAGGGTGCGATGACCCTGCCCCGCACGAACAAGACGCTCGAAAAGCTCGGCCTCGACGTGGTCGTAGGTCGCAATGAGCAGATCTTCGCGACTGGAGAAGTTCTCGTAGAAGTACCGGGGGCTCAGCTTCGCCGTTCGGCACACACCGCGCAGCGTGACGACCGCGGCGCCACCGCTTCCGACCAGTTCCAGGCAGACGTCCAGGAGTTGCTGCCGGCGTTCCGCCGATCGGTCATCCATGGTCTGGCCCCGCCACACGGTCTTGCTCACCCCGCAATGATGCACGGGGGACGTCGCCTCGGGCGTCCTGCGGTCGCGTCTACCGCATCTGCGCCGATGCGGCCCACTGAGACCGTCGTATCCCGTCGGCGTTTTCCGCGCCGATGAAGGCGCTCACGATCGTCGTGCCGATTGCCCTGATCTGCAAGAGGGCGAAGATCGGAAGCGAGGCGACGTAGACCAGCGCAAGCAGCGGATCCGCCACCGCAGGAATGTGATGCTGCCGACGGCAGGGCCGCGGTATGGCGCCATAGGCCAGGAACGTGGTGGCGAGAAGGACGATGTCGGCGGCCATGGTCACCACCGTGTCGGCAGGGGTCCATCTGAGTTGGCTTGCCGCCGTGCGCAACTGATTGCGAAAGTAGCCCTCGCGAGTCCGATACCTGTGCGATTGGGCGCGATAGTAGTCAGCAACCTGCTGCGCGGTCACGGGCACCTGTTCGCGCGGGACCCCCATCAAGACCGCGAGCTCCGCAGTCTCGGCGAAGAACTGATCGCGTTGATCATCGGGAAGCCGCCTCGGTCGGTTGAAGCCCTGGATTGCATAGCGTTCGTAGGCGATCAGCGCGCCGTGGGCGATCGTCACCGCCGCGAACAGCATGGTGTCGGTGTTGACGGCCGCGTACGGCTGACCGTCGTCGGTGTTGGTTCCCCTCATCGGGCGGTGGTAGGCCGTGAGGCGGCCCGCGCAACGACGCGCTGCTTGCCGGTCGCCGAAGATGATGGGCAGGGGGCCGACGACGGTGCGGCGCAACCGGTCGGTGATCCGACCGCCCTTCGTGGCGGGATCGCCACGCCAGCTGCGCTGCCTCTTGGGGTTGGTCGGATACAGGGGGTCGTGGTCGAGCAGTACCGATTGAAAGTCGACGTGGGGAGCCTCGAGAAGGTGGGTGATCTGAGCGATCATCAGCGGCACCGCCGGTGCGCTCAGCACCTTCCATGAGATGGACCCGGGCCCGAAGTAGCCGAGGTCGTGGTCGCTGTCGACCGCCCACGTCGAGGACGGTCCGGCCACCGACGGCGATGGCGTTGTGGTGCGCGGGGCAGGGGTGGCTTCGGCAGTCATAGGAATCAAGTGTTTCCTATGACTTCATTGAAGTCAACGGGTCCCGTTTTTGTCGGTTGTCGAATGTATGTTCGAATCATGTCGACGGCGGATCTGCGAGCGGCGGTGGCCACGGTGGTGGCCGCGGTCGACACCCTGGCCGGCTGCGATTCCGACCTGGCCACCCGCGCCGAACTCGTCGACGTCTTGGACGAGCTGGAGACGGTGTGGTGCCGGCTGCCCGCGGTGCGCCACCGCCTGTTGGCCCGGCTGCAGGTCGAGACCACCCCGCAGCAGATGGGCGCCAAGAACTGGAAAGACGTGCTGGCGATCCGGTGGCGGATCTCGCACTCCGAAGCCCACGGCCGGTTGCGCGACGCCGCCCTGCTCGCCCCCCGCCCACAGATCACCGGACCGGCCCTACCTCCCGCGCTGGCGGCCACCGCGATCGCGCAGGACAAGGGCCTCATCAACGGCGAGCATGTCGCGGTCATCCGAAAAACCCTGGCCAAGCTGCCCGGCTTCGTCGACCCCAGCACCCGCGACCAGTTCGAGGTTGACCTGGTGCGCACCGCCGTCGGAGTCGGCCCGAAAGAACTTCAGGACACCGCCGATCTGCGGCTGTTCCTGCTCGATCAGGACGGCCCCGCACCCGACGAGCACGACCGCGCCCGCCAACGCGGGGTGACCAAACACGCGCAGCGCCGCGACGCGATGACCGACCTGGCCGCCCGGCTCACCCCCGAAGCGTGGGCAGTGTGGGAAGTGCTGTTCGCCAAGTACGCCGCACCCGGCATGTGCAACCCCGACGACCCGCAGCCGTGCACCTCGGGCACCCCGACCCAAGCCCAGATCGACAACGATCACCGCAGCCTGGCCCAACGCCAACACGACGCCCTGCTCGCCGTCGGGCGCATCGCCCTGATGAGCGGACAGTTGGGTCAGCTCAACGGGTTACCGGTATCGGTGATCATCCGCACCACCCTCCAAGACCTCGAATCCCGGGCCGGGATCGGCGTCACCGGCGGCGGCACCCGCCTCNGGGTTACCGGTATCGGTGATCATCCGCACCACCCTCCAAGACCTCGAATCCCGGGCCGGGATCGGCGTCACCGGCGGCGGCACCCGCCTCCCCATCGCCGAGGTCATCAAGATGGCCGGCCACGCCAACCACTACCTCGCCGTGTTCGACCGGGCCACCGGGTCGGCGCTGGACCTGTTCCGCACGAAACGGGTCGCGTCCCCCGCGCAGCGGATCATGCTCATCGCCCGCGACGGCGGCTGCACCAAACCGTGCTGCACCGTCGGCGCCTACGGCACCCAGGCGCATCACGTCACCAGCGACTGGGCCGCCGGCGGGAACACCAACATCAACGACCTCGGNACCGTGCTGCACCGTCGGCGCCTACGGCACCCAGGCGCATCACGTCACCAGCGACTGGGCCGCCGGCGGGAACACCAACATCAACGACCTCGGCCTGGCCTGCCCACCGGACAACCGCAGCGTCACCGCCGGCGGCTGGACCACCGAAATGAACAACCGCCACGAGGTCGAATGGACCCCACCGCCGCATCTCGACACCGGCCAAACCCGCGTCAACACCTACCACCGCCCCGAGGTGCTGCTGCGCCCACCCGACGACGAACCACCGGCAACCGCCCCGCCCGCCGAACCGGCTGAGCCGCCAGCGTCGACCGACGCCGAACCACCCACCACCGCCGACGACCCCGCAGAACCCAGCGGACCCGCCCCACCCGACAACGAAGCAGCTTGACCGCAGTCAGGGAACACATACCCACTGTGGGTCACTTGTTCGCGCTTTGAGATAACCCGCGCGAGAATCCAGCGTGGCTGCGCTGCGACCCGTCGTCCGGAAACATGCGCTTAGACCGCGTGGCATCAACGATCGTGGCGGACGTTTGCCTCTGTCGGAGTCGCGATGTTGACAGCAACGAAGCGGGTGCCCCGAGAAGTGCACAGTCAAAGCGATCCCAATATGCCGACCGGAGCTCATCTTTCGGGGACCTGCTTCCCCAGGTGTCTCATGTCAACAGTTGTCGGGTGTCCTCGGCGAGGATTCTGATCGCTTCTTTTCGTGCTCGGCGACTCGCCGCCCTTCAGGCGTTGCTGTAGCAGCTGCGACGCCTTTGTCAGTGAGGTTCAACCACAATCGGCCGAACCACGCGATCGGCTCGTGATACTGCGCGATGTAGCTACGCTGCAGTTCTTCGAGTGAATCCTCAAGGGGCTCTGAAACGAACTCGCCATTATCCGGGTAGCCCGTTTCGACCAAGCCGTCCTCTACAAGCGTCCGGATTACAGAAATTGTGACAGCCTGCAACTCGGTCGCATCCGCGTTCGGAAGCTCCTGCTCGACGAGCCAATGGATTCGGGGCAGATCAACGCAGTCGACGAGGCCGTCCAGCAGTATTTCCCGACTTACCTTCTCAGCTGCTTTCGTCATCGCATGATCCTCCAGCTCTTACATTGCATTACTTTGATGCTCACGGTTCCGAGGAGTCGATGAGAGGCGGTACTGCGGGTAGAACCGATGGAGGTGCGCCCGGCCCTCCCGGGTCGACGAACTGAGGTGGCCCGACCAGAGGCAAGCCCGGACGCAACAACGGCTCTGGAACGCGCACCTGTGGTGGTCGAACGGGGGCCGCAGCCATTGCTCGAGGCATGTTGATCTCTCCTCCAGTTGCGCTATTGACGTGAATCTTGAATTTCGTCCCGTCGGCTAGCTTGATGTCCATCGTTAGACCGTGTTTCACGCTGGCGCCTTGTGATACGACTGTGCCGTCTGGCAGCTGATACATGGGCTGTCCGCCTCGATAAGGGTTGGGCGACTGGTAGTCCGTCGCGCCACGGGTCACCCAGTCGGCGAAGCGCCGTAGCTGTTCTTGGTCGCGCACTTCAAGATAGTTGCTGCGCGTCCCTGAAGGGAGGTCTTTGACCGCTTCCCGTATCGCCCCAGCAGTGGCGATTGGGCCCGGGCCGCCTGTGCCAGGTTCGATTCCTGGCTCTGGATACACCGGACCTTCGACGAACGTCCGGTTGTCGATCAGTTGGATAGACGAAGTGCGGTCGACCTCTGAATTCGGGGAAGCTCTCAGTGCCAATACAGCTTTCAAATGTTCTGCCGCAGATGAGATTTGGCGTCCCGTCTCTGCATCGAGCGTCAGGAGAGCAAACACCCGCTTCTGTATGAGAACCGCGAACGATTCCGCCTGCGCCGTACGCGCATAGAATTCGGCCGGGAACATCGCGGTGGCGTCTCTGGCCGTCACAGAAAGATCCTCGCCAACTGAAAATCCTTCGGCTTCAGCTTCGCCTACCGCAAGCAGCACGCTCTTTTGGGCCGCGGCCAAATTCTCTGCGGAGGCCGTTGCGCTGGTTGCGGCGTCAATCAGCTTCTGGACGGCCACACAAACTGTCGCGTGATCTCTTTCCAATCGAACGAGCGCGGCATCGGCACCCGCACCGATCCACGTCGTTTGCCGCGGAGAACGTATCTCGCGGTGCACGCGAGTAAAGGCGCTGTCCCAGACTTCCGCCGTGTTCCGCCAGAACGTTCCGGCCTGACTCAGATGCTCGACGTCCCAGTTCTGTATCTGAGACAGAGTCGGCGTCATAGAGCACTGCTCACAACCAAAGCCCCTTGAGCCGATCGCTGGAAGCAGTGTCCTGATCGGTATAGCTCGCGGCGGCCATGGACGCTTTGTCGGCGACCTCCATCAGCCGCGCTGCCAGGACACTTCTTGCCGACGCGATGGCCGCATTCATTCTGGTGACCGCTGCGACGGTGGCCTGACACGATCCACCAGTGACCTCGGGTGAGATCACGGAGGCAATGTCCTCAGAAGACTCGTCGCAAACCCGAGCGAGGACTGACAGCCCGTCAGGATCGACAGAGAGAATCCCCACGACGAAAAGCGTAATCAGCTCAACGGGAGGGCTTCGACACCAAGTTCCGACGACTGCGAACAGCGCCGGTCCGGCGGCGCCACACGCAGAAAGAAGAAAAAGTGTCCGAGGGGGGACTTGAACCCCCACGCCCGTTAATAGGGCACTAGCACCTCAAGCTAGCGCGTCTGCCATTCCGCCACTCGGACCAGTTCGAAGGCAGCTTAGGTTAACGGATCGGCGGCCTCGGACCCAAACCGGGACCGGGTGGTAGGAAAGGGAGCGTGAGCGGTCCCCAGACTCCCAGCGACGAGGTCGTCGACATCGTCAGTGCCCTCATCCGCTTCGACACCTCCAACACCGGTGAACTCGCCACCACCAAAGGTGAGGCCGAGTGCGCCCGGTGGGTGGCCGAACAGCTCGAAGAGGTTGGCTTCACCTGCGAATACATCGAGGCCGGGGCCCCAGGGCGGGGCAACGTGTTCGCGCGCCTCAAGGGTGCCGACTCCTCCCGCGGGGCGCTGATGCTGCACGGCCACCTCGACGTCGTGCCCGCCGAAGCCTCGGACTGGAGCGTGCACCCGTTCTCCGGCGCCGTCGAGGACGGCTACGTGTGGGGCCGCGGCGCGGTCGACATGAAGGACATGGTCGGGATGATCATCGCGGTCGCCCGGCACTTCAAGCGGGCCGGCATCGTCCCGCCCCGCGACCTGGTGTTCGCCTTCGTCTCCGACGAGGAGGCCGGCGGCAACTACGGCTGCAAGTGGCTCGTCGAGAACCGCCCCGACCTGTTCGAGGGCGTCACCGAGGCGGTCGGCGAGGTCGGCGGCTTCTCGCTCACCGTGCCGCGCCGCGACGGCGGCGACCGCCGGCTCTACCTCATCGAGACCGCCGAGAAGGCGATGATGTGGATGCGCCTGACCGCCCGCGGCCACGCCGGCCACGGATCCATGGTGCACAACGACAACGCCGTCACCGCCGTCGCCGAGGCCGTCGCCAAACTGGGCCGCCACCGCTTTCCGATCGTGCTGACCGAATCGGTCGAGCAGTTCCTCGCCGCGGTCACCGAGGAGACCGGCTACAGCTTCGACCCCACGTCACCCGACATCGACGGCGCCGTCGCCAAGCTCGGCTCGATCGCCAAGATCGTCGGCGCCACCCTGCGCGACACCGCGAACCCGACGATGCTCAAGGCCGGCTACAAGGCCAACGTCATCCCCGGCACCGCCGAGGCCGTGGTGGACTGCCGGGTGCTACCCGGCCGGCTCGCCGACTTCGAGCGGGAAGTCGACGAACTCATCGGCCCCGACGTCACGCGCGAGTGGATCACCGAACTGCCCTCGTACGAAACACCCTTCGACGGCGAGCTGCTCGAGGCGATGAACGCGGCGATCCTGGCCGCCGACCCCGACGCCCGCACGGTGCCCTACATGCTCTCCGGCGGCACCGACGCCAAGCACTTCGCCCGGCTGGGTATCCGGTGTTTCGGTTTCGCGCCGCTGCGCCTGCCTCCCGAGCTGGACTTCGCCGCGTTGTTCCACGGCGTCGACGAACGGGTACCCGTCGACGCGCTGACCTTCGGTGCGCAGGTACTCGAGCACTTCCTCCTGCACAGCTGACAACCCACATCGCGAAAGGACTGTGTCACATGGCTTTTGACTACGATCCCTATTCCTTCCTGCCGGAGCTGCCCAGCTTCACGCTCACCTCGCAGTCCTTCACCGACGGCGCCGTCTGGGGCAACGACCAGGTCAGCGGCATCATGGGCGCGGGCGGCAACGACGTGTCCCCGCAGCTGAGCTGGTCGGGCTTCCCCGAGGAGACCCGCAGCTTCGCCGTCACCGTGTACGACCCCGACGCGCCCACCGGCTCCGGCTTCTGGCACTGGGCGGTGTTCAACCTGCCCGCGACGGTCACCGATCTGCCGGCCGGCGTCGGCGACGGCAGCAGCCAGGGCTTCCCCGGTGACGCCGTCACGCTGTCCAACGACGCCGGTCTCAAGCGGTTCATCGGCGCCGCACCGCCGCCCGGGCACGGGCCGCACCGCTACATCGTCGCCGTGCACGCGGTCGACGTCGAGAAACTCGACGTGCCCGCCGAGGCCACGCCGGCCTATCTGGGCTTCAACCTGTTCAGCCACGCGATCGCCCGCGCGCTGATCACCGGCACTTACGAGAACAAGGGCTGAGTCAGCCGGCCGCCGAGCCGACCGCCTCGGCGAGGCTGCGAAAACCGTTGGCGTGCAGCCGGTGGGCGATCCCGTCGTTGACCGACCTCGCCCACAGGCCACCGCCGTAGACGAAGCCGGTGTAACCCTGCAGCAGTGACGCGCCCGAGATGATGCGCTCCCATGCGTCGTCGGCGGTCTCGATGCCGCCGACGCTGATCAGCACCAGGGAGCTGCCGACGCGCCGGTGCAGCCGGCGCAGCACCTCCAGCGAGCGGCGCGCCACGGGCGGGCCGGAGATGCCGCCGGCGCCCATCTCGTCGACGCCGGGGGTCCGCAGGCCGGCGCGCGAGATCGTGGTGTTGGTGGCGACGATGCCCGCCAGCCCCAATTCGACCGCCAGATCGGCGATCTCGTCGATGTCGTCGTCGGCGAGGTCCGGCGCGATCTTCACCAGCACCGGGGTGGACGTCGCGGCGACCACCGCCGCCAGGATCGGGCGCAGCGACTCGACCGACTGCAGGTCGCGCAGCCCCGGCGTGTTCGGCGAGCTGACGTTGACCACCAGGTAGGCGCACAGCGGCCCGAGAAGCCGTGCGCCCTCGGCGTAGTCGTCGACCGCCCGCTCGGGCGGGGTCACCTTGTTTTTGCCGATGTTCACGCCGATGGGCACATCGGGATGCGCGCGGGCCAGTGTCCGGACCATCGCCGCCGCGCCGTGGTTGTTGAAGCCCATCCTGTTCAGCAGCGCCCGGTCGTCGGGCAGCCGGAACAGTCGCGGCGCCGGGTTGCCCGGCTGCGGACGTGGGGTGACCGTTCCGACCTCGGCGTGGCCGAAGCCCAGCGCGCCCCACGTGTGCACGCCCAGGCCGTCTTTGTCGAAGCCGGCCGCCAACCCGAGCGGGGCGGGGAACCGGACCCCGAAGACAGTGCTCGCCAGCGCCGGGTCGTAGCGCGACAGTTTGCGCGCCAAGGCTTTTCGCGCCACGGGCGGTGCGGTCACGGCCCGCAGACCGGCGAAGACGACCGTGTGGATGCGCTCGGGGGGAACCAGGAACATCGCGCGCCGCAGCGCCGCGTACATCACAGCGCCGGCAGGTCGGGGCCCTGCGCCGCGTCCCCGCGCTTCTTACGCCGCAGCAGCACCCGCCGGCTGCCGTCGGTGTAGAGCCGCACGCGGGTCAGCTCCCAGCCGCGATACTCGGCTTCGATCGACAGCCGCACCGACGCGGTGACGCGGGTGACATCGGGGGGCAGGCGCAGCGGAACCCACTCGTACTCGCCCGGATCGTCGGCGACGGCCTTGCTCCAGGCTGCGGGCATCCGCCCACGCGAACCCGCACTCACTGTGCTCTGCTCTTCGCGCAAGCGCTCATCACTGTGCCGCTCCCGGGATCATCTGGACACCGCCGCCTGTGCCCGACACCACGTACAGGGTGCCGGACGTGTCGTCGAAAGCCAGCGTGTTGGGTTGCTGCACGGTTCGATATCGCACCTTCTCGACGGGAATCCCGGTCGCCAGATCGTAACCAACGACGGTGTTCGTCGCCGTCTGCGCAACCCAGGCGAGTCCGGATTTCTTCCCGCCCGACGCCGTCAGGCCGTACGGCGCATCGGGCACGGGGTAGCGCTGCCGCAGCATCAGCGGGTCCACGCCGTAGACCAGGAGTTCGCCGCCGCGGGTGTCGGCGACCAGCACCCGGCCGTTCGGGTCGGCGGCCATCGTGGTGGCGCCCTCGCCCGCCCGCAGCGCGTGCTCGGCGCTGGTGCCGTCGGTGTTGAGGCTGGTCACCGACGTCTGCCCACGGTCGAGCACCACGGCGGTGTCGCCCTGGGTCACAAGGCCGTCGACGCGGGCGAAGATCTTCAGGGACGCGCCGACCGCGGTGTCCGACGACAGCGTGTACACCGTGCCGTCGGCGCTGCCGAGCACCAGCCGGCCGTCACCGCGGCGCGCGATCGCGGTGAAGTCGACATCGTCATGGTCGGCCACCGCCACCCGGGTGGCCCGGCGCGCCGCGACGTCGACCACGAAGTAGCCGCCGCGGGTGGCCACCGCCACCCGGCCGGGGCCGTCGGCGGTCATCGCGGTCGCGCCGCCGGCGAGTCCGATCGGGGTGGCCGCGCCGCCCGGGGCGATCGTCGTCACCGTGGCGCGGTCC
>NZ_JYNX01000088.1 GCF_001044255.1 Mycolicibacterium chubuense
GAAGCTCTGGATCTCGACCCGATCCTGCTTCCCCGCGACCCGCTGCGGCGAGGACGACGTGCTGGCCGGCAACGACGATCCGAACCTGCCGCTGGTGACGTGTTCGCAGGACGGCAAAGAGGTGTACCTGCTGGACAAGTCGATCATCAGCGGTGAGGGCATCGCCAACGCCACCTCCGGGCTGGACCAGCAGCGCGGCGAGTACGTCGTCGACGTGGAGTTCAAGAGCGACGCCTCGAAGACGTGGGCGGACTTCACCGCGGCCAACGTCGGCACCCAGACCGCGTTCGTGCTCGACTCGAAGGTGGTCAGCGCGCCGCAGATCCAGGAGGCGATCCCGGGCGGCCGCACCCAGATCACCGGGCAGTTCACCGCCGACACCGCCCGTGAACTCGCCAACGTGCTCAAGTACGGCTCGCTGCCGCTGTCGTTCGAGTCCTCCGAAGCCGAGACCGTCTCGGCGACGCTGGGCCTGTCGTCGCTGCGGGCCGGCCTGATCGCCGGCGCGGTCGGTCTGGTCGCGGTGCTGATCTACTCCCTGCTGTACTACCGCGTGCTCGGCCTGCTGGTCGCGCTGTCGCTGGTGGCGTCGGGCGCGATGGTGTTCGCGATCCTGGTGCTGCTGGGGCGCTACATCAACTACACGCTGGACCTGGCGGGGATCGCGGGTCTGATCATCGGTATCGGCACGACGGCGGACTCGTTCGTGGTGTTCTTCGAACGCATCAAGGACGAGATCCGCGAGGGTCGTTCGTTCCGGTCCGCGGTACCGCGAGGCTGGGCGCGTGCCCGCAAGACGATCATGTCGGGCAACGCGGTGACGTTCCTGGCCGCAGCGGTGCTGTACTTCCTCGCCGTCGGCCAGGTGAAGGGCTTCGCGTTCACCTTGGGGCTGACCACGATCCTCGATGTGGTGGTGGTGTTCCTGGTGACCTGGCCGCTGCTGTACTTCGCCTCGAAGTCGCCGACCATGGCCAAGCCGTCGCTCAACGGTCTCGGCGCCGTCCAGCAGATCGCACGCGAACGCCGAGCGGCCGCGCACGCGGCGGGACGGGGATAGCTCATGGCACGCAGCAGTTCACGCAACGACACCGACGAGTCGACGGCGCTGGAGGCGCCCGACCTGGAGGCCGGCGCGGCCGACGCGCCCAAGCACGGCTTCTTCGTCCGCCTCTACACCGGCACCGGCGCCTTCGAGGTGATCGGGCGGCGCAAGCTCTGGTACGGCGTCAGCGGGATCATCGTCGCGATCGCCCTCGGCGCGATCGTGTTGCGCGGCTTCACCTTCGGCATCGATTTCGAGGGCGGCACCAAGGTGTCGTTCCCGCGTGGTGACGGTGGGGCCACCACCTCGCAGGTCGAGACGGTGTTCAACGACACCATCGGCAAGCCGCCGGAGTCCGTGGTCGTCGTCGGTAGCGGCGGCTCCGCGACCTTCCAGATCCGCTCGGAGACGTTGAGCAACGACGAGACCGAGAAGCTGCGGACCGCGCTGTTCGACAGGTTCCAGCCGAAGGGCGCCGATGGGCAGCCGAGCAAGCAGGTGATCAGCGACTCCGCGGTGTCGGAGACCTGGGGTGGCCAGATCACACAGAAGGCGCTGATCGCGCTGGTGGTGTTCCTCGTGCTGGCCGCGATCTACATCACGGTGCGCTACGAGCGGTACATGGCGATCGCCGCACTCTTGACCCTGGTTTTCGACCTCGTGGTGACCGCGGGCGTGTACGCCCTGGTCGGGTTCGAGGTGACCCCGGCGACGGTGATCGGCCTGCTCACCATCCTCGGCTTCTCCCTCTACGACACGGTCATCGTGTTCGACAAGGTGGAGGAGAACACCGAGGGCTTCGAGCACACCACCCGGCGGACGTTCGCCGAACAGGCCAACCTCGCGGTGAACCAGACGTTCATGCGGTCGATCAACACCAGCTTGATCTCGGTGCTGCCGATCATCGCCCTGATGGTGATCGCGGTCTGGCTGCTCGGGGTGGGCACGCTGATGGACCTGGCGCTCGTCCAGCTCGTCGGCGTTATCGTCGGCACCTACTCGTCGATCTTCTTCGCGACCCCGCTGCTGGTCAGCCTCCGGGAGCGCACCGACCTGGTGAGCAAGCACACGCGACGGGTGCTCAACCGGCGCAAGACCACGGCGGCCAAGGCGGCCGGCACGGAGGCGACGTACACCGACGAGGCCGAGCAGCCACGCGATGTCGAGCCGGCTGCGGTCACCGCGCCCGCCGGTCCGCCGGCGGCCAAGCCCGCCCCGGGTGCCCGGCCGGTGCGGCCGACCTCGAGCCGGACGGGACGCCCGTCGGGTAAGCGCAGCACCGGAAAGCGTTAGGGAGCGGTAGGTCCGATGGCCCACCGCACCCGTGCGCGGCACGTCACTGTCCTCGCGGCCGTGCTCGCCGTCGTCGGCGTCCTCGGCCTGACCTCGTGCTCGCAGGGCGCGGCCGAGTCGGTCGACTACGCCGTGGACGGCACGCTGATCACGTACAACACCAACACCGTCGCCGGCGCGGCGTCGGGGGGACCGCAGGCGTTCGCGCGGGTCCTGACCGGGTTCAACTATCACGGTCCGGACGGCCAGATCGTCGGCGACCACGACTTCGTCCCGCACTGCCGGATCTCGGGTTCCGACGACATCGCGGTGACCGCCGGCTCGGCGGTCGTGATCGTGACCGCGGGGGCGAAGCAGAAGCCCGGGCAGAGCCGCCTGGATCTGGCCGCGGCGAATGTGGCGATGCGCAGAGCCTCACGCCGCAGTTGCTCGAGCATTCGCCGGACGCGGTGATCCTGNTGGATCCAGGTGCTGCTGATCGCCTCGGTGCTGGTGCTCGACTACGAGATCAAGCCCGAGGCCGTCTACTCCGACGGCAAGCCCATCACGTGTGACGACATGGTGCTCGCGTGGGCGTCACAGTCCGGCCGGTTCCCGTCGTTCGATGCGGCCAGTCGGGCCGGCTACACCGATATCGCGACCGTCGACTGCACGCCGGGGCAGAAGAAGGCCCGCGTCTCGTTCGCCCAGGACCGCGCGTTCACCGACTACGGGCAGCTGTTCGCTGCGACGTCGATGATGCCGTCGCACGTCATCGCCGATGAGCTCGGATTGGGCGACGGCGGCGTGACGACCGCGCTGCTGAACAACGACGGCCCCGCGGTCGAGCGGATCGCGCAGGTGTGGAACAACACCTGGAACCTGACCCCGGACCTGGACCTCAAGCGGTTCCCGTCCTCAGGGCCCTACCGCATCGACAGCGTCACCGGTGACGGCGCGGTGGTGCTGGTGGCCAACGACAAGTGGTGGGGCACCAAGCCGGTCACCGCCAAGGTGACCGTGTGGCCGCGCAGCGCCGACCTGCAGGACCGGGTCAACGAGGGCGCCTTCGACGTCGTCGACATCGCTGCCGGGTCGTCGGGCACGCTGAATCTGCCCGACGACTACACGCGGACCGATTCGCCGTCGGCCGGCGTGGAACAACTCATCTTCGCCCCGCAGGGCCCGCTGGCCGCGGTGCCTGCGCGCCGGGCGCTCGCGCTGTGCACCCCGCGTGACGTCATCGCCCGCAATGCCTCGGTGCCGCCGGCGAATTCGCGGTTGAACTCCGCGGCCGAGGACGCCTACTCCGGCGCGGAGGCCACCCCGCAGGTCAACGAGTTCGCCGTCGCGAATCCCGATGCGTCCCGGGCCGCGCTGGGCAATCAGCCGCTGACGGTGCGCATCGGCTACCAGACGCCCAATGCGCGGCTGGCCGCCACCGTGGGCGCGATCGCGAAGTCCTGCGCACCCGCCGGGATCACCGTGCAGGACGTGGCGGGAGAGAACACCGGCCCACTGTCGTTGCGCAACAACGAGATCGACGTGCTGATCGCGAGCACCGGCGGTGCGGCGGGAAGCGGGTCCACCGGATCCTCGGCGATGGACGCCTACACCCTGCACAGCGGCAACGGCAACAACCTGCCCCGCTACGCCAACGAGCGCATCGACGGCATCATCTCGACGCTGGCGGTGACTTCCGACCCCAAGGAGCTGGCCCGGTTGCTCGCCGAGGCGGGCCCCATCCTGTGGGGCGACATGCCCACGCTGCCGCTGTACCGTCAGCAGCGCACGCTGCTGGCGTCGACGAAGATGTATGCGGTGAGCGGCAATCCGACGCGCTGGGGCGCGGGGTGGAACATGGACCGATGGAAGTTGAGCCAGTGAGCGGCACGCGTGAGGTCGGCGAGGTGATCGCGTCACTGCTGCGCGAGGTGCCCGACTTCCCCGAACCCGGCGTCCTGTTCAAGGATCTGACGCCGGTGCTGGCCGACGCGACCGGACTGGCCGCGGTGAGCGAGGCGATCGCCGACATCGCCCGCGGCGCCGACCTGGTCGCCGGGGTGGACGCCCGCGGATTCCTGCTGGGCGGTGCCGTCGCGGTCTCGCTCGGCATCGGGGTGCTCGCGGTCCGCAAGGGCGGCAAGCTGCCGCCGCCGGTGCTCAGCGAGACCTACACGCTCGAATACGGCTCGGCGACGCTGGAGGTACCCGCCGATGGCGTCGAACTGGCCGGTCGGTCGATCGTCGTGATCGACGACGTGCTGGCCACCGGGGGAACACTGGCGGCCACCCATCAGTTGCTCAAGGCGGCGGGCGCGACGGTGACCGGTGCGGTGGTGATGCTGGAGCTCGCAGCTCTGGGCGGGCGGGCGGTTCTGGATCCGTTGCCCGTCACCGCCTTGTACACCGTGTGAGCGGATATCCTGCCAACAGCGAGCAGTCAGCGGAGGTGAGCATGGCCGGCGATATCCAGGCAGATCCCCGTGCGGGCCAGACTGCCCCCGCCGTCACGGCGGGCCCGGAGACCCAGCCGATGGAGCTGCCCCGTCCGGACCCCTCCAAGGCCGCGACCAGCGCGTCCCGCCGGGTCCGCGCCCGGCTGGCCCGCCGGATGACCTCCCAGCGCAGCACCGTCAACCCGGTGCTCGAACCGCTGGTCGCGGTGCACCGGGAGATCTACCCGAAAGCCGATCTCACCCTGCTGCAGAAGGCCTATGAGGTCGCCGAGGAGCGCCACGCCGATCAGCTGCGCAAGTCCGGCGACCCCTACATCACCCACCCGCTGGCCGTGGCGAACATTCTCGCCGAGCTCGGCATGGACACCACCACGCTGATCGCCGCGCTGCTGCACGACACCGTCGAGGACACCGGCTACACGCTGGAGGCGCTGACCCAGGAGTTCGGCACCGAGGTCGGCCATCTCGTCGACGGCGTGACCAAGCTGGACAAGGTCGCGTTGGGCACCGCCGCCGAGGGCGAGACGATCCGCAAGATGATCATCGCGATGGCACGCGACCCGCGGGTGCTGGTGATCAAGGTCGCCGACCGGTTGCACAACATGCGCACGATGCGCTTCCTGCCGCCGGAGAAGCAGGCGCGCAAAGCTCGCGAGACGCTGGAAGTCATTGCACCGCTTGCCCATCGGCTGGGCATGGCGACTGTCAAGTGGGAGCTGGAGGATCTGTCGTTCGCGATCCTGCATCCGAAGAAGTACGAGGAGATCGTGCGGCTGGTCGCCGACCGGGCCCCGTCGCGCGACACGTATCTGGCCAAGGTGCGCGCCGAGATCAACGCGACGCTGGCCGCCTCGAAGATCAACGCCGTCGTCGAGGGCAGGCCGAAGCACTACTGGTCGATCTACCAGAAGATGATCGTCAAGGGCCGCGACTTCGACGACATCCACGACCTGGTGGGTGTGCGGATCCTGTGCGACGAGCTGCGTGACTGCTACGCCGCGGTCGGCGTGGTGCACTCGCTCTGGCAGCCGATCGCCGGCCGGTTCAAGGACTACATCGCCCAGCCGAGGTTCGGGGTGTACCAGTCGCTGCACACCACGGTCGTCGGACCGGAGGGCAAGCCGCTGGAGGTGCAGATCCGCACCACCGACATGCACAAGACCGCCGAGTACGGCATCGCCGCGCACTGGCGCTACAAGGAGGCCAAGGGCCGCAATGCGCAGCCCGGCGGCCACGCGGCCACCGAGATCGACGACATGGCCTGGATGCGTCAGCTTCTCGACTGGCAGCGGGAGGCCGCCGACCCGGGGGAGTTCCTGGAGTCGCTGCGCTACGACCTCGCGGTGCAGGAGATCTTCGTGTTCACCCCCAAGGGCGACGTGATCACGCTACCCACGGGGTCGACGCCGGTGGACTTCGCCTACGCGGTGCACACCGAGGTGGGTCACCGCTGCATCGGCGCCCGGGTCAACGGCCGGCTGGTCGCGCTGGAACGCAAGCTCGAGAACGGCGAAGTGGTCGAGGTCTTCACGTCGAAGGCCCAGAACGCCGGCCCGTCGCGGGACTGGCAGACGTTCGTCGTGTCGCCGCGGGCGAAGGCCAAGATCCGGCAGTGGTTCGCGAAGGAGCGGCGCGAGGAGGCGCTCGAGTCCGGCAAGGACGCGATCGCGCGTGAAGTGCGCCGCGGCGGACTTCCGTTGCAGCGCTTGATGAATGCCGAGACCATGGCCGCGCTCGCGCGGGAGTTGCGCTACCTCGACGTGTCGGCGCTCTACACCGCGGTCGGCGAGGGGCACGTGTCGGCCCGGCATGTGGTGCAGCGGCTGGTCGCCCAGATCGGCGGCGACGACGAGGCGGCCGACGAGCTGGCGGAGCGTTCGACGCCGGCGACCATGCCGGTGCGGCAGCGCACCAGCGACGACGTCGGGGTCGCGGTGCCGGGGGCGCCGGGCGTGCTGACCAAGCTCGCCAAGTGCTGCACGCCGGTGCCCGGCGACAACATCATGGGCTTCGTCACCCGCGGCGGTGGGGTGAGCGTGCACCGCACCGACTGCACCAACGCCGCCTCCCTGGAGCAGCAGTCGGAGCGCATCATCGACGTGCAGTGGGCGCCGTCGCCGTCGTCGGTGTTCCTGGTCGCGATCCAGGTCGAAGCCCTCGACCGGCACCGGTTGCTCTCCGACGTCACCCGGGTGCTCGCCGACGAGAAGGTCAACATCCTGTCGGCGTCGGTGACGACGTCCAACGACCGCGTCGCGATCAGCAGGTTCACCTTCGAGATGGGTGACCCCAAGCATCTCGGCCACGTGCTGAACGTGGTCCGCAACGTGGAGGGCGTGTACGACGTCTACCGGGTCACGTCCGCGGCCTAGTTTCGCCCGGCGTCATCGCGCCGGCATCAGGATGGTGTCGATCAGATACTTCTTGCGGGTTCCCTTGCGGGCGTTGGCTGTTCGGGATGTGACCGCGGCCGCGAGGTCGCTGCGCAGGTCGGCGAGTTCGTCGTCGGTGAGCCACAGGGCGGCTTGGGTGAACCCCACGCCGTCATCGACGACGTCGGCGCCGGGGGTGGCGAGGTAGCGGTCGAAGTCGGCCATGAGCATGGTGCAGAACGCCGTGAAGGCGCGGCGGTGATCGTCGCGACTGAGTCGGCGGGCATCCTCGGCTGTCACGCCGGCGTTGGGCAGGTGCAGGCGGAAGCCCCGTTCCACGGCGCCCCGGACCCGCTTTTCGTGCGCCACCTCGAGGACGCCGGCGTCGGCCAGGGTGGCGATGTGGCGATACAGCGACGCGGACGGTATCTCGGGAAGTTCGTCGCGCAGTTGGCCCGCGGTCATCGTGGCGCCGTCGAGCAGTGCTTGGACGATGCGCATGCGCACGGGGTGCAGGAGAACGTCGACGGTCCGCATACCCGCCATTATCAACCCTGATACCATTCTCAATATTGAGAAAGGAGACGAGATGGCTGAACTACGTCGCGATGGCGACCAGCTCGAGGTGCGACTGACGGTGACCGAGAAGATCGCGGGGCTGCGCGGCAACATCAGGGTGCCGGCGTCGGCTGTCGCCGCGGTCGCGGTGGCCGACCAACCGCTTTCCGCCGTGGCCGGGGTGCGCGCTCCGGGACTGCATCTGCCCGGGCGGACGAAGATCGGCACGTGGCGGCACGCGGGTCGGAAGACGTTCGCGGTCGCCCGGCGAGGCGTGCCCGCGATCAGGGTCGACCTGGTCGGTCAGCGGTATGACCGCCTCGTCATCAGCCAGCCCGACGCCGCGACGGTCGCCGAGGCGCTGGGCTGAGCCGGCGCGTCAGTCCAGCTGCAGCGACTTGATGGTGACGTCGAGCTTCGGCGCGCCGTCGTCGCCGCCCTCCTTGGTGCCCGCCGCGGCGATCTTGTCCAACGTGGCCAGGCCGGTCTGGTCGATGGTGCCGAACACCGTGTAGTTCGGCGGCAACTGCGAATCCTTGTAGACGAGGAAGAACTGGCTCCCGTTGGTGCCCGGACCGGCGTTGGCCATGGCCAAGGTGCCGCGCGGGTAGACGACGGGCTGCTGCAGCTTGGGGTCGTCGGGCTGGTACTGGTCGGTCGGGTATTCGTTGGCGAACTGGTAACCCGGTCCGCCGGTGCCCTGCCCGGTGGGGTCACCGCACTGCAGGACGGCGAGCCCCTCGCTGGTGGTCAGCCGATGGCAGGGGGTGTTGTTGAAAAAGCCCTTGTTGGCCAGGCTGGCGAAGCTGTTTACCGTGCACGGCGACTTGGCGTTGTCGAGCTCCAGACCCAGGTTGCCCTGGTTGGTCTCCATGCTCGCGCTGACCTTGGCGGGCTCCGTCGGCACCTTGCCCGCCCGGGGCGGCTCGACGGGCTTGCTGGCCGCCTCGGTCGACTTCGGGTACTCGCAGTTGCTGCCCAGACCCTCGGGCGCGGCGAACGCCGGCAGCGCGGGCGGCTTCCCGGGTTCGGGGGCGTCGAGCGGCGAGTTCGCCGCCGAGGTGGGGGTGGCGGTCGACGACGACGCGCTCGGCGTGCTGGAGCCACGGTTGGTGAGGACGACGGTCGCCACCACCGCGGCGATCACGACGACCGCTGCAGCCACCGATCCGATGATCGTGTACAGGCGGCGCTTGCGGTCCTTCTCGGCACGTCGCTCGAGCTGCCGTTCGAGCTTGCGCTTGGCGGTGGCTCGCCGTTGTTCGTTCGTCGGCACGGGCCGGGTCCTCCTCGAAGTCGATCAGGTCGGCACCGAGTGTGCCAGCACGGGCTGAGAAAAGCGGCTGCGACCCTCCTGAACAGCGTGCAGCCCTGCGCGTGGGAAGCTTGACGGCGTGTTGATCACCGGATTTCCGGCCGGCGTGCTGGCGTGCAACTGCTACGTGCTCGCGCACCGGCAGGGCGCCGACGCCATCGTCGTCGACCCCGGCCAACGCGCGATGGGTCCGTTGCGCCGGATCCTCGACGAGAACCGGCTCACCCCGGCCGCGGTCCTGCTCACCCATGGCCACATCGACCACATGTGGTCCGCGCAGAAGGTCGCCGACACCTACGGCTGCCCCACCTACATCCACCCGGCCGACCGCCACATGCTCAGGGATCCGATCAAGGGCTTCGGTCCCCGCGTCGCGCAGAAGGCGTTCGGGGCGCTGTTCCGCGAACCCAAGCAGGTCGTGGAACTCGACCGCGACGGCGACAAGCTCGACCTGGGCGGCATCACCGTGGCCGTGGACCACACCCCCGGTCACACGCAGGGCTCGGTGGTTTTCCGGGTCGCGGGCGGACCTGAAGAGGTGGCCCTCACCGGCGACACCCTGTTCCGTCAGTCGGTGGGCCGCACCGACCTGCCCGGGGGTAGCGGACGGGACCTGCTGACCTCGATCCTGACAAAACTGTTGGTGCTCGACGACGACACCCTGGTATTACCGGGACACGGCGAGCGCTCCACCATCGGCCTCGAACGCCGCACCAACCCGTTCCTCGAAGGTTTGACCCCGTGACCGAATTCAAGGCGCCCAAAGGCGTCCCCGATTACCTGCCGCCCGACTCCGCCGAGTTCGTCGCAGTGCGCGCCGGCCTGCTCGGCGCCGCGCGCCGCGCGGGATACGGCGACATCGAGCTGCCGATCTTCGAGGACACCGCGCTGTTCGCGCGCGGGGTGGGGGAGTCCACCGACGTCGTCTCCAAGGAGATGTACACGTTCGCCGACCGCGGCGACCGGTCGGTGACGTTGCGCCCGGAGGGCACTGCCGGCGTCATGCGCGCGGTCATCGAGCACGGCCTCGACCGCGGGCAGCTGCCGGTCAAGCTGTGCTACTCGGGACCGTTCTTCCGGTACGAGCGGCCGCAGGCGGGTCGCTACCGGCAGCTGCAGCAGGTCGGGGTCGAGGCGATCGGTGTCGACGACCCGGCGCTCGACGCCGAGGTGATCGCGGTGGCCGACGCCGGCTTCCGTGCGCTCGGCCTCGACGGTTTCCGGCTGGAGATCACCTCGCTGGGCGACGACACCTGCCGGCCGCAGTACCGGGAACTGTTGCAGCAGTTCCTGTTCCGTCTGGACCTCGACGAAGAAACGCGGCGGCGTGCCGAGATCAACCCGCTGCGGGTACTCGACGACAAGCGGCCGCACATCAAGGAGATGACGGCGGAGGCACCGTTGATGCTCGACCATCTCTCCGACCTCGCCAAGGAACACTTCGAGACGGTGCTCGCGCACCTCGATGCCCTGGCGGTGCCGTACGTGATCAATCCGCGGATGGTGCGCGGGCTGGACTACTACACGAAGACGACGTTCGAGTTCGTGCACGACGGGCTCGGCGCGCAGTCCGGGATCGGCGGCGGCGGCCGCTACGACGGGCTGATGAGTCAGCTCGGCGGGCGCGACCTGTCGGGCATCGGGTTCGGGCTCGGTGTCGACCGCACGCTGCTGGCATTGCGGGCCGAGGGCAAGACCGCGGGTGAGACGGCCCGCGTCGATGTGTACGCGGTGCCGCTGGGCGCGGACGCCAAGATCCGGCTGGCGGTGCTGGCCGCGCAACTGCGCGCGGCGGGCGTGCGGGTGGACATGGCTTACGGCGACCGCAGCCTGAAGGGCGCGATGAAGGGCGCCGACCGCTCGGGTGCCGCGATCGCGCTGGTGGCGGGGGACCGCGACCTGGAGGGCGGCACCGTCGGGGTGAAGACACTGGGTACCGGCGAGCAGGTCGACGTCGCGGTCGGCGATGTGGTCGCCCACGTCCTCGCCCAGCTGGCCTGAATCTCCCCCCCTTCGCGCGAGCCGGGGGGTACCGGTACCTCCCCCTTCGCGAGCGTGCGTGTCTGCGGGCGACGCGCCGCGCAATTGCGGGAGATCGCGCACGCTCGCCGGTCGCCGCACGCGGTCAACGCCCGAACACGGCAGCAGTCAGCACTGCGTCTAGAGTGCCGACGTCGCCGCCGAACGGGTTGCCGCGCTTGAGGATCCGCTCGCCCGCTGGTGTCACGGCGACGAGCTTCGGCGAGCTGGACGTCATCTGCATCCGGCGCTCGAACCGCACCTCGTCCAGCGGCGCGATGACCGCGCCGGTGCCGTCCCGGTACACGCGGTGGGCGCGATCGAACACGGCCACCGGCGTGAACGACTGCAGCGGACGCCGGCGCCTGCGGCGTATCGCCGCGAGGGTGGACACCGTCGCCGCTGCGAACCCGACGCCTGCTACCAGAACGGCCCCGCCGATCATCCCGAACTGCGGCGCCTCCCCACCGAACACCGCCGACAGCACGGCTACCGCACCGAAGCCGAGGAAGACCAGCGTGAGCACGCCCAGGACGAACGCCGTGACCTCCGCTGGGCCCTTGCCGCGGTCGATCACGACGATGTCGGCCCCTTGCTCGACGACCACCAACCCGCCCTGTTCGGCGAGCACAACGGGTTCGACGGCTGCGGCCATGGCCTCAGCGTGCCGATTGTTCGCGGCGAGCGTGCGGATTGTCGGCCAAAAAGTCGGCGTGTCGACCGCAGACACGCACGCTCGCGCAGGGACGCACGCCCAGCTCGCGCAGGAGGGAGGTCAGATGGCCATCGCGGCGCGGACGTCGGCTTCCGACGCCGAACCGCCCGTGCCGCTGGAGGTGACCCGGCCGGCCTCGAGGATGTAATACCGCTGCGAGGACTCCAGCGCGAAACCGATGTGCTGTTCCACGAGCAGCACGCCGAGATCACCGCGATCGGTCAGCGCGGTGATGGCCGCCTCGATCTCTGCGACCACCGACGGCTGGATGCCCTCGGACGGCTCGTCGAGGATCAGGCATTTCGGCGAGGTGATCAGGGCGCGGGCGATCGCCAGTTGCTGGCGCTGGCCGCCGGAGAGCAGACCGGCGCGGCGGGTGAGCAGTTCCTTGAGAGCGGGGAACAGGTCGAGCTGTTCGTCGATCAGCGCCTTGCCGTTCTTGCGACCGTCGGCGACCACCTGCAGATTCTCCGCGGTGGTCAACTGGCCGAACGACTGCTGGCCCTGCGGCACGTAGGCCAGGCCGCGGGCCACCCGGGCGCTGGGTCGTAGTTTGCTGATGTCCTCACCGTCGAAAAGCACTCGGCCACTGACGCATTTGAGCAGTCCGACCGCGGCGCGCAGCAGCGTGGTCTTGCCGGCACCGTTGTGGCCCATCACCGCGGCGACGCCGTCGGCCGGGACCTCGAGGCTGACGCCGTGGATGACCTCGCTGCGGCCGTAGCCGGTATGGACGTCGACGAGTTGCAGTGTCATGCGATCCCTTCCGCGCCTGCGGCCGCGGTCCCGAGGTAGACCTCCTGCACCTTGGGGTTGGCCTGCACCTCGGCCACCGATCCCTCGGCGATCACCTGGCCGCGCGCGAGCACCGTCACCGACGTCGCGAATGCCCGCATGAAGTCCATGTCGTGTTCGACGACCACCACGGTGCGCTCAGCTCCGATGCGCCGCAACAGATTACCGGTCTCCTCGCGCTCTTCGGTACTCATCCCCGCGACCGGTTCGTCGAGCAACAGCACGTCGGCGTTCTGCACCAGCAGCATGCCGATCTCCAGCCATTGTTTCTGTCCGTGTGCCAGCACGCCCGCGGGGCGGTCGGCGAGGTGGGTCAGACCGATCGTGTGCAGTGCCTGCTCGATGGCCGGCAGCACGCCGCGGCGCCGGCGCAGCAGCGTCCACACCGATCGTCCGGCACCGGCGGCGATGTCGAGGTTCTGCAGCACCGTCAGCTGCTCGAACACACTCGCGGTCTGGAACGTGCGTCCCACTCCGCGGCGGGCGATCTGATGCACCTTTCTGCCGAGCAGTTCCACGCCGGATTTGTTCACCGACCCGGTGGCGGGCACCAGGCCGGTGATGGCGTCGATCACCGTGGTCTTGCCGGCGCCGTTGGGCCCGATCAAGAACCGCAGGTCGCCCTGGAACAGCGTCAGGTCGACGTCGCTGACCGCCTTGAAACCGTCGAAATCGACGGTCAGGCCGCGCACTTCGAGGTATTGCGTGCCCATCCCGGCGTTGCCACCCTCGACGGGTTCCTTGCCCGCGGTGCCGGCGTCGACCTCGGTCACGAGCTCACCCCTACCGTCTCCGTGTCCGGCGCCTCCTGCTCAGCCGGCGCCGGGGGCTTTCTGCGTCGGCGCCGCAGCACCACGCCCAGCCCCGCGAGCCCGGCGGGGAAGAAGCCGACGACGACGATGAACAGCAGGCCCTGGGCATATGTCCACTCCGACGGGAAGCGTTCGGAGAACAGGGTTTGCGCCCAGGCCACCCCGATGGCACCCAGTACCGGACCCAGGAGAGTGGTGCGCCCGCCGATCGCGACGCCGATGAGGAACGCGATCGACGGCAGGATGCCGACCTGCGACGGCGCGATGAACCCCACGATGGGCGCGAACAACGCCCCGGCGATACTGGCGAACAGCGCTGCGACGGTGTAGGCCACCACCTTGATGTTGGCCGGGTCGTAGCCCAGGAAGCGCACCCGCTCCTCGCCGTCGCGGACCGCCACCAGCAGTTCGCCGTAGCGGCTCTGCATCAGTTGGCGCACCACGGCGACGACGATCAGCAGCACCGCCGCGGCGATGAAGTACAGCATCCGACGGTTCACCGGGTCGTTGAGTGTGAACCCGAAGAACGTGCGGAATCTGTTGAGCCCGTTGGACCCTCCGAGTCCGGTCTGCCCGACCAGCAGGATCGCCAGCGCGGCGGCCAGCGCCTGCGACAGGATCGCGAAGTAGGCGCCCTTGACCCTGCGTTTGAACACGCCGAAGCCGAGCGCCGCGGCGATGCCGGTCGGGATCACCACGATGGCCGCGAGGGTCACCGCTGGGGAGGCGAACGGTTGCCAGTACGAGGGCAATTCGCGGATGCCCTGGATCTGCATGAAGTCGGGTACCTCGTCGCCGCGCAGCTGCGCGTCGGCGATCTTGAGGTGCATCGCCATCATGTATCCGCCCAGGCCGAAGAACACGCCCTGGCCGAGCACCAGCATGCCGCCGCGGCCCCACGCCAGGCCGATGCCGACCGCGACGATGGCGAAACACAGGAACTTGCCCAGCAGGCTGAGCCGGAAGTCCGACAGCATCGCGGGGGCGACCACGAACAGCACCACTGCCGCGACGCCGAACCCGGCCCAGGTCTGCCAGCGGCCGAGAAGCGATCTCACACGAGACTCCTTGTCCGCACGGTGAACAGACCCTGCGGGCGTACCTGCAGGAAGATCACGATGATCACGAAGACGATCACCTTGGCCAGGGACGCCGTGGTGTTGTACTCGATGAACGAGTTGAGGAACCCGAGCGCGAACGCTGCGATCACGGTTCCCTTGATCTGGCCCAGGCCGCCGACCACGACCACCAGGAACGCGTCGATCAGATAGCTCTGGCCGATGGTCGGGCTGGTGGAACCGATCAGCGTCAGCGCCACGCCGGCCACCGCCGCGAGGCCGGATCCGATGAAGAACGTGGTGATGTCGGTCCTGCGCGACGAGATGCCGCTGGTCTCGGCCAGGTCGCGGTTCTGCACGACCGCGCGGATGCGACGGCCCATCGGGCTGACCTTCAACACGGTGGCCAACACCGCGACGCAGACCACGGCCAGCACCAGGATGAAGATGCGGGTCTTGGGCACCACGGCGCCGAAGACCTCCATGCCGCCGGACAACCACGCCGGCGCCACCACGTTGACCGCCGGGGCGCCGAAGACGTCGCGCGCCACCTGCTGCAGGATCAGGCCGACGCCGAAGGTCACCAGCAGCGTGTCCAGCGGCCGGTCGTACATCCGCTGGATCAAGCCGACCTCGAGCAGAGCGCCCATCGCCCCGCCGACGAGGAATCCGACGGCCAGCGAGATGATCAGCGAGACACCGGCACTGGAGACGACCTGCTGCACCACATAGGCGGTGTAGCACCCGGCCATGATGAACTCGCCGTGCGCCATGTTGATGACGCCCATCTGGCCGAACGTCAGCGACAGGCCCAGCGCGGCCAGCAACAGGATCGAGCCGAGGCTCAATCCTGTTGCCAGCTGCCCGATCAGGACATCCATGCGCGACTCAGCCGGACAGTCCGGCGGCCCACGGGTAGGACTTCAGGAACGGATCCGGCTCGATGGGGCCGGGGGACTCCCAGATCGTGTAGATCAGGCCGTCGGGCCGGATCTCGCCGATGCGGGCGGTCTTGGTGATGTGATGGTTCTCGCCGTCGATGGTCACCAACCCCTCGGGGGCGTCGAACGTGACACCGCCGGCGTTGTCCTGAATAGCCTTGACGTCGAACGACTTCGCCTTCTCGACGGTGTTCTTCCACAGGTACACCGACACGTAGGCGGCCTCCATCGGGTCCGAGGTCGGTTTGTTGGCGCCATAGGCCTTCTTGTAGGCGGCGACGAACTTCTGGTTCACCGGGGTGTCGATGGTCTGGTAGTAGTTCCACGCGGTCAACTGCCCGGTGATGTTCTGCACGCCGATGCCGCCGACCTCCTCCTCGGCGATCGACACCGACACCACGGGCATGTCCTGCGGCGTCAGGCCCACGTTTTTGTACTCGCGGAAGAAGGCGACGTTCGAGTCGCCGTTGAGGGTGTTGAACACGGCGTCGGCGTTGGCGGTGCGCACCTTGTTGACGATCGTGGAGAAGTCGGTCGAGCCCAGCGGCGTGTAGTCCTCGCCCTTGATCTCGATGCCGTTGGCGCCGGCGTAGGCCTTGATGATGCGGTTGGCCGTCTGCGGGAAAACGTAGTCGCTGCCCACCAGGTACAGCGACTTGACGCCCTTCTCCTTCAGATAGTCCAGCGCGGGCACGATCTGCTGGTTGGTGGTCGCGCCGGTGTAAAAGATGTTGGGCGAGGACTCCAGACCCTCGTACTGCACCGGGTAGTACAGCAGCGAGTTGTTGCTCTCGAACACGGGCAGCATGGCCTTGCGGCTCGACGAGGTCCAGCCGCCGAACACCGCGGCGACGCAGTCGCTGCTGATCAGCTTCTCGGCCTTCTCGGCGAACACGGTGGGCTCGGACGCGCCGTCTTCACCGATCAGCTGCAGCTGCTTGCCCATCACCCCGCCGGCGGCGTTGATCTCGTCGACCGCGAGCTTGATCGAGTCGCGGACGGTGACCTCGGAGATCGCCATGGTGCCCGACAGGGAGTTCAGCGATCCGACCTTGATGGTCGAGCCTGAGGTGTCCACGCACGACTCGGCGTTTGCTGAATCTGTCTCGGTTGCCTTGCTCCCACAGCCCGCCAACAGCAGGCTGACCGCCGCGACAATGCTTCCCGCGGCGAGTGCGGTGCGTCGGGACGGGTGACGCCGAGGGTGCTCCATGTACGGCCTTTCTGCGTGTCGACACCGTTCACCTGCGGCGAACGTCGTGTCGAAGTGCTGAACGAAAGTGGGAAGGGCGAGATTGTCGACACTCACCGGTGTCGCATCGGGACGTTAGAGCGCCTGTGTTTCTGTCAAATGTCTGTGTGTGACAACACGGTTAACCTGTTGCCGCGCGCGGGCGTTGGTTTGCCGTTAACCTCTTCGGTCCGCGAGCTCTGCGCGCGTGCGTAACGGTTGGGTACCGTCGGACGATGTGACCGACATGCGAAAAGCTACAGCCAAGGTAGGGGCGTCTCTGATGGTCGCGGCCGCAGCGTTTGCGCTCAGCCCGGGCGCGGCGAGCGCCCAGCCGGCCGGCCATCAGGTCCGCTATACGGTGAGCACCGCAGGGCCGTATCAGTTCGACGTGACGTATCTGGTCAACCAGCCGGCGGACAAGGCGGCCTACAACGCCGACGCCTACGCGTACCTCAAGCGCGAGTCCGTCACCATCGCCCCCGGCCAGCCCTGGACCTTCGAGACCACGCTGACCGACCCCCAGTGGGCCTACGTGTGGGCGAGCAGCACCACCAAGGGTGGGCAGGCGGCACCGAACGCGCACTGCGAGGTCGCGATCGACGGGCAGATCGTCATCCAGGGAGATCATCCCTACAGCCCGCTGTGCCAGGGCACCCAGTGGTGATCGGCTAGCCCGACCGCTGCACGGTCAGTCCCTGCAGTGCCGCCGGCAGCGGCCCGGTGTGCAGCACACCCAGCCGCTGGGTGGCGCGGGTGAGCGCCACGTAGAGGTCGGCCGCCCCGCGCGGGTCGTCGGCCAGGATCCGTTCGGGGGAGACGACGAGCACCGCGTCGTACTCCAGCCCCTTGGTGTCAGACGGAGCGACGGCACCGGGTGTGCCCGACGGTCCGATCACCACGCTGGTGCCCTCGGACGCGGCCTCGGCGCGCACGAAATCCTCGATCGCAGAGGGCAGTTCGTCCTCGGTGACCCGGCGTGACCACGGCGGCACCCCGCAGGACCGCACCGACTCCGGTGGAGCGACGTCCGGCGCGAACTCGGCGAGCACCGCGGCGGCGACAGCCATGATCTCGCTCGGGGTGCGGTAGTTCGTCGCGAGCGGACGGTAGAGCCACCGGCCGGGCACATAGGTGTCGAGCATCGCCCCCCACGACGTCGCACCGGCCGCCGACCGGCGCTGCGCGAGATCCCCGACGACGGTGAACGAGCGCCGCGGACACCTCCGCATCAGCACCCGCCACTCCATCGCCGACAATTCCTGGGCCTCGTCGACCACGACGTGCCCGTAGGTCCAATCCCGGTCCGTCGCAGCACGTTCGGCGAGCTCGCGGGTGTCGCGCTCCTCGAAGCGTTCGGCCAGGTCCTCGGCGGCGATCACGTCCGAGGCCAGCAGCTGGTCCTCGTCGTCCATCAGGTCTTCGCGCCCGATCATCAGATCCAGCACGCCGGCGGCGTAGGCGGCTTCCTCGCGCCGTTCCTGTTCGGCGGCGGCCTCGGCCGCCCTGTCGCGACCCAGGAGGTCGACGAGCTCGTCGAGCAGCGGCACGTCGGCGACCGTCCAGGCGTCGCCCTCGGTGCGCAGCAGCGCCGCGTCCGCCCCGGCAGCACGCAACCGTTCCGGTGACGAATACAGCTCGGCCAGAAGCGTTTCCGGTGTCAACGTCGGCCACAACCGGTCCAGCGCGGCCGCGAATCCGCGGTGGTCGTCGAGTTCGTCGACCAGTTCGGAGCGCAAGTGCTCCCACGCGGTGCGGTCCTCCCGGCTCAGCCAGCCGCGGCCGATCTTGGCGATCGCCCGCTCGGTGAGCACCCAGGTCACCACGTCGACGAACACCGCGCGGGCGTCGTTGTGCGGCTTGCCGGTGGCCCGTGCCTCCTCGATGGCCCACTGTGCGGTTTCGGCGTCGATGCGTACCGACACGTCGGCCAGGTCGATCGGCACCGGTTCGTCCGGGACGCGCTGCCGGTCGGCGACGGCGGCGGCGAGCACGTCCAGCATCGCGAGTGATCCCTTGAGCCGCGTCACCTTCGGGGTGTCCCGGGCGGCGACCCGCAGCCCCGGGACCAGGTCGCCGGGGGTGAGGAACACCACGTTGGTCTCCCCGAGCGACGGCAGCACTCGCCCCACGTGGTCGAGGAAGGCCGCGTTCGGGCCGACCACCAGCACGCCGTGACTCTCCATCCGCTTGCGCTGGGTGTAGAGCAGATAGGCCACCCGGTGCAGGGCCACCACGGTCTTGCCGGTGCCGGGTCCGCCCTCGATCACCAGCACGCCGGGGTGGTCGGAGCGGATGATCTCGTCCTGCTCGGCCTGGATGGTGGCGACGATGTCGCGCATCCCGTCGCCGCGGGGTGCGTTGACCGCCGCGAGCAGCGCCGCGTCCCCGCGTCCCCCGCGCTCGGCGTCGCCGGGACGGCCGAGGATCTCGTCGGTGAAGTCGAGGACCCGCCGGCCCATCGTGTGGAACTGCCGGCGCCTGCGCATGTTCTCCGGCGTCGCGCCGGTCGCCACGTAGAACGCCCGGGCCGCGGGTGCGCGCCAGTCCACCAGCAGCGACGCGAATTCGTCGGTCTCGTCGAGGATGCCGATGCGGCCGACGTAGATCGTCTCCCCGTCGACGCTGTCGAGCCGGCCGAAGCACAGGCCGCTGTCGGCCACGTTCAGCCGTGCCATCTGGCGGGCCAGCGCCCGCACCTCGGCGTCGCGCTCCACGAGCGTGCCGCCCGTGCCGCGCAGCGCCCCGGCGTACCGGTCCTTGACCCGCGTGCGTTCCGCGTCGAGCCGCTCGTACAGTCGGCCGACGTACCGCCGCTCCGACTGCAGTTCCTCTTCGTACCCATGAGTTGACATGCCAGAACCCACGGTAGTGCTTGACAGCCGATCGAACACATGTTCGCATGGGGTATGCGGTGGTCGAATCAAGGGGTGGACGTCGACGACGGGGCGCTGCCGGGTCTGCAACGTATCGGTCTGGTCCGCAGCGTGCGCACGCCGGAGTTCCAGGGCATGACGTTCCACGAGGTGCTGTGCAAGTCGGCCCTGAACAAGATCCCGGCCGCATCGATGCTGCCGTTCCAGTACACGGTCAACGGCTACCGCGGCTGTTCGCACGCCTGCCGCTACTGCTTCGCCCGGCCCACGCACGAGTATCTGGACTTCGACATCGGGCACGATTTCGACACCCAGGTCGTGGTGAAGACCAATGTGGCCGAGGTGCTGAGGCGGGAATTGCACCGCCGGTCGTGGACGCGCGAAACCGTTGCGCTGGGCACGAACACGGATCCCTACCAGCGGGCTGAAGGCCGCTACGCCCTGATGCCCGGGATCATCGGTGCGCTCACCGAGTCGGGCACGCCGTTCTCGATCCTGACCAAGGGCACGCTGCTGCGGCGCGATCTGCCGCTGCTGACCGATGCGGCGCGCAGCGTCGAGGTGAGCGTCGCGGTGTCGCTGGCCGTGGGGGATCCGTTGCTGCACAACAGCATCGAACCCGGGACGCCGACACCGCAGGCGCGGCTCGGGCTGATCGCCGCCATCCGGGAGGCGGGCCTGAGCTGCCATGTGATGGTGGCGCCCGTGCTGCCCCGGCTGACCGACTCCGAGGCCCACCTCGACGACCTGCTGGGCCGCATCGCCGCCGCCGGGGCCACGAGCGTCACCGTGTTCGGTCTGCACCTGCGCGGCTCCACCCGCGGCTGGTTCATGGACTGGCTGGCCCGGGCGCATCCGGAATTGGTCGCCGAGTACCGGCATCTGTACCGGCGCGGCGCGTACCTGCCCGCCGACTACCGGGCGATGCTGGCGCGACGGGCGGCGCCGCTGGTGGCCAGGCACGGTCTGACGCCGGGCCGGTCCTTCCGGGAGAGCTCCACCCCGCGGCCGCTTCCGGCCCCCGTGCCGGTGCAGGCCGCCCTCTTCTGATCCCGCGTCAGCTCTTCGTGCGCTTGACCTGATTGAACGGGACGCCTCGGTCGGCGGCGAATTCCCTGGGGAAGCCCAGAATCCGCTCGCCGATCACGTTGCGCGCCATCTCCGAGGTGCCGCCACCGAGGGATCCGGTCTGCCGCGACAGGTAGCGGATCCCGACCTCGAGCAGACCCGAGCCGTCGTCGACCACACCGGCGGTGCCGGCGAGGGCGAGCGCGGTGTGGGATGCCACCGGCATCTGGATGACGNTGACGCCGCGTCCCGAGGCGTTCCGAGGTGCCGCCACCGAGGGATCCGGTCTGCCGCGACAGGTAGCGGATCCCGACCTCGAGCAGACCCGAGCCGTCGTCGACCACACCGGCGGTGCCGGCGAGGGCGAGCGCGGTGTCCACTTCCAGTTCGGTGGTCTCGGCGTGGAAGAGCCGGATCAGCGTGCCGGCATTCGGCGGCAGTGAACCGTCGCCGATCGAGCGGGCCACATGGTCGATGAGTTGCTCACGGACCCGGCGGCGCACCAGCGCGCGTCCGGCGAGTTCCTGGGCGACGGGATCGTCACCGCGCCCGGCGGCCTCGGCCAGCCCGACATGGTCGGGAGGCATCTCGCTGGCGTTCTCGGCAGCGGTTCCGCTGGCGAACTCGGACCCGCCGCCGACAGCGCGACGTTCGTGGTGGAGCTGACGCGTCGCGACCTCCCAGCCCTTGTCGACTTCACCCACCACCGCGTCGTCGCCGAGTTCCAGACCGTCGAAGAACTCCTCGCAGAACTCCTCGTTGCCGTTGACCTCCTTGATGCGGCGCATCGTGATGCCGGGGGACTTCAGCGGCACCAGGAACATCGTGAGGCCTTCGTGCTTGGGCACGGTCCAGTTGGTTCGGGCCAGCAGCAGCCCGTAGTCGCCCGCGAAAGCGCTGGTGCTCCAGGTCTTGGCGCCGTTGACGATCCACCGATCACCCTGCCGGTCGGCGCGGGTGATGACACCGGCGAGGTCGGATCCGCCGTTGGGTTCGCTGAGCAGCTGCACCAGGATCTCGTCACCGCGTATCGCCGCCGAGATCCGGTCCCGCTTCTGCTGTTCGCTGCCCATGTCGAGGATCGTGGCGGCGCAGATCGTGAACGTCGGCACGTTGAGGATCAACGGCATCTCGTAGCTGCGGCATTCGACGTTGAACGCTCGCTGGTAGGCGTGGTCCAAGCCCAGCCCACCGTACTCGCGGGGGAAGCAGATGCCGGCGAAACCGCCCTCGTGGAGCCGCTTCTGGAGTTCTTTGGCCCGGTCCCAGGAGGCCTGCTCGGCTCGCACCGAGAACGGCGGACGCTCGGGGTCGATGGGGGGCATGTTCTCGGCCAGCCATCTGCGGGGCGCGGGACGGCGGCGGGGGCGGCAGGATGACGTCGGCGTGCCGGGTCGTCTCGTTGAGGTACGGGTCGAGCACAGACACGGATACGCGCAACGACTCCGACGACCNCTGCCGAGAAAGGTGGGCCATGAGCTCCAAGACCCGAGTCCGATTGCCCCCGAGCCAGCGGCTGAGCCGCGGCCTGAAGTATTCGACGGTCGGGCCGGTGGACGTCACCAGGGGAGCGGTCATGCCGAGGCCTCGGACTTCCTGCTGAGCGCGTAGACGGCGCGATGGTGATCCTCGGGAGAGCCGAACAGGGCGCGGTAGAGCGCGGCGCGGCGCAGATACAGGTGGAGGTCGTGTTCCCAGGTCACCCCGATGCCTCCGTGCAGCTGGACGCAGTCCTGGATGATGATCGGGGCGCGTTCGGCGACATAGGCTTTCGCGATGCTGACCAGCAGCGGCGCATCGGGTGCGCGGTCCGCCACGGCGGCGACGGCGCCCGCGGTGGTGGCACGCGCGGCCTCGAACCACATCTTCATGTCCGCCGCGCGATGTTTGAGCGCCTGGTAGGACGCCAGCGGACGGCCGAAGCTGTGCCGGTCGAACATCCACTGATAGGTCATGGTCAGGACGGCGTCGAGGACGCCGACCAGTTCCGCGCACTGCAGGACGAGCGCCACCTGGCGCTGCCGTTCGACGATCGCGGCAGTCTGCCCGGCCTCGCCGACGACGGCGGCGGCGTCCACGTCGACACCGTCGAAACGCACGCGCGCATAACGTTTCACCATGTCGACGGAGCTCTGCTCCTCGACGGTGACACCGGCCGCGTCCGCCGGCACCACGAACTGCCGCAGCGCGCCGTCGCACGTGGCGGTCACCAACAGCGCGTCGCTCTGCGCGCCGGCCTCCACGCGGTCCTTGGTCCCGTCGAGGTGAAATCCTGTTGCGGTCCTCGTCGCCGTGGTCCCGGCGTGCTGCACGGTGAACGGCTGTCCGGGTTCGTACACCGCCCAGCCGGCCACGGTCTGGCCGGACACCATCGCCTCGATGAGTGCCTCGTGGCCGTCGGGGGCTTCGACGAGTCCGGCCAGCACGACGCTGACGGGGTGCAGCGGGCCCGGAGCGACGGTGTGTCCGATCTTCTCCGCGACCAGCGCCACGTCGGCGACGCCTCCGGACACCCCGCCGGAGACGCTGCCACCGCCGAGATGCTCGGGCACCAGCAGACTGGCCCAGCCCAGTTCGGCTGCGCGCTGCCACCATTCGGGTTGGAAAGACGTGCCGGAGGCGTGCAGACCCCGCACGTGGGTCAGCGACGCCTGTTTCTCCAGGAACGTCTGGGTGGTGGACGCGAAGAGCATCCGTTCCGGGTTGGCCACATCGGTCATGAAGTCAGGTCAGCCTCTCGGGTCAGGCGATCACCAGCGCCGGAACATCCGGCTTGTGGACCTTGATGTTCGGCACCTTGAACAGGTCGACGAGATTGCCGCCCATGACCTTGCGGATGCCGTCGGAGTCCAGACCGTTGTCTCCCAACTGATCCACGAGGCTGATCGGATCGGCGAGACCCTCGGGATGCGGCCAGTCCGAACCGAAGATGACCCGGTCGATACCGAGCAGCTCGGCCATCTTCGCGAAGTCGTCCTCCCAGAACGGCGCCACGTACACGCCGCGCCGGAACGCCGCGATGGGATCCTCCGGGAACTCCTGCGGCATCTTCTTGAACACGTCGGCGAATTGGTAGAACAGGTAGGGCACCCAGGAGGCGCCGTTCTCGATCGACAGAATGCGCAGATCGGGGTTGCGCGAGAGGGCGCCGTGGCAGACCATCGCCGCCATGGTGTCCTCGATCGGTCGCTTGCCCATCGCCACCATGCGGAAAGCGGTGGGGCGGAACGGAAGAAACTCGTCGGCGGGCTCCCAGTCGTTCAGGTACCGGGCGTAGCCGCTGTCGGAGGCGTGCATGCAGACCGGGATACCGGCGGTGACGCACGCATCCCAGAAGGGATCGAACTCCGGTAACCCGAGCGAGCGCGACCCGCGGTACCCGGGCACCGGCGCCGGCCGCACCAGCACCGTCTTGGCGCCGCGTTCCAGGCACCACTGCAGTTCCTCGAGCGCGCGGTCGACCACGGACAGGTTGATGACCGGCGTCGACAGGATGCGCCCCTCGTAGTCGAATCGCCATGTCTCGTACATCCATTGGTTCAGCGCGTGGATGATGTCGAGGATCAGGTCGGGATCGTCCTTCATACGCTCTTCGACGAGGCTGGCCAGGGTCGGGAACATGATCGTGTAGTCCAGTCCCAGCCCGTCGAGCACCTCGAGGCGGGCCTGCGGGTTGCGGAACGCGGGGATGGCCTTCATGGGTTTGCCCATCACCTCGCGGAAACTCCTGCCACCGCTGCCGTGCCTGAAGTAGTCCTCCTGGGCACCCGGGCGGGCCACCACCTCGAACGTCGGATTCGGGATGTAGTCGCTGATGTGGTTGCGTACGACGATCTTGGTGCGGCCGCGGACGTCGATGTAGTCGATGACACCCCGGCGGTGGTCCGGAAGGAACTGGGTCAGCGCTTCCGGGGGTTCGTAGAAGTGGTTGTCGGCGTCGAACACCGGATAGTCGAGGATGCGGGACGGCATGGCGGCGGCCTCCTGGCAGGGCACGTTTGCGCGAAGTGGTAATGACATT
This sequence comes from Mycolicibacterium chubuense, assembly GCF_001044255.1. Lineage (GTDB taxonomy): Bacteria > Actinomycetota > Actinomycetes > Mycobacteriales > Mycobacteriaceae > Mycobacterium > Mycobacterium chubuense. Next base: position 24,558 of record NZ_JYNX01000088.1, read on the forward strand.
ACCACTGTTCAGTGTAACGGCGCTAGGTTCGCTGCCCCGGCATCAAAGCTGGTCAGAGCGCAGCAGGCTGCGGACGCAGAACGCGTACAGGTGGCTGCCCTCGATGGGCACCCCGTTGAGTTCTGCGCCCAGTTCGCGCAGGCGCAGCGCCCCGAGCACGGTCTGCATCAGGATGGCGGCGTCGGTCTCGACGTCGATGTCGGCGCGGAAGACGCCCTCGGTGACGCCCCGGCGCAGGATGTCGACCAGCAGGGTGTGCAGAGGCGCCAGCACCGTCGCGAACTCCCGGGGCCGGGTTTCCAGCAGGTGGTCGTTGTAGTAGGTGAGGCCCCGGTTGATGCTGTCCTGGGTGTGCGACTCCGCCGGTGCGCTGATCCGCCCGATCAGCCGGCGCAGCGCCTCGTCGGCGGGCATCGGTTCGACCTCGGCGCGCCACCGCTCGGTGGCGTCGGCCATGATCCGGTCCACGAGCGCCAGCAGGAGCTCGTCCTTGGTGGCGAAGTGTTGGTAGAACGCGCGCAGCGACGTCTTGGACCGCTCCACCACCTCGAGCACGGTGAAGTCCGTCCGGCCGGTCTCGCCGAGGATGGCCAGCGCCGAGCGCATGAAACGGCCCGCCCGCGAGTCGGTCTCGTCACCCGACGGCGGTGTCGCAGCGTTCGCGGAGGACTTCGCGGCCATGGTAATGACGTTACCGCTTTCTGCGAACCTCGGTTACTGTTCCCTCCATGACGACGCAGTCGGCACCGACACCGTGGACCGTGCAGTCTCTGCTGGACCTGTTCGAGGTCGAGCCGGCCGGAGACAATCTGTTCACCGCGCAGACGGGGCCCGCGGGGGAGGACGATCGGCAGGTGGTCGAGGGCACCCAGGTGCTGGCGCAATCGATTGTCGCTGCCGCGCATCGTTTTTCGGGCAAGTCGATCCGGTCGGTGTACGCGGTGTTCGCCCGCGCGGTGATGGTGGGCGCGGGACCCGTCCAGCTCGAGGTCGACGTGATCAGCGAGGGCCGCTCGACGGCGTGCGCGGTGATCACCGCGACGCAGAACGGCAAGCGCTGCATCACCATGACGGTGCTCGCCGACGTCCCGACCGCCGACGTGATCCGCCACGAGCTGCCGCGGCCCGACGTCGCGGCGCCGGCACAGGCGCACTCTTCACCCATGCCGATGGCCGGCCGAGAGGTGCGGCTGGTCGACGTCGTCGACGTCAACAGCCCCGACGAGGTGGGCCCGCCGGAGCTGCACGCGTGGCTGCACTACGACCCGATCCCCGCGCGCGACGACCTCGCCAAGGCCCTGATCGCGTATTTCACCGGCCACCTGGGCATTTCGACGACCATGCGCGCCCACGAGGGCATCGGCACCAGCCAGGCGCACCTGACGGTCTCGACGGCACCGATGACGGTCTCGGTGAGTTTCCACGAGCCGGTGCGGTGGGACGGCTGGCTGCTCTACACCCACGAGAGCACGCAGGTCGGTGCCGGGATGTCGTATGTGCGCGGGACGGTGCACACCGAGGAGGGGGCCCTGCTCGCGTCGTTCACCCAGGACGGCCTGATCCGGCCGTTGCGCACCACGGACACGTCGATCAGGGAGCAGTCCCGACTCTAGGGCAGCAGCGCCGATCGCAGCACCTCGAGGGGGAGTCCGCCGAGATCCAGTGCGCGGCTGTGGAACTCCTTGAGGGGTACACCGGTTCCGGTCACCGCGTCGCGCAGTTGCTGCCAGATCCGCTGACCGATCGCGTACGACGGCGCCTGCCCGGGCCAGCCGAGGTAGCGGTCCAGTTCGAAGCGCAGGTTCTCCTCGGCCATCGCGCTGTGGGACTGCAGGAAGGTCCACGCCTTCGAGGCGTCCCACACTCCGCCGTCGGGGGCCGTCAGACCGCAGTGCACACCGATGTCGATCACCACCCGGGCGGCGCGGAACCGCTGCGCGTCGAGCATGCCCATCCGGTTGCCGGCGTCGTCGAGCCAGCCCAGTTCGGCCATCAGCCGTTCGGCGTAGAGCGCCCAGCCCTCGCCGTGCCCCGACACCCAGCAACCGAGGCGGCGCCACCGGTTGAGCCGGTCGGCGAGCACCACGGCCCGGCCGATCTGCAGGTGGTGCCCGGGCACCCCCTCGTGGAACACCGTGGTCATCTCCTGCCAGGTGTGGAAGGTGTGCACCCCGGCGGGCACCGACCACCACATCCGGCCCGGCCGGGACAGGTCCTCCGAAGGGCCGGTGTAATAGATGCCGCCGGTGTTCGTCGGGGCGATCCGGCACTCGAGGCGGCGCAGGGGCGGCGCGATGTCGAAGTGTGTGTCGGCCAGCGCGTCGACGGCGCGGTCGGACAGATCCTGCATCCAGTGGGCCAGCGCGTCGGTGCCGTGCACGAGGTAGCGTTCCTCGCCGTCGAGCCGGCGCAGCGCCTCAGCGGCGGTGGCCCCGGGGTAGAGCCGGTTGGCGATCGCATCCTGTTCGGCGACAATCTGATTCAGCTGATCGAGGCCCCACGCGTAGGCTTCGTCGACGTCCACCGCCGCGCCGAGGAAGGACCGGGACAGCACCGCATAGGTGTCGCGGCCGCAGGCATCGGTCTCCCGGGCCTGCGGTCCGATCTCGTCGCGGAACACCCCGACCAGACGCGCGTAGGCGTTGGCGGCGTCCTCGGCGCGCCGGCGCAGTTCCGCGTGCAGCGTGAGGTTGTCGGGGACGGCGGCGGCGACCATCTCCAGGAACAGACGCTGGATCTGGCCGGCCTGCGCGACACCGCGGCGTACCTGGCGGGCGGCGGGGGCGCGCCCGGCGGCGGCCGCGGCGCGCAACCCGCCGGCGTATCCGGCGACCCGGTCCGGGATCTTCTCCAGCCGGCGTCCGATGGTCGTCCAGTCGTCCTCCGTGTCGGTCGGCATCAGGTCGAACACGTCGCGCATCGTCTGCAGCGGGGAGGCGATGACGTTGAGTTCACCGGTGTCGAGGTGCGCGTCGTGCAGATCGAGCAGCACCGACAGGCGTTCGCGCATCGCCGCGACGGTGACCGCATCGACGTCATCGACGGGCTCGGTCGCGTCGAGCTCGCGCAGCGCCGCCCGCGCGGCGTCGGCCCGGGCCGCGCACCCGTCGGGGGAGTAGTCGGTGATCTGGTCGTCGTGGCCGGTGATGCCGGATTCGGTTGCCGCGCAGGGATCCAGAGCCGCCCACGTATCGAGGTAGCGCTCGGCGACGGCGTCGACGGCGGTGGCGGCCCTAGCCAAGGTCGCGGGCGGCGAACGTGTCGCACTTGGCGGGGTCACCGGTCTGGTAGCCGGTGGTGAACCACTTCTGGCGCTGCTCGGAGGACCCGTGCGTCCACGACTCGGGGTTGACCCGACCGGTCGCCGACTGCTGGATCCGGTCATCGCCCACGGACGACGCCGCGGACAGGGCGTCAGCGATGTCCTTGTCGCTCAACGGCTCCAGGAACGGCACGCCGGTGCTCTCCTGCTTGGTGATCGCCGCGTAGTGCGCCCACACCCCGGCGTAGCAGTCGGCCTGCAGTTCGGTGCGCACCCCGGCGCCGGTGGCGCCCTCGGGATCCTGCTGGGCCCGGCCGAGCACCCCCTGCAGGTTCTGCACGTGATGCCCGAATTCGTGGGCCACCACGTACTCCTGCGCCAGCGGTCCTCCGCTGGAGCCGAACTGCGTCACCAGCACGTCGAAGAAGTCCGTGTCGAAGTAGGCCGTCCGGTCGACGGGGCAGTAGAACGGGCCGACGTCACTGGTGGCCGGTCCGCACCCGGTGCTGACCTGGCCGCTGAACAGCCGCACGCTGGGCCGGGTGTAGCCGGGCATCAACTGCTCCCACACCCCGTCGACGGAGTTACCGGTGGCGACCACGCGGCACTGCACGATGGAGTTGGCGTCGGCGCCGGTCTTGCACTGACTGAGGTCGAAGCCCGGCGCGTCCACGCCCTGGGTGTCCATTCCCTGCTGATTCGGCACCACCGAACTCGGGTCCACGCCGAGGAACAGGGCCACCACCACGATGATCAGGCCGCCCAGGCCGCCGCCGACGGCGATGCCGCGTCCGGGGCCGCGGCCACCTCCGCTCGTCGACGTGGTGCTGGTATCGATCTGCATGCCCTCGTTGAAGGTCATGGCACTACCTCGCTTCGCCGCCGAGCCCGCCTGCCGGGCCCGTCAAGAATCGCACACTACGATTTCTTCCGTGGCAGTCGTCGCCGGACAATCCACCCTCGTCCGCACCGCGTTGGGGGACCTCCGCGGCGACACCGAGGACGGCGTCGGGGTCTGGCGCGGGGTGCCGTACGCCGAACAGCCGGTGGGGCCGCGCCGGTTCCTGGCCCCGGCCGCCCTGACACCCTGGACCGGCGTCCGCGAGGCCCGCGAGCACGGGCCGCTGCCGCCGCAGACGAAGTCCTTCGTGGGCGGGGGCCGTGACGACCCGAAGGTCCGCGACGAGGCGTGCCTGACGTTGACGGTGTGGTCACCCGACACGACGGCGTCGCTGCCGGTGATGGTGTGGATCCCCGGCGGCGCCTTCGTCTACGGGGCCGGGCAGTTTCAGCTCTACAACGGCTCGCGGCTGGCGGCCAACGGCAATGTGGTCGTCGTCAACGTCACCTACCGGATCGGGGTGTTCGGCGGGTTCGAGCTCGGCGACCTCGGCGAAGGATTCGACGACAATCTGGCGCTACGCGATCAGCTCGCCGCGCTGAGGTGGGTGCGCAACCACATCGCGTCGTTCGGCGGGGACCCCGACCGCGTCACGATCTTCGGCGAGTCGGCGGGAGCGACGTCGGTGCTGGCCATGTTGGCGTGCCCGGAGGCGGGTGGGCTGTTCCACCGCGCGATCGCGCAGAGTCCCGCGCTGCCGCTGATCGCCGGACGCGAACTGCGCGCCGCGCGGGCACGCGAGTTCCTCGACAAGCTGGGCGTCGGCGCCGCCGAGGTGAAGGAACTGCCGCAGCGGCAGTTACGGCGCGCCGCCGGCCAGGTGCAGCTGGCGAGCGCGGCCGAGACACCCACGCTGGCCTACGGGCTGACCCACGGCACCGAGCTGTTGCCGCGCCATCCGGTCGACGCGGCCCGGGCCGGCGAGCTGGCGCGTCTGCCGTTGATCATCGGCACGAACAGCCACGAGGCGTCGATGTTCGCGTGGACCCGGCCGCCCATGCTGCCCACCACCCGCGCGACCGTGGACGCGTACTTCGACCGGGTCGCTCCGGACGCCAAAGACGCGGTGCTGGCGGCCTATCCGGCGTATCCGCGGCGCAGCGCGTTGATCACCATCGGATCCGACGTCATGTTCGGTGCACCCACCTGGGCGTTCGCCGACGCCTACAGCGGTCGCGCGCCGACCCGGGTGTACCGGTTCGACCACGCCGGGATGAGCCTGCGCCTGCTCGGTCTCGGCGCCACCCACGGCAGCGAGATCGTGCACGTGCAGCACAGTTACGCGTCGTTCATCGGGCGCAAGCTGCATCCGCTGGGCCGGCGCTTCCAGCCCGCGGTGGGCGCGCGGATGCAGCGGGCGTGGCTGGACTTCGCGTGCAGCGATCGGGTGCACGACGAGGCCAACTGGCCGCTCTACGACGTCGAGCACCGGCGCACCCGGCTGATCGCGTCCAGCCGCGACGTGGTGCAGGAGGATCCCGACCGGGTGCGGCGATCGGCCTGGGCCGCGGTGAGCTAGGCCATGGCATCGGCGAGCGCTCGGTGGCCGTCGAAGCCCGTTTCCGCGGCGCGGCGCCGATAGCGATCCCGTAACCGCACGTAGTTCCTGAGATCGCCGTCCGCCTCGGCCAGCAGGGCGCGCAGGCGCAGTAGCGGCAGCTCGTGATAGAGAAACACCGGTTCCGTCGGGAACGCCGCGAGCGCGTCGACCGCCTCGCGGGCGCGGTCGAGATCACCCGGCGCGCGCCGCGCAAGAAGAGCCTCCACCAGAACAGATGTCGACCACCCGCGGTTGATGCCCTCACCTGCACATCGCTCCTTGTCCAGCACGCCGAGCGCGAGGTCCACAGCGGTGTCGTGATCGCCGGTACGGATGGCCTCTGCTGCCAGATCCAGATCGACGCACCAGGCGGCGATCACGGTGTACCGATGGTCCAGGGCCACGGCGCGGGCCTTCGCCAGGAGCTCGAAACCCAGTGCACGATCCTGGTCTTCGCGGCGGATGAGCACGAGGCCGTAGGTGAATTCGGCGTTGGTGAGCAGGAAGTCGTCGCCGAACTGCTGGGCGATCTCGAGCGCTTCAGCGGTGTCCCTCAGCGCGATGTCGTCGGGCAGCAGCGCCCAGTTCATGATCGCGATGTACTTGAACATCACCACCGTGGAGAAGCTGAATTTGTCCACGCTCCGCGCGATGGTCAGCGCATCGTCGAAATCGTCGCGCCACCCTGCGATGCCGAGGCAGCAGCGCGTCGATGCGCGCATCGCCAGCGCCATCGCCAGCGGCGAACCGACGATGATGTTGCCCATCGTGGGATTCCCCCTCGAGAGGTCGATGGCCCGCTGAGCCAGGCGCAGTGACTCAGCCATCTCGCCGGCGTCCCACTTCGCGACCGACGCGACCATCGGCAGCATGGCGACGGACAGTTCGGGGTCACCGATCGAGTCGAGCAGGGCCGTCTGTTCCGACGCCAACCGTGATGCCTCCGTGTAACGGCCGTGGAAGTTCAGCATCTGCACCAGACCGCCCATCGCGATTGCCAGCGACCGCTTGTCGTCCGCGGCCGTGGTCAGATCGCGCAACTCGTCGAAGCCGACGTCCTCGATTTCACCCCCGACTCGCCAGATCGTCGCGCACAGATACGTTCTCGGCGCGATCCGCATCGCCGCGCGGTCCGGTTCCGTCTCCGGCGTTCGGTCGGCCACCGCGGCAGCTCGGCGCCAACTCATGCGTGCAGCGGCGATGTCGCGGTGCATGGACCTGCTGCCCGCCTCCATGTGCCAGCGAAACGCGTCGGACAGATCGCCTGCGGCCTCCAGATGGGTGGCGATCAGCGCCGCGTCGGCAGCCGACCCGGACTCATCGGCGTGTTCCAGCGCCGCAGCGATGCGTCGATGCAGTGCCGCCCGCTGTGATCTGAGCTGCGATTCGTAGGCTACCGCCCGCATCAGCGGGTGGCGGAACGCGTAGCTGACCGGCCGCGCATTCACCCGGGCGATGAGTTCGGCGTCGACGAGCTCGCCGATCGCCACCTCGTCGAGCAACGTCGCCAGCAGATTCTCCGCGAACGGCGACCCGATCACCGCCGCCACGTTCAGCGTGCGTTTGGCGTCCGGCCCGAGACGGTCGATGCGGGCCGCGATCGTGGCCTGAACGGTCGCAGGTACCACGACGTCCGCGCTGTCGGTGCACGTGTAGGCGCCGCGTGCTCCGCGGAGAACGCGCCGTTCGGCCAGATCGCGGACGATCTCCTCGGCGAAGAACGGGTTGCCTGCTGACCGTTCGACGATTCGCGGCGCCAGTTCGCGAACCGAGGGATCGACGCCGATCAGCGCAGCCACGAGCGCCGAGGTGTCCTGGTCGTCCAGCGGCGTCAGCTGGATGGTCGAGGCGGCCGTCTCGACCAGGGCGCCGCTGTATTCGGGCCGGTGCGTGACGATAACCAGCGCCGGAGTCTCGGCCAGCGCACTCAAGAACGTCGCCAGCATGGCTTCGCTCGCCTCGTCGATCCAGTGGGCGTCCTCGATGACGTACAACGCCGGTGCACGACGCGACAACAGCGCTCCGTCCAAGAGCGCCGTCAACCGCCGCTTCCTGGCGTCGGGGGCGATGTCGCCCACGGGCCGACGTCCCTCGGCGATACCCAACAGGTCGTCGAGCAGCAGCAGATCCTCGGCGTCGGCGTGCGGTAGTGCCGAGCGCGTCATCGCGCGGGCTTTCCGCGGCGAGCGCTCCGAAATGCCGAAGAAGGACCGCAACATTGCGGTGGCGGCGCCGAACGGCACCTCGGCGGTGTGGCTCTGGCAGTAGGTCCAGAACACGTCGATGCCCCAGGCCTCGGTGATGGCGGCGACCTCCCGGGCCATTCGGCTCTTCCCGATGCCCGGTGGCCCGGCGACGGTCACCACGATTCCCCTCCCGCCGCGGGCCGTGTGGAGGGCTCGTTCGATCTCGGCGAGTTCAGAATCCCGTCCGACGAAGGCGGTGTCGGCCGGCCGCAGGTGGCGTCGGTCGGTCACGGCGAGCAGTCGACACGCCGCGACCGGCTCGGTCGCGCCCTTGATGTGCACCCACTCCCGGCCGCCGAGTTGCGCGCTGTGCTCCACCAAGCGAGCGGTGGTCATGCTGAGCATCACCCCGCCGGGTGGGGCGGCTGACTCCATCCGCTGCGCGAACCCGACCTGCTCACCGATCACGGTGTACCCCGATGCGGCAGCGCCGATCTCGCCGGCGAGCACTTCGCCACTGTTGAGGCCGACCCGCACTCTGAAATCGATGCCGTCGCGGATCCGCACCTCCTCGGCGAGCGCACGGGCTCCGGCTTGGACGTCGAGCGCGGCCAGGCAGGCGCGCAGTGCATGATCCTCGAGAGCCCGCGGCGCGCCGAACAACGCCATCGCGCCGTCGCCGAGGAACTGGTGCATCGTGCCGCCGTAGCGTTGTACCACCGCCGTGCACCGACCGAAGAAGTCGGACATGATCTCGCGCAACCGTTCAGGACCCACAGCGGCCGCGATGTCCATCGAGTGCACCACATCGGCGAACAACACCGTGAGTTGCTTGTACTCGACGAAGCTCGACGGGGAGGCCAGAGCGCCACCGCAGCCGTCGCAGAACCGAGCACCCTCCCGGGGTTCGGTGCCACAGGCTGGACAGCCGGTACGTTGTCGACTCATCTGCGTTCCCCGCGGGTCACGATAGACCCGCCGTGCCGACCGCGGGGGCTATCGCGCCGCGAACCTCTCGTCGGTGTAGCGGCGCAGGTTGTGCAGGAACCGCTGGAACAGCCGGCCCATCACCGGCCGCCCCGCGAGCAGTCCGAGCCGGCCGGCGAGGCCGGCGGGCTTCATCGCCATGATCCACGTCAGGTGGCAACCGGTCGGGGTGGGCACGACGCGGTAGTCCTCGGCGAACGCGGCGATGCTGCCCGTGGTGGTGGTGTTGAAGCGAAAAGCCATGCGCTCGAACGGTTCCCACGCGAGGAACTCCTCCGCGCCGGTGATGCCGCCGCGCATGTCGACGGTGCGGGTGGTGCCGACGCCGCGCGGCAACGGGCTGGTCCACGTGACCTTGGTGATGACGCTGGCCCAGTGCGGCCATGAGGTCTCGTCGGCCAGCACCTCGAACAACTGCTCGGGGGTGATCGCAAGGTCCACGGTGCTGACGAAGCGGTACGGAGCGGAGTCGACGAAGTCCAGACCGACGCGCTCACATTCGTGCATGACCATACACATTAGGTCATGGTGGTTGGTCTGCGGCGGAGGGGATGAATGCCGGCGCGGCCGTCCGTTCTGGTGGGCATCCACGCAGTCCCCAGGAAACCTCGAGAGGCTCACCATGAAGATCGTCGTGATCGGCGGCACCGGTTTGATCGGCACCACCGTGGTCCGCGTTCTGACCGAACGCGGACATGACACCGTCGCCGCGGCGCCGTCGACCGGTGTCAACACCTACACCGGGGAAGGCGTCGCGCGGGCCGTCTCGGGCGCCGACGTGGTGGTCGACGTGTCCAATTCGCCGACCCTCGACGATGCCGCACTGGAGTTCTTCCGCGCCGCGACGACGAACCTGCTGCGCGCCGAAGCCGATGCGGGGGTCGGTCACCACGTCGCGCTGTCGGTCGTCGGCACGGCGGAATTGGCCTCGCAGAGCGGGTATTTCGCGGCGAAGCTGGCTCAGGAGAAGCTCATCACCGCGGGGCCGGTGCCCTACACGATCGTGCATGCCACGCAGTTCTTCGAGTTCGTCGACACCCTCGCCGACTCGGCGACCGTGGACGGCAGCGTGCGGATGCCGCCCGCGTACTTCCAGCCGATGGCAGCCGCCGACGTCTCCGAGGGCGTCGCGCGCGTCGCGCTCGACGCGCCGATCAATGGGATCGTCGAGATCGGCGGCCCGCACGCGGTGCTGCTGCCCGACCTGATTCGCACCGCGCTGACCGCGCGCGGCGACCAGCGTCCGGTGATCGCTGACCCGCACGCGTTGTACTGGGGGGTCGACGTCGGTGAGCGGACCCTGGTTCCGGGTCCCGCAGCGAGACTGTCCACCACGGGGTTCGAGGACTGGCTGCTCCGCTCGGCCGCCAGTCGGTGACGAGGTGGCCGCTCGATAGACTCCGCAATGCCAGCATCGAAAACACACCCGGTGGTGCCCCATGTCGAGTCCGGAGCCGTCCCTGCGTGGACGGACGGCCGAATGCGCGCGACTCGACGAGCTGATCGCCGGTCTCAAACCCGGTGCGTGCCAGGTGCTGGTGTTGCGAGGCGAGGCGGGGGTCGGTAAGACCGCGCTGCTCGACTACGTGGTCGCCCGCACCGAGAAGTTCCGCAGGATCGGGGTTTCCGGTGTCGAGTCGGATATGGAACTCGCCTACGCCGGGCTGCAGCAGCTGTGCGCGCCGCTGCTGGAGCACGTCGACGCGCTGCCGGCGCCGCAGTGCGAAGCGCTCGACGTAGCCTTCGGCCGCGGCGCAGGGGACACCCCGGACCGGTTCCTGGTCGGGCTGGCCGTCCTGAGCCTGCTCGCGGCCGCCGCCGAGATCCGACCACTGGTGGCCGTCGTCGATGACGCGCAGTGGCTCGATCAGGTGTCGCTGCAGACACTGGCCTTCGTGGCGCGCCGGCTGCTCGCCGAACCGGTGGCGTTGCTCTTCGCCGTGCGCGACCATCCGGAACTGCTCGCCGGACTTCCGGACTTGACGGTCAACGGTTTGTCCGACGACGACGCTCGGGCGCTGCTGGATTCGGTGATGCTCGCCCGCCTCGATCCGCGGGTGCGCGACCGCGTCATCGCCGAGACCCGCGGGCTGCCGCTGGCGATCCTCGAGGTGCCGCGCAGCGTGTCGGCCGCGGAACTCTCCGGCGGATTCTGGATCGCCGGCAAGCGCTCCTCGCCGGCCGCGGTCGAGCAGACCTACGTGCGCCGTATCCGTTCACTGCCCGATACGACGCAGCGACTGCTCCTGCTCGCCGCGGCCGAGCCGGTCGGCGATGCGGCGTTGTTCCTGCGCGCGGCGGGTCTGATGGGCATCCCGATCTCGGAGCTGGCGCCCGCCGAGGCCGACGGGCTGATCGAGTTCGGCCCGCGGATGCGCTTCCACCACCCGTTGATCCGCTCGGCGGCCTACCGGGCCGGTGATCTGCTCCACCGCCGCGACGTGCACCGGGTGCTGGCCGACGCGACGGACCCACAGACCGACCCCGACCGTCGGGCCTGGCATGCGGCCCTGGCAGCGGCCGGACCCGATGACGAGATCGCCGCCGAGCTGGAACGCTCCGCGGCGCGGGCGCAGAGCCGCGGCGGCGTCGCGGCCGCGGCGACGTTCCTCGAGCGGGCCACCACGCTGACCGCGGATCCGACGCTGCGGGCCGCCCGCGCGTTGGCCGCCGCGCAGGCCAAGAGCGATGCCGCCGACGCCGCAGCCGCCCACGAACTGCTGGCGATCGCCGAACTCGGCGACCTGCCGCCGCTTCAGCAGGCGCTGGTCGCGCGCCTGCGCGCGCAGATGCAGTTCGTCCGCAGCAGGTCCGGGGACAGCGGGGCCCCGGCGGTCGCCGACACCGCGCCGCCGCTGCTCGAGGCGGCCCGCACGCTGCAGCGCCTCGACGACCACTCGTCGCGGGAGAGCTACCTGGAGACGATCGCGGCGCTGATGTATGCCGGGCGCGCGGCGGATCCCGCGGCGCTCACCAGGGCTGCCGACGCCGCGCTGGCGGCGATGGCTCAGGTGACGGACCGGCTCCGGCCGGTCGACCTGCTCCTGCAGGGGACCGCCGAGCGGATCACCGGGGGTCCGGGCGCGGGCACCGACACCCTGGGCCGCGCGGTAGCGGCGATGCGGGCACAAGCCGACGACGACGTGGCGGTCGGCCGGTGGCTGCGGGTGCCGGCCTTTCCGATCCTGCAGGAGTCCGCGGCCCACGAATTGTGGGACCCGCAGGCGGTACGGCATCTCGCGACCGCTGCGGTGCGGCACGCCCGCGGCAGCGGGGCGCTGGCCGGGCTGCCCCGCGCCCTGGCCTACCGCGCCGGGGTACACCTGATGGCCGGCGAGTTCGCCGCGGCCGAGCAGCTTCTCGGCGAGGCGTCCTCCATCGCCGCGGCCACGGCGGCCAGGTCGCCCGTGCGCTACCACGAGGTGATGTTGGCCGCCTGGCGCGGCGACGTCGCCGAGGCCGCGAAGCTCATCGACAGCCTCACCGCCGAAGCGGTGCCACGCGGAGAGGGGCGCCTGCAAGGCCTGCTCGGGTACGCCGCGGCGGTGCTCTACAACGGGCAGGGCCGCTACGAGGACGCGTTCACCGCGGCGCACGAGTGCTGCGCCTACCCGGATCTGGGATTCCACGGGTGGTGCGCGTTCGAGTTGGTCGAGGCCGCGACGCGCACGGGTGCGGGTGATGTCGCGCGCGACGCGGTCGCGCGGCTGGAGGTCAGCGCAACAGCTGGCGAAAGCGATTGGGGCCTGGGCGTTCTCGCGGCCGCCCGGGCGATGACCTCCGACGGCGCGGCCGCTGATGCGTTGTTCGGTGAGGCCGTCGAACGCCTGGGCAGAACAGACATCGTCGTGCACCAGGCGCGGGCGCGGCTGCAGTACGGCGAGTGGCTGCGCCGGGCGAATCGGCGTACCGCCGCGCGGCGCGAGCTGACCGCCGCGCACGATCTGTTCACCGCGATGGGTGCGCGCGGTTTCGCCGAGCGCACCCGCCGTGAACTGGTGGCCACCGGTGAGAAGGTGCGTGCCCCGGCGGCCCGGACCGGCGGTGAGCTGACCGCCCAGGAGGCCCAGATCGCCGGGCTGGCCGCCGAGGGCATGACCAACTCCGAGATCGGCGCTTCGCTGTTCATCAGCGCGCACACCGTGGAATGGCACTTGCGCAAGGTCTTCGCCAAGCTGGGCATCTCCTCGCGCCGCCAGCTACGCACCACGGCCTTCGCCCCCTAGGGCCCCGGGCACTACGGGTTCGGGACTACGGGTCGGCAAGGGTTCGCTTCACGCGCCGAGCCGCGAGTGTTGAGAGCAGTCAGCCCACGACGGGACGCATCAGCACAGCCAGGAGAGCGACCATGACCGTCACCTACCTCCCCGGCGCGGTCCTGCCGGACCGCGACCGCCATGCGAGGTTCGCCACGGAGGTGGAACCGCTGCTCGACGTGCTCGCCCGCGGCGCGCGGCGGCTGACCCGCAGCGACGCCGATGCCGAGGATCTGCTGCAGGACACCTTGATGCGGGCCTACATCGGCTTCCACACGTTCTCCGAGGGCACCAACCTCAAGGCCTGGATGTTCCGCATCCTCTACAACCGGTGGGTCAGCGGCCACCGGACCAAGCAGTCCCGGGTGGCCGAGGTACCCGCCGAGGACATCACCGAGCGCGACCTGGCGGCGGGCGCCTCCCGGCTGCCCGGCGGGGTACGTTCGGCGGAGGAGGTACTCCTCGACACCCTGGCCGACGGAGACATCAAAGCCGCGATGGCAGCGCTGCCCGAAGGCTTCGCCGAGGTGCTCTTCTACGCCGACGTCGAGGGCCACACCTACGCCGAGACCGCGGAGATCCTCGACATCCCGATCGGCACCGTGATGTCCCGGGTGTCCCGCGCCCGCCGCCGGCTGCGTCTGGCGCTGGCGCACCGCAACCATGGCGCCGTGACGCCCGTCGCTGCCTCGGTCATCGCGTGACGGCCTACGACTCCTCATGGGAGGACGCGATGACGGTCGTGCAGGAGGTGACGCCGCCGTTCATCCCCGCCGGCGCGCACGCGATGACCGTCGTCATCGACTACCCGCCGGGCAGCGCCGGCGCCCCACCGCACTGGCACCCGAGCGGTCCGGCGTTCGGGTTGGTGCTGGAGGGCGAGATGCTGTTCGAACTCGAAGGTCAGCCGCCCCGGGTGGTCCGGGAGGGTGAGGCGTTCTGGGAGCCCGGGGGAGACGTGATCCACTACTCGGACGCCAACAATCGGGACGACCTGCGCTGTCGCTTCACCGTCACCATGCTCTGCGTCCCCGGTGAGCCGATGCTGGTGCTCGTCGACGACGACGAACTGCTCGCGCGCAGGCACCTGCGGGTGCCGGGCGCGTAGCCCGGGGTTGCCGCACCTCTAGACTGATCTGCTGATCATCCCCGTCCAGAGGAGTACTTCGTGCTGCGCACCCGCACCGCCGGATCGTTGCGAGCCGCCGACGCCGGCCAGACGGTGACGCTGGCCGGCTGGGTGGCGCGCCGTCGCGACCACGGCGGCGTCATCTTCATCGACCTGCGTGACGCCTCGGGTGTGAGTCAGGTGGTGTTCCGCGACGAACAGGTGCTCGCGCAGGCGCACCGGCTGCGCTCGGAGTTCTGCGTCGCCGTCACCGGTGTGGTCGAGGTCCGGCCCGAGGGCAACGCCAACGCCGAGATCGCCACCGGCGAGGTCGAGGTCAACGCCACCACGCTGTCGGTGCTGGGGGAGAGTGCGCCCCTGCCGTTCCAGCTCGACGAGACCGCCGGCGAGGAAGCGCGGCTGAAGTACCGCTACCTCGATCTGCGCCGCGAAGGTCCCGGCAACGCGATCCGGTTGCGCTCCAAGGTGAATGCCGCGGCGCGCAGCGTCCTGGCCGCCCACGACTTCGTCGAGGTCGAGACCCCCACCCTGACCCGCTCCACCCCCGAGGGCGCACGCGACTTCCTGGTCCCCGCACGGCTTCAGCCCGGCACGTTCTACGCGCTGCCGCAGAGCCCCCAGCTGTTCAAGCAGCTGCTGATGGTCGCGGGCATGGAGCGCTACTACCAGATCGCGCGGTGCTACCGAGACGAGGACTTCCGCGCCGACCGCCAGCCCGAGTTCACCCAGCTGGACATGGAGATGAGCTTCGTCGACGCCGACGACGTCATCGCGGTGTCCGAGGAGGTGCTGCGGGCGCTGTGGGCGCTCATCGGCTACGACCTGCCGACCCCGCTGCCACGCATCAGTTACTCCGAGGCGATGCGGCGCTTCGGCACCGACAAACCAGACCTGCGGTTCGGGGTTGAGCTGGTGGAGTGCACCGACTACTTCGCCGACACCCCGTTCCGGGTGTTCCAGGCGCCGTACGTAGGCGCCGTCGTGATGCCGGGCGGGGCGTCGCAGCCGCGGCGCACGCTCGACGGGTGGCAGGAGTTCGCCAAGCAGCGCGGCCACAGGGGCCTGGCGTACGTGCTCGTCGGGGACGACGGCGAATTGTCGGGCCCGGTGGCCAAGAACCTCTCCGACGCCGAACGTGCCGGACTGGCCGCCCATGTCGGAGCCAATCCGGGTGACTGCGTGTTCTTCGCCGCCGGCACCCCGAAGGGCGCCCGCGCGCTGCTGGGAGCCACCCGCATCGAGATCGCCAAGCGGCTCGACATGATCGACCCGACCGCGTGGGCGTTCACCTGGGTGGTGGACTGGCCGCTGTTCGAACCGGCCGACGAGGCCACCGCATCCGGCGATGTCGCTGTCGGGTCCGGAGCGTGGACCGCGGTGCACCATGCGTTCACCGCGCCCAAGCCGGAGTCCGAGGCAACGTTCGACACCGATCCGGGGACCGCGCTGGCCGACGCCTACGACATCGTCTGCAACGGCAACGAGATCGGTGGCGGCTCCATCCGTATCCACCGTCGCGACGTCCAGGAGCGGGTGTTCGCGATGATGGGTATCGACCACGACGAAGCGACCGACAAGTTCGGATTCCTGTTGGACGCGTTCACCTTCGGGGCGCCCCCGCACGGCGGCATCGCCTTCGGCTGGGACCGCATCACCGCGCTGCTGGCCGGTGTGGACTCGATCCGCGAGGTGATCGCGTTCCCGAAGTCCGGCGGCGGCGTCGACCCGCTGACCGACGCGCCGGCGCCGATCACCGCGCAGCAGCGCAAGGAGTCGGGCATCGACGCCAAGCCGGAGCCGAAGTAGCGCTCACTCGATACCGGGTGTGCGTTCGGTCAACCCTTTGAACAATCCGCCGAATGTTTTCGCGGGCAACGGGGTCGAGCCCGGATCCACACGGCCACGCAGCGGCGTGATCTGTTGACCGAATTCCAGAGCCGGCGGCCGAGGAATCTGTTGTCCGCGAGCCATGGCCGCAGCCTGCCGGTCGTGGATCGACGGCACTTCGACGCTGTGATCCTCGTTGCCGGGAGCGACAGGCCGTCGGTCGATCGGCGCGCGCAGGGCGCCCTCGGTGGGCACTTGACCACCAAAGGGGTTGCGGGGGGCCCGATCCTGGCGTCGCGGTGGGAGCTTCGGTCCGGTGGATCCGGACGATTCGCCCGACCCGGCCCTGCTGACGCCGGGATCCTTCGGCGGGACGGGTTCGGTGGGCCGGGGCGGGCGATCCGCGTGCGCGGTCGTGGTCTCGTCCCTCGGGCCGCCCGACGACGCGTTGGCCGCCCCCACCGTCTGCTCGAGGTACTGCCGCCACGCCTGCAAATAGCCGAAGAGCTGCTGGGTGTGGTCGGCCGGCGCCGGGAACGCGGGGGCCGTCGCCGTCGTCGGCGGCATGGTCGGCAGGCCGGGCACCATCCCCGGCAGCGGGATCGCGGCGGCCAGGGCGGCCGCAGACTCCAGCAGCTGCCGCCAGGCCTGTAGGTAGGCCTGCAACTGCTGGTTGTAATCGGCCGGCGTCGTCATGGTGAACCTCCAGCGGGTGCGGTGAGTGTGTCGAGCGGATGAGGCAGCGACTGCAGGCAGTACTGCGAATCGAGGATGCGCAGTGCTCGGGTGTCGGCGGGTTCGCGGTTCTCGACGTCGAAGACGTAGCAGTAGTCGCCGGCCGGTGTCGGCATCCGGACCGGGCTCGAGAAGCCCTGGTCGAGAAAGCCGTACGGGAATCGCCAGGGCAGCGTGGTGTACTCGCGGCGGTCGACGCCGTTCGTGCCGACCCAGACGTAGTGGTCGAGAATCGCGTTGACGGCGTGCCGCGCTGACTCACACGCTGCCTCCATCGAGGTCAGCCGCGTGAACGTGCGGTTCCAGGTGCCGGCGAACACCACCGAGTTGTGGTGTACCTGATACCCGCCATGGCGGGCCTGCCACACGCCCCGCTCCTCCAGATCGACGAGCCAGTCCTCGTCGGATGGGGTGAACGTCCACGAACTGTCGTGCGGATTCCAGGGATCACCGCCGGGCCGGTTGTCCCAATCTCCGACGATCGGTATCAGATAGGGCGTTTCGTTGCGAACGATTCGTCCGGAGCCCTGTCCGGGCCCGTGCGCCATACCCAGACCGCGATCCAGCGCGTACCACACGGGCCACGGCAGCATGGCTTCGGCGACGTTGTCGGCATCGTTGGTCAGGGCGGTGACGATCTGGCGCCACACCTCCGCGGCGATCTCGTCCGGCGTGCAGTCCCGGGCCGTCTTTCCCCGTCCCAGTTCGTCGACCAGATGACTGGACGGTGTGTTGAAGTCGGCGATGTCGACCGAGAGCACGGCGACGTGGCCGTCGCGCGGCAACTGAGGGCGGTTCTCCCACAGCCCGTGCTGATTGATCGATGACAATCCCCACTCGGCACCCGCGTAGTACATGTGTCCGCGCAGGAGTTGGAATTCGGTGTCGAAGTAGAACTGGATTCCCGTCATGGTCTGGAACCGATCCCACGGCACCCGCCCAACCTCGTCGACGACGTACGGGTTGCGTCGCGTCTGCGGGCGCGTCGCCTGTGCTTGCAGCGGCTCGTGCGGCGGCGGCACCGAGGTGGTGAAACCGTCGAGCCCCGCGACGGTGCCGCCGGTGCCTGCCGCACGCAACGCCGTGGTGACCCATTCCGCCGCGGGCGCGTCGACGGCGACGACGGTGTAATCCGGAGCCAGCCGGGTGCCGTCGGTGAGCGTGATCCGCACCCGCGACCGCAGATGCGGCGGCACGGCCGGCTCCGCCGGTGGTGGGTCGAGGCTCTCGGCGGCCGCGTGGACGAACCGCACACCCAAGGCGACGAGGTGGCGATACCAGTGGTCGAGCCACGCCTCCGTGGTGGGCCCGTTGAGCACACCGTCGGCCTTGTCGTCGCGGCGGTCCATGTTGAGGAACAGTTGCAGATAGCTGACGATGTTGGTGCGGGCGTCGCCCCAGTTCGGATCGAAAGCAACCAGTACCCTGGGCATTTCGCGCAGGAGGCGGTCGAAGCTCGGCGAGTAGGTGTGCTGCGCGTTGCCGCCGCGGTCTCGCCCGACGAAGAAGTCATAGGACGACTCGTAGGCGATCTCGCGGGCGCGGCGCAGTGGGCTGGTGACCAGGAAGCGCAGCAGGCGGCTCTGGAAGTAGGCGATGTCGTGGGCGGGCAGACCCAGCTCCGAGAGCTGATGGACCACACTCAGCAACTCGGCGAGGCTGCGCGGGCGTTCGCGCGGGAAGACCTGTGACGGCTTGCCGGCCACCGTCATGCCCTGGGTCACCACTCGACGCACATTGTCCATGACGGTGCGCGAGGTGGGCTGCCAACGCCTGTGTCCGGCGGCTCCGTCTCGGCACTCGTAGACGGGAATCCGTTGGAAGAGGTCCCAGATGTGGAGGTAGTAGGCCGGGAAGAAACGGAAGCCGTGCTCACCGGCCACCGCGCACTGCGGCGGCGTCGGTGTCCCACGCCGACCCGGGAACGGCCGCAGTTCGGCGGGACTGCCGTCGCGGGTGCCGACCGTCGAGTACTGGGACGCGGCGAGGCCTCCGAGCTTGACGGGCGGATAGTTGCCCGGCGGTGCGGCACCGAGCCCGTTGCGCTCGTCCTCGCGGTATTCGTACACGGTCACGTCGAAGCCTCGCTCGGCGAGTTCGTGCGCTGCCGTCAGGCCCGCGATGCCGGCTCCGAGAACGGCGACGGTGGGGCGGGGATTGCAGGAAGCGGGCGTCGTGACGGTCATGCGGTTACCGCCCGCAGGGTGTCGAGCAATTCGTCCTGAGCCGGCGCGCGTACTGCGGCGTGGACGTATGCGCGCAACGTGTCGTGCACGCACACGACGTCGTCCATCGATCCCACAACGGTCACCGCACCCGCGTCGATCGCCCCCGGCAACGTGACTACGGCGTCGAGTACGTTGACGATCGCGGCCCGGCTGGTCGTGATCCGGACATCTGCGGACGCCGGTTGGCCGTCGGTGACCACCAGCCGATCCTCGCCGCGCAGCGAGAACTGTTCGCCGTCCACGTCGAGGCCGACCACCAGGGAACCGAGGGACTCCAGCGTCAGCCGGTAGCTGTCGGGCACCTCGTCGGCGAGGTGATCGACCGATCGCCGCAGCAGCGACGAAATGTGCTCAGCCATGGAGGAACTCGAAGACTGCCGCACCGTCGAAATCCATCTGCTCGCCCCGGACGGTTCCGGTGACGCGGGCGGTGCCTGCGGCCTCGCAGAGTACGGTGCACCGGTCGAGGTCGACCTCGCTCGGATGAGCTAGCCGCGCATAAGAACTGGGGCGGAACTCGGCCCGCACGCTGTCGTCGAGCCGCTGGGCGCGGATCTCCAGGCGTTGGGGCACGCCGGGCACCGTGCCGTCCACGATGAGGCCCATCGGAGCCGGAAGCGTGCAGTCGGCACCGGCGAGCGTGCCGTGTAGCCGGGTATCGACTGCGGAGCGCAACAGCATCGCCGCAGGTTCATCGCGGTGCCAGACATAGACGGCCTGCGAGGTGAAGCGCAGCCGCCGTCGATCGGTCATCTGCAGGAACACCATCGACCACGGGTTGGCCCGCTCCTTCGGCACGACGGTGCCCCAGGTCCACCCGAAGTCGCCGCCCCACCGGAAACGCCCCCAGTTGTGGTCGTGGTAGGCGAGATGGTCGTCGAACACCATGTCGCGGTCGTCGAGGCGCAGCCACCCGGTGGTGCGCAGTCTCGGCACGAACAGCCAGCTCATCCGTCCCTCGCCGACGGGCTGATTGTTGACCACGAAGGGCCGGCTCACCGACGTGAACTCCATCTCGCCACGAATGCCGCGGCGGGGGAGGTCGATCCGAACCCGGTAGCCGTCCGGCCTCACCCGCATGGTGCTGGCGGCGATGCTCAGCTCACCGAGATCGTGGGACACCGCCACCTGACTCGGGTCGCACCGCTCGACGACTCCGGTCCACCGCCCGTCGTGCACGACGACGATGACCCGTGCCGACTGATGGCCGGCGAGACTGAAGTTGACGAGGACATGGGTGCCGGGTCCGTGGATGACGAAGTGATGCCACTCCTTGAAGTCATCGGTGTCGGCGAGCAGTGGCGCGCGGACGAAGTCGCTCTGCGCGAGTACGGCGGTCACCGCAACCACCGCTGCGGTGTGTTCGGTGAGGGATGCGCCGCAGCGACAGCGACGGGACCCGCGAGGTCCTCGATCGCCCCGCCCAGACTCGCCACCCCCACCAGCATGTGCACGAAATCATCTGCCGCGCCGCTCGTTCTGCGATTCGGGTCGAGCGCGAGCTCGTCGATCGCCTGCGCAACCGCCGCGACACCCATGAGGTAGCCGATGAGTGAACTGTGCTCGGCGAGTGCGGGCCGAGGATCGAGCAGCGTCATGCGAAGCCCTCCGGCCGGAATCGGGACAGTATGGCGTCGTCGAGGCCCTGCGCGACCACGGTGTCGGCGAACAGTGCTGCCCAGGCATCGGGGGCGCGTCCCGGTGCGGCGGGGCCGTCCAAGACGTTCAGGCTGACCGTCTCCCACACCAGTCGGAGATTCTCGACGGCCTGCGACGACGCGAGTGCGTCGCGCAACCGGGCGCCGTCCGGGGTTTCGGCGTAGCGACGCCCCTGTGCCACGAGCACGTCGTGCAGCCCGCGGGCCGCGGCAGGGTTGCCGAGCACGGCACGGCGGAGACCGAGGAGCACGTCGTACGTCGTCCGGTCGGCGCCGGCATCGTCGGGAGGTTCCGGGAGCAGTCGGGGAGCCTGCTGCTCGACCAGATCGAGGATCGCGGCGCGGATCCGCTCCAGTTCGGCGAGAGTGGCGACCAGCTCCTCGGGTCTCATCGGGTCCGTCCGTGCACGTAGTCGACCAGCCCGGCGAGAGTGTCGCGGTGCTGGCTGGCGGGCAGCCAGTCGAGATCGGCCAGGACTGTCGCGGCTTCGCGGGCGTGTCGGGATGCCACCTTCCTGGCGTGTGCGAGCGACCCGATGTCGTGCATGAGCCCGTAGAGCCACCTGATGTCGTCGAACGTCTTGGGTTCCGAGACGTGCTGTGCCATCAGGAAACTGTGGATCGACGCGCGGCCACTCACCGACAATTCGCCGCGCCGAGTCAAGGTGGCGAGCAGCTCGACCAGGCTGATCGCACCATCCGCGGTGGGGCGCCGCTTGGCCAGGATGTGCGTCGCACGTTGCCGGTCGGCCGGCGCGGCGCAGCGCATGGCGTGCAACAGCATCAGGGTGCGCTTGCCCTCCCACAGGTCGCCGCCGATCTCCTTGCCGTACTCGTCGGGGTCGGCGCGCAGGTTGAGCAGGTCGTCGGTGATCTGGAACGCCGCACCGAGGTGGCGCCCGAGGGCCTCCAGCGGCGCCAGCCTGTCGGGGTCCTCACCGGCGGCGATCGCGCCGACCTGCAGGGGGGTGATGAAGGAGTACCAGCTGGTCTTGAGTTCGACCATCGTCAGGTAGTCCGCATCGGTCAGCGTCCACGTGTTCGACCGGACCCAGTCGAGCTCGATCGCCTGACCCTCGACGGTCCTGCGGGTCATGTGCGACACCGCGCGCAGGATGCGCAGGGCGGGGCCCAGACCGATGCGCTCGACGTTGTCGAGCAACGGCTGCAGCGACAACGACAGCATCGCGTCGCCGACGTTGACGGCGATGGGAACACCGTGATCGATGTGCAGCGTCGGTTTCCCGCGGCGCCACCAGGATTCGTCCTCGATGTCGTCGTGGATCAGGAAGGCGTTGTGATACAGCTCCAGTGTCGCGGCGGTGGGGAGGATGGCGTCGAGATGGCCGCCCAGTCCGAGGCACACGGCGATACCGAGCGCCGGCCGCAGCGCCTTCCCACCGCGGCGCGGATAGTCGAGGATCAGATCCCGCAGGCCGCCTGCCTGATCGCCGTCCCCATAGAGCCGGGCGATCTCACCGTCGCAGGCCTCCTTGCACAGGGCGAGATAGTCGTCGAGGGGAGTGGGCGCAACATCCGGTGGCGAGCCCGGCAGGATCGACGTCATCGTGGATCAGCTGGCGGTGACGGTGGCCACGCCGTTGGGGTCCTTCATGCGCAGTGCGTACGCGATCCGGACCGCAAGCCTGATCTCGTTCGTCCCGTTCTCGCCGACCACCTCGAGGCTCGGTGCGACGCTGACGGCGAGATCGACAGGCTCTTCACCTGCTGAGGCTTCCGCGGCGCCGCCGTGAGGAATCAATTGACGGCGGCCGAGTAACAACACGCGTGCCTTGCCCGCCGGCGGGGCCTCGATCTGATCCACGCGATGAAGGGAGTTGACGTTCGCTCCGGTCAGGATCGCCTGAAGGCTGGAGACTCCGCCGGTCAGCTTGTTCATCTCGAGAAACGCATCGTCGTTCGCTATCAGACACGTCGGCGAGCGGAACCCTTTGTTCTCCAACACCGCTCGCGTTTTGATGAGACTCGGGAGAACCTGGTTCGCGCCGGCGAAGGGGAGTGACTGCTTGCTCGCGTTGCTCGTGTGCAGTGCGGTGACCACGGCCGCGTCGAACGCTGCCGTCAGTGTGACGGTGGCGGCATTCACGACATTGATCAGCGGGGCCGGATCCGCGGACAGAGCGAGAGCGAGCGTGACGTCGATGTCCTCTTTGAGCGGTTTGATGTTCATGATCGCAGCGGGCGGACTGACGTTGTCCTCGCGCACCTGCGTCTGCGCGGGATCGCCGGTGTCCCAGTGCGGTATGGCCTGCCACGCGACGCTGCAGTTCTCGAACGTCTCGAGGACAGCCTGATTGGCCAAGGCCAAATGTTGCGCAGTCAAATACATTTCGGACCCCCTCGGGTGTCATCATGACACTCAAGATCAACCCTGGGTAGTACTCACTTCTGATGCAGCACCACGTCCTGTCCGGGCACCATCTCGCCGCGGGCGATCGCGTCGCAGTGTGCGAGATGCAGCGGCGCGACGGGGTCGTCGGGCAGCAACTCCTGGCAGCGCTGGAACGCTGGGCGGGCCGCGTCCACCTCGCCCGCATCGAACAGTGCGAAGGCCTCGTCGAAACATGGTTGCGCCGCGCGCTTGGCGGCTCGTGTGTCGTCCGGATCATTCTCGTACACTTCGTGGATCGTCACCGGACCGCGCCGGTTGACCACCATCACCCGCTCCATCCGGCGGACGTCGAAGGGGGTTTCGTCGCCCAGCGCTGCGCGGGTTGCGTCCGAGATCAGCAACGTGGATCCGTAGCGCTTGTTGATGCTCTCGATGCGTGCCGCCAGGTTCACCGCGTCACCGATCACGGTCAGCACCATCCGGTTGACTCCACCGACCAGCCCGACGCCGACTGTGCCGGTGTTGATACCGATCCCCACCCGCAGCTCCTGAGATCCCAGAGTCCGCCGTTCCTCGTTGTGTTCACCCAGCGAGCGCAGCATGGCCACACCCGCCCGCACGGCGTCGACCGCCGACTCGAAGATCGCGAGGATCTCGTCCCCGCGGACGTCCTGCACCAGACCGTTGCAGCTGACGATGGGCAGTTCCACCGCGCGCAGGAAGCCCATCGCCAAGTTGCCCGCCTCGGCGAGGTCCATGTCCTCGAGCATCGTGGTGTAGCCGCGAATGTCGCTGATGAGCACCGTCATCTCTCGTTCCACACGATGACCGGCGCGCACCCGGCGCAGGTCGTCGATGTCGAGGATGCGCAGGACCTCGTTCGGGACGAATCGGGACTGGGCGTCGAGGAGCGACTGGCGGTATTCGTCGGCGGCCTTCAGCTGGGCTTCCAGCGCGACGTTCCACAGCGGGGCAGCGGCCTGCGCGCACAGGAACACCAGAGCTTCTCGCTGATCCGCCGTGAAATGCCGACCGGAACCCTGATGCTCGGCATAGACGACACCGATCAGCCTGTCCTGCAACCGGATCGGCACCGCGAGAGCACGATCGTGTGCGTCGGCAACCTGCGTGTCTCCGCTGCGGGCGGCGCGAGCGACCAGCACAGAGTCATACGGGGCGTCGTTGACGGCGGTGTCGACGCCGAAGACCCGGCCATCGCGATGAATCGCGCGCACCGAGAGTGTCTCGGCGGGGCCGGTGAGCAGCAGCGCCCGGCGCGCGCCTGTCGTTTCGACGACCGACTGCAGAACGATTCGATTGAGATCGTCCTCGGTTCGAGCCGCGCACCACGCTCTCGGCCGCGGTCGCCGGACGGGTGAAGACCACGAACGCGCCGATCGCCGCCCAGGTCGATGTCCTTGTCCGCGAGGAACGCGTCGACCCGGCCGCGAAGGGTGTNGACGGCGATGACCCGGCGAACTATCGTGAAGGGACCGCCCCCCCGACTCTCGGAGGCAACCCGTGATGACGACACCCGACCGCGACCCGCTGCCCGACGCCGCCGAGGCTGACGTCGTCGAACAGCTCACCCCGGTCGACGCCGCCCGCACCCGAATGCACCAGCTCTCGGCCGAGAAGCCAGGGATGATTTCGCGCCAACCAATCGGTGCGCACCGTCACCCCGAGTCTCAGCCAGGTCTGGTAGGCCGAGTGCAGCATGTGGTCACGGAAAGCAGTTCGGCCCGTTTCGGCGTAGACGGCCGCCGCCTCCTCGTGTGCGCGGGCACTCATCATCGGCAGGTGGTTGTCCTCGGCAAGCTGGATGGCCCGATGCAGGTGGCGTTCCGCCGTGTCGTGCTTGCCGCGGACTCGTGCCCAGGCGCCCTCGATCAGAGCGAGCGCGGCCGAGTAGTTCTCGGGTGAACCCTCGGCGGCCTTGCGGTGCATGTCGAGGGTCTTGCGCACGAAGTGGGCGGTCGCCCGATCGCGGGGAGCCTGGGCAATCATGCTCAGCGCGCCGATCATGTGCACCAGCGGGGCGATGGCCGTGCCGACCATGCCGAAGTCGTGGCTCATGGCCTCGTCTGTCGCCGCGTGCGCACCGGCAAGATCGCCCGACCAGAAGTGCAGGCCCTGCTTCATGATCGCGGCCTGGCTGAGGATCACCTCCTCACCCTCGCGCCTGGCCGCCGGAAGCACCTCCCGCTCGTCGTACCCACTCTCCCCGGCCAGCAGGTAGACGTCGTCGCAGCGGCCCATCAGGTTGAGGGCCATCTGCTGCATGGCCTGGCAGAGCCGGTTGGGAACGGGCATGGATCGCACGTCGGGGATGAGGGACCTGGCGAGCATGTCGATGTCCGCGAGCGGCGTACCCACCCAGAACGTCTGGGACAGCAACGTCGCGGCGAGAAAGCCTGCACTTTCCCGATCGCCCTGGTTCAACGCGGTGACCACGGCGCCCCGTAATTCAGCGAGGCCGCTGCGCACGGGGTGGCGCCAGTGTCGGATGAAATTGTGGAAGTAGAAGGTGGTTTCGGGCCGGGTGTCCTGGTACCCCGGCCGCTGGGCGAGCTCCATCCCGGCTTCGCCGAATCGCTGTGCACCGCTCAGGTCACCCAGGATCACCAGCAGCAGGCCGTAATTGGTCAGCACCCGGGGTGAGGGCCGCGTGTGGCCGTGGGCCAGCATCAAGTCCAGTTGCTTGCGGACCAGCAGCGGGAAAAGGTTCGGTCTCACGTTGTAGGACTCGTGGGACAGCGCGACGGCCAGGCGTTGCTTCTGCACGACCAAGGGGTCGTCGCAGGCGGGCAGGGCGAGGAGTTTCGCTGTGGTCCAACGGCTCATCGCCCAACGCATGCGGAGTACGGCGTTCGCCATCCGCGGCTTGCCGGCATCGGTGGGTATCGGCTCGCCGTGGTCGGCGAGCGCCTGCAAGCCGGCGTCCATCGCCTCCTGCGGACGGTCGGCTGCGAACAGCCCCTTGACCCCGAGATAGGCCAGCCGGAGCTGGTCCGCCGGCTCGTCGACGTGCGGTGCCGCCTCGTCGAGCAGCCTGTGCAGCAGCGGGAAGTCGCCCACGAGCAGGGCGGCGTCGGCGGCCCCGAGGTACAGCTCACGGGTCCGTTCCCGATCGACTCTCCATCGATCGGCCCCGAGCAGGTCCAGCCCGTCGCGACAGTAGGTCAATGCCAGCGGGAACGACGCCTGAGCGCGCGCGCGGGCCGCCGCCTGCCAAAGCACGTCGGCGAACCCTATCCGCTCGCCGTCGTCCTCGGCCAGGCATCGACCGCCGATGCCGACGTGGCGGGCCGCCTCGAACAACCGGGGCTCTCCCTGCGCCACCAGGTGGCGACCGAGGCGCAGATGCGCTGCGTCACGATCTGCCGCAGTCAGCCCGAGGCGGGCGGTCTCGGCGACCCGGTCGTGGCTGAAGCGGTAACGGGCATCCCGACGTATCGTGTTGGCGATCCGTCGGCCGTCCTGGTCGAGTACCTCGACCAGGTGTAGCTCCATGCCCGACCACAGCGCCCGTGTCGCGACTTCGATGGGTTGACCCGCCGCGGCGGCCGCGTCGGCGAGGTCGAACTCACCTCCGATACAGGCCAGGGCGCCGAGCACCGTCCTGTCGATCGGCCGGAGCAGCCCGAGGTGGTTGGTGAGGAACTCGGCCTCAGTCGCCGACACCTCGATGGACGCGAGCACCCGCAGGTCCCAACCTGCACTGTGCGTTTCGTTCAGCGGGATCAGCGCGCCGTCACGTTGGGCGCGGTGTAGGAGCTGGCGGATCTGCAGGGGATTCCCGCCGGTGCGGCGTTCGAATTCCACGGCTACCGTGTTCAATTCGTCGCCCGTCCCGGCCACGCCTGCGAGCAGGGCTTCTATGTCTGCTCTCGGCATGGGGAGCAGCTCGAGTGTTTCTGACGCCACGAATCCGGCTGCTGCGGCGTCGAATTCGCCGCTTCGGTAGGTACCGACGACGAGCACGTTGCGCGGTGCCACCGCCAGCATCTCGGACAGCAACAGCAGCGAATCCCGGTCGGCCCAGTGCAGATCGTCGACGGCCAGCACGACGGTGCGGTACTGCGCGGTGGCAGACACCAACTGGATGACGGCGCGGTGCAGTCGATGCCGCGCGTCGGCGGCGGCCACATCGGGCACCGGAGCGGTGGAGCCGAGGAGATCCGTCAGCTCAGGCACCAGTTCGGCCAGCACGCCGGGCAACGAGGACGACGCGTTGGTCAGTGTGGTACGCCAGCGATCCCGCTCGGCCGGTCCGGTGGTGTCCATCGCCGCGACCAGGGTCCGCAGCGCCTCGCCGATCGCGGAGTAGGGCGCCGGCGCGCCCTCGCGGCACCGGCCGTAGGCGAAGACACAGTTGCGGGAGCCGATTTCTGCGCCGAACTTCTGGATCAGAGTCGACTTACCGACCCCGGGGACACCGCCGAGCAGCACGCAGGAACCGCCGGTCCGTTCGGCGGCCTCGACGGCGGCGCGCAATTCAGCAAGCTCGCGATGCCTGCCGACCACGAGACCGTCGATATCCAGCAACGGAACAGTCACTGCATCGCGCCCCCCTTTACGAGCGAATGTCTTGATGATATTGACGATGCGGTCGACTCGCAGCCGGATATCGTTCGGCCATGACCGAGATCGACAAGAAGAAGCTCTACTCCGACACCGCCGCCCTCGACGACTTCAACCGCGCCATCGTCGATGAGTTCCGCGCCAACGGTGGCAAGGTCGGCGGTCCCTTCGAGGGCGCCACGCTGCTGCTGCTGCACACCGTGGGCGCCAAATCGGGCCAGCCGCGGCTGTCCCCGCTGGCGTACCTGACCGTCGACGACAAGATGCTCATCGTCGGCTCCTACGCGGGTGCGCCCAAACACCCCGCCTGGGTGCACAACCTGAGGGCCAACCCGCGGGCTCGGATCGAGGTGGGCGCCGATGATTACGAGGTGACGGCCCGGGAACTGTCCGAGGGCGAACGCGCCGCCACCTACCCGAGAATCGTGGAAGTCGCGCCGGTGTTCGCCGAATACCAGGCGAACACGACGCGGGCCATCCCGCTGTTCGAGCTCACCAAGGCCTAGCCGCAGAAAAACCGGCGCACTGCCGCGGCGAACTGCTCGCGCACCGGGGCGCCGGACACGACGAGTCCGACCATGGTCAGCGAGCAGTGGGTGTGGCCGCGGGCCCGGATGTGTTCGACGGGTACGCCGGCTGCGCGCAGTGCCGACGCGTAGGCCTCGCCGTCGTCGCGCAGGACGTCGAACTCGTTGGTGACGACGACGGCGGGCGGGAGGGCACGGAGGTCGTCGGCCCGCAGCGGAGCGATGCGCGGGTCACGCCGGTCCGGCGGATCGCAGTACTGGTCGAAGAACCACTGCATCAGCGAGGCGTCCAGGTCGTATCCCGACCCGTTCTCGGCGTAGGACGTACGCGCGGTGTCCGTGTCGGTGACCGGCGCGAGAAGCGCCTGCCCGGCGATGGCGGGGACGCCAGCGGTCCGGGCGGCGAGGCACACCACGGCCGCGAGGCCGGCGCCCGCACTCCACCCGCTCACCACGAGCCGGTTCGGATCCCCACCCAAGGCGGTGGCGTTCTCGGCGACCCAGGCCAGCGCGGCGACGGCGTCGTCGACCGCGGCCGGGAACCGGTTCTCGGGCGCGTGCCGGTAGTCGGCCGACACCACGATCGCACCGGTGCGGCCGCAGAGGTCCCGGCACAGCGCGTCGTCGGACGTCGAGTCCCCGAGCACCCAACCGCCACCGTGGAAGTACAGAACGACGGGGTGGGGGCCGGGGGTCTCCGGCCGGTACAGGCGGTACGCCAGGTCGCCGGCAGGTCCCGGGAATCGGCCGTCGACGACCTCGGCCACCCCGCTGCCGCGGCCGGCGTGCAATGCCCTGGCGAGG
>NZ_JYNX01000089.1 GCF_001044255.1 Mycolicibacterium chubuense
GCCCCGCTGCCCGCGCCGGCATGGCCACGGATTCCGTTGCCGCAGTTAACGTTCCCCGCCCCGACGCCGCAGCCGAGCCCGACGCCGTCGCCGTCACCCTCGCCGAGTCCGCAGCCGTCGCCGTCACCCTCGCCCTCGCCGAGCCCGAGTCCATCACCCGAACCCAGCCCGTCACCGGAACCCAGTCCATCGAGCAGCCCGGAACCGTCCGCCACGGCGGCGCCCGAACCGTCGGCCTCGGCCGAACCGTCACCCGCGCCGGAGTGCGTGCCGACGCCCGAGGCCGCCTGCTGACCGCTCGGTCGGAGCGCTATCCGCTCTGCGGCGCAACGGAATCGACGGTCGACGGTGCCCGCCGCCGGGCCGGCCGGGCCCGGACGTTCTGCGGCCACCAGAACCAGCGACCCATCAGCGCCGCGATCGACGGCGTCATGAACGATCGGATAACCAGTGTGTCGACCAGCAGGCCGAGTCCGATGGTGGTACCCACCTGAGCCATCACCTTGAGGTCGCTGATCGCGAACGACATCATCGTGAAAGCGAACACCAGGCCGGCCGACGTCACGACGCTACCGCTGCCGGCGATGGCCCGGATGATTCCGGTGTTCAGCCCGGCGTCGCGTTCCTCTTTGAACCGTGACACCAACAGCAGGTTGTAATCGGACCCCACCGCCAGCAGGATGATCACCGACATGGCCAGCACCAGCCAGTGCAGTTCGATGCCGATGATGTGCTGCCACAACAGGACTGCCAGACCGAACGACGCCGCGAGCGACAGCACCACCGTCCCGACGATCACCAGCGATGCGATCGCCGCGCGGGTGATGATCAGCATGATGATGAAGATCAGGCAGATCGCCGAGATCGCGGCGATGACGAGGTCGTAGTTGGATCCGTCGCGCATGTCCTTGTACGTCGCCGCGGTACCGCCCAGATAGATCTTCGAGGTCTCCAGGGGTGTGCCCTTGATCGCTTCGAACGCGGCGTTCTTGATCTGGTCGATGTGCGAGATGCCCTCGGGCGTCGCGGGATCCCCCTGGTGAGAGATGATGAACCGCACCGCTTTACCGTCCGGTGAGACGAACTGCTTGAGGCCGCGCTTGAAGTCGGCGTTGTCGAAGACCTCGGGCGGCAGGTAGAACGAATCGTCGATCTTCGAATCGTTGAACGCCCGACCGATGGCGTTCGGGTCCGACTGCTGCCGGTCCTGCAGGTCCTGCTGGTCCTTCTGCGTCGAGTAGTTCGTCATGATCTGATCGCGATTGCGTTCCTGGCTGGCGATCTGCGGCGGGATCAGCGCCAGCAGCTTGGGCTGCAAGGCGTTGATCTTGTCGAGGCTGATGGTCGTCTCCGCGAGCAGACCGGACAGCTGGTCGATGCCGTCGAGAGCGTCGAACAGGGAGCGCAGGCTGTAGCAGACCGGAATGTCGTAGCAGTGGGGTTCCCAGTAGAAGTAGTTGCGCAGCGGCCGGAAGAAGTCGTCGAAGTTGGCGATCTTGTCCCGCAGTTCATCGGTCACCGCCACTGTCTGCTTGAGCACGTCGGTCTGCTCCTGCTGTGCTGCAGCGCTCTGCTGCTGCAGCGTCAGCTGCTCGCGCAGGACATTGATCTGGTCGTTGATGTCCGCCGCCTGCTTGAGCAGGTCGGCCGTGCGGGCCTCGGCATAGGACTGGGTGAGCTTCTGATTCACCCCCTGCTGACCCACGATGTACGGGATCGAGCTGCCTTCGATCGGCGTGCCCAGCGGCCGGGTGATGGTCTGGACGCGGGCGATCCCCGGAAGGTGGAAGACGCTCTTGGCCACCCGGTCCACGACGAGCATGTCCGTCGAATTGCGCAGGTCGTGGTCGGCCACGAGCATCAGCACTTCGGGGTTGAGCCGCGCCTGCGGAAAGTGTTTGGCGGCAACCTGATACCCGACGTTCGCCTCGACGGTGGCGGGTAGGTACTTCTTGTCGTCGTAGCTGGTGGTGTAGGACGGCAGCGCGAGGAGGCCGACCAGCGTCACCGCGATCGACGCCACCAGGATCGGGCCCGGCCACCGGACGACCGCGGTACCGATCCGTCGCCACCCCCGGGTCCGCTGCCCGCGCTTGGGCTCCAGCAGACCGAATCGGGACGCGATGGTGATGATCGCCGGCGCGAGCGTGAGCGCCGCCATCGTCACCACGAACATGCCGATCGCCAAGGGGATCCCGAGGGTTTGGAAGTACGGCAGACGGGTGAAGTGCAGCCACAGCGTCGCGCCGGCGATCGTCAGCCCCGAACCCATGATGACGTGGGCGGTGCCGTGATACATGGTGTAGAAGGCGGTTTCGCGGTCCTCGCCGCCGTTGCGCGCTTCGTGGTAGCGCCCGACGAGGAAGATCGCGTAGTCCGTGGCGGCGGCAATGGCCAACAGCGTCAACAGATTCACCGCGAATGTCGACAGCTCGATGATGTGGTGGTAGCCGAGGAACGCGACGACGCCACGCGCGACCGCCAACTCCAGCACCACGGTCACCAGCACCAGGAGCACGGTCACGATGGATCGGTAGACCAGGAGCAGCATCGTGATGATGACCACGAACGTCAACGCGGTGACGAGCTGCAGGCTCTTGTCGCCGGCGTGCTGCTGATCGGAATTCAGTGGTCCCGGGCCGGTGACGAACACCCTCAGTCCCGCCGGCGGCGGATGGGCGGCGACGATGTCGCGGACCGCCTCCACGGATTCGTTGGCCAGCGTCTCACCCTGGTTGCCGGCGATGTAGAGCTGCACGTAGGCCGAAAGATTGTCGGCCGACTGCGATCCCGAGGACGTCAGCGGATCGCCCCAGAGGTCCTGGATGTGCTGGACGTGCGTGGTGTCCTTGCGTAGGTCGGCGACCAGCCCGTCGTAGTACCGGTGGGCCTCGGCTCCCAGCGGCTTGTCGCTCTCCAGCACGATCATCGCCGAGCTGTTGGAGTCGTACTCCCCGAACAGCTTTCCGACCAGTTGGGTGGCCTGCAGCGAGGGCGCGTCGTTGGGGGTCAGCGACGTCGAGTTGGCGGCGCCCACCGCCTCCAACTGCGGCACGATCACGTTGAGCAGGGCGGTCAGTACCAACCAGCCCAACAGCACCGGGACGCAGAACAGACGCAGGAAACGGGGAATGCCGGCGCGGCCGGTGCGGTGGGTGCTCACGCCGACTTCACCAGGCAGGAGGTCTGGGCGTTGATCCCGGTCGCCGTCTGTTCGTCTTTGACCTCGTCGTTGACGATGACGCGGCAGCTGATGGTGCCGGCGTCGCCCTGGGCGATGATGGTGGCGCTGGCCGAGGGCTTCGTGGTCCGCAGGGTGATCGACCACGGCAGCGGTGCGTCGTCGACCCGCTGGGGGGTCGCGTCGAGGTCGAGATAGTTGATGGTCGCCACAGCACCTTCTGTTCCGGTGACCTCGTAGGTCACGACCTTGGGGTTGAACGGCTCGGCATCCTGGGCCAGGCCGGCGCCCGGGCGGGTGATCTCGTTGTCCGAGCCGAAGATCCCGTGCATCCGGTAGACGACGACGCCGCCCACGGCGACCACGACGAGGATGAGCAGCGGAATCCAGACCCGCTTGACGATTCCGACCACTACTGCCCCTTGCGTCAGCGGATGCTTGAGTACTTAGCCACGCAAACATTAGAGGGACGACCAGGGCAGAGCAAGCCGAACGGCTAACTAAAATTGACGGCACGGCTGACGAATCGTCGACGTCGGTATCGACTCCGGGTTACTCTGGGACCCCTTCACGCGACCGGGAGGCAGAGGCGACTTGGCGAAACCCACGGCACCGCGCGGCTTGGCCCGGCAGCGGGTCCTCGATGCTGCGCTGGCCCTTTTCGCCGAGCACGGGGTGCACGGCACGTCGCTGCAGATGATCGCCGACCGCGTCGGGGTGGGCAAAGCCGCGGTCTACTACCAGTTCCGGTCCAAAGAGGACATCGCGCTGGAGGTGCTCAGGCCGTCCATCGAGGACATGGCCCGGGTCATCCGGATCGCCGAGGCTCTGCCCGATGCCGAGCCCCGGCGGGCCGTGATCGTGAGCGGCCTGATCGAGATGACGGTGCGCTACCGCCAGCTTGCCGTCTACTTCTACGGCGATCCCGCCATCGACCAATTGGTCCGTAGCCAGCCCGAATTCAACGTCGTCGCCACCCGTATCCGCGAACTGCTGGCGGGAACCGAGCGCACCGTTGCCGACCGTGTCGCCCAGTCCGTGTTCCTGTCCGGCGTGTGCAAGGCCGCCGCTGATCCGGACCTGGCCGACGTCGACGACGGTGAACTGCACCGGATCCTGCTGGAGCTGTCGGGCCGGATCCTCGCGCCCGCCTGACGCTAGGGCGTCGGTGGCGGCGGTGGCGTCTCGGTGACCGTCTGGGTCTCGGTCTGCGTGACGGTGCTCGTGCTGGTGCTGACCGTGGTCGTGGGCGACGTCGTGGTGGTCGTCGTCGGTGAGGTGGTCGTCGGCGTGGTGGTGGTGGTCGTCGTCGTGGGCTCGGTGGTGGTCGGCTCCGTGCTGGTGGTCGTGGTCTCGGCCGCCGTGGACGTCGGCGCGACACCCGGGGCGGAGCTCGAGGTCAGGGGCGTCAGCGACGAGGTCGTCGGCTCCGACGGGGCATCCCCGGTGATCGCCCGGGCCAGACCGTAGATGATCAGCGCGATCAGGACGGCGCCCACCGCACCGAAAGACACCAGCGCCACCGGTTTGCGGTACCACGGAACTGCGGCGCCGTCGTCGGCCGGCGGCTGGTCGTATCCGTAGTTGCTGAGCTGCGTCGGCTCGTCTTCGGAGTAGTAGTTCTCGTCGTCACCGGATCCGTATCGCGCCACGGAACCCGATAGTAGGCGGCTCTCGCCGCTACGGCGCCGGGTAGAGCGTGCGTGTCACGTTGGTCCGGGGACGTTTGCGGGTGGTGGTCGCGTCGCCGTCGTCCTCGCGGGTGCGCGGCGTGCGTGTCGAGCGCGGTGGGCCGGAAGTCTCGGTGCCCGAGGTCTCCGACCCGGACGTGGTCGGCGAGGTCGACTCCGGGTTGATATCGGTGGTCATCGGGGGGCTCGTGCTGGTGATCGTGCCCGTCGTGGTGGGCGTCACCGACGAGTCCTCGGTGGTCGAGAAGGTGGGGTCGACGAAGTTCAGCGGGGCCTGCTCGGGTTCGTTGAACTGCCGCGACACCCACGACGCCGAGGTGATCAGCACCGCGATGAGTGCGATCGCGGCGATGCTGGCGCCCAGAAGCGTGGAGGTCCGGTTGTGCCACGGGACCGACGGCGGCTCGGGACGCGCATCGTCGTCTCGATCCCGCCTGGTCACGGCCACCGATAGTAACCGCGGTGCGCCGGGATCGGCTGGTCAGCCGAATTGGGGGACGACGGCCTCGGCGAAGAACTGCACCTGGTCGAGATCGGACATGTCCAGAAGCTGCAGGTAGACCCGCTCGACCCCGGCCTCGACGAACGGGCCGAGCTTGTCGACGATCTCGTCGGGAGTGCCCACGGCCGGAGAATTGCTGCGCAGCTCGTCGACCTCGCGGCCGATCGCTTGGGCGCGCCGGGCGATCTCCGCGTCGTCACGACCGGCGCAGACCACGAACGCCGCGGAATAGGTCAGCGAATCCGAGGCGCGGCCCGCCGTCTCGACCGCGGCAGCCACCCGGGCGTACTGCGTGGTCAGCGTCTCCAGCGGAACGAACGGGATGTTGAATTCCGCGGCGAAGCGCGCCGCCAGCGCCGGTGTGCGCTTGGCGCCGCCACCGCCGATGATGATCGGCGGGTGCGGGGACTGGACCGGCTTGGGCAGCGCGGGGGAGTCCGCGACGGTGTAGTGCTCGCCGCTGTAGTCGAACGTCTGACCCGCTTCGGTGGTCCACAGACCGGTGATGATCTCGAGCTGCTCGGTCAGCCGGTCGAACCGCTCACCCAGCGGGGGGAACGGAATCGCACAGGCCTTGTGCTCGGCCTCGAACCAGCCCGCACCGATGCCGAATTCGACTCTGCCACCGCTCATCTCGTCGACCTGCGCCACCGAGATGGCCAGCGGCCCGGGATGGCGGAACGTCGCCGAGGTGACCATCGTGCCCAGCCGGATCGTCGACGTCTCGCGCGCCAGACCCGCAAGTGTCACCCAGGAGTCGGTCGGGCCGGGCAGCCCGTCCCCGCTCATCGCGACGTAGTGGTCCGACCGGAAGAAGGCCGAGTAACCGGCGCTCTCGGCGGTCTGTGCCACCGCGAGCTGATCGGCGTAGGTGGCGCCCTGCTGGGGTTCGACGAAGATGCGGAAGTCCACGGTTCTCAGCCTAGGGTCACAGTCCGCCGCGTGACGCCTTCACCCT
This sequence comes from Mycolicibacterium chubuense, assembly GCF_001044255.1. Classification (GTDB taxonomy): domain Bacteria; phylum Actinomycetota; class Actinomycetes; order Mycobacteriales; family Mycobacteriaceae; genus Mycobacterium; species Mycobacterium chubuense. The sequence goes on from NZ_JYNX01000089.1 coordinate 6,333, forward strand.
CTCGACCAGGTCGGCGGGACCGTCGAACTCGACCCGGGCCTCGTCACGTCCGGCGACGAACAACAGCAGCTCGCCGGGATCGCCCGTGACGGTGAGCCGCTGCCCGCGGCCGACCGTCGCCACCGTCTCGCCCTGGGGAGTGCGCAGCACCACCTTCGCGGGCGCGCGGCGCAGGGTCAACCGCGCCATCATGCCCACCGGGCGGCGCAGCGCGCCGGCGGTCTGCTCGTCGAGCGGGCGGGGCTCCCACCCGGGCCGCGCCCGCCGCACGTCCTCGTGGTGGACGAACATCTCCGCCACGTTCGCGATCGGATCGAGCAGCTTGAACGGCGAATACAGCGGCGGCCCGTCGGCGACCTGATCCACCAGGGCGTCCCAGTTCGTCGACGCCGACACCTGCTTCTGCACCCGCTCGGTGTAGTCGGCGAACGCGGGGATCAGGATGCCGGGCGCGGCGTCGAGCCGACGCTCCCGCACCACCAGGTGCGCGGCCAGGTCCCGGGCGTCCCAGCCCTCGCACAGCGTGCGCTCGTCGGGGGCGGTCTCGCGAAACGTGGCCACCAGGGCGGCGCGTTCTCGCTGGGCAACGGTCATGTCCGTCGGTTCCTTTCAGCCGAGCGCGCGATCGAGGTTGATCGCGGCGCTGATCAACGACAGGTGGGTGAAGGCCTGCGGGAAGTTGCCGACCTGACCGCCGGTGGCGCTCACCTGCTCAGCGTAGAGACCGACGTGGTTGGCGTAGGTGAACATCTTCTCCAGCGCCAGCTGTGCGTCCCGCAGCCGACCCGCCCGGGTGAGCGCCTCGACATACCAGAAGGTGCAGAGCGAGAACGTGCCCTCCTCCCCGTCCAGGCCGTCGTCGCTGTTTGGGTCGTACCGGAACACCAGGCTGTCGGTGACGAGCTGGCGTTCGACGGCGGCCAGGGTCGACAGGAACCGGGGATCGACCGGCGAGATGAACTTCACCATCGGCATCAGCAGCACACCGGCGTCGAGCGTGTCACCGTGCTCGAAGCGGGTGAACGTCTCGAGCTCGGCGTTCCAGCATGCGGTCATGATCCGGTCGTAGATCTCGTCGCGGACCCGCGACCAGGTCACCAGGTCGGCGGGAAGACCGCGCTGGCGAGCGATACGGATGGCCCGTTCGAGCGCCACCCAGCACATCAGCCGCGACGTGGTGTTCGCCTTGTCGCCGTCGCGGACCTCCCACATCCCGGCGTCGTCGCGCTCCCAGTTGTCGACCACCCAGCCGATGACGTAGCTGACGTCCGACCAGGCGTCGTGGCTGATACCGGCCCCGTATTTGTTGAACAGGTAGACCGAATCGATCAGATCGCCGTAGATGTCGAGCTGCAGTTGCTCCGCTGCGGCGTTGCCGACCCTTACCGGCGTCGAGTCCAGATGCCCCCGCAGGTGGTCGAGTTCGATCTCCTCGGGTGCGTTGCCGTCGATGTCGTAGAGCACCCGCAGCGGCCCCAGACCGTCGGCTTCGCGGTCGCCTCGGCCGAGCCGTTGCGACAGCCATTCGATGAAGGCGTTGGCCTCGTCGTTGAAGCCCAGCCGCAGCAGCGCGTACAGACTGAACCCGGCATCGCGCATCCACACGTAGCGGTAGTCCCAGTTGCGTTCACCGCTAACGGTTTCCGGCAAGCTGGTGGTGGGTGCCGCGATGATCGCGCCGGACGGCTCGTGGGTGAGCAGTTTGAGCGTGATCGCCGAACGCTCCACCATCTCGCGCCAGCGCCCCCGATAGCGCGACTGGGCCAGCCAGGTCCGCCAGAACGCGGCGGTCGCCTCGAACAGGGCGTCGACGTCGTGGGCGTCGTCGGTATCGCCGTCGGGGCTGTCGAGCACCTCCAGCACGAACTGCGCGACCTCGCCGGTGCGGACCGTGAACTCGGCCCCGACCACCCCGTCGTCCACGGTGAGATCGGTGGTCGAGGTCAGCGTCATGGCCAGCTCGTCGGAGCGGAAGTCGACGCCGCCGTCGCGCGAACTCACCGCGAAACGTGTTCTGCCGTAGTCCGGTCGGGCATCGAGGGTCATGCGCACCGTCGTGGTGCCCCGCACCGCGACGATCCGGCGGACAAGGCGCTGCCGGTGCTCGGCGTCGCCGGGCCGCAGCACCGGCATGAAGTCGTGCACCTCGATCACGCCGTGCTCGGTGAGAAACCGGGTGATCAGCGTGGCGGATTCGGGGAAGTAGAACTGATGGGACGCGACACTGTCGCAGACCGGCGTGAGCCGCCAGCTGCCTCCGCGGTCGGCGTCCAGGATCGCGCCGAAGACACTGGGCGAATCGAACCTCGGCGCACAGAACCAGTCGATGGTGCCGTCGGTCCCGACCAGCGCGCAGGTCCGCAGATCACCGATCAACCCGTGCTGCGCGATCGACGGGCCGTCAGGCATCGGGCAGCCGCCACCCGCGCGGACCCGGCAGCGTCAGCGCGGATTCCGGCCCCCACGAGCCCTTCCGGTAGGGCTGCACCGACGGCGGGTGATCGAGCACGGGTTGGCACACCTGCCAGAGCCGGTCCACCTCGTCGCCGCGGGCGAACAGCGTCTGGTCCCCGCGCATCACGTCGAGCAGCAGACGCTCGTAGGCGTCCAGCGCGTCGTCCTCGTGGTCTGTCCGTGCCATTTCGAGGTCGGTGCCGAGCGGTTCCACGGTGATCTCCGGTCCGGGCCGCTTGACGTTGAGAACCAGTGTCGCCAGCGGTGTCTGGCTGAGCTCGAGGGCTAGCTGGTCGGGCTTCGGCGCGTCGCCGGGGAACGGCGACGGCGGTGTGCGGAACGTCACCGTGACGGTACGTCGGTTGTCCGCCAACGCCTTCCCGGTGCGGAGGTAGAACGGCACCCCACGCCACCGGTCGTTGTCGACGAAGGCTTCGAGCGCGACGAAGGTCTCGACCTGCGAGTCGTCGGCGACGTCATCGTCGTCGCGGTAGCCGTCGAACTGGCCGAACACCACCCGGTCCGGATCGAGCGGACGCATCGCCTGGAACACCGCGGCTTTGGCTTCCCGCAGCGCGTCCGCGTCCACCGTCTCCGGTCGCTCCATCGCGACGAAGCCGAGCACCTGGCACAGGTGGGTGGTCACCATGTCGCGGAAACATCCGGTGGACTCGTAGAAGCTGCCTCTGCCCTCCAGCCCGAGGTCCTCGGGCACGTCGATCTGCACGGACTCGACATGGTCGCTGTTCCACGCGGATTCGAGGATCGCGTTGGCGAAGCGCAGGGCGAGGATGTTCTGCACCGCTTCCTTACCGAGGAAGTGGTCGATGCGGTACACCCGGTCCTCGTCGGTGACCGACGACACCGTGGCATCGAGTGCCCGCGAGCTGTCGAGGTCGGTGCCGAACGGCTTCTCGATGATCATCCGGGCGCCGTCGTCGGCGAGTCCTTCGCGGCCCAGCATCGCGATCATCGACTCCATCGCGGTGGGCGGCACCGACAGATAGATCACCGTCTGGGCGCCGTCGCCGACATCGGATCTCGCGGCGTCCACCGCGGACGCCAGATCGGCGCCGTCGTCGGCGCTGGCCGTCTGAAAAGACAAGTGCTGCAACAGCGTATCCACGATCTCGTCGTCGAGATCGTCGACCGACTCCGACAGGCCGGTACGGACCGAGTCATGGAACGCGTCGATACTGTCGGGCGCGCTGCGTCCCGATCCGATGATCGCGTAGTCCTCGGGAAGGTGCCCGGCGGCGGCGAGGCGGTAGATGCTGGGAAACAGCATGCGGCGGGCGAGGTCGCCGCGGGCGCCGAACAGCACCAGGACGAACGGGTCGACGGTCATGTGGGTGACTCCTGAAGGTTCAGCAGGGCGTTCTCGACGACTTCGCTGAGCGCCGGGTGGATCCAGTAGGGCCGGCGGGCCAGTTCCTGGGCCGGAACGCCGAAGTTCATGGCGACGACGAAGATCTGGATGAGACTGGCGGCCTGGGCGCCGATGAGGTGCGCGCCGAGGATGGCGCCGCCGGGGTCGGCGAGCACCTTGCACAGACCGACGGTGGCCTCCATCGCCCACCCGTAGGCCACGTCGGGATACTCGGCGACGCCGACGCGGTAGTCGAGCCCGTCGCGCCGGCATTCGTCTTCGGTTCGGCCGATTGACGCGATCTGCGGGTTGGTGAACACCGCCGACGGCACCAGGTCGTGACTGATCGCCTGCAGATCGTCGGGGTGTAGCAGGTTGTGCTTGACGACGGCGGCCTCGCGGTTGGCGACGTGTTTGAGCGGGATCGGGGTGCTGACGTCGCCGAGGGCGAAGACTCCCTCGGCGGAGGTGCGGCAGTACCGGTCCACCGCGATGCGTCCGTCGTCGTGGGTGTCGATGCCCGCCTTCTCGACGTCGAGGCGGTCGCTGTTGGAGCGCCGCCCCGCGGCGACCAGCAGCGTGTCGGCCTGTACCGACGAGCCGTCATCGAGCTCGATCGTCAGATCGCCCGGACGGCCCGCGATCCCGATCAGCTCGGTGCCGCACCGCACGTCGTACGTATCGCGCACCAGGTCCGTGTACACCTGTCGCACGGCGTCGTCCTGCGGGCCGCCGAGCAGGCGGCCCGATTTCTCGATGATCGTGATGCGGCTGCCGACGGCGGCGAAGACGTGGGCGAGCTCGGCGGCGATGTAGCCGCCGCCGAGCACCGCGAGACGCTCGGGCGGGGCGTCGCGTCGCATCACCGTGTCGGAGGTCTCGTAGGGCAGACCCGAATCCGCCACGGCCTCGGGCACCACCGGGCGGCTGCCCGCCGCGATCACGATCCGCTCGGCCTCGATCTCGACCGTGCCGTCGGCGGTCGCGACCTCCAACCGGCGCGGGCCGGTGAACCGCGCGTGCCCGTGGTAGACGGTGATGAATTCGCTGTCCCGCCGGCCCTGTTCACCCTGCGCGGCCACCGCGTCGGTGCGACCGAAGACGCGGTCCCGCACGTCGGGCCATCGCATGTGCGGGGTGCCGGCGTCGACGCCGAACCGGGACGCCGTGCGGACGGTGTCGGCTATCTGGGCCGTGTAGGACAGCATCTTCGACGGGATGCATCCGTAGTTGACGCACGTGCCGCCGAACTTGCGATCGTCGATGATCGCGACGTCCAGATCGGCGAACTGATCGTCGACGACCATGTTGCCCGAGCCGGCCCCGATGACAACGAGGTCGTAGGTGTGCACCCATCCGCTGTTCCCGGTGGGTCTTCGCTGTCAAACCCGGTGCGGGTAACTGATGTGTGACAGCGCTAGAAGCTCTCGACGCCCTCGACGCTGATCGTCATGCCGTGGCCGGTGCCGTCGTTGGTGAACGTGGTGCCGTCCTCCGCTGCGTCGATGGTCCAGCCGAGCGCCGAGTAGGTGCGGTAGTCGAGGGTGACGGCCGGGATCGCGCCGAGGTTGCCCAACACCCAGCTGACCCGGCCGTCGGCGGTCAGGCGCACACCGTTGGCCGGTTCGCCCTCGACCTCGGGTGCGTTGGTGAACGCGGACTCGCAGCCGACCTCCTGCTCGTCGAGCTGGCAGCGCGTCTTACCGGACTTCGTCTGGATGAACACGTAGCCGTTCTGCGGGCTGAGCACCTCGCCGGACGGCGCGCGGGTGGGCGCCGTCGGCGACGGCGCGGGTGCGGTGGTGACCGGCGGGGGCGTCGACCGGCTGGGCCGGGGCGTGGGGAAGTCGGGTTCGATGCCGGTGTCGGGGCTGCGCGTCGCGGTGCCCTCGATCGACGACTGGCAGCCGGCGAGCAAGGCGACGGCCAGCACCCCCGCCGTCACCAGCCGCATCGTCACCTGGCCCAGCGTACGCAGAGTGTGGCCGGTGTTACGGAAGTGACTCGCGGGGTTCTTCACACATCACGGTCAGACGGGTGCGACCGCGGGGTCTCCGAACTGACGGTTGAAGTACTGGTGGAGCGCGTCCATGGCAGGAGTGAACGGCATCCCGCGATGCCACGCGAGGCCTATGCGCATGTCAGGGACCGGGTCTCGCACGATCGCCGTGTCGACACGCTTGCCCTCGAGCGACCAGGGGCGGTAGACCATGTCGGACAGGATCGCGACCCCGTTGCCGTTGGCGACGATGCTGCGGACGGCCTCGATCGACGACGTCTCCACCAAAACGCGAGGGCTCAGATCGCCCCAGTAGAGGCGGGTCGTCACGTCTGCCTCGTCGACCGTCAGCTGTACATAAGGATGCTCGGCCACATCGGCGAGACCGATCTCGCCGAGTTGCGACAGCGGGTGGTCGGGCGCCATCCACAGTCGGCGCGGGGAATGGACGAAGGTCTGGTGGTCGAGCTCGGGGCTCTGAAGATTCGACGTCAGCAGTAATCCGAAGTCCAGATCGCCGCCGGCGAGCTTATCTTCCACGTCGGGCCGGCCCATTTCGAGCCAAGAGAAGTCGATGTTGGGGAACGCGATGGTCAGCCGTTGAATTTGGTGCGGAAGGAAATACGCCATCACCGTGTAGGTGACTCCCACCCGCAAGCGTCCGTGCGGATCGGTGTCGGTGGCCGTCACCAGCGCAGCCTCGTCGACGAGTCGGAGGATCTGACGGGCTTTCGGGAGGAACTCGGATCCGGTCGGCGTGAGCTCGACGCCACGCGAGCCGCGGGTGAACAGCCGCTGACTGAGGAGGCGCTCCATTTCCTGCACCGCCATGGTCACCGACGACTGCGAGACGTACAGGCCGCGCGCCGCCGCGCTGATCTGGCCCGCCTCGGCCACCGCCACGAAGTAGCGCAACTGGCGAATGGAGAAAGACACGGACAACGTCCCTGCGTAGCAGCATGTATCGGATTTCTTGATAACGATACATAGAAATATTGAACTTGTTGATCAATTGCGTCGCTCCTACCGTCGGATGAAGGGAGGAGCAGAACATGCGTACAACCCGAATAGACATCAACTGCGATATGAGCGAGGGCTTCGGAACCTGGATGTTCGGCGACGACGTCGACGCCCAGATGATGCCACTGGTGAGTTCGATCAACGTCGCCGCCGGATTCCATGCCGGCGACCCGAGCACGATGGCCAGGACCGTGGCGATGGCCAAGGACCACGGGGTCGGCGTGGGTGTGCATCCCGGCTTCCGGGATCTCGTGGGCTTCGGCAGGCGGCACATCCAGGCAACGGCCGCCGAACTCGTCAACGATTCGATCTACCAACTGGGCGGCCTGCGGGAGTTCGTCCGCTTGCACGGTTTGCCGTTGCAACATTTCAAATTGCACGGTGCGCTGTACATGCACGCGGCCCGCGACGAGGAGTTCGCCGAGGCGCTCATCTCGGCGCTGCAGGTCGTCGACTCTGAGCTGCCGGTGCTCGTGATGGGCGGTTCGGTGATCGACGGTGTCGCCCGGGCGCACGGTCAACCGGTGATCCGTGAGTTCTATGCCGATCGGCACTACGGTGCCGACGGCCAGATCGTCTTCACCCGCGATGTCGGAGCACTCGACGCCGACGCGGTTGCCGCGAAGGTCCTGCAGGCCTGCCGGCAGGGCACCGTCGAAACCGTTGACGGTCAGATCATTCCGATCGAGTTCGAGTCAATCTGCATCCACAGCGACACGCGCGGCGCCTACGAACTGATGCGCACCAGCCGGGACAGTCTGGACGACGCCGGCATCGACGTGCGGTCGTTCGCCGTTGCTCGATGACCACACCACAACAAGTCAGGAGCCGAATATGAGCAACACCCACGACGTCACATCACCCTTGCCCGGCACCTTCTACCGGGCCGAGTCTCCGTCCAGTCCGCCCTTCGTCGAGGTGGGCGCCAGCGTCTCCGTCGGTGACACCGTCGGTCTGGTCGAGGTGATGAAGATGTTCAACCCGGTGACCGCCGAGGTGGCCGGAACCGTCGTCGAGATCTGCGTGGAATCCGAAGACACCGTCGACGCCGGTGATGTGCTGATGCGAGTGGAGGAAGGATAAATGGCTTCCGTCAACCGATTACTCATCATCAATCGCGGTGAGATCGCGGTCCGCATCATCCGCGCCGCCAAGGAACTGGGCATCACCACTGTGGCGGCGTACAGCGACGCCGACGAACAGTCGCTTGCTGTCCGGTTGGCCGACGAGTCGGTGAACATCGGCGCCGCCCATGCCCGCAAGAGTTATCTCAACCACGATGCGGTACTCGCCGCAGCGCAGGACCGCAAGGTGGATGCGATCCACCCGGGCTACGGATTCCTCTCCGAGAACGCCGAATTCGCGCGATCAGTGGCCGAAGCCGGTCTCATCTGGGTGGGTCCGGACGCCGAGACGATCGCCCGGATGGGCCACAAGGCCGAGGCGATCCAGACCGCCCGTGCTGCGGGCGTGCCGGTGGTGCCCGGTAGCCAGGGTCTGATCGCCACCGTCGAGGACGGCGTCGCGGCGGCCGAGACGATCGGGTTCCCGGTTCTGATCAAGGCGGCCGCCGGAGGAGGCGGCCGCGGGATTCGTATCGCCACCGATGAATCGGAACTCGCGGTCGGGATCGCGTCGGCCCAACAGGAGGCCGAGGCCGCGTTCGGAGACGGCGGCGTCTATCTCGAACGCTTCATCCCGCACGCGCGGCACATCGAGGTGCAGGTGCTGGGCGACGGGGCGGATGCGGTGCACTTCTACGAGCGGGACTGTTCACTGCAGCGTCGGCGGCAGAAGATCTGGGAGGAGGCACCGGCGGCGATCCTCGACGCAGAAACGCGAGACCACCTGTGCGAGTCCGCCGTTGCGCTCGCCCGCTCGGTCGGTTACTGCGGCGCCGGCACGGTCGAGTATCTCTTCGACCCCCAGACCGGCGAGTACTTCTTCATCGAGATGAACACTCGGATTCAAGTGGAGCACCCGATCACCGAAGAGATCTGCGGCGTCGACCTGATCCAGGCGATGATCCGAGTCGCGCAGGGCGAGCCGTTGCCGTACCGCCAGGAGGACATCCGGCAGCGCGGCCACGCGATCGAGGTCCGGATCAATGCCGAGGACCCAGACCGCGACTTCATGCCGGGTCCGGGCACGATCGCCGACCTGCACTGGCCTGCGGGGCCGGGCGTGCGCATCGACTCGATGGCCTACGCGGGCTACCAGATACCGCCGTACTACGACTCCATGATCGGCAAGCTCATCATCTGGGCCGAGGATCGTGACCGCGCGCTGGCCCGACTCGACCGGGCCCTGTCCGAACTCGAACTGACAGGGCTGAAGACGACACTGCCGTTTTTCGAGCGTCTCCTGACCCAAGACGACGTACGCAACAACGCCCTTCACACCACGTGGATCGAGCAGCTGCTGGAAGCGAGGACCTCATGAGCGACACCCGCTACACCTTCGGCGGTGACGAGCACCTGTTCGCCGAGCTGTCGGAAAGCATGTCGCTGGGCGCGTTCTTCCGCGGAATCTTGATCACCAAGGAACTCGCCGCACGAAACCTGCCCGGTGTCACCGAGATCTGCCCGGCGAACGCCTCCTATCAGATCCGGTTCGACCCGGACGTCTTGAACGTCGGTGATCTGCAGGACACCCTGGAGGACATCTCGGCCACTGTCGGCGAGAGCCAGAGTGTGCTGTCCACTCGTGTTCTCGAGATCCCGGTGTTCTACGACGATCCGTGGACCAACGAGACCGGGCAACGTTTCCGCGATCGGCACCAGGACCCGCAGAGCACCGATCTCGAGTATGCGGCCCGCATCAACGGATACCCCGATGTGGACAGCTTTGTGAAGGCGCATTCGGACACCCCGTGGTTCGTGTCCATGGTCGGGTTCGTCGCCGGCCTACCGTTCATGTACCAGATGGTCGAGCGCGACAAGCAGATTCAAGTGCCCAAATACCTGAAGCCGCGCACGGACACCCCGAAGCAGACCGTCGGCTATGGCGGTTGTTTCAGCTGCATCTACTCCGTCAAGGGAGCAGGCGGATATCAGATGTTCGGTGTGACCCCGGTTCCGATCTACGATCCCGAGCAACGGCTGGATCATCTGAAGGACTTCATGATCCTGTTTCGCCCGGGCGACATCGTGAAGTTCAGGCCCATCGACCGCGCCGAGTACGACGACATCGTCGCCGCGGTGGAACGCAACGACTACACCCTGGTCAGTGCGCCCGTCGAATTCTCTCTGGAGCATTTCGAGGCGGATCCCGCGGGCAGCGCCACGACAATTCTGGAGGCACTCCATGCCCATTGAGATCACGAAGCCGGGACTCGTCACGTCCGTCCAGGACGGCGGCCGAAGCGGTTACTACCACCTCGGCATTCCGCCGTCCGGCGCGATGGACCAGATCTCCTATCGTGCAGCCAATCTGCTTCTCGGTAATCCGGAGACCGCCGCGGTGCTCGAATGCGCGCTCATGGGACCGGAACTCGTGTTCACCGAGGACGCACATGTCTGCGTCACGGGCGCGGAGATGGTGCCGAAGGTCGACGGTGAGGTCCGGCCGACCAACACCGTGCTGGCGATCGCTGCCGGCCAGACAGTGGATTTCGGTTTCGCCAGCGCCGGCGCCCGGTCCTATGTCGCCGTCGCCGGCGGGATCGATGTACCCGAGAAGCTCGGGAGCCGCTCGACCTACGCACTCGGCCGGCTCGGCGGGTTCGAGGGTCGGCCGGTCAAGGCCGGCGACGCGCTGTCGATCGGAAAGCGAACCGGCGCACCGGCTGCCGATACCCAGCTACCGGAGGACCTGCGGTTGCCCTTGGCCAAGGAGTACACGCTGCGGATGGTTCGCGGGCTGTATGACCACCGGGTAGCGCCGGAATCGATGGACGTGTTCTTGTCGGAGACGTGGCTCGTCGCGTCGGAAGCCGATCGCGTCGGCTACCGCCTCAAGGGCGGCACACCGCTGGAATTCATCCCCCGGACGCCTCCGTTCGGCGCCGGAGACGACCCGTCCAACATCGTCGACGCCTGTTACCCCATCGGCTCGATCCAGGTGCCATCGGGTGAGCAGCCGATCGTGCTCCACCGCGACGCCGTATCCGGTGGGGGCTACATGATGATCGGCACGGTGATCAGCGCCGACATGGACCTCGTCGGGCAGATGCCCCCCAACACCAAGGTCAGGTTCGAGGAGGTGTCGGTGCCCCAGGCCCTGCAGGCCCGAGCGGACCGAGCCGCCAAGCTCGATCGCGTCCGCCTCGCCTGCAGCTGACGCCGGCGGTCAGAACGACAAGCTCGGCGCGTTTGCGAGGTGCGACCGCGCCGATTATGGCTGCGCCCAGGCTGCGACGAGCGGTGATGGTCGCCCTGCAGCGGACCTCCGGCTGACGCGGGCGCCCGTCGCAACCAATGAGAAGCCATGGCTGCGATCCGGCCCGGATCGCAGCCCGGAATGCGCTTCCGCGGGAATCCCGGGAACAAATTTCGCAGCGGCCCCGTTGACCACTTCGACAGTTGAGTGAATGCGACTCAAGTTTGGCTTGACACGGCATGGCCGCGAGGAGCAGTCTTGAGCCCGGTGCACTCAGTACACATGTTTCGTCTATTCAGGAGGCAGTAACTATGGCTCGTGCGGTCGGCATCGACCTCGGGACCACCAACTCCGTCGTCGCAGTTCTCGAAGGTGGCGATCCCGTCGTCGTCGCGAACTCCGAGGGCTCCCGCACCACCCCGTCGGTCGTCGCGTTCGCGCGCAACGGCGAGGTGCTGGTCGGTCAGCCCGCCAAGAACCAGGCGGTGACCAACGTCGACCGGACGATCCGTTCGGTGAAGCGTCACATGGGCTCCGACTGGACCGTGGAGATCGACGGCAAGAACTACACCGCGCAGGAGATCAGCGCGCGCGTACTCATGAAGCTCAAGCGTGACGCCGAGAGCTACCTGGGCGAGGACATCGCCGACGCGGTCATCACCGTGCCTGCGTACTTCAACGACGCCCAGCGTCAGGCCACCAAGGAAGCCGGCCAGATCGCCGGCCTCAACGTGCTGCGCATCGTCAACGAGCCGACCGCGGCCGCCCTGGCCTACGGCCTCGACAAGGGCGAGAAGGAACAGACCATCCTGGTGTTCGACCTCGGCGGTGGCACGTTCGACGTGTCGCTGCTGGAGATCGGCGAGGGTGTCGTCGAGGTGCGTGCCACCTCCGGTGACAACCACCTCGGTGGCGACGACTGGGACGACCGGATCGTCGAATGGCTCGTCGACAAGTTCAAGGGCACGTCGGGCATCGACCTGACCAAGGACAAGATGGCGATGCAGCGGCTGCGCGAAGCGGCCGAGAAGGCCAAGATCGAGCTGTCGAGCTCGCAGAGCACGTCGATCAACCTGCCCTACATCACCGTCGACGCGGACAAGAACCCGCTGTTCCTCGACGAGCAGCTCACCCGCGCGGAGTTCCAGCGCATCACGCAGGATCTGCTGGACCGCACCCGTAAGCCGTTCCAGCAGGTGATCAAGGACGCCGGCATCGCCGTCGGCGACATCGACCACGTGGTGCTCGTCGGTGGCTCGACCCGCATGCCCGCGGTCTCCGAGCTCGTCAAGGAGATGACCGGCGGCCAGGAGCCCAACAAGGGCGTCAACCCCGACGAGGTCGTCGCCGTGGGTGCCGCGCTGCAGGCCGGTGTGCTCAAGGGCGAGGTCAAGGACGTACTGCTGCTCGACGTCACCCCGCTGAGCCTCGGTATCGAGACCAAGGGCGGCGTGATGACCAAGCTCATCGAGCGCAACACCACGATCCCCACCAAGCGTTCGGAGACGTTCACCACTGCCGACGACAACCAGCCGTCGGTGCAGATCCAGGTGTTCCAGGGTGAGCGCGAGATCGCCGCACACAACAAGCTGCTCGGCAGCTTCGAGCTGACCGGCATCCCGCCGGCCCCGCGCGGCGTGCCCCAGATCGAGGTCACGTTCGACATCGACGCCAACGGCATCGTGCACGTCACGGCCAAGGACAAGGGCACCGGCAAGGAGAACACGATCAAGATCCAGGAGGGCTCCGGCCTGTCCAAGGAGGAGATCGACCGGATGATCAAGGACGCCGAGGCGCACGCGGACGAGGACCGTCAGCGTCGCGAGGAGGCGGACGTCCGCAACCAGGCCGAGTCGCTGGTCTACCAGACGGAGAAGTTCGTCAAGGAGCAGCGCGAGGCCGAAGGTGGATCGAAGGTCTCCGAGGACACCTTGACCAAGGTCGACGGCGCGATCGCCGAGGCCAAGACCGCGCTCGCGGGCACCGACATCTCGGCCATCAAGTCCGCAATGGAGAAACTCGGCCAGGAGAGCCAGGCCCTGGGCCAGGCGATCTACGAGGCCACCCAGGCCGAGCAGGCCCCGTCCGACGGTGACGGCGGGGGCGCCTCGGCCTCCAACGACGACGTGGTCGACGCCGAGGTGGTCGAGGACGATCAGGAGCGGAAGTGAGCGAGGATCGAGAAGAGCCGATCACCGTCACCGACAAGCGCCGCATAGACCCGCAGACCGGCCAGGTGCGCGACGCACCTGAGCCGGCCTCCGGGCCGATCGAGGACGAGGTGCCGACGGTCTCGGAGGAGTCGCAGGACAAGGCGGCCGAACTGATCGCCGACCTCCAGCGGGTCCAAGCCGACTTCGCGAACTATCGCAAGCGCTCGCTGCGCGATCAGCAGGTGGCCACCGAGCGGGCCAAGGCCCACGTGGTGACCCAGCTGCTGCCGGTGCTCGACGACCTCGAGCGCGCCCGCGCGCACGGCGATCTCGATTCCGGGCCTCTCAAAGCTGTTGCGGACAAGCTGGTTTCGACCCTCCAGGGGTTAGGCCTGAAGCCGTTCGGCGAGGAGGGTGACGCGTTCGACCCGTCGCTGCACGAAGCCGTGCAGCACGAGGGCGACGGCACGCACCCGGTGGTCGGGACCGTCATGCGCCGCGGCTACCGCGTCGGTGACCACGTGGTCCGCCACGCGATGGTCGGCGTCGTGGACACGGTGCCCGACGCGGCCGAGTCCGGTAATGCCGACTCAGAATCGCAACAGCACTCAGAATCATAGAAATTGACCAACGATCAACGAGCAGGTGAGGAGGTGACGCGGTATGGCCCAGCGCGAATGGGTTGAGAAGGACTTCTACAAGGAGCTCGGCGTCGCCTCCGACGCCGGCCAGGACGAGATCAAGCGGGCCGCCCGCAAGATTCTCGCCGAGAACCACCCGGACCGGAATCCCGGTGACGCCGCGGCCGAGGAGCGGTACAAGGCCGCCTCGGAAGCCAAGGAAGTGCTCACCGATCCCGCCAAACGCAAGGAGTACGACGAGACCCGTCGGCTCTTCGCCGGCGGCGGGTTCGGCCGGGGGCGCTACAGCGGTGGCGGCGGTGGCTTCGGAGGATTCGGCGGAGGCGACGGTCAGGAGTTCAACCTCAACGACCTGTTCGACGCCGCCGGCCAGCAGGGTGGCGCCAACATCGGCGACCTGTTCGGTGGGCTGTTCGGCCGCGGCGCGCAACAGCCGCGGCCGAGCCGCCCCCGGCGGGGCAACGACCTCGAGACCGAGACCGAACTGAGTTTCCTCGAGGCCACCAAGGGTGTGGCGATGCCGTTGCGGCTCACCAGTCCCGCCCCGTGCACCAACTGCCACGGCAGCGGTGCGAGGCCGGGAACCAGCCCGAAGGTGTGCCCGAACTGCAACGGCGCCGGCGTCGTCAGCCGCAACCAGGGTGCGTTCGGCTTCTCCGAGCCGTGCACGGAATGCCGTGGCAGCGGGTCGATCATCGAGAACCCGTGCGACGAGTGCAAGGGCACCGGGGTGACCACCCGGACCCGCACCATCAACGTGCGGATCCCGCCGGGTGTCGAGGACGGGCAGCGTATCCGGCTCGCCGGACAGGGCGAAGCCGGTCTGCGCGGCGCCCCGTCGGGCGACCTGTACGTCACCGTGCACGTGCGACCAGACAAGGTGTTCGGGCGCAACGGCGACGACCTGACCGTCACGGTCCCCGTCAGCTTCCACGAGTTGGCGCTGGGGACAACGCTTTCCGTGCCGACGCTGGAAGGCAAGGTCGGGGTGCGGGTGCCCAAGGGCACGTCCGACGGCCGCATCCTGCGGGTGCGCGGCCGCGGTGTGCCGAAGCGCTCGGGCGGTCACGGCGACCTGCTGGTGACCGTCAAGGTGGCGGTTCCCTCGAATCTCGAGGGTGAAGCCGCCGAGGCCCTGGAGGCCTACGCCAAAGCCGAACGCGCCAGCGGCTTCGACCCGAGGGCGGGATGGGCAGGGGCGCAGTGATGAGCGCTTGCGCGAAGAGCAGAGACCGATGAGCGCCGGCCGCAACGACTCGAACAATCAGGCGAGGACGTTCCTGATCTCGGTGGCCGCCGAGCTGGCCGGCATGCATGCGCAGACGCTGCGTACGTACGACCGGCTCGGCCTGGTCAGCCCGGAACGCACGTCCGGTGGGGGACGGCGCTATTCGCAGCGGGACGTCGACCTGCTCCGTGAGGTGCAGCGGCTCTCGCAGGACGAAGGCGTCAACCTCGCCGGCATCAAGCGCATCATCGAGCTGACCAACCAGGTCGAGGCGCTGCAGGCCCGGGTGCGCGAACTCAACGCCGAGGTCGAGCACCTACGGTCCCAGCCGCGGCCCAAGAGCACCGCGCTGGTGGTCTGGCAGCCGCGCAACAAGCGCTAGCACTTCCGCCGAAACTGTATTCCACGCGCGAAATCCCATGATTTCCCCGCGCGGAATACAGTTTCGGCGGGTCTGCGTGGGGGATATCCCCACCCCGCCCCGGGGGCGCACACGGTTGATCGCCAAGGGTTGGGCGGCCACGATGGTCGTCGTGGCCGCACCCTGGCATCCTGCGACGCGGATCGCGTTCCGCTTCTGTTTCGTCTACTTCGGCGCGTTCTGCCTGACGTTCGCTCAGATCGTCTTCGTCTACGCCGGGATCCTCACCCGGTGGCTGCCACCGGACGCGGTGATCTGGCAGATGACACGGATCGAACCGATCCTGACCTGGGTCGGCCGCCATGTCTTCGGCATCGAGGCTGTGCTGCACCGCGACTCCAACAGCGGCGACCAGGCCGTCATCTGGGTCATGGTGTTCGTCTATGTCGTGTTCGCCGCTGTCGCGACGCTGATCTGGTCGGTGCTCGACCGACGCCGCCGGGAGTACACCCGGCTGCACGCCTGGTTCCTGGTGTTCGTCCGGTTGAGTCTGGCGGGGCAGATGCTCTTCTACGGCATCGCGAAGGTCATCCCGACGCAGATGCCGCCGCCGCCGCTGGCGGCGCTGCTGCGGCCGTTCGGTGACTTGAGCCCGGCATCGGTGCTGTGGCTGCAGGTCGGCAGTTCACAACCCTACGAAATCGCTCTTGGCGCAGTGGAAGTCGTCGCCGGGCTGCTCCTGTTCTTCGGCAGGACCGCGACGCTGGGGGCACTGCTGAGCGCGATGTCGATGGCGCAGGTGTTCCTGTTGAACATGAGCTACGACGTGCCCGTCAAGATCCTCTCGCTGCACCTGCTGCTGCTGAGCCTGATTCTGCTCGCCCCCCAGATCGGCCGACTGGCCGACGTTCTCGTATGGCAGCGACCGTCGGAGCCGACGACGCAACCGCCCCTGTTCACCGACGCCCGGTCCAACCGGATCGCGGCGGGCGTGGTCGCGGCGCTGGGCGTGTGGGTCCTGGTCGGCTGTCTGGTCGCAGGGGTGACGGCGTGGCGGGATTACGGCGGGGGCCGCGAGAAGCCCGAGTTGTACGGCATCTGGGAGGTGGACCGGTTCACCGCGGGCGGCACGGAGACCCCACCGCTGACAACGGACCCGAAGCGTTGGCAGCGCGTCGTTTTCGACGACGTCGGGACGCTCACCTACCAGCTGATGAACGGCACGCTGGTGGACGAGCCGATCGCCTTCGACAGCGCGGGCCGCACCATCGCGCTGCCTGCGCGTGAGGAGACCCTGCGCTACGCGCGGCCGGCGCCGGACCGGCTTCTGCTCGACGGCACGCTCGACGGTCAGCAGGTCAGCATGTCGCTCGAGCGCCGGGACCCGGACTCGTTCGAGTTGCGCAGCAGGGGTTTTCACTGGGTGCAGGACTACCCGCACTTCGCGTGACTGGCGCGTTCGGCGGGGTCGGGTCAGCCGACCGCGATCCGGAACCGGGCGACGGCCGATTCGCCGGGCTGCACGACGTGGTAGCCGCCGCGGCGCAGCGCGTCGGTGGGCGCGGCCATCGGCTCGAAGCACACGACGTCGTCGTCGCCGGGTGCGAACACCTGCGCGGCGGTGAAACCCTCGTCGAAGTGCACCTCGATGCGCCGGTCACCACCGGAGAGCGCGAACACCGATCCCGGAGCGACCTCGTCGAAGCCTTCGTCGATGAACTTGTCGCCCAACAACTCTGACGCAGCGTCACGCTGCTCGACACGTCCCGTGGGGATGCCCCAGGCGTTGACGGGCTGATACCGCATCGCCGGCGTCTCGATGCGCCACTGTGCGCGTGGTACGCCCGGCAGCTGCAGGTACGGATGGAATCCGAAACACAGGGGCACCCGCGAACCCGTCGTCGCGGTCACGGTCGTCGTCACCGTCAGCGTCCGGTCGGCCAGCGTGATGTCGAGGGTCAGCAGGTGCGGGAACGGGAACGTCGCCAGCAGCGCCGGCCGCGCCGCGAAGTCCAGTTCGGCGGTCAGCTGGGACTCCAGCAGCGTCGTGACCGTCCAGTCCTTGTACGCGGCCAACGTGCCGTGGATCGGCACCCCGTGCTGATCGGTGCGCACTCCGCCGGTGCCGGGGGTCAGCGTGACCACCGCGCCGTCGACGCCGTAGCCCATGCTGCTGAGCCGGTTCGCCCACGGGTACAGGATCGGGATGCCCATGGTCTTTCCGTTGGAGGCGTAGGCCTGCAGCCCGCGGCGCTGGCCCAGCAACTCGACGCCGTCGTCGGACAGGGAGGTGCCGACCATTCCCGCCGTCGGGACGTAGGTGGCGGTCAGCGGGGACGACGGATCACGCAGCGTGACGGTTTCGAACGCGTCCATACCCCGATCCTGCCACGTATGGTCAGCTCGCCAGGGGATCGTGGCGGATTCGTTCGGCGGGCGCGCCTTTGGCGATCAGCGCGGCCTTGGTCGCGGCCACCATGGCCGGCCCGCCGCACACCAGGATCTGCCGATCGCCCCAGTTGCCGTACCGGGTCACCACCTCGGGAAGCCGGCCGGTCTGGCGGACGTGCAGGCCGCGCGGCGGGGTGACGTCCGGGTACTGGGCGGCCCACGGCGGATCGAAGTCGAATTCCGAGACCGGGGTGACCGACAGCCACGGATTGGTCGACGCAATCTCCCACAGCGTGCGCAGATCGTAGAGCTCACAGGGGTGCTTGGCGCCGAAGAACAGATGCACGCGGGGGTTCTCGCCGAACCGGGCCAGGTCCATGATCAGCGTCCGCAGCGGCGCCAGACCGGTGCTGCCCGCGACCATCAGCACGTCGCCGTCGTCGCGGTCGACGTGCAGTGCGCCGTGCGGGTTGGACACCCGCCAGCGGTCTCCGGGGCGTGCCTCGCCGACGATCGCGGTGCTGACCATGCCTCCGGGCACCGACCGGATGTGGAACTCGAGGTAGCCGGCGGGATCGGCGGGGATCGACGGGCTCAGATAGCGCCACCGGCGCGGCCACTGCGGCACCTGCACCGGCAGGTACTGGCCCGGCTGGTAGCCGAGCGCGTGGTCCATCTTCAGCCGGATCACCGAGACGTCGCGGGCCGGCCGGAGGTGCTCGAGCACGGTGCCGTCGCAGAACGGCGGGCTGGTCTCGGCGTCCGCGGCGCCGCTCATCACGCCGACGATCAGTGCGATGACATCGGTGACGGCCTCGGCGAGCCTGCGGTCCCAGCGGTCGGCCAGCCGGCCGCGCAGGGTGGCGAGCAGCGCGGTCTGCAGCGTCTCGTAGTGGCCCGGGGTGACGCCGTACTTGCGGTGGTCGCGCCCGAGCTGGGCCAGGAACGCCACCGGTTCCTCGGCGCGCTGCGCGATGAGCTCGTCGCACAGCCAGCTCAACGCGTGACCGAAGACCTTGCGCTGGGTCGCCATGTCCGGGGGGAAGAGGTCGCGCGCGGACAGGTCGGTGGCGAACCAGCGGGTGTAGAAGTCGGCGACCAGCTGCTCGCCGCCGGAGTCGAGCGCATCCCGCAGGATGCGCATCGAATCGCGGTCTTCGAGGCCCACGCCGCACGATCCTAGGTCACGGCGGGGCACGCCCGCTCGCTGCGCTACAGGCCGTGAACGCCCTTGTACAGCACCAGAAGTCCGATCACCACCAGGATCACGGCGACCAGCGTCGCGTGCTGGCGCTCCAGCCACTCCTTCAACCGAGTCAGCGCGGGGTCCAGCCGGTCGCCGGACACCGCGTACCCGAGGATCGGCAGCGCCACCGTCGAGCCCGCCACCACGACGTACCACGCCTCGGCGACCCACACCTGGGGTGCGTCGATACCGGCCGATCCGATCGCCAAACCCGCTGCGGCACAAAGGAAAAGTACCTTGGGGTTGACGACGGTCAACGCGACGGCGGTCACCGCGGCCTTGGCCGGGGTGAGCGTGCTCATCCGCGTCATCCAGCCGGGCATGTGCTCGGACTTCTTCCGGGTGGCCCACCGGTAGCCGCCGAAGACGATGAGCGCCGCACCGACGACGATGCGCAGCCATGACGCCCACCCGGGCGGCTTGTCGCCGATCCCGCCGATCAGGTTCGACAGTTCCACGAAGAGCGCGGTGAGCGCCGCGAGGCCGACGAGCCAGCCGGCGAGGAACGCCAGCCCCGTCGGCCGGGGCCGCGGGGTGTGCAACACCAGCACCGCCGGGATGATCGACAACGGCGACAGGGCGACGACCAGTGCCAACGGAACCAGCTCGGTCAAGATCGGACCCCACGACACCGGCAGAAGGTAGCAGCCGGAGGCCCTGCAGACCACCGGTATCGTCGGCCGATGATGCAGCCCGGTCTGCGTCCGGTGACAGCGGTGACCGTCTTCCATTCCGGCGGTGACGACGTCGCTTTCCAGCGGTGGTCCGAGGAGCTGCTGGCATCGGCCGGCTCCGCGACCGGTCACCTGTCGGGGTGCACGTCGGTGCGGGGCGAGGCCGCCTTCGAACCGGCGGTCGCGGTGACCTTCGCCGGAGAGAGCGCGCTGCACGCATGGCTCGACAGCAGCGGGCGCGCCGAGATCCTGCGCGAGGGTCGGCGTCGCGGGTTCTGGGCCGCCTGCACCGACCTGATCCTCGACGAGGGTGGCGGCGCTGCGGGGGTCGGGGTGTTCCGGCATGCGGTCGCCCCCGGCCGGGAGGAGGGCTTCCTCACCACGCAAGTGCGGCTGTCCACTGTGGCTGCGACGCAGCCCGGATACCAGGGCACCGTGCTGTTGCCTGCCGATCGGGACGGTGAGTGGACGTCGATGGTCCGCTTCCGCACCGGCGCGCAGCTGGCGCAGTGGATCGGGTCCGACGAGCGAGGAGCGGCGCTGGCGCCCCTTCGCGAGACGCTGAGCAGGGACTTCAGCGCCGTTTCGGGAACCACCCCGTTCGGTACCACGGTGCGGGTGCAGGACGGTCGCACGCTGATGACGCCCAACTGGAAGTCGGCGATGCTGGTGCTCGCCGTGCTCTATCCGACCGTGATGCTGCTGTCGCGGTTCCTCGGCCCCGCCGTCGACCACGTGGGCGCGCCGCCGTGGCTGGGGTTGTGGATCAGGCAGATCGTGAGCGTGACCGCGATGCAGTGGTGGCTGATGCCGGCCGCGTCGCGGCCCTTCCGACGCTGGCTGGATCCGGTCGACGGGGCGGGCGCCCGGGTCAGCGTGGCCGGGGCCGCAGCGATCCTGGTCTGCTACGCCGTGACGCTGACACTGTTCGCCACCGTGCACGAGCTGCAGTTCTGGGATTACGCCGACTGACGATGAGTTCCGGCGGAGCGCCGGGTCAACACCGCATGTCTATCCAACACCTGCTCGCGGTCGTCCCCGTCTCGGACATCGCAGTGAGCCGGAAGTGGTACGCGTCGCTGTTCGGCCGCACCGAGGACAACAACCCGATGCCGACGCTGATCGAGTGGCAGGTGCTGCCCGGCGCGTGGGTGCAGGTCTTCCACGACGAGGACCGCGCCGGGTCCGGCTTGCTCAACCTCGCGGTCGACGATCTCGAGGCCCACCGCGCCGCCCTGCGGGAGCGCGGTCTCGATCCCGGCGAGATCGCCGACGCCGACAAAGGCGTGCGCCTCTCTGCGCTGGCCGACCCCGACGGCAACGCCATCACGCTCATCGGCGGGTTCCGGGTCGACTACTGATCCGAGGTCTGGCGTTCGGCCGCCGCTCATCGTCGCGTCATCTGCTGGTGTCACAGTGACCTCGTGTCGGTCGGATCGCAGCCGCGTCGCGGGCGTGCTGTCCTCATCCCGGCCGCATTCCATCGCTGGTGCGAGCGCGTGGCGCGCCGGTTGCCGCTCGGGCTCGACCAGGTCGTCGCGCCGACGCTGCTGGGCTTCTGCCTGATCAACAGCGCAACTTTCGGCGTGGACCTGATGTTGTTGGTCGGACTGCGCGGAGGGCTGGGCGTTCCGTACCCGCTCGCGGTGACGATCGCCTACGCATGCGCCTTCGGGTCGAGCTATGCGCTCAACCGTTACCTGAACTTTCGCTCGCACGCCCCGGTCGGGCAGGAGCTGACCATCTACGTCGCAGTGGTCGTGATCAATTACCTGGTGTTCATCCTGGCGCTGTCGACACTGCTGACAGACCTCGGCCTCGACTACCGCCTCGCACGTCTGACGGTCGGCGGATGCGAAGCCGCCTTCATGTACTGCGCTCTGCGGTGGGTGGTGTTCCGGAAGGTCCGGTAGGGCCGTCAGGGGCCGTCGAACCGGTTCTGCCCGAGGCTGTCGACGAAAGCCGGCCCGCGTGAGTCGAGTTCGCGACGAAACTGCGCCGACCAGGATCCGAAGGGATGGTGGGCCAGGTACTCGTTGCGGAACCGATCGTCCTCGGAGACCTCGGTGACGCAGAACGCGGGAATCGCGAGATCGACAACAGGGCCATCGCGTTCGACCTCGGACATGAGCAGGGGCGCATTGGCGCCCAGGAAGCGGTCGATGATCCACCCGTCCTCACCCAGCCAGACCGATGAGCGGATCTTGACCACGACATGGTCGGCCCGCGAGACGATCTGTCCTGCCACCAGCGGATCGAGTTCGCGCTCGGCCTCATAGCGGGTCCCACCGGCGGCCGGGCCTTTCGCGGTCATGGTGCCCATGGCCTCGTCACCCAGGGCGGTCACGAGCTGCGCCGGCGTCGCATCCAGTTCGGCGGGTGCGGGCCCCTGCACGCGTACCCGCACCGCGTAACCCTCCGAGACGAACAGGTATGCCTGCGCGATCAACAGCGGGCTGGGGTCGGATGCCGCGACGGCCGGCATGTCGCGAACGAAGAACTTCCGCTCGTACTCGAAGTCGCCGATGTCAGACATCTCTCGACGGTAGACCGGCCTGCGCTGACGGCCGGGGACATGGCGTCCGTGTCCATCGGCGACATTCGACGTGTCACCAGCGGTCTGCGGCGACGTCCTCCACGGCATCGGCCGCGCGCGTCGGTCCGCCCTGTCTCCGGAGTTCGGCACGAACGGCGTCCAGACGTCGCCGGATCGCAGGGGCCGACGCCACGTCGAGCACGGCTCGTCCCAGCTCCGCCGGCTCGGGTTGGTCCTGGCGCAGGTGGCGACCCACCCCGATCTCTTCGAGCCGATCGGCATTGGCGGGCTGGTCGACGGCCTGCGGAAGCGCGATGATGGGAACGCCGAACCACAGCGCCTCGCTGCACGACCCCATACCGGCGTGGGAGATGAACGCGTCCGCCCGAGCGAGGACCGCGGGCTGGGGGACGCTCGAACGAACCTGCACCCAGTCGGGCACGGGCCCCAACTCGTCCGCCGACAGTGTCGTGCCGATCGCCATGGTGAGACGCCATCCCGCGCCGTCGAGGCCGTCGATCGCGGCGCGGTAGATGTCCGCGCGATCCGTGTACGCCGTGCCGAGGGCCAGCAGGGCCAGCGGACCGTCGCCGGGCGGTGGGGTCCAGTCACCCGGGTCTTCTCGTCGGGGGTCCAGGCAGGGTCCGACGAAGCGGTAGCGATCCGAGACCCGGTCGGCGTGGCGCTGCATGATCTGCGGGATCAGCACCAGGCATCGTCTCGGGACACCGGTGATGTCCTCGACCGTCAGTGTCGTTCCCGCAGAGGCCAGCCACTGCTCGAAGGTCTGCCGGTAGTCGACGCCGCTCGGACTGCCCATCAGCGGATCCAGGATCGCTGCCATGTCCTCGTAGTAGCCGTCCCAGGCCACCTCGCTCGGGGACAGCTGCGCGGCCGGGACGCCCCAGAGCTCGG
Source organism: Mycolicibacterium chubuense (assembly GCF_001044255.1). Classification (GTDB taxonomy): domain Bacteria; phylum Actinomycetota; class Actinomycetes; order Mycobacteriales; family Mycobacteriaceae; genus Mycobacterium; species Mycobacterium chubuense. The sequence continues at coordinate 29,640 of NZ_JYNX01000089.1, forward strand.
CTGCGACCGGACCCGCCATCCCGCCGATGTCGTAGAGAACCAGGTCGGGACGGTCGGTCGCGAAGGTGCCACAGAGTTGCGGGAGGACGTGGATGGCCTCGTCGAGAAAGATCCGCATGCCGGCGACCGGGTCGTCGTCGTCGAAGCGCGTCGGTGCCCCGGGAGCGCCCGGCAGCGTCGACGTGCACGCGACGACGTCGGCACCGGTGGGGTCGACGAGCGACGCCAGGTGACCGCTGACGGCATAGCTGACCCGATGGCCGCGGTCGACGAGCTCGCGGACCACGGCGAGGTGGGGATACATGTGGCTCGGCGCGGAGGCGCCGACCACGAGGATGTGAAGTCGGCGTCGGGTCGGCACCGACGGATTGTCGCCGGATCTGCGCGCGTGTGTCATCCCGATTTCCCTGCGACCCGGATCGGTGACGTTCGGCCCCTAGTGCTCGCCCGGGAAAAAAGTTAAAGTTGAGCGGAACAGACTCAACATTGACGACGTTGTAGAGGCTGACAAGCATTTCAAGGGCCGCTTTCTGCGGCCCGTTGGACATGAAAGTGAGGAGTCCGGTGGACTCGTTCAACCCGACGACCAAGACTCAGGCGGCCCTGACTTCGGCGCTGCAAGCGGCCACCGCCGCAGGCAACCCGCAGATCACGCCCGCCCACCTGTTGATGGCACTGCTGACGCAGAACGACGGCATCGCCGCTCCGCTGCTCGAGGCTGTCGGCGTCGAACCCGCGACCGTGCGCGCCGAGACGCAGCGCCTGCTCGACCGGCTGCCCAGCGCCACCGGATCGGCGTCGCAGCCGCAACTCGCCCCGCAGGCCGTCGCGGCCATCACTGCCGCCCAGCAGCTGGCCACCGAGATGGACGACGAGTACGTCTCCACCGAGCACCTGCTCGTCGGCCTGGCCACCGGGGACAGCGACACCGCCAAGCTGCTGACCGGCCACGGCGCGTCGCCGCAGGCCCTGCGCGAGGCGTTCGTCAAGGTCCGTGGCAGCGCCCGGGTCACCAGCCCCGACCCCGAAGGCACGTACCAGGCGCTGGAGAAGTACTCCACCGACCTGACCGCGCGGGCACGCGAGGGCGCGCTCGACCCTGTCATCGGCCGGGACACCGAGATCCGTCGCGTCGTGCAGGTGCTCTCCCGCCGCACCAAGAACAACCCGGTGCTCATCGGTGAGCCCGGCGTCGGCAAGACCGCGATCGTCGAGGGCCTGGCCCAGCGCATCGTCGCCGGCGACGTGCCGGAGAGCTTGCGCGACAAGACCGTGGTCTCCCTGGACCTGGGTTCGATGGTGGCCGGCGCGAAGTACCGCGGCGAGTTCGAGGAGCGGCTCAAGGCCGTCCTCGACGACATCAAGAACTCGGCCGGGCAGATCATCACGTTCATCGACGAGCTGCACACCATCGTCGGCGCCGGCGCGACCGGCGAGTCCGCGATGGACGCCGGCAACATGATCAAGCCGATGCTGGCCCGCGGTGAGCTGCGACTGGTCGGCGCCACCACGCTCGACGAGTACCGCAAGTACATCGAGAAGGACGCCGCGCTGGAGCGCCGCTTCCAGCAGGTCCTGGTCGGTGAGCCGTCGGTCGAGGACACCGTCGGCATCCTGCGCGGACTCAAGGAGCGCTACGAGGTGCACCACGGCGTGCGGATCACCGACTCCGCGCTCGTCGCGGCCGCGTCGCTGTCCGACCGCTACATCACCTCCCGCTTCCTGCCGGACAAGGCCATCGACCTGGTCGACGAGGCCGCGTCACGGCTGCGCATGGAGATCGACTCACGCCCCGTCGAGATCGACGAGGTCGAGCGCCTGGTGCGCCGCCTCGAGATCGAGGAGATGGCGCTGTCCAAGGAAGAGGACGCCGCCTCCAAGGAACGGTTGGAGAAGCTGCGCGCCGAGCTGGCCGACCAGAAGGAGAAGCTGTCCGAGCTCACCACGCGCTGGCAGAACGAGAAGAGCGCCATCGACGTGGTCCGGGACCTCAAGGAGCAGCTGGACCACCTGCGCGGTGAGTCCGACCGGGCCGAGCGCGACGGTGATCTGGCCAAGGCCGCCGAGCTGCGGTACGGCCGGATCCCCGAGGTCGAGAAGAAGCTCGAGGCGGCCATTCCGACCGCTCAGGCGCAGGAGAACGTCATGCTCAAGGAGGAGGTCGGGCCCGACGACATCGCCGATGTCGTGTCGGCGTGGACCGGGATCCCGGCGGGCCGGATGCTCGAGGGCGAGACGGCCAAGCTGCTGCGCATGGAGGAGGAGCTGGGCAAGCGCGTCGTCGGCCAGCGCAAGGCCGTGCAGGCCGTGTCCGACGCGGTGCGCCGGTCGCGGGCCGGCGTCGCCGACCCGAACCGGCCGACGGGCTCGTTCATGTTCCTCGGCCCGACCGGTGTCGGGAAGACCGAGCTGGCCAAGGCGCTGGCGGAGTTCCTGTTCGACGACGAGCGGGCGATGGTCCGCATCGACATGAGCGAGTACGGCGAGAAGCACTCGGTGGCTCGGCTGGTCGGTGCCCCTCCCGGCTACATCGGCTACGACCAGGGCGGTCAGCTGACCGAGGCGGTGCGCCGGCGTCCCTACACGGTGATCCTGTTCGACGAGATCGAGAAGGCGCACCCGGACGTGTTCGACGTGCTGCTGCAGGTCCTCGATGAGGGCAGGCTGACCGACGGGCAGGGCCGCACCGTCGACTTCCGCAACACCATCCTGATCCTGACGTCGAACCTGGGGGCCGGCGGCTCCGAGGAGCAGGTGATGGCCGCGGTGCGCTCGGCGTTCAAGCCGGAGTTCATCAACCGCCTCGACGACGTGATCATCTTCGACGGGCTCAACCCCGAGGAGCTGGTCTCGATCGTGGACATCCAGCTGCAACAGCTGGCCAAGCGGTTGGCGCAGCGCCGGCTGACCCTCGAGGTGTCGCTGCCCGCCAAGAAGTGGCTGGCCGACCGCGGCTTCGACCCGATCTACGGGGCCCGGCCGCTGCGCCGCCTGATGCAGCAGGCCATCGGCGACCAGTTGGCCAAGATGCTGTTGGCCGGCGACGTGCACGACGGCGACATCGTGCCCGTCAACGTCAGCCCGGATGGGGACCGCCTGGTCCTGGGATGAGCGCTCGCGCGAAGACCCGAGTGATGGGATGAGCGCTCGCGCGAAGACCCGAGTGATGGGATGAGCGCTCGCGCGAAGACCCAAGTACTGGGATGAGCGCTCGTTGAGACTGCGGTCAGATCGCGTTTCGTGAAGGGAACGCGATCTGGCCGCAGTTTCGCGTCAGAAAGCCGTGCTCGGCACGTCCGTCTCGTCGTCGACCAGCGCCGCGACGATGCGTTCGGCCACCGCATCGGGATCCAGGCCCGTCGGCAGGCGGGGCGGGTCGCCGGCGATGGCCCGGCCCGCCAGGCCCGTCTCGGTGTGCGGCGGTCGCACGTCGACGACGCGGACCTTGCGCCGCCGGGCCTCGGTGCGCGCCGCGGTGAACAGCGCCGCTGTCGCCGCCTTCACCGCCGAGTACACCGCCATGTTCGGCAGCGGCTTCTCGGCGACGACCGCGCTGACGTTGAGTATCACCCCGCCCGGCTCGAGCACCGGCAGGGCCGCGCGCAGCACCCGCAGCGGCGCCAGGAAGTCGACCAGCACCAGGTCGTCGACGGTGTCGTCATCGATCTCGGTGAGCGGGCCGAACGCGACCACGCCCGCGGCGATCACGACACCGTCGAGCCGGCCGTGCTGCTCCCGGGCCGCCTCGACGACCGTCCGCCCGGCGTCCGGGTCGCGCAGATCGGCGGTCACGGTGTGGGCGTCGCCGATCTCGGCCAGCGCGTCGGCGGAGCGTCCCGTCACCGTCAGGTCCGCGCCGCGGTCCGCCAGCCTCCTCGCGATGCGCGATCCGAGCGCCCCACTGGCCCCGACGACGAGGTAGGTCTTACCGGACAAGTCGGTCATCCGGTCAGTATGCGTGGCCAGCGCTGACGGGAGATCCCGGAGAAGGTGACCGGGTTGTGACCCATTCGGATTCGGACCGGACCGTCGGAAGCGGATACTCTGAACGCAATGGTTCCGCTCTGGTTCACGCTGTCCGCACTCTGCTTCGTGGGTGCGGCGGTACTTCTGTACGTCGACCACGACCGCCGCCGCGGTCTGGGCCGGCGCCGTAAGTCGTGGGCGAAGTCGCACGGATTCGACTACGAACAGGAATCGGCGGACATTCTGTCGCGCTGGAAGCGCGGCGTGATGTCCACGGTCGGCAACGTGACCGCCAAGAACGTCGTGCTCGGACAGATCCGCGGCGAGGCGGTGTTCATCTTCGACCTCGAGGACGTCGCCACCGTGATCGCGCTGCACCGCAAGGTCGGCACGAACGTCGTGGTGGACATGCGCCTCAAGGGCGTCAAGGAGCCGCGCGAGAGCGACATCTGGCTGCTCGGCGCGATCGGACCCCGGATGGTCTACTCCACCAACCTCGACGCCGCCCGCCGCGCCTGCGACCGCCGGATGGTGACGTTCGCACACACCGCCCCGGACTGCGCCGAGATCATGTGGAACGAGCAGAACTGGACGCTGATCAGCATGCCCGTGACCAGCACCCGCGCCCAGTGGGACGAGGGCCTGCGCACCGTGCGCCAGTTCAACGACCTCCTGCGGGTGCTGC
>NZ_JYNX01000090.1 GCF_001044255.1 Mycolicibacterium chubuense
GCAAAACCCTCGACTGGAAAACCCCAGCCGAAGCCCTCAACGAACTACTGTCAAAACCGCCAACTGTTGCATCGACCCCTTGAACTCAAGACCGTATTTCCGCCCTGAGTGCACACTCGGGGCGCTTGTGGACCGTGTTAGCCTTCTCGTTCGAAACATGCCGATGTAGTTCAATGGCAGAACATCAGCTTCCCAAGCTGAATACGCGGGTTCGATTCCCGTCATCGGCTCCCAAGAATCCAGGCAAGCGACCTCTCTCGTGGGTACGCCTCAGCGTCGGCCGCGCTTGTGTCGGTGCGCTCGAGACGACGCGGCGACGGCGCCGTTCGATCCTCAGCACAGTGGGCCGCGGCCTCGGTACCGGGGTCAATAGCGCCGGTCTCCGTCGCCGAACGCTCTAGCCTCTTGTCGTAGGTGGTCGAACCCCCCAGGACCGGTGGTGCTCGGATGACGGCCGTGACGGCATGTCCTACGTGTGGCGGCGGAACCGTGCCGAATGCCCGGTTCTGTTATCGATGTGGGTCACCACTGGTCGGTTCGACCACCCGTGCGGAGTACAAGCAGGTCACCGCGCTGTTCGCGGATGTCGTGGGTTCGATGGACATCGCGGCGGCGGTGGGTGCCGAACGCCTGCGCGAGATCATGGCCGAACTGGTCAGCCGCGGCGCGGCCGTGGTGCGGCGCTACGGCGGCACGATGGAGAAGTTCACCGGTGACGGACTGATGGCGCTCTTCGGGGCGCCCGCAGCTCTGGAGGACCATGCGTATCGGGCGTGCCTGGCCGCGCTGGCCATCCAGGAGGAGACGCACCGATTGGCCGGTGCGGTCGCCCGCCGTGACGGTGTTGCGCTGCGGCTGCGGGTGGGCCTGAATTCGGGCCAGGTCGTCGCCGGTGACATCGGTTCGGGTGTCTCGGGTTACGCCGCGATCGGCGAGCAGGTGGGGTTGGCGCAACGCATGGAATCGGTGGCCCCGCCGGACGGCGTCATGCTCAGCGCGCCCACCGCTCACCTGGTCGAGCATGCCGCGGTGCTCGGAGACGTCGAGTCGGTTTCGATCAAGGGCAGGGACGCGCCGGTTTCGGCGCGCCGGCTTCTGGCGATCCGGCCGCGCACCGCGCGGATCGGGCGCACCGAGGCGAGCCTGGTCGGCCGGCGCTGGGAGATGGCCGCCCTCGAAGCCCTGGTGGACCGCACGGTCAGCGGGAGCGGTGTCATCGTGAATGTGGTGGGACCGGCCGGTATCGGCAAGTCGCGCGTGGCTCGGGAGGCTGCAACGCTGGCGGCGGCTCGAGGTGCCGACGTCTATTGGACGCACTGCGAATCTCACGCCCGTGACATCGCCTTCGACGTGGTGACGAGGCTGCTGCGGACGGCCAGCGGGATCGCCGACCTGGACGACGACGCGGCCCGTCGTCATGCCCATGCACAAGTCCCGGACGCCGACCCGCAGGACCTGCTCCTACTCGATGATCTGCTCGGCATCGGCGACCGGGATGTGCCACTGCCCCGTATTGATCCGGATGCGCGGCGGCGGCGGTTGACCGCGCTGTTGGATTCCGTGACGCTGGCTCGCACCGAGCCGGCGCTCTACGTCATCGAGGACGCGCACTGGATCGACGACGTCAGCGAGTCGCTGGTGACCGACCTGCTCGCGGTGATTCCCCAAACACCCTCGATGGTGCTGATCACCTACCGTCCCGAATACGACGGAGCGCTGACGCGCGTGCCCGGAGCTCAGACGATTGCGCTTGCCCCCCTATGTGATTCAGACACCGCGGCGCTGATCGGCGAGCTGCTGGGGCCGGATCCGTCGGTCACGGCGCTGGCGACGATCATCGGCGAACGGGCCGCCGGCATTCCGTTCTTCGCCGAGGAGATGGTGCGCGAGTTGGCCCAGCGGGGCGTGCTGAAAGGTGACCGCGGCCGCTACGTCTGTGAAGAGGACGCCACCGAGGTCACGGTGCCGGCCACCGTGCAGGCGGCGATCGAAGCGCGCATCGACCGGCTGAGTACCCCGGCGAAGCGGACGTTGAATGCGGCGTCGGTGATCGGCGTCCGCTTCGAGGCGGATCTTCTGGCCGCGTTGGGCATCGATGCGGTGCTCGTCGAACTGCTGGCCGCCGAGCTGCTCGATCAGGTGCAAGACACCCCGAGCCCGGAATACGCCTTCCGCCACCCGCTGATTCGCACGGTGGCCTACGAATCGCAGCTCAGAGTCGATCGCGCCGCGCTGCACCGGCGCGTCGCGGCCGCCATCGAATCTGTGGCCCCCGCAGCAGCTGATGAGAATGCCGCCTTGATCGCCGGACACGCCGAGGCGGCGGGTGATCTGCACACCGCGTACAGCTGGCACATGCGCGCCGCGATGTGGGCGACCTATCGCGACATCGCCGCCGCGCGTCGCAGTTGGGAGCGCGCTCGAACGATCGCCGACGCGGTGCCTGCCGACGACCCCGATCGGACAGCGATGCGCATTGCGCCGCGCACCATGCTGTGCGGTATCGCCTGGCGAGTCCAGGAGACCGTGGCCGGCGACCGTTTCGAGGAATTGCGGCAGTTGTGCGCCGCGGCCGGGGACCAGGCGTCCCTGGCGATCGGGATGGCCGGCCTGGTGTTGGAGCGCGCGTTCCGGGGTCGGATCCGCGAGGCGTCGCAGCTGGCATCGGAAGCCTGGGCCCTCGTCGAGTCGATCGGCGATCCGACATTGACGGTCGGGCTGTCTTTTCCGGTCATCTACGCCAAGGGGCAAAGTGGCGAGTGGGGTGACCTGCTGCGGTGGTCGCAACGAACCATCGACCTTGCGGAGGGTGATCCGTCGAAGGGGGACTTCATGTTCGGGTCTCCGTTGGCGCTCGCGTTCACGACACGGGCTATCGGCCGGTGGTGGCTGGGTCGTTCCGGATGGCGCGAAGACCTTCGCCACGGCGTGGCCATGGCGCGCAGCGCCGACCCGTTGTCGTACGCCACCGTCATCACCTACGCCTACTGGCCGGGAACGACGTTCGGCGTGCTGGCCCCTCACGATCAGGCGCTGCACGAGATCGAGGATGCGCTCCGGATCGCCGAACAGTCCGGTGATGACATGGCGGTGGTCTGGGCCCGATCGGCGCTGGGCCTCGCGCTGGTGCATCGCGAGGCGGATGCGGAGCGTTCCCGCGGAGAGATGTTGCTCGCCGAGGTCGGCGACCTGTTCCTACGCCGGGGCCACTCCCTGTCCGAACTACCGCTCGTCCACGTGTACCTGGCGCGCGAGCGGAGTCGACGTGGACACCACGACGAGGCGACACCACTCATGTTCGCCGCCGTGGACCACCCCGCTCGCGAGGGGCACCTGCTGGCGTGGGGCTACGCGGTTCCTGCGACGAGTGTTCTGGTGGAAACCCTGCTCGACAGCGGCGGCACGGCGGACGTGGCCCGAGCCGAGGCCGCGATCGAGCGGCTGGCCGCCGCGCCGCCTGCCGACGACGGACTGGTCATCCGCGATGTCTGGCTACTTCGTCTGCGTGCCTTGTTGGCCCGCGCCAAGGGAGACGAAGCCTCCTACCGCGACTATCGGGATCGCTACCGTGCCAGGGCGGAATCACTCGGCTTCGAAGGACACATCGCCTGGGCCGAGGCGATGACCTGACGACGGTCCTTCAGGGGGCCGGCACCACCTGATTCTTCGAGAGCACCGTGAGGCCGTCCTGGACGATGAAGCCACGAGCCTCGTCGGCCTCAGGATCGACGCCGATCTCCGCGCCGGGTGGCACCACGACGTTCTTGTCGATGATCGCGTTGCGGACGACCGCCCCCGCGCCGACCTCGACGCCGTTGAGGAGCACGGAGTCGGAGACCTCCGCACCCGAACCGACCCGACACGACGGGGAGAGCACGGATTTACTCACTGTGCCGCCGGTGATCACCACGCCCGGTGACAGGATCGAGTTGTGGGTCATCGTCGGCGTTCCGAGTTCGCCCTCGACCAGCTTGGCCGGCGGCAGGGCTCCGTAGCTGGTGAAGATCGGCCACGCGGAGTTGTACAGGTTGAACTCCGGCAGCGGCGCCACGAGATCCATGTGGGCGTCGAAGTAGGACTTCATCGTCCCGACGTCCCGCCAGTAGTCTCGGTCACGCTCGTAAGACCCCGGCACATCATTGTTCTTGAAGTCGTAGACGGCCGACTCCGAACGGTCGACGAACCACGGCACGATGTCCCCACCCATGTCGTGCTTGGAGGCGTCGAAGGTCGCATCGCGGGTGACGGCGTCGCGCAGTGCGTCCGCACTGAACACATAGTTGCCCATCGAGGCCAGTACTTCGTGCGGTGCGTCGGGGAGCCCCACCGGATCGGTCGGCTTTTCCAGGAAGGCCCTGATGTTCTGCGGCGACTCGGGGTCGACGTCGATGACACCGAACTGGTCGGCCAGTTCGATTCGCTGCCGGATGGCGGCCACCGTGCAACCGGCTCCGCTCTCGATGTGCTGCTGCACCATCTGAGCGAAGTCCATCCGATACACGTGATCGGCGCCCACGACGACCACGATGTCCGGATCCTCATCGTTGAGCAGATTCAGTGACTGGTAGATCGCGTCCGCGCTGCCGAGATACCACCGCTTGCCGACCCGTTGCTGGGCCGGCACCGGCGTCACGTAGTTGCCCAGCAGCGTCGACATCCGCCACGTCGTGGTGACATGGCGGTCCAGGCTGTGGCTCTTGTACTGCGTCAGCACAACCACTTTGAGGTAACCGGAGTTGACGACGTTACTCAGGGCGAAATCAATGAGGCGGTAGATGCCACCGAAAGGCACAGCCGGCTTCGCCCGGTCGGCGGTCAACGGCATGAGACGTTTTCCCTCGCCTCCCGCCAGGACGATCGCGATTACCTTTTTGCGGCCCGGGGAAACAGTCATCGCCTCAATCTAGTGTGACGCGGGCCACAAGGCCGCGCATTGGCGACAAGCCCGCCCACTCAGCGGGCGACCGGCCAGCTCCACACCGACAGGTCGCCGCGCGGATAGGTCATGCAGACATCCGTCGCGTGCGCCACCACGCCCTTGTTGTTGAAGAAGACCTTCGCCCAGTTGCCCCACCGGGTCGCCACCTGCTCGTAGTACACGTTGGTGGCGGTGTCCTCGGAGTATTGGCGACGCGCCGCGGCGTCCAGCGAGTAGAACCAGTGGATGCGGTCCACCGCCATCTGCTGGACGTCGGGCGGGCGGTTGCTCTTGTCCAGCATGTACCGCTCGAAGTAGACCGGGCTGGTGTCCCGCACCGCTGCCAGGTACTGCTCGGCGTCGCAGGACGTCTCGATCTGCCTGCGCGGGATCGGGTAGTCATCGGTCGAGTCCGCGACAGCCGGTGGCGCTCCCACCAGGCCCGCCGCCAACGCCGCCAGCACGAGCGTCAGCGACCGTCTCACGCGGTCACCTCCTGGGCGACTCGCGGCCACGGTTTCGGTTTGGGTCGCGGCCGCACGTGGGTCGGCCACCAGAACCACCGGCCCATCAGCGCCGCGATGGACGGTGTCATCAACGAGCGCACGATCAGCGTGTCGAAGAGCAGTCCCAGGCCGATGGTCGTGCCCACCTGCCCGATGGTGATCATGTCGCTGACGATCATGCCGATCATCGTGAATGCGAACACGAATCCTGCTGCGGTGACGACGGATCCGGTACCGGCCATCGACCGGATGATCCCGGTCTTGATCCCGGCGTGGATCTCCTCCTTCATCCGCGACACCAGCAGCAGGTTGTAGTCGGCGCCGACGGCGAGCAGCACGATGACCGACATGGGCAGCACCATCCAGCTCAGCGGGATGCCGATGATGTGCTGCCACACCAGGACCGACAATCCGAACGATGTCCCGAGACTGAGCACCACCGTGCCGACGATGACGGCCGCCGCCGCCACGGCCCGGGTCAGGATCACCATGATCAGGAAGATCAGGATTAACGATGCCACGGCCGCGATGAGCAGGTCGTAGTCCGCGCCCTGCTGCATGTCCTTGTACATCGCGGCGCTACCACCGACGTAGATCGTCGATCCCTCGAGTGGGGTGCCCTTGATCGCGTCCGCGGCGGCGATGCGCATCGGGTCGATTCGCTCGGTGCCGTCCTCGGTCAGCGGGTCGCCCTGGTGGAAGACGGTGAAGCGCACCGCCTTTCCGTCCGGCGACATCATGAGCTTCATGCCGCGCTGGAAATCGGCCGTCTGGAACGCTTCCGGCGGTAGATAGAAGGTGTCGTCGTTGCGGGCGGTGTCGTACGCCTCCCCCATCGCCGTCGTGTCCTCCTGCATGGCGATGTTCTGGTCCTGCTGCATCTTCTGCGCCTGATACTGATTCAGCATCATCTGCTTCTGGTTCTTCATCGTCTGGATCATCGCCGGCATCAGCGCTGCCATCTGCGGCGTCAACTGCGCCAACTGCTCGATGTCGGGAACCAACTGGCTGAAGTCGTCGGACAAGGTGCCGATCCCGTCGAGGCTGTCGAAGATCGACCGCAAGGCCCAACACATCGGGATGTCGAAGCAGTGCGGCTCCCAGTAGAAGTAGTTGCGCAGCGGCCGGAACTGGTCGTCGAAATCGGCCAGATGATCACGAACATCGCCGATGTGGCCCGAGGTGTCCTTCATCTTGTCGGCCATCCGGCGGGTGACGTCGGCCATCTGAAGGGTGATGCCCTGCATCTTCTCCATCGAGTCGATGGTCACCTGCATGTCGTTGGCCTGCTTGAGCGTGTTGTCCAGCACGGTCTGCTGGAAGTCGTTGTTCATGATCTGTCCGTTGCCGCTCTGGCTCACCGTGTACGCCAGCGATGCATGCTTGATCGGTTTGCCGTCGGGACGGGTGATCGTGGTGACCGACGCGATGCCGTGCACCCGCACCAGCGCCTTGGCGATCTTCTCGATCACCAGAAAGTCGGCGGGATTGCGCATGTCATGGTCGGATTCGACCATCAGCAGGTCGGGGTTCATCTTGGCGTCGGAGAAGTGCCGGTCCGCCGCGGCGTATCCGATGTTGGCAGGGACGTCGCCGGGCAGGTAGATCCGATCGTTGTATGTCGTGTGATAACCGGGCAGGGTCAGCAGACCGACCAGGCACAGCACCGTCGCCATGACGAGGATCGCCCCCGGCCACCGCACGGTGGCCGATCCCAGCCGGCGCCAACCGCGGGCACGGCCTTTGCCTTTGGGCTCCAGCACCTTTCCGAATCGGGTCACGATCGACACCAGCGCGGGGCCGAGCGTCAGCGCCGCCGCCACGACGATGGTCATGCCGACCGCCAGCGGGATACCCATGCTCTGGAAGTACGGCAGCCGGGTGAAGTGCAGGCACAGCGTGGCGCCCGCGATGGTCATGCCCGAGGCCAGCACGACGTGGGCCGTACCGTGAAACATGTCGTAGTACGCGGACTCTCGGTCCATACCCGACCGTCGGGCTTCCTGATAGCGGCCGATCAGGAAGATCGCGTAGTCGGTGGCGGCGGCGATCGCCAGGGTCACCACCATGCTCGTCGCGAAGGTGGTGAGACCGAAGACCTGGTAGAAGCCGAGGAAGGACACGATGCCGCGCGCCGACAGCAGTCCGACGAACACCATCGACATCACCGCGAGCATCGTGGTGACCGACCGGTAGACGATCAGCAGCATCACGATGATGATCCCGATCGTCACGAACTCGATGGTCTTCATGCTGGCGTCGCCGACGATGTTCTGGTCGGTGGTCAGCGCCGCGGGCCCGGTGACATACGCCTTGACGCCTGGCGGCGCCGCCTTGCTGTCGACGATGTCACGCACCGTCTCCACCGATTCGTTGGCCAGCGCCTCACCCTGGTCACCGGCGATGTAGACCTGCACGTAGGCGGCCTTGCCGTCGATGCTCTGGGCACCGGCCGCCGTCAGCGTGTCACCCCAGAAGTCCTGCACGTGCTGAACGTGTCTGGTGTCGGCATTGAGGTCGCGGACGATCTCGTCGTAGTAGGTGTGCGCTTCCGGCCCCAGGGGTTGGTCGCCTTCGACGACGATCATCACTGAACTGCTGGTGTCGTACTCCTGGAACTTCGCGCCCACGTGCTTGGTCGCGATCAACGCGGGCGCGTCGTTGGGGCTCATCGAGACGGCGCGTAGCTTCCCGACTTCTTCGAGTTGCGGCACAACCGTATTCAGCAGCGCCACGATCGCGATCCACACCAGCACGATCGGGACGGCGAACATCCGGATGAAGCGGGGGAGCTTCGGGCGGGCCGTGGCGGCGTGCCGCGCGGCCGGTATCGCGTCGGTCGGCGCGTCGTCGGCGTTGTCGCCGGGCCGGCCCTTGAGGGACGTGATCATGCTGCCTTCACCAGGCAGTAGGTGGCGGCGTTCACGCCCTGTGCCGTCCTCTCGTCTTTGACCTCGTCGTCGACGGTGACGCGGCACGTGATGGATTGGCCGTCGCCCTGGGCCATGATGTTCGGCATCACCGACGGCAGCGTCGTCTGCAGGGTCAGTGACCAGGGCAGACTCACCTCGCCGGTGCGCTGCGGCTTGCCGTCGAGGTCGGCGTAGTTGATGGTCGCCGACGATCCCGTTCCGAAGATCTCGTAGGTGACGACCTTGGGGTTGAAGTTCTCCGCGGTGTCGGCGTCGACCGGCGTCACGATGGCCTTGTCGGAGCCGAAAACCGAGCGCAGGTTCGCCACCGCCAGCCCGCCGACCGCGATGGCGACGATGACCAGCACGGGTAGCCAGACCCGCTTGACGATCGTGATCATCGCGGCCGTCGCGTTCGAGTGCTGCTGTTGCACAACGGTTTCGCCCCTGGCTGAGCGCGCGCGACAACTACAGGCAAGGTCGTGCCTTTCGGTGAGGGACGCCGCGAGCCACCAGCCGGCGTGTGATCTTGTAGGAACTTAAGCCGACAAGTGGATAGAGTCAATCCGGTTGTTGCGTTTTTGTAAGGCGTGTCACTAGATTGGGCTCATGGTGATGTGGCGCGCTGCGACCAAATGGAGCGGGTGCCTGCGCGTCGTAGACTCTGCGTCATGAACGCTGGGGATCCGCAGGCGGCGAGCCTGCGCAAGGATGCCGAGCGCAACCGGCGCCGCATCATCGAGGCCGCGCGCGAGCTCTGCGCCACGCGTGGGCTGGAGGCGACGCTGAACGAGGTCGCTCACCACGCGAAGCTGGGGGTGGGCACCGTGTACCGGCGGTTCCCGACCAAGGAGGCGCTCTTCGAGGCGATCTTCCTCGACGGCATCAACGTGGTCCGCGTGATCCAGGACGCGTCCGGTCAGCCGNGTCGGCGATCTCGCGTCGTGCCGCAACTTTGTCATGGTCGGTCATGGCTCTGCGCGAGGTCGCGTTCAGCAGGGCCTACTGCGGGGGCAGGGTGGACGCGGGCCGCACCCTTCTCGACCCCGTCATCTCCAAGCTGGTGAAGCGGGCGAAGCGGGACGGATACCTGCGGCCCGAGGTGTCGTCGACCGACATGCCGCTGCTCGGCCTGATGGCGGGCACGGTCGGCGAGTACTCCGACGGGGTGTCGACGGAGCTGTGGCGCCGCTACGTCGCCCTTCTCCTCCAGGGCATGCGGTGCCAGCCGGGTCTGGACCGATTGCCGGTCGACGCGCTGACCCAGGACGAGCTGCAGGGTGCGATGAGTACCTGGCAGGTCACGCCGGGTTGACCACCCAGGTGCCTTTGCGCATGACCCCGGTGACCGACAGGTCATCGTCGAGCATCACCAGGTCGGCGGCCGAGCCGACGGTCATTGCGGCACCGGGCAACCCGAGGGCGCGGGCGGGGATGACCGACGCCTGGGCCACCGCGGCCTGCAACGCCTCGTCCTGCGGCGCTGCGCTGTGGGTGACGGCGAACCGGAGCACCCGGTCCATGGTCGCGGTGCTGCCGGCGATGGTGTCGGTCCCCGCCACCCGGGCCACCCCGGCGGCGACGTCCACCGCCAACGGACCGAGCAGGTAGCGGCCGTCGGACATCCCGGTCGCGGCCATGGCGTCGGTGATCAATGAGATCCGCTCAGGGCCAACGGCTTTGCTGACGAACCGGTAGATCGCCGGATCGATGTGCACCCCGTCGGTGATGAGTTCGACCGTGACGCGGGGGTCTTCCATCAGCGCCACGATGGGCCCGGGCTCCCGCCGGTCGATCGGTCGCATCGCGTTGAACAGGTGCGTGCCGACCGTCGCGCCCGCGTCGATGGCCGCACGCGCCTGGTCATAGGTGGCCTCGGTGTGACCGACCGCCACCACCACGCCCGCCGCGGTGAGCTGCTCGATCGCGGCGACGGCTCCGGCGCACTCCGGTGCGATGGTGACCATGCGGATCGCACCGTCGCCCGCGCGCAGCACCGCGTCGATCTCGGCGGGTTCCGGGTCCCGCATCAGTGCGGGCTGATGAGCACCACAGCGCAGAGGTGACAGCCACGGGCCCTCCAGGTGGATCCCGTCGATCACACCGGCGCGCACATCGCGCGCCAGCGCTGCGACCTGCCGCAGCAGGTCGGCGGGACCGGCGGTGACGAGCGAGGCGACCAGGGTGGTGGAGCCGTGCCTGCGGTGCAACTCCGCCGCGGTGGCCGTCTCCTCGGATTCGGCAGCCGAGAAGTTGGCGCCACCACCGCCGTGCAGATGGGTGTCGACGAATCCCGGAACCACCGTCGCAGCGCCGAGATCCGTATCTGGTGGCGCGGGCGGGTCGCCCGCGCCGACCCGGCGGATCACGCCGTCGGCGATCTCCAGCCAGCCCGGGCGCAGCAGGTCCCGCCCGGTCAGCACGGTGTCGGCGCGCAGGAGCACCTCAGATGCCCTGCCAGTCCGGTTTACAGCGGTAGGTCTCGCGGTAGTAGTCGACGAGTTGGAGCCGGCGGGCGGCGGCGTCGTCGAGCAGCACGGTGACGTGCGGGTGGTGCTGCAGCACGGTCGCCGGCCACATGGCGCTCACGGCGCCCTCGACGAGATGGTGCACCGCCTCGGCCTTGCCGCGGCCGGTCGCGACCAGGACGATGTGCCGCGCCTCCAGGATGGTGCCCAACCCCTGGGTCAGGCAGTGCGTCGGCACCGCATCGACGTCGTCGCCGAAGAACCGGGCGTTGTCGATGCGCGTCTGCCGGGTGAGGGTCTTGATGCGGGTCCGCGAGGCCAGCGACGACCCGGGCTCGTTGAACGCGATGTGCCCGTCGGTTCCGATGCCGAGGATCTGGAGGTCCACCCCGCCCGCGTCGCGGATCTCCGCCTCGTAGGCCGCGCACGAGGCGGGGATGTCGGCGGCCAGACCGTCAGGGCCCTGCACCGCCCCGTCAGGAAAGTCGACCCGCGACACGAACACCTGGTCGATGACGTTGCGGTAGCGCTCCGGGTGATCGGCCGGCAGTCCGACGTACTCGTCGAGGGTGAAGCCGCGGGCCTGGCGAAAGGACAACTCCCCCGCGTCGTATCGCGCCGCCAGTTCGTCGTAGATGGTCAACGGGGACGAACCGGTGGCCAGCCCGAGCACCGCGTCCGGTGTGCGTTTCAGCAACGCCGCGACCGCGTCGGCGCCGATTCTGCCGATCTCCGCGCGGTCTTCGAGGATGACGACTTCCATCAGGTGGCCGCGATGAAGAGTCCGTCGCCGTGGGCGATCACCGCGCCCTCGAGCACGGCCTCGGCAGGCGTGATGGCGTCGGCGTCGCGCTGGTCCATCACCACAACGGGGACAATGGGATTCAGGCCCTTGGCCTCGATGGCAGGGACGTCGTAGGTGATCACCTTCTGCCCCGCGGCGACGTCGTCGC
Source organism: Mycolicibacterium chubuense (assembly GCF_001044255.1). Lineage (GTDB taxonomy): Bacteria > Actinomycetota > Actinomycetes > Mycobacteriales > Mycobacteriaceae > Mycobacterium > Mycobacterium chubuense. Next base: position 11,758 of record NZ_JYNX01000090.1, read on the forward strand.
CCTGGCTGACGTGGGTGGTGAACCCCTCGCCGTCGAGCGCGACGGTGTCGAGGCCGAGATGAACCAGCACACCGACGTTGTCGGGCGTCATGATCACATAGGCGTGCGGCATCAGCTTGAGGACCTTGCCGGCTACCGGCGCCACCGCGTCGATGACTTCCCGCGGCGGATCCACTGCCGCGCCGTAGCCCACCATGCCCGCGGAGAACACCGGGTCGGGGACATCGGACAGCGGGACCGCGCGCCCGGCGACCGGGGCGAGGACGGACGTATTGCTCATTGGCGCTACTCCTTTTGGCCGATCGGATGAAAGCCGATCCCACCCAGAATAGGCTTGCTCCACTTGCGAAAGGGCACGAAACGGGCGAGAGAGAAGGCTGACCTGTGACCAGTGATTCTGCGAAACCACAAGAAGCGCAGAGCAAGTCGGGCTTGCGGATACCGGGATTCGCCCAGCTGCAGCGGCTGGGCAAGAGCCTCATGCTGCCGATCGCGGTGCTGCCTGCTGCGGGCATTCTGCTGCGATTGGGGCAGCCGGACCTGCTGGGCCGGATCGAGGTGCCGGTCATCGGGGCGTTCTTCAAGGCGATGAGCGCCGCCGGAGACGCACTGTTCACGAATCTGCCGCTGCTCTTCGCCGTCGGCGTCGCCATCGGTTTCGCCAGGAAGGCCGACGGATCGACCGCGCTGTCCGCGGTGGTCGGCTATCTGGTGGTCCAGGCGGTGTTCAAGACGATGTCGCCGATCGTGCTGGCCGGTCAGGTCGACAAGGCGGGCGAGCAGGCGCAGATCAACTACAGCGTCTTCGCAGGCATCCTCGTCGGCTTGCTCACGGCGTGGCTTTTCGACCGCTACCACGACATCGTGTTGCCGTCCTATCTCGGATTCTTCGGCGGCCGACGGTTCGTCCCGATCGTCGTCTCGCTCGCGAGTCTGTTCCTCGCGTTCGCGATGAGCTACTTCTATCCCATCTTCGACGCCGGGCTGACCGGCCTCGGTGAGTTCATCGGCGCGTCGGGGGCAATCGGGGCGTTCGTCTACGGATTCGCCAACCGCATGCTGATTCCGCTGGGCCTGCACCACATTCCGAACTCCTACATCTGGTTCCTCTACGGCGACTACCAGACACCCTCGGGCGAGACGGTCACCGGCGAACTCACCCGGTTCGCGGCCGGCGACCCGACCGGCGGTCATCTGACCGCCGGCTTCTATCCGATCCTGATGTTCGGCCTGCCCGCCGCCGCCCTGGCGATGATCCACGCGGCGAACAAGAAGCAGCGCAAGGTCGCGGTCGGCATCCTGTCGGCCGCGGCGCTCACTGCGTTCCTGACCGGCATCACCGAACCGCTGGAGTTCGCATTCATGTTCGTGGCGTTCCCGCTGTACGTCATCCACGCGGTGCTGACCGGACTGTCCCTGGCGATCGCCTACCTGCTCGACATCCATCTGGGCTTCTCGTTCTCCGCCGGCCTGATCGACCTGCTGCTCTACGGGACGGCTCCGGCCGCGAAGAACATCCCGCTGCTGATCGGGATGGGTGTGGTGTTCTTCGCCGTGTACTACCTGCTGTTCCGGTTCGCGATCACGAAATTCAACATGCGCACCCCCGGGCGCGAACCGGAGGACGAGTTCGAGGCCGAGGAGCAGGCGAACCTGGAGGCGGGCGCGTCAGGAGCGACGACGACGGCGGTCGCCGCGCCGGCTCAGACGAAGGCCGAGCAACTCATCGCCGCATTCGGCGGCCGCGACAATCTGGTCAACGTCGACGCCTGCATCACCCGGCTGCGCATGGAGGTCGCCGACAAGTCCAAGGTGGATCAGGCTCAGCTCAAGGCACTCGGCGCCGCCGGCGTCCTCGAGGTGGGCAACAGCGTCCAGGCGGTGTTCGGCACGCAGTCCGAGGCGCTGAAGAACGACATCCGCGACGTGCTGTGAGGATAGTGTCCAAGCCAGGTGAGGTCACCTGGCTTGGACACTCGCTCTGCGGTCAGACCCGGGTGGCCTTCTGGGCCTCGTAAGCCCACCGCAACTCCTGCAATAGTTGGCGAGTCTGCTTGGCGGTTGCTGCTGTCAGGAAGTCGTCTCTGAGATCTTTCCATTCGTCTGCCCGGCCGGCTTTTGGTCCGAATATCAACTGGACAAGGTCGACAGGGGTTTTGATCGCAGCCACCAGAAGATTGACGCCTGGGATCACCGAGAACACATTCATCGTCGATTCGAAAAATACCTCGAGTGGAGAATTGTTCTCGTCCTCATCCGGAATGTAGTGATCCCGAAGACGGTTGGCGAGTTGCTCCAAGATGCCGGGGTCTTCCTCCGGGGTGAGTGTGACCACTTTGACCGAGCGGCTGTCCTCGCTCTCGTTGAAGGCCGCATCGAGGGCCCGCGCCGTGTACTCGTACTCGACGTCGAAGTCGAGATCCTCGTCGATAACCGGCTGATAGGCGAGCACCGGTGCGACATTGATGCGCTCCCCGTCGCGGTAGATGTTGTAGCCGACGACGCCGACGTTGTCGGTTCCACCGAAGGCCGTCAGCGTGGCGGAGTGTGAGTTGACGCTGGACGACACGATGGTGGGCGCTGTGGGTTTGACGACGTCTACTGTCGTGATGATCAGGGGGGCGCTGTCGGCGCTGACCTGACCGATCGTATCGACCGACCGTGCCGTGTAGGTATACGTGACGCCGGATTGCAGACCGTATTCCGTGTACTTCTCGCCGGGGTCGACCGTCGTGAGGAGCTGCCCACCCTTGAGGATCTGGTAGGCCACAATCCCGTTGTCGTCCGTGCCGCCCGATACGAGGAGATCGATCGAGGTGTAAACCTCCTGAGTGGCAGTGACGTTCTTGATCGTCGGCGGTTTCGGTGCCGCGTCCTCACCGGCAAACGGGTCGAATTCGAATGCCCAGATCTGGCTGTAGTGCGTGGTATTGGTGTCGTAGATGTACTTCTCGACCACGTCCGCACTCTGGGTGCTGTCGATACGTTGAATGGATTTCACCAGCGTCGTGTACGGGTTGGGGTTGGACGTGCCGGTGACGGATACGAACTCGACGACGTAGAGATTGTCGGGGATGTCCTTACCCTTGAGATTGGCGGGAATGTCGGCGCCACTGAGGGTGTCGCCCGCCGGTCGCGCGACGGTGTAGGTGAAGACCTTGCCCGGCACGTACTCAGGATCACTGGTGTCCAATGTCGACCACGAAGGTACGTTCAACACCCACGTCCGGTTGTATTCCGTTGCCAAGCCGTTCATTCCGTCGAGATTGTCGAACTCGGGCTGGACTTCGATCTGATTCGTGGCGGCCACGGTGGTCTTCAGCGCGGCGACAGTCTTCGCGGCACGGTCATCCGAGACTGACTCCTGGTGCGGGGTCGCCAGTGCCATGGTCGAGAGCAGCAGTGTGGTCGGCGCCGGATCGATGGATGGGCTCGTATCGGCCGGACCCGCCTGGATCGTCTGGACAGGTTTGCGGTCGTCGTCTTTCACCGCCCTGCGCTGCCAGAACGGGATACGCACCGGTGTTGCGGGGGCGTCGAACAGTCCATGCCGCTTCGGTGTGACGCTGCCGTCGACGGTATCTGTCGAATCCTTGCGGTTCCGGAACGGGGTGTTGCGCGTCACCCTGGCCGGAGCCTCGGATGCATCGTCATCGCCCCTCGCCTGCTCACCGCGTCGAGAACTGGATTGCTGCCGCTTCTCCACCAGGGTCTGCCGTAGCGACGGACGCGCTTCCTGCCGATCCCCTGTCGCGTCCTGACTGCTGGCGCGACTCGGGCCGGCGGAGGTGTCGGCACCGTCCTCGGCATGGGCCGCCCCGGCCCCGCAGATCACAGCGGCTCCGAGGCCGAGGCCGACCGCACCGGTACCGAGCCATGCGTACGGCGTCCGGCGCTCCCGAATGCCCCGTTGCGAATTTTTGCGCGCGTGATTACCTGCCATGATCCCCCCGTTTCGTCGATCGACGCGATCCTGGCAAATTCCTGTGACGCGTCAGAACGAATGAGAACACACGCGCAGCGAACGAGCAATCACCTGGCGGCCGCATTGTTGCGAACTCATAGAGTTCTTCACCTCGATGGTGGACCGGTGAGCCACTCCGCGCCCGCCCGATGGCAGAAAATTCAGCACTTCAGGGACCACGCGGCCCATATTGCCTGCACATCCCGGTCTCGCTGCGGCGGCACCTTTGCTGCGCTGCGCACACGCAAATTAGCTCAGGTTCGTGGTGAGCATGCACGACCGCAGCGCTGGTGAAACGCGGTGCGTCGCCGCGCAGCAAGGACTACAGCTCGAGCCCATCCGCATTCGGCACGCTGGGGTGCGAGACCAGCAAATCTATGCTCGTAGAGTGAGTGCGTCCACGTGGAAGTGCTCAACGCGCTTGACCGCTCGCGATCAGCCGACCTTCTGGAGCTGGAACGGGCTCTGGGTGACGATGCCGCCCGCGCATCCGTAGTTCGAGTCCGAGGACACCACGCCGCTCAGCGTCACCGGGTCGACCGACATCGACACCACGGCCGGTTCGTAGTGTCCGTCGTCGCAGGTGAGTCCGCCCGGCTTCGTCACCGTGAACACCCACCGGCCGTCGGTGAAGGTCGTGGGAGTGCTCCAGCCCTGGTTGCTGCTGACGGTCCCGGCGCATCCCGTGGGGCCGCAACTCGTCGTGATGGTCAGCACGTTGTACGGATCGCCGTCGGCGGATCCGTAGGTGCCGTTGAGCAGTGGCGGATCGGCGGCCGCGGCGCCGGCGAGGGCGACGGCCGCGATCACCGACGCAGTGACGGCGGCGAGAGCGCGAAGGACCTTTGCCATAGTGATTCGCAGGGTACGGGTTCGTCAGCCCGGATCGTCGCAGGCAGGCGGTCTGATCCTCGGTCGTGTCCGTCGTGTCGCCGAACCGAGATCTGGGACGCGGGGTCGGCCGCGCGTGATCGACGATGGGTAGCGTCGAGTCGTGACAGAATCTCCGGACACACCCACGGCGGGCAGATCTGGCCGTTCCATGTGCTGGTCCGACTCGAGCAGCCGGTCGTGAGCGGTCTGAGTCGTCACGGTGAGCGCACCGCGCTGTACACCAGTCGCGGGACCGGGTTCTGGGGTCCTCCCTTCCGGGTCTTCGCACCGAGCGAGATCACCCTTCTGACGCTGCGCTGCCCGTGATTCCGTTCAGCCCGCCGTAGCGAACAGCTCCAGCTGGATGTTGTCGGGGTCCCGGAACACAAGGGTGGCGAACGCGACCGGCTGATCGCCGGTCCTGACACCGGAGTGCGGAATCTCCAGTGCGTCAAGCCAACTGGCCCACGCGTCCAATTCCTCGCGGGATGTCACCGCGAATCCGATGTGGTCCAGCCCGGTCTGAGCCTCGTCGAAGAGGTCACCGCCGTTGCCGGTGTTCTTGTGGAGCCCGATCGCCAGCCCCGAGCGGGGTTCGATGAGCAGCACGGCGTACCCAGTGTCCTCGCAACCGTAATGCGGAAACGTCATCGGTAACCGTTGCGCGTGGAACACCCGCTCATACCAGCTCAGGCTGGCTTCCAAATCGCGCACGGTGAAGGAGATGTGGTGGATCCCCGCGATCGCGGGAGCGCTGTGGTCTGGCATGGATTCCGTCTTACGCCATCACCAGGCGTCGACGAGGCAAGACGACGGGATGACGTACCCGCGAGCGGTTCCCAACGGGGGAACCCGAGGTGAAGGTGCAGTAGCGCACTACTGCACCTTTCACAGCGGCCACTGATCATGATGAGGCGCGTACAGAGAACCTTCCGCGACATCGCTGACGAGGACGCCATGAGAGCTGGTCTGATGATTGGGCGAGTCGGTGGGCTTGCCGTCGCGTTGGGAATCGGTGCTGCCGTGGCAGTCGCCGCTCCAGCTGCCCGGGCCGATCAGACCGGCGGCGGGACATCTGATTCCTCGCCATCAGCTTCGACCCAAAAGTCCGAGTCACGGCCGCTCCGGAATTCCGGTCGTCATGCGCCCCTGGGCGCGGCACGAACTCGGACTGCGGACCGACGCGGCACACGCTCGAATGGCACTGCGTCGATCGACAATCCTGCGTCGTCGATACCTGTGAGGATCGTTGTTGCACCGCGGGCAGCTAAGCGGTCAGCGTCGGGAAGCGACGATCCCGGTAACCCGGCCGGAACACCGGCCACATGGGTCGTCGCCGCGGCCGTACGCCGCGAATTCGGCCATACCGCCGACGCGGCCGTCTTGCGCAACGCGGCAGCGGGGAATCAGCCACCGGTCATCGCCACCGTGACGGTAGGTCGGCCGAGCCCCTTCTCCGGGCGTGTGAACGGCAGGGTCAGTGCCTCGGATCCGGAGCACGACGAGCTGAGCTTCAGCGTCCCGGCCGTCAGTACCAGAGGCGCCGCAGTCACGATCAACTCGAGTACCGGTGCCTTCACCTACACGCCGACCGCGGCAGTGCGCCACGCCGCGGCGGTACCAGGGGCAGCCAACGACTCGATGACCTTCACCGTCTTGGACGGCGTGGGCGGCACCGCAGCCACGACGGTCACCGTGCCCGTCCTGCCAACGAACACCCGCCCGAGGGTGGCGTGGACGCCGAAGGTCGACTCCCCCGACCCCGCCACCGGCGCGGTCACCGGCACTCTGAACGCGCGCGACGCCGATCGCGACCTGCTGGCTTTCATCGCCGCCCCCAAGAAAGGCAGCATCGTGTTCGGCTCGGGAGGCGCCTTCACCTATGTACCGACCGCGGCCGCACGCCGGGCCGCCGCGAGTCCGGGTGCCACCGCAGCGGTCAAATCCGACACGTTCGCGGTGGTCGTGAGCGATGGCCACGGCGGCACCGTGACCAAGACATTAAAGGTGGCGATCGCGCCGACGGCTGTAACAGGTGCGGTGACCGTGCTGGGAAGTGTCGCAGTCGAAGGTGACAATCCACCCGCGTCGCCAGTGGTGAGCGCGAACGGTGCTCGGGGCGTGCTCGTCACCCCGCTGACCGACCCCCGAACACTCGCCGCCGTCACGCATGTCGTTGTCTTCGATCCCGCAACGGGCACACAGGCCGGCACCACCCTGACGCTCGCCGGCGCCGGCCGATCGCCCGTCTTCAGTGCGGATGGCACTCGCGTACTCGTCACCACCAGGGATCTCAACACCACGACCGGGATGTACACCTTCCGCCAAACAGTTGTCGACGCGGTGACGGGCGCCCAGATCGGCACCACTGTCGATCTTCCGGGCGCTGCGATGAGCTCCATGGTCCCAGATCCCGACGGTGCAATGGTGGTACCCGAGCCCGCTGCGGCTTCAACCTCGCCGATCGTGAGCCCCGACGGTGCCCGCGCCGTTACCGTCACTCAGGACTACAGCGACCTCTACGACACCAGCACCTACACCAGCCGCATCGCCGTCATGGACACCGCCACCGGAAAGCAGGTCGGTACCTCGGTATCCCTCACCGGAGCCGGTGATGGGCCGGTTTTCAGCAACGACGGGAAGTACATCCTCTTCACCGCCTCGGTTTCCGACTGGGGTCAAGGCTACGGCTATGTCAACACCTCCCAGCTGGCGTTGATCGACAGCACCACAGGTCTGCTGATCGGTGACGTCGTGAACGCCAACGGCGCGCTGGCCGCGCAATTCAGCGACGACAGCACGCACGTCTTGATCACCACATACGACCGGCACGCGGAGTCAACGGTCATTTCGACGATGTCGACCGGCACCGGTGCGACAACCGGTAGACCGATCTCGTTCAGCGGTCGACCGCTGAGTACCTTGTCGGGAGGTAACTCGGTCATCACGACCCTCAATACCGACGGAAGCAGTGTCCTCATCGGTATCAGTCACTACTCTCCGACTACGACGTCGGCGACCATTCGGTTGCTCGTCGGCAATACCACGACGGGAACGACCTCAGGTACCACCGTCACCTTACCCGGAGATGATATGCCCTACGGTGCAACGCTTTTCAGCACTGATGGGAAACAAGTACTGATCACCGTCAATGCTTACGACTCATTCGGCCACACCGCAAACAGTCGGATGCTCGTATTGGATACCCAAACGGGCACGCAGATCGGCACCACACTGGCCCTTCGTGGTTTCGCGTCGACGCGGTTCAGTTCTGACGGGCGACACATGTTCATCACGACCAACGATGACAACACGCACATCACTCAGGCGGCGGTCTACGACATGGTCACGGGAACGCAAACCGGGTCCACTCTGACCTTCGGTGGGTACCTCAGCACTACGGTTGCGGTCGGCCCGGACGGTCGCAACGCCATGCTGGTCATCGGTGCGTCGAGTGAGTCGAAGACCAACGTCGTGTTGATAGACACCGTCACCGGTGAACAGAGCGGCTCTGCAGCCAGTCTCATCGGCAACCCAGTCGGCTACCCTGGACCCATCATCAACGGTGATCGCGCCATGGTGACCACCACCGTCGCGACCTCTTTCACAACCAGTACGAGTCGGGTATCGGTGCTCCAGATCGGCTGACCGGTTGGATGTGCCTCCAAGCTACGGCCTCGCCGTCACAGGCGGGCGCGGGCGGCGTCCACCAACGCCTGCGCGGCGGCCTTCAGCGAGAGGTCCGCGCGCAGCACCCCGAAGTTCTGTTCACCGTCCGTGAGATCCGTTCCCCCGTCGACGAGTTCGTAGTACATCAGCGGTCCGGCCCAGTTCCACTGCGCGACCTGTTGCTGGGCTTGCAACAGGATCGTTGCCTGGTCTTGCTCCGACACGGCGTTCACGCTGGTTCCCGTCGGTGCACCGAACTCGGTGATCCAGATCTTCTTGGCGTCGTCGCCGTGGTTCGTCATCACCGTCTGCAGCGCGGGTAGGTCGACGAATCCTCCGACCTGCCGCTGCGCCGGGTCCATCGGGAGATTCGGATAGCTGTACGGGTGAACGGCGATCCCGTCGGCGAGTTGGGCTGTGCCGTTGGCATAGAGCTGTTCCAGATAGACCGCGGGAGGGACTTCGGCGGCCGACCCGTCGTACTGCGGGCTGATACCGCCGATCAAAAGCGTTGCGCGGGAATCGACTCCGCGTATCGCGGTCGCGACCGCGCGGAACAGCTGACCGTATTCGTCGGCATCGGGTCGTGTCGGCCAGAACTTGGCGGTGTTCGGTTCATTCCACACCTCCCAGCAGTGCACTCCCAGCGGCGCATAGCGCTGCGCGGCGAGGCTGGCGAAGTTCGCGAGGTCGGACAGATTGGTGGGCCTGGCATGAGTCGGATCCGGAAGCAGTCGCGACGCCGTCGATCGCGCCCACTCCGGCGTGTACGCGATGGTCACGAGAACATTCATCTGATGCGCCACCGCCTCGTTGACGAGCAGGTCCGTGGGCGCCCAGTACAGGGTGCGCCGCTTCGGTTGGACTGCCGACCAATCGATGTCGATGCGCACCCACGTGACACCCATATCCGACATCAGGTCGAATTCCTTCTTGACGGTCGCCGCATCGGCCCCTCGCAAATGCAGTGTCATGCCGATGCCCGAGACCGCATCGTCGTTGGTGAGGATGACGTCGGTCTGACCGATGAGTTGACCCGCGGTGCGCACGATCAAAGCCCCTACGGCGCTGGTCAATTGGACGCGGAAGGCCTCGTCCGGCTCGTAGGCGGTGTCACCGAGGATGGTCACCGGAATCGTGGCGGACGTCTGGCCGGGCGTGAACACCACCGAACCAGTCGCCGGGTTGAAATCTTCTCCCGCCGTTGCTTTGTAGCCACTTCCGGGATAGACGGAAACCGCGTACTGGACGGTCACCGTGGTTTTCGATGCACCTGACAGCCGCACCGTCAACAGCTGGATCCGTGATCCGCTGTCCCCTTCGGCGAGGTAGGCGACGCTCTGCGGGAACCCGACGGTGATCGTCGTGGACGTGCCGCCGCTCGTTCTGGCACCGGCGAGCCGCAGGCTGAACGTCTCGACGCTGCTGCGCAACGACTGGAGCCGCTCGGTCCGTTCGTCGCGACGCGCGGCCAGGGCGGCGCCCCACATCAACGGCACCACGGCAGGAGAGACCGGATCGCCTGGGCCGGACAGCCGCCCGTTCGCGCCCAGCCACGTCGCGAGCCACGTGCGCACCGGTGTCGCCCGTGCAGGCGCCGCGGGGCGCGACGCCGGAGCATCCACGGTCACTGTGTCGGCACGTGTGGGAAGCGGCCGGGATGTACCGGACTCGTCCGTGCTCGAGCGAGGGGTGTCGTCTGTGGCGGGCGCCGACTCGGTCACCGATGCATCCATCGGCTCCGGCTCGGCGGCTTGCTCGAGGGCCCGACTGCGGGAACGCCCGTCCCTCACACCCGCATGCGCTCGAGGTCGGCCGGAGCGTTCAGCAGTGGCGGGACCGACGGTGTCGTCGTCGCCGGGATCGGCGACATCGCTCGCCGGCGCATCGGGCTCGGCGGGCGCGTCCTCGTCGGCCTTGTCGGAGTCTTGTGTCGCATCGTCTACCGACGCCCCGCCACTCGGACCGGACTGCGGCTCTGCCTCTTCGTGCGTCTGTCCTGGGTCAGCCGAATCCGTCGACGACGACGGCCTCGACACCGCGGAGTGGTGCGAGTCATCTGAGCTCGCGGGATCAGCGACGGCCACCGCGGGCAGGGACGCGATCGCCGCACCGATACCCAGCGCGACAGCAAGCGCTCCCACGCGTCCGATCAGTCCGTCGCCGACAGACAGTCGCCGAGTCGTTGTCACGATCACCCCCGAACGTGCGCAACCGCGGTCCCGACGACCTGCCTGGACGCTCGCCGACGCGCTCTCTGGAGCTTAGCTCTCCCGCGCCCTGCAGGCGGCCAAAGCTGGGCAATCACCGCGGCCAGGTTGGCAACCGCGTTTGCCTACGGTCGCCGCAGCACCGCCGACAGGTGGTGCTGCAGCGGCTGCCCGACGGCGGCCATCCGCAGGCTGTACGTGAGGGTGTCCGCGCGGACCTCGATCGACCGGCACACGGCCATCACCTCTTTGGCCGACTCGGCGCGGCCGATCTCGCTCGACACCAGATCCATCCGCAACCCCTCGCCGTCCGCCGTGAGGCGCCCCTCCTGGATCTCGGTGATACCCGTGGGATGGGCGAGGATCCACTCGACCCGGTCCGGCGCCGGGGCGCGCAGATAGCCCGTCTCGGCGTGCAGCGGCCGACCGTCTTCCGTGGCGCGGGTGCGTTGGACGTAGGTCAGGAACGGCTTGCCGACGTGGCCGAAGGTGACCTCTTCGACGTAGCTGAACGGCGCGATCGTCGGATACTCCCCCGTTCCGTCGCCGGTCCACATTCCGAGCAGAGGCGCCAGCACGGCGATGCCAGGATGCAGCTCAGCAGCGGAAACGGCCATGGGATCAGCCTACGTCGCACCCCCCGATGTGACTACGCTCACAGGACAACGTAGGTTGTCACAGTTGGCCGGTGTCAGGACGGAGTCGTTTGCGGTGATGGACGTGGAGCGGGCGCGCAGACGCGCGACGATTCGGTACGCCCTGGTCGCCGTGGCGCTCTGCGCCGGGATCGCCGGCGCGCCGGCGCCGGCCGTGGCGTGGGCCGAGCCCGCGGGGTCGGACTCGTCCTCGAGCACGACCGCCCACACCACCGGCGCAGCGGACTCAGACTCCCCCTCTCCGTCCATCGGCGGTCAGGACACGAAGGCCGACACCTCGCCCACGGAGTCGAAGGACGACGCCCCGAAGGACGGGGCGGAAACCGAGATCCCCGACCGCGGCACAGACATCGGTACCGACAACACCGCCGACAGCACCGACGAATCTGACGGCACCGAACACTTTGTGGCACAACGGCCTTCGCGGCACACCGAGATCGAACAGCCCACGAAGCCGGAGCGCCGCACGCCGCTTCTGGACCGGCTCCGGGCGAGAATCGACCGGACGCCGGACGACGAGGACAGCGCCGAAGCCGCGCCGCCGACCCGGCACCTGACCGTCGTCCGCACCGAGGATGCCACCCCACCGGTAGCTGCCGTGGCCCCGCATGTCGCCACGGTCGACATCCCGGTCACCACCGTGGCACCGCCGGGTCCGCAACCGCTCTCGCCGCTGGGCAAGCTCCTGCAGCTGCCCGGCCACCTCGTCAACACGGTGCTGCAATTCTTCGATATCACCCGGTCCTCCCAGGGCCCGACCGCGCCGATCAAGATCGCGCCGCCGATCAACGACCTGCTGTTCGCCGCGTTCCGCGAAGTGGAGAAGTGGATCGGACTCGACCGCACTCCCCCGCCGCAGCCGCCGTTCCCGACGCTGACCTACACCGGCCCCACCACCGCGAAAACCCCGACGGTGGCCCAGTTCCTCAACGCCTCGGCGGCCGCGTACGGCCTCGGAACCACGCCCGGCGGACTGGTTCCGTTCACCGTCAACGGTTTTCAGATGGCGTCGGCCAACATCATCTCGGGTATGGCGGCCCGGGTGTGGGTGACCCCCGACAATCAGATCGTCATCTCCTACCAGGGCACCACGGGCGGGACGAACCTCCTGTTCAACCCGTTCATCGCGGTCGCGCAGATCCTGACCGACCTCCAGGTGATCTACACCCAGACCACACCGTGGGCCTTCCACGACGCGCTGCGCTTCGCCGAACGGGTGCAGGCCGCCGCGGCTCTGCAGGGCTACGGCACCGACGACATCTTCGTCACGGGGCATTCGCTCGGCGGGTGGGAAGCCCAGTACGTCGCCCAGCAGATCGGCCTCGCCGGCATCGGCTTCGAGAGTCCCGGCATGAGCAGCACGGTCCCCGGCAACGGCGCGGACTCGCTGTTCGTCAACGTCGAAACCTACGGTGACCCAGCCCCGTTCATGGCCACCGATCTGCCGGGGCTGCAGCCCTTCATGCCGCCCTACGTGCCCGGTGGCGGCATCAAGCCGCACTACGGACACATCGTGATGATCGGTGACCCCGCGGCGATGACGCCGCTGCTGAACGCGGTCACGCTGTGGCGCACCGGCCCGATCCGAAATTTCGTCTTCTTCGTCGATTTCCTCGGCAACTTCTTCCAGTACCACCTGCCCGGTATCCAGGCCTACCACCTCGGTGTCACCCCGGATCCCGGCGTGGTGCCGTGGCTGGGTACCGCACGCGGGCCGGTGAACACCGGCTGGGGCGATCTCACGATCCCCGAGTTGCTGATGGCCGCCTCGGATGCCGGCAGCCTGCACCGCTCGGCCGCCGCCGCCTGACGATCGGAGCGCTTGACCTTCCCCCTGGGGGAACCTCCAGGGTGGCGGTATGACTGACACCGACACCATGTGGAACGCGTTGCCCGCCGTCGTCACCACCTACCTCACCGCGCATAAATCCCGCGACGTCGCGGCAGCGCTCAGCACCTTCACCGCCGACGCCGCCGTCACCGACGAGGGCCACACCGTGCGGGGGCGCGACGCCATCGGCGCGTGGCTGAACAACGCGGGCAGCGAATACACCTTCACCACCACATTCACCGGCGCCACCGTCTCCGACCCCCGTCACGTCGATGTCGCACAGCGTCTGAAGGGCGATTTCCCGGGCGGAGTGGCCGATCTGCACTACCGGTTCACGCTGGCCGGGGAGCGCATCAGCGGACTCATCATCGAACCCTGAGGACAACGCCACCCCCGACGGAGGCATCTGCGACCTGCCCTGGCTGCGTGCGCGGTACGACTTCGTGCTGACGCCGAAAGTGACTGGAGAACAATGAGAATCAGTGAGTACGACTACGTGGTGGTCGGCGCCGGATCAGCCGGGTGCGTGATCGCCGCCCGGCTGTCCGAAGATCCCGCAGTCCGGGTGCTGCTCCTGGAGTCCGGACCGGCCGACACCAGGCCAGACATCGCCGCGCCGCCCGCCTGGCCGACTTTGTGGGGCACCGACATCGACTACGCGTACGACACCGTCCCGCAACCGGGCACCGCCGGGCTCACCCACAACTGGCCCCGCGGGCACACACTCGGCGGCAGCAGCAGCATCAACGCCATGGTCTATCTGCGCGGCCACCCCAGCGACTACGACCGATGGGCTGAAGCGGGTTGCGCCGGGTGGGATCACGAATCGGTGCTGCCCTGTTTCCGCCGCATGGAGACCGTACGAGGCGCGGATCCTCGATTCCGGGGTGTCGACGGCCCGCTGCGTCCCGCACCCGCCGCTGAGGAGGTGGCCAATCCGCTGTCCCAGGTGTTCCTCGAGGCCGCACGAGATGCCGGTTTCCCTCTGACCGACGACTTCAACGGAGCCCACGCCGAAGGTGCCGGCTGGCATGATCTGTCGATCACCGGCGGAGCCCGGCAGAGCACTGCGGCCGCCTATCTGCGCCCCGCGCGCAGTAGAGCGAACCTGACGGTCATGACCGAGGCCCGCGCCCATCGCCTGCGGTTCATCGGCAGCCATTGTGTCGGCGTCGATTACGTGCAGCACGGGTGTCGCATGACCGCGTACGCCGATGCCGAAGTGGTGGTCTCGGCCGGCGCCGTCGATTCGCCGCGGTTGCTGTTGCTCTCGGGCGTCGGGCCCGCCGCCGAACTGTTCGGCGTCGGCGTCGGCGTCATCCACGACCTTCCCGGGGTCGGTCGCAATCTGCACGACCATCCGCTCTGCGGCGTCGTCTACCAAGCGGCACAGGCCATTCCGGCCGGGAAGACCAACCACGCCGAAACGTCGCTGCTGTGGCGCAGCGACGTCACCCTCCCCGGCCCCGACATGCAGCTCATGTTCATCCACGTGCCGTTCCACCCGCCGCACCTGACCGCGCCGCCGAACAGCTTCACCCTGGCGGTCGCGACGGTGCCGGACGCGCGCGGATCCCTGCGGCTCGCCGGACCGGATCCTGCGACACCACCGCTGATCGATCCGAACTACCTCGGCGTGGAGTCCGACGTCCGGCGCATGCTCCACGAGCTCGAGGTCGCGCGCGAGATCGCCGCCGCCGCGCCCTTCACGCCCTGGCGGGCGCGGGAGGTGCTTCCCGGACCCGACGCCACCGACGAGGCCGCGCTGCGGGCGTTCCTGGCCCGCGGCACGGGCACCTACTACCACCCGGTCGGCACGTGCGCGATGGGCACGGGCCCGGACGCGGTGGTCGGACCGGATCTGCGGGTCCACGGGCTGACCGGTGTGCGGGTGGCCGATGCGTCGATCATGCCCCGGATCCTGCCGGTCAACACGAATGCGGCGGCCATCATGATCGGCGAGAAGGCCGCCGACCTGCTGCGGCGGCCGGACGCGGAACAGACGGTGCGCCGACAATTCTGACGTCCTCGTCATAGGTGTTTGGCGCGCCGCGCCGACGGCAACGCCCCCGGGCATGATCATGAAGCGCTGGCACTTCTCGCTGGTCACCTGCGTTGCGGGCGCATGTCTCGCGTTGGGTGTCGGCGCCGGCACCGCGGCGGCCGATACCGCCGCGTCCGGCGAGGGTGCGTCGTCGAGTCAGGCCGCCGAGCGCGGCCCCGCGTCGACGACACGTGAGGCGCCGGCGCGCCCCCAACGGTCGGTCAGGAAGTCATCGGACGCCGCGGAACGCACGCCGCTGTTCCGTCCGCGCGCCGAAAGGCGGGAATCGGAGAAGCCGGACGCAAAGCCCGAAAGGAAGTCCGCGACCACACAGAAGCCCCTGTGGCGCTGGAAGACCAGGACCACAGCGACGTCCGAAGCAACCGACGAAGCGACACCGGTGCGGGCGACGGCGTCGACACGCGACCGTCGGCCCGGCCCGGTGGCGACGGCGATGCTCAGCGCGCTGTCCACCCTCAGCGGTGCAGCGCGGCCCGCAGCGGCCCCGCAACCTCCGGTCACGGTGCCGTCGGTCGATGTGGACCGCTATCAGGGCACCTGGTACGAGTTGGGCAGCGTCAAGCAGTTCTTCTCCCTCGGGCTCGTCAACACCAAGGCCGAGTACAGCCTGAACCCCGACGGATCGATCAAGGTGGTCAACTCCGGCAACTATTTCTTCAACCGGGGCCCGGCGTCCCGGATCACCGGCGCCGCGCTGCCGGTCGACGACACCAACGCCAAGCTCAACGTCGCGTTCTTCGGGCGGCAGCCCTCGGCGACGCCGCCCGGCAACTACTGGATCGTCGACCTCGGGTCCGACTACGACTACGCGATCGTCACCGATCCGACCGGACGGAGCGGGTTCATCCTCAGCCGGACGCCCGGCGTGACCAACGAGCAGTACAGGGCGCTGGTGGCGCAGGCGAAGGCCGGCGGCGTGCGCGGCTGGATCACGCCCACCCGGCAGCCCGGCGCCAGGAGCGCAGCGCCGGCCTGATCGGGTCCCGCGCTAGGAATCTCCTTGCCGCGCAGCCGTTTCGGCCCTGGTGATCGCCGCCTGCACGCCGCGGTTGTGCAGCAGCACGTCGTCCATCACCGCCGTCGTCAGGGACCGCACGGCCAGCAGCGGGCGCACCCAGGCGGGGGCACTGACCCGTGCCGCGCGCCGCTCGATCGCGTCGAGCACGGCATCGGCTGCCGCGCCGACCGTCATCTCCTTGGTGAAGATGCCGGGCACCGCTCGACGCACCGCATCGGCGGCCTCGTCGGCGAACGCGTCGTTGGCCAGATCGGTGTCGATGAAGCCGAGGTAGGCGATCCCGGCCGTCACGCCGTGCGGCGCCAGCTCGACCCGTAGCGCCCGCGCCAACTGTTCCACCCCGGCCTTGCTCACCGCGTACGGCGCGGCCAGCACGCCGTTGAAGAACGCGTAGATCGAGCCGACGAGCAGCACGTGGCCGCGGCGCTCGAGCACGCCGGGCAGCGCGGCGCGTACGGTCCGCCACTGCCCGAGGAGGTCGACCTCGACGGTGTGCTCGAAGGCATCCGGGGCGATGGTGGCCACGGTGTGTGACGGCGGGGCGATCCCGGCGTTGGCGACGATCACGTCGATGCCACCGAACGTGGCGATCGCATCGTCGGCGGCGCGTCGAAGCTTTTCCGCCGAGGTCACGTCCGCCTCGAACGCAGCTGCGCCGGAACCGAGTTCGTCAGCGAGCACCTGCAGCGTCGCCAAGGTCCGTCCGACCAGCGCCACTCGGGCGCCGCGAGCGTGAGCGCGGCGCGCCGTCTCGGCGCCGAGTCCCCGCGCGGCACCGGTGATGAACAGCACCTTGCCGTCGAGATCCATCCGCGGTGGCCGCGTCACCACGCGGGCAGCGGTCCGGCCGGCCAACCGCACGGCGTCGTCGAGGAGCACGGGTCCGAAGGTAGCCGTTCGGGACGGGCGCGAAACCGGTATCGCCGACCGAGAACCCACAGCCCGGCGCGACACGCCGCACCCGGCCGGATGGCAGGAAGGGCGACCGCCCCCGGCCGGCATCATTTATCGTCGTGCCGTGCCAGAAATGGATCGTCGCCACCTGATGTTCATGTTCGGTTTGGGCGCAGCGGCTGCTGCGCTGCCCGCCGCGACGGCCCATGCCCAACCGGTGCCCGGCGACATCCCCCCGGTTCCGGCACCTCCGGGAGCGCCCGCGCCTCCGACGGCCGACACCGGCCCGGTGTTCCTGTTCCAGGAAGAGTTCAACGGTCCCGCCGGCGCACCCCCGGACCCGGCGTGGTGGTTCATCGTCCCCGAACGCGAGACCATCAAGAACCCGGTCGAGTGGGACAAGCCCTACAACATGGGCCGCTACGTCACCGATCAGGAGCACGTGTTCCAGGACGGCAAAGGCAACCTCGTCATCCGGGCCACCCGCGGGCCCGGCACCACGATCCAGGAGAAATACGCCAGCGCCAAGATCATCGGCAACTGGCGCGGCGGGATCGGCACCACCTGGGAGGCCAGGGTCAAGCTCGACTGCCTCACCGACGGCGCCTGGCCCGCGTTCTGGCTGCTCAACGACAACCCGGTGCGCGGCGGTGAGGTCGACCTCATCGAGTGGTACGGCAACAACGACTGGCCGTCCGGCACCACGGTGCATGCCCGTCTGGACGGCACGTCCTTCGCCACCGATCGTCATCCCATCGACAACGCCTGGCACACATGGCGGATGACGTGGCTGCCGACCGGTATGTACTTCTGGAAGGACTACCAGCCGGGGATGGAGCCGTTCTTCACCGTGCCTGCGAACTCGATTGACGACTGGCCGTTCAACGACCCGGGCTACACCCTGGCGCCGGTGTTCAACATCGCCGTCGGCGGCTCGGGCGGTCGCGAGCCCGCGGGCGGGACGTATCCGGCGCAGATGCTCATCGACTGGATCCGGGTGTTCTGACCGCCCCACCTCTGCACGTTCTGCACACGAAGTGCGAGGAGCGGCGTGCAGAACGTCGCGGGGTAAGGCTCGTGGGACAGGCCGGGTGACGGCAGGATCAGCGGGCCGCGCCCCGGCAGCGCCGGGAGCAGTACACGATCTGGTCCCACTGTCCGCGCGACTTCCACTTCTTGCGGTTGTGGAAGGGCCTGCCACAGACCGGGCAGATCTTCACCTCGCGCTGATCAGGCATTCCCCTTTTTACGTGACGTGCCGCTGACGTTGCCGACAATTCGCTTCGCGGTTCGTCCCCGCACGGTTAGATTCCGCATGTGACGTCAAGACAGTGGGGTTACTGGTTCTTTGCCGCGGGTGCGGGCGCGTGCATCGCGCTCGGCGCCGGACACGGTGTCGCCGCCGCCGAGCCGGACGCCGGCGGTGACGACTCCGCGAGCCGGTCGGCCGACACCGACACGGCGCGCCCGACCCGGGACGCCGGG
This sequence comes from Mycolicibacterium chubuense, assembly GCF_001044255.1. Lineage (GTDB taxonomy): Bacteria > Actinomycetota > Actinomycetes > Mycobacteriales > Mycobacteriaceae > Mycobacterium > Mycobacterium chubuense. The sequence goes on from NZ_JYNX01000090.1 coordinate 30,423, forward strand.
GCCGACGAGAGCACCACGCGGGACACCGACCCCGCGACCGCCCCCACCTCGACCCGCGGACACGACGACGAGCCCGACGACACCGAGGCGCAGGCCCCCCGCACGCCCCGCCACAAACTGTTCACGCTCCGGCACTCCGCCGAGGACAGCGCGGCATCTGACACCGTCGAGGACCCGGCACCGAAGAAGACCACCGGAGCCGACCACCGGCGCACCCCGGGCCCGCTGGCCACCCTCGCGATCAATGCGATGTCGTCGCTGGCCAAGCCCGAACGGCCCGACCCCGTCGACACCCCGCCGGTACAGACGCTGTCGGCCCCCGCCGCCGACGTCGTCACCGGCGTCAAGACCGGTCGCGCCACACTCGACATCCCGATCGGCGACAAGGGGCTCACCACGGGTGCCGACTGGTACTTCCCCACGCGGGCCGACGGTTCGGTGGCCGCGACGGGCGTGATCTACCTGCAGCACGGCTTCATGGGCCGCAAGTTCTTCTACTCCGCGCTGGCCAAGAACCTGTCGCAGCAGACCAACAGCATCGTCGTCGCCCCCAACCTGCCGTCGTTCCCGTCCCTGCGCTGCGGGGGCTGCTGGATCAACGGGGTGCCGACCCAGCAGGGCGTCGCCGCGCTGTTCCAAGGCGACGAGGAGGAACTGAAGGCGAGCGCCGCCGCGGCCGGGTTCGCCGGAGTCCTGCCGGCGGACTTCGTGCTCACCGGGCACTCCGCCGGTGGCGGACTGGCCGCCGCGGCCGCCGGCTACTACGCGGACGACCCGGACAAGGGCGGCACGTTACGGGGCGTCGTGATGTTCGACGGTTTCGCGTTCAACGGCGTCATCCCCGACGCGCTGCAGCGCCTCGACAAGCCGTACATCCCCGTCTACCAGATCGCGGCGCCGCCGCAGCTGGGCAACCTCTTCGGGGCCGCGACCCAGGAACTCGTCGCGGCGCGCCCCGACCGGTTCGTCGGAGTGACCCTCGCGAACGGTTCGCATGTCGACTCACTGATCGGCGGTAACCCGCTCGTCGACTTCTTCTCCCAACTGGTCACACGGTTCTCCCCGCCCGGCAACACCGCGGCGGTCTACACGCTGGCCAACGGATGGATCAACGATCTGTACGCCGGGCTGGGGCCGGTCGACGGCAACGGCATCTACGGTGCCCCCGACCAGTACATCGTCATGGGTGACACCGCTGCCGTGGTGCTCTCCCCGCCGCCGGTGGTGGACCTCGACTCCTACCTCGGCAGCTGGTTCGAGGTCGGCAGCGTCAAACAGTTCTTCTCGATCGGGTTGGTCAACACCAAGGCGGTCTACAGCCCCAACCCGGACGGGTCCATCAAGGTGGAGAACTCCGGCAACTACTTCTTCAACAACGGGCCGCAGTCGACGATCGAAGGCGCCGCGCTTCCGGTGGATCCGTCGAACAACAAGCTGAACGTCACGTTCTTCGGCAAGCCGAAGGCCAACCCGCCGGGCAACTACTGGATCGTCGACCTGGATCCGGACTACCAGTGGGCCATCGTCAGCGATCCCACCGGACTGACCGGATTCCTGCTCACCCGCGAGCAGACCGTCAGCGACGCGTTCTATCAGGAACTTCTCGACCGCGCGTCGGTGTACGGCGTGCGTGGCCGGATCACCCCGACCCGCCAGCCGAGCGCGGAGTCGACCACGGTCTGAAGCGTCTGAAGTAGCGCACCAGGCCGGACAGGGGCACCGGGCTCGGCCAGTCGTCGGCACGGAAGTATGCGTCCGTTCCGCCGTCGACGACTACGATGCTGCCGCACAGGAACTCGGCTGCATCGGACAGCATGAAGACAGCCCAGTCCGCGAGCTGTCCGGCGGCGCCGAACCCGCCGGTCGGGACGGGGAAAGACCGTACGTACCTCGCCCGGTCCGGCGAGGACAGCTGTTCCTCCAGCAGTGGGGTCATGATGGCTCCCGGCGCCAGCACGTTCATCCGAACACCCGCACCGGCCCACTCCGTGCTGACCGCGTTGCGCCGCACCCAACGGCTCACGGCGATCTTCGACGCGGCGTACAGCAGCGCTGAGGCGTTCTTGCCGAAGAAACGGACCGAGCGGATCGCCTTGTCGGGATCCGAGGCGAGGAGCGCCCGCACCGCTCGGGCCGGGACCAGTGGTGTGGTGGTTGTCGAATTACTGCCGAAAACAACGACTTTCGCACTTCCGGTGGCGGCCAAGGCGGGACGCCAGGCGTCCAGCAGGTCGATGACGCCGAAGACGTTGACCTGTGTGATCGACCTCAGCCGGGCGGGTCCGGGGCCGGGACCGACGCCGGCGGCCAGCACGGCGCCGTTCAGCCGGCCGTCGCTCGCCGCGAGCACACCGTCGGCGGCTGTCCGGCGGCCCGCGGACGTCGACAGATCGGCCACGATGTCGGCGCTGTCGAGATCCACTCCGATCACGGTGTGGCCGGCCTGGCGCAGCCTGACCGCCGTCTCGAGGCCCATTCCCGAGGCGGAACCGGTGACGGCGTAGACACTCATTCACGTCTCCTCTGCAGTGGTGCCCACGGCAGTCTCCAACTCGGCGAGGGCTTGCTCGGTCAGCGGGATCAACGACCCCACATCCGGTATCACGCGACGACCCGAGACGTAGCCGAACGTCACCCGATCGGCGTAGGAACACATCGTCACGTTCAGTGCCTGACCGTCGATCGCCGTCGACACCGGATAGATCTCCTCGAGAAGCGCTCCGTTCCAATACAACCGGCTCGGTGGACCGGGAACGTTGGAGATCGACACGTTGTACCCGCGGCGCGCCCGCGGCGAAAAGGGCACGATCGGCGGCAGCACCGTGGCCGCGATGCTCGGTGCGAGCAGAAGCATCGTGGTGTTCGGACCGTGAACGCTCACCTGGTGCTTGGCCCACGCCATCGAGCGATGGACGCGGGCCAGCCGCTCGGCCGGGCTCGCCACGTCGGTGGCCAAGGGGCACAACTGCAGACCGAACAGATTCGCTTGCCGGTCTTCCTCGGTCACGTGGTCACGAGCACGGACGGTGACCGGGCAGATCGCCACCAGCGTGCTGTCGGGCAGTTCGTCGCGCGCGCCCAGCCACTCTCGGAGTGCCCCGGACACGACGGTCATCAGCACGTCGTTGGCGGTCACGGCGGCCGCGTTCTGGATGGCGCGGATGCGGGATTTCGGAAAAGTGGCTCCCGCGAACGTACGCTCTCGGCCGAGCCGGCCGTTGAATCGGGTGTAGGGCGCATCGATGGGCAGCACCGTGGTTCCGTCCGCGAGGCGGCCGATCGCCATTGCCAGCCCGCCGAGTACCACTCGCCCCGCGATGCCCACTCCGGACGCGAGGCCGTTGGTCGTCGCGCGCAGGAGCGACAGCGGATTGGGCAGCGGCCCGCGTGACCCGCCGTCATCCCGGGCGGTCGGTGCCGGAGCGGCGGCGTAGAGAGGTTGCATCGACCGGCTCGCAGGATCGGTGGAGAACGCGTCGGCGATCAATTTCAACCCGGCGACACCGTCGACCACGGTGTGGTGCACCTTGATGTAGAAGGCGAACCCGCCGTCGGGCAGGCCGTCGATCACGTACGCCATCCACATCGGTCGTGACCGGTCGAGCCGCTCGCTGTGCAGCGTGCTGATCAACTCCCACAACGCTTCTCGGTCAGCGCGCGAGGAGAGCGTTCTTCGTTGCAGATGATCGCGCATGTCGACGCTGTGGTCCGAGCGCCACATCCACAGCCCCGCCGTGTCCAATCCGACATGGGGGTGTCGCCGAAAACGCGGATCCAACTCCGCCGTCGCGGTCAACGCGTCCCGGTACAGGGCGTCGACATACCCGGGGCCGGCGTCCGGGGGTGGCGACAGGATCAGCAGCGCTGCGGTGTGCAGCGGGTCGGAGAGCAACTCCGCGGTCATCATGGCCGCGTCCAACGGCTCCAACGGGTCCATCGGCCAGACCCAACTCCTTGCACTGATCGGTCTGGCAACATCGTCACCCCGGCACGCCGACGCCCACAAGTGCCCAGCAGACGGCACGGGCAGGACCTTGGTCCCTAGGTTCCGGTCACGCGCAGCACTAGCGTTCGGCGGCATGGCGGCACCTGGAGGCGGTGAACCGCAGGTACCGGGCAAGGCTCCTCGCGGTTCCCGTGCTCTCGACCACTTCGTCCGGCCCTTCCAACGGACCGGCCGCTTCTACGCCCGATCATGGCGGGATTTCGTGGATCGTCGAGGTGATGAGATCCCCGTCGCGCTACCGACTCCCGCGCTCGCCGCCCAGGCTTTCCGCGACGAGATCGTTCTCACCGGCTTCCGCTTGTTCCGCCCCCTCAGCGACATCTCCGTCTTCGACCGCATCAACGCCGAGGTGCGCGCAGCAGTCGAGTTCTATTCCGACCAGGGCTATCTGGACAAACCCGAGAGCTTCTTCGCCGTCCCTCCGCCGCTGAGCGAGGTGACGGTCCGCCCGGTCGAAGCCGGGGGACGCCGCTATGAGCGGTTGGTCTTCGACAGCGGGTATCAGCCGCACGACGGTGAGCCCGGGCGCGACCGATGGCTCGGGTACGCGGCGAACCGACGCGAATACGCGCTGCTGCTTCGGCACCGGCAACCCAGACCCTGGCTGGTATGCGTCCACGGTGCAGTGATGGGCCGCGGGCTGCTCGACCTCACGCTGTTTCGCGCCTGGCACCTGCACGAGGATCTCGGGCTGAACGTGGTGCTGCCCGTGCTGCCCATGCACGGACCACGCGCGCGCGGCCTGCCCCGCGGTGCGGTGTTCCCCGGCGAGGACGTTCTGGACGACGTGCATGCGACGGCTCAAGCGGTGTGGGATGTGCGCCGGTTGCTCTCCTGGATTCGCGGGCAGCAGCCCGACCCACCTCTCGGTCTGAACAGCATTTCCCTGGGCGGCTACATCGCGTCGTTGGTGGCCAGCCTCGAGGATGGTCTGCGCTGCGCGATCCTCGGTGTCCCGGTCTCCGATCTGACGGAGCTGCTCGGACGACACGCCGGGATCAGCCGCACCGATCCGCGCCGCGAAACCATCGCGCTGGCGCAGCCGCTCGGCCGGATGCTCTCACCGCTGTCGCTGACTCCCCGCATACCGCTGCAAGGCCGCTTCATCTATGCCGGGATCGCGGACCAGCTGGTGCACCCGCGCGAACAGGTGGTCCGCCTCTGGGAACACTGGGGCAGACCCGAGATCGTCTGGTACCGCGGCGGCCACACCGGCTTCTTCCAATCCCGGCCGGTGCAGCGGTTCGTGGACGCCGCGCTCGTGCAGGCCGGTCTCGTCGCGTCCTGACCCGGGTGCTGCGGCTCAGAGCCGGCCCTTGAGGATGCGGTGCCAGTACACCGCAGGCAGAACGTAGCGATCGAACGCCCACGCTGAGCGACGCGGCTTGGTGGTGTCGATGAACGACGGCAGCGACGACGTGATCTCGCCGGTGCGGTCGAACTCGCCGGCGATCAGCCGGTGTCGGTCCGTGGTGATCGGCGCGACCGTGTACCCGTCGTAAGCCGTCATCTCCTCTCCGCGGCGCGCGGCGGCGAGATTGTCGACCAGGATCGCGATCTGGCGGCGCAACGCCCCGCCGGACGGATCGGTGTCGACGGCGGCGCCGTCGCCGGCGGCCCAGATGTTCGGATGATCACGGTGGGCGAAAGTGGCGGGGTCGATGTCGACGAGCCCGTGCGGCTGAGCGCCGGTCAGCCCCGAGGTCTGCAGCCACCGCGGGCCTCGGTACGGCGGGACCAGATGAAGCAGGTCGTAGGTCAGCCGTTCCCCGGTCCCGACGGTGATCGACCGTGACCCTGGCTCCAGAGAGGTCACCCGGGTGCCGTGCAGGACGCGAACATCCAACTCCTGCAGGCTTTCTGAGAGACGAGCGTCGATGGCGGGGACACCGAGCAGGTGCGGCCGGTCGATGACGAGGGTGATGCTCACCCCGGGCAGCAGTCCGCTGCGCCGCCAATGGCCGGCGGCCAGGAACAGCGGCTTGATCGTGGTTCCGGTGCAGCTCACCGGCGGGCGGGGCACCGTGAACACGGCGTGTCCCCCGGGCCGCATCGCGCTCACCAGATCCCAGGTCTTCTCGGCGTGGTCGAGATAGTTGCTCGCCACCGCCGGGGTCCGCAGCGCCGCCGCGATACCGGGCAGTTCGTCGTCGTCGGGCACCAGACCCGTTCCGATCACGAGGTCTTCGTAGCGGTACCGGCGCCCGGAGGCGCACTCGACCATGGCCGCGGCCGCGTCGACGGCGACCACCGTGTCGCGGATCCATGTACAACCGGGCGGCGTCACCGACCGTTGCGTCCGTTCCGCGCGACGCAGGCTCGCCTCGCCACCCCCGACGTAGGACAGCAGCGGGCGGTAGGTGTGCACGGTTTGCGGCTCGATCACCGCGACGTGTCCGAAACCCCTGCGGAGCAAGCGGGCTGCGGCGCTCAGCCCGGCGTTGCCGCCGCCGATGACCAGGACGTCGAAGTGCTGGTCTCCGCCATGGCTCATCCCGGCGTCGTACCCCGGTTCCGCGGCCGGAAACCCGGGTATGCGTACCCCGTGTCGGTCACCACGGACTGGTTCCTCACCGGGAGGGAGCGCGGCAACGGCGCCTCCTCGATCCCCGACTGGCGCGACGGGAACCGGGTCGAGCCCCTGATCCACGGTGCCACCTACTTCGACCGGCTCGCGACCGAGGTGGACAGCCTGGGTCCCGGCGATCACCTGTTCTTCACCGACTGGCGCGGCGACCCGGACGAGCGGGTGCGCGACGGCGGCCCCAAGTTCGCCGAACTGTTCTCCCGCGCCGCCGAGCGCGGCGTCGTGGTGAAGGGTCTGGTGTGGCGCTCGCACCTGGACGCGTTCGCCTACAGCGAGGAGGAGAACCAGCACCTCGGGGAGGCCATCGAGGCGGCCGGCGGGGAGGTGCTGCTCGATCAGCGGGTCCGCTTCGGCGGCTCCCACCACCAGAAGCTGGTGGTGCTGCGGCGGCCCGGTCGGCCCGAACGGGACGTCGCGTTCGCCGGCGGCATCGACCTGTGCCACTCCCGCCGAGACGACGCCGACCACCACGGCGATCCGCAGGCGGTGCAGATGGCGCGCCAGTACGGGGACCGACCGCCCTGGCACGACGTACAGCTGCGGATCCAGGGGCCGATCGTCGGCGCGCTGGATCATGCGTTCCGGGAACGGTGGACCGATCCCGCACCTCTGGACATGCTCTCCCCGATCGCCTGGGTGGTCGACAAACTGCGCCGGGCCGACCTGGACGCCGGTGAACTCCCGCCGCAGCCGCCCGATCCGCCGCCGTGCGGCCCGCACGCCGTGCAGGTGCTGCGCACCTATCCCGACGCCCACTTCGAGTACGCGTTCGCGCCGCACGGTGAGCGCAGTATCGCGCGCGGCTACACCAAGGCGATTCGGCGGGCGCGACGGCTGATCTATCTGGAGGACCAGTACCTGTGGTCCAAACAGGTCTCGCATCTGCTCGCCGAAGCGCTGGTGGCCAATCCCGAGTTGCACCTGATCGCGGTGGTCCCCAGGCATCCCGACGTCGACGGCAAGTTGTCGCTGCCGCCCAACCAGGTCGGCCGCCAGCAGGCCATCGAGACGTGCCGGCGCGCCGACCCCGGCCGGGTGCACATCTTCGATCTCGAGAATCGAGCGGGTACACCGGTGTACGTGCACGCCAAGGTGTGCGTCATCGACGACGTCTGGGCGTGTGTGGGCAGCGACAACTTCAACCGGCGGTCGTGGACGCACGACAGCGAGCTGTCCTGCGCGGTGCTCGACGGCACCCGCGATGATCGCGAGCCCCTCGATCCGGCCGGTCGGGGGGACGGCGCGCGGGTGTTCGCGCGCGATCTCCGATTGCGCCTGCTCCGTGAACATCTCGACCGCGCCGCCGACGGCAGCGACGACGGCGGGCTGCTGGATCCGGCGTCGGTGGTGGACGCCGTCACCGCGTCGGCGAAGGCGCTCCAGGAGTGGCACGACGGCGGTCGGCGCGGTGCGCGACCGCCGGGCCGGCTGCGTCCGCACGAACCCGAACGGCTCGGCACACTGACGCGGATGTGGGCCGAACCGTTGTACCGCGCCGTCTACGATCCCGACGGCCGGTCCTACCGCGATCGCCTGCGCCGCCGGTGGTGAGTGCTTGGGCCGGGGCACCCGGGGGTACCGTCCCGGCATGGCCGACATCATCGATCTCATCTACGCCGATCACGACTGGCTGCGCCGCCAGTTCTTCCGGCTCGACGACGCGAGGACCCCCGACGAACTCGCCGCGATCTGGAAGGCGCTCGGCACCCGGCTCGACGCGCACGCCGACGCCGAGGAGACGGTGTTCTACCCGGCGCTGCTGGCCCACGGCGGCCGGGACGACCCCGGCAACCCCGAGGGTGACCCCGAGGACGAGACCGAGGACGCGATCACCGACCACAACGCGATCCGCGACGCGGTCCGGCAGTCGCGGCGCCACGATCCGGGGAGCGAGGAGTGGTTCGAGGCGGTGAACACGGCCCGCAAGGAGAACGGTTCGCACCTCGACGAGGAGGAGCGCGAGGCGATGCCGGACTTCATCAAGAGCGCCACCCACGACTTACGCCACGAGCTGGGCGCGAAGTGGCTGCAGTTCTACGCCGAGCGTGAGTCCGTCACGGGCATCGACACCTCCGACAAGGACGCCGACGAGTACATCGAGGAGCACTCCTAGCGCCCCTACGGCTGATCGGACCCGTAGTACCCGCGCCGGAGCAGTTCGGTGATCTCACTGACCAGCGGCATCCGCGGGTTGGTCCGGTTGCTCAGATCCTCGAACGCCGTCATCGCCAATGTCGGCAGGGCGGCGAGAAATTCGTCCTCGTCGACACCGGCCATCTTCAGAGAGCGCGGCATCTGGACCCGGCTCAGCAGCTCCTCGACCCCCGCGAGCAGCCGGGCCCGGCTGTCTTCGGGTTCGTGTCCACCGAAGATGAGCCGGCCGATCTGGGCGTATTTGTCGGGCGCGATGTACGCCGAGTATCCGGGCGCGGGCATGAACTTGCTCGGCAGTTCGGCGTTGTAGCGCAGTACATGCGGCAGGAAGACGGCGTTCGCGCGGCCGTGGGCGATACCGAACCGCGCGCCGACGGCGTGGGCCAGCGCGTGATTGGTCCCGACGAACGCGTTCGAGAAGGCCAGCCCGGCCAGCGTCGCCGCATTCGACATGTCAGTGCGCGCCTCGAGGTCGTCGGGATCGCGGTAGGCCCGCGGCAGCGCGTCGAAGATCAGTCGCGCCGCCTGTGCGCACAACGCGTCGGTGTAGGGCGACGCGAAGATCGACACGGCCGCCTCCAGCGCGTGGGTGAGCGCGTCGATGCCGGTGTCCGCGGTCAGCGTGGGCGGCATCGACGACGTCAGCACCGGGTCGACGATGGCGAGGTCGGGCACCAGGCTGTAGTCGACCAGGGTCTCCTTCTTGCCGCGCACGGTCAGCACCGCCGCCGGAGACACCTCCGATCCGGTTCCCGACGTCGTCGGGACCGCGACCAGGTGGAGCCGGTGCCGATCGGTCGGATAGTCGGCCACCCGTTTACGGGGATCGAGGAACGGCATGGTGAGCTCGTCGAGCGACTTCTCGGGGTGTTCGTAGAACAACCGCATCGCCTTGCCCGCGTCCAGCACCGACCCGCCGCCCACGGCGATCAGAGCGTCGGGCTGCACGCGCTGCAGCAGCTCGACACCGCGGCGGATCGTCTCCTCGTCCGGCTCCGGCGTCACCTCGCTGAAGACCTGCACGTGCCGGGCCCGCAGCTTGCCGCGCACCAGATCCACCACTCCGCGCCCATCGGTCAGCGCGTCGGTGATCACCACGACGGTCGCGCAGTCGAGGTCGCGCAGATTCTCCAGCGCGCCCGCGTTGAAGTAGGTGTTGGCGGGGACGCGGAACCACTGCGGCGGGGGGCGCCGCTGCGCAACGGTTTTGATGTTCAGCAGCTGGCGGTAGTTGACGTTCTCCGTGGTACTCGACCCGCCCCAGGTTCCGCAGCCCAGCGAGAACGTCGGCGTCAGATTGTTGTAGACACCGCCGAGTGCGCCGACGGCGGTCGGTGCGTTGACGAGGATGCGTCCGGTGCGCACCGCCGCGCTGTATGCGTCGACCACGGCCTGGTCGTGGGCGTACACCGCCGAGGTGTGCCCCAGCCCGCCGTGCTCGGTGACCAGCACGGCGACGTCGATCGCGTGGCGGACGTCGCGGGCCCGGACCACCCCGAGCACCGGCATCAGCTTCTCGGCGACCAGCGGGTGCGCGGCCAGCTCGTCGAGATCCGCAGGCAGCGCGGCGAGCAACACCTTGACCGTCGGTGGCACCGAGAAGCCGGCTCGCGCAGCGAGTTCCGGTGCCTTCTGGCCCAGGGCATCGAGTGAGATCTTGTCACCGCAGCCGAACGCGAACCGGGTGATCGCCGCGGCCTCGTCGTCGGTGAGCAGCCGGGCGCCCATCCGCTCGAACTCGGCGATCATGGCGTCGTAGATCTCGTCGTCGATCACGCAGGTCTGCTCGGCGGGGCAGATCACCGACGAGTCGAACGTCTTGGAGATCAGGATGTCGACCACCGCGCCCTTGAGGTCGGCGGTCTTGTGGATGTAGATGGGCGCGTTGCCCGGCCCGACGCACAGTCCCGGCTTGCCCGACGCGCTCGCCAGCGCCACGATCTTCGGTCCGCCCGTCACCCAGATGAAATCGACCGCCGGGTGCCGGAACAGGTAGTGGGTGATCTCGTGGGCCTCGTCGGGGATCACCTGCAGCGCCCCGGCGGGCATACCCGCCGCCTCGGCGGCCGCCCGCAGGATCTCCACGCTGCGTTGACAAGACCTGACCGCATACGGTGAGGGTCGAAACACGATGGCGTTGCGCGTTTTCGCCGCGACAATGGCTTTGAAGAGCACCGTCGACGTGGGGTTGGTGACCGGCGTGATGGCCAGCACCACCCCGATCGGTTCGGCGACGTGGACGATGTTGTGCTCGACGTCGGTGTCGATGACCCCGACCGACTTCTTGTCGCGCAGGTAGTCGTGGAGGAACTCGGTGGCGACGTAGTTCTTGACCACCTTGTCTTCGAAGACGCCGAAGCCGGTCTCCTCGATCGCCACGCCGGCGAGTTCGGCCGCCGCCCGCACCCCCGCGCGGACCATCGCCTCGACGATCCGGTCGACCTGCTCCTGGTCGAGGGCGCGGAACTCGGTGGCGGCGGCCGCCGCGGTGGCCACCACCGCGTCGATCTCGGCGGTGCGGCGGGCGTCGATGTCCGGCTCATGAACAGCGGTGCTCGGGGGCATCGGCTGACCTCCTCGGTGCAGGGCGCGCGCAGCTTCGTACGCCGGTGTCATCGTCGGCCCCGCGCCCGCAGGTGACTAGAGGCTTAAGTCCGTGCCCAAGGGCCCGGTGTGGTTTGGGTCACGCGAAGCGGGGTAGAGGTCCGGTCATGCTGCAGAAACACTGGACGCTTCCTCCCGTCGTCGCCGCCGCCACCGCGGCGGCGGCACTCGCTCTGGCTCCGCTCGCCGCCGCAGGTGGTCCGGCCGGCTGCGTCGATCCCTACGGCACCGGCTGTGCCGCACCTCCGCCCCCGCCGCCTCCGGCACCCGGCTACTGGGCGCCGCCTCCGCCGCCACCGCCGGCCGGCTACGCGCCGGGATACGTGCCGCCACCCGCGCCGGGCTATGGCGTGGCCGGACCGGGCGGTGCCGCGGGCGCCATCCCGGGCGGACCCGGCGGCGTG
>NZ_JYNX01000091.1 GCF_001044255.1 Mycolicibacterium chubuense
ACCGCACCACCGGAGGTCGCGCCCTGCCGCGGACCCACCGGCGAACGCGCCCACTGGTGGTGGTACGAACCGTTCGACCCCCAGCGCCCACCCTCGATCAACTAGGTCGAAAAAGGCTGGACGCCTGCTGATCCGGCTAGACCGCGACGAGGTCGTCCGCATGCACCGCGGGCCGGCGCATCTCGGCGGGCAGGTCCGATGTCGACCGGCCCAGCATCGTCGCCAGTTCCGCGGCGTCGTAGGCGACCACGCCGCGGGCGACCATGGTCGAATCCTGGGTTCGCAATTCGACGACGTCGCCGCCGTAGAACCGGCCCGACACCGCCGTGATACCTGCCGGCAGCAGTGAACGCCGTTGCTTGACAACCGCTTTCACCGCACCATCGTCCAGGGTCAACGCTCCGACCGCTTCGGCGGCGTAGCGCACCCAGAACCGGCGCGCCGACATCCGCTCGGCACGCGGCGCGAACACGGTACCCACCGACGCGCCGTCCAGCGCCGCGGCAGCGTCGGAGGCCGCGGCCAGCAGCACCGGCACCCCCGCGTCGGCGGCCAGCAGCGCCGAGGACAGTTTGGAGACCATGCCGCCGGTGCCCAGGTGACTACCCCGGCCCGCGGTCACCCCCTCCAGATCGTCTGGCCCGGCGACCTCGGAGATGTAGCGTGCGTTGCCTTTTCGTGGATCGCTGTCGTAGAGACCGTCCACGTCGGAGAGCAGGATCAGCGCATCGGCGCCGACGAGGTGCGCGACCAGCGCCGAAAGCCGGTCGTTGTCACCGAAGCGGATCTCGTTGGTGGCCACCGTGTCGTTCTCGTTGACGATCGCCACCGCGTGCAGCGCCCGCAGCCGGTCGAGGGTGCGCTGGGCATTGGTGTGCTGCACGCGCATCGAGATGTCGTGCGCGGTCAGCAGCACCTGCCCGACGGTGCGCTCATAACGTCCGAACGCCGCACTCCACGAGTTCACCAGCGCCACCTGCCCCACGCTGGCGGCGGCCTGCTTGGTCGCCAGATCGGTGGGCCGGCGGGTCAGCCGCAGCGGTTCGATTCCTGCGGCGATCGCTCCGGATGACACGATCACCACATCCGAGCCCGACTTCATCCGCGCTTCGATCGCGTCGGCGAGGTGTTCCAGACGGCTGCGGTCGAATTCGCCTGTCGGAGTGGTCAGTGCGGTGGTACCGATCTTGACGACCACGGAGCGCGCGGTACGGATCGCGTCCCGGTGCCGGCTCATTCGTCGTGACTTTCCCGGCGCGCCTTCCGTGCCGCCTTACGCTCGTCGGCCGACACCCGTTCGCTCTGCTCGAGGCGGATGTCGGTGCCGCGGCCCGACAGGTGAACGTCGACCCCGGCCGGAGTCTGCGGCTCCCAATCGAATGTCATGTCGCCGATCGTCACCGCGCACCCGGGCTTCGCGCCGAGCTTGAGCAGTTCGTCCTCGACGCCGAGCCGGGCCAACCGGTCACCGAGATATCCGACCGCTTCGTCGTTGTCGAAGTTCGTCTGCGCGACCCAGCGCTGCGGGCGGGTACCGCGCACGACGAAGCCGCCCTCGCCGTCGGGCTCCACGGAGAACGCCGTCTCGTCGACGGGCACGGGCCGGATGACCGGCCGGCGCGGCACCACCTCGGGTTGCGCGGCACGGTAGGCCGCCACCATGTCCCAGAGCGCGAACGTCAACGGCCGCAGCCCTTCTCGGGTGACCGTGGAGACCTCGAACACGGGCCAGCCGAACCGGCGATCGATCTCCTCGCGGACGAATTCCGCCAGTTCCCGGGCGTCGGGCACGTCGATCTTGTTGAGCACCACCGCGCGCGGACGCTCCGCGAGGTCACCGAGCGTGGTGTCGCCCTGCAGGGTCGGGGTGTAGGCCGCGATCTCGGCCTCCAGCGCCTCGATGTCGGAGACCGGGTCGCGGCCGGGTTCGAGGGTGGCGCAGTCGACGACGTGCACAAGCACCGCGCAGCGCTCGATGTGGCGCAGGAAGTCCAGGCCCAGGCCACGGCCCTCCGAGGCGCCGGGAATGAGACCGGGCACGTCGGCGACGGTGAACGTGTGATCGCCGGCCGAGACCACGCCGAGGTTCGGAGCCAGCGTCGTGAACGGGTAGTCCGCGATCTTCGGCTTGGCCGCCGAGATCGCCGACACCAACGACGACTTGCCCGCCGACGGGAAGCCGACCAGGCCCACGTCGGCGACCGTCTTCAGTTCGAGCGTGAGATCGCGGACCTCGCCCTTCTCGCCGAGCAGCGCGAAGCCTGGGGCCTTGCGCGCGCGGGAGGCCAGCGCGGCGTTGCCGAGGCCGCCGCGACCGCCGGCGGCGGCTTCGAAGCGGGTGCCCGCCCCCACCAGATCGGCCAGCAGACGGCCCTGTTCGTCGAGCACCACGGTGCCGTCGGGAACCTTGACCTCGAGATCGACGCCCGCAGCGCCGTCCCGGTTGCTGCCGGCACCCTGCTTGCCCGAGGGCGCCACCACGTGCGGGTGGAAGTGGAAGTCGAGGAGCGTGTGCACCTGCGGGTCGACGACGAAGACGATGCTGCCGCCGCGACCGCCGTTGCCGCCGTCGGGACCACCGAGAGGCTTGAACTTCTCGCGGTGCACCGAAGCGCAGCCGTTGCCGCCGTTACCCGCGCGCGCGTGGATGACGACGCGGTCGATGAACCGGGTCATCGGAATCCTCCTCTCTCAGCCGAAACCGACGTGTGGGCGCGATCGTGCGAGTGCACGGCACCGGAACGTCGATCTCGACGATGGAGAAAGAAGTCAGGCGTCGGTGCGGACGACGCGCACGACGTTGACGAACTTGCGGCCACGCTTGGTGCCGAATTCGACAGCGCCGGGGGCGGTCGCGAACAGCGTGTCGTCGCCGCCACGGCCGACGTTCACACCGGGATGGAAGTGGGTGCCGCGCTGCCGCACCAGGATCTCGCCGGCCTTGACGACCTGACCGCCGAATCGCTTCACGCCGAGCCGCTGGGCTGCGGAGTCGCGCCCGTTGCGTGAGCTGGAAGCGCCCTTCTTGTGTGCCATGTCTGTCGCTCCCGTCCCTACTTGATGCCGGTGACCTTGAGAACCGTCAGCTGCTGACGGTGCCCCTGGCGCTTGTGATAGCCGGTCTTGTTCTTGAACTTGTGGATGCGGATCTTCGGGCCCTTGGTGTGCTCGAGCACCTCACCGGTGACCGCGACCTTCTCCAACGCCTTGGCGTCGGTGGTCACGTTGGCGCCGTCGACGACCAGTGCGACGGGCAGCGACACGGTGCCGCCGGGCTCGACGTCGAGCTTCTCCACCTTGACGATGTCACCGGCGGCGACCTTGTACTGCTTGCCACCGGTCTTGACGATCGCGTACGTGGCTGTTTGCGCTGCCATCGTTGGTCATCCTCTACTTCGCGTGCGGGCGCGCATCACCCGAGGGTGTGCGTGCGGTTCTGGGTGCGGGATCTGCCGTCCCTGCCCCGGGCCCGCCGTGGGCAGGCCCTGGAGACAACTGGTCAAGGGTACGTGACCAGCGGGGAGAGGGTCAAACCGCTCAGTCCTGGCTGGGTGGACCGGCAGGTCGTGCCGCGGCCCGCCGGCGCTGGCGGACCGGAGCGGCGACGACGGGCGCAGGCTCGTCGTCCGAGTCGTCCTCGTCGGAGTCGTCCTCGTCGTCGTCCTCATCCTCGTCATCGTCGTCCTCGTCCGAGTCGTCGTCCTCGTCCGAATCGTCGTCGTCCGCGTCCTCGGAGTCGTCGATGACCTCGATGTCGTCGTCGATGTCGTCGTCCTCGTCGTCGGAGTCGAGATCGATCTCCTCAGAGTCCTCGTCGTCCTCGTCCTCGTCGTCCGAGTCGTCGTCGTCCTCCGAGTCGTCGAACTCGTCGTCGGCGTCCTCGTCGTCGTCGGCGATTCCCCGGCGCACGGTACTCGGCTCCAGCTCGACGGTCTCGTCGACGACGTCGGTCGACTCCTCGTCGTGCTCGTCGCCATCGTCCTCGTGCTTGCCGTTGGCCGCGGCCATCGCCTTGAACATCGGATGCTCGCCGGGCAGGTGCGCCGGCACCTTGGCCACCTGCACCTCCTGCTCGCGTGCGCCGCCGCGCTTGCCACGCTTGCCGCGGCGGCCACCGCCACCGCCGCCGCCGCCGTTGCTGCCCGGCTCGGACTTGCGCCCGTTGCCGGATGCGGAGTCCACCGGGTCACCGTGCAGGACGATGCCGCGGCCCCCGCAGTGCGTGCACGACGTCGAGAATGCCTCGATGAGCCCGGTGCCCAACTTCTTGCGCGTCAACTGCACCAGACCCAGCGACGTCACCTCGGAGACCTGGTGGCGGGTGCGGTCCCGGGCCAGCGCCTCGGTCAGCCGGCGCAGCACCAGGTCGCGGTTGGACTCCAGCACCATGTCGATGAAGTCGATCACCACGATGCCGCCGATGTCGCGCAGCCGCAGTTGGCGCACGATCTCCTCGGCGGCCTCGAGGTTGTTGCGGGTGACCGTCTGTTCGAGGTTGCCGCCCGAGCCGGTGAACTTGCCGGTGTTGACGTCGACGACGGTCATGGCCTCGGTGCGGTCGATCACCAGGGTGCCGCCCGACGGCAGCCACACCTTGCGGTCCAGCGCCTTGGCCAGTTGCTCGTCGATGCGGTGCACGGCGAACACATCGGGCCCGTCGGAGCCGGAGGGCTCGTATTTCGTCATCCGCGGCAGCAGTTCGGGCGCCACCGCGGTCACGTAGTCGTTGATGGTGTTCCACGCGTCGTCGCCCGACACGATGAGGCCGGAGAAGTCCTCGTTGAACAGGTCGCGGATCACCTTGACCAGCACATCGGGCTCTTCGTAGAGGGCCACCGCGGCGCCGGCCTTCTTGGCGGTGATCTCGGCGGCCTTGGCCTCGATCTCGTTCCACCGACCCTGGAGGCGCTCGACGTCGCTGCGGATGTCGTCTTCCTTGACGCCCTCGGACGCCGTGCGGATGATCACGCCCGCGTCGGAGGGAACGACCTCGCGCAGGATCTCCTTCAGGCGCTGCCGCTCGGTGTCGGGCAGCTTGCGGCTGATGCCCGTCGACGACGCGCCGGGCACGTACACCAGGTAGCGGCCCGCCAGCGACACCTGGGTGGTGAGGCGGGCGCCCTTGTGTCCGACCGGGTCCTTGCTGACCTGCACGACGACGTAGTCGCCGGGCTTGAGGGCCTGCTCGATCTTGCGCTGGGCGCCGCCGAGGCCGGCGGCCTCCCAGTTCACCTCACCGGCGTAGAGCACACCGTTGCGGCCGCGGCCGATGTCGACGAACGCGGCCTCCATCGAGGGCAGCACGTTCTGCACGATGCCGAGATAGATGTTGCCCACCAGCGAAGCCGACGCTGCCGACGTCACGAAGTGTTCGACGACCACACCGTCCTCGAGCACCGCGATCTGCGTGTAGCGGGCGCCTTCGTGCGGGGGCTCGGTGCGGACCTTGTCGCGAACCACCATGGTGCGTTCGACGGCCTCGCGCCGGGCGAGGAACTCGGCCTCGCTGAGGATCGGCGGCCGGCGACGGCCGGCGTCGCGACCGTCCCTACGGCGCTGGCGCTTGGCCTCGAGCCGGGTCGAGCCGCTGATGCCCTGGATCTCGGAGTCGCTGGAGCCCTTGTTGCCCTTGCCCGACTGCCGGGGTTCACGTTCGTGCACGACGGTGTTGGGCGGATCGTCGGGCGACGCGTCGCCGTCGTCGCCCGAGCCGGACTTGCGGCGCCGCCGCCGGCGCCGGCGGCGGTTGCCGCCCTCCCCGCCGTTGCCGTCGTCCTCGGCATTGTCCTCGTCGGACTCCTCACCGTTCTCGGAGGTCTCGCCCGCCTCGGCGGACTGGTCCTCGTCGTCGGCGTTGGCGTCGTCGCCGTTCTGCTCGCCCCGCCCGCGACCGCGGCCGCGACGGCCACGACGACGGCGCTTGGCCGACGGACGTTCGGACTGCTCCTCGTCGGAGTCCGTCTCGGTGTCGTCCTCGTCGTCGTCGGTGTCGTCATCGCTGTCGTCGCCGGCGTCGGTGTCCTGGTCGAGACGCACCGGTTGCGGCGCGACGAACAGCGGCAGATAGTCGGCGGGCTCGGCCTCTGCAGCGGCGGGTGTCTCCAGGATCAACCGCGACTCGGGCTCTACTTCCGGCGCGGCTTCGGGCTCAGGGGCCTCGGCGACGTCGGCGCCGTCAGCCGCGGGAACAGCGACCTCGGGTTCGGGGGCTGCAGCCTCGGGGGCCTCGGGGGCCTCGGCGGCCTCCGGCGCCGGTTCGGCCAGCGCCTCGCGCACCCGGTCGGCCTCTTCGCGGCCGATGGTGGAGTGCGCGCTGCGGGTGCGGCCGTCGAGTTCGACCAGCGCGTCGATGATGCGCCTGCTGGTGGTGCCGAGCACCCGCGCCAGGGAGTGGACCCTCAGCCGTTCGGGCGGTGCGGCCGCCGCCTCACCGGTCGAGCCAGCGGTCTGCTGCGCCTCTTCCGGGAGAGCGTGGGCGGGATCGTGCAGATTCTCATTGTCGGCCACGTATTCTCCTCAAGCCCCCGGGCGCGTCGTTGCTGACGCGGCCACGCGAGGGCTTTTGACTATTGCGCCCGGGCCAGTCACTCCCGAACTGTTGTTGGTCTCGCTCCGAGTGATCCCGGAGGATCGGTCTCGGTGCCGGTCTGAATGATGGCTGGACGGTCGGCGCCACACCGTGGGTAACGATGGTCGCAGTCGTCGAAGTCTTCATCCGGATGACCAACCCGGGTTGTCAGGCCGGTCACCCGGCCCCAGTATCCCACATCACTGCGGGTGGACCCGAAACGCGGCGTCAGCGGGTCGGCGCGCCGCTCAGCGGCCGGGGAACCAGAGCTCGATCTCGCGCGCTGCCGACTCGGCCGAGTCGGATCCGTGAACCAGGTTGTACTGCGTCTCCAGGCCGAGGTCACCGCGGATCGTGCCGGGGACGGCCTTCTCCACGGGATCGGTGCCACCGGCCAGCTGGCGGAACGCCGCCACCGCCCGCGGGCCCTCGAGGATGGCCGCGACCACGGGCCCGGACGTGATGAATTCCAGCAGCGACCCGAAGAACGGTTTGCCGTCGTGCTCGGCGTAGTGGGCGCGCGCCAGCTCGTCGTCGACGTTCTTCAGTTCCAGCGCGGCGACGGTCAGCCCCTTGGCTTCGATCCGGCTGATGATCTCCCCGACGAGGCGGCGCTGCACGCCGTCGGGCTTGACGAGGACGAGGGTTCGCTCAGACACGGCCGACAGCCTACAGTCGGGCGACGATCAAGCGGCGAGGGACGAGCCGCGTTGAGGAGCCCGACCACTTGGCACAGTCGGGCAACGATCAAGCGGCGAGGGACGAGCCGCGTTGAGGAGCCCGACCTCTTGGCACAGTCGGGCGACTACTCGGGATCGGGCTGCTGGCCCGGGAGAAGGCCGCGCTTCTGCCGGCGGAGCACCTCGGCGCGCAGGTACGCGATGAGCAGCCACACGACGAGGAACAGCAGACCGATGAACCCGACTCCCGGGTAGATGAGCCAGCCGGCGACCAGCAGCAGCTGCACGCCCACGTTCGCCCAGATCGCCCAGGGTCGGCGCTGCACGCCCGCCATCAGGATCAGCACCACCGCCACCCCGACCACATACGCCGTGGACGCCGCCGTCAGGCCTCCGCCGACCGAGCCGATGACCGGGAGCGCGAGCAGCACGACGATGGCTTCGAGGATCAGCGTGCCGGCCATGACACCCCGAAAGCTCTTCCACGGATCGGGCGGTGCGGCGGGCGTGCTCATGCCGGGTCCTTGCCGAACAGGGTGCGCGCGACGCCGGCGGTGACGACCGAGCCGGTGATGACGATGCCGGCACCGCTCATGCCGCCGGCGCCGTCGACGTCACCGCCCGACTCCTCCACCAGCGCGGTGGCCGTCTCGATCGCGTCGGGCAGCGTGGCCGCGGCGACAACGCGCTCGGGACCGAAGATCTCCTCCGCCTTGACCGTCAGCGCCTCGACCTCCAGCGCCCGAGGGGAGCCGTTGGTGGTCACCACGATCTGATCGAACACCGGCTCCAGCGCGGCGAGGATGCCGTCGGTGTCCTTGTCCGCCATCACCGAGACGACGCCGACCAGGAAGCGGAAGTCGAACTCGTCGGTCAACGCCGACGCCAGTGCCGCGGCGCCGGCCGGGTTGTGCGCGGCGTCGATGAACACCGTCGGCGCGTTGCGCATCCGCTCCAGCCGGCCCGGCGAGGTGACAGCCGCGAAGCCGGCCCGCACGGCGTCGACGTCGAGTTGGCGCTGCGCCCCGGCGCCGAAGAACGCCTCGACGGCGGCCAGCGCCAGCACGGCGTTGTGGGCCTGATGCTCGCCGTGCAGCGGAAGGAAGATGTCGGAGTACACCCCACCGAGGCCCTGCAGCTCGAGCATCTGCCCGCCGATCGCGACCTGGCGGCCCAGCACCGTGAACTCGGAGTCCTCACGGGCGACCGCCGCGTCGGCGCGCACCGCGGCCGCGAGCAGCACCTCCATGGCCTCGGGAGCCTGGCGGGCGATCACCGCGACGGTGTCGGTGGGCACCAGGTCGTCGGCCTGCCGGGTGATGATCCCGGCTTTCTCGCCGGCGATCTCGGCGATCGTGTCGCCGAGGTAGTCGGTGTGGTCCATGCCGATCGGGGTGATCACGGCGACGGGTGCGTTGACCACGTTCGTGGCGTCCCACCGTCCGCCGAGGCCGACCTCGACGACGGCGACGTCGATCGGTGCGTCGGCGAAGGCGGCGAACGCCATCGCTGTCACCACCTCGAACTTGCTGCAGCGCGGGCCTCCGGCGGCCTCGGACTGCCGGTCGACCAGCTCGACGAAGGGTTCGACCTCCCGGTAGGTGTTCACGTAGGTGGCCGGGCTGACGGGTCTGCCGTCGATCGAGATGCGTTCGACCGCGGACTGCAGGTGCGGGCTGGTGGTGCGGCCGGTGCGGCGGTGCAGCGCGGTCAGCAGCGCATCGACCATGCGCGCCACCGAGGTCTTGCCGTTGGTGCCGGCGATGTGGATCGACGGGTAGCCCCGCTGCGGGGAGCCCAGCAGTTCCAGCAGCGCCGCGATGCGGGCCGTGCTGGGCTCGATCTTGGTCTCCGGCCAGCGCTGGTCGAGCAGGTGCTCGACCTGCAGAAGCGCTGCGACCTCGTCGGGTGCCGGTTCGGGGGAACTCACTTGAGGGCAGCCAGCCGTGCCGTGATCCGCTCCACTTCCTCTGCGGCGAGATCGCGCCGCGCCCGGATCTTGTCGACGACCTCGGCGGGGGCCTTGGCCAGGAAGGCATCGTTGCCCAGCTTGGCCGAGGTGCCCGACAACTCCTTCTGCGCGGCGGCCAGATCCTTCTCCAGCCGGCGCCGCTCGGCCGCGACGTCCACGGTGCCCGACGTGTCGACCTCGACCAGCACGGTGCCGCCGGAGAGCCGGACCTCCACCGACGCCGAGGCCGCGAAGCCCTCGGCCGGCGGGGTGAGCCAGGCCAGCGCGGTCACCGCGGGCACGTGGGCGTCCAGGTCCGCGGCGTCGATACCCGACAGCCGCGCCGGCACCTTCTGCCGATCGGCCAGCCCCTGGTCGCTGCGGAACCGGCGCACCTCGGTGATCAGCTTCTGCATGTCGGCGATCCGTTGCGCCGCGGCCGTGTCGACGGGAATGCCGCTGGCGGTGGGCCATTCGGCGATCACCAGCGACTCCCCGCCGGTGAGCGTCTTCCAGAGCACCTCGGTGACGAACGGCATCACCGGGTGCAGCAGCTTGAGCAAGGTGTCGAGCACCAAGGCCATGACCGCAGATGTGTGAGCGGTGTGCTCCTCTTGTCCGAGTTGCACTTTGGCGAGTTCGACGTACCAGTCACAGAACTCGTCCCAGGCGAAGTGGTAAAGCGCCTCGCAGGCCCGGTTGAACTCGTAGCCGTCCAATGCCGAATCCACTTCGGCGCGAACCTCTTCGAGGCGGCCGAGGATCCACCGGTCGGCGTCGGTCAGCGCCTGCGCCGGCGGCAGCGGCGCGGGGCTGGCGCCGTTGAGCAACGCGAACCGGGTGGCGTTGAACAGTTTCGTGGCGAAGTTGCGCGAGGCGCGGGCGTGGTCCTCGCCGATCGCCAGGTCGCCGCCCGGGCTGGCGCCGCGGGCGAGGGTGAACCGCAGTGCATCGGCGCCGAACGTCTCCACCCAGTCCAGCGGATCGATGCCGTTGCCCCGCGACTTGCTCATCTTGCGGCCGAACTCGTCGCGGATCAGGCCGTGCAGGAACACATTCCGGAACGGGACCTGCGGCCCACGGGCTCCGTTGCCGGTGATCGCGGCGTCGTCGGCGACGAAGGTGCCGAACATCATCATCCGGGCCACCCAGAAGAACAGGATGTCGTAACCGGTCACCAGCACGGTGGTCGGATAGAACTTCTCCAACTCGGGGGTGTGGTCGGGCCAGCCCATCGTGGAGAACGGCCACAGCGCCGAGCTGAACCACGTGTCGAGGACGTCGCTGTCCTGTTCCCAACCCTCCGGCGGCGTCTCGTCGGGCCCGACGCAGACGGTCTGACCGTCGGGGCCGTGCCAGATCGGGATGCGGTGGCCCCACCACAGCTGCCGGGAGATGCACCAGTCGTGCATGTTGTCGACCCAGGCGAACCACCGCGGCTCCAGGCTGGCCGGATGGATGACGGTGTCGCCGTTGCGGACCGCGTCGCCGGCGGCCTTGGCCAGCGACTCGACCTTCACCCACCACTGCAGACTCAGCCGCGGCTCGATCGGTTCGCCACTGCGCTCTGAGTGCCCGACGCTGTGCAGATAGGGACGCTTCTCGGCGACGATGCGGCCCTGCTCGGCCAGCGCCTCACGCACCGCGACGCGGGCTTCGAAACGGTCCATGCCGTCGAAACGCGTTCCCGTGTCGGCGATCCGGCCCTTGGTGTCGAGCATCGACGGCATCGGCAGCTGGTGACGCAGCCCGATCTCGAAGTCGTTCGGGTCGTGCGCCGGGGTGACTTTGACTGCGCCCGTGCCGAATTCGGGGTCGACGTGGTGGTCGGCGACCACGATGATCTGACGGTCCAGGAACGGGTGGGGCAGTGTCGTGCCCACGAGGTCGCGGTAGCGGTCGTCGTCGGGGTGCACGGCGATCGCGGTGTCGCCCAGCATCGTCTCCAGACGCGTGGTGGCCACCACCAGGTGCGGCTCGTCGTCGGACATCGACCCGTACCGGAACGAGACCAGTTCGCCTTCGATGTCTTCGTACTTGACCTCCAGGTCGGAGATCGCGGTCTCGAGCACCGGGGACCAGTTCACCAGTCGCTCGGCCTGATAGATCAGCCCGGCGTCGAACAGCCGCTTGAAGATGGTGCGGACCGCACGCGAGAGCCCCTCGTCCATCGTGAACCGGTCGCGGCTCCAGTCGACGCCGTCACCGAGGCGGCGCATCTGGCCGCCGATGGTGCCGCCGGATTCGCGCTTCCAGTCCCACACCTTCTCGACGAACAACTCGCGGCCGAAGTCCTCTTTGGTCTTGCCGTCGACGGCGAGCTGCTTCTCCACCACCGTCTGGGTGGCGATACCCGCGTGGTCCATACCGGGCAGCCACAGCACCTCGTAGCCCTGCATCCGCTTGCGGCGGGTCAGCGCGTCCATCAGCGTGTGGTCCAGCGCGTGACCCATGTGCAGGCTGCCGGTCACGTTCGGCGGGGGCAGCACGATCGAGTAGGGCGGCTTCCCGCTGGCCGGGTCGGCGGTGAAATAGCCGGCCTTCACCCAGCCTTCGTAGAGATCACTCTCGACCGCCCCGGGGTCCCACGACTTGGGCAGGGCATCGAGCCCGGAGGGTCCGGTGGGGGCGAGCGGCTGGGAGGTCACCGAGCCATTCTAGGAAGACGCTGCGAGCTACTTCTTCCCGCCCAGAAGCCCGCCGAGGATGTCACCCAGCCCGCCGGCCTTATCGCCGCCCAACACGGAGCCCAGGATGCTCCCGAGCGGGTTGTTGCCACCGGGTGCGGTGCCCCCACCGAGGATGCTGCCCAGGACGTCGCCGATGCCGCCGCTGCCGGTCTGCCCGGGGACCTGCTGGGCCTGACCACCGGTGAGCCTCTTGCCGATGTAGGCGAGCACGATCGGCGCCAGGATCGGCAGCAGTTTCTGAATCAGGTCGCTGTTGCCGGCTCCGCCGCCGGACAGCGCGGAGGCCACCTGTCCGGTGTCGTTGCCGCCGAAGATCTTCGCGACCGCGCGGGAGCCGTCGGCTTCGTCGACCTGATCGACGCTGACTCCCCCGTCGAGCAGGCCGCTGCTGGCATGCGAACTGGCCGCCGAGGCGATGCTGTCGGCGGCGCCGGGGTCTTCGGCGTTGTGCCGCAGGCCGCCGACGAGGACCGGAACCAGCGTCTTGACGGCGCTGTCGACCTCGCTCTCGTCGACACCCAGTCTGCCGGCGATCTGCTGGACCGGGATCTGGCTGTACAGGTCATCGAGGCTGCTCATGAGCGTCACAGTAGACCCGGCCCGGGCCAATCGACCCGCGTTCGGTCAGGCCAGTTTGGTGACGTCCAGCGAGACCCCGGCGGCCGGGAAGCGGGCCAGCAGCGCATCGCCCATCGCGGCCGCGGGTGTCAGCACGCCGTGCAGGTCGGGCAGCGCGTCGCGGTCGAGGGCCAGCGCCAGGCCGCTCTCCCCCAGCAGGACCGAGGTGGCCTTGTATCCGGGGTCGCCCTTCTGCGACATCCGGGCGACGTAGCGCGCCCCGGTCGTCGTCGTGGTGTACGTCTCGACGGTGTAGTGCCCGTTCTCGCGGGTCTGCTCACTCGGACCGGTGCCCGGCTTGGGCAGGATCCGCTCGAGGGCCCCGCGGGGCACCCGGTTGAGGAACCGGCCGCCGAGCTCGACGGCCGCCACGTTGCCGCCGGTGGCCATCGCCGCGGCCACCGGCGCGAGCACCGACTTGCCCAGGCTCATCTGCTCGGCGTAGCAGAACCGCCGGCCGTAGGCGTAGTCCAGCAGCGCGTTGCTGCGCCGGACGATGCGCGAGTTCGGGATCGCCATCGCGAACGCGCCCACCCAGTAGCCGTCGAGTTCCGGGGCGATCTCGCGCCCGCGGCGCCAACGGGCGTCGGACTGGCCGCCGAGTTCGGGCTCGGCGCCCCGGTCCGGGGACAGCGTGTAGGGATCGTTGAGCAGCCGGCGCGCCTCGGGATCGGTGGCCGCCTCCCTCGCCAGCTCGGTCATCGAGGCGATGGTGCCGCCCGACATCCCGCCGGCGAAGCTGCGCACGACGTAGTTGGTGTCGCCCAGCGCGCCGGCGCCGTCCCGTTCGGCCTGCCGGTACAGCGCGAACACCGTCATGTCCGACGGGATGGAGTCGAATCCGCAGGCGTGCACGATGCGGGCCCCGGTGTCGACGGCCTGCTTGTGGTGCAGGTCGATCGCCTTGCGGACGAACAGCGGCTCACCGGTCAGGTCGGCGTAGTCGGTGCCGGCGGCGGCGCAGGCCGCGACCAGCGGAAGCCCGTACCGCAGGTACGGCCCGACGGTCGTGATGACGACTCGGGTGCTGGCCGCCATGGCGGCCAGCGACGAGGGTTCGGAGGCGTCCGCGGTGATCAGGTCCCAGGACTGTGCGGCAGCGGGCAGAGTCTCGCGCACCGCGAGCAACCGCTCCGTGGACCGGCCTGCCAGGGCGATCCGCGCGTCCCCTGCCGCGGTGGCGAGGTACTGGGCGGTCAGCGCGCCGACGAACCCGGTTGCGCCGTACAGGACGATGTCGTACTCGCGATCGCTCATGAAATCCGACGCTACCCGAGCGTCTCCGGCGCCTCGATGTCCTGCCCGAGCACGTGGCGGGCCAGGAACGCGGTCACCACCTGGTACCAGATCTTGGCGTGCGACGGGCTGAGCACCCAGTGGTTCTCCGTCGGGAAGTAGAGGAAGCGGTGTTCGGTGCTGCCGTCTGCGGCGGCGGGCAGCGCCGAGGCGCTGAGCAGTTCGTACCACAGCCGCAGCGCCTCGCCGATCGGCACGCGATAGTCCTTGTCGCCGTGGATCACCAGCATCGGGGTGGCGATCTCGGCGACGAAGCGGTGCGGCGAGTTGGCCGCCGTCATCTCCGGTGTCATCTCCCTGGCCCACCAGTAGCCGCCGTCGGTGGTGGATCCGAACTGGTCGAGCGCCCACAGGCTGGCGTGGGTGACGATCGCGGCGAAGCGGTCGGTGTGCCCGGCAATCCAGTTGGCCATGTAGCCGCCGAATGAGCCGCCCATCGCCGCGGTGCGGGTCTCGTCGATCCGCGGGTGTGCACACGCCGCGTCGGTCGCCGCCATCAGATCGGTGTACGGCGCGAATCCCCATGCGCCCCAGCCACGTTGGATGAACTCCTGGCCGTAGCCGGTGGACAGAGCAGGGTCGGGCAACAGCACCGCGTACCCGTGCGCGACCATCAGCCATGGATTCCAGCGCCAGTGCCAGGCGTTCCAGCTCGCCAGCGGGCCACCGTGGATCCACAGCAGCAGGGGCGCGCGGTGCTCCCCGTGGGGCAGCGCCAGCCAAGATCGCACCGGCACCCCGTCGTCGGCGACGGCGGTCAGTTCGGTCAGCGTTCCGGGCAGCTCGGGCAGCGGCACGCAGGGCAGCACCGTCACCGCGCCGTCGGCGTCGATCCGCACCGGGTGCGCCGGAGTGCGGTAGGAGCTACGCAGCGCGAACAGGGTTCCGTCGGCACCGGGATGTACGTCGGAGTAGGTGAAGTCGTCGTCGACGAGGGTGCCCACGTGAGACGACGCCGGGTCGACGAGGAAGATCGGACCGCGACCGGACTGGTCGGCCGTCACGATCAGCGACGCGCCGTCGGGCGTCCACGTCACCGAGGTCGGCCAGCGGTCCCAGTCACCGGTCAGTTCGATCGGTGATTCGCCGAACCGCGCCAGCCACACGGTGATTCGCGGCGCCTGCGTCGGGGTGGAGAACGTCTCACGGGTGAAGGCCACCGCTGTGCCGTCCGGCGAGATCGCCGGGGAGTCGAGATCGGCGCCGGGATCGTCGACGATGGTCGTCCGCTGTCCCGTCGCGACGTCGACCCGGACCAGGGTGGAGCGCACGGCGGCCCCCGGCGCCGGCACCTGCCACGTCGTCACCACGAACGTTCCATCGGGACTGACGTCGAGGTGGGCGTCGCGCAGCGCCCCACCGGGATCCGGGGTGAGATCGCGGGGCCCGTCGACGGTGAACAGGTGCGTCTGAGCGGGACCGAGGTCGTGGTCCCAGTGGCGCACCGGGTATCCCGTGTGCAGCACGGCGGAGATCTTGCCCTGCTTGCGGATCTCGCGCAGCCGCCGGTCCTCGTCGATCCCAGTGGCCGACGGCAGCAGTGACGAGGCGACGACTGTGACCGTGCCGGCGCGCGCCGGCACGACCCCGACGACGCCGCCGGGGAACGCGGCGACCTCGACGGCTTCTCCCCCGGCGCCGGGCAGCAGCCACAGCGACGGCGGCGGGTCGTCGTCACCGCCGGGCCGGGCCGCGCGGAACAGCAGATCGCCGTCCGCGGTGAACGCCGGTGACGATTCCCCCTTGGCGCCGTGGGTGATCCGGCGTGCCGGCGCCTGGCCGGCAGGGTCGAGTTCCCAGAGCGCGCTGACGAATTCGGCGCGCTTGTCGTCGAGTTCGGAGACCGTGGTGACCACCCGCGACCCGTCGGGCGCGACGGCCAGCCCCGACACCCGCGGCAGCGCCAGGAAGCTGTCGAGATCGGCGAAGGGCGTGTCGGGTGACGGGTCGGGGGCCATGCCCACTTCGTAACACAGCCACCCGTTATGGTCAGCCCATGCCAGCGCAGATCATCGTCGTCGGCGCCGGCATCGCGGGTCTGGCGGCCGCCGTGGCGCTGCGCGCTGCCGACCGCGAGGTGACCGTTCTGGAGCAGCGCACCGACCTGAGCTCGGGCATGGGGATCAGCATCTGGCCGAACGCGCTGGCCGCTCTGGACGAGATCGGCCTGGGTGACGCGGTGCGGGAGGCGGGCGGCAGGGTGACCGCAGGCGCGATCCGCTGGCGCAGCGGCAGGTGGCTGCGGCGGCCGTCGCCGCAGCGCATCGTGACCGCGTTGGGCGAACCGTTGGTGGTGGTGCGCCGCTCGGTGTTGACCGACATCCTGCGCGGCGCGCTCCCGCCGGGCGCCGTGCAGACCGGGTCGACGGCGGCGGCGGTGACCATCGGTCAGTCGTCGGTGCGGGTCGCCCTCTCAGACGGCGTGGTGCGTGAGGCCGACGCGGTGATCGGGGCCGACGGCGTCAACTCCCTCGTCGCGTCCATCCTCAACGGTCCGCTGACGAGCCGCTATGTCGGCTACACGGCGTGGCGCGGGGTGGCCGAGCACCGGCTCGATCCCGAGTTGGCCGGCGAGACGTTCGGTGCCGGGGTGGAGGTCGGCCACGTGCCGCTGGGACCCGACCACACCTACTGGTTCGCGACCGAGCGGGCACCGGAGGGCGGCCGCTCACCCGGTGGGGAGCACAACTACCTCACCGGCAAGCTCGCGGACTGGGCGGACCCGATCCCCCAGCTGATCGCCGCGACGGCGCCGGAGAACCTGATCCGCAATGATCTCTACGACCGGGCCCAGCCCGAGCACTGGTCGCGCGGGCCGGCGGTGATCGTGGGCGATGCCGCTCATCCGATGCGCCCGCATCTGGGGCAGGGCGGCTGTCAGGGGATCGAGGACGCCGCGATCCTGGCGCGGTGCGTCGCGCTGGCACCTGATGCCGCGACTGCGTTCACCCGCTTCGCCGCCTTCCGCCGGCGGCGGGTGCGCACCCTGGTGCTGGAGTCGGCGACGATCGGCCGGATCGTCAATCTGCGCCCGGCCGTGCTCAGCGGTGCGGCCAGCCGGGCCAGCGCGCTGATCCCGGAACGTGTGGTGACCCGTCACCTCGCGTCGATCGCGGCGAGGTCGGCGTTCGTGCTGCCGGACGGCTGAGGCGGGGCTCAGCGCGCGGCGCGGGGCGTGAAGATCGCGGTGCACATCTTGCGCAGGTCGACGAAGCCGCCGAACGCCGAGGTCGGTAGATTGGCGCATCCCTTGGCGGTGGCCGGAACGACGCCTGGAGCGGTCGCGGCCGGCGTCGGGCTGCCCCACACCTGCGCGGCGCTCATGCCCGCGGCACCGCACTTGGGCCAGGCCTTGAGGCCTTGGGTCTGCAGAACGTTCTCGGCGACGCGGATCTGCTCGGCGCGCGAGGCCGTCGCCGGGCTGCCTTTGCCACCGTTCGACGACCAGGTGGCCTGCTTGAACTGCAAGCCGCCGTAATGGCCATTGCCGGTGTTGATCGACCAGTTGCCGCCCGACTCGCACTGGGCGATGGCGTCCCAGTTCACCGAGTCGGCGTGGGCGGTCGCGGTGGAGCCGTCCATCGCCATCGGCACGACGGCGAGCGCTCCGGCGATCCCGGCGGCCATCAGGCCCTTGCTGATCATCTTCTGAACGTTCATCTCTGCGGTCCTTCCCCGACCGTTGTGACCCAAGGCCCGCATGTGACGGTGACGCTGTCTCACGCTGCGGCTGTCCGGTCTGTCGGGTGACGAACATCACCTGTTACGGAAGCGATGAAAGTTTTAGTCGTTACTTATCTGGTGTAAGAGGCCTCTGAGAACAACGAGGCGGTGCCGGCATGATGCCGGCACCGCCTCGAATGCAGGTATGGGGTGGTCAGCCGCGGCGACCGCACACCGGCCAGGCACCGATGCCCTGCGACTGCAGCACGTTCTCGGCCACGCGGATCTGCTCCTCGCGGCTGGCGTTGTGCGGCGAGCCCGTGCCGCCGTTGGCGGTCCAGGTGCTCTGCGTGAACTGCAGGCCCCCGTAGTAGCCGTTGCCGGTGTTGATCGCCCAGTTGCCGCCCGACTCGCACGCTGCGACGGCATCCCAGTTGACGCTGTCCGCATTCGCGGTGCCAGCCCCCAGGATCATCGGTGCCACAGTGAGCGCCCCGGCGATGGTGGCCAGCCCAAACGTTGTGCGGATGTTCTTCAACTTCATTCCTTTCGCCTAGCGCGCGCCGATGTCGCCGTGCGAAGACACGGCAGTGCTGCCTGCAAGCAGGCGGGATTTGTCGGGTCGCACCGTCTCGGTCGGGTGCGACTGGGGAGATCGGAGACGACCTCACCGGGATCGACCCGGTGGCCGGCGGAGGCTGATGCGCCTCCCGTGGCCCCAC
This sequence comes from Mycolicibacterium chubuense, assembly GCF_001044255.1. Classification (GTDB taxonomy): domain Bacteria; phylum Actinomycetota; class Actinomycetes; order Mycobacteriales; family Mycobacteriaceae; genus Mycobacterium; species Mycobacterium chubuense. The sequence goes on from NZ_JYNX01000091.1 coordinate 18,189, forward strand.
ACACACGCTGGTTCGTGGTTTTGAGTTATTTGCTCCATAAGAAGCTGTTTGGGACCGTACAAACCTGGTTAGGCAAAGTCATCTTGATGTCGGCGTGATCGCGGGTAGATCACGGAACGATCACAACGCGAATTGGCCCGTGTCTGCGCAGGTCATTCGGGGGTTTCCCGGGATCGACGGCCGCCGCCGACCCGCTGAATTTGGTGAGCCAAATCACGATCATTTTGTGAGCTGGGCCACGGGCGGAACCCGGCGCGCACCGACATCGCTGCGCCGAAAGCCCTTTTCGGGGCCTCTCTCGGACTTCTCGGGACTTCATCAGCGCACCGACTTCGCTGGGCCGGATTCGAGTGATCCGCTTGGGAGACAGTCGAAATCCGCTGCGAGTGAACCATTATGGAGATCCCTGACTGTTTCTTCCTGCATCGTATGGCCCGAATCGCGTTGCGGGAGAACATGTTACGAATCCAAGCGGCGGGCGGCGGCCGACAGACAGCCCGAGTGACAATGTTCCGCCACAGTCATAGGTCAGAGTGACGAATAGAAGCACCTGGTACAGCGCGCGGAAAAGTGTTATTCACCTGGCCTTTCGGCGTGGATGAACATCAGAGACATTGCGGCGCAGACGCTTCCACCCCGACGGGCGGCCCGCGAGATCCGCAGCCGCGTACCGGCCGGTGCGACAATTCACGGTCGTGTCGATCACCGGAGGGTGTCGAAATTCAGTGCCGGCAATTCGTAGAATTCGAGACTTATTCCGCACGCAATTACTTCGAATTTGCTAGTGCAATCGCGGCGGGACGATCGCCGCCAGATCCGCCTCGGTGTTGACGTTGGTCAGCGCCACCTGCTCGGGCATGACGATCCGCTGGGTGTCGACCGCGTCGACGAGTGCGCGCATGCTGCGCGCACCGGCGGAGACCAGCTGGTCGACCACCGGACACAGCGCGGTGCGGTAGATGCCGGCCAGATAGTGGTCCCGGCCGTCCCACGGCAAGACGATGTCGGTTCCGAGCCGCTCCGCCGGCCCGGCCAGCATGTCGATGACGTCGGTGGTCAGTTCGGGCATGTCGACCGCGCACACGAAGGCGTGAGAGAAACCGGCGTCGGCGGCCGCGCGAAGTCCGCGTCCGGTGGCCAGCAGCGGCCCCACGCCGCGCACCTCGTCGCGCAGCACCGTGGCCCGCAGTTCGGGCAGCGCCTGACCGGGTGCGGCGATCACGAACACCGGCTCGCAGCGGGTCCGCACGATCGACACCACCCGCTCGACCAGCGTGGTCGGCCCGTCCGGGCCGTCGAACGGCAAGGTGGCCTTGTCCCGGCCCATGCGCCGGGAGGCGCCCCCGGCGAGGATGACAGCGGCCAGCGGCAGCGAAGACGTCACAGCCGTGACGTTAGTGCAGCGCGCGCCGTCCGAGCCGGAGAAACGTCAGTCGACCGACCAGGTGTCCTTGCCACGCAGCAGCGCCTGCAGCGCGGCGGTGTCGTGCGGCCTGGCCTCGCGGGCCGCGGTGATCTGCTGACGCGCCGCGTCGTCGTAGGTCGGCTTGCTCACCTGACGGAAGATTCCCATGACCATGTGGTCGAGGTTCTGCTCCGAGAGCCGCGACAGCGCGAACGCGTAGGCGGGATCCTGTAGGTGCGCGTCGTGCACGACGATCTGGTCGGCCGGCACGTCGGCGGTCTTCGCGACCTCCAGCCCGTAACCCGACTTGACCACGCAGTACTCGGCGTCCGCGCCGAACGTGATCGGCTCCCCATGGCGCAGGTTGATCAGTCGCTCCTCGGCGCCCTCCTTGCGCAGCGCGTCGAACGATCCGTCGTTGAAGATCGGGCAGTCCTGCATGATCTCGACCAGTGCGGCGCCGCGGTGCTCGGCGGCACCGCGCAGCACCTCCGACAGGCCCTTGCGGTCGGAATCGAGTGCACGCCCGACGAACGTCGCCTCGGCGCCCAGGGCCAGCGACACCGGGTTGAAGGGGTAGTCCAGTGAGCCCATCGGCGTCGACTTGGTGACCTTGCCGACCTCGGAGGTCGGCGAGTACTGCCCCTTGGTGAGGCCGTAGATGCGGTTGTTGAACAGCAGGATCGTCAGGTTGACGTTGCGGCGCAGCGCGTGAATCAGGTGGTTGCCGCCGATCGACAGCGCGTCGCCGTCACCGGTGACCACCCAGACCGACAGGTCCTCGCGGGCCAGCGCGAGTCCGGTGGCGATGGTCGGGGCGCGACCGTGGATGGAGTGGAAACCGTAGGTCTCCAGGTAGTACGGGAACCGGCTCGAGCAGCCGATGCCGCTGACGAACGCGATGTTCTCCCGCCGCAGTCCCAGCTCGGGCAGGAAATTGCGGATCGTGTTGAGGATGACGTAGTCACCGCACCCCGGGCACCAGCGCACTTCCTGGTCGCTGGTGAAGTCCTTGGCCTTCTGGGGCTCGTCGGTGGTCGGCACCAGGCTGGTCTTGGTCAGCGGCGTCAGCCCGAGGTCGTTGCCTATCACGTCCGTCATGCGTTCACTCCAGTCTCGACGGTGGCCGCAGCCAGCCGCGCGAACTTGGCTTTCTCGTTTTCCTTGTCGCCGAGCGTCCCGTCCAGCGCGGCGTCGATGATGCCCTCGACCTCGTCGGCCAGGAACGCCATCCCCTCCACCTTCGTCACCGACTGCACGTCGACGAGGTAGCGCCCGCGCAGCAGCAGCGCCAGCTGCCCGAGGTTCATCTCCGGCACGACGACCGTCGAGTACCCGGCGAGCACGTCACCGAGGTTGGCCGGGAAGGGATTCAGGTGGCGCAGCTGGGCGTGGGCGACCTTGATGCCCTTGCGCCGGGCGCGCCGGCAGGCCTCACCGATCGGGCCGTAGCTGCTGCCCCAGCCCAGCATCAGCAGGTCCGCCTCGCCGCTGGGGTCGTCGACCTCGAGATCGGCGACGTCGATGCCCGCGATCTTCTCCTGCCGCAGCCGCACCATCAGGTCGTGGTTCTTGGGCTCGTAGGAGATGTTGCCGGAGCCGTTGGCCGACTCGAGTCCGCCGATGCGGTGCGCGAGCCCCGGGGTGCCGGGCACCGCGAACTGGCGGGCCAGCGTCTCGGGGTCACGGGCGTAGGGCTGGAACGGTTCGCCTTCCTTGGCGAAGGTGTGCTCGATGGGCGGGTACGCGGACGTGTCGGTGATGTCGGGGATGCGCCACGGCTCCGAGCCGTTGGCGATCGCGCCGTCGGACAGGATCATCACCGGCGTGTGGTAGTTGATCGCGATCCGCACCGCCTCCACCGCGACGTCGAAGCAGTCCGACGGGGAGCGGGGGGCCAGCACGGCCACCGGTGATTCGCCGTTGCGACCGAACATCGCCTGCAGCAGGTCGGCCTGCTCGGTCTTGGTGGGCAGACCGGTCGACGGGCCGCCGCGCTGGACGTCGATGACGATCAGCGGCAGCTCGGTCATCACGGCCAGGCCGATGGCCTCCGACTTCAGCGAGATGCCCGGTCCCGACGTGCTGGTGACGCCGATGGCGCCGCCGTAGGACGCGCCGATCGCGGCGCCGATGCCGGCGATCTCGTCCTCGGCCTGGAAGGTCATCACGTTGAAGTTCTTGTGTTTGGACAGCTCGTGGAGGATGTCCGACGCCGGGGTGATCGGGTAGGTGCCGAGCACGACCTGCAGGTCAGCCAGCTGACCGGCGGTCACGATGCCGTAGGCGAGTGCGGTGTTGCCCGAGATCTGGCGGTATTCACCGCTCTTGAGCTTGGCCGGCGCCACCTCGTAGGTGGTGCCGAACGCCTCGGTGGTCTCGCCGTAGTTCCAGCCGGCCTTGAGCGCCAGCACGTTGGCCTCGGCGACATCGGGCTTGCGCGCGAACTTCTCGCGGATGAACGCCTCGCTGTGCTCCAGTTCGCGGCCGTACATCCACGACAGAAGCCCGAGGGCGAACATGTTCTTCGCGCGCTGGCCGTCCTTCTTGCTGGCCCCGATCGACTCGACCGCACCGAGGGTCAGCGTGGTCATCGCGACGGCCTGCACGACGTAGTCGGACAACTCGTCGGACTCCAGCGGGTTGGCGTCGTACCCCACCTTGGCGAGGTTGCGCTTGGTGAACTCGTCGGAGTTGGCGATGATCAGCCCGCCGCGGGGCAGATCGGAGACGTTGGCCTTCAGCGCGGCGGGGTTCATCGCGACGAGCACGTCGGGGCGGTCGCCCGCGGTGAGGATGTCGTAATCGGCGATCTGGATCTGGAACGACGAGACGCCCGGCAGGGTGCCCTGGGGCGCGCGGATCTCGGCGGGGTAATTCGGTTGCGTCGCAAGGTCGTTGCCGAACAGCGCGGCCTCGGAGGTGAACCGGTCGCCGGTGAGCTGCATGCCGTCGCCGGAGTCGCCGGCGAAACGGATGACGACCTTTTCGAGCTTCTGCCGAGGGGCGGCGCCGGTAGCGGCGTCACTGCCGTTTTGACCCACGACCCTGCCTTTCACGTCTGGTTGAGCGGCTCCGGTGCGTCGCGAGACAAGGCTGCGAGGTCACGGCGCTCCAACCGAGTTGTCTGCCAACTCGATTTTCCTGTCACTAGCAGTACCGATTATTGCACTTCTCTTAGGTTGCCCTGCACGCGAGGCGCTGGCAACCACCAAGTAAAGATCCGCGAACAGCCCAGTTCAAGCGCGTGCCGGCGCGCGGCATGAGACATCTTTGTGGTTTTCGTCACGTTTTCCGCGCCGCGATTTTCTAAGACTCTGGTTACCGGTCAGTAGCTGACAGCTAGCACTGAGTTCCGCCTCAGCCGGCGCCGCGGGAGCCGCTCAGCCGAGAGACACCGACTTGACCCGGCGGCGCTTCTCGAGCTCTTTGGCGACGAGCTCGCTGGCCTGCTCGGCGGCCCGGCGGGGAACATCACCCATGGCGCGGTGGGCCGCGTAGCACGCGGTGAACATGTCCCCGGCGCCTGTGGTCTGCACGTCGAGCACCCGCCACGCCGCGGGAACGCGATCGACGTCGCCGTCGGTGTAGATGTCACAGCCCTCGGAGCCGTACGTCACCACGATCTCGGGCACCCCGAGCCGCTCGGCCGCTGCGGCGTCGAAGGGGCCGTCGGCCACCACCACCGCTTCGTCTTCGGCCAGCTTCAGGACATCGAGGTGAGTGAGCAGGTCGGGCGGGAAGTGACGGTCCTCGAGTAGCGGTCCCAGGCGATCGGCCCGCACCAGCCCCTGCCCGTCGTAGACGACGCGGTGTCCACGGGCGGACAGCAGCGCCAGCGTCTCGGCCGGGAAGTCGGTGCGCAGCAGCGGTGCGAGGTGCACCCAGGTGGTGTCGGGGTCCGCGGCCGCGATCTCGGCCGCACCCCAGACCGGGCCGATCGCGTCGACCGACATGTGGCGGTGGTCGACGTCGTCGTAGTCGAGACGGAATGCGCTCGTGCGGTCCGCGGGCAGGACCCGGACGAGATCACCGAACCGGTCGAGCAGCGCGTCGAAGAGCTCGTGGTCCTGTTCGGCGCCGAGGGCGACGATCCGGCCGGGACAACCGGAGGCTTGCAGCGCCACCCCGGCGAACGACGCGCAGCCGCCCGGGCTCTTGGCCGCGCCGTTGATGACGTCGATCGCCAAATTGCCCAGCACGGTCACACCGTTGACGAGTTCTCGCGGCACCGATCGATCTCCCGGGTCTTCATCGGCGCGTTCTCGACACCGTGGGGCGAAATGGTATCCGGGATTACCCGCTTTCTCCGATTCCTGCGCGTCAGACAGGGAGGTTGTAGGGCGTCACGACCTGGATGGGTGCGGGCCGGACGGGCTCGGCGGGCAGCGCGCCGTGCCACTGCAGGAGGGACCGGATCGCCGATCTGGCATCGGCGCGCAGGTCGTTGTGCAGCACGACCGAGATGCGGCCGTCGCGGAGCAGCCGCCGGTTGTCGGCGTCCAGGTCGTGGGCGACGAAAACGTGACATCTCCGGCCCAGCCGCTCGAACGCCGCCACGGTCGCGGTGTTGCCGCCACCCGGCGAGTAGACCGCCCCGATGCCCGGATTGCGCTCGAGCGCCTCCAGGACGAGCCGTTCGTTCGCCGCGTCGATGCCGTCACTGTCGCTCACCTCGACGATCGCCCGGCCCGATCCGCGCAGACCGCTCCTGAATCCGACCTCACGCTCGCCCTCACCGCGGAACACCGTGCGGCTCAATGTGATCAGCACGTCGGAGGGGGCATCGCCGAGCCACTGGTTCACCAGGTAGGCGGCGGTCACGCCGGCTCCGTGGTTGTCGATCCCGACGTAGGCGCAGCGTGCGCTCGACGGGACGTCGGTCGCGTAGGTCACCACCGGGACTCCCCCTGCGACCAGGCGGTCCACCGCCTCGGCGACCTCGGGTTCGTCCTGCGCCTTGAGCACGACGCCGTGACTACCGCGGATCCTGCTCAGCGCATCGACCATCTCGGGCACCGAGCCCGACTCCCACAGATGGAAGCGGGCCCGCACCATGGCGGGCGCGAACGCCGGGAGCTCGGCCTCGACGGCCGCCCGGAACGCGTCGGAGAACCGTTGCGGCGTCTGCATCACCACGTCGACGAGGTAGCGGCGGCCGTTGAGCCGCAGTTGTGTGCGCTGTTTGTCGAGGTCGGCGATCGCCTGGTTGACCTCGGCGATGGTGGTCTCCCGCACTCCGGGGCGGTTGTTGAGCACCCGGTCCACCGTGGCCTCGCTGAGCCCGCTCTGCTGGGCGATCTCGCGGACCTTGTAGCGGTGCGCCATCTGCCACCCCTTTCGCCGCGTCTCGCTGAGGTTTTTTTGATGGATTTCTGCCGTTGATTGCGACTCTGATCACAGCAAGACTAACGGCCATGGCGACACCACTGCACACAGCGTCGGCGCCGTGGCTCGGCGAGTCCGACTTCGACCTGCGGGACTTCCGCGCCGAGGTCGAACGCGACACCGCCCTCGCCGACTATCCGCACGCGGTCGAGGTGCGCGGCAACGTGCTCGTGTACTCGGCGCCGGGCATGGCCCGCGTGCCCGACCGGCGCGCCCTGCAGGCCGAGTTGATCCGCGCGCTCGCGGACGGGCCGGGCGTCGTGGTGTTCACCGAGGCGTTCGACGCCGGCATCACCGACCGGGCCAGTGAGGCGTTCTTCGCGATCATCGAGGCGCAGCGGGCCGCGGGCCAGGCTGCCGGGGATCACTTCGGCAAGCCCGGCGCCAACGACCGCATCTGGAACGCCGCGCAGAAGCTGGCGCTGCACGATCCCCGGGTCTTCGCCGAGTACTACGCCAACGACGCCCTCGCCCTCGTGTGCCAGGCCTGGCTGGGCCCGCGCTACCAGGTCACCTCGCAGGTCAACGTCGTCAACCCCGGCGGCACGGCGCAGGTGCCGCACCGCGACTACCACCTCGGCTTCGTTCCCGAGGAGCACCTGCTCGGTTACCCCGCCCACATCCATCGCACGTCGCCGACGCTGACGCTGCAGGGCGCGGTCGCGCACTGCGATATGCCGGTCGAGAGCGGGCCCACGATGCTGCTGCCGCATTCGCAACGCTTCGCCGGGGGCTATATCGCCTTCAATCGGCCCGAGTTCATCGACTACTTCGCTCGGCATCACGTTCAGCTGCCGCTGTGCAAGGGCGACGCGGTGTTCTTCAGCCCGGCGCTCTATCACGGTGCGGGATCGAACATCTCGTCGGGAGAGTCGGCGATCAAGCGGATCGCGAACCTGATGCAGATCAGTTCGCCCTTCGGACGGGCCATGGAGGCGATGGACCGCACCGCGATGGTGCGCGCGGTCTATCCCGCCCTGCGGGCGATGCGCGCCGCCGGCCGGTCCCCACAGGAGTTGGAGAACGTCGTGGTGGCCACCGCGGAGGGCTATGCGTTTCCCACCAACCTCGACAGCGATCAGCCGATCGGCAGCCTGGCACCGGCCAGTCAGGTCGACATCGTGCTGGGCGCGCTGGCCGACGGCCTGACCGACGAAGAACTCGACGTCGCACTGCGCGACCGAAACGAACGGAGAAACCCATGACCACCCTCGGCCTGATCGGACTCGGCCGCATCGGCGCGTTCCATGCCGACACGCTGACGAACCTGCCGGACGTGTCCGGCCTGGTCGTCACCGACGAACGGCCCGACGTCGTCGCTGCTGTCGCCGCGAAATACGGTGCCACGCCGGCAGACTCGGTGGACCACCTGCTCTCGTCGGGCGTCGACGGCATCGTCGTCGCGGCAGCCACACCGGCCCACGCCGAGCTGGCGCTGGCCGCCGTCGAGCGGGGTCTGCCGACCTTCTGCGAGAAGCCGATCGCGTCCACCGCCGCCGAGAGTGCGCGCGTCGCCGAGATCATCGCGCGTTCCGGCGTCCCGGTGCAGGTCGGCTATCAGCGCCGCTTCGACGCGGCGTTCGCCGGCGTCAAGGAGGCTGTCGACAGCGGATCACTGGGTGCGCTGCACACCGTGCGCAGCACGACGATGGATCCGGCTCCCCCGCCGATGGACTACATCAAGGGGTCCGGCGGGATCTTCCGCGACTGCGCCGTGCACGATTTCGACGTGATCCGCTGGGTGACCGGGCAGGAGGTCGTCGAGGTGTACGCCACCGGCAGCGTCCAGGGCGACCCGCTGTTCACCGAGTACGGCGACGTCGACACCGCCGCGATCGTGGTGCGCTTCGACGGCGGGGCGCTCGGCGTGGTCTCCGCGGCGCGCTACAACGGACGCGGTTACGACTGCCGGCTCGAGGTGCACGGCTTCGACGACACCATCGTCGCGGGCTGGGACCAGGGCGCGCCGGTGCGCAATGCCGATCCGGCCACGGACTTTCCGACCGGTCAGCCGCACCACTTCTTCATGGACCGCTTCACCGAGGCATTCCGCACGGAGCTCGGGGAATTCGTCAAGGTCGTCCAGGGCGGCCCGGTTCGGGGTGCGACGGTCGCCGACGCGGTCGAGGTCGCCTGGATCGCCGAAGCCGCCACCGAGTCCCTGCGCCGAGGTGCGCCGGTGCGCATCAAGGAGGTCCAGCAGTGAAGATTGCAGGAGCGCCGATCTCGTGGGGCGTGTGCGAGGTACCCGGCTGGGGTCACCAGCTCACGCCGGAGCGCGTGCTGTCCGAGATGCGCCAGGCCGGCCTGACCGCCACCGAACTCGGCCCCGAAGGGTTCCTGCCCTCGGACACCTCCGAGTTGGTGGCGACGCTCGACGGGCACGGGTTGAGTTGTGTCGGCGGATTCGTGCCGGTGGTGTTGTTCGACGAGAATCACGACCCGGTCGAGGATCTCGCCGGCCCGCTGGAATCATTGGTCGCGGCCGGCGCCGGCGTGGTGGTGCTGGCCGCTGCCACCGGCGCCGACGGGTATGACGCGCGCCCGGCCCTGTCCGAGAAGCAGTGGGAGACACTGCTGTCGAATCTCGATCGGCTCGCCGACGTCGTCGCCCAGCGTGGTCTGGTCGCCGTGCTGCACCCCCATGTCGGCACGATGGTGGAGAACAGGGCCGAGGTGGATCGGGTGCTCGCGGGTTCGCGCATCCCGCTGTGCCTGGACACCGGCCACCTGTTGATCGGCGGCACCGATCCGCTCCAACTGGCCCGCGAGGTGCCCGACCGGATCAGGCACACGCACCTCAAGGACGTCGACGCGGCGCTGGCCGCCAGGGTGCAGGCCGGTGAGCTCACCTACACCGAGGCCGTCGCGGCCGGCATGTACGTGCCGCTGGGCGCAGGTGACGTCGACATCGCCGGCATCGTGAAGGCGTTGGAGGAAAGCGGTTTCGACGGCTGGTATGTGATGGAGCAGGACACCATTCTCGACGGCGAACCCGGCGGCGAAGGACCACTGGCCGATGTGCTCGCCAGTGTGGCCTTCCTGACGGGTGCCGCGTCGGGCGTGTCCGCGTGACCCTGCGGATCGGCATCCTCGGGGCGTCGCGGATCGCCGAGAAGGCGATCGTCGACCCTGCCGAGGAGCTCGGACATCGTCTGGTCGCCGTGGCCGCACGGGACCCGTTGCGCGCTCAGGCATTCGCCGACAAGTACGGTGTGGAGCGGGTGCTGGCGTCCTATCAGGACGTGATCAGCGACCCGGGGGTCGACGTCATCTACAACCCGCTGGCGAACGCGCTGCACGCTCCGTGGAACCTGGCCGCCGTGGAGGCGGGCAAGCCCGTGCTCACCGAAAAGCCCTATGCCCGCGATCGTGCCGAGGCGGCTCGCGTCGCGGCGGCCGCCGAGGCGTCCGGCGTCACGGTCATGGAGGGCTTCCACTACCTGTTCCATCCCGCGATGCGGCGTGTGCTCGAGCTGACGGGCGAGGGAACCCTGGGCGAGCTCCGCCGCGTCGAGGTCAGAATGGGGATGCCCGAGCCGCAGCCCGACGATCCGCGATGGTCGCTGGACCTGGCCGGCGGCGCATTGATGGACCTGGGCTGCTACGCCCTGCACATCATGCGCCGGTTCGGATCCCCCCGGGTGGTGTCAGCGACTGCGGTAGAGCGCACCCCCGGCGTCGACGAGCGCCTGGACGCCGAATTCGTCTATCCCTCGGGCGCAACGGGATTGACGACGAACTCGATGGTCGAGCAAGAACACTCGTTCACGCTGCGCGTCGTCGGCACGCACGGGGAGGTTGCCGTGCCCAACTTCATCAACCCGCCCGCCGACGATGGCCTGACCATCACCATCGGGGACACCACGACCGTGGAGCATGTCGGGAAGAGGCCGTCCTACACCTATCAGCTCGAGGCCTTCGCCGCGCACGTCGAACACGGCGCCGCGCTGCCGCTGGACTCCGCGGACGCAGTGGCGAACATGGCGCTCATCGACGAGACCTACTGCGCGGCAGGTTTGAATCCGCGGTGAGAAAGACGAGTAGTCGACTACGCAGGCGGTGACGAGAACCGTGTAGTGGAGTGTTCCTGAGCAGCGTGTCCGCGCTGGACGAAGGGGGCCTCGTCATGGTTCAGCTGAGCGCGGCCGATGGCCGCCGAGAGTCGTCCGGGGCGGGGGGTCCGTCAGGGTCCGGCAAGGCGCCGACGATCGACTTCATCGCAAACCCGGGCCACCGCGATGCGATCACCGAGAGCGGCACGGAGATCCGCGTGCACGGCGTCGGCGACCACGCCAACTTCAGCGCACTGGGCAGGCCCGGGTACGAGAACCGGCGCAAGAGTCAAGTGGTCATCTGCGAACCGCCGCAGCTGCCCAGTCATCATCTGCTGCTGATCGCCTGGAGCCGGGCCAACAGGCACCTCACCCGCACGCTGTGGTGGTACCTGCTGTTCCCGTTCACCTTGATCAACCTCGCCGGCTACATGGCGCCGCGACGCAGGCGCCAGTCGCTGATCCTGCAGGCGTGCATCTCGATGGTCAGCGTCATCTTGACCGTCAGCCTCGCCGCATGGCTCATCGTCATCGTCGAGACGGTGTGGCTCCCCTTCGTCGGACCGGTCGAAGACGTGGATGCCCGGCTGGTGGTCTGTATGTCGGGACCGTTGGCCGTGGCCGCCGTGATCGTCAAAAGACTGCGTCGCAACGATGTCACCAGCGGATGCGGGGCGGTCTGTTCGTCGGTGCATCTCGTGGCGCTGGCCGCGCTCGCCGTCGTCTGTTACTGGCGGCCCGCGCAGTGGACGTCGTGGTTCTCCGACCCGTTCGACCCCATGACCTGCTTGCTGATCGGCAGCTCAGGGCTGGTTCTCGCGATCGCCCTGGCTCTGTCGGGCGTCGCGGTCCATGCGCAGGTGACGGCGAGCGACATGTGGGCCAAACGCGACGCGTCCGCGCTCGCCGGGGCCGCTCTGCTGTTGCTGTTGGCGACAGCGGTGCTGCACACCGCGGCATCGCTGATCCGACTCGTCATCGAGTGGATGGCCCGACTGCTCAATGACATCCGGGACGGAGTGACGAACTCCGACCACCCCGTGTCGGCCGTCGCTCAAGCCGGCGCGCAGCGGGTGGAGCGGGGCCGCCGCGAGCTGCCGCACCTGCTGCTGCCGCACCTCGACGGCCTCAGCCGGATCGACCTTCTCCTCGGGTTCTTCGGGGTGCTGGTGGTGATCCTCGGGGTGGGCGTGCTCGGCGCGACGGCCGTCAACCTCTGGCTGCGCGCACCCGGTTCGGGCTCGGCGGCGCCCCGGGACCCCGACAGGCGATCGATGTCGAAGTGGCACAGCATCCTCCGTCACGCACCGGCGTGCCTGAGTTTCGTGATGCTGGCCACCGCGACGTTGACGCTCGCTGCGTGGGTCGGCCTGGCGATGCTTCTGCGCCACACCGACAATGCCGCGATCTTGGCTTGCCGCAACATCATTCTCGTCGTCGGCATCGCCGTCATCGGGTTCCTGATCATCCGGCGACCCGAACGCGCTGCCGAATCGCTCAAGGTCATCTTCGAGATGGTGGCCGACATCGCGGGGTTCTGGCAGCCGCGTTCGGTGCCGCTGGCGGGAGCGTCCTACCGCCTCATCTTGATGGACGGCATCGACGAGGCGATCCGGCATGCGGGCGTCCACCCGGTCGCGCTGGTCGGGCACAGCCAGGGATCGGTGATCTGCGCCTGGTACATGGCAACTCGGCGTGCGCCGCAGTCTCGAATCACGCTCTACACGTGTGGCTGTCCGCTGTGGTCGCTGTACGCCGCGTTCTTTCCGGCGTACTTCGGGCGCGATTTCTTCGCCAACGTCGCACGGAACTCGGCGGGCCGGCGGTGGTTCAACTACTGGCGACTGACCGACCCGATCGCGACCGCACTTCCGTTCGCGCACGACGACGACGTCACCGAACTGCGTTCGGCTCCGCTGTTCGGCCACGGCGAGTACTGGCGTGAGCCGCAGTTACGCGCCGATATCGACGCGGCGCTGCACGGTGCCGACGACCTGGCCGCTCAGGCGTGATCAACCTGGTCCGCGGGGGCCGCACGTCGTTCGTGCCACCGCAGCCGCAGCAACAACAGACCGCGGTGTGCCCGCCATCCCGCCGACAGCGGGTCACGCCAGGCCGGTACCTCGGCCTGCGATTCGAGATCCCTGTCCATATGCACCATTGTGCCGTGCGGGACTGGTGTCGGCCCGCCGACAGCCGAAGCGACACCATGTCGAGACCGTGAACGTTGGTGGGCGCGGTGACGCCCGCGAGACGACCTCAGCCCTTGGCGCTGCGCAGCTCGTGCGACAGTGCCTCGAGTTCGTCACCGCCGGCCATCTGCTGCGTCAGGTGCTCGAGCGTGATGTCGTCGTAGGCGCAGTCCAGCTTCTGCCTGCCACGGTTGAGCAGGACGAAATGGTCGCCGACGAGGTGCGCGTGGTGCGGGTTGTGGGTGATGAACACCACGCCGAAACCGGCTTCCTTGGCCGCGGTGATGTATTTGAGCACCACGCCCGATTGCTTGACGCCCAGCGCGGCGGTGGGCTCGTCGAGGATCAGGACGCGCGCCCCGAAGAACACCGCCCGCGCGATGGCCACACACTGGCGCTGGCCGCCCGACAGCGAGCCGATCGGCGCGTCGACGTCGGGCAGTTCGATGCCCATCTTCGACAGCTCCGTCAGAGTGGTGGCCCGCATGGCGTTGGCGTCCAGCGAGAACGGGAACGACTTCTTGCGCAGCTCCTGGCCGAGGAAGAAGTTGCGCCACACCGGCATCAGCGGCACCACGGCCAGGTTCTGGTACACCGTGGCGATGCCTTTGGCCAGTGCGTCGGCGGGCGAACCGAACCTCATCGGCTCACCGTCGACGAGCAGCTCCCCCTCCGTCTGCTGATGCAGCCCGGAGATGATCTTGATCAGCGTGGACTTCCCGGCACCGTTGTCGCCGAGGATGCCGGTCACCTCACCGGCGTGCACCCGCAGGCAGATGCCCTTGAGCGCGGTGATGTTGCCGTAGGACTTGCCGACATCCTTGAGCTCGACCAGCGGAACCTTGCCGCCGGACGGTGCGTCGCTGCTGGGCTTTTCCATGGAGATGGTCATCAGATCACTTCTTTGCGGCGTAGTTGCGGAAGGCGTTGTTGGCGATCACCGCGAACAGCAGCATCGCGCCGAGGAAGAACTTGAACCAGTCGGGATCCCAGCCGGCGTAGACGATGCCCTGATTGGTCATGCCGAAGATGAACGCACCGATGGCGGCCCCGATCGCGGTGCCGTAACCACCGGTCAACAGGCATCCACCGATGACGGCGGCGATGATGTAGAAGAACTCGTTGCCGATGCCCTGCCCGGACTGCACGGTGTTGAACGCGAACAGCAGGTGCATGCCGACGAACCAGGCGCAGAACCCGACGAACATGAACAGCCCGATCTTGACCTTGGTGACCGGAACACCCACGGCGCGTGCGCTGTCGGCGTCACCGCCGACGGCGAAGATCCAGTTTCCGATCCTGGTCTTGAACAGCACCCACGTGGCGATCGCGGTGAACACCAGCCACCACACCACCGTGATGCGGATGCTGACGCCGAACAGGGTGAACGACGACGCGAACACCTTCTGCGCGGAATCCCAGCCCTGCATGTCGCTGACGCTCTGAGTGGCGACCTGGCCCGAAACCAGTTTGGTGACAGCGAGATTGATGCCGGCGAGCATGAAGAACGTGCTCAGCGTGATCAGGAAGCTGGGAATCTTCGTCCTCATCACCAGGAAACCGTTGAAGAAGCCGACCGCCAACGCCAGGATCAACGCCAGGAGCGCGCCCACCCACAGGTTGAGATGCAGGTTGTAGGCCAGCATCGACGCCGCCAGCGAGCTGAACGTCACCGCCACACCGGCAGACAGGTCGAACTCGCCGCCGATCATCAGCACGGCCACACCGCACGCCATGATGCCGATGGTCGAGCTGGCGTAGAGCACCGTGGCCAGCGACCCTGCCTCACGGAACGGGGCCGCCACGACCAGGAAGAAGACAAAGATCCCGATCGCACCGATCGCTGCACCCATCTCCGGCCGGATCAGCAGCCGCTGCAGTCGATTCCGTTCCTTCACCCGCTCGTCGCGCACCACCTTGTGCTCAGCGACGTCGAGGTCTGCCTGTGTTGTCATGTCAGTCTCCCCCAGTGCTATCGGGTGCCGCCCTTGGCCAGTTCGGCCACGGCGTCGATGTTGGACTTGTCGATGAACGACGGTCCGGTCAGCGTGGCCTGGCCTCCGCCGATCAGGTTCTTGTTGTTCAGGTACAGCCACAGCGCGTCGACGGCGAGATAGCCCTGCAGGTAGGGCTGCTGGTCGACGGCCCACTGGACGTCACCGCCCTTGATGGCGTCGACGAGTGCGGCG
This sequence comes from Mycolicibacterium chubuense, assembly GCF_001044255.1. GTDB lineage: Bacteria > Actinomycetota > Actinomycetes > Mycobacteriales > Mycobacteriaceae > Mycobacterium > Mycobacterium chubuense. Next base: position 33,418 of record NZ_JYNX01000091.1, read on the forward strand.
TTGGTGTCGAAGGTGACGATATTGGCGTTGCTGCCCGCGTTCTTCTTCGACTGGACCGCGGTCAGGGCGATCGGCGCGCCGAGCGCGACGATCGTGTCGACCGACGGATCCTGCTGCAGCTTGGCGGTGATCGTCGATTCGACCGACGGCATGTCCTTGCTGTTGACGTTCAGCAGTTCGGTCTGGCCCTTGAAGCCCTGCGTCACGCCGGCGCACCGGGACTCGAGCGCGACCTGGCCCTGCTCCTGGATGACGCAGACGACCTTCTTGGCGCCGTCGGCGTTGAGCTTCTCCCCCGCCGAGACACCGGCCAGCTTCTCGTCCTGGCCGAAGTACTCCTGCACGCCCATCGACTTCCAGTTGTCGAACCCGGAGTTGAAGGCGACCACCGGAATGCCCTTGTCGGTCGCAGCTTTCACCGCGGGTGCCATCGCGTCGGGCTTGGCCAGCGTGAGCGCGATGCCGTCGACGCCGCTGTCGAGCGCGCTCTGCACCAGGTTGGCCTGGTTGGGCGCCTCGGGGTCGTTGGAGTAGCGGAGTTCGATGTTGTCCTTCTTGGCCGCCGTCTCGGCGCCCTTGCGGATCAGGTCCCAGAACGAGTCACCCGGCACCTCATGGGTGATCATCGCGATCGTCATCCGCGGCGTGTCGACGGTGCCACCGCCACCGCCGCCGTCACCCGAGCCCGCGGGCTTGCCGCCGGTCGACGAGCACGACACGATCCCCACCGCCAGAACGCCCGCCCCGGCGAGTGCCGCAAGCCGCTTGAACGTCATCACATCTCCTTGTCCTCGAGATCCCGCGCCGCCCTCACCGAACCCTGAGGGGCTGTGCCGGGCGACACGCCTCAGAAGTGATGTAATACGGCTCACAACGGAAAGTCAAGACTTTGTCCTGACATTAGGACTGCAAGTCATATCCCGTTACGATCACCGCAGATCACGCGAGTGCGCCTCATCGCGTCGACGATCCGCTTCTCTCTGGATGGGGAACTGACATGAGCTTTCAGCTGGCCGTGTGCTCGGAGATGGTGTTCCGCGACCTGCCGATCGTCGACCGCGTGAGGCGGATCCACGACCTCGGATTCGCGGCCGAGATCTGGAGCTGGCACGACAAAGACCTCGACGCGCTGGCGGCGACGGGCGCGGTGTTCACATCGATGACCGGATATCTGCACGGCGATCTCATCGACCCGGACAGCTGCGACGAAGTGGTCCGCACCGCGGAACTCAGCATCAAAGCCGCTGCGACACTCGGTGTTTCACGCCTCAATGTGCATACCTCCGAACTGGTGGACGGGCAGGCGGCCAGGCCGCGACAGCGGCCGACCGGTCAGATGTGGCTGACGGCCGCCCGCACGCTCGAGCGCCTCGGCGAGCTGGGCGCCGCGGCCGGCGTGACGTTCGTCGTGGAGAATCTCAACACGATCGTCGACCACCCGGGCGTCCCGCTGGCGCGCGCCAAGGACACGCTCGCACTCGTCGAAGGCGTCGGGCACCCCAACGTGAGGATGATGCTGGACCTCTACCACGCGCAGATCGGCGAAGGGAACCTCATCGAGTTGCTGCGCCGCTGCGGGCCCTCGATCGGCGAGATCCAGGTGGCCGATGTGCCGGGCCGGCAGGAGCCGGGCACGGGCGAGATCAACTATCCCGTTATTGCTGACGCGCTGCGCGACATGGGCTACACCGGGACGATCGGCATGGAGGCCTGGGCGGCCGTCGCAGGCACCGCGGGCAGCGAGGCCGCGCTGAAGGCCTTTCGCGCCGCGTTCTCCTGACGCCCGCACCCGCCGAAATTGCATTCCGGCAGAGGGGACCTCAGCGGTCGACGAGCGTGGTGTCGAAGTAGTACCGCGACGCGCGATAGCAATGGTTGCCGAATTCGACCGCTGCACCGGAGTCGTCGAACGCGGTGCGCGCCATCGTGAGCAACGGTGCGTTCGGCTTCTCGTCGAGCAACTGCGCCTCCGCCCGCGTGGCGCCGCGAGCGCCGATGCGCTGGCGCGCCAACCGGATGTGCACTCCCCGCGCGCGCAACGACTGATAGAGCCCGCTGCTCTCGAGTTCCTCGGCGCCGGGGGCGATCTCGACGGGCAGGTAGTTCGTCATCACCGCGAGCGGTTCGCCGTTGGCGCACCGCAATCGGCGAATCGACACCACCTCGCGATCCAGCGCCAGATTGAGCTCGCGTGCGACCTCTTCCTCGGGCGGGCCGACCTGGTAGTCGAGCAGCGCGGTGGTCGGTTCCTGCCCCGCGCGGGCGAGGTCGTCGAACAGGCTGGTCAGTTCGACGCGGCGATGCACCGGGTTCTGCACCACCTGCGTGCCGACGCCGCGTTTGCGCACCAGCAGACCCTTGTCGACGAGTTCCTGGATGGCGCGCCGGGTGGTCGGCCGCGACAGCGAGAGTCGTTTGGCCAGCGCCAGTTCGTTTTCGAAGCGGTCACCCGGGGCGAGCTCACCGTCCCTGATGGCGGCCTCGATGGCCTGCGCGAGCTGATAGTAGAGGGGGACAGGACTGGACCTGTCGAGCTCCACGGTCAGAGGCACGGCGGCTCCGATCTCGAGTTTGCCCTGGGCTTGCCAGAGGAAGCGTAGCACCCGATTGACAACAAGATAGAATGTCAGGACAAAGTATTGACATGATGGTGTGGCGGGAGGCACAGTCATAACAGCCACCCACACCTATCCGTCGGAGTGACTTGTGATGACCAATCAGCCATATGACGTGCTCGCCATCGGGCGCAGCGGCGTCGACGTGTATCCGCTCCAGGTCGGCGTGGGCCTCGAAGACGTCGAATCCTTCGGCAAGTTTCTCGGGGGCAGCGCCGCCAACGTCGCCGTCGCCGCGGCCCGGCTGGGCAACCGCACGGCCCTGATCTCGGGAGCCGGCGACGACCCGTTCGGCCGGTTCGTCCGCAACGAACTCGCCCGCCTGGGGGTGGACAACCGGTTCGTCTCCACCCACGGTGAGTTCCCGACGCCCGTGACGTTCTGCGAAATCTTCCCCCCTGACGACTTTCCGCTGTACTTCTACCGCAAGCCCAGCGCACCTGACCTGCAGATCCGCCCCGACGAGATCGACGCCGACGAGGTGCGCTCGTCGCGCCTGTTCTGGGCCACGGTCACCGGATTGTCCGAAGAGCCAAGCCGCAGTGCACATTTCGCGGCCTGGGAAGCACGCGAACGTCGACCCCTCACCGTGCTGGATCTCGACTACCGGCCGATGTTCTGGGACTCCCCCGCCGCCGCCACCGAACAGGTGCGCAAGGCGCTGGCCCACGTCACCGTCGCCGTCGGCAACCGGGAGGAGTGCGAGATCGCCGTCGGCGAGTCGAACCCGCACAAGGCAGCAGACGCGCTGCTCGACCTCGGCGTCGAACTGGCCATCGTCAAGCAGGGTCCGCGGGGCGTACTCGGGAAGAGCCGCCGGTCGTCGGTGACCGTCGCACCCAACGAGGTCGACGTCGTCAACGGCCTCGGCGCCGGCGATGCGTTCGGCGGCAGCCTGTGCCACGGACTGCTCCACGGCTGGTCGCTCGAGAAGACCCTGCGCTACGCCAACGCCGCGGGCGCCATCGTCGCCGGGCGGCTGGAATGCTCGACCGCCATGCCGACGGCCACCGAGGTCGCCGAACTGGCCGAACAAACCGCAGAGGAAGCCGTCAATGTCTGAAACTGCCCTCTGCCAGGACTATTCGGCCATCACCGATCTGCGGGCCACCGATCCCGGCGCCGTCGCCCGGGCGTGGCAGAGCCGTACCCCCCGGCCGACGACGCGCGGCAACGGCCGTCTGATGATCGTCGCCGCCGACCATCCCGCGCGCGGCGCACTGGCCGTCGGCTCGCGTCCGACCGCGATGAACAGCCGCACCGATCTGCTCGACCGGCTGCGCGCAGCGCTGGCCGATCCGGGGGTGGACGGGGTGCTGGCCACCGCCGACATCCTCGATGACCTGGTGCTGCTCGGCGCGCTCGAGGACAAGGTCGTGTTCAGCTCGTTCAACCGCGGCGGTCTGGCGGGCTCGTCGTTCGAGCTCGACGACCGGATGACCGGTGCCACGGCCGCGTCCACCGCGGCGGCCAACATGAACGGCGGAAAGATGCTGTGCCGCATCGATCTCGACGACCCGGGTACTGTCGCCACGCTGGCATCGTGCGCCCAGGCCGTCGACGAGCTCGCCGCGCACGGGCTGATCGCCATGCTGGAGCCGTTCATGTCGTCGCGGGTCAACGGCAAGGTCCGCAACGACCTGTCGCCGGATGCGGTGATCAAGTCGGTGCACATCGGTCAGGGCCTGGGCTCCACGTCGGCCTACACGTGGATGAAGCTGCCGGTGGTCGACGAGATGGACCGGGTGATGGACTCCACCACCATGCCCACCCTCCTGCTGGGGGGCGACCCGACCGACCCCGACGAGGCGTTCGCGAGCTGGGAGAAGGCGCTCGCCCTGCCGTCGGTGCGCGGGCTGATCGTCGGCCGCACCCTGCTATACCCGCCCGACGACGACGTCAGCTCGGCCGTCGCGACCGCGGTGGCGATGGTCCGATGAACTCGAAGCTCTACATCCCCGCCAACAGCGCCGCCCCGCCGTTCACGGTCGCGATCACCCCCGAAGACGCGGGCTGGGCCGAATCCTCCCTGCACGTGCTCGATCTCGGTGACGGCAGAGAGGTGTCGCTGGCCACCGAGGGCACCGAGGTGATGATCCTGCCACTCGCGGGTGCCGCGACCGTCGAGTGCGCCGGTGAGACGTTCGCACTGTCGCCGCGGGTCTCGGTGTTCGACGGACCCGCCGACATGGTCTACCTCGGCATCGGTCAGGAGTACACGCTCTCGGGCCGCGGCCGGATCGCGATCTGCGGCGCCCGGGCATCGGCGTCGTTCCCGAACCGGCGGGTGGCCGCGGCCGACGTGCCGGTCGAGCTGCGCGGCGCCGGCAACTGCAGCCGCGAGGTGCACAACTTCGGCACCGCGACGACGTTCGAGGCGGATTCGCTGATCGCGTGCGAGGTGCTCACCCCCGGCGGCAACTGGTCGAGCTATCCCGCCCACAAGCACGACGAGAACACCGACGTGGAGACCCAGCTCGAAGAGATCTACTACTTCGAGATCGACGACAGCCCCGCCGGCACACCGGGATTCGGTTATCACCGGGTCTACGGAACACCCGAGCGCCCCATCGAGGTGCTCGAGGAGGTGCGAACCGGCGACGTCGTGCTGGTGCCGCACGGCTATCACGGCCCGTCCATCGCCGCGCCGGGGCACCACATGTACTACCTCAACGTGATGGCCGGCTCGGGACCCACCCGCGCCTGGATGATCTGTGACGACCCCGCCCACACCTGGCTGCGCGGCAGCTGGGAGCACCAGCAGATCGACCCGCGCCTTCCCTTCACCCCGTCCTCGCCGTCAACCACAACTCGAACGCCGGCTTCGCCGGCTGGATAGGAGACTGACACAGTGGTTTCCACCGCGCCGAAGTCGACCGAGAAGCTCGCCGACACCGAACCGACGGTGCGCCTCACCGTCGCCCAGGCGACCGTCCGCTTCCTGGCCAACCAGTACGTCGAGCGGGACGGGCGGCGGCATAAGTTCTTCGCCGGGTGCCTGGGCATCTTCGGGCACGGCAACGTGGCCGGCGTCGGCCAGGCCCTGCTGCAGGATGAGGTCGAAGCTCACGAGGCCGGCGTGGAGCCGGGGCTCAAGTACGTGCTCGGCCGCAACGAGCAGGCGATGGTGCACACGGCGGTGGCCTACGCCCGCCAGCAGGACCGGCTGCAGGCCTGGGCGGTGACCGCCAGCATCGGTCCCGGCTCGTCCAACATGCTCACCGGCGCGGCCCTGGCCACGATCAACCGGCTACCGGTGCTGCTGCTGCCGTCCGACACGTTCGCGACCCGGGTGAGTTCGCCGGTGCTGCAGGAACTGGAGTTGCCCTCGAGCGGCGACGTGACGGTCAACGACGCGTTCAAGCCGCTGTCCCGGTATTTCGACAGGGTGTGGCGTCCCGAGCAGCTGCCCGCCGCGCTGCTGGGTGCGATGCGTGTGCTGACCGACCCCGCCGAGACGGGCGCGGCGACGGTGTCGCTGCCGCAGGATGTCCAGGCGCAGGCCCACGACTGGCCGGAATCGCTGTTCGCCGAACGCACCTGGCACGTCGCCCGGCCGCCGGCCGAGCGGTCGGTGATCGCTCGTGCCGCCGAGGTGGTGCGCTCGGCGCGCAAGCCGCTGATCGTGGCCGGCGGCGGCGTGATCTACTCCGGCGCCGACGACGCGCTGGCGCGATTCGCGGTGCAGACCGGAATCCCGGTGTGCGAGAGCCAGGCCGGCAAGGGGTCGCTCCTGCACGAGCATCCGCAGTCGGTCGGTGCGGTCGGATCCACCGGCACGACGGCCGCCAACGCGCTGGCCGGCGAGGCCGACGTGATCATCGGCATCGGCACCCGCTACAGCGACTTCACGTCGGCATCGCGGACCGCCTTCAACAACCCGGACGTGCGGTTCGTCAACATCAACGTCACGTCGCTGGACGCGGTCAAGCAGGGCGGCATCAGCGTCGTCGCCGACGCCCGCGAAGCCCTCGAGGCGCTCGCCGCGGCGGTCGGCGACTACACGGTCAGCGACGAATACCGCTCCCGCACAGCCGAACTGATGGCCGAGTGGAACGACACGGTCTCAGAGGTGTACCGCACCGACGACGGCGCCGCACTGAACCAGAATCAGGTGATCGGCCTGGTGAACACCCTGTCCGACCCGCGAGACGTGGTGGTGTGCGCGGCCGGATCGATGCCCGGGGATCTGCACAAGCTGTGGCGGATGCGTGACCGCAAGGGCTATCACGTCGAGTACGGCTACTCCTGCATGGGCTACGAGATCGCCGGCGGTATCGGGGTGCGGATGGCTGCGCCGGACCGCGACGTGTTCGTCATGGTCGGCGACGGCTCCTATCTGATGATGGCCACGGAGATCGTGACCGCCGTGCAGGAGGGCGTCAAGATCATTCCGGTGCTGGTGCAGAACCACGGGTTCGCCTCGATCGGCGGGCTGTCGGAGTCGTTGGGCTCTCAGCGATTCGGCACCGCCTACCGCTATCGCAGCGAGGACGGCCGGCTCGACGGCGACACCTTGCCGGTCGACCTGGCTGCCAATGCGGCGAGCCTGGGCGCCGAGGTCATCAAAGTGACGACGGCCGCCGAGTTCGCCGATGCGGTCAAGGTCGCCAAGGCCGCCGACCGCATCACGGTGATCTACGTCGAGACCGATCCGCTGATCTACGCCCCCGACAGCCACTCCTGGTGGGACGTCCCGGTCAGCGAGGTGTCCTCGCTGGAATCGACGCAGCAGGCCTACCAGCGGTACGCGGACTGGAAGAAGGTCCAGCGCCCGTTGATCAGGCCGTCGGAGTGACGGGCATGTCCGACCTCAGAGTCGCCGTGCTCGGTGTCGGAGTGATGGGTGCCGACCACGTCGCCCGCATCACGTCCCGGATCTCCGGGGCGCGGGTGACGGTCGTCAACGACTTCGTCGCGGAGAAGGCCGAGCAGATCGCGTCCGAGATCGACGGCTGCCGTGCGGTGTCCGACCCGTTGGACGCGATCGCCGACGCCGACGTGGATGCCGTGGTACTGGCCACCCCGGGCAGCACCCACGAGAAGCAGCTACTGGCCTGCCTGGAGCACGGCAAGCCGGTGATGTGCGAAAAGCCCTTGACCACCGATGTCTTTACGTCGTTGGAGATCGTCAGGCGGGAGGCCGAGCTGCAGCGCCCGCTGATCCAGGTCGGTTTCATGCGGCGGTTCGACGAGGAGTACATCGCGCTCAAGGCGCTGCTCGACGGTGGCGAGCTGGGCACTCCGCTGGTGATGCACTGTGTGCATCGCAACCCGAGCGTGCCCAGCTACTTCGACAGCTCGTTGATCGTCAAGGACTCGCTGGTGCACGAGGTCGATGTGACCCGGTTTCTGTTCGGCGAGGAGATCGCCAGCGTGCAGATCGTCCGGCCGGCCTCGAATCCCGGTGCGCCCGAGGGTGTCATCGATCCTCAGATCGCAATCCTGAAGACGGTGAGCGGCCGGCACGTCGACGTCGAGTTGTTCGTCACCACCGGCGTGGCCTACGAGGTGCGCACCGAGGTGGTCGGCGAACGCGGCAGCGCGATGATCGGTCTTGACGTCGGGCTGATCCGCAAGTCCGCGCCCGGAAAGTGGGGCGGCCGGATCACCCCCGGATTCCGTGAACGGTTCGGCCGCGCCTACGACACCGAGATCCAGCGGTGGGTCGACGCGGTGCAAAGCGGGCACACCACGGGGACATACATCGACGGCCCCACCGCCTGGGACGGCTACGCGGCGGCCGCGGTGTGCGCCGCGGGCGTCGAATCCCTCGACACCGGTCTGCCCGTCGACGTGCAGCTCGCAGACCTCAAGCCCTGAGACAGAAGGAACAAACGACATGACCAACACGATTGCCCATTGGGTCAATGACGAGGTTTTTGCTGGTTCTAGTGGCGCGACGGCGCCGGTGACGAATCCGGCGACGGGGGTGGTGACCGGGCAGGTCGCGTTGGCCAGCGTGGAGGACGCCCGCCACGTGATCGACGCCGCCGCCGCAGCGTTCCCCGCCTGGCGGGACACCTCGCTGGCCAAACGCACCCAGATCCTGTTCCGGTTCCGCGAACTCCTCAACGAGCGCAAAGGTGAGCTGGCCGAGATCATCACCGCCGAACACGGCAAAGTCGTCTCCGACGCCCTGGGCGAAGTGTCCCGCGGTCAGGAAGTCGTCGAGTTCGCCTGCGGCATCCCCCACCTGCTCAAAGGCGGCTACACCGAGAACGCCTCCACCAAAGTCGACGTCTACTCCCTGCGCCAACCCCTGGGCCCGGTCGCCATCATCTCCCCGTTCAACTTCCCCGCCATGGTCCCGATGTGGTTCTTCCCCATCGCCATCGCCACCGGCAACACCGTCGTCCTCAAACCCAGCGAGAAAGACCCCTCCGCGTCGCTGTGGCTCGCCGCGCTGTGGAAAGAAGCCGGGCTGCCCGCCGGGGTGTTCAACGTCCTGCACGGCGACAAAACCGCCGTCGACGAACTGCTCACCAACCCCACCATCAAATCGGTGTCGTTCGTCGGATCCACCCCCATCGCGCAGTACGTCTACACCACCGGCACCGCCGCCGGCAAACGCGTCCAAGCCCTCGGCGGGGCCAAGAACCACGCCGTGATCCTGCCCGACGCCGACCTCGACCTGGCCGCCGACGCCATGGTCAACGCCGGCTTCGGCAGCGCCGGAGAACGCTGCATGGCCATCTCCGCCGCCGTCGCGGTCGGCCCCATCGCCGATGACCTCGTCGCCAAAATCGCCGAACGCGCCGCCACCATCACCNGAACGCTGCATGGCCATCTCCGCCGCCGTCGCGGTCGGCCCCATCGCCGATGACCTCGTCGCCAAAATCGCCGAACGCGCCGCCACCATCACCACCGGCGACGGCACCCGCAACGCCGACATGGGACCCCTGGTCACCGCCGCGCACCGCGACAAAGTCGCGGGCTACATCGACGCCGGCGAAACCGCCGGCGCCAAAGTCGTCCTCGACGGCCGCCAGGTCACCCCCGCCGGCGAACCCGGCGGATTCTGGCTCGGCCCCACCCTGCTCGACCAGGTCACCCCCGACATGAGCGTCTACACCGACGANGACCCCTGGTCACCGCCGCGCACCGCGACAAAGTCGCGGGCTACATCGACGCCGGGGAAACCGCCGGCGCCAAAGTCGTCCTCGACGGCCGCCAGGTCACCCCCGCCGGCGAACCCGGCGGATTCTGGCTCGGCCCCACCCTGCTCGACCAGGTCACCCCCGACATGAGCGTCTACACCGACGAAATCTTCGGACCCGTCCTCTCCGTCCTGCGCGTCGACACCTACGACCAAGCCCTCGAGCTGATCAACACCAACCCCTACGGCAACGGCACCGCCATCTTCACCAACGACGGCGGTGCGGCCCGCCGCTTCCAAAACGAAGTCGAAGTCGGCATGGTCGGCATCAACGTCCCCATCCCCGTACCCATGGCCTACTACAGCTTCGGCGGCTGGAAAGCCTCNTGATCAACACCAACCCCTACGGCAACGGCACCGCCATCTTCACCAACGACGGCGGTGCGGCCCGCCGCTTCCAAAACGAAGTCGAAGTCGGCATGGTCGGCATCAACGTCCCCATCCCCGTCCCCATGGCCTACTACAGCTTCGGCGGCTGGAAAGCCTCCCTCTTCGGCGACAGCCACGCCCACGGCCTCGACGGCATCCACTTCTACACCCGCCAAAAAGCCATCACCGCCCGCTGGCTCGACCCCAGCCACGGCGGCCTCAACCTCGGCTTCCCCCNCCCCGTACCCATGGCCTACTACAGCTTCGGCGGCTGGAAAGCCTCCCTCTTCGGCGACAGCCACGCCCACGGCCTCGACGGCATCCACTTCTACACCCGCCAAAAAGCCATCACCGCCCGCTGGCTCGACCCCAGCCACGGCGGCCTCAACCTCGGCTTCCCCCAGAACGGCTGACCCGTCGCGTCGATGGGAGGACCCACACTCGTCGCCACGGCATGGACCAGCGCCGGGGACACCTCGCCGATGCGGAGCCCGGCCACCAGCCCGGTGCCGATCGCCGAGCGCATCGACGCCATCGCTGCGGCCGGTTACGCCGGCATGGGCCTCATCGCCGATGACATTGCCGCCGTGCGTGATTCGATCGGCCTCGCGGCACTGCGCGACATGATCGCCGACGCGGGCCTGACCCATGTCGAGATCGAATTGATCGAACGATGGTGGGTTCCGCGCGGCGACGCGGGCAACACCTACGCCGTCCGGGATCTGCTGCTCGATGCCGCCGAGGTGCTCCAGCCGACGTTCATCAAAATCGGTTCGCAGGCCGGTCCGGCGTTCACCGACCTGGACCATCTCGTCGCGCCACTGCGCGAACTGGCCGAGCAGGCTCGGCAGCGGGGTACGCGCCTGGCCATCGAGACGATGCCGTTCTCCGGCCTCGCCACGGTCCCGATGGGCGCCCAATTGGCGCACATGACAGGGCATTCCGGGGTCGGTCTGCTCGTCGATGCCTGGCACGTGTTCCGGGCAGGCACCCCGCTGACCGAGCTCGACGCCGCCCTGCCCGGGGAGATGGTCTTCGGCGTGGAACTCGACGACGCCGCAGCCGAGGTGATCGGCACGCTGTTCGAGGACACCGTCAACCGTCGAAAGCTCTGCGGCGAGGGCACGTTCGACCTTTCCGGGCTGATCGACCTGCTGCGCGGCAAGGGCTTCGACGGACCGTGGGGCGTGGAGATCCTATCCGAGTCCTTTCGTGTCCTGCCGGTGCCCGAGGCCCTTGCGCTGGCGGCCGAGACGACGCGCGCTGTCCTCTGACACTCGGCATATCGCCGTGGTCGACCAGGTAGCTGCATTCCCGGGGGCTGGAGGTTTCGATGACAGAGAGGTGCACGCGGCACCCTTCCGATGCCGCTAGTGGATGAACACGCTGTCGACGAGCACATAGGCCGCCACGGCGAAGACAAGGTAGGCGAACCACCGCTGGAGCCGCTGAGTGTCGAGCTTGGTGCCGTAATGGCCTGCGATCAGCGACCCGATGATGGCGGTGCCGACGAATGCCCCGGTGATCGACCAATCGATGCCGGCCCCACCCAGATGCGAGATCAATCCGGAGGCGGAGTTCACAACGATGATCAGCAACGAGGTGCCGATGGCGATCGGTATCTCCACGCCGAGCATCAGCACCAGTGCCGGAACGATCAGGAAACCGCCGCCGACGCCGAACAAGCCCGTCAGCAGGCCGACGAGGAATCCCGCGGGGATCGATCGCGGGGCGCAGCGGCGCCAGTTGATCCCGGCGCCTTCCACCCTGCAGGCGGTTCCCTTGTCCCCCTTGTCCTGCAGCATCCGAATCCCCGCCACGACCATCACCAGCGCGAAGCCGGTCAGCAGCACCGGTTGCGGAAGATGCCGGCCGATCGCGGTGCCGAGGAAGGTCGCCGGGATGCCTGCCGCGGCGAAGATCGCGGCAAGCCGCCACTGCACCTGGTGTGCAATCACTTTCGGGGCAGCACCGACAGCGGACGCGATGCCGATCACAATGAGGGAGATCGGAATCGCCTGGCCGATATCGAGGCCCAGAACATAGACCAGTGCCGGCACGGCGAGAATGGATCCGCCACCGCCGAGCAGGCCCAGCATCACGCCGATCACGGCGCCCAGCGCGAGGGCGATCCCGATGGTCATCGTTCGCCCTCCACGAGCACGTCCGGGGTCGTGATCACTCCGTCGGCGAAGACGGGGACAGTGCGTCGATGGCGGCGTGTAGCCTGACCGCGGCGTCGTCGGCGACCTCACGCAGACCGGGTTGGTCCGCGACCTGGACCATGATCTGAGGGTCCATTGCGTCGACGATCACCACACCGTCTCGCTTCGGGTCCGAGCGCACCACGACGTTGCAGGGCAACAACAGACCGATCTGACGGTCCACACCGACCGCCCGGTGGGCCAGCGCAGGATTGCACGCGCCGAGGATCAGGTAGTCCTCCATCTCCTCGTCCAGCTTCGCCTTCAGCGTGGCCTTGACGTCGATCTCGGTGAGCACTCCGAAACCCTGCTGGGCGAGCGCCTTCCGGGTCATGTCCACAGCCTCCTCGAAGGAGGCACGCAGTGTGGTCGATATCGCCAGTGTCATTGGCGAATTCCTCTCCAGGTTGTTGGATCTGAGGTCAGCCTGAGCGTGTTCGCCGATCACGATGAGAGAACAGGTTGACCCATGTGCCCATATAGTCCGCCGGGAAGTTGATCTCACCCTGCGTCGTCTCGGCGGTGAACGACGGCGCCGCGTCACCGATTCGCGGCATGCCGACGACGGAAGCGGCGAGCGCACCGGTCGTCATGTCTGTTTCCTTTTCTGTTGATCGTCGCCGGGGAAACCCAGCTCGCACGTACATCTCTGGGCTGGAGCTATCGAGCGCATCACGTCATCGACGTGTTCACCGCAACCGGCCCAGCCGGTCTTTCCACACCGGGGGCACTTCTGGGGGTAGCACACGGGATCTCCCTGTCAGCTCTCGGCGGCGATCTTCGCGCGCACGTCGGCCATGTCGAGCGCCTTGACCCTGGTGATCAGGTCCTCCAGCGCCGCAGTCGGCATCGCGCCCGGTTGGCGGTAGACAAGCACGCCGTCGCGGAAGGCCATGATCGTCGGGATCGCCTGAATCTGCAGCGCTGCAGCGATTTCCGGCTCGGCCTCGGTGTCGACCTTGGCGTGGATGACGTCGGGGTGTGACGTCGCCGAGCGGTCGAAGACCGGAGCGAAGGCGCGACACGGCCCGCACCACGACGCCCAGAAGTCGACCACGACAACGGAGTTGTCGGCGATCGTGGATTCGAAGTTCGATGTTGACAGATTGACTGTTGACATTGCGGTGTCCTTTCTCTGTGCCGCAGTTGAACTGTCAGGCAAGGCCCTTGAGCATCAGGTTCCAGTACATGAACGGGAGACCGTATTTCTTGAGGTACCAGTACGTCCGATGCGGCTTGGTCGGGTCGAGCACCGGGAACGACGGCTCGAGGTTGAGGTCGTAGTCGAACTCCGCGAGCAGCATGGCGTGCGACGAGGTGACGATGGGACATGACGAGTACCCGTCGTACGACGCGCGAAGCGGTTGGTCGGTCAGTAACGCGTCGATGTTGTCGACGACAACGGGAGCCTGCTTGCGGATCGCTGCGCCGGTCTTCGAGTTCGGCGACGAGCCGGCGTCCCCGAGGCTGAACACATTCAGGTAACGCACATGCTGCAGGGTGTGTTTGTCGATCTCGACATAACCGGCCGCGTCGCCGGTGGACAGCGGACTGGACTTGATCCAGTCCGGAGCCGACTGGCGGGGCACCGCGTGCAGCACGTCGTAGGGCAGCATCGTGTCGGTTCCGCCGGCACCGACGCTGGTGATGCCGACTTTGTGCGACGCCGCGTCGACGGAGGTCACCTCGGAATTGGTATGCAACGTGATGCCGTAGTCGGCGATGACCTTGTCGAGACTGTCGGCGATGGCCGGAATGCCGAACGGCCGTGCACCCGGCATCACGAGATGGACGTCGATATCCTTCAGCACACGTTGCTTTCTCCAGTAATCCGACGCGAGGTATGCGATCTTCTGCGGAGCCCCGGCACACTTGATCGCACCGGACGGCACCGTGAAAACCGCGGTACCGGATCGAAGGTTGCGGATGTACTCCCAGGTGCGTGGCGCGAGGTCGAACCTGTAGTTCGACGACACGCCGTCACGCCCCAGGGCGTCCTCCAGCCCCTCGGTGCTCTTCCAGTCGAGTTGGATCCCGGGACACACGACCAGCACGTCGTAGGCGTAAGCGGTCCCGTCGGCGCACGTGACGATGTTGTTGTCGGGATCAAAAGCGCTGGCGCTGTTTCTGATCCACGCCGCGCCTTTCGGGATGACCGAGGCTTCGGGCCGCTCTGTCGACGAGGCTTTCGCCTGCCCGCCGCCGACGAGAGTCCACAGCGGCTGGTAGTAGTGCGCGAGTGACGGCTCGATGACTGCGACGTCGGAGTAGCCCCTGCGCAGCAGCCGGGCCGCGACGGTGATGCCGGCGGTGCCGCCACCGACGATCAGGATCTGATGCTTGGCCTTGATGGTCATCTACGTGTCTCCTGTAATCGGGTCAGGCGTTCTGGGTGGCTTCTGCCCAGGCGCCATAGCCGCCCAGGATGTCGCTGACATCGGTGAAGCCGTGTTGGCGCAGCAGGCTGGCCGCGACCGAGGACCGGTAGCCTCCGGCGCAGTACACGACGGTCGGCCTGGCGGGGTCGAGTTCGCCCAGCCGGGCGGGCAACTGGCCCACGGGGATCGGGATCGCGTTCGGGATGGCGCCGGCCTCGACCTCGCCGGGATTGCGGACGTCGACGATCTGCAGAGCGGCGATCTGCGCCGCACGCTCGTCAAACGCCTTGGCCGTCAGTCGCGATGCCACCTGGACGTCATCGCGATTCTCGAACATCACCTCGAACGGCTTGTCGAGGTAGCCGATGACCCGATCGAAGCCGATGCGGGCGAGCCGGTTCTTGCCTTCCAGCTCCTGACCGGGCTCGGTGAACAGCACGATGTCGACGTCGGAGGGCAGGACTGAGCCGGCGAACTCGGCGTAGCGGCCTTCCAGACCGATGTTGACAGCGCGGCGTAGGTGCCCCAGGGCGAACTCCTCGGGCGTGCGGCCGTCGACCAGCACGGCGCCGCGGTCGATAGCCGCGAGCACCTCTGGATAGGTCATCGCGGTCGGCATCTTGGTCTCATCGAGCAGTTCGCGGTCCTTGCGGTTGAGGATCGCGTCGTAGACGAAGTAGCCCGGTGCCGGTGGCTGACCCTCGGTGACCAGATTCATGAACGTGGCCTTGTCCGGGGCGCGCAGCGCGTAGTTGGTGGCCTTCTGGTCGCCCATCGTGGACCACAACTCGGTGGACAGGTTCTTGCCGCACGCCGAGCCCGCACCGTGCGCGGGGTACACCCGGGTCGCGTCGGGCAGGGTCATCAGCTTGTTGTGCAGTGAGTCATAGAGTTTGTCGGCCAGTTCCTCACGGGTGAACCCGATCGAGGCCAGCAGGTCGGGCCGGCCGACGTCGCCGATGAACAGCGCGTCGCCCGTCAGCACGCCGTAGGGCACCTTGTCGCCAGGGTGCTCGTAGACCACGATGCTCAGCGACTCCGGGGTGTGTCCGGGGGTATGGCGGAACTCCAGCGTGACCTCGCCCAGCGAGTAGATCTCGCCGTCGGCGACACCCATCGACTCGAATTCGGTCTCGGCGACGGAGGAGAAGACGATCTTCGCGCCCGTGGCCTTGGCCAACTCGAGGTGACCGGAGAGGAAGTCCGCGTGAAAGTGCGTCTCTATCACCAACTCGATGGTCAGACCCAATTCCTTGGCGTCGGCCAGATACTCGGACACATCGCGCTGCGGATCGACAACCGCTGCGCGCCCGGTGGTTTCGTCAGCGATCAGATACGACGCATGCGACAGACAATCCAAGTAGTACTGGATGAACTTCATGTCCTCAATCCCTTCATTCGGTGCGATAACGCCATCCTGGCATATACCCCTATGGGTATGTCAACTACCCTGGAGGGTATCTGATTCCCGCTTGACAATACCCCATGGGGTATGCCTACCATCTCAACCAAAGATACCCCCGGCGGTATCTGTGCCCTAGAGGCTTTCGTCACCGCCGGCCAGCTGGAAGGACCCTCATCGCCATGACGACCACCGCAACGATCGATTCGCAGAACCTCAGCGAGCGCCTGGGTTCGGCCGCGCCACCGCGGGTGCTGGACGTGCGAACACCCGGTGAGTTCGAGACCGCGCACATCGCCGGGGCCTACAACGTGCCGCTGGACCTGCTGCGCGAGCACCGCGACGAGATCATCAAGCATCTCGACGACGAGGTCGTGCTCGTGTGTCGCTCCGGGCAGCGCGCCGCGCAGGCCGAGGAGTCGCTTCGCAACGCCGGCCTGGCCAACGTGCACATCCTCGACGGCGGGATCGTGGCGTGGGAGTCAGCCGGTTTCGCGGTCAACCGCGGCACTCCACGCTGGGACCTCGAGCGCCAGGTGCGATTGGTCGCCGGCTCGATCGTGCTGACCAGCATCCTGGGCAGCGTTGCCGCGCCCAAGCTCAAGTGGCTCGCGGCCGGCGTCGGCGGCGGGCTCACCTACGCCGCGCTGTCGAACACCTGCGCTATGGGCATGCTGCTGTCGAAGCTGCCCTACAACCGCGGCGCCACCTGTGACGCTCCGACGGTAGTCGCCCAGCTCATCGGGTCGCCCGCCGATCAGAAGGTCGGGTGACCACCATGATCGCGTTGACCGTCGGCCTGGCTGTCTTCGTCGGCATTGCCTTGGGCCTCCTCGGCGGAGGCGGTTCGATCATGACCGTCCCGTTGCTCGCCTACGTCGCCGGCATGGACGCCAAACAGGCGATCGCCACCTCGCTGCTCGTGGTCGGCGTGACCAGCGCAGTCGGCGCCGTCTCCCACGCCCGCGCCGGCCGGGTGCAATGGCGCACCGGCCTGATCTTCGGGGCGGCGGGCATGGCCGGCGCCTACGCCGGCGGTCTGCTGGCCCGCTTCATCCCGGGCACGGTGCTGCTCATCGGCTTCGCCGTCATGATGATCGCCACCGCCATCGCGATGCTCCGCGGCCGCAAGAATGTCCACGCCGCCGACGGCGCACACCGGATGCCGATACCGAAGATCATCGCCGAGGGCCTCGTCGTCGGCCTGGTCACCGGCCTCGTCGGCGCCGGCGGCGGATTCCTGGTGGTGCCCGCACTGGCCCTGCTCGGCGGGCTGCCCATGCCGGTCGCGGTCGGCACCTCGCTGATCGTCATCGCGATGAAGTCGTTCGCCGGCCTGGCCGGTTACCTGTCCAGCGTGCACATCGACTGGGGTGTGGCCCTTGCCGTCACCGCCGCCGCCGTGGTCGGCGCTCTCATCGGCGCACGCCTGACCGCGATGGTCGACCCCGACGCGTTGCGGAAAGCCTTCGGATGGTTCGTCCTGGGAATGTCCTCGGTCATCCTGGCGCAGGAAATCCACCTCGCCGTCGGTATCGCCGCTGCTGCGCTGACAGCCGTTGCCCTGGCGATGTACCTCGCCTGCAACCGAACTGAATTCTGTCCGCTACGCCACCTGGTGGCGAACCGCCACGCCAGCGCGGCAGCATGAGCACCGGGAAATACCCCCGCGGGTACCATGGCTGTAACGCGTGAAAGGAGAGACGCTCATGGTTGGTGACGAAGACAGCATCGCCGCGGTGCTCAACAGGCTTCGCAGGGCACAGGGACAACTCGCCGGGGTCATCTCGATGATCGAGCAGGGGCGGGACTGCAAGGACGTGGTC
This sequence comes from Mycolicibacterium chubuense, assembly GCF_001044255.1. Lineage (GTDB taxonomy): Bacteria > Actinomycetota > Actinomycetes > Mycobacteriales > Mycobacteriaceae > Mycobacterium > Mycobacterium chubuense. Next base: position 51,371 of record NZ_JYNX01000091.1, read on the forward strand.
ACTCAACTGGCCGCGGTGTCCAGGGCCCTCGACAAGGCGGGTTTCAAGATCGTGGCCACCGGCTTGCGGGAATGCATCACGGGTGAAGGCGCCGACGGCGCGAAGCCCATGACGGAGGCCGAGCTCGAGAAGCTGTTCCTCGCGCTGGCCTGACATCGACCCCACAGAGTGCTACCACGCGGACCGGCGCGGACTCCGCCAGCGGTCCGGCCGAATATCGGCTTTCTTACGGCAGTTGCCACGTGGAGTCCGCGACCGCCTGATCGGGTAAACCCGACACCATGAGGTATCGGCTGCTGCTCGCTCTGGCCCTTCTCGTCAGCGGGTGCAGCGGTCAGGACGTGGACCAGGCGACCCCGTCCACCACACCATCGGCACCGGTCAGCACGCCGACCACGACAGGGCTCATTCCGCCGGGTGCCCCGACCGAGGGCACCCGTCCGCCCACCGACAGCCTGCCGCCCGCCGCCGAACCCCAGTCGGCGCCCGCGCCGCCCCAACCGCCGCCAGGTCGGCTGATCCCGGTCGGGTCCGCCCCCGAGGGCGTTGTCGTCGACGCCGTGAGCCGCACGGTGGCAGTCGCCACCCGGAAACCGAACCAGCTGGTCCTGATCAACGCCGACACCGGTGAGATCACCGGACGCACTCCCCTTCCGGGCGTGGCCCGGCACCTGCAGCTCGCCAAACCCGGCGGCCCCGTTCTGGTCCCGGTGGAGAGCGCGAACGCGCTGGTCCGCGTCGAGCTACCCGGCGGCCGCGCGGAGTCGCAGATCATCACCGGCACCGTGCCGCACGACGCGTCCGAGGCGCCCAACGGAACGGTGTTCGTCGCCAACGAGCTCGGTGGCACCGTCACCGTGCTGCGCGGCGACGACATCGTGAAGGTCTTCACCGACAGCGTCCAGCCCGCCGGCATGGCGCCGGTGGGCGACCGGATGGGGATGCTGGACGTTCGCAAGAACGACCTGACGGTGTACGACGCCGAGAACCTGACCATCGTCGGATCCACGCCCGCCGGAGACGGACCGACCCATCTGGTGGCCGACAAGCACGGCCGCTACATCGCCGCGGACACCCGAGGCGACGCGGTCCGCGTGTTCGACACGCAACCCCGCCAGATCGCCGAGATCGCCCAGCCCGGCGGTCCGTACGGCATCACCTACGACCCGACGCGGGATCGGCTGTGGGTGGCGTCGTCGGGCACCAACGAGGTGACTGGCTACGACATGGCCGAGCCGACACCGCGCGAGGTCAAACGCATTGCCACGGTGCAGAATCCGTACACGATTGGCGTCGACGCGACGACGGGTCGACTGTTCGTCGCCGGCGTGACCGCCGGGGTCGTGCAGATCATCGACCCCGGCTGAGCGACTCAGGGCGTCGTTGCGCCTCGATCGACTCGATGTCGGCGAGCAGTTCCTCCCGGCTGTCGTAGACCCCGCTCCACACCACCGGTTCCCCGCCGTAGGACGCCACCACATATCGAGCGGCCCCGATCACGCCGATCGAGGTGCCCACGACGACGCGAGCGTCTTCTCTAGTCCGTCGATAACCCCAGGTGTCGGACGAATCGCCGGCTTCCAAGACGATCCAGCCGCGTGCACCCAGCGCCTCACCCAGTAACGCGTCGCTGAAGACCTCGTCGTCTTCGTCGTCCTCGTCGTCCTCGTCGTCCAGCCAAGGGTCGTCCCACGACCCGTCGTCCCAGTCATCGATCTCGACCGGTGCCACGCGCGCGGGCGGCGCGGGCGCCCGCGAGTGCGCCGGGGCGATCGGGCGCGCGGGCTGGGCGCGACGTCGTCGCCACGCCTTGCCCCTGCTCTTCTTCGTCCTGCTCTTGCTGTTCGGCATGGACGAGACGTTAGAAGCGCTCACCGACAACAACGCTCCGCCTACAGGATGTAGAGCATCTCCTGGTACGTCGGCAGCGGCCACAGGTCGTCGGCCACCACGCCCTCGAGCGCGTCGGCGGCGGCACGCACCGCGTCCATCGCCGGCAACAGCACCTTCTGCGCATGCGTGGCCTCGTCGAGCGCGGACTCGGCAGAGTGGTCCGCAAGCCCCGCCTTCAGCGACCCCAGCGCGGCGGTCAACTCCGCGATCGGCGCTGAAACCGCCTCCAGGAGCGTGGTATCCGCGGCCACGCCGGCGGCCTTGAGTGTGGCCACGTTCTGCGCGAGCTCGGTCTGGTACCGCACCGCGGCGGGCAGGATCACCGTCGTCCCGAGTTCGAGGGCCAGCTTCGCCTCGACACCGATCGTCAGCGCGTACTGCTCGAGACGAACCTCGTAGCGGCTGTGCAACTCTCGCGCGTTGAACACCCCGTAGCGCTCGAACACCTCGACCGCCTCGGGCTTGATCAGCTCGGGAATCGCGTCGAGCGTCGTCTTGAGGTTCGGCAGGCCCCGCTCGGCGGCCTCGATCTGCCAGTTCTCCGAGTAACCGTCGCCGTTGAACACCACCGCGCCGTGATCGGTGATGATCTCGGTCAGCAGCTTCTGCACGGCCTGGTCGAAGTCCTCGCCGTCGCCGACGGCCTTCTCCAGCACCGTCGCCATGTAATCCAGCGAGTCGGCCATGATCGTGTTGAGGATGATCATCGGCACGTTGATGGTCTGACCTGATCCGGGCGCCCGGAACTCGAACCTGTTGCCCGTGAACGCGAACGGGCTGGTGCGGTTCCGGTCGCCGGGATCGGTGGGCAGCTCGGGCAGCGTGTCGACGCCGATGATCATGGACCCCTTGCCCTTCGACGACGTCGCCGCCCCCTTGGCGATCTGCTCGAACACATCGGCCAGTTGCGCGCCCAGGAAGATCGAGATGATCGCCGGCGGAGCCTCGTTGGCGCCGAGCCGGTGATCGTTGGTCGCCGAGGCCACCGACACCCGCAGCAAACCCGCGAACTTGTGCACGGCGCGGATCACCGCGGCGCAGAACACCAGGAACTGGGCGTTCTCGTGCGGGGTGTCGCCCGGCACCAGCAGGCTGCCGAACTGGGCGTTGCCCATCGAGAAGTTGACGTGCTTGCCCGAGCCGTTGACCCCGGCAAAAGGCTTCTCGTGGAAGAGGCATTCCATGCCGTGTTTCTTGGCGACGTTGCGGAAGATCGTCATCAACAGCTGTTGGTGGTCGGCGGCGATGTTGGCCCGCTCGAACATCGGCGCGATCTCGAACTGGCCGGGAGCGACCTCGTTGTGCCGGGTCTTGGCGGGGATGCCGAGCTTGAACAGCTCACGCTCGGTGTCCATCATGAAGCCCAGCACCCGCTCGGGCACCGAGCCGAAGTAGTGGTCGTCGAACTCCTGGCCCTTCGGCGGCTTGGCTCCGAACAGGGTGCGGCCCGCGTTGATCAGGTCGGGCCGGGCGAGGAAGAAGTGCCGGTCGACCAGGAAGTACTCCTGTTCCGGACCGCAGAAGGACACGATGTTGTCGAAGTCCTTGTGCCCGAACAGCTTCAGGATGCGCTCGGCTTGCGTCCCCATCGCCTGCTGGCTGCGCAGCAGCGGGGTCTTGTAGTCCAGGGCCTCCCCGGTCATCGACACGAACACTGTCGGGATGCACAGCGTGTTGCCGTTCGGGTTCTCCAGGATGTAGGCGGGGCTGGTGACGTCCCAGCCGGTGTAACCGCGCGCCTCGAAGGTGCTGCGCAGACCGCCGGACGGGAAGCTCGACGCGTCCGGCTCGCCCTGGATCAACGTCTTGCCCGCGAACTCGGCCAGCGTCTGCCCGTCGGAGACCGGCTCGAGGAAGCTGTCGTGCTTCTCGGCGGTCAGCCCGGTCATCGGGTAGAAGACGTGCGCGTAGTGCGTCGCACCCTTCGACAGGGCCCAGTCCTTCATCGCCGAGGCGACCGAGTCGGCGACCGCCGGGTCGAGCTTGGCGCCCTTCTCGATGGTGGCGACCACGGACTTGTACACCGACTTGGGGAGCCGCAGCTGCATCTCCGCCTTGGTGAACACGTTCGACCCGAACACCTCGCCGGGCGCCTCGGCCGGGTCGAAGCTGATCGCCGGCGGGACATACGCTTCGACATTGTTGATCGCCTGCAGGCGTACCGAGTTACCGCTCAATGGACTTCCTTATCCGCTGCGTCGTCCGCCTCTGTTTCACGGACGATTGACCGGCCAACAGTAGGAACACTCGATGCCGATCCTGTTACGCGCGCGTCAACGTCAGAATGCGGAGATGACGGACGGGGCGTCGTGGCCGTCCCGCGGTGAACAGACCACAATGGGACAGATGTCCGAGCGAAAGCGATTTCCGTGGGCCGGGTGACGGCGCGCCGACGGGTGCACCACGTGACGGCCGAGAGCACGGCCGCGCGCCCCGAGACCCTGGTCGTCGAGGAACCGCTCGAGATCCGCGTCGACGGCCGTGCGATCACGGTCACGATGCGCACCCCGGGTTCCGACGTCGAGCTGGCGCAGGGCTTCCTGCTCACCGAGGGCGTCGTGACGCGACGCGAGGACATCGCTTCGGTGCGGTACTGCCGCGGCGCCGACGACACCGGGGTCAACAGCTACAACGTGCTCGACGTGACGCTGACGCCCGGCGTTGCGGCACCGGAGGTCGACCCGACGCGGAACTTCTACACCACGTCGTCGTGCGGGGTGTGCGGCAAGGCGTCGCTGGAAGCCGTCCGGCTCGTCAGCAAGCACGCTCCCGGCGACGACCCGTCGAGTATCACCGCGGAGACACTCTCGGCGATGCCGGACGCGCTGCGCAGCCGGCAGAAGGTCTTCGCCGCCACCGGCGGCCTGCACGGCGCCGCCCTGTTCGACACCGACGGGGTGCCGCTGGTCGTGCGCGAGGACATCGGTCGGCACAACGCCGTCGACAAGGTCATCGGATGGGCGCTGGAGCAGCATCGGATACCGCTGGGCGGCACGGTGCTGCTGGTGAGCGGGCGGGCGTCGTTCGAACTGACCCAGAAGGCCGTGATGGCCGGCATCCCGATCCTGGCGGCGGTGTCGGCGCCGTCCTCACTGGCCGTGGATCTGGCCGCCCAGTCGGGCGTGACGCTGGTCGCCTTCCTGCGCGGCGACTCGATGAACGTCTACACGCGACCGGACCGCGTCAAGAGCTGACACCGAAAGTGCACTGGCGGTCGTCAGTCTGCTGGCGGTTTCAAGGGGTCGATGCAACACCCCGTGTGATTGAGGAGTGTTGCGATGGGTCGCGTGCCGTTGCGGTCGCGGATGCCGGCGT
>NZ_JYNX01000092.1 GCF_001044255.1 Mycolicibacterium chubuense
GGCCCGCGCCGAGGATCTGCCCGTCGCGGTGGAACCACACCTCGCAGGTGGCGTCGCAGCTCAGGTACTGCCGGTCGCCGTCGGACAGCAGCGGCCCCAGATGTAGTGCCCCGACGCGGTCTTTCACGTCGACGTGCACGACCACGGTGGTGCGCTGCCCGTGCGGGCGGGCGGCGGCGTCGGCGTCCCAGCCCGCGTCGATCAAGCGCAGGAACGCGTCTGCGAGGTTAGGCATCGGGGGGCGGGTGGCCGTGGGGTCGAGCGCTTTCCACTGCGCGATCAGGGCGTCTTTGTGGGATTGCAGGGCCGCCTCGAACGTCGCGGCCTCGACGTGCGGCAATCGGATCTGCCAGCAGGTGTACTGCTCGTCGGTGGTACTCGTGACAGACGGCTGCGGTCCGGGATCGGGCTCCTCGTCGGACTTGGGATTCTCTTCGGGTTCGGGCTCGGGTGTGGGCTTGGGGGCGAGCTTGAGCGCGGTGCGCAGCTGCGCCACCGTCGCGCTGGCGGCCAGGGAGGCGTAGTGCTCGTCGGAGCCGTCGGCGGCGCGCTGGGCGATCACGCCGACCTGGTCCAGCGACAGCCGCCCCTCCTGCAGCCCGGCGACACAGCGGGGGAACTCCTCGATCCGGTGGGCCACCGCGGCAACCACATTGGCTCGGTTCGGCGACACCCCGGTCTTCCAGGCCACCAGGTTCTCCACCGAGCGTGCGCCCGCAGCGGCCCACAGCCCGTCGCGGTCGATCTCGGCGACGATCGACACGATGCGGCCGTCGATCGCGTTGCGCTGACCGGTCAACTCGGCGAGCTCGTCGAACAACACGTCCNCGTCGCGGTCGATCTCGGCGACGATCGACACGATGCGGCCGTCGATCGCGTTGCGCTGACCGGTCAACTCGGCGAGCTCGTCGAACAACACGTCCAACCGCTCGTCGATACGCCGGGAGGTGACCAAAGGCGTTGCCGGCGAGGACATGCCACCATCATGACAAAGGGGTCCGACAGGTCGGACCGATCAGCGGTCTAGCGGTCTTTCCACCGCCGCACGCGCCGCTCGGCGGCGTCGATCGCATCGTCGTCGGCGCGGCGGACCGGCACACCATGCGCCTGCGCGGTCGCGATCAGCGCGTCGCGCACGGCCGGATCGGCCATCAACAGCGTGGCGAGCACGCCCGCCGACAGTGTGCGGTTGCGGATCATGCCCCGGTAGTTGACCTCCGCCGGGATGCGCACGTCCAGCAGACCCCCCACCGTGCCCCCGGCCGCCGCGACGAGCGCCGTCAGCACCGCGTCGGACGCCAGGTCGAGCAGCAGCCCTCGCCCGGGGAAGCGGGGCAGCGGCAGCTTCCCGATCTGGGCGTCGAGCGCGTCGGAGAGCAGGTAACCGACCAGGCTGTGGGTCTCGACGCTCTTGACGTCGGCCCAGTCCACCGTGTCGCCGTCGAACTCCACCGCGTCAGCGCTGATACCCAGGCTGCCGACGTGATTCAGCAGACGCAACACATTGCTCAGCGGCGCGGGCGCGCGGGTGAGCCCGGCGACGGCGTCGCCGATGCCGGCGCTCCACCGCCCCGACACCGGCCCGGCCGGGAGCCGCAGCCTCGGCAGTACGGACGTGACCACGGTTACGCCGACCTCGCCAGCGCGGGAAGCTCGTCGGCGAGCAGCGCGAGCATCGGTGAGCACCCGTTGTCGATCGTGACCGTCGCCAGATCGTCCCCCCGGGTCCGGCCGCGGTTGAGGATCGCGATTGGGATGCCCCGGGCGGCGGCGTGCCGCACGAAGCGGTAACCGGAGTACACGGTCAGCGACGAACCGGCGACCAACAGCGCGTCGGCGTCGTCGACCATCGAATACGCTTCATCCACACGGCTTTTCGGCACACTCTCCCCGAAATAGACGATGTCGGGTTTGAGCATCCCGCCACACGCCGGACAGTCGACGATCCGGAAGCTCGAGGTGTCGCCGACCACCGCGTCGGCGTCCGGGGCGACCGCGATGCTGTCCACGCCGCGCACTCTCTCCCGAAAGCCCGGGTTGGCCGCCTCGAGCAGTTCGTCGAGTGCCGCCCGGGACATGCCGTGCCCGCAGTCCAGGCAGACCACGTGTACGTACGTGCCGTGCAGGTTGATGACGGCCCGGCTGCCGGCCTTGGTGTGCAGCAGGTCGACGTTCTGGGTGATCAGCCCCGTCACGACACCGGCGCGTTCCAGCGCGGCCAGGGCGCGGTGCCCCGCATTGGGTCGGCGTTCGTCCATGTGTCGCCACCCGACGTGGTTACGGGCCCAGTAGCGCTGCCGGAACACCGGATCAGAGGTGAACTGTCGGATCGTCATGGGGTTGGCCGGCGGCGAGTCCGGTCCGCGGTAGTCCGGAATCCCGGAGTCCGTCGACATCCCCGCCCCGGTGAGGACGGCCACGCGCCGGCCCCGCAGGGCGGTGATCAACTCAGGGGATTCCACGCTGTCGAGGATAGGTGCCCGAGCGTCCGCACTGCTCAGGGTAGGCAGTCGGCCGCCGCGATGATCTCGGCGCTCATGTTCTGCTCCATCATCTGCAGGGCGGCCTCACCCAGCGCCGGGTCGATGTGGGCGACGCCGTCTCGGGGGATGACCACCGGGAAGTGCCGGACGTAGGCGTCCAGAGCGGTGTAGAGGACGCACTGCTCGGTGACCTGCCCGGTCAGCACGAGACGGTCCGGTTTGAGCTGCGTGAGCAGATAGGCCAGCGGGGTCGCGTAGAAGGCGCTGTGGCGGACCTTCGTCATCAACCGCAGACCGTGCTGCGGCACGATCGGTTCCACCAGATCGGGCCGTTCCCCGTCCAGGGCGCTGCGCACGATGTCGCTGAACTCGGCGCTGAAGTCGCCGTAGTTGTCATTGACGTAGACCAGATCGACGTCGTCGCGATCGTGGGCCTCGGACACCAGCCGGCTCAGCGGATCGATGATCGGCTCGACGTGGGGGATCAGCGCTTCGGCGTCCGGGTGCCGGTACGTGTTCATCATGTCGATGACGAGAATGACCGTGTCGCTCATGGGGTCGTGCATACCCGGGAAAATTGCGGGGACACAATGAGGCATGGACTTTTACTCGGCGTATCAGCAGGGCTTCGTCCGTATCGCCGCGTGCACCCATCACACCGCGCTGGCCGACCCCGCCGCGAACGCCGAGACGGTGCTGCGCATCGCCCGCGACTGCGATGAGGACAACATCGGTCTGGCGGTGTTCCCCGAACTGACCTTGTCGGGCTACTCGATCGAGGACATCGTCATGCAGGACGCGCTGCTCGAGGCCGTCGAGGACGCGGTCCTGCAGGTGGCGGCCGGTTCGGCGGCGCTGCTGCCGGTGCTCGTCGTCGGCGCACCGCTGCGGCACCGGCACCGCGTCTACAACACCGCGGTGGTGATCCACCGGGGCCGGGTGCTGGGCGTGGTGCCCAAGTCCTACCTGCCGACCTACCGCGAGTTCTACGAGAAGCGCCAGATCGCCGCCGGCGACGACGAGAGCGGGGAGATCCGGATCGGCGACTCGGACGTGCCGTTCGGGCCGGATCTGCTGTTCGCAGCCGAGGATCTGCCCAACTTCGTGCTGCACGTGGAGATCTGCGAGGACATGTTCGTGCCCGTGCCGCCGAGTGCCGAAGCTGCGTTGGCCGGCGCGACGGTGCTCGCCAACCTTTCGGGCAGCCCCATCACGATCGGCCGCGCCGAGGACCGCGCGCTGCTGGCACGCTCGGCCTCGGCGCGATGCCTGGCGGCCTACGTCTACGCCGCGGCGGGGGAGGGCGAGTCGACCACGGATCTGGCCTGGGACGGGCAGACCATGATCTGGGAGAACGGCGTCTGCCTCGCGCAGTCCGAACGGTTCCCGAAGGGCGAGCGGCGCTCGGTCGCCGACGTCGACCTGATGCTGCTGCGCAACGAGCGGACGCGGATGGGCACCTTCGACGACAACCGGCGTCATCACCTGATCGATGACGATGCGTTCCGCCGCATAGGATTCCGGCTGGATCCGCCCGGGGGCGACATCGGGCTGCTGCGCGAGGTGGAGCGGTTCCCGTTCGTGCCCAACGATCCGGCCCGGCTCGAGCAGGACTGCTACGAGGCCTACAACATCCAGGTCTCCGGGCTCGAGCAGCGGCTGCGCGCGCTGCACTACCCCAAGGTGGTGCTCGGCCTGTCCGGCGGTCTGGATTCCACGCACGCGCTGATCGTCGCGGCGCATGCCATGGACCGCGAAGAGCGTCCGCGCAGCGACATCCTGGCCTACACGCTGCCGGGTTTCGCGACCGGCGAGCGGACGAAGAACAACGCGACCCGCCTGGCCGAGGCGCTCGGTGTCACGTTCGAGACCATCGACATCAGGGCCACCGCCGAGCTCATGCTCAAGGAGATGGACCATCCGTTCTCGCGCGGCGAGAAGGTCTACGACGTGACGTTCGAGAACGTGCAGGCGGGCCTGCGCACCGACTACCTGTTCCGGTTGGCCAACTTCCGGGGCGGCATCGTGCTGGGCACCGGAGATCTGTCAGAGCTCGCGCTGGGCTGGTCGACCTACGGGGTGGGCGACCAGATGTCGCACTACAACGTCAACGGCGGGGTGCCGAAGACGCTGATCCAGCATCTGATCCGCTGGGTGATCTCCTCCGAGCAGTTCGACCACACGGTCAACGAGGTGCTCGCCGACGTCCTCGACACCGAGATCAGTCCGGAGCTGGTACCCGCCGGCGAGGACGAGGAGATCCAGAGCAGCCAGGACAAGGTGGGTCCGTATGTGCTGCAGGACTTCTCGCTGTTCCAGGTGCTGCGCTACGGGTTCCGCCCCTCGCGGGTGGCGTTCCTGGCCTGGCATGCGTGGAGCGATGCCGATCGTGGCGACTGGCCTTTCGGCATTCCCGAGGAGAAGCGACCGTCCTTCACGCTGAAGGAGATTCGGCACTGGCTGGAGGTATTCGCGCAGCGCTTCTACTCGTTCAGCCAGTTCAAGCGCTCTGCGCTGCCCAACGGGCCCAAGGTGTCCGCGGGTGGCTCACTGTCGCCGCGCGGCGACTGGCGCGCACCGTCGGACATGTCGGCACGCACCTGGATCGACGAGATCGAACGCTGCGTGCCGGAGAGCTAGCCGCGGGCAGTTGTCATGCGCAGCACGGGTCCCCTCGCAGCGCGTTGACGCCCTCGCGGACCGCGATCGCTGCGATGCCCAGTGCGGCAACCGAATCCGCCCAGTCCCAGCCGAGAGTGCTGTTGAGCACCAGTCCGACCAGCAGCACGGCGGACAGGTATGTGCACAGCAGGGTCTGCTTCGAATCCGCGACGGCCGACCGCGAGCCCAGCTCGCGTCCCGCCCGGCGCTGAGCCAGCGACAGCACCGGCATCACCGCGAGGCTCAGCGCGGCGATCGCGATGCCCAGCAGGGTGGGCCGCGGCTCCCGGATTCCGGCCAGGGACAGGGCGGCGTCGACGGTGACGTAGGCGGCCAGGGCGAAGAAGGAGAACGCGATGAAGCGCAGCGCTGCCTTCTCCCGGCTCTCCGGATCCGCCGCCGAGAACTGCCAGGCCACCGCGGCGGCCGACGACACCTCGATCACGGAGTCGAGCCCGAAGCCGACCAGCGCCGAGGATGACACCCGCGTTCCTTCGGCGAGCGCCACCACGGCTTCGGCGACGTTGTAGGTGATCGTGGCGGCGACGAGCAGGCGCACGCGGCGGGTGAGCACCGCCCGGCGGTCGGCGGAGATCGTCATCAGCAGCACCCCTGCTCGTCGGCGGTGGGGCAGCAGGCCGGATCGACCTCGAGCACCAGGCCCAGCAGGTCGCCGAGAGCGTGGGCGATCCGCGGATCGGCAAGTTCGTAGCGGCTGCGCCGGCCCTCCGGGGTCGCGACGACGAGGCCGCAGCCGCGTAGGCAGGCCAGGTGGTTGGACAGGATCTGGCGCGACACCCCGATCCGGTCGGCCAGGTCGGACGGGTAGCCGGGTCCGTCGCGCAGGATCAGCAGGATCTCGGCACGTGTCGCATCGGACAGGGCGTACCCGAACCGGGAGAGGGCGTCACTGTCGATCGCGGTCCGCATGCCGCTGACAGTACATCGCACTCTGGATTCAGAAAACCCTGAACTGTCGGATGTCGAGACTGCGCTCAGGACGCCCCTGCCCGGCGTGTCGCCGCTCTGAGCGCAGTCTCAACGGGCCTCAGAGCCGGCCGTCGAGGCGCAAGTCCGGGTGCACCCAGTCAGGTGAGCGACGCTCCTTGAACGCCAGGAATCCCTCGATCGATTCGGGCGCTCCGAGGCTGGCCTGCATACCGATGCGGTCGTAGAGCCCGACATAGCTGTCCAGGCTCGCCTTGATCACCGACCGGGCATGCGGCGCGGTGCGACAACACTGCGCGAGCACCTCCCGGGCCGCGTCCTGCAGCTCGTCATGCGGCACCACCCGCGCGACCATGCCCCACTCCAGCGCCTCGGCCGCCGAGAGCGTGCGGCCGGTGAACATCAGGTCCCGGGTGCGCACCGGACCGATCAGGCGCGCGAGCATCTGGCTGTAGTACGTGTCGGCGATGCCGCGGTAGAGCTCGGGAACACGGAAGGTCGCCCGGTCGCTCACGACGGCCATGTCGGCGCACAGCGCGATCTGCAGACCGCCGCCCTGGCACAGCCCGTTGACCGCGGCGACGACGGGCTTGGCGGACTGGCGCAGCGTGTCGAACGGCAGCGCGTCCATGCCGAGCGCCGACCCGAAGGTCAGCCAGTTGTCGGCCCCGCCGCCGCCCATGTCGCCGCCCGGAGCGAAGACGTCGCCGGTGCCGGTGATGAGCAGGCCCGCCAGATCTCGATCGTTGTCGACGTGCGTGACCGCGTATTTGATGCCGAAGTACATCGCGGGGGTCATCGCGTTGCGCGCCTCGGGACGGTCCAGGGTGCACACCCCGAACGCCTTTTCCCGGGTGAAGCGCAGATACGGTGTGCCGAGCCAGTCGCCGTCAGGGGGGGCGGGGTGGGGTCGTCACGGCGGTCGTCCTCACGGTCGGGACGTCACATGTCTTGGCCGAGGACGTCGTCGATGGCCTCACTGTAGGGCGCACAGTCGCCGGCGCCGTGCACCAGCGTCGCCAGTGCCCCCGCTGCTGCGGCGCGCCGCAGCGCACCCTCGACGCCGGTGGTCCACGCCGCGGCCAGCACGCCGGCGAACACATCGCCGGCCCCCGTCGTGTCCACCGCCTCGACCGCGGGTGCGGGGACGTCGACGGTGCCGCCGTCGCCGCGGTAGGAGACGCCCGCGGCGCCGCGGGTCGTCACCAGGTGCGCCACGCGGGTCTCGGCCCAGTCGGGCGCCTCGGTCTCGTTGACGACGATGACGTCGGCGTGGTCGGCCAGGCGCCCGCGGTCCGCCGGGTCGGTGACGGCCGGCGAGGCGTTGACGATGACCACCGCCCCCGCCTCCCGCCCGACGCCGGCCGCGGCGATGGCGGTGGCGATCGGGATCTCGAGCGAGATGAGCACGACGTCGCTGTCGGCGATCACCGACCGGATGGCGGCCGAGCTGAGCGCCAGATGTGCGTTGGCTCCCGGTGCGACGACGATGCAGTTCTCGGCGTCGGCGTCGACGATGATCGCGGCGGTCCCGCTGGGGCCGGGCACCTCGACCGTCGCCTCCACGCCGACGCCGTTGCCCCGCAGATGCGCCCGCAGTTCGGCCGCCGCGGCATCGGTGCCCAGGGCGGCGACGAGGTCGACCTTCGCACCGGCCCGGGCCGCCGCGACGGCCTGATTGGCGCCCTTGCCGCCCGGGGAGAGCGCGAGCTCCGACGCCAGCACCGTCTGACCCGGCCGGGGCAGCGACGCGACCGTGAAAGACAGGTCGGCATTGACACTGCCGACCACGCAGATCCTCGCCATCGCGGCAACGCTACGCTGGGCTAATGAGTCTGCACGCACCGGAGCGGAGCGCGGTGGCCGACGATCTGCGCGGGCAGGTGCACGCCGCCGCCCGCCGCGCCCGCGTCGCATCGCGCGGACTCGCGACGCTGAGCACCGAGGCCAAGAACCAGGCGCTGCGCACGGCCGCCGACCACGTCCTGATGAACACCCGCACGATCCTCGAGGCGAATGCGGCGGATCTGGCCGCGGCGCGGGATGGGGGTACCCCGGAGGCGATGCTGGACCGGCTCGCGCTGACCGCAACCAGGGTCGAGGGCATCGCCGACGGACTGCGCCAGGTCGCCGGCCTGCCCGACCCGATCGGTGAGGTGCTGCGCGGGCGCACGCTGCCCAACGGACTGCAGCTGCGTCAGCAGCGCGTCCCGCTCGGCGTGGTCGGCATCGTCTACGAGGGCCGGCCCAACGTCACCGTCGACGCGTTCGGACTCACCTTGAAATCCGGCAATGCCGTGCTGCTGCGCGGAAGTTCGTCGGCGGCGCGGTCAAACGCCGCGCTGGTCGACGCGCTGCGCGCCGCGTTGGCCACCGAGGGACTCGACGTCGAGGCGGTGCAGCTGCTGCCGAGCGAGGACCGGGCCAGCGTCACCCACCTGATCCAGGCACGCGGCCTGGTGGACGTGGTGATCCCGCGCGGCGGAGCCGGGCTGATCGACGCGGTCGTGCGCGATGCGCAGGTGCCCACGATCGAGACCGGTGTCGGCAATTGCCATGTCTACGTTCATGCCTCGGCCGATCTCGACATGGCCGAGGCCATCGTGCTCAACGCCAAGACGCGCCGGCCCAGCGTCTGCAACGCCGCCGAGTCGCTGCTGATCGACGCGGCGGTCGCCGACGTCGCGGTGCCGCGGCTGACCAGCGCGCTGCAGGCGGCCGGGGTGACGGTGCACGCCGACCCGTCCGAGGAGGAGTTGCGCGCCGAGTTCCTGTCGATGGACATCGCGCTGGCGGTGGTCGACGGCATCGACGCGGCGATCGACCACATCAACACCTACGGGACGGGCCACACCGAGGCCATCGTCACCACGGATCTCGCTGCCGCGCAACGGTTCACCGAACGGGTGGATGCCGCGGCGGTGATGGTGAACGCGTCGACGGCGTTCACCGACGGAGAGCAGTTCGGTTTCGGCGCCGAGATCGGCATCTCCACCCAGAAGCTGCACGCCCGCGGCCCGATGGGGCTGCCCGAGTTGACGTCGACCAAATGGATCGTCTGGGGTGACGGCCACACCCGTCCGGCCTGAGTCAGGAGAAAACACCACGTGAGCGTCCCCGCACGCCCGGCGCCGCTGTTCGCCGACATCGACGATGTCGCGCGCCGGCTGGCCGAGACCGGCTATCTGCCCGACACCGCCACCGCGACCGCGGTGTTCCTCGCCGACCGGCTCGGCAAGCCGCTGCTGGTCGAGGGTCCGGCGGGCGTGGGCAAGACCGAACTGGCCCGCGCCATCGCCCAGGCCACCGGCTCGGGGCTGGTGCGGCTGCAGTGCTACGAGGGCGTCGACGAGGCCCGCGCGCTCTACGAGTGGAACCACGCCAAGCAGATCCTGCGGATCCAGGCCGGGTCGGGGGACTGGGATCAGACCAAGATGGACGTCTTCTCCGAAGAGTTCCTGCTGTCCCGGCCGCTGCTCACCGCGATCCGGCGCACCGACCCGACGGTGCTGCTGATCGACGAGACCGACAAGGCCGACATCGAGATCGAGGGCCTGCTGCTCGAGGTCCTCAGCGACTTCGCGGTCACCGTGCCCGAACTCGGCACGATCGTCGCCGAACGCAAACCCCTGGTCGTGCTGACCTCCAACGCGACCCGCGAGCTGTCCGAGGCGCTCAAGCGGCGCTGCCTCTTCCTGCACATCGATTTCCCCGACCCGGATCTGGAACGGCGCATCCTGCTGTCGCGGGTGCCCGAGCTGCCCGAGCACCTGGCCGACGAGCTGGTGCGCATCGTCGGGGTGCTGCGCGGCATGGCGCTGAAGAAGGTGCCGTCGGTGGCGGAGACGATCGACTGGGCGCGCACGGTGCTGGCGCTGGGTCTGGACACCATCGACGACGAGCTGATCGCCGCGACCCTCGGAGTGGTGCTCAAGCACCAGTCCGATCAGGTCAAGGCGTCGGGGGAGCTGAGGCTCAACTGATGGCGCCCCGACGCATCCGCCCGCCCCAGCCCCTGGCGCCGCACGGAATCCCCGGCCACCTGGTCGAATTCGTCGAGGCGCTGCGCGGGTCCGGGATCGCGGTGGGTCCGTCGGAAACGGTGGACGCCGGCCGGGTGATGAGTGTGCTCGGCCTGGGTGACCGGCTGGCGCTGCGGGAGGGCATCGCGTGCGCGGTGCTGCGCCGACCGGATCACCGGGACACCTACGACGCGCTGTTCGATCTGTACTTCCCGGCCGCGCTGGGCGCCAGGACCGTGTTGGCTGACGCGGAGGACGGCGAGGGTCTGCCGCCCGACGACGTCGAGGCGCTGCGCCAGGCGCTGGTCGACATGCTCTCCGACAACGAGGAACTGGCCAACCTCGACGAGCGGCTGGCCGCGATGATCGCTCAGATCGTGGAGGCGTACGGCCGGTACAACTCCAGCCGCGGGCCGTCGTATTCGTCGTATCAGGCGCTCAAGGCGATGAGCCTGGAC
The DNA here is from genome assembly GCF_001044255.1 of Mycolicibacterium chubuense. Lineage (GTDB taxonomy): Bacteria > Actinomycetota > Actinomycetes > Mycobacteriales > Mycobacteriaceae > Mycobacterium > Mycobacterium chubuense. Next base: position 10,573 of record NZ_JYNX01000092.1, read on the forward strand.
GACCTCGAGGGCCGGCTGCTGGCCGGTCTGCTGGCGCCCTACGGCGAGGAGCCGAGTCCGACGCAGGAGCAGATCGCCAAAGCGCTTGCTGCGCAACGGATCGCGCAGCTCCGCCGGATGGTGGAGGCGGAGACCAAGCGACGCACCGCCGAGCAGCTCGGCCGTGAGCACGTGCAGACCTACGGGGTGCCGCAGCTGGCCGAGAACGTCGAGTTCCTGCGGGCCTCGGGCGAGCAGCTGCGGCAGATGCGCCGGGTGGTGGCGCCGCTCGCGCGCACGCTCGCGACCCGGCTGGCCGCCCGCCGACGACGGTCGCGCGCGGGCGAGATCGATCTGCGCAAGACGCTACGCAAGTCGATGTCGACCGGCGGCGTGCCGATCGACGTGGTGCTCAAGAAGCCGCACCCGGCCCGGCCGGAGCTGGTGGTGCTGTGCGACGTCTCGGGCTCGGTGGCCGGCTTCAGCCACTTCACGCTGCTGCTGGTGCACGCACTGCGCCAACAGTTCTCGCGCGTGCGGGTGTTCGCCTTCATCGACACCACCGACGAGGTGACCGAACTGTTCGGCCCCGACGCCGACTTGGCTGTCGCGGTGCAGCGCATCACGCGGGAGGCGGGCGTCTACACCCGCGATGGGCACTCCGACTACGGCCACGCGTTCGTGTCGTTCCTCGACAAGTTCCCGAACGTGCTGTCGCCCCGCAGCTCCCTGTTGGTGCTCGGCGATGCCCGCAACAACTACCGCAATCCCGAGACCGACCTGCTCGCCCACATGGTCAACGCCAGCCGCCACGCGCACTGGCTCAACCCCGAGCCGCGGCACCTGTGGGGCAGCGGCGATTCGGCGGTGCCGCGCTACGAAGACGTCATCACGATGCACGAGTGCCGCTCGGCCAAGCAGTTGGCCTCGGTGATCGACGCGCTGCTGCCCGTCTAGACCTTCCGCCGAAACTGTATTCCATGCGCGGCTTTCGTAAGATTTCGCGCGTGGAATACAGTTTCGGCGCTAGGCGAAGGAGACCGTGACGTCGCCGCCCTTGGGGTCGGCGTCGGCGACCAGCGACCACGGCGCCCGGTAGATCCGCCCCGGCGCCGCCGGCCACAGCGTGCGCGCGGTGCCCAGCACCCGGCCGTCCTGCACCGCCCGCAGCACGGGCAGCCGTCGGTACTCGTCGGTCCACAGCAGCAGGTCGCCGCGCGCCGCAGTCCCGCCGTCCATCGAGACGATCTGTGGCGCAGCCCATCTCAAGGGCTCCGGGACCCGGATGCGGGCGGCGGCAGGTTCCGGTTCCGCGATGTCGCCGGTGCGCAGCCAGTGCCGCACCGCGGTCGCGACATGGCGCCCGTCCAGCGCCGCCCCGTCGGCGGTGTCCACCGGGTGCAGCAGGTTGCCGACCGCGAACACACCGGGGTGGCTGGTCCGCAGCGCGGCGTCGACGGCCGGGCCCCGGGTCGCAGGGTCCATCTGCAGGCCCGCGGTCCGGGCCAGTTCGTGGTCGGGAATCCAGTCGCCGGTGAAAACAACCGTGTCGCAGGCGATCTCATGGCGTTTGCCGCCGCGTTCCACGGTGACCGAACGCACCCGGCCCTTGCCGTGCACGGCGACCAGCCGGGCTTCGGTCAGCACCGGGCCCTTGAGTAGCGCGCGGCCCGCCACGCGGAACGCGGCATACGCCTCGGCTCGGGGGTAACCGCTCACCATCGCCACCGTGGCGCACCCGGCGTCGCGCAGGGTCAGCACGGCCGACCAGCTGACCAGTTCGGCGCCGACGATGACGGCGCGGCTGCCGACGCGTCCGTGGTGCAGGTGGACGAGGTTCTGCAACTGACCGGTGGTGTAGACGCCGTCGGGCCGGTCGCCGGGGACCAACCGGGCCGGACGCGGCCGTTCCCGCGCGCCGGTGGCCAGGATCACCGCGTCGGCAGCGACCGTGCGTACGCCGCGCGGCGAGGTGATCTGCAGCGTCCGCGCACCCGCCCACCCGGTGACCATCGCCTCGGTCTCCAGGCGTGCGCCCGCATCGGCGGCCATCGCGGTGAGCCGCCGCGCGTACGCCGGCCCGGAGACGAACCGCCGCAGATCGCGCAGGCCGTATCCGGGATGGTCACTGTGCCGGGGGATTCCGCCGGTCTCGGCTTCCCGCTCGAGCACCAGCACCTCGCCGTCGACCTCCGGAGCCAGTGCCGCCGCGGCGGTCAATCCGGAGGGGCCGCCGCCGATGATCGCGACCGCGACGCGGTTCATCTCGCGGTCCCGGCGGCCAGCAGCTGCGCGGTGTGCGCGCCGCAGTAGAAGCCCTGGCACCGGCCGTTCATCACCCGGGTGCGCCGGCGCAGGCCGTCCAGGTCGGCAGGCGGGATCGGCGAGGCGAACGCATCGCGGATCTCGCCGGCGCTGACCCGTTCGCAGAAGCACACGATGCGGCCGTACTCCGGGTCGTCGGCGATGCGTTCGGCGTCCTGGTACGGCCGCACACCGACCTCGCCGATGTTCGGCATCCGCGGCGGCGGGGGCAGTCCGTCGCGTTCGGTGACGTCCACGCCTGCCTCGGCGAGCAGACCGGTGACGTACTCGGCCACCGCCATCCCCGACGTCAGGCCCGTGGACCGGATGCCGCCGACCAGCAGGTAGCGGGCGGCGGCGTCGACGTCGATCAGGTAGTCGTCGTGATCGCTGGCGGCGCGCAGCCCGGCGTAGGTCGCGGTGATCTCCTCGTCGAACAGTGCGGGCATCAGCGCACGGCCCTTCGACACCAGGAATTCGAAACCGCTCTCGGAGGTGCCGGTCGCGGTGCGGTCGATCAAATTCTCCGATGTCGGACCCACCATCACGTTGCCGTAGATGGTCGGGCTGACCAGCACACCCTTGCCCCGCGACGACGGCACCGCCAGCACGATCACCGGCACCATCGGCCGGGCGAGCTTGTCGAACACCAGCAGCTCACCGCGCCGCGGTGTGACGGTGAAGCGCTGGTGGCCGAACTCGGCGTCGAGGAGGTCCGCGCCCAGGCCGGCCGCGTTGATCACCCACCGGGCCCGCACGTCGCCGCGCGTGGTGTGCACGGTGGTGTGCTCGGGTCCCACGGTCGCGCCGGTCACCCGGGCGCCGCGCAGCAGGGTGGCGCCCCGGGCGACGGCGTCGGTGGCCAGCGCGAGGTTGGTGGTCCAGGTGCAGATGATCGACTCACCGGGCACTGTCAGTCCGGCCAGCGCGCCGGGCCCGAGATCGGGCACCCGGCGGTAGATCTCCTCGGTCTGCACCAGGCCGCAGTCGCGGTAGCCGTTGCGTTCGGCCTTGACCATCAGGCCGGGCAGCGCGTCGGCCTCCTCCTCGGTCCAGGCCACCAGCATCGCGCCGGTGCGCTCGACCGGGATGCCGGTCTGCTCGGCGTATGCGCCGAGCAGGTCGTAGCCGCGGGCCACCAGCCGGGACTCCAGCGTGCCCGGCGTGGCGTCGAAACCGGTGTGCAGCAGGGCGGTGTTGGCCTTGCTGGTGCCGTCACCGACGTCGTCGCGTGCCTCCACCAGCGTGACGGTCAGATGGGTGCCGGCCAGGGCCCGGGCGATCGCGCATCCGACGATCCCGGCCCCCACGACGACGACGTCGGCGGTGACGTCGGAACTCATGGCGTGCTCTCCTCTACGGCGTGGCGCCAACGCGCCAGGAACTCGGCGGCCTGTTCGGCCGGCCATTCCGGGTGGTAGGTGTGGTGCGGCGCCCAGGTGCCGACCGCGTCCGCGACGGCCAGACCGGGTTCGACGGCGAGCCGGGCGCAGGCCGCGGCGCCGAGCGCGGTGGCGTGCGGGGACGGATAGACGTCGACGGGCATCCGGGCCAGGTCGGCCTGCGCCTGCATCAGCGCCGCCGACCGGGTGAGGCCACCGTCGACCCGCAGCCGGCTCAGCGGCCGGCCGAGATCGGCCGACACCAGCTCGGTCAGCGCCGTCACCTGCGCGGCGATCCCCTCCAGGAGTGCGCGCACCAGGTGCCCGCGCTCGCTGGACAGGGTCATGCCGGTGAAGCTGGCGGTGGCTGCGGCGTTCCACCACGGCGCGGCCAACCCGGCCAGCGCGGGCACGCAGAGCACGCCGTCGCTCGAGGGGGCGGCCACCGCGTCGACCTGGTCGGCGGCGGGCACCAGGCCGAGGTCGACGGCCCACCGGACGGCCGACGCCGCGGTGTAGACCTGGCCGTCGACGCAGTAGGCCGTCTGGTCGCGCAGCCGCCAGGCCACCGACGTGGTGAGCCCCCACTGGGAGCGCACCGGCCGGCTGCCGAGCTGCGCCAGCAGGAACGCCCCGGTGCCGTACGTGCATTTCGCCGAGCCGGCCTCCAGGCAGCTCTCGGCGAGCAGCGCGGCCTGCTGGTCCACGATGAGTCCGCCCACCGGCAGTGTCGGCCCGAAAACGTCGGTGTGGCCGACGATCTGGTCGCAGGCCACGATCTCGGGCAGGGCTTCGCCGGACAGGCCGAACAGGGCGACGAGGTCGTCGTCCCACGCCGGGTCGTCGAGCGTCGTCAGCAAGGATCGGCTGGCGGTCGAGACGTCGGTGACGAACGCGCCGCACAGCCGGTGCACCAGCCAGGTGTCGGTCGTCGTCACGACGCCGTCGCGGGTGAGGTTCGCCCGCAGCCAGGCCATCTTCGGCGCCGAGAAGTAGGGGTCCAGCACGAGCCCGGTCCGCTGCGCGACGTCGGCGGCGTGGTCGGCCAGCGGCGCGCAGAGTGCCTCGGCGCGGCGGTCCTGCCAGACGATCGCCGGGCTGAACGCGCGCCCGCTGTCGCGGTCCCAGGCCAGCACGGTCTCGCCCTGATTGGCCAGCGCCACGGCGAGCACGGGCACGCCCGCGTCGGCCAGCGCCCGCCGCCCCGCGGTGACCACGCTGTCGAACAGCGCCTCGGGGTCCTGCTCGACACCGCCCCCGGGCAGGTACTGCGGACGCAGGGCCACCTCGGCAAGAGCACACACGCGGCCGCGGTCGTCGACGACGACGGCCTTGGTGCCCGAGGTGCCCTGGTCGATCGCCAGGATGTGTCCGGTCACTCCCGCAGCTCGGCGTCGATCGAAGCCATGGCGGGCATCGTCAGGCCGGCCCGGCCGCGACGGATCAGCAGGTAGCCCAGGTAGGCGGCGCCGATAGCGACCATGACCAGCACGTAGGCCCAGGCCTGCTTGAAGGCGGCGTCACGGAACAGCGCCAGCTCGAAAGCCAGCCAGACGACCGCCACCACCAGGATCGGGATCTCCCACTTTCCGAGGTCGAACTTGCCGTTCACGGGAAGCGACGTGCGCTTGACCAAGTAGAGCACCACGGTCGAGGCGTACATCACTGCCGGGAGCAGTGTCGCGGCACTGAACAGTGTGAACAGCGCGGTCTCCGAATGCGCGAAGATCGCCAGGATCAGCTGGGCCAGAGCGAGGTAGAGCAGCGTGGCCTTGAACGGGGTGTGGAAGCGCGGCGAGATCTGGCTCCACTGCTGCCAGCCCGGGAACCGTTCGTCGCGGGACATGGCCCACGTCAGCCGCACGCCGGTGATCATGATGACCAGCCCGCAGGCGAAGATCGCGAGCACCACCATCAGTAGCAGCAGTGTGGCGACCACCGATCCGAGGGTCGTGTTGATCACGTCCGCGATCGGGGTGCCCGACTCGGCCAGCGCGACGGGATCCCCGGCGGCGAGCGTCACCGCGATCAGGAACACGAAGCCCAGCACGCCCGAGGCGAGCACCGCGTTGCACATCGCGCGCGGCACCACCCGCTCCGGGTCGTGGGTCTCCTCGGCCAGGTTGGCCGCGGATTCGAAGCCGACGATCGTGAACGCGCCGAGCAGGAAGCCGAGCATCCACGGCCCGGCCGACGTCCAGTCCCCGAAGCTCCAGAACCCCTCGGCCGGCACGGCGCCCTTGCTGAACAGGTTCGAGAAGTCCATGTCGCCGCGCACCGCGGCGACGACGAGCAACAGCACGGTCAGCAGCGCCATACCCACGAGCTCGAGGGTGACCAGGCTGTTGTTGACCCGCTCGGCCCACGGCGTCGAGAACGCCACCAGCAGCGCCTGGATGACCAGAACGGCTGCCGTCATCACCCAGGCGATCGTCGCGGTGCTCTCGTAGTCGAGCAGCACGGGCAGGATCGTCGAGGCGATCGTGTAGTCGACCGCCACGACGACGATCGCCAGGAACGTGAACGAGATCCAGCCGATGATCCAGCCCAGGATCGGGTTCGCCAGCCGCGACATCCACTGGTAGTGATAGCCGGTGACCGGGATCCGGGAGGCCAGCGCGCCGAGCACGAACGCCACCGCCAACTGTCCGACCACCGCGATGGGCCACGTCCAGATCCCGACCGGCCCGGAGCTGTTGAGCACCGCCCCGTAGGTGGTGAAGATGCCCGTGGCGATCGAGACGAACGCGAACGCGACCGCGAACGACGCGAACCGGCCGGTTCTGCGTTCCAGCGACTGCGCATAGCCGAACTGCGCGAGCTCTGCCGAATCGCGAGAATCGCTGCGCGGCGACGGATCGGGCACGGGGCCTCCTGGGGTTGGTATAGACCATGTGGTTGAACCAAAGTATCGGGGTGGGGACCGGGCGCGTCAACGCCACGGGGGCATCTTTTACCTGGCCGTCATGTACGCCCGCGGCCCCTCCGCGCGACTACGCTGCTGGGATGGCTTCCGGCACGCCGCTCTACATGTCGATCGCCGCGGACGTCCGCGACCGGATCGCCACCGAGCAGTTGGGCCCGCACACGCTGTTGCCGTCGGAGCGTGAGCTCGCCGAACAGCACGGCGTGAGCCGGATGACCGCGCGCCAGGCGCTGTCTCTGTTGGAGAGCGAAGGTGCGGTGTACCGCAAGCCGCCGCGCGGCACGTTCGTCGCCGAGCCGCGGGTCCGCTTCCATGTCGGCAGCTTCTCCGAGGAGGTCGCCCGGATGGGCCGCCGGCCGGCCGCCAAGCTGCTGTGGGCCGAGCACCAGATCGCCAAGCCCGCCGTCCGCCGCGCACTGGACCTGCCCGACGGTGCGGCCGTGCACGTCTTTCACCGGCTGCGCAGCGTGGACGACGTGCCGTTCGCGCTGGAGACCACGTTCCTGCCGGCTGAGCTGACCCCCGGGATACTCACCGAGCCCGACGACGGATCGCTGTGGGCACTGCTGCGTTCGCGCTACGGGATCGAGCTGGCCCGGTCGACGGCCGTGCTGGAGTCGATCGTGCTCGACGACGCATCGAGCGTGCAGTTGGGTGTGCGCGCCGGGTCGGCCGGCACCCTGCTCACGCGCAGTACCCGCGACGTGCAGGGCCGGTGCGTGGAGTACGCGCGCGACGTCTACCGGGCCGACCGGGCGTCGTTCGAGGTCTCGGAGGATCTGGGCGCGGACCGGCTGTCGTCGGTCTGAGCGCACCCGCGGGCTCGTTTTCGGTCCCGTAAGCTCGCTATTCGTGCAATCGCGACGGCGTCTCGGGGTGATGGGCGGGACCTTCGACCCCATCCACAACGGGCACCTGGTCGCGGCCAGCGAGGTGGCGGACCTGTTCGACCTCGACGAGGTGGTCTTCGTCCCGACCGGGCAGCCGTGGCAGAAGCGCAGCAGGCCGGTGACGGCCGCCGAGGACCGCTACCTGATGACCGTCATCGCCACCGCGTCCAACCCCCGCTTCTCGGTCAGCCGCGTCGACATCGATCGCGGCGGGGCCACCTACACCAAGGACACGCTGCGGGACCTGCGGACACTCAACCCCGATGCCGATCTGTACTTCATCACCGGCGCGGACGCGCTGGCGTCGATCCTGTCGTGGCAGAACTGGGAGGAGATGTTCTCCATCGCGCGCTTCGTCGGGGTCAGCAGGCCCGGTTACGAGCTCGACGGCAAGCACATCTCCGCCGCCATGGCCGAGCTGCCTGCCGACGCGCTGCACCTGGTGGAAGTGCCCGCGCTGGCCATCTCCTCCACCGACTGCCGGGAACGCGCCGAGACGTCTCGCCCGATCTGGTATCTGGTGCCCGACGGCGTCGTGCAGTACGTCTCGAAGAGAAACCTCTATCACCGCCCCACCGAAGGAGACCGCCCCTGACCGCCACAGCAGAAGCCATCCGTATGGCCGAGGTCGCCGCGCGCGCGGCCGCGGCCAAGCTGGCCGACGACGTCGTCGTCATCGACGTGTCCGACCAGCTCGTCATCACCGACTGCTTCGTCATCGCCTCGGCGTCCAACGAACGCCAGGTCAACGCGATCGTCGACGAGGTCGAGGAGAAGATGCGCCGGGCCGGGTACAAGCCGGCGCGGCGTGAGGGCACCCGCGAAGGCCGGTGGACCCTTCTGGACTACGTCGACGTGGTGGTGCACATCCAGCATCAGGACGAGCGCAACTTCTATGCCCTGGACCGGTTGTGGCGCGACTGCCCGCTGGTGCCCGTCGATCTCGACGGCGCGGCCGAGGACGGCGCATGACGATCCGTAGGCTGGTGATGCTGCGGCACGGCCAGACCGAGTTCAACGCCGGCAGCCGGATGCAGGGTCAGCTGGACACCGAGCTCTCCGATCTGGGTCGTGAGCAGGCCGTGGCCGCCGCCGAGGTACTCGCCAAACGTCAACCGCTGCTGATCATCTCGTCGGATCTGCGGCGGGCGCTGGACACCGCGGTCGCTCTCGGTGACCGCTGCGGTCAGCCGGTGAACATCGACGCCCGGCTGCGTGAGACACATCTCGGGGACTGGCAGGGGATGACGCACCTGGAGGTCGACGACGTCGCCCCCGGCGCCCGGCTGGCCTGGCGGGAGGACGCGCGCTGGGCCCCGCACGGCGGCGAGAGCCGGGTCGACGTCGCCGACCGCAGTCTGCCGCTGGTGCGCGAACTCGTCGCCGGTCAACCGGAGTGGGGCGTCGAGGATCCGGATCGACCGGTCGTGCTGGTGGCGCACGGCGGCCTGATCGCGGCGCTGACCGCGGCGCTGCTGCACCTGCCGGTCGACAACTGGCCCGTGCTGGGCGGTATGGGCAACGCGAGCTGGGTGCAGCTGGCCGGGCACACCCGTCCCGGCGGGATGGCCGGACAGTTCGACGACATCCGCTGGCGCCTCGACGTGTGGAACGCCTCGGCGCAGGTCGCCAACGATGTCCTCTGAGGCGGACTCCGGCCGCAGAACCCTGCTGATCTTCTGCGACTCGCTGTCCTACTACGGCCCGACCGGCGGCCTGCCCGCCGACGATCCGCGCATCTGGCCGAATATCGTTGCCGAGCATCTGGATTGGGACATCGAGCTGATCGGCCGGATCGGTTGGACCAGCCGTGACGTGTGGTGGGCCGCGACGCAGGACCCACGGTCGTGGGCGGCGCTGCCACGCGCCGGTGCGGTGATCTTCGCGACCTCGGGCATGGACTCGCTACCCTCGCCGCTGCCGACGGCGCTGCGGGAACTGATCCGGTACGTGCGGCCGCCGTGGGTGCGGCGCTGGGTGCGCGACGGCTACGCGTGGGCGCAACCTCGCCTCTCGCCGATCGCCCGCGCCGCGCTGCCCCCGCATTTGACGGTCGAGTACCTCGAGATGACCAGGGCAGCCATCGATTTCAACCGGCCCGGGATTCCGGTCGTGGCGTCTTTGCCCTCGGTGCACATCGCCGCGACCTACGGCAAGGCCCACCACGGCAGGGCCGGCACCGTGGCGGCCATCACCCGTTGGGCGGGCGAACACGGGGTGCCGCTCGTGGATCTCAAAGCCGCGGTCGCCGAACACGTGCTGAGCGGGCGGGGGAACCCCGACGGCATCCACTGGAACTTCGAGGCCCACGAGGCGGTCGCCGGGCTGATGGTCAAGGCTCTCGCCGAAGCCGGTGTGTCCGTGTCGGATTCGCGGAGCTGACCGTGCCGGTGGTGGTGGTCAGCGACTCGTCGTCGCGGCTGGGCGTGGATGACGAGAAGCGCTGGAACATCCGCGAGGTGCCGTTGCACGTCCTCGTCGACGGCGACGATCTGCGCGACGGCGTGGACGAGATCCCCTACGACATCCAGGACCGACCCAAGGTGACCACGGCGGGGGCCAGCCCGGCCGACCTGGAGGAGACGTACCGGCAGGCGATGGCCGACAGCGGCGGCGACGGCGTGGTCGCGGTGCATCTGTCGGCCGCGCTGTCGAGCACCTACAGTGCGGCGGTCACGGCCGCGCGAGAGTTCGGATCATCGGTGCGCGTGGTGAATTCGCGCTCGGCGGCGATGGGCGTCGGGTTCATCGCCGGTGAGGCGGCCCGCTGCGCGGCCGCGGGCGGGGACCTCGACGCCGTGGAGGCGGCCGCCCGCGCCGCCCGGGCGCGCTCACACGTGTTCCTCGTCGTGCACCGGCTGGACAATCTGCGCCGCAGTGGGCGCATCGGCACCGCGTCGTCGTGGCTGGGCACCGCACTGTCGCTCAAACCGCTGCTGCGCCTGGATGTCGACGGCCGGCTGGTGCTCGATCAGCGCATCCGCACCGTGAGCAAGGCGCACGCCGCGCTGGTGGACCGGGTGGTCGATGTCGTGGGTGAGGCGCCTGCCGACCTGGTGGTGCACCACGTCGACAACCACGACGCCGCAGACGAGCTGGGCGCCGCACTGACACAACGGCTTCCGCAGTTGACCTCGCTGACCGTCGCCGACATGGGTCCGGTGCTGTCGGTCCACGTGGGTTCCGGAGCGGTCGGGGTGGCCGTGCAGGTCGCCGCGCGCTGAGGTCAGACCGCCGCGCGGCCGGTGATCGGCGGCAGGTCGGCCAGCGTGACGATGCCCGGCGGCGCGGCGACGACGGCGGGTACCGCGTTGGTCACCGGCATCGCGGTGTAGATCATGCCCAACCCCATGAACCCCGGTTCGGTCCAGTCCCTGGGCGGCAGGCAGTGCACGACGGTGCGCATGTTGGGTATCCCGAACACCTGCACGACGTGGCCGTGCTCGAGGGGCTTGGGCGGGGTGACGTGCTGACCCATGATCCAGTTGAACCCGACGCTGACCACGTTGCGTTCGCCGACCCAGCCGCGGTGATAGCCCATCACCCCGGCGACGGTGCCCTCGGGGATCGTCATGAAACCGAGGTCGCTGTCCCCGGTTGCGGCGGTGAACGTCACGTCGAAGGTCATCCGGTCCAGGGTCGCGCCGATGGCGTCGGCCATCATGGCGGCCGATTCGGCGAACACCTCGCTCTCGCGGCGCACGCTCTCGGCCAAGCCCGGGGTGTCGGGATCCTGGGAGAAACCCATCGCGGTCTGGGTCCCGGCCGACTCGTAGGTGGAGCAGTCCACCGACTCGGTGATGCGGATCTCGTCGACGCGCTCGCAGGCACCGCTGAGGACCATGCCCACCAGGTTCGACATGCCCGGATGTGCGCCGCTGCCGAAGATCGTCGAATCACCTCGCTCGCAAGCGGTTCGGATGCGGTGCAGATCTTCGGGTGACTGCTTGCCGCCGGTGATCCACGCGGCCGACGTACACACGTTGACGCCGGACTCCAGCAGGCGGACCAGCTCGTCGATGCTCGGCCAGAGCGGGTTGTAGCAGCACGCGTCGGGCTTCAGCGCCACGAGCTCCTCGATGTCGTTCGTCGCGCGGACCCCGGTCGGTTCCGGCCACCCGGCGAGTTCGGCCGCGTCGACACCGACCTTGTCCGCGCCGTGCGCATAGACCCCGACGAGTTCCATGTCGTCGCGGCCGATGATCGCGTGCAGCGAGCGGCGACCGATGTTGCCGGTGGTCCACTGGATGACGCGCAGAGGTTGCTGGGTCGGCATGGCGTCAACCTACCGCCTCTAAGGTGGCCAGATGACTGACTCGACGCTCGTGGCTGTCGTGACCGGTGCCAGTCGCGGTGCGGGCCGCGGCATCGCCATCGCGCTGGCCGCCCGCGGATGGCGGGTGTACGGCACCGGCCGCAGCATCGACGAGGATCCCGGCTGGGGGGTCGGGGTGCGGGTGGATCATCACGACGACGACGCCGTCGGGGCGCTGTTCGAGCGGGTCGGGGACGAGGCCGGCCGGCTGGACCTGCTGGTCAACAACGCCGCGGTGATCTCCGATGACCTGGTGGGGCCGGAACCGTTCTGGCGGAAGCCGCGTGGCCTGGCCGACGTGCTCGACGTCGGGTTGCGGTCCTCCTATATCGCGTCGTGGTACGCCGCTCCGCTGCTCACCGCGCGAGAGCGGGCGCTGATCGCGTTCACCTCCTCACCGGGGTCGGTGTGCTACATGCACGGGCCGGCCTACGGCGCGCAGAAGGCCGGCGTCGACAAGATGGCCGCGGACATGGCCGTCGACTTCCGCGGCACCGGGGTGGCGACGGTGTCGATCTGGATGGGCATCCTGCTCACCGAGCGGCTGCGGCGCGCCTTCGACGGAAAGCCCGATGCCCTCGCCGACTTCGCTGGGCAAGCCGAAACCCCAGAGTTCACCGGCTATCTCATCGATGCGCTGTTCGCCGATCCCGATCTCGACGAAGTGAGCGGACGCACCGTGATCGGCGCCGAACTGGCCCGCACCTACGGACTGACTGACGCCGACGGTCGCATCCCGCCGTCGCACCGGGAGATGCTCGGCGCTCCGCGCGAACCCAGTTCGGTGATCGTGCGGTGAGGGTCAGGGCGCGATCAGCGCCCAGAGACCGTCCGGGCCGGCGTGCAACGTCATGTCGGTGAGCAGGTCGTCCCAGTGCCGCATCGAGCCGAACTCCGAACGCCAGGCCAGCGCCGCCCTGGTGAAGGCGTGCAGTCGGTGCTCGCTGGTGGTGCCGATGGCGCCGTGCACCTGATGGGCGTTGCGCACCACCACCGACGTCGCGTGGCCGGCGCACGACCGGGCAGATGCGACAAGGAATTCCAGGTTCGGAGCCGACCAGTCGGAGCCGACGGCGGCCGACAGCGCCGCCTCGGTGGCCGAGCGGGCGAGCGCGGCCTCGCACGCGATGTCGGAGACCAGATGCTGCACGGCCTGGAACTTCGACAGCGCACGCCCGAACTGCTCACGCGTCGTCGCGTGCTCGATCGAGAGCTCCAGCGCCCGGTCCAGCGCCGCGCAGATCTGCAGGGCGCGAATCAGCGCGGCCTTGAGCCGCAGCGTCGCGACGTGCCCGGCCGTGACGGTGGCGCCGGACAGGGTGGCGAGGTCGGCGGTGACGGTGTCCCGCGGCTCGCCGATCATGTTGGTGCCGGCGGTGATCGACAGTTCCGTGGGGTCGACGTCGGCGACGACGTGGTCGTCGCCGCGCTGCCACACCGTGACCACCCGGTCTGTGCTCGACGCCCACGGCACGCCCGTGGCCCGGCCCTGCGCGTCGAGCAGGCACACGGTGCGCCGCGCGCCGTCGACCGGTATCCCGGCGCTGTCCAGCAGCCAGCAGGCCAGCAGATCGTGTTCGGCCAGCGGGATCCGGGCGCCGTGGCGTGCCGCGGCGGAGACGAGTTCGGCGGCCTCCAGCCACCCCGCGCCGCTGCCCCCGCTGTCCTCGGTGCCGGTGAGCCGGACCAGACCCAGGTCGTCGAGCCGGCTCCACAGGTCGGCGTCGCGGCCGTGCTCGGCGAACACCGCGTCCATCATCTCGGCGAGCGCGGGTTCGATGTGCGGGGCGCTCATCGCATCCCCAGCCCGCGGGCGATCACGCCGCGCAGCACCTCGTTGGTCCCGCCCCTGATCGTGAAACCGGGCCGCTGGTCCACCGCCGCGGCGGCCAGCTCCGCGAAGTCGATCGTGTGATCGGTTGCCAGATGAGCGAACTCGGCGATGTCGCCCTCGGTGGTGGTGCCCAGCACCTTGACGACGGCGGCGGGAACTTCCGCGGGTTCGTGACGCTGCAGCGCATCGGCCACCGCCGACGACATCTGGTGCAGCCCGGCGACCCTGCCCACCAGCCGACCCAGATTCGCGTCCCGCGGCAGCTGTCCGGCGGCCATCGCGTCGGCGGCGGACTGTAGCAGCATGAAGGTCGACAGCACCCGCTCCGGGCCGCTGCGCTCGAAGGCCAACTCCGAGGTGCACTGCCGCCAGCCGTCGCCGATCTCACCGAACACCATGTCGTCGGGCACGAAGACGTCGTCGAGGATCACCTCGTTGAAGTGGTGCGCCCCGTTCATCGATCGGATCGGCCGGATCTCGACGCCCGGGCCGCGCAGATCGACGATGAACTGGCTCAGACCGGCATGCCGGTGCGCCGGATCGACCGGCGCGGTGCGGACCAGCGCGATGAACGCGTGCGCCAGGTGGGCACCCGACGTCCAGACCTTCGCCCCGGTGAGCCGCCACCCGCCGTCGACCTGCACCGCACGGGTACGCACGCTCGCCAGATCGGAACCGGAGTCCGGCTCGCTCATGCCGATGCCGAAAAAGCATTCTCCGGCAACGATTCTCGGCAGAAAATGCCGCCGCTGCGCCTCGGTGCCGTACTTGAGCAGCGACGGCACGATCTGCCGGTCGGCGATCCAGTGCGCCGCCACCGGGGCGCCTGCGGCGAGCAGTTCCTCGGTGACGACGAACCGTTCGAGGAAGGAGCGTCCGTGCCCGCCGTACTCGACGGGCACCGTCATGCCCAGCCATCCGCGCTCGGCCAGTGCCGCGGTGAACGCTTCGTCCCAGCCGGACAGCCACGCGTCGACCGACGGGGTGAAGGCACCCGCGGCGCGTTGCTCGGCGAGGAACCGGCGAACCTCGGCCCGCAGCTCGTCGGGGCCCGACGGGTCAGTGCCGGATCGGGGTACCAGGCGGGGGAGCGCCATCAGTCTCCTACGGGTTCTTCGGTGCTCTCGGCTTCTTCGATGTCTGCGCTGTCGGTCGCTGCGTCGTCGGTGGCCTCTCCCGGCGGCGTCGCCAGGGCGATCCCCAGGGCGAGGACGAACGCCACCGACAGCGTGCCGCCGAGGTAATGGTTCATCGGACCGCCGGGGGAGATGAAGCTGCCGGGCGGTCCGATCAGGGTGATCGTCTCGATGAGCTGCTCGACGGTGAACACCGCGGCGATGATCCCGAGCCACCGCGGCAGCCGCCCCTCGTTGGCGCTCAACAGGATCGGTGCGGCCACGGCGATGTTGGCGATGGTGGCCACCGGCAGCCACATGGAGCCGACGTCCTCGATGGCGCGGGCGGTCCCGGCGGTGGCCTGACCGGGGCGCAGCGACGGGCCGCCGGCGAACCAGATCGCGACGCAGAGCTGGGCGACCAGCAGCGCGGAGCCGATCGTGAACAGGTGCGCGGGTGGTCCGGTGAGCCGGTCGCGGGCGACGGCGAGAACGACGACGAGCGCCAGCGTGGCGAAGGTCAGCAGCAGAGCCTGGACCCGGGTCACGGCGGGATCGGAGCCCGGCAGGGCGTGCAGGACGACCACGGCCGTGGCGTACAGCACCGCGAACGCGGCACCGGCGATCATCGGAGCTCGACCGTTCATATGCGGTCATGCTATCCCGCTGTCCCCAGAGCCGAGTTCATCCACAGACCGCGTCGGCGCAGCCGCTGTGTGCGCCGGCGCCGTCGGCCCGGATGCTTACCGTCGCGACATGTCGAGCGAACTGCCCGCCGAACTGCTCCGGCGCCGCCTCGGGACCGACGCCGGCCGCGATGGTCAGGTCGCCGGCGCCGAAGACGACGAGGCCACCGAGACGTCGCTGTCGCGCTGGCTTCCCGAGCCCGGGCCGGGGCGCTCCGCGGCCATGTTGTCCCGGATCCGGGGCGATCCCGGCAGGGCGGGTGTCCTCGCGCTGGGCGTCGTCGGACTCATCGCGGTGCTCGTGACCGTGGTGAGTCTGGTCCGGGACCGGCCACCGGCGGTCGTCTCGGCGAAGCTCCCGCCGGTGGAGATGGTGTCGTCGGCGGCACCGGCGCCCTCGGGCGCGCCGCAGGCCCCGGGACCCGTGATCGTCAGCGTGGTCGGGCTGGTGCACCGCCCCGGTCTGGTCACCCTCGAACCGGGCGCCAGGATCGCCGACGCCCTCGAAGCCGCGGGCGGGGTGGTGGACGGCGCGGATGTCGTGGGTCTGAACATGGCCCGCCGGGTCGCCGACGGTGAGCAGATCGTGGTGGGCATCGGGGCGGAGCCGGGCCGGCCGACGCAGATGGGGAGTTCGGTGGTGTCCGGCCAGGCGCCCGCACCCGGCGCGCCGATCGGCGAAACACCCTCGGGCGCAACCGGTGTCATCGATCTGAACACCGCGACCGTCGAGCAGCTCGACACGCTGCCGGGCATCGGGCCGGTGACCGCCGCCGCGATCGTGGCGTGGCGCGACGCCAACGGACGCTTCACCGGTGTCGACCAACTCGGCGATGTGGACGGAATCGGTCCGGCACGCCTGGACAAGCTGCGCACCCTCGTGACCGCGGGATGACCGACCTGCGGTTGGTGCCCGCGGCGGTGACGGCGTGGGCGGTGACCGCGGCGGGGATCCTGTGGGCGCTCGCGGGCGTGCTCGCCGCGCTGGCCGGCGCGATCGCCGTGACCGTCGCGGCGGGGTGGTGGGCGGGCAGCCGGCGCGCCGGGGGGACCGATCGCCGGGCGCTGCTCGGTGCCGTGACAGCGGTGGCGCTGGTCGGAGGCGGCTTCGGTGTTGCGGTCTGCCTGCGGGTCGACGAGGTCCGCGACCATCCCGTGTCGATTTACGCCGGGTCGGCGACCGCGGTCGTCGTGACGCCGGATGAGGCACCGCGAGTGCTCGCCGGCGGGCGGGTGATGTTCCGCGCGACGCTGGCGCGCCTCGATGGCCTGCCGTCGTCGGGCTCGGTGCTGGTGTTCGCCTCCGGTGCCGACTATGCGGGACTGCAGGCCGGCCGGCCCGCAGGGTTCCGGGCGCATGTCCGCCCGCCTTCCCGGCGGGACCTGACGGTGGCGGTGCTGTCCGCGACCGGCCGGCCGCACTTCGGGGAGGCGGCGCTGATGCACCGCGCCGCACATCACGTGCGGTCGGAGTTCGCGGACGCGGTGCGCCTGGTGCTGCCGGCCGGGCAGGCCGCGCTGCTGCCGGCGCTGGTGCTGGGTGACACGTCGGCGGTGCCTCCGGAGGTCACCCGGGAGTTCCGGGTCGCCGGGCTGACGCACCTGACCGCGGTGTCGGGGGCCAACGTGACGATCGTGTGCGGGGCGGTGCTG
This sequence comes from Mycolicibacterium chubuense, assembly GCF_001044255.1. Taxonomy (GTDB): domain Bacteria; phylum Actinomycetota; class Actinomycetes; order Mycobacteriales; family Mycobacteriaceae; genus Mycobacterium; species Mycobacterium chubuense. The sequence goes on from NZ_JYNX01000092.1 coordinate 27,657, forward strand.
CTCACCGCCGCGCTGATCGGGCCGCGCGCCGCGGTCGTGCTCGCCGCGCTGACGTTGGCGGGTTTCGTCGTCGTCGTGCAGCCGTCGGCCAGCGTGCTGCGCGCCGCGGTGATGGGCGCGATCACCCTGCTCGCCGTCCTGACCCACCGGCGAAGGCAGGCGCTTCCGGCGCTGGCGGCAGCGGTGGTCGTGCTGATGATCGGTGCCCCCGAACTCGCCGTCGACGTCGGGTTCGCACTCTCGGTGTCGGCCACCGCCGGGCTGGTTCTCGTCGCGCCGGTGTGGTCGCGGCGGCTGACCGGCCGGGGCTGGCCGCGCCCGCTGGCCGACGCGGTCAGTGTCGCGCTGGCCGCGCAGCTGGTCACCGCCCCGCTGGTGGCCGGTGTATCGGGCTCGGTGAGCCTGGTCTCGGTGGCGGCCAACCTCCTCGTCGCGCCGGTGATCCCGCCGATCACGGTGGTGGGTACGGCCGCCGCGGCGCTGGGTCCGCTGTGGCCCGCCGGTGCGCAGCTGCTCATCCGCTTCACCGGCCCGGAAGTGTGGTGGCTGACCGCGGTCTCGGGCTGGGCGGCCGCGATGCCCGCCGCGTCGGTTCCGGTTCCGTCGGGGCTGGCGGGCGTCGGGATCGTCGCGGCCGTGGCGGTGCTCGTGGCCCTGGTGTGGCACTGGGCATGTGGCGTTGGGCGCTGTCGGGCGGGCGTGACACCATCGTCCGGTGAGCACCGGTCTGCACCTCATCCTCGGTGACGAGGAGCTGCTCGTCGAACGCGCTGTCGCGGCCATCCTGCGCCAGGCGCGCGCCTCGGCGGGCACCGCCGACGTCCCCGTCGACCGCCTGCGCGCCGGGGAGGTGAGCGTCAGCGAGCTCGCCGAGTTGCTCAGCCCCTCCCTGTTCGCCGACGAACGCGTGGTGGTGCTCGAGTCAGCCGCCGAGGCCGGCAAGGAGGCCGTCGCCGTCATCGAGAACGCGGCGGCCGACCTTCCCGAGGGAACGCTGCTGGCTGTGGTGCACTCCGGCGGCGGCCGCGCCAAGGCGCTGGCCGACCGGCTCAAGAAGCTCGGCGCCGAGGTCCACCCGTGTGCCCGCATCACCAAGGCGGGCGAGCGTGCCGACTTCGTGCGCAAGGAGTTCCGGGCGCTGAAGATCAAGGCCGACGACGACACCGTCACCGCGGTCATCGACGCGATCGGCTCGGATCTGCGTGAGCTGGCGTCAGCGTGCTCTCAGCTGGTCGCCGACACCGGCGGCGCGGTCGACGCCGCCGCGGTGCGCAGATATCACTCCGGCAAGGCGGAGGTGAAGGGGTTCGACATCGCCGACAAGGCGGTCGTCGGCGACGTGGCGGGAGCCGCCGAGGCGTTGCGGTGGGCGATGATGGCCGGCGAACCGCACGTGGTGCTGGCCGACGCGCTGGCCGAGGCGGTGCACACGATCGCGCGGGTCGCACCGCTGTCGGGCGACCCCTACCGGCTGGCCGGAGAGCTCGGGATGCCGCCGTGGCGCGTCCAGAAGGCGCAGAAGCAGGCGCGCCGATGGTCGCGTGATTCGGTGGCCGAGGCGCTGCGCCTGGTCGCGGCGCTCAACGCCGACGTCAAGGGCGCGGCGGCCGATGCCGACTACGCGTTGGAAAGCGCGGTGCGCAAGGTGGCCTCGCTGGTCGGCGAGTGAAGGGCGGTCAGATCTTGTTGAACGCCCGGGCCAGCGCCGACTTGCGGTTGGCGGCCTGATTCTTGTGGATGACACCCTTGCTGGCGGCCTTGTCCAGCTTGCGGCTGGTGGCGACCAGCAGCTCGCCGGCCTTGTCCTTGTCGCCGGAATCGACGGCCGCACGGAAACCACGGACCGCCGTGTGAAGCGACGACTTCACCGACTTGTTGCGCAGTCTGCGGCGCTCGTTGGTGCGGTTCCGCTTCTCCTGCGACTTGATGTTGGCCACGCGTGTATTCCTTCGACAATCTCGGCTGAATGGGATGAGTCTGTGGGCGCCCTGTCGGGGGCAGCGACTGTTCAGGTTAGCAGCGAGCGGGTAAATCGACCAAAGCGGAGCCCACTGGCCTGCCGAAACGACAGGAATGCTGCAGCATGGCATGCGTGCGCCTGAGTTCACAGAGCGCACGCACGCGTACGGGAGGAGCACGAGACCTTTGCCGACAGAAACCGCACGAGCCACACGCAGCACCGCCAAGGCCGGCCGGCGCCACGAGGGGATCTTCGGGGGCTACAACAAGCTCGGCACGTACGCCCAGGCTTTCGATGAGATGTTCGATGCGCACGGCAACGTCCGCGGCCCGTACAAAAGCATCCACTCCGAGCTGGCCCCCGCCGATGTGGCCGACCTCGAAGCCCGCGCCGACGCTCTGGGCCGTGCCTTCACCGACCAGGGCATCACGTTCTCGCTGTCCGGTCAGGAGCGGCCGTTCCCCCTGGATCTCGTGCCGCGGGTCATCTCGGCCGCCGAGTGGACGCGGCTGGAGCGCGGGATCCGGCAGCGTGTGCAGGCGCTGGAGATGTACCTCGACGACATCTACGGCGAGCAGGAGATCCTGCGCGACGGAGTCATCCCGCGCCGCCTGGTCACCTCCTGCGAGCACTTCCACCGGGAGGCTGTCGGCATCGTCCCGCCCAACGGCGTCCGCATCCACGTCGCCGGCATCGACCTGATCCGCGATGCGCAGGGCAACTTCCGGGTGCTCGAGGACAACCTGCGGTCGCCGTCGGGGGTCTCCTACGTGATGGAGAACCGCCGCACCATGGCGCGGGTCTTCCCGAACCTGTTCGCCACCCACCGGGTGCGCGCGGTGGGGGATTACGCCTCGCACCTGCTGCGGTCGCTGCGCAACGCCGCCGCCAACAACGTCGCCGACCCGACAGTGGTGGTCCTCACCCCGGGCGTCTACAACTCCGCGTACTTCGAGCACTCGCTGCTGGCTCGGCAGATGGGCGTCGAACTCGTCGAGGGACGCGACCTGTTCTGCCGCGACAACACCGTCTACATGCGCACCACGGAGGGGGAGCGCCAGGTCGACGTCATCTACCGCCGCATCGACGACGACTACCTGGATCCGATGCAGTTCAAGCCCGACTCGGTGCTCGGGGTGGCCGGCATCCTCAACGCCGCGCGCGCCGGCAACGTGGTGATCTCCAGCGCCGTCGGCAACGGGGTCGGTGACGACAAGCTCGTCTACACCTACGTGCCGACGATCATCGAGTACTACCTCGGCGAGAAGCCGCTGCTGGCCAACGTCGACACGTTCCGGTGCTGGCTCGACGAGGAGCGCGAAGAGGTGCTCGACCGGGTCGACGAACTGGTCATCAAGCCCGTGGAGGGTTCCGGCGGCTACGGCATCGTGTTCGGTCCCGACGCGTCGCCCAAGGAGCTGGCGACGATCACCAAGAAGATCAACGCCGATCCGCGTGGCTGGATCGCCCAGCCAGTCGTGCAGCTGTCCACGGTGCCGACCCAGATCGGCGACGAACTGGCGCCGCGTCACGTCGACCTGCGCCCGTTCGCGGTCAACGACGGCGACGACGTCTGGGTGCTGCCCGGCGGACTCACCCGGGTGGCGCTGCCGGAAGGCTCGCTGGTGGTCAACTCCAGCCAGGGCGGCGGATCGAAGGACACGTGGGTGCTGGCCTCGCGCACCTCGGTGGCCGACCGTGAGCTCGGCGCGGCCGAGGTGGTGCGCTCGCTGCCCAAGGCCGCCGCGAGCAAGAACGGCAGCCGCAACGGCAAGGCCGAGTCGGCCACCCTGGATCAGCAACAGCAACAGCAACAGCAGCAGCAGCAGTAGGGGGCTTCGACGATGCTGGCGAGAAACGCGGAATCGCTCTACTGGATCGGGCGCTATGTGGAGCGTGCCGACGACACGGCCCGGATCCTCGACGTCACGGTGCACCAGTTGCTCGAGGACTCGAGCGTCGACCCCAATCAGGCGTCGCGCACGCTGCTGCGGGTGCTCGGGATCGAGCCGCCCGACGGGTACCTCGACGTGTGGTCGCTGACCGACATCGTGGCGTTCAGCCGCGAGACCTACGGTGCGTGCTCGATCGTCGAGGCCATCTCCGCGGCCCGCGAAAATGCCCGCGGCGCACGCGAAGTCACCTCCACCGAGATCTGGGAGTGCCTCAACACCACCTACAACGCGCTGCCCGAGCGGGAGCGGGCCGCCAAACGCCTGGGCCCGCACGAGTTCCTGTCCTACGTGGAGGGGCGCGCGGCGATGTTCGCCGGGCTGGCGGACTCCACGCTGTCGCGGGACGACGGCTACCGCTTCATGGTGCTGGGCCGCGCGCTGGAGCGGGTGGACATGACCGTGCGTCTGCTGCTGTCCCGCGTCGGGGACAGTGCGTCGTCGCCGGCGTGGGTGACGCTGCTGCGGTCGGCAGGCGCCCACGACACCTATCTGCGGACCTACCGCGGCGTGCTCGACGCCGGCCGGGTGGTCGAATTCATGCTGCTGGACCGGCTTTTCCCGCGGTCCATCTTCTACTCGCTCAAGCTCGCCGAGCACAGCCTCGACGAGCTGATGAACCGTCCGCACGGCCGCCTCGGTGCCACCGCGGAAGCGCAGCGGCTGCTCGGCCGGGCCCGCAGCGAGCTGGAGTTCCTCCGGCCGGGGGTGCTGCTCGAGTCGCTGGAGCAGCGGCTCGCGTCGCTGCAGACGACGGTCTTCGATGTGGGAGAGTCGTTGGCGCTGCAGTACTTCCACTCCGCTCCGTGGGTCGCGTGGACCGATGCGGGACGCAATGCTCTGGTGATCGAAGAAGGGGAGATCTAGATGTGGCGGATGCGCGTGGTGCACGCGACGGGATACGCCTACAAATCGCCGGTCACCGCGTCGTTCAACGAGGCCCGGTTGACCCCGCGCTCGGATTCTCGCCAGAACGTCATCCTCAACCGTGTCGAGACGGTGCCGGCCACCCGGTCCTACCGCTACGTCGACTACTGGGGAACCGCGGTCACCGCGTTCGACCTGCACGCCCCGCACACCGAGCTGGAGGTGACGTCGTCCTCGGTGGTGGAGACCGATCGTCCCGAGGCGCCCAAGGACAAGGTGTCCTGGGCCGACCTGGCCGGCGAGGCGGTCATCGACCGGTATGACGAGGTGCTCGCGCCGACGCACTACGTCCCGTCGAGCAAGCGCATCGAGCGGGTCGGCCGTCGCATCGCGAAGTACCACGATCCGGCCGAGGCCGTGATCGAGGCGGCGCGCTGGGTGCAGGGGGAGTTGCAGTACGTCCCCGGCACCACCGGGGTGCACACCTCCGGGGTGGACGCGCTGCGGGAGGGCAAGGGGGTGTGCCAGGACTTCGCGCATCTGACGCTGATGTTGTTGCGCGGCATGGGGATTCCGTCCCGGTATGTGTCGGGTTACCTGCATCCGAAGCGCAACGCGAAGATCGGGGACACCATCGACGGGCAGAGCCACGCATGGATCCAGGCGTGGACGGGCGAGTGGTGGCATTACGACCCCACCAACGACGCGGAGATCAACGAGCAGTACATCAGTGTCGGGGTGGGACGGGACTACTCCGACGTCACGCCGCTCAAGGGCATCTACTCCGGGGAGGGGTCCACCGACCTCGACGTCGTCGTCGAGATCACCCGGCTGGCTTGACGCACACCCCCGGGTGCACCTCGACCCGGTGCAGGTCGTCGCCGAGCTCGATCTGACGGTCGAACGCCGTCGCCGCCAGCGCACGCCAGTCCTCCTCCTGCCCGGGCACCAGCGCCGGCACGTAGTGGGTCAGGATCAGGATGCCGACCCCGGCCCGCGTCGCGGTCTCGGCGGCCTGCTGCACCGACGAGTGGTAGTCGCAGATGTCGCGGATGCGCTGCATCGGCATCGGGTCGATGAGGTCCTTGCGGATCACCGTGTGCACCAACGCCCCTGCGCCTGCGGCCAGTTCGTCCAGCGTCGGGCATGGGACGGTGTCCCCGGCCAGAACCACCGACGCCCCGTTGTGTTCGACGCGGAAACCGATCGTGGGTGCGACGGGCCGGTGGTCGGTCGGCGCGACCAGGATGCGGACGCCGTCCCGGCCCCACACCACCCCTTCGGTGACCTCTTCGACCTCGACCGGTGGGGGCGTCGTCAGGTCGGCGTGGTGGGCGATGCGGTAACCGATGTCGAACTGCAGCGCCTTGAGCGTGTTCTCGACGACCTCCGCGGTACCGGGCGGCCCGATGATCGGCAGCGGGGTCAGGTCGGGGGCGAAGTTGCCCACCCACCGGGTGATCAGCACGTCGCCCAGGTCGGTGATGTGGTCGCTGTGCAGATGCGTCAGCAGCAGCGCGGTCAGGTTGTTGGCGCCGACGCCGACCGCGGCGGCGCGCTGCAGCACGCCGCGGCCGCAGTCCACCAGGAAGGTCTGCCCGCCGGCGCGCACCAGCGTCGACGGTCCGGCGCGCCGTGGATCCGGAATGGGGCTGCCCGTGCCGAGCAGCGTCACTTCGATCATGGGCCAGGTATACCGCGACCGGTGATCCGGCGCGGCCTAAACGGTGCCGGAGGCGGGCGCCCATCCCGGCGGCGGATCCTCGCCGGTGCGGCCGTCCACGGCTTCACGCAGAAGGTCGGCGTGCCCGGTGTGCCTGCCGTACTCCTCGATCAGATCGCAGAGCAGGCGTCGCAGGCTCGCGTGCCGGCCGTCGGGTCCGCTGATGTGCACCAGCTGGTCGAGCCCGCCCCGGGTCAGCGCGTCCTGCAGTCGGCGTCGGGACCGCTGCACCGCTTCGTCCCAGTACGCGTACAGACGGTCCGGCGGGTCCCCCGCCGCGGAGGTGAACTCCCAGTCCTCCGGCACCTCGGCGAGGTCGGCCCACTCCGACTCCCACGGATCGCCGATCGGTTCTCCGGTCAGCTTGTCCGTGAACAGCACGTCCTCGGCGAAGGCCAGGTGCTTGAGCAGACCGCCCAGCGTCAGCGTCGAGGCGCCGACACGTGCCTGAAGTCCTGCGGCGTCGAGATCGTCGGCCTTCCAGCGGAACGTGGTGCGCAGCCGCTCGAGCGCGCCGACGAGGTGCTCGAGTTCCGAACCCGCCAGCGGCGGCTCCCAGGGCGTGTCGGTCATCGCACCGGACTATAGGCGGCCACCGGTTTCGGTCTGCGGCGATCTGTCCCGGCGTATTGTGAGCCGCATCACAAGGAGGTCGTGATGCGGATATCCGACGTGCTGCGCACCAAGGGGGCGTCCGTGGCGACGATCACCCCGGAGACATCGGTGGCGGGCCTGCTGACAGAACTGGCCGTGCACAACATCGGCGCGATGGTCGTGGTCTCGGCCGACGGCCTGGAAGGGATCGTGTCCGAGCGCGACGTGGTGCGGGGACTGCACGAGGTCGGCGCCGACCTGCTGCGCCGCCCGGTGGCCGACATCATGACCACGCTGGTGGCGACGTGCTCACCGGACGACTCGGTGGACAGCCTCAGCGCGCTGATGACGACGAACCGGGTCCGCCACGTCCCCGTCATGGTCGACGGGCGGCTGCGCGGCATCGTCAGCATCGGGGACGTCGTCAAGACGCGGATGGAGGAGCTGGAGACCGAGCAGCAGCGCCTGCAGGCCTACATCACCCAGGGATGACGGGGTCGCGCAGCGTGTTGTCGCTGAACGCGCCGCGGTAGGCCGCCGCCGGGTGCGATGCCGGCAGCCGGTCGCCGCGCCCGAGCAGCTTGTGGCGCAACGTCCCCGACTTGTCGGTGGCGATGAGGCCACGTTCCCGCAGCGTCGGGAACAGGCGGTCGGCCGTCTCCTGGAAGGAGCCCGGCACCGTCGCGTGGTAGACGTTGATGCCGTTGACGCCGGCCTCCCGCCACTCTTCCAGGCGGTCGGCGATCTCCTCGGCGGTGCCGACCACCCGGTTGGCGCCCTCGAGCACCCAGGCCAGGTCGCGGATCGTCGGCTCGGCATTGCCCGACGCCTCGGCGGCCCACCGCGCGAAGCCCTGCACGCCGGTGAACTCGCCGAGCCGGCTGATCGGCGTGTCCAGGGGCAGGTGGCCGGCGTCGACGCCGGCATCGCCGAGCGCATGCAGCGCAACGCCTTCCAGATCGAGATACCGCTTGATCTCGTCATGGCGCCGCACCGCGTCGCGGTGGGTGTCGCCGACGACGAAGGACAACCCCTGCGCGAACGCGATGTCGTCGGGGTCGCGGCCGTGCTCGGCGGCCAGCGCGCGTGTCTCGGACGTCAGCGCGTACGCGGCCGCCGGGTCGGGGCTGCTGATGTACACACCCTCGGCGTTGCGCGCCGAGAACAGCTGTCCCGCGGGCGAAGCGCCGGCCTGGAACAGCACCGGGGTGCGCTGCGGCGACGGGGACGAGAAATGCGGACCCTCCACCGAATAGCGCTTGCCGACGTGGTTGATCCGATGGATGCCGGCCGGATCGGAGTGCACACCCCGTTCCTTGTCCTGAACCAGCGCATCCTCGTCCCAGGAGCCCTCCCACAGCTTGTAGGCGACGTCGACGTACTCGTAGGCCCACTCGTAGCGCTCGTCGTGGCTCAGGGTGCCCTCGTACCCGAAGCTGCGGAACATGTTGGCGTTGAAGCTCGTCACGACGTTCCAGCCGAGCCGCCCGTCGGTGTAGTGGTCGAGCGAGGACATCTTGCGCGCGAAGTTGAACGGATGGTCCTGCACGATCGAGCTGGTGAACACGATGCCGAGGTTCTCGGTGACGACCGCCAGCGCCGAGGCCAGTGACGACGGATCGTTGACCGGCACCTGGATTCCGCCCTCGACGGCTTTGCGCCAGTTGCCGTTCCACGGCGCTCGCAATCCGAACACGTCGGCGAAGAACAGCAGATCGTAACCGGCCTTCTCGACGCTGGCGGCCAGTGATGTCCAGTGCCGCAGCTTGTTGAACTCGTGGTTGCGTGCCTCGGGTGCCCGCCACAACCCGTGCAGCACATGGGATGCGGTGTTCATCACGAAGGCCGAATAGAACAGCGGCCGTTGCGCGCTCACGAGATCGGGCCCAGCGTGTCCCGGATCAGCTTGTTGTCGGTGGTCTCGAGGAACTCGGCGATGCGGGGATCCTTGAACGTGTCGATGAGTTTCTGGACGTTGGGGTCGTCGATGTGCTTGTTGCTGACCACCAGGCCGCCCTCGCTGCCTTTCGGTGCGGGCTCGCGGGCGAGGATCTGCTCTTCGGTCAGCCCTGCGGCGTAGACATCGGAGATGTGCACCACCACGGCGTCGACGTCGGCGAGGCTGCGGGCCAGCTGGCCGATCGGAACCTGAACGAACTGGTAGTTCTTCGGGTTGGTGGCGATGTCGTCGAGTTGGGGCAGTCCCGCGAGCGTGTCCTTGCCGGGCTTGAGCGTGATCTGTTGATCGTGGGCGAGGTCCAGTAGCGCGATGGCTTGTCCGGCGGGGTCGTCGCGCAGGGCGATCTTGGCGCCGCTCGGCACCTGGTCCCAGCTGCGGTACTTGTCGGAGTAGGTGGCCTGATCCCAGGTGAACGTCGGCGCGGCCAGCGTCAGCTGGAACCCGTTGGCGGCGATCGCGTCGTTGAGGAAGGGCTGGTGTTCGAAGAAGTTACCCGCGACCGTGCCGGCGTCGACGGCACGGTTGATCTCGATGAGGTTGTCGATCTTGACGGGTTCGATGGTGATCCCGTGGTCGGGCGCGATGTTGGTGGCGATGTAGCTGAGCAGGTTCTCGGCGGCGATGTCGGTGCTCCATGTCGCCACCGGCAGGTTGGTGCCGAACGGCTTGTCCTTGTTGGAGAACTGGGCATACGAGATGCCCCCGGCGATGGCCAGGACGACCACGGCCGCGGCCGCGATCCACGGCCAGCGCTTCTTCTTCTTGATCTCGATGTCGAGACCCGACCCTGAGGGCGGGCTGATCTGGTCGGTCATGGGTTTCCTTCCGGTGCCTGTTACGGGGTGAGGGCTTTGACCACGCGGTCGCCGACGAATTGGACAACGGCGATGGTGATGATCAGCGAGACCGCCGTGGCGATCATGATGTTGTCGTCGAAACGGTTGTATCCGTAAGTGATTGCGAGGTTGCCGACGCCGCCGGCGCCGATGGATCCGGCGATGGCGGAGTAGTCGATCATCGCGATGGTGTTCACGGTCAGGGCGCCCGCCAGGGCGGGCAGCGCCTCGGACAGCTGCACGGTGCGGATCACCTGCAACGTGGAGCCGCCCGACACCTGGCCCATGTCGGTGACGTCGGAGCGCACTTCCCGCAGGGCGTTCTGGACCAGGCGGGCGAAGAACGGAACGCCGGCGGTGGTCATCGGCACGATCGCCGCGGGGATACCGATCGTGGTGCCCACCAGGAAGCGGGTCACCGGGATGATGGCCGCCATCAGGATCAGGAAGGGCAGCGAGCGGCCGATGTTGACGACCGTGTTGAGAACCGCGAACACCCGTGGGTTGGGGTGCAGCCCCAGATCGGAGGTGTTGTGCAGGATCACCCCGACCGGGATGCCGATCAGTACCACCAGCACCATCGTGATGCCGACCATCAGCCAGGTTTCCACGTAGGCGGGCAGCAGCAACTCGGGTACCTTGTGCCACGGCGTGCTGAAGTCCTCCTGCGCGAACAGGGACGTGGTCATGCCGCGGCCTCCGCGGACGGGCGTGCGGCTGTCCGGACGTGCAGCCCGCGCTCGGTCAGGTAGCGCGCGAAACCGGACGGCGCGCCCGGCGAGAGCGCCAGCACCGCTCGGCCGACGGCGATTCCGCGGATCGACTCCACGCTGGCGCTCAGCACGCTGACCCGGGTGCCTGACAGGCCGGGCGCGTCCTGGATCGAGGTGAGCCAGTCGAGCGGGACGTCGCGCGAGGCATACGAGACCTCCCACACTTCGCCGTCGCCGCGCAGCGGCACACTCGGCCGGTCGGGTAGCAGTTCATGGGCCAGAAGCGATTCCGGGTCGAGGATGATGTCCTCGACCGACCCGCTCTCGATGATGCGTCCGTCGGCGATCCTGGCCACCGAGTCGGCGATCTCGCGCACCACCTCCATCTCGTGGGTGATCAGGATGATCGACAGGCCGTACTCGTCGCGAAGATGACTGAGCAGAGCCAGGATCGACTTGGTGGTGGCCGGATCGAGTCCCGATGTCGCCTCGTCGGAGAGCAGCAGCGACGGACCGAGTGCGAGGGCGCGCGCGATGCCCACTCGCTGCTTCTGCCCGCCGGAGAGCTGCCCGGGGAACGCGGCACTGCGGTCGGTCAGGCCGACACGCTCGAGGAGTTCGCTGACGCGCCGGTCGACCGACGCGGCGGTGGCGCCGAGGTACTCCAGCGGCAGTGCGACGTTCTGGGCGACGCTGCGGCGGCGCAACAGGGGTGCAGTCTGGAAGATGACCCCGATGTTGCGTCGGGCCGCCACGAGGTCCTCGGCCGAGAGTGTGGTGAAGTCCTTGCCGTTGACGCGCACGGTTCCACTGGTGGGACGTTCCAGGAAGCTGATGCAGCGCGACAGCGTGCTCTTGCCCGCACCGCTGGGGCCGACGACGGCCAGGATCTCACCGTCGGCCACCGACAGGCTGATGCCGTCGAGGACGGTGCGGTCACCGAACCGTTTCGTCAGGTTCTCTATCTCGATCACGGCTGACGAAGCTACGGTGCCGACGCCGACTGCGCCCAGGCTAGGGATCGCCATGATCTGAACTGGTATTCGAACGGGCGCAGCGTAATTCGGATCACCGTGGCCCTAACCCTGGCGTGCGCGCCGCCGAAGATGCGACGTTCGACCCATGACTGACCGTCCCCGGTTCGGGGTGTGGGCCAACGTCCACGGCACGATGGCCGCCCTCTGTCATCCGGACGATCCGGTCGACGCGTCATGGCGACGGGTGCGCGATCAGATCCTGCTCGCCGAGCGGCTGGGGTTCGACTCCACCCTGATCGCGCAGCACACCATGAACCCGCTCGACGAGTCGCTCGACCAACTCGACGCATGGAGCGCGGCGGCCGCGGCGGCGGCGTTGACGGAGACCATCGAGATCATCGCGGCGGTCAAGCCGTCGATCATCCACCCGACGATCCTGGCCAAGCAGGCCCAGGGCATCGAGGAGATCAGCGGCGGCCGGTTCGCCGTCAACGTCGTCAACGCCTGGTGGATCCCCGATCTCGAACGCTCCGGCATCGGCATGCTCGAGCACGGCGAGCGCTACGTGTACGGGTCGGAGTGGCTGCACATCGTCCGCCGCTTGCTCGCGGGGGAGCGCACGACGTTCCACGGCAAGTACTTTCACGTCGACGACTTCGTGCTGCACCCCACCGGCACGTACCGGCGCCGGCCCCGGATCTATCTCGGCGGGGAGTCCGCACCCGCGCGCGACCTGGCCGCGGCCGAGGCCGACGTGCTGTTCCTCAACGGGCAGTCGCGGGCCGAGGCCGGAGATCTCCTCGCCGATGTGCGGCGGCGCCCGCGAACCGGTCTCGACCCGATCCGGTTCGGGTTGGCGGCGTTCGTCGTCACCGCGCCCACCGGTGGGGAGGCCGAGGACCTGCTGCGCCACCACTGGGAACTCAACGCCGCGGACAAGGCGGGCGACGGCGACACGATCGAACGCTTCAGCACCGACACCGACCCGGCATCGGTGATGTGGCAGCGGCTGCGGGAACGTCCGCACATCGGACCCAACGGCGGAACCGCCGCGGGTCTCGTCGGCGACTACGACACCGTCGCGCAGCGCATCCTGGACTGGCACGACGACGGGATCGAGACCTTCATGCTGGCCTTCCAACCCTTCGAAGCGGAGATGGAACGCTTTGCCGCGGAGATCATCCCGCGTGTCGAGCGCCTCACGACCCGCAGCCGGGCGGCGTCATGAGCGGCGCACCGCGGATGCACTGGTATCTGCCCACCCACGGGGACACCGCCACGATCGCGGACAACCAGGCCGGCGCCGGGGCCCGGGTGCCGTCCTACCTGGAGCCGTCGCTGGAGAACCTGACCACGCTCGCGCGCACCGCCGAGGATTTCGGGTTCGAGGCCGCCCTGACCCCCACCGGTTCCTACTGCGAGGATTCCTGGCTGGCCACCGCGGCGCTGGCCCAGCACACCCGCGCGCTGAAGTTCCTGGTCGCCTTCCGGCCGGGGGTGCTCTCCCCGACCCTGGCGGCCCAGCAGGTCAGCACATACCAGCGGTTCACCGGAAACCGGTTGGCGCTCAACGTCGTCACCGGCGGGGACGACGCCGAGATGCGCCGCTTCGGCGACGACGTCGACAAGTCCGCGCGGTACCGGCGCACCGGTGAGTTCCTCACCATCGTGCACGGCATCCTGTCCGGTGACGAGTTCTCGTTCGACGGCGAGTTCTACACCGTGGAGCGCGCCAAGACCGCCTACCCGGTCACCACCCGGCCGACCGTCTACTTCGGCGGCTCGTCGCCGGAGGCCATCGCGGTGGCCTCCGAGCACGCCGATGTCTACCTCACCTGGGGCGAGACGCCCGAGCAGGTCGCCGAGAAGTTCGACCGGGTCCGCGCAGCCGCCGCAGAGCACGGCCGCACCCTGCGGTTCGGGGTGCGCCTGCACACCGTGGCCCGGCCCACCGCCGAACAGGCCTGGCGGCGGGCCGAGGAACTGCTCGCCGACCTGACACCCGACCAGGTGGCGCAGGCCCATGCCCGCTACACCGCGAGCGTGTCGGAGGGACAGCGGCGGATGGCGGCCCTGACCGACGGGGTACTGCGCGACGCCCGCAGCCTCGAGATCGAGCCGGGCCTGTGGGCGGGACCCAGCCTGGTCCGCGACGGCGCGGGCACCGCCGCCGTCGGCAGCTACACCGACGTCGCCGCTGTGCTCGGCCGCTACGTCGACGTCGGAGCGACCGAGTTCATCCTCTCCGGGTATCCGCAGATCGACGAGATCCGCCACGTCGGCGAGGGCGTGGTGCCGCTTCTGCGGATCGGCTCCGCGGCGTAGGGTTTTTCCGCGTGACCATCGATGTCGCCGCGGCCCGCCGACCGGACGTCAAGGCACTCTCCCGTGTGCTGGGGCGGGCGTTCTTCGACGATCCGGTGATGATGTGGATGGTGCCCGACGACGCCCGACGGACCAGTGCGCTGCCGCGCATCTTCGCCGCGATGACGCGGCACCACTTCCTCGCCGGGGAGGCCGTGGAGGTGGCAGGCCGCGCCGGCAAGGTCGGTGCCGCGGCACTGTGGGACCCGCCGGGCCGGTGGAAGACGACTACGCGCGAGGACCTCGCGATGATGCCGAGCTTCCTGCTGGCGATGCGCGGCGAGGCCAAGCGCGGTATGGAGGTCTCCGAGCTGATGAAGGAACACCACCCCGAGGAACCCCACTGGTATCTCGCCGTCATCGGCAGCGATCCCGACGTGCGGGGCGCGGGGTTCGGTCAGGCGCTGATGGCCTCGCGGCTGGACCGCTGCGACGCCGAGGGCGCCCCGGCGTACCTGGAGTCGACCAAGGAGTCGAACGTGGGCTACTACCTGCGGTTCGGGTTCGAGGTGACCGGCGAGCTCACCGTGCCCGGCGGCGGCCCCACGATGTGGCAGATGTGGCGCGCGCCGCGCTGAGCTTCCCGGACTAGCTCCAGCTGTATTCGGCGCGCAGGCGGGCCGCGACGGCTTCGAACGTGGCGCGCTCGAGGATCGCGCCCTCACGCCGGATGCCCTCCTCGGGCACGTCGAGCACGCGGTCCAGGCGCACCCAACTGGCCCGGCCCTCGTAGTCCCAGGATCCCGAGCCGATGCCGACCCAGTTCGGGTCTTCGCGGTGGTGGTCCTGACTCGACAGCATGAGGCCCAGCAGCACGCTGCGGTCACGCCCGACCACCAGCACCGGCCGGTCCTTGCCGCGGGTGGGGTCGTCCTCGTAGACCACCCACGTCCACACGATCTCGCCCGGGTCGGCGCGGCCGTCCAGGTCGGGGGCGTAGACCACCCTGCGGGCCCGGTGCGCGGTCGGGACGAAGGTGTTCGACACCGGGCGGCCGGCGGGCAGGGCGGGCTGGGGCGCGGTGGAGGCGCCGGCGATCGCGTCCAGACCGATGCGGATGCCCTGGGCGATCCCGCGCTGCAGGGTCTGCGAGCGCTGGAGGTGCCGTACGAGCTTGGGCGCTTCGGAGAACACCAACCTCTGGAAGGTCTTGAAGGGCGAGGACGACGACGCCATAGCCGCCAAGTCTAGGCGTCGCCGAATCGGTCGATTGTGTCCCGATGGGGTGGGCTCGTTACTCTGGACTGGCCGTTTCCGGTACCCGTACCGCGCTCACCAGGAGATTCCCGATTAGCAGTTTCGCCGACAAGACCTTCACCCCGCCGGCGCTGATTCGGAACTTCTGCATCATCGCCCACATCGACCACGGCAAATCCACCCTGGCCGACCGGATGCTGCAGCTCACCGGCGTGGTCGCCGACCGCGACATGCGGGCGCAGTACCTCGACCGGATGGACATCGAGCGGGAACGGGGCATCACGATCAAGGCGCAGAACGTGCGTTTGCCCTGGAAAGTCGGTGACGAAGAGCACGTCCTGCACCTGATCGACACGCCCGGCCACGTCGACTTCACCTATGAGGTGTCTCGCGCGCTGGAGGCCTGCGAAGGCGCGGTGCTGCTCGTCGACGCCGCGCAGGGCATCGAGGCGCAGACGCTGGCGAACCTCTACCTGGCGCTCGATCGCGACCTGACGATCATCCCGGTGCTCAACAAGATCGATCTGCCCGCCGCCGACCCTGACCGGTACGCCGGAGAGATCGCGCACATCATCGGCTGCGAGCCGTCGGACGTGCTGCGCGTGTCCGGCAAGACGGGCGAGGGTGTGCGCGAACTGCTCGACGAGGTGGTCCGCCAGGTGCCGGCCCCCATCGGCGACGCCGACGCCCCGGCGCGGGCGATGATCTTCGACTCGGTGTACGACACCTACCGCGGCGTGGTCACCTACGTCCGTGTCGTCGACGGCAAGATCGTGCCGCGCGAACGCATCAAGATGATGTCGACCGGCGCCGTCCACGAGCTGCTCGAGGTGGGCATCGTCTCACCCGATCCCAAGGCCTCCGACGGGCTGGGCGTCGGCGAGGTGGGTTACCTGATCACCGGCGTGAAGGACGTCCGCCAGTCCAAGGTCGGTGACACGGTCACCGCAGCCCGCCACGGCGCCACCGAACCGCTGACCGGATACCGCGAACCCCGGCCGATGGTCTACTCGGGGCTCTACCCGGTCGACGGATCCGACTACCCGGTGCTGCGCGACGCTCTGGACAAACTGCAACTCAACGACGCGGCACTGACCTACGAGCCGGAGACGTCGGTGGCGTTGGGCTTCGGCTTCCGCTGCGGCTTCCTCGGTCTGCTGCACATGGAGATCACCCGCGAGCGGCTGGAGCGGGAGTTCAATCTCGACCTCATCTCCACCTCGCCCAACGTCGTCTACCGCGTGGTCAAAGACGATGGCACGGAGATGGTCGTCACCAACCCGTCGGACTGGCCCGAGGGCAAGGTCCGTGAGGTCTACGAGCCCGTGGTGAAGACGACGATCATCGCGCCCAGCGAGTTCATCGGCACGATCATGGAGCTGTGCCAGTCCCGACGCGGGGAGCTCGGCGGGATGGACTATCTGTCGCCCGAACGGGTCGAGCTGCGGTACACGATGCCGCTCGGCGAGATCATCTTCGACTTCTTCGACTCGCTGAAGTCGCGCACCCGCGGCTACGCCAGCCTCGACTACGAGGAGGCGGGCGAGCAGGAGGCCGCGCTGGTCAAGGTCGACATCCTGCTGCAGGGCGAGGCCGTCGACGCATTCAGTGCGATCGTCCACCGGGACAGCGCCTCGGCGTACGGCAACAAGATGACCACCAAGCTCAAGGAACTCATCCCGCGCCAGCAGTTCGAGGTGCCGGTGCAGGCCGCGATCGGCTCGAAGATCATTGCCCGCGAGAACATTCGGGCCATCCGCAAGGACGTGCTGTCCAAGTGCTACGGCGGTGACATCACGCGTAAGCGCAAGCTGCTGGAGAAGCAGAAGGAAGGCAAGAAGCGGATGAAGACGATCGGCCGGGTCGACGTCCCGCAGGAGGCGTTCGTGGCGGCGCTGTCGACCGAGGCCGCCTCGGACAAGGCCAAGAAGTAGGTCCGTCATGCTGCGGAGGGGGAGCCGCGGAGTCGTCGTCCTGCTGGCCGCGATCGTGACGGGATGCGGTGCCGGGGTCGAGGGCACGCCCGTCGCCGCCCCGGCGGGCGGTCTTGATTCGATCCTGCTCAGCGACGTCGATCTCGATGACGTGTTGGGCAGCAAAGGAATTCGGAGTGAGCCCGACACGGGGGAGATGACCGACGAACTCGCGGCCGGCACCGTGCCTCCGGGCTGCGCGGGTACGGTGCGCACCGCAGAGGCCAACGTCTACCGGGACGCCGGGACCACCGCGGCGCTGACCCGGATGGCGCAGGGGCCCGGCGACGGCGACTCGGTCGCCCAGAGCGTGGTGGTCGTGGGCTCACCGCAGCAGGCGCAGCACCTTCTGGAGCTCGCCAAGCTGTCGTGGAGCGCGTGTTCCGGCACCCCGATCAGGCAGGGTGGGGCCACCCCGTCGACCTGGAATCTCGAACCGGTCGACGTTCGCGACGGCATCGTCAGCCAGTCGTCCACCAACTCGGTGCACGGGCGCTGCCAGCATGCGATGGGAGCGGCGGCCGCCCGGGTCGTCGAGGCGCTGGTGTGTGGCGCGAACGTCCGCAACCAGGGCGCGGCGGTCGTCGCCGCGATGATCGCCAACGCCGATTCGGCCTGAGCCTCCTCACCTTTGCCCGCGAGCGTGCGTGTCTGTGACCGACACGCCGCGGTTTTTCGCGAGTCCACGCACGTTGGTCGCCAGCGTCGTGAGTGCGGGAGCAGTGGAGGATCGGCGCGAGTGTGCGGAAACTCGTGAATCTAGACGGTGTGTCTCCAACAGACACGCACGCTCGCCACAATGCGCGCAGCGCGATCTTAATCCGGATCCGACGGGAAACATGGTGCACGGCAACGGAATCGCTTGCCGCTTCTGAAGGGCGACGTGGTCCCAGAACTGTGGGGCGGCTCGGCCGCGCGGTACGGTCGCGCCCGTGGAGGATCCGACGACACCGTGGTGGATCGCCGAGGCGACGGCCTCGGCGGGCGTGTCGGCGACGTGGGCGTGGCTGACCCTGGTGCTCGGTGCGGCCGCGGTGCTTGTCGGCGGAGTTCTGATCGCCCTGATTTGAACCCCGCGGCGAGACCTGACGGCGGCCCGCAGGCGTTGCCGTGCCCCGCCACCGTCCGCCTGCGCGGGGGCACCCTTCCGCGAGCGCGCGCGTCTGCACAGCGGCGCGCGGCAATCCCCGGCATTCCGCGCGCTTGTCGAGCGTCGGCGGCACCGTCACCGACGCTGGGTGGTCAAATCTTTGCTGTCCCTTCCGGAAAGCGCATGGGATAACACGGGTTACGCCCGTCGTCGCGCGGTGGAACCGGTGCCGCATTTCGGCTCGCGATGATCCTTGATCCGCGCACAGCAGCGGCGCCGCAGTGGTGGCCGCGCGGGTCGGCGGTGCTCGACCCCCACGACGTGGCCGGATGGGCGACGGGCGGAATTGACCTCGGCGACAACGCGATGGCGGTTGCTGAATCGGTGTGCACGGGTACCCGTCGACCGGGTCGACGCCGCCGTGGCGCGCTCTAGACTCCCGTTCCGTTCGACAACGGCGAAGAAGTGGAGACCCGATGGCCGTCAGCGTGGCCAGATCCGCCAGGACGGTGGAGGCCGTCGGCGACTTCTTCGTCCTCGCCGGGGAAACCTTCGCTGCCATGCTGCGGCCCCCGTTCGCCTGGCGCGAACTGATCGAGCAGATCTGGTTCGTCGCCCGGGTGTCGATCGTGCCGACGCTCGTGCTGTCCATTCCCTACACCGTGCTCATCGTGTTCACCCTCAACATCGTGCTGATCGAGGTCGGCGCCGGTGACCTCTCCGGCGCCGGCGCCGCGCTGGCCTCGGTGACGCAGGTGGGTCCCGTGGTCACCGCGATCGTGGTGTCCGGAGCGGCCGCCACCGCGATGTGTGCCGACCTCGGTGCCCGCACCATCCGCGAGGAGATCGACGCGATGAAGGTGATCGGGGTCAATCCCGTGCAGGCACTCGTGGTGCCCCGCGTCGTCGCGGCCACCTTCGTCGCGCTGATGCTCTACTCCGTGGTCGCCGTCGTCGGCCTGACCGGAAGCTACGTGTTCGTCGTCTACGTGCAGCACGTGACGCCGGGAGCGTTCGTGTTCGGCATGACGCTGCTCACCGGGCTGCCCCAGGTGATCATCTCACTGGTCAAGGCTCTGCTGTTCGGACTGTCGGCGGGCCTGATCGCCTGCTACAAAGGGCTTTCCGTGGGCGGGGGGCCGACCGCGGTCGGCAACGCCGTCAACGAGACCGTCGTGTTCGCGTTCATGGCGCTGTTCCTGATCAACATCCTGGCGACCGCCTTCGGCGTGAAGGTCGCGCCATGACGGTGCAGGACCGGCCGTCCACCCGCGAGCGCGTCGTCGACCGGACCCGGCAGCTGGGGGAGCAGACGGCGTTTTACGGGCACGCGCTGGCCTCGACGGCCGATGCGATCCGGCGCTACCCGGGTGAGGTGCTGCGGCTCATTGCCGTGATGGGCATGGGCACCGGCGCGCTGGCGGTGATCGGCGGCACCGTCGTCATCATCGGCTTCCTGACGCTGTCCACCGGTGCGCTGATCGCCGTGCAGGGCTACAACACGCTGTCCAACGTCGGAATCGAAGCGCTCACCGGCTTTCTCGGCGCGTTCCTCAACGTCCGTTTCATCGCCCCGGCCACCGCCGGCGTCGCACTGGCGGCCACCATCGGCGCCGGCGCGACAGCCCAGCTGGGCTCCATGCGCATCAACGAGGAGATCGACGCACTGGAGGTGATGGGTATCCGGGCCGTCACCTACCTGGCGTCGACCCGCATCGTCGCCGGCGTCATCGTGGTGATCCCGCTCTACACGGTGGCGGTGCTGATGTCGTTCCTGGCCACCCGATTCGGTACCACGGTCATCTACGGACAGTCCCGGGGCGTCTACGACCACTACTTCTCCACCTTCCTGCATCCCAGCGACCTGCTGTGGTCGTTCATCGCTGCGCTGTCGATGGCGGCGGCGGTGATGGTGGTGCACACGTACTACGGGTTCACCGCCACCGGCGGACCGGCGGGCGTGGGGGAGGCTGTCGGGCGGGCTGTCCGGACCTCGATCACCGCAACGGTTTTCGTGCTGCTGTCCATCACGCTGTCCGTGTACGGGCAGTCCGGGAACTTCCACCTGTCGGGGTGAGGGGATGGACAACTCACCCCGCCGCGGCGGCATCGACCCCATCTGGTGGGCGCCCGTGCTCGCGCTCGTCGTGATCGCGATCAGCATCATGACGGCGCTGCTCTTCTCCGGTTCGCTGAGGCGCAGCGTTCCGGTCACGCTCGTTTCCGACCGGTCCGGCCTGGTGATGGAGGACGGCGCCAAGGTGAAGCTGCGCGGCGTCGAGATCGGCCGCGTCGACGCGATCGGCACCGAGACCGGCGCCGGGGCGAATCTGTCGACGCTGCAGCTGAAGATCGATCCCGGACCGTTCGAGTACCTCCCGAGCAATGTGGAAGCCGAGATCAAGTCCAGCACGGCCTTCGGCGCGAAGTACGTCGACCTGATCGTGCCGCCCGGCGCGCAGAGCAGCGCACCACTCCAACCGGGCGCGGTGCTGCCCTCCCGCAACGTCACCGTCGAGGTCAACACCGTGTTCGAGAACCTGACCCAGGTGGTGCGTGCGGTCGATCCGGCGAAGCTGAACGCCGTCCTGTCGGCGGTCGCCGAGTCGCTGCGCGGCCGGGGCCAGGTGCTCGGCGAGGCCATCACGAGCGCGAACGACGTTCTGCTGGCGGTCAACCCACGCATGTCCACCGTGCGACGCGACTGGCAACTGTTCGGCCAGACCGCGCAGGCCTACTCCGAGGCCGCCCAGGACATCCTGTCCGTGCTCGACTCCTTCTCGACGACGAGCACCACGATCACCGCCCGTGCCGCGGACCTCGACACGCTGCTGCTCTCGGCGGTCGGCTTCTCCCGCGCGGGAATCGACACGATCGGCGGCAATCAGAGCGCCCTGGTGCGCGCGATGAACATCCTCGACCCCACCACGGCACTGCTGATGAAATACTCCCCGACCTACACCTGCCTGCTGCAAGGCGCGCAGTGGTTCCTCGATCACGGCGGCCGGGACGCACTGGGCGGCAACGGCAAATCGGTGATCATGGACGCGGCGCTACTGTTCGGTGACGACGCGTACCGCTATCCCGACAATCTGCCGAAGACCAACGCCACCGGTGGTCCGGGCGGCAAACCGAGTTGCGGCTCCCTGCCCGACGTCAGCAAGAACTTCCCGGTCAAGTATCTGGTCACCGACACCGGCTTCGGCACCGGTCTGGATGTCCGGCCCAATCCCGGTATCGGTTTCCCGGGTATCGCCAACTATTTCCCCGTCACCAAGGCCGATCCGGAACCACCCCGGATCCGGTATCCCGGGGGTCCCGCACCCGGGCCGGCCCCCGCCTACCCGGGCGCACCGCCCTACGGCGCTCCGGTGGCTCCGCCCCCGCCCGGCGGTCAACCGTGAGGGCCCGACTCCCGCGCGTCGCCGCCAAAGTCGCCGCGTTCACGGCCGTCTGTCTGGTGTTCATGTTCGCGCTCGTCACCGTGTTCGGGAACTTCCGATTCGACTCGCGCGCCACCTACCAAGCGGTCTTCTCGAATGTGTCCGGACTCAAGGGCGGCAACTTCGTGCGCATCGCCGGCGTCGAGGTCGGCAAGGTCCGTGACATGTCGCTGCACAAGGACGGCACCGTGACCGTCGAGTTCGCCATCGACAGGAACCTCACGCTGACCGAGGGCACACGCGCGGTGGTGCGCTACGAGAACCTGATCGGCGACCGCTACCTGGCGCTCGAGGACGGGCCGGGCGGGGTGCGCAAACTCGAACCCGGACAGACCATTCCGCTGGCCCGGACCGCGCCCGCGCTCGACGTCGACGCCCTCATCGGCGGGTTCCGCCCGCTGTTCCGTGCCCTGGACCCCGACCAGGTCAACGCCCTGTCCGGGGAACTGCTGCGTGTGTTCCAGGGCCAGGGCGGCACGATCTCCTCGGTGCTGGCGCAGACCTCGACGTTGACGTCGACGCTGGCGGGCCGCGACGAACTGATCGGCCAGGTGATCACCAACCTCAACACCGTCCTCGGCACCTTCGCCGAACACGACGACCAGTTCGGCGAAGGGCTGGACAAGCTCTCGCAGCTCGCACAGGGATTGGCCGACCGCCGTGACGACATCTCGACCGGCGTGGCGTACATCAATGCCGCCGCCGGATCGATCGCCGATCTGCTGACCGTGGCCCGAGAACCGATCAAACAGACGGTCGCCCAGACCGACCGGGTGGCGGGGCAGGTGATGGCCGACCGCGACTACGTCGACGATCTAGTGAAGACCCTGCCGGATGCCTACCAGATTCTCGCCCGGCAGGGCCTCTACGGAGACTACTTCGGCTTCTACCTCTGCGACGCGGTGCTCAAGCTCAACGGTAAAGGCGGCCAACCGGTCTTCGTGAAGGTGGCCGGCCAGGACACAGGACGGTGCACCCCGAAATGAAGCCACTCGCCGAACGCAACAAACTCGCCGTGGGCGCCGTCGGCATCGGGGTGCTCGTCGCGGTCGTCGTCGCGTCCTTCTCCTACGACGAACTGCCGTTCATCAAACGCTCGCACGACTATTCCGCGTTCTTCACCGAGGCGGGCGGCATCAAGGCCGGCAGCGACGTGCGCGTGTCGGGCATGAGTGTGGGCCGCGTGTCCGATGTGGCCCTCGACGGCACCACGGTGCGCGTCGACTTCACCGTCGGCGACACCGTCGACCTCGGGGACCGCACCGAAGCCGCGATCAAGACCGAGACCGTCCTGGGCACCAAGATGCTCGAGCTGACACCGCGCGGGGACGGCACGCTCTCGGGCGCCATCCCGTTGGAGCGCACCACCTCTCCGTACGACCTGCCCACCGCCCTGGGCGATCTCACCACCACCATCAGCGCGCTGGACACCAGCCAGCTCTCCCAGTCGCTCACCACACTGGCCGACACGTTCGCCGACACCCCACCGCAACTCAGGGACGCCCTACGAAGCGTCGCCCAGTTCTCCGACACCCTCAACGCCCGCGACGCCCAGCTGCGCCACCTGCTCGCCGACGCCAACACGGTCACGACCGTGCTGGCCAAGCGCAGCGACCAGATCGCCCAGCTGGTCGCCAACAGCAATGCGCTGCTCACCGAGGTTCTCGCGCAACGCGATTCGGTGGACGCGTTGATGACCAACCTGACCGCGGTGTCCCACCAGATCTCCGGCCTCGTCGCCGACAACAGAACCGCGCTCAAGCCCGCGGTCGACAAGCTCAACGGCGTTCTGGAGATCCTCGACAACCGCAAGCAGGAGCTGCAACGGACCCTGTATCTGCTGCGCCGCTACGCGATGTCGTTCGGCGAGGTGCTGGGGTCGGGTCCGTTCTTCAAGGCCTCGCTGGTGAACCTGCTGCCAGGACAGTTCGCGCAGCCGTTCATCGATGCGGCGTTCTCCGATCTCGGGCTCGATCCCGCCGTCAAGGTGCCCTCCGAGCTCGTCGACCCCGGCGTCGGGCAGCCCGGCACTCCGGCACTGCCGGTCCCGTTCCCGCGCACCGGTCAGGGCGGCGAGCCGCGGTTGACCCTGCCCGACGCGATCACCGGCAACGCGGGCGATCAAGGCTGCGGCCCTCCCGGACTCCCGTTGCCGGGGCCGACCGGCTGCTACCCGCTGCGCGAGCCGCTGCCCGCGGTGCGGTTCGAGGTGCGCAACACCGTCGTGCAGGGGCCCAACGCGGTCCCGCAGATCGTCGAGG
>NZ_JYNX01000093.1 GCF_001044255.1 Mycolicibacterium chubuense
GGTGCCCCGGCCCAAGCACTCACCACCGGCGGCGCAGGCGATCGCGGTAGGACCGGCCGTCGGGATCTGGCTGCTGGGGGCGGCTGCGGCGGCGCTGACCGTGCTCCGCCACGCCGGATGGGGCGTGGCGGCGGTGGTGCTGCTGGGACTCGCGGCGCTCGGCACCTGGGACCTGGTGCAGCGGCGGCACACGATCCTGCGGCTCTATCCGATCCTCGGGCACATCCGGTTCCTGATGGAGATGATCCGCCCCGAGGTGCGGCAGTACTTCATCGAATCGAACATCGAGGCGACACCGTTCGACCGGGAGACCCGCGACTTGGTCTACGAACGCGCCAAGGGCACCAAGGGCGACGAGCCGTTCGGCACCGAGCGCGACGTCACCGCCGTCGGCTACGAGTTCCTGCGGCACTCGCTGCGGGCGCGGTTCGCCGAGGACCTCGATCCGCGTGTGCGGTTGGGCGGTCCGGACTGCACCCAGCCGTACGAGATCGCGATGCTGAACGTCTCGGCGATGAGTTTCGGGGCACTGTCGGCCAACGCGATCTCGGCGTTGAATGCCGGCGCTGCGCGCGGCGCGTTCGCCCACGACACCGGTGAGGGCGGCATCAGCCCCTATCACCTCTCCGGCGGCGGCGACCTGATCTGGGAGATCGGGTCGGGGTACTTCGGCTGCCGCGACGCCGACGGCAGGTTCGACGCCGCCCTGTTCGCCGAGAAGGCGGCACTGCCCGCCGTGAAGGCCATTTCGATCAAGTTGTCCCAGGGCGCCAAGCCGGGCCTGGGCGGCGTGCTGCCCGGCGCGAAGGTCAGCCCGGAGATCGCCGAGACCCGCGGGGTGCCGGTGGGCCGCACGGTCGTGTCACCGCCGGCGCACAGCGCCTTCGGCACGCCCACGGAGTTCGCCGATTTCCTCGCGACGCTGCGCGGGCTCTCCGGGGGCAAACCCGTGGGCTTCAAACTCTGCGTCGGGGCACGCACCGAGTTCCTCTCGCTGTGCAAGGGATTCCTGGCCACCGGCATCACTCCCGACTTCGTGATCGTCGACGGCGCCGAGGGCGGTACCGGGGCGGCCCCGCAGGAATTCGAGGATCACGTCGGGATGCCGCTGACCGAGGGCCTGATGATGGTGCACAACTGCCTGGTGGGCACCGGGTTGCGGGATCGGGTCAAGATCGGGGCCTCGGGGAAGGTGGCCAGCGGCGTGGACATCGTCAGCCGGGTCTGCCAGGGCGCGGACTTCACGCTGGCCGCCCGGGCGATGATGTTCGCCGTCGGCTGTATCCAGGCGCTGAAGTGCAACACCAATCGCTGCCCGACGGGCGTCGCGACGCAGGATCCGGCCCGCAGCCGCGCGCTGGACGTCGCGGACAAGACGATGCGGGTGTTCAACTTCCAGCGCGCCACAGTCGCCAGTGCGGCGCAGATCGTGGCATCAATGGGGCTCAACGGTTTTCACGAGTTGTCCCCCGCCATGCTCAACCGCCGCATCGAAGGCCAGCGCACCCGCACCTACGCCGAGATCTACGACTGGCTGGTGCCGGGTGAGCTGCTCGACGATCCGCCGCTGTCGTGGCGCTCTGACTGGATCGAGGCGTCCGCCGACGAGTTCGTCTGAGCCTGACTACGACGTTGCGTCGTCCTCGGGGGCGGGATCGGTCGGGCACACCTGGGCTGCGCGGCAGCTCGCATTGGCGAGCCCACGCTGAGCCTGGGCCGGAGCCTTCGCGGCCACAGCGGCCAGGACCGGACCCGGTCCGTTGCCTGCCGCCGAGGACACGCCGCGGCCGCCGCCGGCCGCCGACGCCGTCGCGATTCCCTTTGCGGCGTGATCATTGGCGTGGCTCACGCCGTTCGCGTTGGGCGCAGCGGCAGCCAGCGGCGCGGTCAGCACAGCACCCGCCGCCGCGGCCGCCACCGCTGCTGTCATCAGTGCACGGATCATGAGAAATCCCCCTCTGTCGCAATATCCCGGCCTGCAGTTGCGAACCGATGACACCACCATAAGCACAGTTACAGCCGCCACACATCAGTTTGCTGAGACCGGCGGCTGACCGACTGAACAGTCAGCAGCACGGCTGCTCCTCGACACGCCCCACCGACCGCAGGCGGTCGAATCCGGCGGCGGTCAACGCACCGAGCGCACCCCAGGCGAGGCCGTAGATCAGCGACACCAACCCGTCGGCGAGCACGAGGAAGCCGAACGCCGCCCCGAGCATCAGCAGAGCCACCCGCGGTACCGACCATTGCGGCTGCACGCCGAAGCGGGTCGACACGAGCACGCCGAGGGTCAGTGCCACCACGTGTCCCACATCGGTGAAGCCCGCCCCGCCCGCGATGACCACGGCGGCGGCGGCGAACCAGAATCCGAGCCAGGCCGGCCGCCAGCGCGGCGGGAGCGCGGCGGTGAGTGCGCCCACCACCGCCATGGCGCCGTAGCTCATTCCCACATCCGGTGCCCGGGCGATCGACGCCGAGAGCCAGTCGAGTTTGACCGCCGTGGCCAGCCCGGCGGCCACCAGCAGTGTCGCGCCCACATGCCCGGTGACGAAGGTCAGCACCAGACGCCAACCCCCGTAGGTCAATTCGGCCGCCAGCAGCAGGCAGATCAGCCCGGGCAGCCAGAGATAGATCGACCCGGCGTCGACGACGAACGCACTGCCGACGAGGGTTCCGACGCGCCCGTGGCTCAAGTTGTGCAGATTGGTACTGGCGTGCCGGATCAGCGCGTCGTGCATCGCCGGATCCATCCGCACCATCAGCGCGGTGACCGTCGTCACGATCACCGCATAGCTCAACGTGACCCGCGCGCGCCGCACGCCGACGAGCAATCCGGACAGCACCAGATCCACTATGCGCCGGCTGCGGTGTCGTCTTCCTCTTCGTCCCCTGAGAACTGCCTGCGAATTCTCAACCGGTACATGGTGAAATCGTCGGGCACGCCGTCCTGCTTCCCGGCGAACACCGGCCTGCGGAGTCGCTTGACGGTGACCCCGAGGCGGTCCAGCTCCTCCGGCGCGATCCGCTCGAGCGTGGCCTGAGAGACGACGAGCTCACCTCGGGTGGCCCGCTCCATCACCCGCGCCGCGAGGTTCACGTCGACGCCCAGCCAGTCCGAACCCAGCCGCTGCGGCCGGCCGGTGTGCACGCCGACCCGCATACGGGGCGTATAGCCGTCCACCTCAACGGTTTTGACGCCCGAACGGGCAGCAAGGACGGCGCGGACCGCGGTCGCCGGGTCGGTGAACACCGCCATCAACCCGTCGCCCATCCGCTTGACGATGTGGCCGCCGGACTCCAGCAGAGGCGGCTCCACCACCTGCGCGACGCGGCGCAGCAGGCGCAGTGTCGCGTCGTCGCCGGCGCGCAGTGACCACGTCGAGAACCCGACGAGATCGGTGAAGACCAGCGTGACCTCCGCGTTGGCCGGCCGGCCCGAGACGCGCTCGGTGAGAGCCTGCCAGACCTGCAGGGCGCCGAGGCTGACCTCGCGGGTGACCGCCTCGCGCTGCAGCAACCGGTCCGCCGCACGGGCGGCCGCGCGGGGACCGCCCACGCCCGCGACCGACAGCGGGTCGCCGAACTCGGGATCGCCCGGGAGCGCCCGGCGCGCGCGCCGCAGGAAGGCCACCGCTCCGGTGTGGTGATTGACGCTGCGCAGCCACCGCAGCGGTGTCGGCGCCTGACCGCCTGCTGGCTCACCCGGCGGGTCGTCGTCCACGCCAGCCAGCCTAATCCAGCCAGTAGGCGGGGCTAAACCGCCAGGTCACGGCGATGCGGCGGCCGGATGGAGGCTGCGTAACACCGCCCCGCCCGCCGACCCGATTCATAGACAACGACCGTTGTCAGGCCATATCGTGAGGCGATGCGATCAACGGCGATGGCAGGATCCGATACAGCCGCGACACCGCTGGGTCCGGATTCGCTGACCTGGAAGTACTTCGGCGATGTGCGCACCGGCATGCTCGGCGTCTGGATCGGGGCGATCCAGAACATGTACCCGCACCTGGGGGCGGCCGTCGAGGACCACTCCATCCTGTTGCGCGAACCTCTGCAGCGGGTCGCGCGCTCGGTCTACCCGATCATGGGGGTGGTCTACGACGGTGACCGGGCCGCCCGGACCGGCGAACAGATCAAGGGCTATCACGCAACGATCAAGGGTGTCGACGCCGACGGCCGCCGCTACCACGCGCTGGACCCGGAGACCTTCTACTGGGCACACGCCACGTTCTTCATGTTGATCATCAAGACCGCCGAGTACTTCTGCGGCGGCCTGACCGAGGCGGAGAAGCGACAACTGTTCGACGAGCACGTCCAGTGGTACCGGATGTACGGCATGAGCATGCGGCCGGTGCCGGGCTCATGGGAGGAGTTCTGCGAGTACTGGGACCGCACGTGCCGCGAGGATCTGGAGATCACCCGCGCCACCCGGGACATCTTCTCGATCCGGATTCCCAAGCCGCGCTTCGTGCTGATGCCCACGCCGCTGTGGGACCAGCTGTTCAGGCCGATGGTCGGCGCGCAACGGTGGATCGCGGCGGGCGTGTTCGATCCGGCGGTGCGCGAAAAGGCCGGCATGCGGTGGACACCGGGCGACGAGGTCCTGCTGCGATTGTTCGGCAAGCTGGTCGAATTGGCGTTCGTCGCCGTCCCCGACGAGATCAGACTGCATCCTCGTGCGGTGGCCGCCTATCGGCGCGTCGAGGGCAAGCTGGCCCCCGACGCGCCTCTGATCGAGGCGCCGGCGTTCACGGCGCCCCCGGCGGATCGACGGGACATGCCGATGCACTACTCACCACCGCGCAAGACCTTGCTGTCCACCGTGGGCTCGCTCGTCCACACCACGTTCTCCCTGGCCGGCGTCCGGCCCGCGCGGAGCCGCACCCGAGCCAGGGCGGCCTGAGCCGATGCTCGACTGGTCAGACGTCGACATCGCCGTACGCGACGCGGTGCGGGCGTTCGTGGACAAGGAGATCCGCCCGCACGTCGACGCACTGGAGAACGGCGACATGGAGCCCTATCCGGTGATCCGCAAGCTGTTCGCGACGTTCGGCATCGCCGATATGGCCCGCGAGTCGCTGAACAGGCGCCTCGATCGGCTGCGCAGCGGTGAGCAGGGCGAGGGGCGACCGTCGGGGGGCATGTTCGGCGGTGACGCGAACTCGGCCGGGATGGGATTCGTGGTCGTCAGCGAACTCTGCCGGGTCTGCATGGGTGTGGTCACCGGGATGGGGGTCAGCCTCGGCCTCACCGTGCCGACCATCATGAGCCGCGGCACGCTCGCCCAGCAGGAACGCTGGCTGCCCGATCTGGTGACCTACGACAAGGTCGGGGCGTGGGCGATCACCGAACCCGATTCGGGCTCTGACGCTTTCGGGGGCATGAAGTCCTACGTCGTCCGCGATGGAGATGACTACGTTCTCAACGGCCAGAAGACGTTCATCACCAACGGCCCCGACGCCGACGTCGTCGTGGTGTACGCGAAGCTCGACGAATCCGACCCCGGTGTCGAGAAACGGGACCGCAAGGTCCTCACGTTCGTCCTCGATCGCGGCATGGACGGATTCGTCCAGTCGAAACCGTTCCGCAAGATGGGAATCCACTCTTCCCGCACCGGGGAACTGTTCTTCCACGACGTGCGGCTCGGTCGGGACCGGTTGCTCGGCGAGACCGAGGACAGCCCCGCGGGCGACGGCCGCGACAGCGCGCGCTCCAATTTCTCCGCCGAACGCATCGGGGTGGCCGCGATGGCGCTCGGCGTCATCGAGGAATGCCTGCGGCTGTGCACCGACTACGCGAAGACACGCACGCTGTGGGGCAGCGAGATCGGACGGTTCCAGCTGATCCAGCTGAAGCTGGCGCAGATGGAAGTGGCCCGGCTCAACGTGCGCAACATGGTGTTCCGGGTCATCGAGGCCGCCCAGTCCGGAGCGTCGATCTCGCTCGCCGAGGCCTCGGCGATCAAGTGGTACTGCTCGCAGGCCGCCACCGACGTGGCGATGGAGGCGGTGCAACTGTTCGGGGGCAATGGCTACATGACCGAGTACCGGGTGGAACAATTGGCGCGCGACGCCAAGTCGTTGATGATCTACGCCGGAAGCAACGAGGTGCAGATCACGCACGTGGCCCGAGACCTGCTCGGCGGCTAGGTTTGGCGGCGCCGACAAAGGAGCGCCGAGTGGAATTCAGCAACAGCACCGCACTGGTCACCGGGGCCAGCGGCGGCATCGGCGAGGAGTTCGCCGTCCAGCTCGCGGCACGGGGCGCGAATCTGATCCTCGTCGCCCGCCGCGCCGAACGGCTCGAGACGATGCGGGAGACGTTGTCGGCGCGCCATCCGGGCATCGTCGTCGACGTCGTGACCGCAGACCTGGCTGCGCCCGGTTCGGGTGCCGATCTGCACGCGCGGGTGCGCGACCTCGGGCGTACGGTCGACGTGCTGGTCAACAACGCCGGGATCGGACTGCACGGGCCGTTCTTCACCCAGGAGCCCGACGCGAATGCCGGTCAGGTGCAATTGAATTGCGGCACCTTGGTCGATCTGACCGCACGCTACCTGCCGCCGATGATCGAGCGGCGCCACGGCGTGGTGATCAACGTGGCCTCCACCGCGGCGTTCCAGCCCACGCCGGGCATGGCCGTCTACGGAGCGACGAAGGCGTTCGTGCTGTCGTTCAGCGAGGCCCTCTGGCAGGAGTGCAGGAAGACCGGGGTCACGGTCCTGGCCCTGTGTCCCGGCGCGACCCAGACGGAGTTCTTCGACCGCACCGGTGAGACTTTCATGACGCAGGGGCGGCAGACCGTCACCGAGGTCGTCGACACCGCGTTGGCCGCTCTGGACAAGTCCTCACCCACCGTGGTCTCCGGTCTGCGCAACGCCGTCCTGGCGGCGGGGTATCGCGTGGCGCCGAGGAAGGTCCTGCTGGCCGTGTCGGAGCGAATGTTGAAGGCGCGCAACTAGCCTCGAAGACCGAGTAGTGTCGGCTCGACGTCGATGATCCGCAGCACCGTCATCTTCTGAGACCGCGGGCGCCTTCTTCGTGTGGCGCGTCGGCAATACGGTGCTCGCCGGTATCGATGCGGGGCCCGCGTCGGCCGGCACACTTGGCACCGGAGCCAGGACCGTTTCGGGAATGCCCACCTGCCATCTCGGGCGTCGATAGGCCGTGTTGATGATCGGGCGGAGGATCCTGTCCATCGTCGCCAGCACTTGGGGCCGCGCGCCCGCATCCCGCAGCGGGGTGAGCAGAGGCAGCACCGGTGTCGGTATCAGCACTGTGGTGGTGGTGCCGCCGAGCGCGTTCGTCGTGATCGTGTACTTCGTCGGCTGTTTCATGATGTCGGAGTAAGCCGCGTCGACGTGCAGTTCCTGGGCGCCCATGAGCGCATTCACCACGGCCAACAGGTGCAGTGGGCGGTCGGGGAAATCGGCGATGCCGTCGTACTCGGCCTTGACGATCAGCGTGTCGTACGGGGTGACGGGGAGCGGGACGTAGCGGCTTCCGCTGCCGAAGAACATCATCCGACTCACATATCCGTAGACTGCGACGTTCATGTCCGACGGGTCGGGCGCAACGTGGCCGGCCTCCGGGTGCGCGCGGTCGTACATCAACCGGTTCAGCACCAGGGACACCGCTGGGGCGCCTTCCGACACCCCGCCGATGGTCTCGAATCCCGGGGTGTCGTAGACCGCGGCGTACAGGGCGTCTGCCGAGACCGCGAGTTTGGTGGTGTAGTCACCGGTGTCGACGAAGGGCACGCCGATGCGGGTGTCGTACCTCGCGAAGTAGCCGCCGAGCGCCGTCGACATCTCCTCCTCGGTCAACTGCGCATGCTCGCCGTGCCCGCCCACCAGGAGCGCCGTACTGGTCGCATCGGCAGTGCCGGGCAGAAGCCCCACTCCGGGGGCCGTGCCGAGCATGACCGCACCCAACAGAATGCAGAGACGCTTCATGACGCTCCCTCTCCCGAGACTTTGCCTGTCGCGCTCAGGCTATGAAGGGGGCACGAACGCGCCTAGGGATGATAGTCCACTGATCGGGCGATGACAGTCCTGAAGGCGGTGGGGGGTGCCAGAGTGGCTATCGGTCGGCAGTTTCCTGCGCGGCGCGACGAGCGCGCGCGGACGCGTACAAACAGATTGCGGCCGCCGAGGCGACATTGAGGCTCTCGGCCTGTCCCGTCATCGGGATGTGCACGCGGGCGGACGCCAAGGCGGCGACGTCGGCGGGAAGGCCGTGCGCCTCCGGGCCGAACAGCCACGCCGTCGGGACGGACAGCTCCGCGTCGTCGAGGCTCACATCGCCGTCGAGCACGGTGGCCAGGATCTGCACGCCGGCGTCCTTCAGCCGGGTGACGGCCCGCACCGCGTCGGGTTCGCTGACCACCGGCACCGAGAAGATGCTGCCGGCCGACGCCCGCAGACACTTGCCGTTGTAGGGGTCGACGCTGGGTCCGGCGAGCACCACGGCGTCGGCGCCCATCGCGTCGGCCACCCGGATCAGCGTGCCGGCGTTGCCGGGCTCGGAGATCTCCACCGGCACCGCGACCAGCGTCGGGCCGCCCGCCAGTACCGCATCGAGATCGCTGTCGGGCATCGCGCACACCGCGACCAGTCCGACCGGAGTCACCGTGTCGGACAACGCCTTCGCGGCCCGCTCGGTGACCAGCTCGACCGGGACTCCGGCCAACAGATCGGCGAACCGATCGGCGGCGGCCTCGGTGGCGAACAGCTCCGAAACGAGTCCGCGCCGCAACGCTGCCTCGACGAGGTTCGGTCCCTCGGCGAGAAAGCGTGCGGCGCGGCGGCGCCCGACGTGGCGGTGCAGCTTGGCTGCGGCCGCCACCCGGGCAGATCGCTCGGTGAGGGTCAGGCAGCCTCGCCCGACGGAGCGTTGACATCCTCCGGCAGCGCGGCCTTGGCGGCCTCCACCAGAGCCGTGAACGCGGCGGGATCGCTGACCGCGATCTCGGCGAGGTTCTTGCGGTCCACCTCGATACCGGCGGCCTTGAGGCCCTGGATCAGCCGGTTGTAGGTGATGTCGTTGGCCCGTGCGGCGGCGTTGATACGCGAGATCCACAGCTTGCGGAACTCGCCCTTGCGGGCACGCCGGTCACGGTAGGCGTAGGTCAGCGAGTGCAGCTGCTGCTCTTTGGCCTTGCGGTACAGGCGCGACCGCTGTCCGCGGTAGCCCTTCGACGCCTTCAGGATGGTGCGCCGCTTCTTCTGCGCGTTGACTGCGCGCTTCACGCGTGCCATGGGGGTGTTTCCTTATCTGGTTCGGGTCAGGGATGGCGCACGAGGCGCCGACAGTGTCAGCCGTTGAGCATCTTCGCGACACGCTTGGTGTCGTTGGCGGCCACCGCGGTCCGGCCGGCGAGCCGACGGGTGCGGGACGACGGCTTGTGCTCGAGCAGGTGCCTGCGGTTGGCCTTCTGACGGACGATCTTGCCGGTTCCGGTGCGACGGAACCGCTTCGAAGCGCCGCTGTGGGTCTTCGCCTTGGGCATTTTTCCTCAGTTCTGTGGTGTGTCGGTCGGTGCTTCGGCGGGCTGCGCACTGGCGCGCTGCCGTGCCGGGGCGTCTGCATCGTGCGCCGCCTTGGCACGAGTCTTCGCGCCGCGGTGCGGGGCCAGCACCATCGTCATGTTGCGGCCGTCCTGCTTCGCGGACGTCTCGACGAAGCCGTAGTCGGCGACGTCGGCGCCCAGGCGCTGCAGGAGCCGGAAACCCAGTTCGGGCCGCGACTGCTCGCGGCCGCGGAACATGATCGTCACCTTGACCTTGGACCCGGCCTCGAGGAAGCGGATCACGTGACCCTTCTTGGTCTCGTAGTCGTGCGGGTCGATCTTGGGACGGAGCTTCTGTTCCTTGACGACGGTCTGCTGCTGGTTCTTGCGAGACTCGCGTGCCTTCTGGGCCGTCTCGTACTTGAACTTGCCGTAGTCCATGATCTTGCACACGGGCGGCTTGGCGTCCGGTGCTACTTCGACGAGGTCGAGATCGGCGTCCGCGGCGACGCGGAGTGCATCTTCGATGCGCACGATGCCTACCTGCTCACCGCCCGGTCCGATCAGACGAACTTCAGGTACGCGAATGCGCTCGTTGACGCGGGTCTCAGTGCTGATGGGGCCTCCCTGGATAGTTCCTGCTGTCCGTGCAGAACCCCATCCCGGCGGCGCATTGTTCCCCCAAGGAACAAATAAGCCCTGCTCACAGCAGGGCCCAATGCCGACCAGGCCAGACATCGGTGACGGCGTCGCCGATACCCGGACCGGACCGCGCTACCTTCGAGTGATCGTCGGCGAGCGGTGGGAGTGGGACTCCACTTGCTGTCCCTGGCGTCAGCCGGGACGGTCGCGCATGCCAGTCTAGCAGCCATGACCGAGAGCTCCGCACATTCCGGATCCGCCGATCAGCCGCCCGCCCGGGAGTTGGCCGACGTCCCCGCGGTCGAGGTGATCACCCGGGCCGCGGTGATGCTGATGAGCGCCGCCGCCGAGAAGCTCGGCCTGTCGGCCGACGACCCCGAGGACAGCCCCTACCGTGACCTCGACGAGGCACGACGCCTGATCACCGCGCTGGCGGGCCTGGTCACGTCGTCCGCCGAGTATCTCGGCCCGCACGCCGGCCCGGTGCGCGACGGCCTCAAGACCCTGCAGCTCGCCTTCCGCGAGGCCAGCGCCGCGCCCGACGAACCGGGCAAGGGCCCGGGCGAGAAATACACCGGACCGGTCTGGTAACACCACATTTGCAGGCCGACCGCATATCCTCGCGGCCTATGACCTCTACGGGCCTCGCGAGGACACGTCCGGCGTCGCGCTACCGATGGGTGCCCGCGGCGGCGGGCTGGATCGTCGGCACCATCGCGACCCTGTCGCTGCTGGCCAGCATCTCGCCGTTGATCCGGTACGTCATCAAGGTCCCGCGCGAGTTCGTCAACGACTACATCTTCAACTTCCCCGACACGAGCTTCGCCTGGGCGTTCGTGCTGGCATTGCTGGCGGCGGCGCTGGCGGCGCGCAAGCGCATCGCCTGGTGGATCCTGATCGGCTACATGGTGGCCGCGGTGGCCTGGAACGTCGCCGGCGCCGCCGAGCGGGGCGAGCGGTGGTTCCAGGAAGTCGGCGAGATGGTGGGCCTGGCGTTCCACCTCGCCGCGATCGTGTGCCTGCTGCTGGCGCGCGGACAGTTCTGGGCGAAGGTGCGCCGCGGCGCCCTGCTCAAAGCGGCGCTCGTGCTGGCAGCGGGGATGGCGGTCGGCACGCTGATCGGGTGGGCGCTGCTGGAGGTCTTCCCCGGCTCGCTCGCCCGACCCGACCGGTTCTTCTACGCGCTGAACCGGGTCAGCGCGTTCGCCGGCGCGGACGCCGACACGTTCTCCGGTCATCCCCACGTGTTCGTCAACGCGTTGCTCGGACTGTTCGGCGCGCTGGCCCTGATGGTCGCCGCCGTCGTGCTGTTCCAGTCGCAGCGGGCGGACAACGCGCTCACCGGAGAAGACGAGTCGGCCATCCGCGGCCTGCTCGAGCTGTACGGCAAGAACGACTCGTTGGGCTACTTCGCCACCCGCCGCGACAAGGCGGTGGTCTTCGCTCCCAACGGTCGGGCGGCCATCACCTATCGCGTCGAGGTCGGGGTCTGCCTGGCCAGTGGAGACCCCGTCGGCGATCCGAAGGCGTGGCCGCAGGCGATCGCGGCCTGGCTGGAGCTGTGCCAGACCTACGGCTGGGCGCCGGGGGTGATGGGCGCCAGTTCCACCGGCGCGCAGGCGTTCCGCGAGGCCGGGCTCAATGCGCTGCAATTGGGCGACGAGGCGATCCTGCATCCCGACTCGTTCCGGCTGTCCGGCTCCGACATGCGTGCCGTGCGGCAGGCCGTCACGCGGGCCCGGCGCGCGGGTGTCACCGTCCGGATGCGGCGCCACCGCGACCTGTCGGCCGACGAGATGGCCGCCGCGATCGAGCGCGCCGACGCGTGGCGTGACACCGCGGACGAGCGCGGATTCTCGATGGCGCTGGGCCGGCTGGGCGACCCGGCCGACGGTGACTGTCTGTTGGTCGAGGCGGTGCAGGGCGGCGACAACACGGTCGTCGCGATGCTCTCCCTCGTCCCGTGGGGATCCACCGGGGTGTCCCTGGACCTGATGCGGCGCTCGCCCCAATCCCCCAACGGCACCATCGAATTGATGGTCAGCGAGTTGTGCCTGCAGGCCGAGGGCATCGGCGTCACCCGGATCTCGCTGAACTTCGCCATGTTCCGGTCGGCTTTCGAGCAGGGGGCCCAACTCGGTGCGGGCCCGGTCGCCCGGCTGTGGCGCGGGCTGCTGGTGTTCTTCTCGCGGTGGTGGCAACTCGAGACGCTCTACCGGTCGAACATGAAATACCAGCCGCAGTGGGTGCCGCGGTACGCCTGCTACGAAGACGCGCGGCTGGTGCCACGGGTCGGCGTGGCCTCGGTGATCGCCGAAGGGTTTCTGGTGCTGCCGTTTTCGCGGCGCCACGAACAACCGCACACCGGTCACCACATCGCCGCCCCCGGCACGCTTGTGGCCACCGGCCTGCTGCACAGCGACGGGACCGCGCCGGATCTGAACACGCTGGAGGCCGACCTGCCGGCCGACGACACCGGGCCGCGGTTGCCCGAACAGGTCCGCGTACGGATGGCCAAACTGAAGGCCCTGCAGGACGAGGGCGTCGACGCCTATCCGGTGGGCAACCCGCCGAGCCACACCGTCGCGCAGGCGCTGGACTGCGCGGAGGACGCCGCGGTGACGGTCGCGGGCCGGGTCCTGCGGCTGCGCGACTACGGCGGCGTGCTGTTCGTGGCGCTGCGCGACTGGTCCGGTGAAGCCCAACTGCTGCTGGACAATTCGCTCCTGGAGGTGGGCAGCACCGCCGACTTCACCCGGGCCATCGACCTCGGCGATCTGATCGAGGTGACCGGTGCGATGGGCCGTAGCCGCTCCGGCGCCTGGTCGATCCTCGTGCGGCAGTGGCGTCTGATCGGCAAGTGCCTGCGACCCCTGCCGGACAAGTGGAAGGGCATGACCGATCAGGAGGCCCGGGTCCGCGCGCGCTACATCGACCTGGCCGTGAACACCGAGGCGCGCGACCTGATCCGGGCGCGCAGCGCGGTGCTGCACTCGATTCGCGAAACCCTGGTCGGGAAGGGCTTTCTCGAGGTCGAGACGCCGATCCTGCAGCAGATCCACGGCGGCGCCAACGCCCGCCCGTTCCTGACCCACATCAACGCCTACGATCTCGATCTGTATCTGCGCATCGCCCCCGAGCTGTACCTCAAGCGGCTCTGCGTCGGCGGCGTCGAGCGCGTGTTCGAGCTGGGGCGGGCCTTCCGCAACGAGGGCGTGGACTTCAGCCACAACCCCGAATTCACGCTGCTGGAGGCCTATCAGGCCCACGCCGACTACCGTGTCTGGATCGACGGGGCGCGCGAACTGATCCAGAACGCCGCGCAGGCGGCCAACGGCGCGCAGGTGTTCCTGCGGCCGAACAGGCACGACCCTGCCGGACCCCTCGAGCCCGTGGACGTCTCGGGGCCGTGGACCGTCTGCACGGTGCACGACGCCGTGT
This sequence comes from Mycolicibacterium chubuense, assembly GCF_001044255.1. GTDB lineage: Bacteria > Actinomycetota > Actinomycetes > Mycobacteriales > Mycobacteriaceae > Mycobacterium > Mycobacterium chubuense. Next base: position 13,594 of record NZ_JYNX01000093.1, read on the forward strand.
CACGGGCCCTCGGGGAGCACATCGATCCCGCCACGGAGCTTCCCGCCCTACGCCGGCTGTGCGACAAGGCCGGGATCCCCTACCTCACCCACTGGGATGCGGGCGCGGTGGTGCTGGAGATGTACGAGCACCTGGTCGAGGACCGCACCGAGGAGCCGACGTTCTACACGGACTTCCCCACCTCGGTGTCGCCGTTGACCCGGCCACACCGCAGCATCCCGGGCGTGGCCGAGCGCTGGGACCTGGTCGCCTGGGGCGTCGAACTCGGCACGGCCTACAGCGAACTCACCGACCCGGTTGAGCAGCGCCGCCGTCTGCAGGAGCAGTCCCTGCTGGCCGCCGGCGGCGATCCGGAGGCCATGGAGCTCGACGAGGACTTCCTGCAGGCGATGGAGTACGCGATGCCGCCGACCGGCGGCCTCGGCATGGGTGTGGACCGCGTGGTCATGATGATCACCGGCCGCAGCATCCGCGAAACGCTGCCGTTCCCGCTGGCCAAACCTCGTTAGCAGCGACATCACAGCGTGCTCCAAGATTGGGCGGTCAATCTGGAGCTGTGACGACGTCGGGCACCTTCATCGGGAACTTCACGGATTCCCTGCACCACCACCTGTCGCTCATGCACGGGTGGCTGCCCGTCGTCGTGCAGGTCCTGGCGCTGGTCGCCCTGGTGACCGCGATCGGCTGGCGCACCCGGCGCTGGCGGCTGATCTGGCTGCCCTGGTCAGCGGTCATCGGGGTGATGCTGGCGGTGGCCGCGTACTGGTACACGCAGACGGCCGGGGTCGCCGACGACACCAACCCGGCCCCCCACACCCTGTGGGTGTGGATCGCCCTGTCGGGCATCTCCGTTGCGGTGCTGGTGTCGGGGTGGCGCAATGCGCAGTGGTGGCGCCGGGCGGTGGCGCTCACCGCGGTCCCGCTGTGCGCGCTGTCGGCGGCGCTGGCGCTGAACCTCTGGACCGGCTACTTCCCCACCGTGCAGACCGCGTGGAGCCAACTCACCGCGGGCCCGCTGCCCGACCAGACCGACCAGGTGACCGTCGCGGCGATGCAGCGCAACCACACGATCCCGATCAAGGGCAGCGTCGTCGCCGTCACCATCCCCGGTACCGCATCGGGATTCAGGCACCGCGGCGAATTCGTCTACCTGCCGCCGGCCTGGTATGCCAGCGATCCGCCGCCGGCGCTGCCGACCGTGATGATGATCGGCGGCGAGTTCAACACGCCCGCGGACTGGATGCGCGCCGGCAACGCGATCAAGACCCTCGACGACTTCGCGACCGCGCACCACGGGTTCGCACCCGTCGTCGTGTTCGTCGATCCGGGCGGGGCGTTCAACAACGACACCGAGTGCGTCAACGGGTCCCGCGGACGCTCGGCCGACCACCTCACCCGCGACGTCGTGCCGTTCATGCGGGCGAACTTCGGGGTGAGCACCGCCGCGGCGAACTGGGGTGTGGTGGGCTGGTCGATGGGCGGCACGTGTGCGGTGGACCTCGCGGTCATGCATCCGGACATGTTCAGCGCGTTCGAGGACATCGCCGGCGATCTGGCGCCGAATTCCGGTGACCGCGCCCAGACGGTCGACCGGCTCTTCGGCGGTGACGCGGCGGCCTACGCGTCCTTCGATCCGACGACGGTGATCACCCGGCACGGTCCCTACCACGGTGTCCAAGGGTGGTTCGACGTGAACGGCGCGGTGCCGGGGTCCGGCGCGGCGAAGCCGAACGCGCAGGCGGTGGCGGCCGACTCCTTGTGTTCACTCGGGAGCCGTTCGGGCATCGACTGCGCCGTGGTGAGCCAACCGGGCAACCACGACTGGCCCTTCGCGTCAGCGGCGTTCGCCGCCGCGCTGCCCTGGCTGGCGAGCACGATCGGGACCCCCGGCGTCGCACCGGTGTCGCTGCCGTCCGCGCCGCATGCCACGCCGGTGGAAACGGCGGCCGCGCGGTAGCGCGCGGCGGTAGCGTGGACGCCATGCCGGAGGATCCCAGCCCCACACCCGACACCGGCTACAGCGCCGACGGGGTACCGACGTTCGACGCGGTGCGCGAGAAGATCGAGAACCGTTACGCGACGTCACTCGGCTCTGCCGAACTGGCTGCGGACACACCTGAGGGGCGCACGGCGGCCGAGCAGTACGACGCCCGCCAGCGCGCGGCCGCCGAACGGCTGGCGCAGATCCGGCAGTCCATGCGCGACGACGAGGGCGACGCTCAGTAGTCGGCGTCGGCGGCGACCGACTCGGCCAGGAACGCGTCGTCGCCGAGGGTGCGCAGCCGTGTCCTCGCGAACGCCCTGGCCCGCTCGCGTGCCTGCCGGGACTCCGCCACCTCCGCACCCACCGTCACCGAAGCCCCGTTCCAGTCGTGGTCCCACGCGGCGTCCACCGAGAGCGGACGATCCCCATCGAACAGCGGGACCGTCGCCGCACCGCCGCTGTCGAGCGTGCCGGTACCGTGCACCGCACCCGAGCGCAGCCGCACCGCGATCCCCGCGGGTGATCGAGCGCCCCACACCTCGGCGCGGACGGCGACGCCGACCACGTCGCCATCGGCTGCCACCCACCACCGGACCGTGTCCTCGGCGGCGTCGAACACTCCCGGCGGTACCGCCGACCACGGCACCGAGGACCGGCCGTCGGCGATCGCGATGCCCGCGCCGGCTGCGTCACCGGCCCCGGCGGCCAGCGCGTAGTCGTCGCGCCGCCCCGCCGCCTCGACGTCTCCCCCGATCCGCACGCCGGAGTCCTCGGCCAGCTCGACGCAGGACCGCGCGAGCGCGGCGATACGCGAATCATCATGGTGAACAAGCGCATTCAGCCGCGGACCGTGGGGGCGCAGCAGTCCCGCCACGTCCTCGAAGGAGTCGTCGTCGAAGAACTCGTGCGCCGCGGTGGTCAGCAGGGCCAGCTCGCCGTCCAGCAGCGCGGCATCGAGATCGACGATGCCGTCGCGCCGGCTGGCCGGCCACCACCGCCGCAGCCAGTGCCCGAGCGCCAACCGCCGCAGCACGCTCACTGTCGCGGGATCCACTGCAAAAGAATCGATCTCGACGTCCTCCTCGGCCGGCGCGTCGCCCAGTGCAGCCACGAGGGCGCCGTGCCCGGCCGCACCGACGAGCCGCCACAGCCAGTCCGCACGGTTCAGATCGATCAGGGTGAGCTGCGCCTGCCCGGACGGGTCGTCGACGGTGCTCGCCAGCACGGCCCCGGAGACCTCGAGCACCGCCGTCAACGGCGGCGGCTCCGGATCGGGCCCCGTGGTCCACAGACCCGACCGGTGCGCGAACCTCATGACGTCGGCCCGTCGGCTCCGAGCATCGCCTTGATGCGCTGACGGTGGTCCAGGCTCACCGACCGGGCGACACCGTCGAGCAGTCTGCGGACGTCGTCGACGTCGGTGCACGGCTCCTGCCAGACGTCACGGCCGTGCAGGCGGGCCCACAACCGGCTCAGGTACGGCCTGCGGAACGTCGCGAGCTCGTCGATGACCTGCTGCTGCCGGGCGTGCACCGCGGCGCCGTCAGCGAGGTAGCGCCGCGCGTGCAGCACGTACGCCTCTTTGCGCAACCGGGCCTGGATGCGGTCGGACAGCGCATGCCGCGGCCGCGCTGCCGGATCCAGCGGCGCCAGATCCGTCGCGACCTCGATACCCGCGACGAGGGTCGCCTGCTTGTCCTCCCCCAGCAGACCCCACGGCGCGCACGACCGATCGACCTCCTCGGCGCACAGCAGCGCGATGTCGGGCAGCTCGTCGCGATCCATCCCGCGGCGCAGCGTCGCACGCACCCGGTCTGCGACGGTGCGGTCCAGCGGGCGCTCCCGCTCGGCCGGACGCGTCTCCCGCGACACCTCGGGGCACCGTTGCGGCTGGACCGACGACAGCCCGAGGTCCACCAGCGACCAGGGCAGAACCGAGCCGCCGGAGTGCGCGGCGGCGCCGAAGTTGTACGGCGTCGCATCGGCGACCAGCGCCGACCACACCCGTTGTCGCGCAACGGATGCGGTGTGCCCGGCGGCGTCGCCGAGCACCGTGCCAAGGCCCGCGAGGAACGGTCCGGAGATCTCGCCACCGGCGCGCACGTCCGCCCAGGCGCGCGCGAGCTGGGCGTGCAGATCCGCGACGACGTCCGGATCCGCGAGGTGCAGGGTGAGTACGTCGGCGGCGGTGCGGTCCCGCTCGGCATGGATCTCCCGCAGCGCCCGTTCGGCGTCGCCGGCGTCAGCCGCCGCACCGAGGGTCACCGCGAGCTCGTAACACACCGGGAAGTAGAGCTCCTGGGCGTTGCCGTGGGTGATCTTCAGCCGTCGGCGCTCGCGCTTGAGTACCTCGAACCAGGACGCCGTCGCCCGCAGCGTCCCGGCCTGCTCGACGATCGCCCGGTGGATCTCGGCGGCGACGTCGTGGGCCACGACGGGTGCGGAGTAGTGGCTGTTCACCCGCAGCCGCAGCACGAGCGGATCGATGATCCGCTTCACGGTGCGGGTGAGCGGCGCGCCGTCGTCGGCGCTGAGCGGCTCCACCCCGGCGCCGATCGCGCGCCAGGCGGCGTCGATCACCGCACGGCGCGGCCGCCGGACGGCCACAGTCTCGGTGGCCTCGGTGCCCGCGCTCACCGGAACAGGATAGAAGTTGGGCTCGGTAGCCGAGGCGCGCATCGACCCTGTTCGCATGCCGACTGTGCTCCCCCTCCTGTTCTTCTGCTTCCTGATCGCCGGTACCGCGGCCGTTCTGCTGGTGCCGAGCAGCGCGATGGTCAAGTCGCGCGGCGTCGTGGTCGGCCTGCGGTGCACCGGCGAGGTCAGCGACGGCTGCCGTGAGGTCGAGCTCGACGTCATCGTCAGCCGGACCGACGGCGGCCAGTTCGCGGTCCGCGAGACCGCCCTGATCCCCGAGTCTGCGCTGGCCGACTTCACCCCCGGCACCATCATCGACACCTTCTACCGCCCGGGCGACGAGACCTCGATCGCCGTGCGGATGCCGCGCCGCTAGCGGTCACCGGGCACCGTCCACGGCGAAGGTGGCCAGCGCGGCCCAGTACAGCGGGCTCGCCGTGACGTCGCCGGCCCGCCAGCGGGTCAGCTGTGCGCGTTGCCACGCGTTGACCGCGCGGCCGGCCTCGTTCGCCTCGTGCGCGGTGTCGACCGCGACGACCACCTCGGCCATCGGGTCTGCGGATTCACTTGGGGCGCCGCAGAATCGGCGGTAGCCCGCCGTCGTGGGCAGCGACCACAGCGTCGCCGTCACGAGCACGGCCCCGCCCAGGATCGCCGCGGCGACCAGGCCGGTGGCCTCGTCGAAACGGTAGTCCCCGCCCGAGGCGCAGGCCAGCAGCGCCACCCGGGCGGGTATCGGCAGCGTCGACGCCATCAGTTCCGCGGCGGTCAGCGCCTCGGGCTCGGCCAGATGGAGGGCGGCGCGGTCGGCGTGGCCGACGTCGCCGTCGGCGGCGGACGCGTGGCCGACGAACAACAGTCGGCTCGGCTGCTGCCGCAACTGGGCTGCCAGCCAGCCCCGGTCGGCCTGCGGCCGGCGGAACAGCTCCACCGCGGACCCCACCTCGGGCAGGACGCGACGATGCGCCAGAACATCGGCGAAGTGGCGGGCCACCGGCGTCGTCGGATCGGGCCGGCCGAGCACCGAACCCAGCGCGGAGTCGGGCCGCTGACCCGGCACGCGTGGATCGAGGACCAGCAGCGCAGCCCCGTCGCGCCGCCACGGCGCGGGCCGGCGCGGGGCGTTGGCGATGTTGGGCGGCGCGGCGAACAGGATGTCGATGACGTCGATGAGGCGTCGGCCGTCGGCGGGCATGGCGAGAACCGACCAGGGCACCCGCGCCAGGCGCGCGGTGGGCGCCACGAACGCCACCGCGTCGGGCGTGGTGGCCTGTTCGGTCAGCAGCCGCCACCCCGGTTCGGGGATCAGCGTCTCACCGAGCACCTCTGCGAGATGGCGCTCGGCGGCAGGTGTCGCTAATGAGCCTGCGGCGAAGGCACGTTCGACGGCGTCGAGGATGTTCTCGCCCGCGCGTGGATCCGGCAGCGCATCGGCCAGCAGATCGTGCACGGTGGCCATCGCCGACTCGTCGATCACCCACGTGACCGTGGTGTCGCGGCGCCCGACGACGCGCAGACTGCCGTAGGTCGCGACGCCGACGTCGGCGTAGCGGAGCACCAGGATGGGGCCTGCGCCCGTCACGGCCATGTGGACCACTCGTCGTCCCCGGCGGTCACCTGTCGGCCGTAGCGGGCGAACGCGAGTTCGCGGTACCGGCTCAGCACCGGCGCGCCGTCGGGTTCCATTCGCAGCGGCGGCAGGGCGCCGAGCCGGGTGAGCGGGCCCGCGCCGAGTGCGCCGTGACCTGAGGCGACCAATGCGTACTCGTCGGCCTCGTCGACGGGCACCGCTGCGGTTGCGGTGTCGGCCCAGGCGGCCGTCTCCCCCTCGGGTGCGATGAACGTGCCGCGCGCGCAGTGGTATTCGATGAGCTCGCTGAGCAGTTCGGTGTCACCCGACTCCCAGGCCACGGCGAAGGCGCCGGCGAGCATCCGCGCGGAGACGTGCGTGGCCCACCGCATCCGGGCATCGGCGTCGGCGAGCGTGTACCGCACGGAGTCGACCGCCAGCGCCGCGGGGATCTTCAGTTCGGCGGCGCGGGCGAACGCGTCGCCCGCGTTGGCGGGGTCGGCGAGCGCCTCGGCGCGCAGCAGTGAGCCGAGATGGTCGTCGAGCCGGGCGTACTGCAGCCAGCTGTGCCGTGGCCAGCCCTCGAGCAGTTCCCGGGCCTCGTTCACGCGCTCGGTGGCGGCGGCGAAGTCACCGCGGAAGATGTCGACCCAGCTGCGCTGCAGCAGGATTCGATGGATGTGCAGGGGGCGGCCGAGTTCCCGCCAATGCCGTTCGGCGTGGCTGAGCCGTTCGTCGGCGTCGTCGTAGGCGCCGACCGAGATGCTGAGCAGGCCGAAATACAGCCAGCAGCGCGACACGTCGTGGGCGCGGGCGTGCTCGGCGATGGCCGGGTACGCCTCGTGCACGAGATCCTGTGCCAGCGGCCGGTTTCCCGCGGCCCACGCCGCCGTGGCGCGCTCCAGCTGGGTACGGGCGGTCGCGAGCCGCCAGCTGCGCGCCCGTGCCCGCGCACCCGCCCGCCGCAGCCACGGCTCGGCCTCGGTCAGGCGCCCCGTCTCCACGCAGAATCGCCCGTATCCGGTGCCCCCGAGCACCAGCAGCGCGTCGGAGAACAGCGTGGCGTCACCGGGTCCGGAGATCACGTCGAGCACCTCCTGCCACAGCGGCAACGACTGCACATGCAGGTCGTCGTCGCACAGCGCGACGGCGCACAGGATCCGGGCGTGCGTGATCAGATAGTCGTGCTCGTCGCGCAGGTCGTCGGCCGTGGTCGCATCGCCGATGAGCGCCTGCAAAGAGAGCGCGGCGGATTCGTGATCGCCGTGTGCGGCGGCCAGCCCGGTCTGCAGGAACAGCACGCGCCGTCGGTATCGCCGGATCATGTGGCCGACCGGCGCGTCTGCGGGCGGCGTCGCGGTGTAGTGGCGCAGGCAGTCGCGCATCCGGGTCAGGCATTCGGTCACCCCGTCGTACGCCGTTCGGATCAGGTAGATCTCGCCCAGCTGCGCGTACACCTCGAGCATCAGGTCGTCGCGGTCCACCTGCTCGATGCGCGGCATCAGAGACAGCAGCAGGTCCTTCGCCGCGCCCTCATCGGCGGCGAATGCCAGGTGACGAGCCCGGTCGAGGTCCTGCTCGATCGTCACCGCGTCATCATAGGGAGCGACGGACGCGTCGGGGGCGTCCGCCGCTCCCCTGCCCGGCCTCGCTCAGCTGCAGGTCACGGTCACGGTGAACGGCTTGGTGATCATGCCGGCCATCGGGTTGCTCATGTCGGCACCCACCGCCTCGCCGGTGATCGTGTAGCGGTCGCCGTCGACCTTGACCTCCGCCGAACCGCTCTTGGCGCCCATGGCGTTGGCGACCGCGAGCGCATTGCCGTCGACCACCATGCCGAGCGATTCGACGACCGGAGGCGCCGCGTCGGTCATCACGATGCCCAGCCCCTGCTGGCCGCCGATCGCGCCGCTGGCGACGTTGATCTTGCCGCCCTGCTTGACGCAGGTGACAGAGTTCAGGTCCAGCCCGGCCAGATCCGCGCCGTCGACCTTCACCTCGGTGGTGCCGCCCTGGGCGACTTGCGCGGTGGCGGCTTGCGAGCTCTGGGTGCCCGAGCTGGGGGCGGCGTCCTTGTCGCCGGAGCAGCCCACCAGCATGGCGGCGCCCGCGGCCAGACCGATCACACTTGCGGCAACTCGCTTCATCGTTTGCTTCCCTTCGTCGTACTCCGCCTCGGTGGCGTCGTCTGGGAGGAAGTCAAGGCGTGGGCAGCCGCTACCGATCCCAACTTTGGCTACGGTCGGGAGACGATGCGCACCTTCACCGTCGAGCAGCGCCGCGCGCGTCTGGCGCGCCGCCACCTTCTGAGCCCGGTCGCCGCGTCGGCGTCGGCGGCCGATGTCACCGGACGCCTCGTCGCGCTGCATGCCACCGATCCGGTGACTCCGTACCTGTCGCTGTGGGCGCGGCTGCCCGACTTCACCTCGGCAGATCTGGACGCTGCGCTGTATGAGGACCGCACCATGGTCAAACACCTGGCGATGCGCAGGACGCTGTGGGTGGTGCGGCCGGCGGACATGCCGGCCGTGCAGGCCGCGGCCAGCGACCGGGTGGCGGCCAACGAGACCCGGCGGCTCGCCGCCGATGTGGAACGTGCCGGCGTGGCCGCCGACGGGCTGGCCTGGCTGGCCAGGGCCGGGGACGCGGCGCTGCGCCACCTGCGCGTCTCGGGCCCGTGCAGTGCCCGTGAGCTCCGGGAGGCGTTGCCGGAGCTGCACGGCACCTACGATCCGGCCCCCGGGAAGACGTGGGGCGGTGAGAGCCATCTCGCCCCGCGGGTGCTGACGGTGCTCTCGGCGCGCGGCGACATCGTGCGCGGTCCCAACGACGGCGGCTGGATCACGTCGCGTCCGCGGTGGGTGCCGGCCGGGGACTGGCTACCGCCCGACGACGGCGCCGACGCCGACACCGCCAGTGCCGCGCTGGTGCAGCGCTGGCTGGCGACGTTCGGGCCGGCGACCCTCACCGACGTCAAGTGGTGGTTCGGCGGCACCCTGACCTGGGCCCGAAAAGCGTTGTCCGCCATCGATGCCGAAGAAGTGCAGCTGGACGGGGCGCTCGGGTATGTGCTGCCCGACGACGAGGACGATCCGGATCCCGGACCGTGGTGCGCCCTGCTGCCGTCGCTGGACCCCACGACGATGGGCTGGTTCGATCGGGACTGGTATGTGGGCCCGCACCGGGCCGAGGTGTTCGACCGCAACGGCAACGCCGGTCCGACCGTGTGGGTGGACGGCCGGATCGTCGGTGCCTGGCGTCAGGACGCCGCCGGCCGGGTGGAGCTGGCCCTGCTCGAGAAGGTGGGCCGCCGGGCGGCCTCGGCGCTCGAGGCGCGCGCCGACGAGCTGACGGCATGGCTCGACGGCGTCCGGATCAACCCGAGGTTTCCCTCACCGCTGAGCAGAGGTGCGACGGTCAGGCGCTGACCTTGCGGCGGCTGCGGGTCTTCGGCCTGGCCCGTTGCACGCCGAGCGTCTCGGCGAGGAAGTGGCCCGTGTAGCTGGCCGGGTCCGCGGCCACGTCTTCGGGGGTGCCGGTGGCCACCACGGTCCCGCCACCCGAACCGCCCTCGGGCCCCATGTCGACGATCCAGTCGGAGGTCTTGATGACGTCGAGGTTGTGCTCGATCACGATGACCGTATTGCCTTTGTCGACAAGGCCGTTGATCACCGTCAGCAGTTTGCGGATGTCCTCGAAGTGCAGCCCCGTGGTGGGCTCGTCGAGGATGTAGATGGTCCGGCCCGTGGACCGCTTCTGCAGTTCCGAGGCCAGCTTGACGCGCTGCGCCTCACCGCCCGACAGCGTCGGCGCCGGCTGACCCAGCCGGACGTACCCGAGCCCGACGTCCACCAGCGTCCTGAGGTAGCGGTGGATCGAGCTGATCGGCGCGAAGAACTCGGCGGCCTCCTCGATCGACATGTCGAGCACCTCGGCGATGGTCTTGCCCTTGTAGTGCACCTCGAGCGTCTCGCGGTTGTATCGCGCACCCTGGCACACCTCGCACGGCACGTACACGTCGGGCAGGAAGTTCATCTCGATCTTGATCGTGCCGTCGCCCGAGCACGCCTCGCAGCGACCGCCCTTGACGTTGAACGAGAATCGGCCCGGTTGGTAGCCGCGGACCTTGGCTTCCGTCGTCGCGGCGAACAGCGTCCGGATCTTGTCGAACACCCCGGTGTAGGTCGCCGGGTTGGACCGCGGGGTCCGCCCGATCGGTGACTGGTCCACCCGCACCAGCTTGTCGAGGTGGTCCAGGCCATTGACGCGGGTGTGCCGACCGGGCACAAGGCGCGCGCCGTTGAGCTTGTTGGCCAGCACCGAGGCCAGGATGTCGTTGACCAGAGTGGATTTGCCCGAACCGGACACGCCCGTCACCGAGGTCAGCACGCCGAGCGGGAACGCCACGTCGATCTCGCGCAGATTGTGTTCGCGCGCACCGACGACGGTGAGTTGACGCTTCTTGTCGGGGACCCGCCGCATCGCCGGGACCTCGATCTCCTCCTTGCCCGACAGGTAGGCCCCGGTGATCGACTCCGGGTTCTTCAGCAGGTCCTGGTAGGTGCCGCTGTGCACGATCTGGCCGCCGTGCTCGCCCGCGGCGGGGCCGATGTCGACGACCCAGTCGGCGTGGGCGATGGTGTCGAGGTCGTGTTCGACGACGATCAGCGTGTTGCCCAGATCGCGCAACCGCACCAGCGTGTCGATCAGCCGCCGGTTGTCGCGCTGATGCAGCCCGATCGACGGTTCGTCGAGCACGTAGAGCACGCCGACCAGACCCGACCCGATCTGAGTGGCGAGCCGAATGCGTTGCGCCTCACCACCACTGAGCGTGCCTGCCGCCCGTGACAGCGACAGGTAGTCGAGCCCGACGTCGAGCAGGAACCCCAGCCGGGACTGGATCTCCTTGAGCACCTGGCCCGCGATGGCGGCCTCGCGGGTGCCCAACGTGAGCGCGTTGAGGAAGTCGGCGCAGTCGGCGATCGACAGTTCGGCCACCTCGGCGATCGACTTCGCGCCGAAGCTGCCCGCGGTCATGGTCACCGCGAGGATCTCGGGCTTGAGACGGGTGCCGTTGCATTCGGGGCACGGCACGTCGCGCATGAAGCCCTCGAGGCGCTCCTTCATCTGCTCGGAGTCGGTCTGCTCCATGCGGCGCTGCAGAAACGCCATCACGCCCTCGAAGTCGGCGTAGTAGGACCGGGTGCGGCCGTAGCGGTTCTTGTACCGCACGTGCACCTGCTCGTCGCAGCCTTCGAGAATCGCCTTGCGCGCCTTGGCCGGAAGCTTCTTCCACGGGGTGTTCACGTCGAACCCGAGCTGGTCACCGAGGCCGGCCAGCATCCGGGTGAAGTACTCGGCGGTGTGCCCCATCGACCACGGGGCGATGGCGCCCTCGGCCAGCGTCAGGTCCGGATCCGGCACCACGAGGTCGGGGTCGACCTCCTTGCGGATGCCCAGCCCGGTGCACTCCGGGCAGGCGCCGTACGGGGAGTTGAACGAGAACGACCGCGGCTCCAGGTCGTCGACGGCCAGCGGATGACCGTTGGGGCAGGCCAGCTTCTCGGAGAACCGCTGCTCACGGTGCGGGTGATCGTCCTCGCGGTCGACGAACTCGAGCACCACGATGCCGTCGGCGAGGTTCAGCGCGGTCTCGACCGAGTCGGTGAGCCGCTGCTTGGCCGACGCCTTCACCGTCAGGCGGTCGACCACGACCTCGATGTCGTGCTTCTCCTGCTTCTTCAGCTTCGGCGGGTCGGTCAGCGAGTGCACCACTCCTTCGACGCGAACACGGCTGTAGCCCTGGGTGTTCAGCTTGTCGAACAGGTCGACGAACTCGCCCTTGCGGGTACGGACCACGGGCGCGAGAACCTGGAATCGGAGACCCTCGTCCATCGCGAGCACCTGGTCGACGATCTGCTGCGGCGTCTGACGGGCGATGCGCTCCCCGCAGACCGGGCAGTGCGGGGTGCCGGCGCGGGCATACAGCAGACGAAGGTAGTCGTAGACCTCTGTGATGGTGCCCACAGTCGACCGCGGGTTGCGGTTGGTCGACTTCTGGTCGATCGACACCGCAGGCGACAAGCCCTCGATGAAGTCGACGTCCGGCTTGTCCATCTGACCGAGGAACTGGCGCGCGTAGGCCGACAGCGACTCCACGTAGCGGCGCTGCCCCTCGGCGAAGATCGTGTCGAAGGCCAGCGACGATTTGCCGGAGCCCGACAGCCCGGTGAACACGATCATCGCGTCGCGCGGCAGGTCCAGATCGACGCCACGCAGATTGTGCTCCCGGGCACCTTTGACAACTAGGCGGTCAGCCACGGTGTCCTTTCCCTCCGACAAGAAAACGTGCCCGATGCGCCTCACGGGCGCAGTACAGAAACCATGCTAGGTCGACCCACCGACAGCTTTCACCCGCGGTGGCGGCGCAGGCCCCGCGACGTTCAGTAACGTGAGTCACCATGACCGTCGTCGACGACAACTACACGGGCCACGTCGAGCCGCGCACGGCGGCGCGACGCACGCTTCCCGGCGCATCGATCGTCAAGGTGTCGGTGGGCCCCATGGACAACAACGCCTATCTGGTGACCTGTTCCCGCACCGGTGAGACGCTGCTCATCGACGCGGCGAACGACGCCCCGATCCTGCTCGAACTGCTGGACCGGTACGCCCCCAGCTTGGCTCTGATCGTGACCAGCCATCAACATCAGGACCACTGGCTGGCCCTCGAGCAGGTGGTCGACGCCACCGGGGCCACCACCGCATCGCATCGCCTGGACGCCGATCCGCTGCCCATCACGCCTGACCGGCTGCTCGCCGACGGCGACAGCGTCGACATCGGGGACCTGCACTTCGACGTGGTCCATCTGCGCGGCCACACCCCCGGCTCCGTGGCGCTCGCGCTGCGCGGCGCGGACAGCGATGACGACGGCAACGAGCGCGTGCACCTGTTCACCGGCGACTGCCTGTTTCCCGGCGGCGTCGGCAAGACCTGGAAGGAAGGCGACTTCGAGCAGCTGCTGGGCGATGTGTCCAGCCGGGTGTTCGACGTCTTCGGAGATCAGACCGTCGTGTATCCAGGACACGGCGACGACACCACCCTCGGAGCCGAACGTCCGCACCTGGACGAGTGGCGTGAGCGCGGTTGGTGACCGCGCTCCTGCCGGGGACCATCAGGAAGGGAACATGAACACCGATCAGTTCACCAAGGTGCAACGTGGCACCGGCTTCATCGCCGCGCTCGACCAGAGCGGCGGCAGCACGCCCAAGGCCTTGAAGCTCTACGGCATCGCCGAGGACTCCTACTCCGGCGACGACCAGATGTTCGACCTGGTGCACGAGATGCGGACCCGCATCATCACGAGCCCGAGTTTCGACGGCGAGCGCGTGCTGGGCGCGATCCTGTTCGAAGACACGATGGACCGCGACGTCGACGGACGTCCGACTGCGGACTACCTCTGGAACGTCAAGCACATCGTGCCCTTCCTGAAGGTCGACAAGGGTCTGGCCGACGAGAAGTACGGCGCCCAGGTCATGAAACCGATCCCCGGCCTCGATGACCTGCTGACCCGTGCCCGGGACAAGGGCGTATTCGGCACCAAGATGCGGTCGGTCATCAAGGCGCCCGGCGCCGGGCTGCAGGCCGTGGTCGATCAGCAGTTCGAGATCGGCCGGCAGATCCTGGCCGCGGGCCTGGTGCCGATCATCGAGCCCGAGGTCGACATCCACAGCCCGCAGAAGGCGGAGGCCGAGGACCAGCTCAAGGCCGCGCTGCTGGAGGCTCTGGACCGCCTCGACGACGGTCAGTCCGTGATGCTCAAGCTCACGCTGCCCAGCGTGGACAACCTTTACCGCGACCTGGTCGAGCACCCGAAAGTGGTGCGGGTGGTGGCGTTGTCCGGCGGGTACGACCGCGACGAGGCGTGCGAGAAACTGGCGGCGAACCACGGTGTGATCGCGAGCTTCTCCCGCGCGCTCACCGAGGGGCTGACGGCTCAGCAGAGCGACGAGCAGTTCAACGCGACGCTGGACGCCGCGATCACCGCGATCGCGAAGGCGTCCGCCACCTGATCGCACGCAGACGTGAAAAACCCTGGGTCGGCGTGCCGGCCCAGGGTTTTCTCGTTCTGCGGTCTGTCAGGACGTGTGCACGATCAGCACGTCGGACTTCGACCGACGCGCCACGTTCGCGGGGACCGATCCCAGCAGACGTCCGGCGATGGTGCTCAGACCGACGTTGCCGACCACCAGCAGATCAGCACCCAGTTCCTCGACGAGATCGACGAGCGCATCGACCGGGGCGCCGACCACCGCCTTCTCCTCGATGCTCTCGGCGCCGGCCGCCTTCGCGCGATCGCGGGCCTCCCGCAGGATCGCGTAGATCGGGGCGTTGCCCGACATCTTGTAGCCCTCGTCCTTCAGGACATCCGCGGCGCGCTGGTCCTCGCTCTGCGGGAAGTAGGCGGTCGCGACGACGAGCTTCGCGCCCGACCCGGCGGCGATCTGACCGGCACGGTCCACCGCACGCAACGACGAATCCGAGCCGTCCGTGCCGACCACCACGGTTTGATAGGCGCTCATCCATATCCTCCCAGTGTCAGTTCCTACGCCACCCGAGACAGTAACCCGGTATCCGGCGAACATGGGGGTGAATCACCACACCGAGGGGCCATTTGCCCAGGATCTGGCGCTGAACGCACCGGCAACGTCACGATCCCGACGCTGACGTGACGCTGCCGACACCGGCGATCGGTCAGTGCGGCAATCAGACGCCGGTCACCATGCCGTGCCCTCGCACACCAGGTCCTGCGGAACCGGCAGGCTCGCAGGAAGCAGAGGCAGACCGGACACCGCGTCGGGCAGGGGTACGACGGGAACCGGGACGGCGGGCGCGGCAAGAGGGGCCGGTACCGGCACCACCGGCACCGCGGGTCCGGGCAGCGGGGCGGGGACGGCTGCGGCGTGCACGATGGGCGCCGCGTCGACGGGCGGGGCAGGCACATCGGCCGGGATCTCTGCGGCAGCCGCGGCCGGGACCTCGGCGACGGGCGGCGCCGCCGGTGCCGGAACTCCCTCGGGGGCAACGACATCGGACACCGACATGGCAGGTGTCGCCGCTTCGGCCGGCGCGGACTCGGCGACCACCGGCGGGGGCGGGGCCGCCGGCTCGGGCGCAGCCATCGGCGCGGCAGCCGCCACCGGTACCTCCGGTTCCGCCGCGGCGGACTGCGTCAGCGGGGCGGCCGGCGGCGACGGCGCGACGACAACCGGAACCGGC
>NZ_JYNX01000094.1 GCF_001044255.1 Mycolicibacterium chubuense
CCTGCGCGGCGGACTCGTCGGGCGTGACGGTGACCGTCCCGAGGGTTCCGTCGACGAGCACCGTCGTGCCGGCGGAGACGTCGTCCAATCCGTGGACGGCGACGACGCACGGGATGCCCAACTGCCGCGCGATGATCGCGGTGTGGCTGGTCGGGCCGCCCAGCGTGGTGGCCAGCGCGACGATGAGCTTCGGGTCCAGGCCCGCGGTGTCGGCGGGGGCGAGATCCTCGGCGCACAGCACCGACGGCACGTCGGGCAGCGGCACGCCGGGCTCGGGCAGGCCGTTGAGTTCGGCGGTCACCCGGTCGCGGATGTCGCGCAGGTCGGTCACCCGCTCGGCCATCAGGCCGCCGAGCTTGGTGAACATCTCGACGAACTGGTCGATCGCGCCGCTGACCGCGCGGACCGCGGGCGCGCCGTCTTTGATCCGCTTCTCCGCGGCGCCTAGCCAGCCGCGGTCCTGCGCGAGAGTGGCGGTCGCGGCGAGCACCTCGGACGCGGAGCCGGTCGCGTGGGCGGCGCGGTCCCGCAGGCGGCCGGCCACGGTCGCCGCCGCGGCGGTGAAGCGCTCGCCCTCGGCGGCGCGGTCGGCCTCGGGCACCTCGGGGAGAGTGCTCACGTCGACTTGCGGGAGCCGGCCGGGACGGATCACGGGCGCGTAGGCGACTCCGGCGACGACCGGTACGCCGTGCAGAACCGTGCCGGGCTGGAGTTGTGAGCTGAGCGAAGACGTCGCGGTCATGTGAACCAGGTTACAAGAAACCGTTGACAAGTCAACACGTTCAGGAGTAAAACCAAACATATCAACAACAAACCGGACGTATCCCCACACAAACGGAGCTCCATGTACCCCGAAGAGCGGCAGCAAGCCATCGCCTCCCTGGTGATGGCGAAGGGCCGCGCATCGGTGACCGAGCTCGCGCAGGCCTACGACGTGACGACCGAGACCGTGCGGCGCGACCTCGCCGTGCTCGACAAGGCGGGCATCGTGCGCCGCGTGCACGGCGGCGCCGTCCCGGTGCGCGCCCTGCACCTCGTCGAGCCCGGCGTCGGCGAGCGCGACGTCACCCGGTCCGAGCACAAGGACGCCATCGCCGCCGCGGCGGCCGAGTTCTTCCCCCTGAGCGGCGCGAGCGTCCTGCTCGACGCCGGCACCACCACGATGCGCATCGCGGCGCACCTGCCGACCGACCGCGAACTCGTCGTCGTCACCAACTCGGTGCCCATCGCGGCCCGGCTGGCCACCATGCCCACCGTTTCGCTGCAGCTGCTCGGCGGCCGCGTGCGCGGAGTCACGCAGGCCGCCGTCGGCGAACAGACGCTGCGGGTGCTCGACACCATGCGTGTCGACATCGCGTTCATCGGCACCAACGCCATCAGCATCCGGCACGGTCTGTCCACCCCCGACAGCGAGGAGGCGGCGGTCAAGCGGGCCATGGTGCGGGCGGCCAACTACGTCGTGGTCGCCGCGGACTCCTCCAAGGTCGGTCGCGAGG
Source organism: Mycolicibacterium chubuense (assembly GCF_001044255.1). Classification (GTDB taxonomy): domain Bacteria; phylum Actinomycetota; class Actinomycetes; order Mycobacteriales; family Mycobacteriaceae; genus Mycobacterium; species Mycobacterium chubuense. The sequence goes on from NZ_JYNX01000094.1 coordinate 1,497, forward strand.
ACTTCGTCAGCTTCGCTCCGATCACCAGTGTCGACACCCTCATCACCGACCCCGAGATCAGCGCCGCCGACCGCGCCGAACTGACCGACCAGGGCCTCGAAATCATCTGCGCAGGAGATCACCAGTGATCGTCACCGTCACGCCCAACCCGAGCATCGACCGCACGGTCACGCTGCCGTCCCCGTTGACGCGCGGCGCCGTCCACCGCGTCACCTCGGTCACCAGCCAGGCCGGCGGCAAGGGCGTCAACGTCGCCCGCGCGCTCACCCTCGCCGGCATCGACGCGCTCGCCGTCCTGCCCGCGGCCGGAAACGACCCGTTGATCACCGCGCTCGAGACCGCGGCGGTGTCGTTCCAGATCGTGCCCACCGCCGAGTCGGCCCGCACCAATCTGACCATCACCGAGCCCGACGGCACCACCACCAAGATCAACGAACCGGGCGCGACGCTCGACGAGGCCACGGTCGGCGCACTGACCGACGCGGTGCTCGCCGCCGCCGACGGCGCGGACTGGGTGGTGATGTCCGGATCGCTCCCGCCCGGGATGCCGGCGTCCTGGTACGGCGACGTCGTCGCGTTGCTCGCCTCGCGCCCCTGCCGCGTCGCCGTCGACACCTCCGACGCACCGCTGGCCGCTCTGGTCGGTTCGCTCGAGCGCGGCGCCCCGGATCTGATCAAGCCGAACGCCGACGAACTCGCCAGCGTGCTCGGCCTCTCCCCCGAGGTCCTGGAAAGCGCTGTTGCCCAGGGTGATCCGGAGCCGGTGGTGACCGCGGCCCGTCAGCTCATCGACCGTGGTATCGGCGCGGTGCTCGCTACCCTCGGCGCCGAGGGCGCGGTGCTGGTCGACGCGAACGGCGCCTGGATGGCGACCCCGCCCCCGATCGTGCCGCGCAGCACCGTGGGCGCGGGGGACTCGTCGCTGGCCGGCTACGTCCGCGCCGAAGTCGGCGGCGCCGTTCCGCCGCAGCGGCTACAGATGGCCGTCGCCTACGGCAGCGCGGCCGCGGCACTGCCCGGCACCACACTGCCGACCCCCGCCCAGATCGACCTCGCCGCCGTGCAGGTCTCGCCCATCTCACCGATTCCCGCCACCCAGTAACACGCCGACGACGAAAGTAGTGCCATGACAAGCTCCACCACTTCACCACCCATCATCACCACCGACCTGGTTCTGCTCGACACCGCCGTCGACGGGGACAAGCAGGCGGTCATCGCACGCATGGTGGGCAGCCTCGCCGCGGCGGGTCGCACCAACGACGCCGACGGCCTGGTCGGCGCTGCGATGGCGCGCGAACAGCAGTCGGCCACCGGACTGCCCGGCGGCATCGCGATCCCGCACTGCCGCTCCCCCTACGTCGACACCCCGACGATCGGCTTCGCCCGGCTCAGCCCCGCGGTGGACTTCGGCGCCCCGGACGGCCCGGCAGACCTCGCGTTCCTGATCGCCGCGCCCGACTCCGGCGGCCAGGAGCACATGAAGCTGCTGTCCAGCCTGGCAAGGGCGTTGGTGCGCAAGGACTTCGTCGAGGCGCTGCGCAATGCGTCGTCGGCCGACGAGGTCGTCGGCCTGGTCGACGGCGTGGTCAACCCTGCGCCCGCCCCGGCCACCCCGGCGCCCGCCGCAGCGCCGGTGGAAAAGTCCGCGGCCAAGACGCTGATCGCGATCACCGCGTGCCCCACCGGAATCGCGCACACCTACATGGCCGCCGACGCCCTGGCCGCCGCGGCCAAGGAGGCCGGCGTGACCATGGTCGTCGAGACGCAGGGCTCCTCGGGCAGCACCCCGGTGCCGGCCGAGACGATCGCCAAGGCCGACGCGGTCATCTTCGCCACCGACGTGGGCGTGAAGGACCGGGGCCGGTTCGCCGGCAAGCCCGTGATCGCCTCCGGAGTGAAGCGCGCGATCAACGAGCCGGCCAAGATGGTCGCCGAAGCCGTTGCCGCAGCCGATGATCCGAACGCACCGCGGGTCGAGGGCTCCGCAGGCGGCGGAGCCGCGACGAGTTCCGCGCCGGCCGGCGGCGTCGGCTGGGGCACGCGTACCCGGCAGATCCTGCTGACCGGTGTCAGTTACATGATCCCGTTCGTCGCCGCGGGCGGTCTGCTGATCGCGCTAGGCTTCCTGTTGGCCGGTTATGAAGTCGCCAACAAGCCCGAAGGTGGGACCAGTAGCTTCGGCAACGTCATCGCCCTCGGCAACTCGCTGTGGCAACTGCCCGAGCCGCTACGAACGCTTCCCAGCTGGCTCGAGCCGTTGAACCCGCTGATGACCTATCTCGGTGCCGTGATGTTCAGCCTGGGTGGGTTGGCGTTCGGGTTTCTGGTCCCCGCACTGGCGGGCTACATCGCCTTCGCCATCGCCGATCGACCCGGCCTGGCACCAGGTTTCACTGCTGGCGCGGTAGCCGGATTTGTCGGCGGCGGCTTCATCGGCGGCATCGTCGGCGGTGTCATCGCTGGTTTCGCCGCTCTATGGATCAGCAAGTTCGACGTACCGCGCTGGTTCCGCGGGTTGATGCCGGTGGTCATCATTCCGCTCTTTGCCTCGCTCATCGTGGGTCTGGCGATGTTCCTGCTGCTGGGTCGCCCACTGGCGTGGATCAACACCAGCCTTACCGACTGGTTGAACGGCCTCACCGGCAGTTCGGCGATCCTGCTCGGCGTGATCCTCGGCCTGATGATGTGCTTCGACCTCGGCGGGCCCGTCAACAAGGCGGCTTACGCATTCGCGACCGCGGGGTTGGCCGCGGCGACCACCGGCTCGTACCAGGTGATGGCTGCGGTGATGGCGGCCGGCATGGTGCCACCGCTGGCGATGGCGCTGGCCTCGACGGTTCGGCCCGCTCTGTTCACAGAGCCGGAGCGCGAGAACGGCCGGGCCGCATGGCTTCTCGGCGCATCGTTCATCTCCGAGGGCGCCATTCCGTTCGCCGCGGCGGATCCGCTGCGCGTCATCCCGTCGATGATGGCCGGCGGCGCCGTCACCGGTGCGCTGAGTATGGCCTTCGGTGTCACCCTGCGTGCTCCGCACGGCGGCATCTTCGTGTTCTTCGCGATCGGCAACCTGCTGTGGTTCTTGGTCTCGCTGATTGCCGGAACTGTCGTCGCGGCGGTGGCGGTCGTCGCGGCCAAGCAGTTCATCAAGCCCGGCGCCAAGAAGGCCGAGCGCGAGCTCGCCGTTGCCGCCGCCTGAGACCATCGATTCAGACAACCGAAAGAGGAGAGTTCATGCCCACCAAGACCGTCATCGTCGGCTCGTCGATCGGACTGCACGCCCGGCCCGCGGCGATCATCGCCGAAGCCGTCGTCAACGCCGGTGTGCCCGTCACCCTGTCGGTCGACGGCGGTGAGCCGGTGGACGCCGGCTCGGCGCTGATGATCATGACGCTCGGCGCCGGCAACGGCGCCCAGGTCACCGTCGCCTCCGACGACGAGGGCGCGCTGAACACCATCGCCGAGCTGGTGCAGAAGGACCTCGACGCCTAGTCGTTCCCCTTCCCGCCGAAGCTGCGTTCCATGCGCGAGTTCGCCCCTCAGGGCCGCGTGGAACGCAGTTTCGGCGGAAAAGAAAGCGGAATGACCCTCCTCCAGGGGCCCTTAGGCTTGCCCATGTGTCGGTACCGAGTACGTTCGACGTGACATTTTGCGCCGCCCGACGGGCGGCGCTATGTTTGCTGACGACGTTCCGGACCGCGGGGATCCGGGAAGCCCAAGCGGGGGGTGGACAGTAGTGCGGCGACTCGGTGCGTTGTTTGCCGCGATCGCGCTAGTCTTCCTCGTGGCGCCGCCGCCCGCTGGGGCGATCGACCCCCCGGTCATCGATCCGGCCGCCGTTCCCCCTGACGAGACGGGCCCGGATCAGCCGATGGAGCAGCGGCGGGTCTGTGCCGCGCCGACGGTGTTCCCCAACTCCAACTTCGCTGACCGGCCGTGGGCGAGCGACTACCTCCGGCTCGCCGACGCGCAGCGGTTCGCGACGGGAGCCGGGGTAACTGTGGCCGTGATCGACACGGGCGTGAACGGGTCACCGCGGGTGCCCGCGGAGCCGGGCGGCGACTTCGTCGACCAGGCCGGCAACGGCATGTCCGACTGCGACGCCCACGGCACCCTGACCGCCGCCGTCATCGCGGGCCGGCCCGCCCCCACCGACGCGTTCGTCGGCGTCGCCCCGGATGCGCGCATCCTCTCGCTACGGCAGACCTCGGACAGCTTCCAGCCGGTGGGCACCCGCACCGACCCCAACGACCCGAACTCCACGCAGACGGCCGGTTCGCTGCGCAGCCTGGCCCGCGCGATCGTGCACGCCGCCAACATCGGCGCGCAGGTCATCAACATCAGCGAGGCGGCCTGCTACAAGATCACCCGGCCGATCAACGAGAACGTCGTCGGCGCCGCCATCAACTACGCGGTCAACGTGAAGAACGCGGTGATCGTCGTCGCGGCCGGCAACTCGGGCGGTGACTGCTCGCAGAACCCGCCGCCCGATCCCGCAGTGCCCGCCGATCCGCGGGGCTGGCAGAAGGTGCAAACCATTGTCTCGCCGGCCTGGTACTCCCCGCTGGTGTTGACCGTCGGCAGCATCGCCCCCAACGGTCAGCCGAGCGGGTTCTCGATGCAGGGACCGTGGGTGGGGGCGGCCGCACCCGGTGAGAACCTCGTGGCGCTCGGTTATGACGGCAACCCGGTCAACGCGCTGCAGGGCGAGGACGGGCCCATCCCGATCAGCGGTACGTCGTTCTCCGCGGCGTACGTCTCGGGCCTTGCAGCCCTTCTGCGCCAACGCTTCCCGGAGCTGACCGCCGCGCAGATCATCAACCGCATCACCGCGACCGCGCGGCATCCCGGCGGTGGGGTGGACAACGTCGTCGGCGCCGGGGTGGTCGACCCGGTCGCGGCGTTGACCTGGGATGTGCCGGCCGGCCCGGCGACCATCCCGTACAAGATCAAGTCGATCCCGCCGCCCGTGTACGTGCCGCCGCCGGACCGGACGCCGATCACGTGGGTGGTGATCGTCGGTGCGAGTGTGGCGGTGGTGCTGGGTATCGGAGCGATGGCCCGACGGGCACTGAGGCGCCGATGAGCAGGGTGCTGTCGGTGTTCGGGTTGCGTTTCACCACGGGCCACGCGCTGTGGGCCGCGGTGTTGATTCCGGCATGCCTGCTGCTGTTCGCCCGGATGGACCTGATGTGGCTGGGGATCACGCTGGCCGTCCTGATCGCACTGGGCGCGGTGCTGACGGTCCGCGGTCGCCGGGTGACCGGTTGGGTGGCAGCGCTTTTCGCGTGGCGGCGTCGCCACCGTCAACCCCCGCCCCCGCCGTCGGAGCCCGCGGTCGGCGCGACCGTCGTCCCCGGCGATCATGTGGCGCTGCGCTGGCAGGGCGAGCAGGTGGTGTCGGCGATCGAGCTGGTGCCGCGGCCGTTCACCCCGACGGTGATCGTCAACGGCGAGGCCTTCACCGACGACGTCGTCGACACGCGGATGATCGAGGACCTGCTCGAGGCGTACTGCCCCGACCTGGAGGCCGACGTGGTGTCGGCCGGGTACCGGGTCGGGAAGACGGCGCCAGCCGCGCTGGTCGCGCTCTACGAGCAGGTCGTGGGTCCCTATCCGGCGCCCGCCAACCGTCGGACGTGGATCGTGCTGCGCGCCGACCCCGAGAAGACGCGAAAGTCCGCGCTGCGTCGCAACACCGGGGTCGCCGGGCTGGCGCAGTATCTCGTGGCGTCGACGACGCGGATCGCCGACCATCTGTCCAGCACGGGGATCGACGCGCGCCCCGCCCGCAGCTTCGACGACTTCGACCGCGCGACGGAGATCAGCTTCGAGCGGGAAGCCTGGTCGATGATCAAGGGGCGCAGCACCTTCACCGCAGCCTACACCGCTCCCGGCGGCCCCGACGTGTGGTGGTCCGCGCGGGCCGACCACACGCTCACGCGCGTCCGCATCACCCCGGGCGCGGCGCCGACCACCACGGTGTTGCTGACGACTCTGGCGAATCCGTCCACACCGCGCGGCTTTTCGTGCCTGTTCGGCGGCCAGCGCGCCGCACTCCTGGGCGAAAGTCCGGTCACCGACAAGCATTACGAGCTGCCGATCGGATCGGCAGGGGTCCTGGTCGGCGAGACCGCGGATCGCTACCCGGTGTACATGCCGTTCGACGATGTCGACGTCAGCATCAACCTCGGCGATGCCCGGTTGTTCACCCAGTTCGTGGTGCGCTCAGCGGCAGCGGGTGCGGTGGTGACGCTCAGCCCGCAATTCACGGAGTTCGCGGGGTACATCGACGCACAGGTCGGCTCGGTGGCCAAAGTGGCGTGGCCCAATGCGACCACCTACCTGGCCCCGCACCCCGGTGTCGGCCGGGTCATGTTGCGGCCCAACTTCATCGCCACCCCGCGACACAAGCAGTTGCCGATCAGGCTGATCAATCCGCGCGAGGAGAGCCGCTACCAGACGGTGCTGGAGGGGGATCGCGTATGAGCGGAGACGAAGTTCAGGTCGACCCGGCGGACTTGACAGGCAAGGCAGCGCAGATCAGGGGATTGTCCTGGTCATCCCAGACGGCGCAGCCGGCGCTGATCTCGCCCGACGCGTTGGTCATCAGCAGCGTCGCCATCACCAACCTCGCCGCCAACGCCGAATCGCTCTGGGCGTACCAGGAGTTCGGTCGCCTGGAGGGCGAGCGGCTGGCGCAGACGCTGGACAACGTCGCCGCGGCCTACGCCCAGGTGGATCAGCAGTCGGGCGAGGACATCGGGTCGACCTTCGACACACCGGCGGGCGCGCCCAGCGGCACCGTCTTCCCGAAGGGTGTCGACCTGCCGGCCCCGCCCCATCCACCGAAGATGCCGATCCCGAAGGGACAGTTGCTGTCCGAGCAGGGATTCATGGATCCGCAGTCGGCACAGACCGCGCTCGATGCCGGTGACGACGGCGCGTCGCTGCGGTCGGCCGCGGCGATGTGGCGCACCAATGCGCAGTCGCTGGCCGCGTCGGCCGAGAAGTTCGAAGTGAATTCACTGAACTGGGAAGGCCAGGCCGCGGATGCGGCGTACGCGAAGTTCAACTCCTATCGCGAATGGCTGGTCTCACTGTCGGGGTCATGGAATCAGCTGGCCGACGAGGCGGACGCCCTGGTCACCGCGCACAGCACCGCCAAGAGCGATCACCGGCCGATCGCGCAGCGCTATCACGAACTCCAACAGCAGGTGGTGGAGAACCCGATCGGCAGCCCGGCGTGGAGCGACGCGATGACCCAGATCGCGCAGCTGCAGACGAAGTCGGAGGATGTGCGCAACACCTACGCGAACCAGGCCCAGACCAAAGCGATCGAGGCGGAGGATCCGCCGGCGCCGGTGCTGTCGGGGATTCCGGTGACCGCACAGGATCACCAGCGTGCACGCCCGTATCGCCCCGACGAGCGCGCCGGGCAGGGTGCAGGCGGCGGCGCCGGTCAGCAGTCACCGGGCGGGGGATCGGGCGGCGCCCCGCAGCAGGCGCCGGTCTCGCCGATGTCGGCGGCGGACCAGGGCGGTCAGGCGGCACAGCAGGCGGCGCAGGCTGCGCAGCAGGCCGGTGAGCAGGCGGGCCAGCAGGGCGGCGGGTCGCCGGGTGGCGGACAGCCCGGTGGCGGTCAGCAGGGCGGGTCACCGGGCGGCGGCATGCCTGGGACGGGGATGCCGGGCACCGGCAAGGGCGGCCCGAAGCTGCCGAGTGATCCGCGGCTGCATCCCGCCGCGGCAGGCGGAGGCGGAGCCGGTTCCGGAGGCAGCGGCGGTGGAGGCGGCGGGATACCAGGCTCGCCGTTGCAGCCCGCGGTGAGCGCGGAAACCGTTGCGCCGACACCGTATGCGGCGTCGGCAGGACCGACCGCCGCGGCGGGCACTGCGGGAAGCGGCGGCGTGGCCGGCGCGGCGGGCGGCGGCATGGGCGGGATGGCACCGATGCACGGGGCGCACGGCGGCGGGAGCGGGGAGAAGAAGCGCAACCCGCAGCTGTCGCAGGATGAGGAGCTCTACGTCGAGGAGCGCCCGCACACGGAGCCAGTGATCGGTCTGCAGCCGCGGCGTCGCGGCTCTGACGGCACGAGGAAGGATTCGTAGTGACCGAAGACATGCATCCGGAAGTGGCGGCGGTGCTGCGGCAGGCGCGGCGGCTGCAGTCGCTGATGGACGAGCAGCTCGACAAGATGGCTACCGAATCGTTCACCGCGGCCGATGAGACCGAGACCGTCGAGGTGACGCTGAACGGTCACCACTGGCTGCAAGACGTCTACATCCAGGACGGCCTGCTGCGGCTGGGGGCGGAAACGGTCGAGGACCGGGTCAACGAGGCACTGCAGAAAGCGTCGGCGGAGGCGTCGGCGTCGATCGATGCCGACCGCGAGCGGATCGATGCGGTGGTCGCGGAGATCACTGCGGAGATCAACGACGAGCGGGGGTGAGGGGCGTCGAAATCAGTGCCGTGGGCTGGTCCGGAGCTCTCGTAAGCTGGATGGGTCGGCTTGAAGCGAGACGGTCGCAGCAGGAAGCGTTGACCTGGGAGGTTAAGGGGATGGCGAGGCTCGATTCGGAGGCGCGCGCGTGACGACGCCGCCTCCCGGTCAGTGGCCGCCGCCCCCGCAGGGCTCTCCGCAAGGCCCGCCGCAATGGAATCCGCAGCCCGGCCCGCCGCCTCAAGGCGGTAACAAAGCCAAGTGGATCTTGGGCGGGCTGGCTCTCCTCGTCGTCGTGGTCGTGACCGTGGTCGCGACTCTGCTTGTCACGCGAGGCAGTTCGGGGTCGACGACACCGACGGCGTCGGCTCCTCCGAGTACGTCGGTTGACACTTCGGATATCGCGAGTGCAAGCGATCGCGGTCCGATCTCCTTGATTACTGAAGAGCCCACGTGCCAACGGTGGACTACAACGTCTGCCGGCTTAGCGCACGCTGCGACCAACGGTTGGGACAAGCGCGACCCGAGTATCTCGGAAGCACAGTGGTCGCCCGAGCAACGGCGGCAGTACGAAGCGATGGCAGCGGCTATTCGCCAGGCTGCTGATGAAGCCGCCCGCCTTGCCCGAGAAACGCCCCATCGAGTAGTCCGAGTCCTTTACGAGCAGTTCATCGCCTACGGCCGCTCTTATGTCGAACATATCCCGCAGTACGCGCCGCCTGACGACCAGATTGTTCGTGTTTCGAATAGTGTCGTCGCAACTTTGAATGCAATATGCGACTCCATAGCTTTTGGTTCGGCAAGTGCTCGCGCGCCACTCGTCCCAGAGGCGGCCGCACCGCGCGATTTACCGAGTCGAATCGATCCGAATAGTCCCGAGAGGTTCCTACGCTCACAGAGCCCGGTGTGCGCTGAGTGGCTCGCCAGTGCTGAAAAGTTCACTAATGACACGGCGGCGTGGCGGTCTGTCGACCCGAACATCGCGGCCAGCGCCTTGAGTCCAGAGCAGCGGGCGATCAATAACGCTGCGATGCCAATAATGGAAGCTTTCGCAACTGAGTCGCAGAGGCTCGGGCGGAAGAGTGACAATCCTGTGTGGGCGGACATTGCCACTCTTAGCGCTCAATATCGGCGCGCATACGTTAGTGCGCTTCCGACGTACGCGGCAGCAGATAACGACCTCCAGGTTGCAGCTGGATCCGCGGTTGGCGCCATAAGCGAAGCATGCAGGGCCGCGGAGAACTAGCCGTGGGAATTCAAAAGGCCGCGGGCGAATACATCGAAGAAATGACCGAGCCATCGGGATGGCCGGACATCGATGAGGACTCGTTGTACAGCCGTGGGAGGACGCTGACGGAAAAGGTAACCCAACTCACTTGGGTTCTAGAACAGTGGCAGACCCAGAACTCAAAGATATCTTCCGGTGCCGTTTGGACCGGGATCGCAGCCGACGCGGCCGATGCGGCCATCGGAGCACGCGTTCAACAGATGCTGTCATTGAGTCAGCACCTTGAGAAGGCGATCGCTTGGTACAGCCTGGTTGCAAGGTCCGTGGCTGAGACGAAGGCACTAATCAACGAAAACCTCGAGTATTCGCAACAGTTTTTCGCCACGGTTCGCAGCGACCCTGCACTCGATCCAAGCGAACAGCAGGCTGCGATCGATACCTGGGTCTCTGCCCAGATTGGCTTGAACACATCGCTTGTCGCGAGCGGCATGGCAAAAGTACCCGCATTCAGCGTTTGGCAACCGCCGCCGCCGCCTCCACGCACTCCAACCCCACCCAACCCACAATCGGCGCCGGTAACCTCTGCCCCCACACCGAAGACTCCAATAGAGTTCTTCGGCCAAAACGGACAATCGATAAGCCGGTCGAACTCTGGTCCCACTGCGACCGTGAAAGGCCTTCCATCTGCGTCAGCTCCTCAGCCTGCGCAATCTACCCCTCCCGAATCGCAAGTACCTTCCGCCGCTCAGGCGGGTGCACCAACGCCGGCCGGGCCGGCGCAACCCGGTTCCGCCATTGGGTCACCGGGCGCAGGAGCGACCACCACGACAGCTTCGCCGAGCGGTCCGTCAGCATCACCCGGTTCATCAGGTTCAGGGTCGTCTCCTTCTTCACTGTCGGCGACGCCGACTGCCGCTTCGACAGGGACTGCAAACCCTGGCGACACTTCAGGCACTGGCTCCGGCCTCGGACCTAGTAGCCCGAATGCAACGCAAGCAGCAGGCGCCAATACACCCAACGCCTCCAAAGCATCGCCAGTTCAGCCGGCTACGAGCCAAGCTCCGCCGCCGCTTTCCTCCCCAGCGCCCGCATCCTCACCTGCTCCGGCCGCCGCGCCGGTCAATCAGGCGGCCGCTTCCGCAGCACCGCCTTCCGGCGGGGCCGCCGGCGCCGCCAGCGGAACAGCGCTGCCCGGCGGCGGTGCAGCCGGGCCTGCTCCCGTCGGCTCAGCACCGAGCGGCGCGCCTTCATTGCCTCCGCCAATGCCTCTCGCTCCGCCCACCACGCCCCAGCCTCCCGGGCCGCCCGCCCCGGGCACCGCGCCGGCGGCGACCGCCGGCCCTGGCGTAGCACCCATGTCTGCAGCGAGCAGCGCCTCCGCGCCCGCAGCGGCTCCCGTGCCTGTCTCGACCGCCCGCGCCGAGCGCGACGCTATCGCCGCCGCCACGACCGCAGGTGCACTGCGGCGCAACGCAAGTGGAGCCGATCCACTGCAGCGGGCACGCCATATTGCCGCCGCGCTCAACGTCGGCGTCGTGGACTTCGGGTTGTTCTGGGTCACCGGCGTTACGACGGACGGCACAATCGTCGTCGCCAACAGCTATGGTCTCGCGTACATCCCCGATGGTGTGCATCTCCCCGACCACGTGAAAATGGCCTCTGCCGATGACGCGATCCCCTTGTCGGAACGCGCCACCTGGGCCACCTACCCGATCCTCGCCGTCCAACGCTGGGCGCAGCACCACGACAAGACTCTGCGCGCAGTAGTGGCCACCGAAGAGCAATTCGCGACCTTCGACCCCGGCGTGGCCAAGGTCGTTCTCACCGCAGACGACATCCCCGAGACCGGAAAGATGAAGGGACGCGGCCGCCTAGAGGTCATCGCACCGGCGGCCGCCCAGCGACTCGCCGCCGTCGGAGATACCGGGCTCACAGAGCTGCTACCGCCCGCGCCGACCGACCAGGAAGCGCCGGCCGACGACACCGCAAGGCTCTGGTTCGAGGTCGCCAAGCCCCTGATGTCCACCAGTTCTGAACGCGGTGCCGCACATCTGCAGGCGTTCGTCGCCTACGCCGAGCACGCGCAGACGCACGCTCTGCACCGCGCGCACACCGCCGTCGATGCGGAAACGCAGCGGCACGCCATCGCTGACTGGGTGTACTGGCAGCACCTGGCGGTCCTGATCGGCGACGCCATCAGCGCCACCGCGTCGGCCTAAGACGTCCCGAAAGAAGGCATGTCGACCGCAGCGATCTTCCCGCCCGACGCCTGGTCCGTCGCCTCGTACTTTCCTGCCGCTCCGGTCACGTTCGATCCGTAGGTGCGGGCTCCGTCTACGATCGCGGACATCTGCTCGGCCACAGCACTTTTCGCGGCATCGCACGCCGACGCCGTCTGCAACCCCGACACCGCTGACGCTGCATCACCCAACGGCGCACCCGCCTGAACCGCAGCCAGCTTGTCTCCCGCCGCCGTGAACGTCGCCCCCGCCCGACGCAGCTCGTCGGGATCGACCTTCAGGAACCCGGTCACAGGTTGATCCGACCGTCCGCCGGCTCCGGTGCCCGGTGCCGACCCTCGGATTCCTCGGCCTTCTCCTTGGCGGCCTCCGGCGCCCGCTCGGCACCCGGCTCACCCGCCGACGCCCCGTCCGACGCGTCCTTGGGCTGCTCGGCCGTGGGTGGCTCCGACGGGGGCAGCTCCACTCCAGGCGACGAGCTGCCGGTGCCGGACTGTCCACCGACCCCGCCGAACTGCCCCACCATCTGCTGAACCTGTTGCCCCACTTGCTGAGCGCCCTGCATGACGCCCTGCGGCACCGCCGCCACCGCACCCATCACCTGCATCGGCATCTGGGCCATCTGCCCGGCCATCTGCATCGGCATGCTCATCATCTGACCCATCCCGCCGCCGGCCGAGCCGGCCGAACCCGCCGCACCCACAGCTGACCCGGCCGCAGAGCCCGCCGACCCACCTGAGCCCAACGCAGCCGCAGCGGGCGCATCCTGCATCTCCTGGCCGATCTGTCCACCTAGGCGCTGATCCGTCGCGACGTACGCCTGCGCGGCATTGCTCACGTTCTGCGCCGTCTGAGTAGCCTGCGTCTTCACGAGTGGCAACTGCGTCATGATCGGCCCCTCGACCTCCGGGATCTGCCCGATGATCGCCGCCGACAACGGATCCGTACCCGTCGGCATGAACGGCGGCGGAACCGGCGGCAGATCGGCTGCCGCGGACTCCAAGACGCCACCGGCGGCGGCGAGGGCCTCCGGATCCACCGAGAGTGGGGGGTTGGTCACCGAGCCTCCTAGAACCGCAGGTTGCGCAACAGGTCGTACACGCCGGCGATCCACAGCAGCATCGGGATGACGGCCGCGATCGCCGCACCGTCGACCAACTCGAGGATCCGCTTGGTCACCGGCGACACCCGCCGGACGCTGTCCGTCGCACCGATCGTGATCACCGCGACCAGCGCGACCGCCGTATAGATCGCGAGGATCAGCCACGCCTGCTCCGGGTACCACAGGCACAGCCGCACGACCACGCCCGTCGGGATCACGAACGCTGCGGCCATCAACGCCCAGGCGCACCACCGGTCCGCGTACAGCCGGGACCGGAATCCGCACACCACCGTCACCAGACCGGCGACGATCAGGCTGTGCAGGAAGAAATGCCCTTGCACCACAACGGCGATCGCGCCGGCGGCCAGGATCAGCGCACCGGCGGTCAGGAAACCGATCAGTAGTCGCTTCGCGAGCCTGCTGCGCTCGGTCAGACGCGCCGCCGAGTCCGGCACCGACGCGATGATCGCCTGCCAGGTCTCGGATTCCTCGGACGTGTCCGTCGTCGTCACCGGATCGAGCAGCTCGTCGTTGGAGACGGTCTCGCCCGGCGCGGGGATCGGCGGCAGCGCGATCCGCGCCACGGCGACCGTCAGCTTCGCCGCGTTGGTCACCACGATCAGGCCGAAGGCGATCGCGCCCGCGGGCACCCAGCTCTGCCATCCGTAGCCGACCGCGATCGCCGCGAACGTCACCGCTGTCGCCACGATCGCCAGGAACGCGGCGATCTCCGCACGGCGCCGGGGGCCGCCGCGTGTGGCCAGCACCATCAACAGCACCAGCGCACTGGCGCCGGCGATCTGGGGTGCGCCCAGCGTTTCCACCCCGCGAGGCAGAGGTACCGCCAGAGCCACCCCACCCCCGAGGGCGATTAGCGACGACACCAGCAGGCTCTCGGCCATGTTCATGTTGGCGTACCGGGACTGCGCGAACCAGCTGCCGCCCATCAGGCCGAGGCCCAGCACCCCCAGCGCCACCGGCCACCACCAGTCACGACCGGTCGACATCCACGACAGGATCCCGACAGCGGTGACCATCAGCGCGGCCAGCGGCAGCACCAGGCCGACGAAGCGATACAGCGCCGATCGGTCGAACTCCGGTGTCTCGTCGAGCACCGCGATCGCGTCGATCACGTCCTCGACCAGTGGCCGGTACCGCTCGGTGCGGCTCACCGACACCACCGTCAGCAGCGACCCGTCGACCACACCGGCGTCGTCGAGCGACTCGGTCAGTTTGATCGGCGGTGCGCCCGGCCGCGCGAACGACCACACACCCTGCGACGCGAAATCGAAGCCCGCCAACAACTCCGGCGGCGTGTCCTCGAGGATGTCGGCGAGCACCGACACGGTCTCGTCGACGTACGTCTCGATCGGTGCCGCCGACGGCAACACCAGATCCGTCATCCGCCGACCCGTCAGGATCGTGACGCGGGTCGTCGCCGGGCGCCCCGGAGTGACGCTCGACGACGACGGGGGTGCGGCTGTTGCGGTCAACGCCGCTCGAGCCTGTCGAAGTCGTCGGACAGCGACGCCGCGAGCTCGACGACGCGACGCCGGAACTGCTTACCCAGCAGGTCCAGCTGGATCTCGGTGCCCGCGGCGATGTGCTTGTCCCACGGCAGCACGACGACCCGGCCCGGAGCGACGTGCCGCTCGAACTGCTGCACCAGGTCCTCGACGTCGATGTTGGGCTTGCCGGGCACCACGTGGTTGATCACCACGCAGGACCGGCCCAGCAGATCCTGATATCCGTTCTGGCGCAACCAGTCCATCGTGATCGCGGCCTGCCGCGCACCGTCGATCGATGCGCTCGCCACGATCACCAGCCCCGACACCGTCGACAGCACGCCGCGCGCGCCCGGCTGGAACAGCCCGGCGCCGCAGTCGGCGAGCACCAGGTTGTAGTACCGCGACACGATCTCGGTGGCGGTCTTCCAGTCCTCGTCGTTGAATTCGCGGCGGGCGGCGCTGTACTCCTCCGAGGACAGCACCTCCAGGTTGGCGCCGTTCATGCTTGTGTACGCGCGGATGTCGTTGTAGCGGTGGAGTTCCTTGTCGCTCAACAGGTCCGCGATGGTCGCCGCCGACTGCCGGCCGGCCCGGTCGGCGAGGTTACCGCCGTCGGGGTCGGCGTCGATGGCCAGGATGCGATCCCCGCGGATGGTGCTGAGCGCCGATCCCAGCGCGACCGTCACCGCCGTCTTGCCCACGCCGCCCTTCAGACCGAAGATTCCGATCTGATAGGAGTCGCGGGCGTTGCGCCGGATGCGGGCGTGCAGGTCCATCTCGTAGAGCTCGTCGGGCGAGAGCCCGAGATTGATGCGGGTCAACAGATAGATCCAGTGCCGCCACCCGCGCTGCGACGGCATCTTGACCGCCGAGCGCACGCCGACGTGGGACAGCGCGTCGATCGCCCGGTGGTTGCCCATCGACGCGGCCGATGTCGGAGCGGGCTGGACGACGGGCCGGCGGTCCACCTCGACCTCGGCGAAGTGCTGGGTCGGCGCCGGCACCGGCGCCGGGCGCGGCGCGGGAACCGACGCGTGCCGCGGCTGCTCGTGACGCGCACCGGTGGGCGCCGGCGCCTGCGGCGCACGCATCATGCCGTTGTTGGGCAGCGGCTGCGGACCGGTCGCCGGCAGCGGCGGCATCTGGCTGGTGACCCCTCCCTGCCAGGGCGGCGGCGCGACGCTGGTCTGAGTGCGTGGCGCGGCAGCGGGCATCGCCGGTGGCGTGACGGATTCCGCAGCGGCAGGCGGGGTTTCGCGCTCAGGCTCGTCGTCAGCCGTTCGCGCGGCATCCGGGGAGTGGAAGAGCCGGTCATAGTCGGCCGACATGGCTGCCTCTCAAGAAGATGTAATGGGGAGTGTGGCGGGCGACCGTCTGCAGTGCACTGCTGGACGGTCGCCCGCCGGCACGCCGCGGTTCAGACGGAAAACGTGCTCGCGACGCTGTTCTCGGTGCCGCCCATGTCGTGACCGGCGTTGGCCACGGCCTGACCGAGGTTCTGCAGCGCAAGGTTGAGCTCCTCGGAGTTCTGGTTCCAACGCTGCTGCATCACCTGGTAGGAGTCCGAGCCGGTGCCCATCCAGGCGGCCTGCAGGGAGTTGAGCGCGCTATGGCCCTCGGACATCAACCCGTTGACCCGGTTGACGGCGCTGGCGATCTCGGCCGAATCGGACTCGATCCCGGCGAAGTTGTAATTGATGGATCCGCTTGTCACGGTGTTCTCCTTGTCTGAAATTCGGTTCGGGTATCGACGCTCAGAGCACGTTGCTCATGGCGTTGGCAACGTGAGAGGCGTTGTCGGTGTCGGTCGAGTCGTACTGCACGCCGCTCTGCTGGATGTTGTGCGAGATGTCGGCGAGCAGGCGGTTCTGCTGGTCGGCGGCCTCGTGGTAGCGCACCAGCGCGGCCTGCAACGCCTGTCCTGCCGACGGGCTGCTCAGGTTCTGTGCCGCCGACGCGGCGACGGTCTCGACGTGGGCGCGAACCGACTGGAGTTCGCCGGCGATGCGGTCGAACGTCGCCGCCCCCGCGCTCAATGCTGCGACATCTGCCTCAAGTGCCATGTGCCTGACCTTCCCTCGTTTTCCCTGTGTTCTCGGTTATGTGTGCTCTCGCCCGTGTAGCGAGCTCCCCGACCGGGCGGTCGGCAAGTGTGTGGTGGACGATCACCAGTCGTCCGTCTCGTCTTCGTCGAGGTCGTATTCCAGTGGTGCGGGCGCATTCAGCCCGGCCCGGTTGCCGCCGCTCTTGCCGCGCTGGCCGAGCATGCCCATCGGTCCGCCGCCCATGCCGCCGCCACCTCCGACCGGCGCCAGCCCGGCTGCGGCGCCGCCCGCGGCGGCTCCGGCACCGACGGCCACCGGCGACAGCGTCGGCTGCAGCTCCTTGCCCACCAGGTTCGACATCAGTGGCGTGCGCGACGACGTACCGCCCGCACCGGGCAGCGACGCGGCCCGCACCAGGCCCGCACCGGCCGCCGGCCCGTTGCCACCGATCGCCGGGTGGTTGGAAAACGGTGTGGCACCGAGCATTCCGACCTGCGGACCTTTGTCCCCGCCCATTCCGCCGAGCTGGCCGAACAGCGAGGAGACCTGCTGCAGCGGCTGGGTCAGCTGCTGGAACGGCTGGGTGACGCCCTGCATCAGCTGCTGCGGCGCCTGCGCGAGCGTGGATCCCAGCTGCGACACCATCTGCATGCCCATCTGCGGCGCCTGCTGCATGAGCTGGCCCTGCTCGGCGGGGGACTTCGCCTGATCGGTCGCCTGCCGCACCGCCCCCTGCAACGCCCCCGCCTTCTGGCCCGCCTCGTCGACCTTCCCGATCGCGCTGACCTTGGCCATGGTGACGTCGCGGGCGACCGCGCTGGCCATGCCGGGGGCCGCTCCCGAAAGACCCACCGCCATAGCCGCTTCCGCCCCGCCGGGGACGACGATCGGCTTGGGCGGTGCGATCGGTTCGAACGTCGCGTTGGCCACCGTCTCGGCCTGGTAGGTGCTCATCACCGTCGCGGCCTGGTCCCACATCCGGACGTAGTCGGCCTCGTTGAGGCCGATCGGCACGGTGTTGACCCCGAGGAAGTTCGTCGACTCCAGCACGCCGTGGGTGACGTGGTTCATCTCGATCTCGGGAAGCTGCGGCGTCGCCGCGAACGCCGTCGTGTACGCACCGGCCTGCGCGGTCGCCTGCAACGCACGCTTCTGGGCCTGCAGCGCCAGCATCCTCAGCCAGATCACCATCGGCATCGCCGCGCTGATCGCGCGCTCGCTGCCCGCGCCCTGCCAGTTCTGGGCCAGCGAGGCCAGGCTCGCCGCCAGCTCGTCCGCCTGCGTCTCCAGCGAGATCGCGAGCGCTTCCCAGCCGGCCGCGGCCTGCATCATCGGCGCGGGACCAGCCCCCGCCTGCAGACGCGCGGTATTCACTTCCGGCGGGAAGGCCCCCCAGATGGGGGGAACGAGAATCGGTGGCGCAGCCATCAGAAACCAGACGTCGTTTTCGGTCGGTCGGTCAGATCAGCGTCGCGCCGTTCGCGGCGTCGACCGCGTCGTACACCCCGGCCACCTCGATCACCGTCGCGCCGGCGCGGGCGATCTCCTCCTGCGCGAGGGCGTTGATGCCCAGCGTCTGCACACCCTCGGACATGAACGCCGCCATCGCGTGCACCGAGACCTCGTCGGCGCCGGCGGGAGCCAGGGCGGTCACCTCGGCCGTGGCTGCGGTGCCCGTGGCGAGGCCCCGCGCACCGTTGGCGGTGACCTGGCCGCCGATTCCGACCGCGGCAGGATCATGATTCAGTGGTTGCATTTGCTAGCTCCTCGTTCCTGGTGACGACGACACGCAGTTATCTGACACTTGTCCAGGGCATTGCCCGCTCGACGTGTGAACGAACCCCCGTACCGATTGCCCGCCTCGCCTGGTCTGCGTTTGCTGGACAACCTCGGAATCCATGTTAACCGCCCCCGGGGGGTGCTCCGAACACTTCTTCTGCCGGGGGATCCACGTAGGCGGCCTGGATCACTTCCTTGGCGTCGGGAGTGACGTAAAAAGCCTGCCCAGGCGGCCTTTTCTTGACGATGATCTCCCGCGACGGGAAGTCCTGCTTCTCCCCGGACAGGAACATCGTGGGGGTACCGGCGCCGTAGGCGGTGCCGACGAACTTGTCCAGCGTGGCGCGGTGGGCCTGGCTCATCTGGCAGGTCACCACCAGGTGCAAGCCGATGTCGGCCGCGGCGGGCAGCAGGGGCGCCAGCGGGGCCATCGGAGACACCATGCCGCCGGCCGCGACGATCATGTGCCAGTCGTCGACCAGCAGCACCACGTCGGGTCCGGTCCACCACGACCGCTGCCGCAGCTGCGCCGGCGTGACGTCCGCCGGCGGCAATCGCTTGGTCAGGTTCACCACCAGCGCCTTCACCGACTCCACGAGGGTGTCGTGGTTGCGGTTGATGCCGCCGGCCGGGAGCAGATGGCTCTCCGGGACCGCCTCGAGCAGCGCCGAGCGGTAGTCGGCGACCATGAAGCGCACCTGCTGGGGACTGTTGCGCGCGCAGATCGCCTGCGCGACGGCGGTCGCGATCGTCGTCTTCCCCGACTTGGGGGCGCCGAAGATCAGATGGTGTGGCGTGGTGTGCATGTGGTTGTGCGCGACGGTCAGATCCGACTCCCGCACACCGACCGGGATGGTCCATCGCGTCCGGTAATCGGCGTCCGGCCCGGGCGGGGTCGGATCCAGCTGCTGCAGGTGCACTCGGCTGGGAAGCACGCGTACCCGTGGCGCCTCCTCGGTGTGGCGCGCCGAGATCTCGCGCACCGCGGCCGCCATCGCCGGCACCAGGCCCTCGGCGCTGTGCACACCGTCGAGGCGCGGCACGCCGATCATCAGGTGGTGCTTCTCGGTCGACACCGCGCGGCCGGGCCGGTTGATCGGGATCTCCCGGGTGATTCGGTCGACCTGTGTCTCGTTGACGTCACCGAGCCGGAACTCCACCTTCGTGCCGAGGTAGTCACGCACCCTGGCGCGCAACTCCGTCCAGCGCGGCGTCGTGATCATCGCGTGCACGCCGTACGCCAGACCCTGACCGGCGATGTCCTGCACCACGGCCTCGAGATCGGTGAACTCCGCGGCGAACGCCGGCCAGCCGTCGATCACCAGGAAAACGTCCCCGAACGGGTCGGCCGCCGCGGGATGGGTGGGGTCGTCGCGCATCTGCCGGTAGTCGGCCATCGATCCGACGCGGTACTGCTTGAAGGTCTGCTCACGTTGCCGCAGAACGGCTTTGACCTCGGCGACGACCCGGTTGACGCGGTCGGGTTCGGCGCGGGTGGCGACGCCGCCGACGTGCGGCAGGTCCTCGATGTACATCAGGCCGCCGCCGCCCATGTCGACGCAGTAGAACTGGATCTGTCGCGGCGTGTGGGTCGCGGCGGCCGACAGGATGAACGTCTGCAGGAACGTCGACTTGCCGGTCTGCGGTGCACCGCCGACGGCGATGTTGCCCGCCGCGGTGGCGATGTCGATGCCCCACACCTCCTGGCGGTGCCGGCGCGGCTCGTCCATGATGCCGATGCCGATGCGCAGCGGCCGTCGCTCGTAGTCCCGCGCGACGAGCTCGTTGACCGGGGTGGGGTCGGCCAACGGCGGCAACCACATTCGGTACGCGTGGTTGTCGCCGGTGGTGAGCTGCTCGAGGACCACCTCGCGCAGCACCTTCTGGCCCGAGTCGATGGTCATGAGCTCACCGTCGTCGCATCGAGGATCGGCGCCGCGGTGAAGCGGTGGATCCGCAGGTTGCGGTCGGCCTGGGTGCGCGGGCCGGCATCCGCGTCGCCCGCGGCGACCACCGTGGGCACGTACGGGTTGCCGGTGTAGACGCTCTGGAACTTCACGGGGTCCTCCATCCCCACCCGCAGGAATCCGACGCCGCTCTCCTTGTTCGAGATGTACTGCGCCTCAGGCGTGCCGATCACCGCTTTGGACTCCGCGGAACTGGTGGTGCGCAACGCGATCCGGTAGGTCAGGTTCGGTTCGAGTTTGTCGATGCGCGTGCCGCCGGTGTTCAGCGACTGGGTGGCCAGCAGCAGATGCACACGCAGCGACCGGCCCACACGGCAGATGCGGTCGAAGAGCTGGATGAAGTCCGGATGGTTCTGCAGGAGTTCGGCGAACTCGTCGACCACCACGAACAGCGTCGGCAGCGGCGGCAGGTCGGCGCCGCGCTCGCGGTGCTTCTCGTACTCGGCGACGCCCGAGAGCGCGCCCGCGGCCCCCACCTGCATGCCCGCCTGCCGCAGGATGGATTGGCGCCGGTCCAGTTCGCCGGTGAGCACCTCGCCCATCCGGCTGACCAGTTCGGCTTCTTCTTCCATGTTGGTGACGACGGCCGCGGTGTGCGGCAGTTTCTCCATACCGAGGAAGGTGGACCCGCCCTTGAAGTCGGTGAGCAGCAGGTTGATCTGGTCGGGATGGTGCGTGGCCGCCAACGAGAGGATCAGCGTCCGAAGAAA
Source organism: Mycolicibacterium chubuense (assembly GCF_001044255.1). GTDB lineage: Bacteria > Actinomycetota > Actinomycetes > Mycobacteriales > Mycobacteriaceae > Mycobacterium > Mycobacterium chubuense. The sequence goes on from NZ_JYNX01000094.1 coordinate 22,516, forward strand.
TTCCGACTTGCCGGAGCCGGTGGTGCCGATCAGCATGCCGTGCGGGCCGGCGCCGAACTCGGCGCCCTCCTTGATGTCGAGGTGCATCACCTCGCCGGTCTTGAGTTCGTGCCCGAACGGGATCCGCAGCCGGTCGCGGTCGGTGTCGGTGAACATCCGCCAGCGCGCCGGGGTCACCTCTTCGACCGTCTGCGCGCCGACGATCTCGTGCCACTCGGTGGCGACCTTCTTCTGCACCCGGGTGCTCTTGTCGATGATGGTGCCGGTGATCGACCAGCCGGCGAGCTTGCGCGCGATCCGTTCGGCCTGGCCGGGGGTCAAGCCGTCGACCGCGCTGGCCACTAAGCGGAACGGCGCGTTGGGCAGGCTGTCGTCGGCGGTACCCTCGGCGTCCACCCGGATCCGGTAGCTGGACCGGTGGTTTCCGAGCGTGACTACCGTGACGCCGGCACGGCCATCCGCCGGGAATCCCGCTCTGCCGCCGGTCAAATCGATGACGACGACGTAGGGGCCGTTCGGGGCGGAGTCGGCGGTGTGCGGTCCGCGCGCGGCGAGATCGCTGAGCCCGTCGGGTCGGGTGAACACCAGCCGGGTGGCGCCCGCGGCGTCGGTGTCGGACTGGTGCTGAACGTGCGGCAGCCACTTCAGCCAGGACCACGCCGGGTCCTCGGGGTCGTCGGTGAGCACCCGCATCTGCAGCATGTCCGGCGGATGGAACACCGCGAGATGGCAGATCATCGCGGCGAGCAACCGCGCCGATCTGTCGGCGTCGCCGCCGACGGCGATGGTGGGGAACGTCTTGAGTTGGACCATCTTCGGGCAGTCGTGGATCAGTCCGTGGGTACGCAGGAACTTCGTCACCCACATGTGGCTGACCGGTTCCAGATGCGGCTGCGGCGCACCGGTGGGGCCGGCGAGCTCACCGCCCACCGCAGGCTTGAGCAACCGGTCCACCGCCGGCTCGGATCCGAGACCGATCCGGGTCGCGGCGTAGAAGTCGGCGTTGGTGGCGCGCGACCACTGCCGGTGCGTGCCGATGATCGACAGCAGGTCGTCGGGATGCGGTGCGTGGTAGTTGAAGAACGTCACCTGGGCGGCCGCCGACGACGTCACCCGGGTGCGCAGGTTCGCGAGGTACCGCAGGTACTCCTTGCGGTCGGCGTTGATCTCGGGCACCTTCTTGCCGCCGCTGCCGCCGCTGGCCACCAGGCCGACGGCGGCCATCACCATCATCAGCGGCATCATCAACATGTAGGGCGAGAGTTGGCGCACCCCACTGAAGATCATGATCGCGATCATGCCGAGCATGCAGCCGCCGAGAACCCACGGCAGCGCCTTCTGCATGCCTGACGGCGGGATGTCGATGCCGAGATCCTCGGGCGGGGTCACGTTGATCTCGCCCGGGGTCAGGCGCGGCCCGCGCTTGATGATCGGGGTGAACTTGCGAGTGGTCATCCCCCACCTCCTGCCGGCACGGTCTGTCCGGCGTCGACCTTGCGCGGATTGGCGTCGGCGGGCAGCGTGTCGTGCTCGACGAGCGCGGCCTGCTCGGACAGCACAGGACCGTCGACGAGCAGGCTGACCACCTGCCACGGTGCGGTTTTCGGCGAGGTCAGCCCCAGCTTGCCGGCGGTCTCCTCGTTCGGCAGGCCGTAGCGCACCCCTTGCGGGTCGATGTAGTAGAGGCTCTCGCCGTAGCGCGGGTCCGGTGACTGCAGCCGGATGTACTGGCCCCCGTCGATGTGCACGGTGGCATCCCCGGTGATCTGGTCGATCCCGGTGTCCAGCGTGGTGGCCGGAAGGGGCAGGTGCCGGCCGGCGATCACGGTGGTCTTCGGGGACTGGTCACCGGGTTCGCGCTGCCACGCCCAGCACAGTGTCGGGCTGTCCTGCCGGGCGAGCATCGTCATCGGGATGTCCGGCAGCGGCGAGTTGTAGACCTGCTCGGGCACCCGGGCCACCGCGCTGGCCTCCATCGGCGGCGGGGCGATCATGCCGAACGAGTTGGTCGCCCGCAGTGCGGCCGCGGTGGTCGCATTGACCTTCGCGACGCCGTCGGGCAGCACCACGTAGTTCTGCTCGTCGTCATCGGTCAGCGTGGTGAAGACCGAACCGACCACCAACTCCGGGGGTAGCCCCAGAGTGTTCGGCGCCCCGCCGGCGGGGATGTCGGGCAGCCGCCACGGACCGGCGTTGGGCAGCGCGTTGAACAGCCCCTCGGAGATCGGCGTGGCCTTCGCGGTCACCGGGATGCCGACCGCGGAGGTCACCGCACGGTCCGACATGTCGATCGCGTGCCGTCCGGTGGCGGTGACGAGCCAGTCGGCGCCCTGGTAGGACACCAGCACGCCCTGCTCGGGGCGCATCGGACCGACCGATGAGTCCAGTACCAGCGGCGTGATCAGCACCGACGTATCGACGGTCGGCGCAACGCTTTCCGGTTTGACGACGGTGTCGCACAGGCTCCATTGGGTCTGCGGGGACGCGGACACCGGCGTGGCCCAGGGCCCGCCGGGGATGCCGAGCGGCTGGCCCTTCGACATCGTGTCGAGCTCCTGGGACTTGACGGCCACCGGCGTGCCCGGGTTGCCGAGGATGAGCCGGGCCGACGTCAGGTTGTACACGGGCCGCAGCTGCCCGCTGTCGGGCAGCACGACGTAGAGCTGATTGGTGGTCCGGTCGACGAGAAGGCTGTCGCCGCCGCGCTTTCCGAGCGGCTTGAAGTAGGCCAGCAACGCCGCGCCCAGGCAGATCAGCACCGCGATGATGATCCCCGCGCTGACCGCCCGGCTGTAGAACTGCAGCGGATCGTCGAACATCCGGGTGTCCCGGCGCACGATCGCGTGCTCGACACGACGGAGCAGGAAGCGCCAGCCGCTGACCTGGACCTTGGTGGTGAGTCGGAATCCGGCCATCGCTACCCGCTGATGTTCATTCGTCCGTGCACCGACGTGATCGCCGCTGCCATGTCGTCGCCGCTGATCTCGCTGAGCTCCTCGACGCCGAGGCTGTCGAAGTCCAGAGAGCGGGCCAGCCGCATGTCGCGGCTCTGCTCACCGGCCTCCACCAGCTGACGGGCGTAGCGGCCGTTGCCGGCGACGTCGAGTGCCGGTTTGCCGCCTGCCCTGCTCTGGCTCAGCAGCGTCGCCGCGTCGAGCACCTGCTTGGCGGCGTCCTCGCTGAGCGACGAATCATTGGCTTCGGCAATCACTTTCGCGATGTCCACGATCTCCTCGGGAGAGTAGGAGTCGAACTCGATGCGAGTGGAGAAGCGCGACCGCAGGCCGTCGTTGGTCTCCAGCAGCCGGTCGATGTCGTTGCTGTAGCCGGCGATGATGACGACCAGGCGATCGCGGTCGTTCTCCATGCGGGCCAGCAGCGTGTCCAGCGCCTCGGTGCCGAACGGGTCGGCGCGCCCGTCACGCTCCTGCACCAGCGTGTAGGCCTCGTCGATGAACAGCACCCCGCCCATCGCCCGGTCGATCGTGCGGGCCGTCTTCACTGCGGACTGCCCTTCGTACTCGGCGACGAAGTCCTTGCGCGACGTCTCGACGAGTTTCGGTTCGGCGATCACCCCGAGCCCGGCGAGGATGTTGGCGACCACCCGCGCGATCGTCGTCTTGCCGGTTCCGGGCGGGCCGGTGAAGATCATGTGCTTGGAGGCCTGGGCCACCTTCATCCCGCGCGCGGCACGCACTTTCGCCATCTGCGTCGCGGCGCGGTAGCGCTCGATCTGTTCCTTGACCCGGGTCAGGCCGATCTGGCGGTCCAGCTCGGCCTGGGCGTCGGCAAGCAGCACCTCGCGGCCGGAGTGGTCGGCCTCGACGCTGTCGGGATCCCACGGGTCACGCCGCGAGGCGATCTTCTCCGCGGTCGTCGTCTGCAGCCGGTAGGCCGGATCCCGCAGTGCGGCAGCCACGTCGGGGGACGGGTAGGACGCCTGCAGCCACTCCAGCAGCCGGACAGCGGCTTCCTCGTTGCCGAGGCTGCGGTAGGCCATCGCCAGATACCAGGCGATGGCTCGGTTGCAGGCCTCCCCCGCCGGCGACGAATTCGCCTCCACCAGGCGGCTTTCCGCCTCGGTGAACAGACCGAGGTTGGCCGCCGCCACCCCGTGCGCCACCCCCGCCGCGGCCGCCAGGAACTTGTCCGGCCACGTGTTGGCCGCACTGCGGACCTCGTCGATGACGTCGGTCCAGCGCTGCGCGGCGGCGTACACGACGGCCTTCACCCACGACACCAGGTGCTCGGCGCCCACCGACGGCACGTCGTCGAGCGCCTCCATCGCGTCGGCGTAGTTGCCCACGCCGGCCTCGGTGACCGCGAAGCCCATGGTGATCGCCAACGGCGAGTTCACCGGATAGGTGATCTGGCCGAACATCCCGCCGATCGGGACGCGCGCGCCCAGGCTGTTCATCGAGATCTCCGCCGCCCCGGCCAGCTGACCGAAGTTGGTCCGCGAGTACCAGGCGCGGAACATCGTCACCCGGTCGGTGTCGCCGCAGCGGATGCGTCCGACCCATGCGTCGCAAGCACTTTCGTCGTACTCGGTGATCTCGGTGAACATCTCCAGCGACCGCGCCGGGGAGGTGGGCAGCATCCCCACCGCGGTGCCGAACATGCTTGCCAGATGGTCAGTCATGCTCACCTGCATACCGGGTCGTGAACAGCTCGGCGCGGGCGGCCTGCGCCTGTTCGGGGGTGGGCAGATCGAGGTCGCGGGTCAGGAAGTCGCGGGTCGCGGCGTCGTCGTTGCCCTGCTCGCGCATGCCGTCGAGCATCAGGGTGTACTGCGCGGAGCGGGCGTCCTGGGTGGCGAGCCCGGCGATGACGACGATCTCCTCGCCCAGCTGCGTCTCGGGCATCGCGGCCGCCTGCGGGGACAGGTCGACGCGGTGCACCCGGCCGTCCATGTACGTCGTCACGGTGACCGTTCCGGGTGGGTTGGTGACGGTGAACATGGGCCCGCTGCCATCGACGTCGAGGGTCGGATCGAGCGCGCCGGGAGCGGCCGGGTAGTCGCCGAGGATCTCTCCGAGGTCGGTCTCACCCGCGTCGGAGCCGGCGGCGCTGAAATCCAGCGCCGCCAGGTCGTCGTGGTCTCCGTCATCGGGGAGACCGGGCGGGGGGTGAACCACCTGCTGATGCCTCTCTCAGTCCAGATCCGGTGCATACGCGTCGGCGTCGCGATGGTCGAACCACGCCGCGGACGGCAGGAACGCGACGAGCTCGTCGAGTGCGCGCTGCAGGTTCTCCGGGCTGCCGGGCAGGAAGCTGCCGTACAGCTCCCCGTTGACGCGGCGCGGAATCGACACGATGCGCCCGTGGACGGAATCCAGCACGCCGGCGCCCACACCGGCCTGTGAGGACGTGCCTCCGGGATGGCGTTCGTGGGCCGTGATCTCGACCCAGCTGCGCGGATTGCCGATCGCCTCGGCGTAGATCTTCGCCGACGACGGTGGCTGGCCGTAGTTCGCCAGTTGGTCGGCGGTGCGAACTCCTGCGAGCGTGGCCGCGATACCGGTGAGCGGTTCGACGTTTGCCGGGGAGGCGTCGCCGATGACCACGTTCACCATGCCGGCCAACCCGATCTGCGGTGCGACCCGCTGCAGCACCAGCATTTCTTCATCGCGCGCGGCGACGACATGTCGATCCCCCTTACGACACACCACGAAGCGCACCATTTTGCCACCGACGTCGCGGCGCCACCACCGGCAGTCCAGCGTGCGGTCCGGCCTGCTCAACGCGTCCACCATGGCGGCGACCTCGGGGTGCGGATCCCCGAACGCAGTCAGGATGCCCTGGGCGGTCAGGTCACGGGTCACCTGCTCCCACACGACCCTGCGCTGGTCCTCGTACGGGATGTTGGGTCGGATGCCCAGGGCCAGGGGGAAGTCGACGAGGTGCAGCAGGTCCGCGATGACCAGCATGCCGTCGATGGTCACTTCAGCGCCGACCACGTCGTCATAGTGGGTGGGTTCGGCGTCGCCGAAGAACGGACTGGCCATCACCGGCGGAGCCGCTCGGCGGACGCCTGGTCGGTGGTCTCGTACCGGTGCGCGGCGAGGGTCAGATTCTCCTCGAGCGCGAGGGAGTTGCCGGCGATGCTGGCCGCTGCGCCGGCACGGGCCTGCTGGATCGCCTCGAGCGCCGCCGCCGTGGACCACGCGACCACCCCGTGGGTCATCCGAATGCGGGTGTCCGCATCGGCGACGGCGGCGGCGGCCGAGGTGATCTCGGCCGCGGCCTGACCGTGCTTGGCGGCGAGTTCGCGCAGATGCGCGGTCGTCACCTCGAGGGCGTCATACGACATGGCGGTGTCTTCTCTGCTCGGTTACAGCGGCGGTCGGGTGGCGGCCGGGGCGGGTGGACGCGGCGGTTCGGTCGGTGAGCCGCTCGCTGATCGCGGCGGCGAACTGCTTGGTCTCGGCGTC
>NZ_JYNX01000095.1 GCF_001044255.1 Mycolicibacterium chubuense
GCGCTTTCGACACCAGCTGAAACTGGCCGAATCACCTATGCCGATGTCTTGAGACACCCTATTCCGATGTCTTGAAACACCACACTGTCAGCCCGACCATTTTTTTGCAGTTGAGAGGCGGTTTCCGTGGAATCGGAAACCGCTTCTCCATACCCCTGAGGGGTGTGGATAGCAACGCGCACCGAGTTCAGTTGGCGAACATTTCGCCGTCCCAGTCCGCGGGGCTGGGTTGGCGGCTGCGCGAGTGCAACCTCCTGCTGGTGCTCGTCCCCGGCGAGGACTACCCGCTCCGACAGGTCGCTCGATCCGAGGACGAGATGCACGTGCTGGAGAAGCCACCGCGAGTCCGGAAGCCGCGTGGTCAGCTGATCGCAAGTGAAGGTAAGCGGTCCGTGCATCTTGAGCCTCGGCGTGTGAAGCCGTACGACAGAAAGCGGCGCCCTGCGGGAGCCATGTCATCTGGAGCTGTCGGCGGTGTTGGTGCAACATCTACTGGCTGGCGCTCACGCGGGGGTGTCAGCCGTTGGCTGGTCCCGCGGACAGACGTGGTGGCGCGGTTATGGCGAACGACGTTCTGAGCGGAACTACGCACCCGGTTGAGGCGGTGGACGCGCCGATATCTTCGCAGCGAACTTGAGCAAACTTGTGACAGACAGCGCCATACGGTCTAATCTTCGCTACGGATTGGGGAACCGCATGGCATTCGGGGGACTGCATTGATTTCGCGCGCACTGTTTATCGCTTCTGCCATTGGCGCAATCGCACCCGGTGGGGCTGCCACGTCAGACGCCCAGACGGGCTTGACGCCGTTCGTGACTTGCTCAGCAGCGAGGATGCGGGCCACCGAGACATCCCGTCCACGTCGCAGTACGACGGCAACCATCTCGATCGCGACAATGACGGGATCGGCTGTGAGGGCTGGGGCGCTCCTCGGCGGCATTGCCGCCTTGGCTTTCGCGGGAGTAGTCAGCGCGCCGGTCGCCTCGGCGGTCCCGGGTGCAGATGGCCGAGACTGCAAGTCTGAGTGGAACACGATGTATAACGTGCCGATCGGGGTACGGACGACTTGCTACAACCCCGATGGCAGTTATCAGATGTGCACGTCCCTCGGGACGGACGGCAAGGGACCTGGAACGTGCTGGGATTACCCGGCTCCGCCCCAGATGGGCGGTCAGCCGGTCTTCGCCCCGCCCGTGCCGGGAATGCCTCCTCCACCGCCTCCTGCATGATGAAGCGACCGTAGGCCATCGCGGGTGGCGGCCTGGGCGGCGACGTCGAGTCGCCCGGCCCGAAGCGTTGCTGACCCTCGAGGACATCGACCGGCACAAAGTGACCACGGTACTGGGCAAGGTAACTGCTCAAGCGATGAAGGCCCGGCGATGACTCGTCTGAATAAACAGGAACTCTGGGAGTGGGCGTACGACGACCTACTCACGAATACCACCCACGAAGTGCTGGCTGAGTACATCGTGGCCACAGCACTCGCCCGGCCACTCGGAATGTCTTCCTACAAGGATTGACTCGCAGGCGATTAGGGGCATCGCCGGCGTGGACGACTAGACACGCCGCAAGCGCTCTTGGAGTTGGCGGCCAAGGTCGGCTACGTAGGTGGCGACAGTGTGGAGCCGCGCGAGTGAGTCCGTCGTCCATTCTCTCAACGGCGGAATGGTCAAAATCAACGACCCCGTCGCGCATCTGGCTGTCATGGGTGCGCTCGGCAATGGCAGAAAGTAGTGCCTGGAGAGAGGCTGCGCCCGGGGTCGACGACATTGTCAGGATTCACACCGTGAACCGTAGAGGTGCACACCGACAAATCAATTGCGCGCGGGCATTGCTGTCGCGCTGGCGGCCAGTTGGTTCGGCCCGTGGGCGTTCTAGTCGAGAACCAGCACGTCGCCGCCGTCGAGAACCAGCGCGACGGTAATGCCGACGTTTTGCCACAGCCCAATGATTTCCGGGTCGTCGTCGATGGCTGCGCGGATGTCGTAGGTCTGTGCCAACGTGCGGTGGATCTCTCGCTTGATGGTGGCGTTGGACCGGTAGTCGTCGTCGCCGCGCATGTGCAGGCCGGCGATAGGAACAGGTAGGTGTTCTGTCAACCATTGCTCGGTCAACTCGCGCGACCAGGCGTCGCGGCCGGTGACGATCAGAATGGCGTGCCCTTGGCTGTATTGCTCGACGCACCAATCGACTACGGCCCGGTGCGGCGGGCATTGCGCGCACGCGTTGTGGAAGGCGCTGAATCCGTCCGGCTCGGCCTGGAGGTGAATCACTGTGCTGACGTCGCAGAGCGTGCCGTCCATGTCGACGATGACTGCCGGCTGGCGGTTCACGGCACCCCCGAGTCTTCATGACGTCTCGCCCGGCGAGGATACCGAACGACGCCGACAGCGAGGCTACTCGTCAGTGCCCGGCGTTACCTTTGAACGATGCGCTGGTTTGCCCGTCCTGAAGACGGTGCCCTCCAACTCCGGCGTACGCCGCGGCCGGCGTCCTGGAACACGGCTGACCATCCAGATCAGGTTCGACTACATGCATACCTCGATGACACCGAAGACCTCCTCAGCGGTTCGAGGGTCGACGGTCAGTGGGCGCTGTGCCTCGACGTCGGCGCTCCCGCCACGCGGGATCTGCTGCGGGAGGTAGCCGACCTCGACAACTATGCCCACCCACTTGCAGACCGGATCAAGGACACCAGCCTCGTCTCGGTGTGGTGCACCAAACAACACGATGACCAATCGTTCGTGCAAATAGAGGCAGCCCGCGAGGTACCCCAGCCGTCAGAGGTGTTGGTAGTCAGAACAACTGCGTCGTCGGAAAGTCCAAGGTACAAGGACCAGATCAAGGCGGCGATCGCAGGCGCGGAAATGCTTCCAGACGGAGCCGTCAGGATGGAGCTCTCCTTCGTCATAGGTAACCGGGGCTGGCTGGGACTGTGGAAGCCGACGATCGACGCACTCGATCCGATCCTGGGCCGTACCTATCCGGACAACCCCTACCATCCACTCGACGGCAGGATCACCGAGCTCGGCATGCACCTCACTGTCGATCGAGCTCTCGGCTACGACGTCCTGATCGGAATCACCGCTGCGCCCGCGGTTTACCGGGCTGCTCCAGCGCGCTCGGATCCAACCGACCCTAGTCCTAGTCGCAAGTGAAGCACTTGCCGGTCGTCGGTAGCTCAATAAAGCAGTTGGGACACAGGGGTCTTGGGGCGTGCGAATCCGTACCAGTACCCACATCGTGACAGTGTCCGCAAAGCTGAATCGGTTCGCCCACGTTGTCGGCCGCCCACTGATCCAACTCGGCCCGATTCTCGCCGCATACTTTTACGTATGAGACGGCTAACTGCACGTCGCGCCGAAGCTGAGCGATCAAGTCTCTGCAGTCGGCGTCATGCAGACGCGCGTCACTCGGATTGAGGCTTCGTTGGATGTTGATGACATAGCCGCGCGGATTTCTCTTCAGCCAATCCCGGTAGCCGTCATCCTCGTCGACGTATAGGTCAATGCTCACGGCTCTATCTTGCGCGAGGCTGGGGTTCTGAGGCCGTGCTTTGAGGGCCGTTTGCAGGCGCTTCAGCGAGAGGTGGGACATCACCGAAGCCTTCAGTTGCCCATCGCTAACTTGCTGGTCGTAGATGTGAAGTAGTCGGCACCGCGTTCAGGAAGGATGCGTTTCCTGTCAGGGGCTATTAGCAGTATCGGGGCATGACCTCTGATCCGATTGATCGCCTTCACCGCCGTGACTCTTGCTTGTGGCGGCTGGGCAACCGCGGCGACGCCGTAACGGGGCGAGTTGTTCGGGCGCTGTTCGCCGAAGACCACAGCATTTAGCCGCCTTGGTCGGGGGATCGCGGCAGGGGCTCGTCCTCGCGCCAGCGCAATGGTTGACGATTGCTCAGGCAGCGGACATTTGCGGGGTCGAATACCAGGAGGTCTATCAGAGGATTTCTCCCGAAGCTGGAAACTCGGCGGATCGAAAACCGCTTGGGTCCAGCGTCTTTCGGTCACATCATCCGCATTGAACGCGCTTACGCGTAACGGCTGATGAGACAACCTGTGACGCCGGCTGAAGAGTTGCCGCGCCGGGTCGCGATGAAGCAGGCAGTCGCCCAACCATCAAGTCAGCGCGCGTCGGGTCAGAACGTTGATCGCACACGAGCAGCTGGAAGCCCGTCGGATTGGCGATTCCCGTACGCCCCGCATCGAAAGAGAGAGTCGCTGCTGCAGCTAGGGAAGTGGCGGAGGTGTTGGAAGCTCGATCATCATGGTCCTCCTATCCCGATCCCGATCCACCCGGTCGCCGAGAGGCCTAGCAGGGTTGACCGGGAGGCGTGTAATACGGCGTGCCCTGCACCGTGTAGCACGGAATCTCGTTGGGAACGTACGGATAATCCTGCGACGCGATGGCCACGGCCGCGGCGTCACCCGCCACGTTGGTGCAGCCGCCCACCGAGAAGTGGCGGCCACCCGCGGCGGCGCAGACGTCGGCCTGCGCCACCGGCATCGCCACCACCGGCGCCAGGGCCATCCCGGAGGCCATCACCAGCACTGCTGCCAGCTTCTTCATCGTCGAAACCCTTCGCCGAGGTATGGAACACGCGGAGTATCGCAGTCAGTGTGACCGATTGTGATCTTGAGCGTGACGGAACGGTTCGCAAGCCGACGTCAGGCCTTCTGCTGCGCCTCGAGGATGCTGATGACCTGCTGCAGCGGATCGGAGACCGTCGAAACCGCGCCGATGTAGGGATGCGAGAGCTCGACGACGAGGAACAGCTGCGCGCCGACGAGGGTGCCGATGATGGCGACCATCGCGTAGTGATTGGCCGGCTTCTCGACTCCGTAGATGATCGCGCAGCCCAGCAGCAGGCCGCTCGTCACGAAGATCACCGCCCACAGCGACCACGGCGGACCGGTGTCCGTGCGTGCCTGGAGCACCCGCTCGGTGCGGGCCTTGCTCAGATCGTTCAAGTTGCTGAAAGACGTTGACAGCAGCGTCTTCTGCGCATCGGTGCTCGGCCGGACACTCTCGTAGGCGCCATAGAGCCGGTTCAGCGCCTGATCCGCCTCGGGGTACATCCGGCCTTCGTTGGCCTCGTCCCACTCCCGGATCGCGGCCTGCTCGTATTCCAGCAGGTGCTGGCGGATCCGATCCCGGTCCGGCGCGTCGAAGATGTGGGAGTCGCGCGCCAGTTGGGCTCCGGCCGCCCCTTCGGTCCGGACGACGGTGTCGGCGTGACTGATCTGCCCCCACATGGCCGAGACGACGAACCCGATGAAGAACGCGAACACGAAACCGACCACGCCGAACGCGAACTTGGTGACGTCGTTGTGTTCTTCACCGCGCAGGCCGGGAAAGCGGCGCCGCACGAATGTCTGCACCAGGATGGCGGTGCCCGCGGTGCACGCGACGAGCAGGATCAACAGCAACCACGACGGCACGTGGGTCACCAACCACTGGGTCAACGCGTCCCCCCGATGTCGGCCAATGCCGCGGTACGTCCGCGCCGAGAACCGACTCTAGGCGGAAGCTGGGCCGTTCACCGACGATCACGCTCGTCCCGGCTGCAGCGCCTCGCCGCGTCGCGTTGGGCAGCACAATCGACGATGCAGCACCGCGGCGTTTCGATACGTGAGGATGCAAAATCCGCAAAGAACAGTGCCATCGCTGATCCAGCCCGAGACCCGAGATTCTCAGAAGAAACACAGTTAACGGACTCGTCGATTGGCTATAACTTACAGGTGGCAGGCAGCGCGGCTGCCCAGGCAATTGCGGCAGCGACAGCGGCGGGTCTGAACATCGACGACGACTCCGTCGGGGTTGTCATGCAGTCCGCGGCTGGAGAGATCATCGCCGCGACGCCTCAAGCACAGCAAATTCTCGGGCTTGAGCTCGGCGAACTGCTGGGCCGTGACTCGACCGACCCGCGGTGGGCAGCCATCGGCGCTGACGGCATCGCCCTCCGCGGACAAGACCATCCTTCGATGCGCGCGATGCACAGCGGACAGCCCGTGCACGGCGCGATCATGGGCGTTCACCGCCCCGGACACGACGAAGCAGGAGAACACGTCTGGTTGACCGTGGACAGCGTCCCTATCGATTTCCGTGAGGGCCGACCGCATCGGGTCGTGACCCGGTTCGCGATGATCACCGATGCGCGCGCCGTCGCCTTGCAGTCGGCGGCCTCCGGCCACCTGCACCGACTGTTGATCGATCATGCGCCCGATATCGCGGCATGGCAGCTGCCGGACACCACGTTCCTGTGGGTGTCCAGCTCGTCCAAGAGCATTCTCGGCCTCGAGCCGGAGGAGATCATCGGTCGCACCGCCCACGAATTGATGCATCCGGACGACGTCGCCCACATGCGCAATGATCTCGCCGCGGGTGTTCCGTCATCCCGCACGGTGCGGATGCGCCATCGCGACGGCTGCTATCGATGGCTCGACGTGGCGACACAGGTGATTCGAGACGCGGCCGGCGAGCCTGCGCAGTTGCGCTCCGCCTGGCGCGACGTCACGGATCGCGTAGAAGCCGAACAGGAGCGCGACGCCGCGGCACGCATGATCCGATCGGTGTGGACCAGTTCTCCTATCGGCATCGCCATCTGCACCGCAACCGGCACGATCGAGGATGCCAACCTCGCGCTGTGTGTGATGCTCGGACGCCAACGAGGCGACGTCGTGGGCTGCACGTTGCGCGCCTTCCTCCATCCCGACGAACGTGGCCGCGACGCGACGATCCCGCGTGCGGACGAAGGACGGGGTCCACACCACTCCGAAACTCGTTACCTGCGTCCGGACGGCACGGCTTTCTGGGGGTTCCGCACCACGGTGGCACTCGACCCCCGGATCGGCAGAGAGCCCCGATACCTCGTTCATCTCCAGGACGTGACGCTCCGTCGCATCGCCCACGAAAAGCTGCTCCATACGGCCTCCCATGACGCCCTCACCGGGTTGGCGAACCGCACAGCATTCGATGAGAACGTCGAGCGGACGCTCAAGCGGCTGCCGCCCGACGCGTGCAGCGGCATGCTGTTTATCGATCTGGACGGCTTCAAGTCCGTCAATGACACGTACGGCCACCACGTCGGGGACATGGTGCTCCAAGCCGTTGCCACCAGGCTCGAGCGGGCGATACGCAAAGGCGATCTCGCCGCACGGCTCGGTGGTGACGAGTTCGTGGTGTGCCTACCGACGGTGGACGACGCCGAGGAAGCCGTCGTCGTCGCGCGGCGCGTGGCGGCGCTCCTCTCGGCTCCGTACGACGTGGAAGCCCAGACGGTCGAGATCTCGGTCAGCATCGGAGTCACCACCGCCGCCGCCGAACAACGCGCACTGTTGGTCAGAGCAGCCGATCGTGCGATGTATCGCGCCAAGTCGACGGGGAACGCAATAGCGACTGTGAGGGCCGAAGGGGAGGGTCGCTGCCGTCCGTCCGCGGGTCCCTAGCTCGACAAGACCGCAGACAGTCATCCGTCGAAAGTTCGCCCGTCGAACCGGCTTCGACGGTGCAGCCACAGGCCTACCATCGACGTGTGCGGTTCCGCGATATGGAGCTCGCGACCGCGCGCAGGAGGCCGCGATGCGGCTCATATCTTCAGTTGTCGTTCCGATCGTGATCGGCGCCGGACTCACCGCCACGCCCACGGCATCAGCCGACTGCACCAGCACCGCGGGCACCACCGTGTGCTCGCAGGGGGACGTACGGGGTGCGAACACCGGGCAGGGTCCCGGTTCGGTGCCGTCGTACAACCCCAACCAGTGCTGGTGGTGCAACAACGACGGCTGGGGGCTCACCTTCGTCATCGTGCGGCCACCGCGCCCGCGTGGTGGCGGCGGCGGTCACCAGCGCTAGCGGCGATCTCACTGCGGCGCGGTCGGAACAGCGGGCGCCGCAGTCGATTTGGCGCGCACGGCCAAGAGGCCGCCGCCGATGACCAGAGCCATCCCCAGGTACGTCGACACGGTGGGACGGTGGTCCCAGAACAGCCAGTCGATCAGCGCGGTGAACACGATGACCGAGTAGATGAACGGACCCAGTTTCTCCGCCGGCGCGAAGCGGTACGCGATCACGATGAGCAGCTGCGAGAGCAGCTGCGCGACACCGACGGCGAACAGCCACGGCCATGCCTGCGGCTCGACCGCGCGGAAATCCAGCGCCGCGACCGGAATGGACATCACGGTGGAGAGCAGGAAGTAGTAGAACAGGATCCGCAACGTCGGCTCGGTCGCCCCCAGCCACCGCACGGACATCATCGCCACGGCCAGCAGCACCGCCCCGGCGAACGCTGACAGTTCGCCGATGCTCATTCCGTGGCCCTGCGGCCGCAACACCAGCACCACCCCGGCGAAGCCGACGCCGGCGCCGATCCAGGTGGCCGTGGCGACCCGCTGCCGGGTCACCGCCCACGCGATCAGTGGCATCCACAGCGGCGCGCTATAGGTCAGCAGCGTCGCATTGGCCAGCGGGATCAGCGTGATCGCGAAGAACAGCGCGTACCAGCAGGCGGTGCCCGTCGCGGCGCGTAACAGATGCAGCCCGAATCGCTGCGTCCGCATCGGGCCCCACCCATGACGCAGGGCCACCGGCGCAACGGCCGCCAGACAGATCGCGTTCTGGGCGAGCAGCAGGACGCCGGTCGAGGTGTGGTTCCCCGCGACCTTCGCCAGCGCACCAACCAGGGCGACACAGAAGAACGCCGCCGTCGTGAGAGCAGCCCCGAGGACCAGGTTCTCGGTGCGGTACCCCGCGCGGTCACCCGGCATCGGCCGACTGTAGACCGACACGGCGCAGATCTGAGCCAAACACCGCCGTCGTTCGCTGACGGCGGCGTAACTTACGACCCACATGAGCGACGGTCGGGCAAAGGGGAGTCTCATGAGTCACGCCAGGTACATCGGACGGGTCGGGGCACTGGCCGTCACGCTCGGAGTCGGCTGGGCGGTGGCCACCGCAGCGCCCGGTGTGGCATACGCCGACGACTCCGCCACCACCTCGAGCGCCGGCGACACCACGTCGGCGTCCGCCCCGGCGGACACCGGGGCGTCGGCGGCATCAGCGCGTTCCGAGCGGCGAGCCCGCGCCGAGCAGCGGCGCCAGGAAGCCCGCGACGCCGCTGCCGACCGACGGGCACAGCGCCAGGCGGCGCGCGAGGCCCGCGCCACCGACACGGACACCACCGACACCGACACCGACCAGCCCGAGCGCAGCGTCACCGCCGTCAGCGTGGCGACCGTCCCGGCGTCGTCGCCGTCCGAATCGCAGGCCGAGTCGCCGTCGGACTCCGATCCCGCCGCCCCGCTCGCGGCCACCACCCTGCTGACCGCGGCGGCCGCATCCCGCGAGGAGCGCCAAGCCCTGCGGCGCGCGTCGGTCGCACCGCAACCGCAGGTGAGCGCACTCGCCGCCGACGACACGCCCAACATCCTGGTGATCGGTGTGGACGGCACGAACCTGAGCAAGATCCTGGCCAACCCGCTCAACACCAACCTGTTCGGTCTCATGCAGGGCGGGACGACGGCCCCGTCGACGATCGTCGGGCACACCACGATCTCCAACCCGTCCTGGACGTCGATCCTCACCGGGGCGTGGGGCGAGAAGACCGGCGTGATCAACAACGTCTTCACGCCGTGGACCTACGACAAGTGGCCGACGGTGTTCAACCAGCTCGAGGTACTGAACGACTCCATCGAGACCACCGCGATCTCCGACTGGGACGTCATCGCCGGCATCGCGGGCGCGGGTTCGGATCCGGTGGACAACAACATCTACTTCACCCAGGTCGCCGGGGACACCGACTGGTCGAAGACCGACGACCGGGTCGGCGAGGCCACCGCGGCGGCGATCGCCAACGCCAACCTCAGCGTCGCGAACTTCGTCTTCAGCTACTTCGTCGGAGTCGACGAGAACGGGCACATGCACGGCGGTGACTCGCCCGAGTACGCGGCCGCCATCACCAACGTCGACGAGAACATCGGCGAGATCCTGGCGGCGGTGGCCGCGAGCGGAGAGGAGTGGACGATCCTGGTCGTCACCGACCACGGCCACCAGCCGCAGAAAGGCATCGGCCACGGCTTCCAATCCCCGCCCGAGACATCGACATTCGTGATCGCCAACGGAGGCGGCTTCGACCCGGGCGCGATCAACCTGACCTACTCGATCGTCGACATCACACCGACGGTGGTGACCCTCTTCGGTGGGCAGCCCTCTCCGGACTCCGACGGGCAATCCCTGACCGATCAGGCCGGCAACAACGTCTTCCCGATCAACGACGACGGGGCGCTGCGCGCCGGACTGCTCGACATCATCGCCAAGTACGGCTACCCCGACACCGGCACCGAGCTCAGGCTCGGTCTGCGGACCATCGTCACCTCGGTGCCCTACTTCGTGTTCGGCGCCACCACGCAACTCACCGCGGGCCTGCAGGACCTCGTCGACCAGGGCATCCCCCTGATCAGCCTGGTCGCCAAGATCGCCATCATCCCGGTGCAGTTCGTCGGCGATCTGGCCTATGTGGCCACCAACCTCGCCGCGCAGATCGTCGCGAAGCTGACCGGGGTGGAAGGTGCGAGCATCTTCCCGCTCTGGCCGCCGGCCCCGCCGTCGGTGCAGCCGCAGCCCGACGAGGGCACCACGCTGGTCGATCTGCTCGCGGTGTGCGGCGACGACCCGGCCTCGGCGAGCTTCCTGCACTGCGGAGCGCCGAGCATCGCGGTCTAACGCTGCATCGACCCGATGAAATAGGACTCCCGTCCGGTCGGGTAGCCGCCGCCGTTGGTGGCGATGTGCACGTGATCGAAGTGATTGGCGGTCTCGTTGCCGTAGTCGGCCGTCCAGCTCGGCGCGCCGATGCCGGGGTAGATGGCCTGCCGCCAGATCACGTGCAGCACCCCCCAGCGCTTCGCGTTCGCCAGCGCGTACCCGGCGATCTGGTTGCCGAGATCGATGCCGTCCTTGGAGTGGTAGTTCGGGATCATCACGTCGATGGCCAGCCCGTTGGGATGCCACTTCAGCGGATCCTGCCGGTAGCCCCCGATGGTCGTGATCTCCGGGAACATCATGCTGATCGCGCGGGCCGCCCAGATCGTCTTGACCTGCAGACCCTGTTCGGGGGCGACCCCGCGGGGCAGGGAGAGGTCGAACACCCGCGAATCGACGGGCGCGCTCGCGGCCAGCAACTCGGCCGCGGGCGGCGGGGCTGCGGCCATCGCGCTCGACGGCGCGGCTGCCGGGGGAGCCGACGCCGGGGCGGCCGGAGTCGCCCGCTCGGTGTCCTGCGCGTAGAACATGCCCGCCGAGATCACCAGCGAGGCCGCGACCGCCATCCAGCGGCCACGGCCGTTGGCTAACAGGTTCGCGGGCACGATCAGCACCTTAACGCCGCGTGGCGTGGTCGCGGGCAATGTTCGGCCACGGCGCGTTTGGTTTTTCCTCGCCGTGGGCAAGCTGTGGGTCTGTTTCCGTGCAAGGGGGCACGCATCTGCCGAACGAAAGGCGTGTGTGGTGAGCGAAGTCGCAACAGGCTCTACGCAGACCGGAGCCGACGGACGCAAGCTGGGTACCAGCCTCAAATCCCGTCACATCACCATGATCTCGATCGCGGGGATCATCGGCGCCGGGCTGTTCGTCGGCTCGGCGAACGCGATTGCCGAAGCCGGTCCCGCCGTGCTCATCTCCTACATGCTGGCCGGCACCCTGGTGGTGCTGGTGATGCGGATGCTGGGGGAGATGGCCACGGCCAACCCGGACACCGGCTCCTTCTCGGTGTACGCCGACCGCGCCCTGGGCGGTTGGGCCGGCTTCTCCATAGGGTGGCTGTACTGGTGGTTCTGGGTGCTGGTCATCCCCGTCGAGGCCACGGCCGCGGCGAACATCCTGACCGACCTCATCGGTGGCGCGCAATGGATTTGGGCGCTGGCCGTCACGCTGCTTCTCACCATCACCAACCTCGCCAGTGTCGGCAACTACGGCGAGTTCGAGTTCTGGTTCGCGCTGATCAAGGTCGTCGCGATCATCGCGTTCATCGGCGTCGGTGTGGCCGCGATCGCCGGCGTCATCCCCGACTCGCAGGTCAGCGGCATCGACCACCTCTGGCAGCCGGACGGCTTCATGCCCAACGGTTTCGGCGCCGTCATCGCCGGCATGCTGATCACGATGTTCTCGTTCATGGGGACCGAGATCGTGACGATCGCGGCCGCGGAATCACCCGATCCCCAGCACGGGATCAGCAAGGCGGTGCGGACCGTCATCTGGCGCATCTCGCTGTTCTACATCGGGTCGATCTTCGTCATCGTGGCGCTGATGCCCTACGACTCCCTGTCCAGCGGCTCCTACCAGTCGACACTGGAGGCGATCGGCATCCCCGGTTCCAAGATCATCATGGACATCGTCATCCTGACCGCGGTGGCCTCCTGCCTGAACTCGGCGCTTTACACGGCGTCGCGAATGTTGTTCTCGCTCAGCGAGCGTCACGATGCGCCGCGGGCCGTCAGGAAGATCGCCCGCAACGGCGCCCCGTGGGTGGCCGTGGTGGCCTCGACGGCCGTGGGGTTCCTCGCCGTGATCGGTAACTACCTGCTGCCGGAGAAGATCTTCGGGTACCTGCTGGCCACGAGTGGCGCGGTCGCCCTGTTCGTCTACCTGGCGATCGCGGCCAGTCAGTTCGTGCTGGGTCGCCGCATGCGCGCTGACGGGGAGCGTCCGCCGGTGAAGATGTGGCTGTTCCCCCACCTGACCGTCGTGGTGATGGTCGCGATCGTCGCCATCCTGGTGCTGATGGCGTTCGACCCTGACCAACAGCAGGCGATCGGGCTGTCGGTGGTGTCGGCCGTGGTGATCGTCGCCCTCGGGGTGTTCGTGCACCGGCGGCACGCCCGCGCGGAAGACCCCGTCACGACCACCTGACTCAGGGCCGTTTGGCGACGGTCAGCAGGATCGCGGAGTCGTCGAGCGCGAGCAGCGAGTGGCGGCTGTCGGGAATCATCAGCAGGTCGCCGGTGCGGCCGTCCCACTGCTGATCGCCGGCGATCAGTCGCACCGACCCCTTGAGCACGTAGATGGTCGCCTCGCCCGGGTTCTCGTGTTCGCTCATCTCCGAACCCGCCGTCATGCCGACGACGGTCTGCCGGAGGATGCGCTCGTGCCCACCCACCACCGTGTCGGCCGCGTTGCGCCCACCGGCGAGGGCGCGCTCGAGTTGTTGGCGGGCCAGGGCTTCGATCGACACCTTCTGCATGACTGCCATTCCATGCCCGCGGGTCGGGCACGTCAACCACCGAACGGGAAGCCTTGCGCGGAAGTGACCCGTCCCGCGGGCGGGCCCGTTCGGTAGGCTGCGCCAGAGGGTGGCGATGCCATCGAGAAGGCGCCGAGACAGGCACCTCCGGTGCCGTCGACACCCCCACGAGACGTGCCCCAGTACTGACCGAAACTGACGCCGGGAGACCACCACATGAGCGCCGAGCAGCCCACCCTCTTCTACACACTTACCGACGAGGCGCCACTGCTCGCGACGTACGCCTTCCTTCCGGTGGTCCGCGCCTTCGCCCACGCCGCCGACATCGACGTCAAGTCCCGCGACATCTCGGTGGCCGCCCGCATCCTCGCCGAGTTCTCCGACCGCCTCACCGAAGAGCAGCGGGTGCCGGACAGCCTCACCGAGCTGGGGGAGCTGACCCAGTTCCCCGAGACCAACATCATCAAGCTGCCCAACATCAGTGCCTCGGTGCCCCAGCTGCTCGCCGCGATCAAAGAGCTCAAGAGCAAGGGCTACGACCTGCCCGACTACCCCGGCGAGGCGAAGACCGACGAGGAGAAGAAGATCAAGGAGCGGTACTCCAAGATCCTCGGAAGCGCGGTCAATCCCGTTCTGCGCGAAGGAAACTCAGACCGCCGCGCCCCCAAGGCCGTCAAGGAGTACGCGCGGAAGCACCCGCACAGCATGGGTAAGTGGTCGATGGCGTCGCGCACCCACGTCGCGACGATGAAGCACGGCGACTTCTATCACGGCGAGAAATCGATGACGCTGGACAAGGCCCGCACCGTCAAGATGGTGCTGGAGACCGCAAGCGGCAAGACCATCGTGCTCAAGCCCGAGGTCAAGCTCGACGAGGGCGACATCATCGACAGCATGTTCATGAGCAAGAAGGCGCTCTGCGAGTTCTACGAGGAGCAGATGCAGGACGCCTTCGAGACCGGGGTGATGTTCTCCCTGCACGTCAAGGCGACCATGATGAAGGTCTCGCACCCGATCGTGTTCGGGCATGCGGTCAAGGTGTTCTACAAGGACGCCTTCGCCAAGCACCAGGCGCTCTTCGATGAGCTCGGGGTCAACGTCAACAACGGCATGTCCGATCTCTACGACAAGATCTCCTCACTGCCCGCCTCGCAGCGCGAAGAGATCATCAACGACCTGCACGCCTGCCACGAGCACCGGCCCGAACTCGCCATGGTCGACTCCGCCCGCGGCATCACCAACTTCCACTCGCCCAGCGACGTGATCGTCGACGCCTCGATGCCGGCGATGATCCGCCTCGGCGGCAAGATGTACGGCGCGGACGGCCGGACCAAGGACACCAAGGCCGTCAACCCCGAGTCGACGTTCTCCCGGATGTACCAGGAGATGATCAACTGGTGTAAGACCAACGGCCAGTTCGACCCCACGACCATGGGCACCGTCCCCAACGTCGGGCTGATGGCGCAGAAGGCCGAGGAGTACGGCAGCCACGACAAGACCTTCGAGATCCCCGAGGACGGCGTCGCCAACATCGTCGACGTGGACACCGACGAGGTGCTGCTCAGCCAGAACGTCGAAGAGGGCGACATCTGGCGCATGCCGGTGGTCAAGGACGCCCCGATTCGGGACTGGGTCAAGCTGGCCGTCACCCGGGCGCGCGCGTCGGGCATGACGGCGGTGTTCTGGCTGGACACCGAGCGCCCGCACGAGGCCGAATTGCGCAAGAAGGTCAAGGAATACCTGAAGGACCACGACACCGAGGGCCTCCACATCCAGATCATGCCGCAGGTGTGGGCCATGCGGTACACGCTCGAGCGCGTGGTCCGCGGGCAGGACACCATCGCGGTGACCGGCAACATCCTGCGCGACTACCTCACCGACCTCTTCCCGATCCTCGAGCTGGGCACCAGCGCCAAGATGCTGTCGATCGTGCCGCTGATGGCCGGCGGCGGGCTCTACGAGACAGGGGCCGGCGGCTCGGCGCCCAAGCACGTACACCAGTTGGTCGAGGAGAACCATCTGCGGTGGGACTCGCTGGGCGAGTACCTCGCGCTCGGCGCCAGCTTCGAGGACATGGGCGACAAGGCCGGCAACAAGAAGGCCTCGATCCTGGGCAAGACGCTCGACGCCGCCATCGGCAAGCTGCTCGAGAACGACAAGAGCCCGTCGCGCAAGACGGGGGAGCTCGACAACCGGGGCAGCCAGTTCTACCTGACCCTCTACTGGGCTCAGGAGCTGGCCAACCAGAGCGAGGATCAGGAGCTCGCCGATCATTTCGCTCCGCTGGCCACGACGCTGGCCGAGCAGGAAGAGACCATCGTCGCGGAACTCAACAAGGCGCAGGGCAACGCCGTCGACATCGGTGGCTACTACTACCCGGACCGGGAGAAGACCACCGCGGTGATGCGGCCGAGCAAGACCTTCAACGACGCGCTGGAGTCGCTGCCGAGCTGACCTGCGCATCAGCTATCCCGCCGGATTCGCCGCGACGGTTAATTGCAATTTCGCCACGATCCGGGAAACCGCCTTGCGGACTGAGTAACATCCGTCACAGACGCGCCGATAAAGGGCCAACACCGGCCGTCGTCTAGGGGTAGCTATGCGCGTGGTTATGGGTCTCTCGTTGACGGCGAAGAGTGCCGTCTGGGCGCTCGTCGACACCAAGGACGGCACCATCCTCGCCGATGAGGTGGTCACCCTGGACTCGGCGAACGAGATAGCCAGGGCGGCGGCCCGCAGCATCCAGACGTTCGCCCTGCAAAGCGAACGAGACATCGACGGTGTCCGGATGACGTGGAGCGAGGACGCCCGTGCGCACGGGATCAGGCTGCGCACCAAGCTGCGTCTGTTCGGCTTCGAGACCGTCGAGACCGTGTCCCAGGACGCGGCGCGGGAGGGGCGCAACCGCACCGCCCGCCACATCGCGCCGCACCTCGTCCTCGCCTACGGCGCTGCCCGGGCCGATCTGCACGGTGACGACCACCGCAACATGCTCGTCCGCCTCGTCTCGCGGGTGCCCGTCGCCATGGGCGCTGCCGCAGCGGCCGGCGTGGCCGTGGTCGCCGGTGTCGGCATCTACGCGCTGACCGGTGGCTTCTCCTCGACGACGCCCGTGACCGACGCCGCCGCACCGGCACCCGCACCCGCCGCGGCCCCACCGGTCGCGCCGCCGGCCCCGGCGGCTCCCGTGGCCGCACCCGTTGCCCAGTCCGTCGAGGCGGCCCCGCCGACAGCCGTCGAGGTGGCGACGGTCAGCCCCGAGGAGACGCCCGAAGCTTCGACGATGGCGAGCGTCGACACCGCCGTGCCGACCGCCAGCCTGCCGAGCGCCAGCCTGCCGACCGCCGGCCTGCCGAGTGCCACCGACTCGGGCGACACCCCGTCGAGCGCGGCCGTACCGCAGGTCGCCACCGTGCAGGACGTCCAAGAGGTCCCGGCCGCCACCGCCGCCGCGGCCGGCATCACCGCCGGCGAACCGCAGACCCTCTCGACCATGATCGGCGAACCCCACCTCACGGGCTCGCAACTGGCCGCCGGTCCGGTGCAGGCGGTCGTCGCCCCCGTGCCCGTGGCCGCCGGGACGACGCCGACCGCGACGGTGCCGACCGGGGCACCGACCCCGACCGAAGCGTCGAACGGGCCGCTGAGCGTCTTCCTGGGCGCACTGCCCTGAGCCCACCGGCGTAGTACTACTCATTCGCCGAGGCCCGTCGAGCGGGCATGCTGGCGCCATGACCACCACGACTCCCGATCGCGACCGGGCCGTCGACGTCGCGCGAATCGGCGCCCTCGTCGTCGTGATGTTCGGGCACTGCGCGCTGCTGCTCGCGACCGTCGACGAGCGCGGCGTGCACATCGGCAATCTGATCGGCGCGCTGCCCGCCATCGCGCCGGTCACCTGGCTCGCGCAGGTGATGCCGTTGTTCTTCCTGGCCGGCGGCGCGGCGGGCGCCTACGGGTACCGCGCGGCGACTCCGTGGGGCGCCTGGCTGTTCACCCGGGCGCAGCGGTTGTGCCGACCGGTGTTCGTCTACCTCGCCGCCTGGACGGCGGGCCTCATCGTGATCCGCGTGCTGCTCGGGGCGGAGTCGGCTGACCGGGTGGGGCGCGAGAGCGTGGCACTGCTGTGGTTCCTCGGGGTTTACCTCCTGGCGCTCGCCTTCGTGCCGGTGCTGACGCGGCTGAGGACCGGCCGCGCCGTGGGGACCGTGCTCGCCGGCCTGCTGGTCGCGGCCGCTCTCGCTGACGCAGCCCGCTTCGCGAGCGGCGATCCGCTGGCGGGCGTCTCCAACTTCCTGGCGGTCTGGTTGATCCCGGTGCTCTTCGGCGTGGCCTACGCCCGTCGGCTCCTCGACCTCCGCGTCGCCGCGGTGATCGGGGCCTGCGCCTTCGCCGCGCAGGTGCTGCTCGCCGCGGTCGGACCCTATGACGTCTCCCTGGTGGTGACCGGCGCCGAGCACGTCTCCAACGTGTCGCCGCCGACACTGCTGCTCGCGCTGCACTGCACGTGGATGTCGTGCGCGTTCGTGCTCGGCGCCCGGGGGCTGCAGCGCTGGGCGCGGCGACCGCGGGTGTGGCGCGTGGTGGCCGCGGGCAACGCCGGGGCGATGACGCTGTACCTCTGGCACATCCCGGCGATCGCGGTGGCGACGTTCGGCCTGAACGCCGTCGGTTTGGACGCCTACGACGTGCACGCCCCGAACTTCTGGACGCTGCTGGCCCTGCGCGGCGTCGTGTTCGCGGCCGTGATGAGTGTGTTCTTCGTGCTGCTCTCCCCGCTGGAGCACCGCCGGTTGCCGTGGTGGGACGCGCCCGTGCGGGCGCGCGGCGCGCGCGCCGCTGTCACCGGGGCACTGGTCTGCGCGGCCGGGGTGGCGCTCGTGCTCACCGCGAAATTCGGGCTCGCCGGATGGGGGTGGGTCGCGCTCGCGGCGTTCGTGGCGATGCTCGTCGGTGCGCGGGTCTGCGCGCCGGCCGGCGGCACGCCCTCCGGTGCCGCCCCGGAGCCACGATCAGTCGGCCTTCGGCAGCCGTGATCACGTGACGTGACGCTGTGACGGATTGTGGCCAACTGATTTTCGGAAAAACTTGATCCCATCCAGAAAAGGGACCAAGATCGAAGCGATGGCCGACGATCCTCAGTACGCGGACGCGCTCAAGTCAGTGGGGCTGCGGGTGACCCGCCCCCGGATGGCGGTGATGCACGCCGTCGAGCACCACCCGCACGCCGACACCGAGGTCATCATCAACGCCGCGCGGGACGAACAACCCGACATCTCCCGCCAGACCGTCTACGACGCCCTCAACGCGTTGACCGCGACCGGTCTGGTGCGGCGCATCCAGCCCGCCGGCCACCTGGCCCGCTACGAGTCCCGCGTCAACGACAACCACCACCACATCGTGTGCCGATCCTGCGGTGTGGTCGCCGACGTGGACTGCGCCGTGGGTGAGGCGCCCTGCCTGACCGCGTCGGACGATCTCGGGTTCGACGTCGACGAGGCCGAGGTCATCTTCTGGGGCCTGTGCCCCGACTGCACCCTGCAGACCCGATCACATCCGTGATCAGCTCGTCATCCACCACCGAAAGGGAATGTTGTGTCCTCTGATACGTCCGATGCCCGCCCGCCGCATTCAGACACCAAGACCCACAGCCACAGCGAGAGCGAGAACCCGGTCATCGACGCGCCGGAGCCCAAAGCCCATGCGCCGCTGACGAACAAGGACTGGTGGCCCGAGCAGGTCGACGTCTCGGTGCTGCACAAGCAGAACGCCAAGGGCAACCCGCTCGGCGAGGACTTCGACTACGCGACCGAGTTCGCCAAGCTCGACGTCGAGGCGTTCAAGCGCGACGTCATCGACGTCGTCACCACCTCGCAGGACTGGTGGCCCGCCGACTACGGCAGCTACGCCGGCCTGTTCATCCGGATGAGCTGGCACGCCGCCGGCACCTACCGCATCTACGACGGCCGCGGCGGCGCGGGACAGGGTTCCCAGCGGTTCGCCCCCCTCAACAGCTGGCCCGACAACGCCAACCTGGACAAGGCCCGCCGGCTGCTGTGGCCGATCAAGCGCAAGTACGGCAACAAGATCTCCTGGGCCGACCTGATCGCCTTCGCCGGCAACGCCGCGCTGGAGTCCGCCGGATTCCAGACTTTCGGCTTCGCATTCGGCCGCGAGGACATCTTCGAGCCCGAGGAGATGCTGTGGGGCCAGGAGGACACCTGGCTGGGCACCGACAAGCGGTACGGCGGAACCAACGACAGCGACCGCAAGCTGGCCGAGCCGTTCGGTGCCACCACCATGGGCCTGATCTACGTGAATCCCGAAGGGCCGGAAGGCAAGCCGGATCCGCTGGCGGCGGCACACGACATCCGCGAGACGTTCGGCCGGATGGCGATGAACGACGAGGAGACCGCCGCGCTGATCGTCGGCGGTCACACGCTGGGCAAGACCCACGGCGCCGGACCGGACGAGGGGATGGGACCCGAGCCCGAGGGCGCTCCGATCGAGGATCAGGGCCTGGGCTGGAAGTGCCCGTTCGGCTCCGGTAAGGGCCCCGACACCATCACCAGCGGTCTGGAGGTGGTGTGGACCACCACGCCGACGACGTGGAGCAACGCCTACCTCGAGTTGCTGTACGGCTACGAGTGGGAGCTGACCAAGAGTCCGGCCGGCGCCTGGCAGTTCGAGGCCAAGGACGCCGAGGCGATCATCCCCGATCCGTTCGGCGGACCGCCGCGCAAGCCCACGATGCTGGTCACCGACGTCTCGATGCGCGTCGACCCGATCTACGGCCAGATCACCCGGCGCTGGCTCGACCATCCCGAGGAGATGAACGAGGCCTTCGCCAAGGCCTGGTACAAGCTGATGCACCGTGACATGGGGCCCGTCAGCCGGTACCTCGGACCGTGGGTCGCCGAGCCGCAGGTCTGGCAGGACCCGGTTCCGGCCGTCGACCACGAGCTGGTCGACGAGGCCGACGTCGCGTCGCTGAAGAGCACGATCCTGTCCTCGGGGCTGTCAGTGCCCCAGCTGGTCAAGACGGCATGGGCGGCGGCCGCCAGCTTCCGCGGTACCGACAAGCGCGGCGGCGCCAACGGGGCACGGCTGCGCCTGGAGCCCCAGCGCAGCTGGGAGGTCAACGAGCCGTCCGAGCTGGACAGGGTGCTGCCTGTACTGGAGAAGGTCCAGCAGGACTTCAACGCCTCGGCGTCGGGCGGCAAGAAGATCTCGCTGGCCGACGTGATCGTGCTGGCGGGTTCCGCGGCGGTCGAGAAGGCCGCCAAGGATGCGGGTTACGAGATCGACGTGCACTTCGCCCCCGGACGCACCGACGCGTCGCAGGAGGACACCGACGTCGAATCGTTCGCGGTGCTCGAGACCAAGGCCGACGGGTTCCGCAACTACGCGCGTCCCGGGGACAAGACGCCGCAGGAGCAGCTGCTGGTGGACAAGGCGTACTTCCTGGACCTGACCGCACCGGAGATGACCGCCCTCGTCGGCGGCCTGCGGGTCATCGGTGCCAACCACGGCGGCAGCAAGCACGGCGTCTTCACCCAGACGCCGGGCGCGCTGACCAACGACTTCTTCACCAATCTGCTCGACATGAGCACGCAGTGGAAGCCGTCGCAGGCGACCGAGAACGTCTACGAGGGATTCGACCGGGCGACCGGTGACCTGAAGTGGACGGCCACGGCGAACGACCTGGTGTTCGGTTCGAACTCCGTGCTGCGCGCCATCGCCGAGGTGTACGCGCAGGACGACAGCCGGGGCAAGTTCGTCGAGGACTTCGTCGCAGCCTGGGTCAAGGTGATGAACAACGACCGGTTCGACCTGCGCTGAGGTCAGAGGCGGTTCTCAGGACCGAGTAACGCCCACACCGTCTTCCCCCCCGCCGTGGGGCTGCAGCCCCAGGCACGGCTGACCGCCGTGACCACGGCGAGGCCGGAGACGGTGTGGGCGCCGGTCTTCGGCGCCTCCTGACGTACCGCCGGCCGGGGATCGGAGTCACTGACCGCGACGGTCACGACGTCGTCGACGGTCTCCACGAGCACCACCGGCCTGCTCAGGGTGTGCGTGAGCACGTTCTCGACGAACACCGTCACCACCGTCGACGCGGTGAGGACCATGTCCGAGAGCGCCCAGGCCGTGAGGCAGTCGGCGGTGAATTGGCGCGCGGCGCGCATGCTCGACGGCGTCGCGTCGAACTGGGTCTGGGCGCGCCGGCGGCGTCGGTGATCGTCGCCGACCGCGGCGACCGCGGCCGCCCGGTCACCGAGGACGGGCACATACCGCGTGACCCCGCTGCGCCGGATCCGCGCGCGCCCGACTTCGCTGTCGCAGACGAGCAGAACGGGAACGGCGGGCCAGGTCAGGACATGCCAGCGCGCGCTGGTGAACGCGGTCCACGCGCTCACCGCGGGCGCGTCGAGCCGGCTGACGTCGACGATGACCGCCGTCAGCCCCGTCACCGCGGCCTCGATCACGCTGTCGCGTATCCGGCGGTAGGTCCGGCTGTCCAACGTGCCGGTGATCGCCATGACCGTGACACCCGACGTTCGGCCCGCCGAGATCACCAGGTCATGGTGGTCAGTCATCCGGGGATTTCCGGCGCAGGCACATTTCCAGGGCAGTACCCCGATCCCGCGGAGGCATTCCCCGATCGACCGATCCCGTCGTCCACGGCGCGAATAGTCCGGTCCGCTGAGCGAAGTGCTCGCGGTCGTTGCGTTTGGCGCCTACTGCGGCGGGACTCTCCACACTCATGAGGCTGGCGATAGTGGGCGATCTGCCCGGCCGCGTCCCGATGGCCCCGGGCACCTACGACCTGGCGAGCCTGGCGGCAGCGCTGACACGGCGGGGGCACGACGTGCGCGTGCTCACCGCCTCGCGGGTCGATGCCGGCGTGGCGAGCGGCGGCTACCGTGTGCTTCCCCTTCCGGGGGAATCGGCGGACGACAGAAGCGCCGAGGATCTGATGCCGATGATCGGCGACATCGGCCGGTTCCTGATCGACGACTGGAGCGGGGACCCGCCCGACGCC
The DNA here is from genome assembly GCF_001044255.1 of Mycolicibacterium chubuense. Taxonomy (GTDB): domain Bacteria; phylum Actinomycetota; class Actinomycetes; order Mycobacteriales; family Mycobacteriaceae; genus Mycobacterium; species Mycobacterium chubuense. Next base: position 22,281 of record NZ_JYNX01000095.1, read on the forward strand.
GTGCACTGCCACGGCTGGGCGTACGGCATGGCCGCGCAGCTGGCCGCCAAGCAGCGACCGGTGCCGATCGTGCAGGCCTTCCATCACCTCGGGGACGCGCGGGCGACGCACAGCACCGGCGTCAAGCTGGAGACGCTGCTGGCGCGCAACGCCACCCTGGTGACCACGGCGTGCAACGACGAGATGCACGAGGTCATCCGGAGGGGATGCCCCCGCGCCCGGGTGAGCGTGGTGCCCTCCGGCGTCGACGTCGACGCCCACAGCGTGGACGGCGACGTCGCACCACGCGGTCCAGAGCGCCATCGCATTGTCGGCCTCGCACAGGACTTTTCACCCGCGCAGGGCCTTCATCAGCTACTTGGGAACCTGCCGTCGCTGCCGGCCGCCGACCTGGTGCTCATCGGCGACGGCGGTACCGACCACGACAACCGGCGGGTGCGCGTCATCGCGGAACGTCTCGGGGTGAGCGGTCGCGTGCAGACCGTCACCACGACCGACGACCGTGAGATCGCCTCCTGGTTGCGGTCCGCCGACGTCGCGGTCTGCCCGGCGCCGTACGACCCGGACACGCGAACGGTGTTGCGGGCGATGGCCTGTGGTGCCGCGGTGATCGCCACCGAGACCGGTGGACCGCGGGACGCGGTCATCTCCGAGGTGACGGGGTTGCTGATACCCGCGGACAACACGGTCGCGCTGAGCCGCTCAGTGCGCTCGATGCTGGCGCACAACGTGCTGCGGCAGGGGATGGGGCTAGCCGGGCGCGCCCGCGCGCGCTCGCGCTACTCGTGGGACCGTGTCGCCACCGATGCCGAGGTGGTGTACGACGCGGCGGCGCGGCGTGCCACCACGGTCACGGCCTGAGCGCGGGCACCGACACCCCGGCGCGGGCGGTGCTGCGCCAATTCCCCTGTTGGCGTGCCGTTTTCGTTGCTCACGACGGTCGCAACTTTTCCCGACGTTTCTTGTTTGGTGAATTCTCTTAAGGGTATTTCGCGCCTCATGCCGTCGCTTCTGGTACCTCGCAACGTGCTGATCTGGCACGTGCACGGTTCGTGGACGGAGTCGTTCGTGGCGGGTAGGCACCGCTATCTGATCCCGGTCGACGCCGACCGCGGCGCCGACGGGCGCGGGCTGGCCGGTCGAACATGGCCGCAGGCCAGCGAGATTCGTGTCGAGAACCTGGCCGACGCCGACATCGACCTGGTGGTGCTGCAGCGGCCCGCCGACCTCGAACTCGCCACCCGGCTTCTCGGCCGCAGGCCCGGCGCCGACGTCCCCGCGGTGTACGTCGAGCACAATGCGCCGCGGCCGTACGCCGTCGACAGCATGCATCCCCTGGCCGAGCGTTCGGACATCCCCCTGGTACACGTCACCGAGTTCAACGAGCTGATGTGGGACAACGGATCCGCGCCGACCCGGGTCATCGGCCACGGGGTGGCCGACCGGGGCAGCCTGTACACCGGAGAGATCGCGGCCGCGGCGGCGATGATGAACGAGCCGGTGCGGCGCTGGCGCACGGTCGGAGCCGACCTGCTGGCGCCGTTGAGCCGGTACGCGCCGATCGACGTGTGGGGCATGGGCACCGAGGGCCTCCACGACGACCCCCGCTGCGCCGGTGCGGTTTCCGGCCGGGGTGACATCTCGGGTTCGGCGGTGCTCGACGAGGTGGCGCGCCGCAGGGTGTATCTGCACACCGCCCGGTGGACGTCGCTGGGACTGTCGCTGCTGGAGGCGATGTGCGCGGGCATGCCCGTGGTGGCTGTCGCCTCGACGATGGCCCCGCTCGCGGTGCCACCCGAAGCGGGTGTGGTCAGTGCCGATCGATCGGTGCTCGGCGACGCGCTCGCACGCTTCGTCTCCGACCCCGCCGCCGCGGAAGTCGCGGGGAAAGCGGCACGCGAACACGCCCTGGCCCACTTCGGCCTCGATCGCTTCCACGCCGATTGGGACCGCCTGATCGAGGAGGTGTGCGAATGAGCGCGCAGAAGTCACGACGCAGGATCGCGATGGTATCCGAACACGCCAGCCCCCTGGCGTTGCTCGGCGGCGTCGACGCAGGCGGTCAGAACGTGGCGGTCGCGGAGTTGTCGGCCGCATTGGCGGCACAGGGACACGAGGTCGTGGTGTACACCCGGCGCGACGACACCGACCTGCTCGACCGCGTCGACACCGAACACGGATACACGGTGGTGCACGTGCCGGCGGGACCGCCGAGAAAGCTCCCCAAAGACGATCTGCTGCAATACATGCCGGCATTCGGGGACTTCCTGGCCGAGCAGTGGGAGCAATGGCGGCCCGACGTGGCGCACGCGCACTTCTGGATGTCGGGACTGGCCACTCTGCGGGCCGCCCGCCGCCGCGGCGTCCCGGTGGTGCAGACCTTCCATGCGCTCGGCGTGGTCAAGCGGCGGCATCAGGGCCGCGACGACACCAGTCCCGACGAGCGCATCCGGTTGGAGACCGAACTGGCGCGCAAGGTCGACTGGGTCGCGGCCACCTGCACCGACGAGGTCGCCGAACTGCGGCGGATGGGGCGCGACCAGTCCGCGATGTCCGTGGTGCCGTGCGGGGTGAACCCGACCGAGTTCTGCCACATCGGGCCCGCCGCGACCCGCGGAAAGCCGCAGCGCATCGTCTCGGTCGGCCGGTTGGTGCCGCGCAAGGGATTCGAGACGGTCATCCGCGCGATGCCGCAGCTGCCCACTGCCGAGCTCGTGATCGTCGGGGGCCCGGACAAATCCGAGCTGGACTCCGACGCCGAGGCTCAGCGCCTCAATGCCGTCGCCGGCCAGTGCGGGGTGGCCGATCGAGTGCACCTGTACGGGGCGATCGCGCGCGACGAGATGCCGATGCTGCTGCGATCCGCCGACGTCGTCGCGGCCACCCCGTGGTACGAGCCGTTCGGCATCGTCCCCCTCGAGGCGATGGCGTGCGGGGTACCGGTCGTCGCGTCGGCGGTGGGCGGCATGCTCGACACGGTCGTCGACGAGGGGACGGGGCGCCTCGTGCCACCGCGCGACCCGCGGCGCTGCGCCGACGCGATCACCCCGATCCTGGCCGACCGAAACCTGCGCGCCGCACTCGGCCGCGCGGGCCGCGCGCGGGTCCAGCAGCGCTACTCGTGGCAGCGCGTTGCCGAGGAGACGGCAGCGGTCTACGACCGCATGGCGGGGTCGGTGTCGTGACCGCTCAGGCGTTTTCGAGCACGCGCAGGCACCGCTCGGTGTCGGCCGGCAGCCGGTGGCGGGCGGCGATCACCGCCGGCAGCGCGCGCAGCGCCTCGCCCAGCGCGGCCGTGTGGTCACGGTCGCCCGCGGCGGCCCGCACGAACGTCGCGCCGGCGCGCACGCAGTGCCACAGCGGCCGCCGCAGCCAGGTGGTCAGCACCGCGTTGCGCATCGTCCGAGCATCCTGCGCGGCCGTGGTGCCCCGGGTGGCCGACGGCTGGTGGAACGCCGTGAGCCGTTCGCAGAAGCACAGGTCCCAGCCGTGGGCAGCCAGGTCCCAGGCCAGCAGGGTCTCCTCGCCGCGGAAGTGGATGATCGGCGAGAACCCGCCGACCGCTTCGAACGCCGACGCCCGCACGATAGAGGAGCACGCCAGGAATCCCAGGACGGACGGTCCCGGCAGCGCCGGGTCGTGTCCCAGCGGGCTGGTCGCCAGGTCGGCCACGATGGGGTCCTCCCGCTCGCCCGGCATCACCAGCGTGCGCGCGGCGAGCACCGCCAGCGTGGGGTACGCGTCGAACAGCGTTTCGGCGAGCCCGATCGATTCCGGGTCCCACCAGGAATCGTCGTCGCAGAACGCGACGTACGGCGTCGACGCCTCGGCCACCCCGACATTGCGGCCGACCGCACCGAGGTTCTCGTCGAGCTCGATCACCGTCAACCGGCCTGCCGAGCCGGCGGCGATGCGTCGCGCCATGGCCACCGAGTCGTCCTCGGAGGCGTTGTCCACCAGAATGATCGGAGAGTTCGTCGTGTCGAGCAGCAGACGCAGCACCGTGGCCAACTCGGCGGAGCGGTTCCGGCTGGCGATGACGAACGACGTGCGGGCCCCTCGCGGCTCTGAAGTCATGGCCGATGGTGCTACCCGGAGCGGCCCGGCCGAAACGCGGTTCGGCCGGGTCCTGGTCACCGGCGGTGAGGGCTTCCTCGGCCGGCACCTGTGCGCCACGCTGGCCGCCGCCGGAAGGCAGGTGGTGTGTGTGGACAATCTGTCCACCAGCGCCCCGCGGTTCGCCGACCTGCCGTCCGGTGTTCAGTTCGTGCAGCACGACATCACCGCGGCACTGCCGCAGCCGTGGGCCGACACGGACTTCGACGCGATCTTCCATCTGGCCTCGCCGGCGTCGCCGCCCGACTACCTGCGGCTGCCACTGCAGACGCTGCGCACCGGCGCGCTGGGCACCACGACCGTGCTCGACCTGGCCGACCGCTGCGGGGCGCGACTGGTGCTGGCGTCGACCAGCGAGGTGTACGGCGACCCTCTGCAGCATCCGCAACGCGAAAGCTACTGGGGCAACGTCAACCCCATCGGTCCGCGCAGCGTCTACGACGAGGCGAAACGGTACGCCGAGGCGCTCGCGTTCGCCTATCACCGCGACCACGGCACCGACATCGGCGTGGCGCGGATCTTCAACACCTACGGGCCCGGGATGCGCCCCGACGACGGGCGGGCCGTGCCCACCTTCTGCCAGCAGGCGTTGAGCGGGTCGCCACTGACCGTGGCCGGTGACGGCACCCAGACCCGCTCGCTGTGCTACGTCGACGACACCGTCGCCGGACTGATCGCGCTGGCGGCACACCCGGTGACCGGACCGGTCAACATCGGCAATCCCGTCGAACTGCCGGTGCGCGAGATCGCAGAGATCATCCGCGATCTGGCCGGCGCGGACGTGCCGATCGAGCACCGTCCTGCCGTCACCGACGACCCACGGCGGCGATGCCCCGACATCACCGAGGCCCGCGAACTGCTCGGCTGGGAGCCGGCCGTCAGCTACCTCGACGGGCTCGCCGCGACCGTCGACTGGTTCCGCGACGTGCTCGCGGCCGCCGACGTCCCGACCGCCCAGGCCACCTGAACGAAGGAGGAAACGATGCGAATCCTCGGTATCAACGCGGTCTTTCACGACCCTGCCGCCGCCCTGGTGGTCGACGGCAGAATCGTCGCCGCCGCCGAAGAGGAACGGTTCTCCCGCCGCAAGCACGGCAAGCAGGCGGTGCCGTTCTCCACGTGGGAACTGCCCGTCGCCGCAGCGAAGTGGTGCCTCGCGGAGGCCGGTATCGACCCCGGCGACCTCGACGCCGTCGGCTACTCCTACGACCCGGCGCTGATGGCCGACGACTCCGGGCAGACCGAGGGTCTGGACCGCGACTGGGAGTACCTGCGAACCCTCTACGCGCAGCGGGCGCCCCGCTTCCTGGCCACGGCGCTGCCGGGCCTGGACCCGGCGGTGGTGCGGCACGTCCGCCACCACGTCGCCCATGCCGCCTCCACCGCACTGGCGTCGCCGTACCCCGACAGTGCCGTGCTCGTCGTCGACGGCCGCGGCGAGCGCACCTCGATGCTCGCCGGGGTGTACCGCGACCACAAGCTCGATGTGCTCGCCACCCAGGAGCTTCCACACTCGCTCGGGCTGCTCTACGAAAGCCTCACCGAACACCTGGGTTTCACTCGGTCCAGCGACGAGTACAAGGTCATGGCGATGGGCTCCTACGGCGAGCCTCGATTCATCGAGGCGATGCGCGAGCGCGTCTACGCCTGCCCGGACGGCGGCTTCCGCACCGAGCCCATCACCTGGACGGATTTCGCGCCCGTGCGCGTCGCCGCCACGGGCGAGCACGCCACGGCGCTGGCCCGGCCCGAACCGGTGCACGCCGACCTGGCGTGCAGTGTGCAGCAGGTCGTCGAAGAGGTACTGCTCGACCTGGTGTCCTGGCTGCGCGAGCGGGTGGACACCGACAGCCTGTGCCTGGCCGGCGGAGTCGCCCTCAATTGCGTTGCGAACACCCGCATTCACGCCGAAAGCGGCTTCGACCACATCTGGGTGCAGCCGGCCGCGGGCGATTCGGGAACCGCGCTGGGGGCCGCGCTGGCCGTCGCGGCCGACGAAGGGGAGCCGATCACCCCGATGAGCTCGGCGCAGCTGGGGCGGGGGTGGAGCGACGCCGACATCCAGGCCGTCCTCGAGCGCGCCGCGGTGCGCTACGAGCGTCCCGACGACCTGGCGCAGACCGTCGGTGAGCTGCTGGCCGACAACCAGCTGGTGGGCTGGTTCCAGGGCCGTGCGGAATTCGGCCCCAGGGCACTGGGCGGCCGCTCCCTGCTGGCGGACCCGCGGCGGCTGGAGAACCTCGAACGCCTCAACGTCGTCAAGGGCCGCGAGCAGTTCCGCCCGGTCGCGCCCATGGTGCTGGCCGAGCGCGCCGCGGAGATCTTCGGCCGCGGACCGCTCCCGAGCCCGTACATGCTGTTCGTGCACGACGTCGCCGAGGCGTGGCGCGAGCGCATCCCCGCGGTCACCCACGTCGACGGCACCGCACGCGTGCAGACCGTCGACGACAGCCTTCCGCTGCTGCACGCGACCATCGAGCACTTCGCCCGGCGGACCGGCGTGCCCGTGCTGGTCAACACCAGCTTCAACACGGCGGGCCGGCCGATGGTCGACAGCCCCGTCGACGCACTGGAGTGCTTCGGGAGCGCGCCGATCGACGTTCTCGTGCTGGGCCCCTTTCTGATCCGGCGGCCGCGATGACGCTCGACGTCACCGTCGTGGTCCCGACCATCGGCCGGGACTCCCTGCAGCGGTTGATCACCGCGCTGGACCGGGGCGAGGGACCGCGGCCCGCCCAGGTGATCGTCGTCGACGACCGCCCCGCGCCACAGACCCTCGAGCTGCGCGGCGATCTGACGGTCAAGGTGCTCGAGAGCGGCGGCCGCGGACCCGCGGCCGCCCGCAACGTCGGCTGGCGAGCCGCCGACACCCGGTGGGTGTGCTTCCTCGACGACGACGTCATGCCCACGCCGACATGGCTTTCCGCGCTGGAGGCCGATCTCGCGGCCGCCGACGCTGCCGGTGCGGCGGGAACGCAGGGTCGTCTGGAGGTGCCCCGCGAGACCACCGGCAGGCCCACCGACGACGAGCAGCGCACGCTGCGGCTGGCCACCGCCCAGTGGATCACCGCCGACATGGCCTACCGGCGTGACGTGCTCGTCGAGGTCGGCGGCTTCGACGCACGCTTCCCGCGCGCCTACCGCGAGGACTCCGACATCGCCCTGCGTATCACATCCGCGGGCCACCGCATCGTTGTCGGCGACCGGCGCTGCGAGCACCCCGTCGCGCCGGCGACCTGGCGGACGTCGCTGCGGGTGCAGGCCGGCAACCGCGACAACGCGCTGATGCGGCGCAAGTTCGGCCCCCGCTGGCGAGCACGCATCGGCGAGGGCAACGGACGGCTGCCCGCGCACACCGCCACCACCGCGGCGGCGGCCGGGGCGCTGCTCGCGCTCGCCGCGCGCCGGCCCCGGGCGGCGTCGGTCGCCGGGCTGGCCTGGACGGCGCTGGCCGCCGATTTCACGCTCCGGCGCTACCGCGGGGGATCCCGCACCGCCGCCGAGCTCAGCCGGATCATGCTGAGCAGCATCATGATTCCACCGCTGGCGGTCGGGCACCGGCTGATCGGGGAGTGGCAGCACCGCGCCGCAGGCGCGGAACCGCCGCTGGCGGTGCTGCTGGACCGCGACGACACCCTGATCCAGGACGGCCCCTACCTGAACGATCCGCGCGGCGTGGTGTCGATGCCCGGAGCCCGGCGCGCACTGGACCGGTTGCGGGACCGGGGGCTGCTGCTGGCCATCGTCACCAACCAGTCGGGCGTGGCGCGCGGGCTGATCAGCCCGGAGCAGCTGGGTGCGGTGAACGCCGAGGTGGCGGGTCAGCTCGGGCCGTTCCACAGCTGGCAGGTGTGCCTGCACGGGGAGGACGACGGCTGCGCCTGCCGCAAACCCGCGCCGGGCATGGTGGTGGCCGCGGCCGCCGCCCTCGGGGTTCCGCCGCAACGGTGCGTGCTGATCGGTGACACCGGTGGCGACGTGCAGGCCGCCCTGAACGCGGGGGCGCGGGCCATCCTGGTGCCCACCGACCGCACCCGCGTCGAGGAGATCTCCGCGGCCCGTTCGCACCCGCGCGCCGCCGTCGCACCCACGCTGACCGCCGCCGTCGACATGGTGCTGCGCGCATGAGCACCGCACTGGTCGCCCGCCTCGACAGCGCCGGCGACGTCCTCATCACCGGGCCGGCCATCCGGGCCGTGGCCCAGCGGCACGACCGGGTCGTGATGCTCGCCGGCCCCCGCGGCCGGGCCGCCGCCGAGCTGCTGCCCGGCGTCGACGAGATCATCGAATGGCAGGCGCCCTGGGTCGATTTCGACTCTCCGGAACTCACCGCGGCCCACGCCGACGACCTGATCAAGCGCCTGCGCGACACCGCGCCGGATCGCGCCTACATCTTCACCTCGTTCCACCAGTCACCGCTGCCGCTGGCGCTGCTGTGCCGGATGTCCGACATCGGCTGGGTCGGCGCGATCAGCGTCGACTACCCGGGCAGCCTGCTCGACCTGCGCCACCAGGTGCCCGACGGGGTACCGGAGCCGCTGCGGGCGCTGTCGCTGGCCCAGGCGGCGGGGTGCAGGCTGCCCGATGGGGACACCGGGGCGCTGCGGGTCACCGGCGTCGGGTCGATCGCGGCGCAGACGAGGCAGCGGATCGGGTCGGACGACTTCGTCGTCTTCCACCCCGGAGCGGCCGTGCCGGCCCGCCGGCCCGGCGCCGAGCGCGCCCGCGCGATGGTCGCCGCCCTGACCGCCGCCGGGCACCGCGTGGTGGTCACCGGCGGACCCGACGAACGCGATCTGACCGCCGAGGTGGCCGCCGGGCGCGCGGTCGACCTGGGCGGGCTCACCACGTTCACCGAGCTGGCCGCGGTGCTCGCCGCCGCCCGGGTGGTGGTCGCGCCCAACACCGGCACCGCACACCTGGCGGCCGCGGTGGGCACGCCGATCGTGTCGCTGTTCGCCCCGGTGGTGCCCGCCTCGCAGTGGGCGCCCTACGGCGTGCCGGTCACCGTCCTCGGCGACCAGCAGGCGCCGTGCCGGGCGACCCGGGCGCGGACCTGCCCGCTGGACCGCCACACGTGCCTCGACGACATCACCGACAGCGCGCTGCTGGAGGCAGTGCACGACACAGCGCACCGAGGAGGATCCCGATGATCGCAACGCATTTCGACGACCTGATCGGCGCCGTACGTCGCACCAGCGGTCACATCGACCAGGTGCATGCCTGGGGCCTGCACCTGGCCGACGTGCTGACCGGCGACGGCCGGCTGCTGGCCTGCGGCAACGGCGGAAGTGCCGCCGAAGCCCAGCATCTGACCGCGGAACTGGTCGGCCGCTTCAAGGACGAGCGACGACCGCTGTCGGCCATCGCGCTGCACGCCGACACCTCCGCGTTGACCGCGATCGTCAACGACTACGGCGGCGACGAGATCTTCGCCCGCGGCGTCCGGGCGCACGGCCGCCCCGGCGACGTCCTGGTGGCCCTGTCGACGAGCGGGACCAGCCACAACGTGCTGACCGCGGTCAAGGCCGCCCACGAGATCGGCATGACCACCTGGGCGCTGACCGGGCCCGCGCCCAATCCGCTGGCCGCCACATGCGCGGAGGCCATCTGTGTGGAGGCACCGTCGACCGCGACCGTGCAGGAGGTGCACCTGCTCCTCGTCCACGCGCTGTGCATGGCGGTCGACGAGCGCATCCTCGGGCCGGTGCGCTCATGACCAGCACCCCGCTGGTCGTTGTCGGCGACGCGTTGCTGGACATCGACATCGACGGCAGCGCAACACGACTCAGCCCGGAAGCGCCCGTGCCGGTGGTCGACGTCGAACGGGGATGGCACCGGCCCGGCGGCGCCGGTCTGGCCGCGGTGCTGGCCGCCCGCACCCACGACGACGTCGTGCTGATCACCGGCATCGCCGACGACGCGGCAGGCAGGCAACTCGCCGAGCTGCTGGCCTCCTCGGGCGTGCGGGTGGTCGCGCTGCCGATGCGCGGCTCCACGGTCAGCAAGACCCGGGTGCGTGCGGGCGGGCAGTCCGTGTTGCGCATCGACCGCGGGGACGCGGCACCGGTGCCGGGCCCGCTGCCGCAGGCGGCCGCCGAGGTGCTGGCGCGCGCCGGCGCGATCTGCGTGGCGGACTACGGCAGGGGAGTGGCGGCGCTTCCGGCGCTGCGGGACGCACTGCGCACCGCCGCCGCGCACACCCCGGTGGTGTGGGACCCGCACCCGCGCGGTGCCGAACCCGTCGCCGGCTGCCGCCTGGTGACGCCGAACGAGACTGAGGCGCACCACTTCTGCGGAGGCAACCGGGTCACCGGTGAGCTGCTGCGGGAGCGGTGGGACGCCGACGCGGTCTGCGTGACGCTGGGTGCCCGCGGGGCGCGGGTGTACGGCGCCGACGGCACCCGAACCCACGTCGGCACCCCGGCGTTGGCCGCCGGATCCGTGCGTGAGGACACCTGCGGCGCCGGCGACCGGTTCGCCGTCGCCGTCACCGCCGCGCTCGCCGAGGGCGCGGACAC
>NZ_JYNX01000096.1 GCF_001044255.1 Mycolicibacterium chubuense
CCTGCCGCTGCGCCACCCCGGACTGCCCGGCCGCGCAGCTCGACGACGGTCGTGGGTCGCGTTTCACGATCACCGTGATCGCCGAGCCCACCGCGCTGGACGCCACCGTCGACCCCCAGCTGCACGGCGAACCCGCCGAGCAGCCCGCGCCGGCGCCAGAACCGGAGCCGGAACCCGCCAAGCCACAACCGGATTCACAACCTGCGCCGCAGCCCGCGCCCGCACGCCGCACGGCGGCGTTGATTCCTGGCTTCCGCAATGCGATCCTGCCTGCGCCGCTGCTGGCCGAGTTGATCGCCCACGGCGCGACCGTGCGGTTCCTCACCGACCCGGCCGCCCTGGGCGCCACCGACGGCTACCGCCCCTGCGCTGCGCTGGAGCGGTTCGTCCGCGCCCGCGACCTGACCTGCCGCTTCCCCGGCTGCGACCGGCCCGCAGTGTTCGCCGACATCGACCACACCCAGCCCTACCCGTACGGCGCCACTCACGCCTCGAACACCAAATGCTATTGCCGCCAACATCATCTGGTGAAAACGTTCTGGGAAGGCTGGACCGACACCCAGGCCGCCGACGGGACCGTGCGGGTCACCACACCCACCGGACACACCTACACCACCAAACCGTTCTCAACACTGCTGTTCCCGTCCTGGAACACCACCACCGGACCCCCACCACCGGCATCGGGGACCACACCGCCACGCCACCCCGGGCGGACCTCAATGATGCCCACCCGACGACGCACCCGCACCCAGAACCGCGCCGCCTACATCACCCGCGAACGCGAACTCAACGCCCTCCAACGCCAACACGAGCGCAACGCCGACGCGCAAGCCACCGCCGAGCGCAACGCCAAACGCCAAACTCGACAACACGACACCACCGGCACACCCCCACCCGACTATGGCGACGACCCACCACCCTTCTGAGTGGCTGCTCCAAAGCCGGTGCGCGACGTCCGGGAAACCGTATGGTCAGGACTGTGCCGGAAACGTCGTACGCATCTTGCGGCGGTCTGAGCCTGGCCTATCAGGTGTTCGGAAACGGGCCGATCGACCTCGTGTTCGTCGGGTCGTTCGTCAGCCATGTCGAATTGGTGTGGACGGTGCCCGAATGCGTCGCGTTCATGGAGCGGCTCGGCACATTCAGCCGCGTGTTGCTGTTCGACAAAGCCGGGGTCGGGGTGTCCGATCCGGTTCCCCGGGTGCGCACCCTCGACGATCGTGCGGCCGAGATCGAGGCCGTGATGGACGCGGTCGGCTTCGACAAGGCGGTGCTGTTCGGAGGAAGCGAGAGTGGCCCCTCGTCGATCTTCTTCGCCGCCACCCGCCCCGAACGCACACAGGCGCTGGTCCTCACCGGGACATTCGCGTATTTCGGCTTCACCGGTTGGGACGATCTCGAGGTCGACCCGGTCGAGTTACGGGCGCGCTTGGTGACGGAACTGGGCGAGGAGTTCACGCCGTCGGTCCCCCAGCTCGCCCGCTGGCAGTCCTGGGCACGCGCCGCAGGCACTGAGTGGGGCAGCGGTGAAGCGACCAAGGCCCTGTTGCCCTCCGTCCGGTCGTTGCGCCAACTGGGCATGGTCGAACGCATGAGCGCCAGCCCGGGCATGGCGCGTGTGGCGCTGGAGGCGGTGTTCCGTCTCGACGTGCGCGCCATCCTGCCCACCATCAGCGTGCCCACCCTGGTCATCCACGCCCGCGACGAAGTCATCCCGGTCCAGGAAGGGCGCTACCTGGCCGCGCACATCCCCGGCGCCCAGCTGCTCGAAGTCGATGGCAGGGACCACGTCCCCTGGCTCAGCGATCCCGACACGATCCTCACAACGGTCGAGGAGTTCCTGACCGGCAGCCATGCCGCGCCGTCGCTGACCCGTCGGGCGCTGCGCAGCGTGCTGTTCACCGACATCGTCGCCTCCACCAGCCGGGCCGCCGCGATCGGCGACGAACGGTGGCGTGCGCTGCTACGCCGTTTCGACGAGATCACCCACGAGCTGACGCAACGATTCGGCGGCACGGTCTTGGACAGCACCGGCGACGGCCACCTCATCACCTTCGAGGGGCCGACCCAGGCGATCCGCTGCGCCGAAGCCCTCCGGGACGGCGCCCGCAGCGTCGGCCTGCAGATCCGCGCCGGCATCCACACCGGCGAATGCGAACTCGGCGACGACAGCCTGGGCGGCATCGCCGTGCACATCGCCGCACGCATCGTCGACCGGGCGGGCGCAGACGAGATCCTCGTCTCGCGCACCGTGCGGGATCTGGTCGTCGGCTCGGGCACGGGCTTCGAGGACCGCGGCAGCACCGAACTCAAGGGCGTGCCCGGCACGTGGCAGCTGCTCGCGGTCGACCGCCACGGTCCGGGTGCCGGATCCTCCGAAGCACGTCTGGTGTCCGCGGCCACCCCGGGACCCCGCAAGACCATGCGCCGCTCCGATCGCGCGGCCGCGACGGTCGCCAAACGCACCCCCTGGCTGCTGCGCGGCGTCGCCCGCATCGCGCCCGCCACCAGCCGCCGCGGCAGCGGACGGTGACCGCCAGCCCGTAAGCTGCCCCGGTGGCCGAGCCCCCGATGTCACCGCAGCTGAGCCTGACGACGCAGATCTGGCGCTTCGTCGTGACCGGCGGGCTCTCCGCGATCGTCGACTTCGGCCTCTACGTCGCGCTGCTCGCCGCGGGGTTGCACGTCAACATCGCCAAGACCCTGAGCTTCATCGCCGGCACGACGACGGCCTACCTGATCAACCGGCGCTGGACGTTCCAGGCGCCGCCGAGCCGCGCCCGCTTCATCGCGGTGGTCGCCCTCTACGCCGTCACCTACGCCGTCCAGGTCGGCATCAACTACGTCTTCTACATGCGGTTCGAGGACCAGCCGTGGCGCGTGCCGGTGGCCTTCGTCATCGCACAGGGCACCGCGACGGTGATCAACTTCATCGTGCAGCGCGCGGTCATCTTCCGGCTGCGCTAGCCGGACCGCCGCAGGCGGTACCCTCTGTGACGATGTTTCGCACCGAGTTCCCGACCACCACCAAGCGCCTTTCCGGCTGGGGCCGCACCGCCCCGACGGTCGCGCAGGTGCTGTCGACGCCGGATCCGGAGGTGATCGTCCAGGCCGTCACCCGCGCCGCGCAGGAGTCCGACCGCGGCGTTCTCGCCCGCGGCCTCGGCCGCTCCTACGGCGACAACGCCCAGAACGGCGGCGGCCTCGTCATCGACATGAATGCGCTCAACCGCATCCACTCGATCAACACCGACGACGCCACCGTCGACGTCGACGCCGGCGTGAACCTCGACCAGCTGATGCGCGCCGCGCTGCCCTTGGGCCTGTGGGTTCCCGTGCTGCCCGGCACCCGCCAAGTCACCATCGGCGGCGCCATCGCCTGCGACATCCACGGCAAGAACCACCACAGCGCCGGCAGCTTCGGCAACCACGTCCGCTCGATGGACCTCCTGACCGCCGACGGTCGGGTCCGCACGCTCACCCCGACCGGCTCCGACAGCGACCTGTTCTGGGCCACCGTCGGTGGTAACGGACTGACCGGCATCATTCTGCGCGCCACCGTCGCGATGACGCCTACCGAGACGGCCTACTTCATCGCCGACGGCGACGTCACCCACAGCCTCGACGAGACCATCGCCTTCCACAGCGACGGCACGGAGGACAACTACACCTATTCCAGCGCGTGGTTCGACGCCATCAGCGCCCCACCGAAGCTGGGCCGCGCCGCGATCTCCCGCGGCTCGCTGGCCACCCTCGACCAGTTGCCCAAAAAGCTTCAGAAGAACCCTCTGAAATTCGATGCGCCGCAACTGCTCACGCTGCCCGACATCTTCCCCAACGGGCTGGCCAACAAATACACGTTCATGCCGATCGGCGAGCTCTGGTACCGCAAGTCGGGCACCTACCGCGGCAAGGTCCAGAACCTGACGCAGTTCTACCACCCCCTCGACATGTTCGGAGAGTGGAACCGCGCCTACGGATCCTCCGGCTTCAGCCAGTACCAGTTCGTCGTCCCCACCGACGCCGTCGAGGAGTTCAAGGCGATCCTCGTCGACATCCAGCGGTCCGGGTTCTACTCGTTCCTCAACGTGTTCAAGCTGTTCGGACCGGGAAACCAAGCGCCGCTCAGCTTTCCGATCCCCGGCTGGAACGTCTGCGTGGACTTCCCGATCACCGCAGGCCTCAACGAGTTCCTCAACGGCCTCGACCAGCGGGTGCTCGAATTCGGCGGACGGCTCTACACCGCCAAGGATTCCCGCACCACCGCCGAGACCTTCCACGCGATGTATCCCCGCATCGACGAATGGATCGCGTTGCGCCGCAAGGTAGATCCCGACGGCGTCTTCGCCTCCGACATGGCTCGACGACTGGAGCTCCTCTAAATGGTGTTTGATGCCACCGGCAATCCCCAGACCATCCTGCTCCTCGGGGGCACCTCCGAGATCGGGCTGGCGATCTGCGCGCGCTATCTGCGCAACGCCAAAGCCCGGGTGATCCTCGCCTGCATGCCCGGCGACCCGCTTCGCGATGCCGCGCAGACCCAGATGCAGGAAGCCGGCGCAAAAGCGGTGGAGGTCATCGACTTCGACGCCGTCGATACCGACAGCCATCCCGCCGTCTTCGACAAGGCCTGGGCCCACGGTGACGTCGACGTCGCGATCGTCGCGTTCGGTCTGCTCGGCGACGCCGAGGAACTCTGGCAGAACCAGCGCAAGGCCGTGCAGATCGCCGACATCAACTACACCGCGGCGGTGTCGGTCGGCGTGCTGCTCGGTGAGAAGATGCGCGCCCAGGGTTCCGGGCAGATCATCGCGATGAGCTCCGCGGCCGGCGAACGCGTGCGGCGGTCCAACTTCGTCTACGGCTCCACCAAGGCCGGCCTCGACGGCTTCTACCTCGGCTTGGGAGAAGCGTTGCGCGAGTATGGGGTTCGCGTGCTCGTGATCCGGCCAGGCCAGGTTCGCACCCGGATGAGCGCCCACGTCAAGGAAGCCCCGCTGACCGTCGACAAGGAGTACGTCGCCGAGCTCGCGGTCACCGCCTCGGCCAAGGGCAAGGATCTGGTCTGGGCGCCCGGCGCCTTCCGCTACGTGATGGTGGTGCTGCGCCACATCCCCCGTCCAATCTTCCGCAAGCTGCCCATCTGATGCGCAGCGCCCTGGCCGTGCTCGGCCAGATGGTCGTTGCGACCGTCCTCGCCGCCCTGGTCGCGGTGATCAGCCTGGCTGCGATCGCGCGCGTCGAGTGGCCCGCCTACAACTCCTCCAATCAGCTGCACGCGCTCACCACCGTCGGCCAAGTCGTCTGCCTGACAGGCCTTCTCGCCGCCGGACTGGTGTGGCGGCGCGGCCGCCGCACCGTGGCCCGCGTCGGCGCGGTGCTCTTCCTCGCCGCCTTCTCCGTGGTGACGCTGGCCATGCCGCTGGGGGCCACCAAGCTCTACCTGTTCGGCATCTCCGTCGACCAGCAGTTCCGCACCGAATACCTGACCCGGCTGACGGACTCGGCGAGCCTGCACGACATGACCTACATCGGTCTACCGCCGTACTACCCGCCGGGCTGGTTCTGGATCGGCGGCCGGCTCGCCGCGCTGACCGGCACCCCGGCCTGGGAGATGTTCAAGCCGTGGTCGATCCTGTCGATCACCGTCGCCATCGTGCTCGCGCTGGTGCTGTGGTCCGCGATGGTGCGTTTCGAGTACGCACTGGTCGTCGCCACCGCCACCGCCGCCGCCGCGCTCGCCTACTCCCCCGCCGAGCCCTACGCCGCCATCATCACCGTGCTGCTACCGCCCGTCTTCGTGCTCGCCTGGTCGGGTCTGCGGGGTAAAACCCGGGCCGGCGGCTGGGCGGCCGTCGTCGCGGTCGGCATCTTCCTCGGTGGCGCCGCGCTGTTCTACACCCTGCTGTTGGGCTACGCCGCGTTCACGCTGACCATCATGGCCGTGCTGCTGGCCGTCTCCCGGCGCGCGCTCGATCCGCTGCTGCGCCTGCTCGTCATCGCGGCGATCTCCGGGGCGATCGCGCTGATCGGGTGGGGCCCCTACCTGATCGCCGCGGCCAAGGGCACCCCCGCGGACCGGGGCACCGCCCAGCACTACCTGCCCGTAGACGGCGCCCAGCTGTCCTTCCCGATGCTGCAGTTCACCCTGCTCGGCGCGCTGTGCATGCTGGGCACGCTGTGGCTGGTCGTGCGGGCGCGCAGCTCCACGCGGGCGGGCGGCCTGGCCGTCGCCGTGCTCGCCGTCTACGCCTGGTCGATCCTGTCGATGCTGACCACGCTGGTGGGCACCACGCTGCTGTCCTTCCGGCTGCAGCCGACGCTGACCGTGCTGCTGACCGCAGCCGGGGCGTTCGGCTTCCTCGAGACGGCCCGCGCCCTCGCCGCCCGCGTCGCCGCCCCGAACGCGCACCGCGTCATCGCCGTCGCCACCGCGGTCGGTGCGCTCGGCGCCGTCACCTTCAGCCAGGACATCCCCGACGTGCTGCGCTCCGACATCGTCGTCGCCTACACCGACACCGACGGCTCCGGTCAGCGGGCCGACCGCCGGCCCCCGGGCGCCGAGCAGTACTACCGGGAGGTCGACGCGAAGATCCAGGAGGTGACCGGTCGCCCGCGCAACGAGACCGTGGTCATGACCGCCGACTACAGCTTCCTGTCCTACTACCCCTACTACGGCTTCCAGGGCCTGACGTCGCACTACGCCAACCCGCTTGCCCAGTTCACCGAGCGAGCCGGCGCCATCGAGGGCTGGTCCATGCTGACGACCGCCGACCAGTTCGTCGCCGCGCTCGACGCGCTGCCCTGGCCCCCGCCCACGGTGTTCCTGATGCGCCGCGGCGCCAACGACACCTACACGCTGCGCCTCGCTGAGGACGTCTACCCGAACCAGCCCAACGTGCGCCGCTACCACGTCGCACTCGACGACGCGCTGTTCGACGATCCGCGCTTCGACGTGTCCACCATCGGGCCGTTCGTGCTGGCCATCCGCAAGCCATCTACCATCTAGCCCCGTGGTGAAGCAGCCGGGAACAGGGGGCAACCACCGCACCGCGCGACTGATCGCGATCGTCGCGGGCCTGCTGGGCACCCTGCTGGCGATCGCCACCCCGCTGCTGCCCGTCAACCAGACCACCGCACAGCTGAACTGGCCGCAGAACGGCGTGCTCGCCAGCGTCGACGCCCCCCTGATCGGCTACGTGGCCACCGACCTGCAGATCACCATCCCGTGCCGCGCCGCCGCCGGCCTGGACCGCCCCGGACGCACAGTGCTCTTGTCCACCGTGCCCAAGCAGGCGCCCAAGGCCGTCGACCGCGGACTGCTGATCGAGCGCGTCAACAACGACCTGCTCGTCATCGTCCGCAACACCCCTGTGGTCAGCGCGCCGCTGGACCAGGTTCTCAGCCCCGCCTGCCGTGAGCTGACGTTCACCGCCTACGCCGACAAGGTGACCGGCGAGTTCGTCGGCCTCACCCAGCCGCCCGACTCCTCCGACGCCGGCGAGCCGTTGCGCGGCGAGCGCGGCGGCTACGACTTCCGCCCGCAGATCGTCGGCGTGTTCACCGACCTGTCCGGCCCCGCCCCGCCGGGCCTGCAGTTCTCGGCGACCGTCGACTCCCGCTACAGCACGTCCCCGACGCTGCTCAAGCTCGTCGCGATGATCGTCGGGGTCGCGATGACGATCGTCTCGCTGGGCGCCCTGCACGTGCTCGACAGCGCCGACGGCCGCAGGCACAAGCGGTTCCTGCCGCCCCGCTGGTGGTCGCTGTCGCCGCTGGACGGGCTGGTCACCGCGGTGATGGTGTGGTGGCACTTCGTCGGCGCCAACACCGCCGACGACGGCTACATCCTCACCATGGCCCGGGTGTCGGAGAACGCCGGCTACATGGCCAACTACTACCGCTGGTTCGGCACCCCGGAGTCGCCGTTCGGCTGGTACTACGACCTGCTCGCGCTGTGGGCGCACGTCAGCACCACCAGCGTGTGGATGCGACTGCCCACGCTGCTGATGGGGCTGGCCTGCTGGTGGGTGATCAGCCGCGAGGTGCTGCCCCGGCTGGGCACCGCGGTCAAGCACAGCCGCGCCGCGGCGTGGACGGCCGCCGGACTGTTCCTGGCGTTCTGGCTGCCGCTGAACAACGGTCTGCGGCCCGAGCCGATNGCGGTCGCGGTGCCCTCGGTGCTGCTGTACCGGATCCTGACGTGCTGGCTGCCGGTGTTCATCGGCTGCCGATCATCGCGCTGGGCATCCTGCTCACCTGGTGCTCGGTGGAACGGGGCGTGGCCACCAGCCGGCTGCTACCCGTCGCGGTGGCCGTCATCATCGGGGCGTTGACGTTGTTCTCCGGACCCACCGGCATCGCCGCGGTCGGCGCGCTGCTGGTCGCCATCGGACCGCTGAAAACCATTGTCGCCGCGCATGTCTCGCGGTTCGGATACTGGGCGCTGCTGGCCCCCATCGCCGCCGCGGGCACGGTCACGATCTTCCTGATCTTCCGCGACCAGACGTTGGCCGCCGAACTGCAGGCCAGCAGCTTCAAGTCGGCCGTCGGCCCGAGCCTGGCCTGGTTCGACGAGCACATCCGCTACTCGCGGCTGTTCACCACCAGCCCCGACGGTTCGGTGGCACGCCGGTTCGCGGTCCTGACGCTGCTGCTCGCGCTCGCCGTGTCGGTGGCGATGTCGTTGCGCAAGGGCCGCATTCCCGGCACCGCCCTCGGTCCGAGCCGCCGCATCGTCGGCATCACGATCATCTCGTTCCTGGCGATGATGTTCACCCCGACCAAGTGGACGCACCACTTCGGGGTGTTCGCCGGGCTGGCCGGATCCCTCGGCGCACTGGCCGCCGTCGCGGTCTCCGCCGCCGCGATGCGCTCACGCCGCAACCGCACCGTGTTCGCCGCGGCCGTGCTGTTCATCGCCGCGCTGTCGTTCGCGACCGTCAACGGCTGGTGGTACGTCTCGAACTTCGGTGTGCCGTGGTCGAATTCGTTCCCCGAGTGGCACTTCGGCTTCACCACGATCCTGCTCGGCTTCTCCGTGCTCGCCCTGCTGGTCGCCGCGTGGCTGCACTTCTCCGGCCGCGACGGCGCCCCGGAGGACGAGCCGCGGCGGTGGCGGGGCATCGGGCGGGCGCCCCTGGCGATCGCGACGTGGGCGCTGGTGGTCTTCGAGGTCGGGTCACTGACCCTGGCGATGACGGGCCAGTACCCGGCGTGGACCGTCGGCCGCTCCAACCTCGAAGCCCTGACCGGGAAGACGTGCGGCATGGCCGAGGACGTCATGGTCGAACAGGACCCCAACGCCGGCATCCTGACCCCCGTGGGTGTGCCCGTCCGCGACTCACTGGGCGCGGCGCGGTCAGAGGGCTTCAGCGCCAACGGTATTCCGTCGGACGTCTCCGCCGACCCGGTGATGGAACAACCCGGCTCGGACAACTTCGCCGACAGCGACAGCGGCGTGGTTTCCGGCAGCGAGGCGGGCACCGAGGGCGGCACGATCGCTGCGGCCGGCATCAACGGCTCCCGCGCGCGGCTGCCCTACGGGCTCGACCCCGCCCGCGTCCCCGTGCTCGGCAGCTGGCGCAGCGGCATCCAGCAGCCGGCGTTCCTGCGGTCGGCCTGGTACCAGCTGCCCCCGGGCTGGAGCGAGGGCGACCGCTCCGACTCGCTGCTGGTGGTGTCCGCGGCGGGCCGGTTCGACCCGAGCGACGTCGCGGTGCAGTGGGCCACCACCGGTGACGACCCGGCCGGCAGCATCGGCTTCGCCGACGTCGGCGCTTCCCCGGCGTGGCGGAACCTGCGCGCGCCGCTCAGCGCGATCCCCGCCGACGCCACCCGGGTGCGCTTGGTCGCGACCGATGACGACCTGAGCCCGACGCACTGGATCGCGCTGACCCCGCCCCGCATCCCCCAGCTGCGCACCCTGCAGGACGTCGTGGGGTCCTCGGATCCGGTGCTGCTGGACTGGCTGGTCGGGCTGGCGTTCCCGTGCCAGCGCCCGTTCGGGCACCGCAACGGCGTCGTCGAGGTGCCCAAGTGGCGGATCATGCCCGACCGCTTCGGCGCCGAGGCCAACTCGCCGGTGATGGACTACCTGGGCGGCGGACCGCTCGGCATCACCGAGCTCCTGCTGCGCGCCACGACGGTGCCGACCTACCTGAAGTACGACTGGTTCCGCGACTGGGGCGCGCTGCAGCAGCTCACGCCGTACTACCCGGGCGCCCAACCCGCCCGGCTCGAGCTCGGTTCGGCAACGCGCAGCGGTCTGTGGAGCCCGGCGCCGCTGCGGCTGAGCTAGACCCGTTTACCATCGAGCCTCTTGCCTGCCCAAGCGCAACAATTTCCCTTCACGGGACCCGTCAAAGGGCAAAGCCGCGTCATGAGCGTTAGCCGACTTGGCACACTGCGCCAGAAGTATCTTTAGACTTATTCGAATGAGCCAAGATGGGGGACAGACGGCCACACAGGACGCGTCGGACACGCCAACAGCCGATGCAATGGAACTGATTCGATCTCACTTCGCCGGCGCAACGGTCGAACTTATCCGACCTCTGTCTGGTGGCAAGTCGGGCGCCCAAGTTCTGTTGATAGATCTCACAGACGCCACGCAAAGACGTGACGGGCAATATGTGGCCAAGGTTCAAGCCGCGAGGACCGCGCACGGCAACCCCAACGAACGGTTCCGCACGCTGGGGGCCTACACGCTCGGGCATACGCCTGAAATACCGCTTATTGAGGTGAAAGATGGCGTCTCCGTAGAGCTATATGATCTCGCTGGCTTCAGCACTAAAACCACGCGTACCTTCCGAGAAGTACGTAATCAGAACGACAAACAGCATATTTTGTCCGAACTGGTGCTGGGGCTCATAAGCGACCAATTTGATGTTGAATCTCGACGGGCATCCTATGATATCTCGCCTATTGACATCCTTCAGGAGTGGTTAGGTGAGAAGTTTTGGACCACTGAGCGTTACAAGAAACTATCCAGCGGCACTTCAATAGGTTTCGCGGACGAAGCGAAAGTCTTTCTATTTGCCGCAGAGCTGCTGCCAAACCCCATTTCTATCATTTCCGAGCTGGCGAAGCAGGATCACGCGCGCGTGGGTGTCATTGCCGGGTTGAACCACGGCGATCTTCACACAGCGAATATACTTGTTCAAGGTAGCACTCTCTCCACGCAAGTGCACCATTGGATCATCGACGCTAACTGGGCGGATGAATCTCCGCTTCTATACGACTATTCTTACCTCGAAGTGTCACTGATCCTCGACTCGCTATCATCTTCGACTCATCTCGAAATTCTGTCGGTTTTGAGATCGATCAACAAACAGAATGGGAACGAACATCAATTCGATCTCGGGCATACGGACCTTATTAGCAACATCTGCACAATTAGAGATATTGTTTGTGGTTACCTTGAGGAACACCAGCAACGGCGTGCCGACGTCTGGCAGCAGCAACTCCTGCTGTCGCGAATAGCCGCTGGCTTGAATTGGGCGTCGAAGCCTATGGACGCGAACCAAAGGTCCGTGGGTTTCCTGTACGCCTGTTGGGCTCTGCGCGACTGGCTCACTCGGTACTTGCCCGACTACTGGCAGTCCGCGGCCACGATAGCCGACAAGGGGTCGACCGCGGTTCGTGTAAAAGAAGCCGACGTATCGGTTGAGGACGGTGAGGCGAAGCTACGTCACTATTGGGAACTACTTCAGTCGATTCCCACAGACACCGATTTGATCATCGTCACGGGCAGAGTTCGTCACCTGAGCTCGCGCATCGAAACGCTGGCCACAATGAGGATCGCAGCAGTAGTAGATCTTGACCCGGACAGCGACACGGAGGGACTGCTCGGCGCGCTCGGCGACTACCTCCGAGTGAGTCGCCGTCTCAATGTGTTCGGCTCGAACGAGAACTTCGTGAGTACCAGGCGTTCGACAAACTGGTTAATGGCCAACGGCTGGAGCACGCGATCCGAGGCGACAGCCGATGAAGTAACCCAGTGGCGTCGCGGCGGGTACCTGGCTCGCGTTCGTCGCGTGATAGACAGTACGGTCGCCGCGAGCACATCGAGATCTGTGTATGTGCTGTCAATAAGAGACGAAACGACACGGGATATGGCGCTCAGAGTTTTAGAGTACATCGACGAAACATACTCGGGCATTGTCGAGCAGATTGACCTTTCCGCGACAATCGCGTCGCCATTCTCCGTACACCGCTTTGTCGATGCGCGCGAGAATGCAATACTCTCCGACGTTTCGAATTCAGCTGTTCGTATACCAGGTAGTAACGGGCGGGTTGAGGTCGATGTCGTCACGCTTCACCGGTATGAAGCGGACCTCGAGCTGCTTCACGATCAAATCCTGACGCGCCCAAGTTCCGCATCTTCCGCAGGGTTGGTCGATGAGTTCTGGCGCGGACGCCCACCGACGTGGGACGAGATAGCCGCCGGCATCGATATCCGCCGCCAAGAAGAAGCGACTTTCATCGACACATGCCGCAAAGCTATTAATGAGGGCCGATCAACGATTCTGCGTTTGGACCACTCCCCCGGTGCAGGCGCGACCACGCTGGTAAGACGAGTTGCTTGGGAACTCATGACAGAGATGCCTGTGGCTCTGGTAAGTAAGTTCGGGGACACAACTGGCGAGCTGATTGCCGAGATTTCTACTCTAGCAGACTTACCGGTGCTGGTATTCGCTGAGAGCGCCGTGGTCTCCGAGTCTGACCGAGACGCACTATTCGAGTCAATTACAGGCAACCACGGGAAAGCGACCATAGTCTGGATCAACCGGACCACGTCGCCCTCGAATCGGGCTATGCAACTCATAGATCCGATGACTCGGACGGAAAGTGCAAGCTTCATTCACGCATTCTCTGAGTTGAGTCAACACGCGGATTCCCGTGCCGACCTCCAGTCGCTGTTGACTAACTATGATTCCCAGCCCAAGCAGTTTCATTCGCCCTTCTATTACGGCTTAACGGCGTTCGAGCGCGACTTCAACGGAATTGAAGATTTTGTTACCAATCATCTGCATAACCTAGGCCCTCTTCAGATAAAGATCGCGCAGTATCTCGCACTTGTCACTCGCTTTAGCCAGGTAGGACTATACCCAGAGATAGTTCGGAGATGGCTTGGCAGGCCAGAGCGTCCACCGCACGAGATAACTGACGAGTATTTGGTCGAGCTGCTCGGAGCCGACTTAAGACATTTAGTCGTGTCGGATGGCTTTGCTTATCGGTTGCTTCATCCCATTATTGCCGACGGTGTACTAAGTTACTATCATGACAAATACGGGCAACTAAGCTTGGCTCAAATCTCCGTGCGTCTAATTGAGCAAGTGCATGATGTTCTGGGTGAAAGCAGTGAGCCCGCTCGGTCACTTCTTCGAAGCATCTTTATTACTCGATCCGGGGAGTTCCGCCGTGATGGCTTTTCCGAACTGGTTGGGAAATTCTCGCCAGAAGAAGGGCAGTTAGTATTCGAAAAACTTACCGATAAGTTCCCAAACGAACCTCATTTCTGGAACCATCGGGGCAGGTTCCACATTTACAAGGTGCGTGGAGATTACGAGACTGCGGAGTCATATCTAGAACGGGCAGTAGATACCGCGTCTGCCAACTCGAAGGGGACACACCTTCACACCTTGGGGATGGTTCGCAGGCTATGGGTCGAGCGGCAGATCGCCACAATCGCTTCTGGAGATGAAGGTCTTAAAGGCGTTGCACTGATCGAAGTTCTCAGGCCGACGTACGACTCCGCGATGACGGCCTTCCAAGAATCGCGAACATTAGGTTCCGGCTCAAATTATTCTTGGGTAACGCCAATCCAGCTAACAAATACCGTCGTTGAGTTTTTGATAAAGCAGTCTGGCGCAAGCAATCTTCACGAACTACTGGAAACGACAGGTGAGGTAAGTGACTGGGTCGCCGACCAGATGCATCAAGCGGAGAGTTTGCTTGACGTCGTGCGGGTGGACTCCCTGGAGCGCACCCATGACCGCGACTATTACGTCGAACTCAGCGGGAAGATTGACGCGCTATATGGGGACGTTGATACGCTGATTGAGCAGTGGCAAAGCATTCGGGATTCCGGAGCCGGAAACTCTGCGACGCTCGGCTGCTCAATGGCTCGGGCCGTATTCTCGTCGTCGGGCCGTTCATGGGCTCACGTCGATGAAGCGCGCGCGCGTCAACTCGCCGAGATGCTACAACCTGCTGTCGATTCGGGAACGGCATCCGACGCTGACCTCAGAACATGGATCCAGGCATACCGACGTTTGCCGGAATACTCCAGTTCTGCGGCTTTGGAGCGGGTTACGTATTACGCGTCAGAACGGAATTCTGTCGATGGCGCTTATTATGCCTACGTATTGTCGTTCCAGCTTTGGGCGAACGGTGGGCTAGTCGATCAAAATCGCGTGAGGCATTATCTTGACCTCTGCAAGCGTTCAACTCGAGACCGTCGGCAAGATTGGAGCTACGAGTGGATCTCCGTAAGCGGCAAGGCAGAGATCGTGCACTTCAGCGAGTTGGGTCGGTGGACACGCGACCGACGGCAAGTCTGGTCGCAGTCGGAGAAGCTTGGTCGAGTCCGCGGCGTTATCGAAGACGTTGACGACTATCGGAGTGGCTACACGCGCGTCGGCAAGGGCACCTTGACTGCCTTCTTTGCCCCTCAAGGTGAGGTATTGGCTTCTCGGGACATCAACGAACGTGCCGACTTTTATCTGGGCTTTAGTTACAGCGGCCTACGCGGGTGGTCGGTCAAACTGATTACCGACAAGAACGATCAGTCAGACAGCGATCGCTCGGCCGAAAACCTTGAGTACTCGCGTGTTCAGAGTTCAGCAGTTGCTGCACCTGCTAGTCCGAAGAGCATTGACAATGCGCCGACTACAGAAATCTCGGAATCGGCGCCTGTGGACACCTCGTCTCTTTCGGAATTGGACCGAAAAATAAGGGCTTTCTTGGCTCAAGTATGCCACGAACACCCAGGGGGTATCTTCGCTGGCGAGCTAAGCACCTTGGGAAATCTTCTTATTCAACAGTTTGGCGTTGCGGAATACCGGCAGTTTAAGTCCAAGTCGAAAACCTTGCATGCGGGAATACGACGACTGGGTTTCGAACTGCTGGCATCTGACGTCGGCTACTCGATAAAGCCTATCGATTCTTACTGACCGCTCAGCTGCCAACCGGGGAGCCCTTCTCCAGCGATTCGGATCGACGGCGCAACCCGTCGACATCGCCAAGCCGCAGCGGCACGCGCCATGGGCCATACTCGCCGTGGCAGCTTTCCTCCTTCGTGACTTAAGTACCTTGCGGCACGCCATATGTCTGGCCAAAGATTCGTCGCCTACCATCGAGCCTCGTGTCTGCCCGCAGTTCCCGTCTCGTCGCGATCGCCGCGGGCACTCTGGGGATCCTGGGAATCATCCTGTGCGCACTCGCGCCGCTGCTCCCCGTCCGGCAGACCACCGCCACCATCCTGTGGCCGCAGGGGGCCGGCGCCGACGGGAACGTCAGCAGCATCACCGCGCCGCTGGTGTCGGGCGCCCCGAAGTCACTCGACGTCACGATCCCCTGCACCGCGGTGGCGAGCCTGCCCGCCGACGGCGGGCTGGTGTTCTCGACGATCCCGCCGGGCGGCATCGACGCCGGGCGCAACGGACTGTTCGTGCGCGCCAACGCCGACGTCGTCTACGTCGCGTTCCGTGACACCGTCGCCGCGGTCGCGCCCCGCCCCGCGGTGAACACCGGCGCCTGCAGCGCACTGCGGCTGTGGGCCAACGTCGGCGCGGTCGGCGCGGACTTCGTCGGGATCCCCGGCGCCGCCGGCACCCTCAGCCTCGACAAGCGGCCCCAGGTGGCCGGGGTGTTCACCGATCTGCGGGTGCCGATGGACGCGGGAGCCGCCCCGGCGGCGACATCGGACACACGCCTGAACGCGCGCATCGACGTCGACACCCGCTTCATCACGACACCGACCGCGCTGAAGACCCTCGTGATGGTGCTCGGCGTGCTGTGCGTGATCGGGTCGATCGTGGCGCTGGCGCTGCTGGACCGGGTGTCGGGGCGGCGGCCGCCCCGCACGCGCGGCCGGGTCGGATGGGCGACCTGGGTCGCCGACGCCGGCGTGATCGGTGGCCTGCTGGTGTGGCACATCGTCGGCGCGCAGTCCTCCGACGACGGCTACAACCTGACGATCGCGCGGGTGTCCGGCGAGGCCGGCTACAGCGTCAACTACTTCCGCTACTTCGGCGCCTCCGAGGCGCCGTTCGACTGGTACCAGAGCGTGCTCGCCCACCTCGCCTCGATCAGCACCGCCGGGGTCTGGATGCGGCTGCCCGCCACCGCCGCGGGCATCGCGACATGGTTGATCCTGTCCCGGTGCGTGCTGCCGCGGCTGGGCCGGCGGGTGGCCGCCAACAAGGTCGCCGTGTGGACCGCCGGCGTGGTGTTCCTGGCCGCGTGGCTGCCGTTCAACAACGGGTTGCGTCCCGAACCGCTGATCGCGTTCGCGGTGGTCGCGGTGTGGATGCTGGTCGAGTCGACGCTGGGGACGCGGCGGCTCTGGCCCACCGCCGTCGCGATCGTGATCGCGATGTTCTCGGTCACGCTGGCACCGCAGGGCCTCGTCGCACTGGCGCCGCTGCTGGTCGGCGCCCGCGGGATCACGCGCATCGTCTCCGCCCGCCGCCGCGTCGACGGACGGGCGGCCTCGCTGCTACCGCTGGTGGCCGCGCTGTCGTTGGTGTCGGTCATCGTGTTCCGCGACCAGACGCTGGCCACCGTCGCCGAATCGGTGCGCATCAAGTACGTCGTCGGGCCGACCATCCCCTGGTACCAGGAGTTCCTGCGGTACTACTTCCTGACCGTCGAGGACAGCGTGGACGGCTCGCTGACCCGCCGCTTCGCGGTGCTGGTCCTGCTGCTGTGCCTGTTCGGCCTGATCATGGTGCTGCTGCGACGCGGCCGCGTGCCCGGCGCCATCAGCGGCCCGGTGTGGCGGCTGGCCGGCACCACCGCGATCGGCCTGCTGCTGCTGACGCTGACCCCCACGAAATGGGCGGTGCAGTTCGGCGCCTTCGCGGGGCTCGCGGGGGCGCTGGGCGGGGTCACCGCGTTCGCGTTCGCCCGGGTGGGTCTGCACAGCCGACGCAACCTGGCGCTGTACGTGACCGCGCTGCTGTTCGTGCTGGCCTGGGCGACCTCGGGCATCAACGGCTGGTTCTACGTCGGCAACTACGGGGTGCCGTGGTTCGACAAGCAGCCGGTGATCGCCCACTTCCCGGTGACGACGATCTTCCTGGTGCTGGCCATCGCGTGCGGCCTGCTGGCCGGCTGGCTGCACTTCCGGATGGACTACGCCGGCCACACCGAGGTCGCCGACACCAGCCGCAACCGCGCGATCGCCTCCACCCCGCTGCTCGTCGTCGCGACGATCATGGTGGTGCTCGAGTTGGGCTCGCTGCTCAAGGCGACCGTCGGCCGCTACCCCGTCTACACCACCGGGGCCGCCAACATCTCGGCGCTGCGCTCCGGCCTCTCCGACGAGAGCTGCGCGATGGCCGACGACGTCCTCGTCGAAGCCGACACCAACGCCGGCATGCTGGAACCGGTTCCCGGTCAGCGTTGGGGACGGTACGGCCCGCTCGGCGGCGAGAACCCGGTCGGGTTCACCCCCAACGGCATCAGCGACACCCTCGAGCCGGCCGAACCGGTCGCCGCGAACCCGGGCACCGTGAACTCCGACGGCCCGGTCGACAAGCCGAACATCGGCGTCGGCTTCGCGGCGGGCACCGGCGGCGGCTACGGCCCGGAGGGCGTCAACGGGTCGCGAGTGTTCCTGCCGTTCGGGCTGGATCCCAAGCGCACGCCGGTGATGGGTAGCTACGACGAGAACCAGCAGGCCGCCAAGGCCACCTCGGCCTGGTATCAGCTGCCGCCGCGCACCCCGGACCGGCCCCTGGTGACCGTCGCCGCCGCCGGCGCCATCTGGTACTACGAGGAAGACGGCTCGTTCAACTACGGCCAGTCACTCAAGCTGCAGTGGGGCGTGCACCGGCCCGACGGGTCCTACCAGGCCCTGGGCGAGGTCTATCCGATCGACATCTTCCAGCAGAAGGCGTGGCGCAACCTGCGCTTCCCGCTGACCACGGCGCCGCCGGAGGCCAACGTCGCGCGCATCGTCGCCGACGACCCGAACCTGTCCGAGGACCAGTGGTTCGGCTTCACCCCGCCGCGGGTGCCGGTGCTGCAGACCGTCGAGCAGTTCCTCGGCCCCGACACCCCGGTACTGATGGACATCGCCACCGCCGCCAACTTCCCGTGCCAGCGGCCGTTCGCCGAACACTTGGGTATCGCCGAACTGCCGCAGTACCGGATCATCCCGAACTTCAAGCAGATGGTCGCGTCGTCGAACCAGTGGCAGTCGGCCCAGGACGGCGGACCGTTCCTGTTCATCCAGGCGCTGCTGCGCACCGCGACGATCCCGACGTACCTGAACGGCGACTGGTACCGCGACTGGGGATCGCTGGAGCGCTACATCCGCGTGGTGCCGCGTGACCAGGCGCCCGACGCCGTCGTCGAGGAAGGATCGACCCGCGTGTTCGGCTGGAACCGGGGCGGACCCATCAGGGCCCTCCCGTGAACGACGTGAAGGTGGCGCGCTGGGTCGCGACGATCGCCGGTCTGCTCGGCTTCGTGCTGGCGGTGGCCACCCCGCTGCTGCCCGTCACGCAGACCACGGCGACGCTGAACTGGCCCCAGCAGGGCCGGTTCGAGAACGTCACCGCGCCGCTGATCTCCCAAGCCCCCGTCACGCTGAATGCCTCGATCCCGTGCGCGGTGATCCGCGGCATGCCCGCCAAGGGTGGCCTGCTGCTGGGCACCGCACCCGCCCAGGGCCGTGACGCCGCGCTGAACGCGATGCTGGTCAACGTCACCTCCTCGCGCGTCGACGTGATCGTGCGCAACGTCGTGGTGGCCTCGGTGAACCGCGACCGCGTCGCCGGGCCCGGCTGCCAGCGCCTGGACATCACGTCCTCGCACGACGGCACCTTCGCCGACTTCGTCGGCCTCCGGCAGGCCGATGGCTCCCCGCAGCGCACCGGGTACGCCGACCCGAACCTGCGGCCCGCGATCGTCGGGGTGTTCACCGACCTGGTCGGGCCCGCACCCCCCGGGCTGACGTTCTCGGCGACCATCGACACCCGCTTCACCAGCCATCCCAGCGCGCTCAAGCTCGCCGCGATGCTGCTGGCGATCGTGTCGACGGTGATCGCGCTGCTCGCGCTGTGGCGGCTGGACCGCCTCGACGGGCATCGCATGCACCGGCTGATCCCCCAGCGGTGGCGCACCGTCAGCGCCGTCGACGGCGTCGTGGTCGGCGGCTTCGCCCTCTGGTACGTGATCGGCGCCAACAGCAGCGACGACGGCTACATCCTGGCGATGGCCCGGGTGGCCGACCACGCCGGCTACATGTCGAACTACTTCCGCTGGTTCGGCAGCCCCGAGGATCCGTTCGGCTGGTACTACAACGTGCTGGCGCTGATGACCCATGTCAGCGACGCCAGCATCTGGATCCGGCTGCCCGACCTGATCTGCGCGCTGCTGTGCTGGCTGCTGCTGTCCCGCGAGGTGCTGCCGCGCCTGGGCCCCGCCGTGTCGGGCAGCCGGGCGGCGATGTGGGCGGCCGGCTTCGTGCTGCTGGCCGCATGGATGCCGTTCAACAACGGGCTGCGCCCCGAGGGCCAGATCGCCACCGGCGCGCTGGTGACCTACGTGCTGATCGAGCGGGCCATCACCTCCGGCCGGCTCACCCCGGCCGCGTTGGCCATCACCACCGCGGCGTTCACCCTCGGTATCCAGCCGACCGGCCTGATCGCGGTGGCCGCGCTGGTCGCCGGCGGCCGGCCGATCCTGCGCATCCTGATGCGGCGCCGCGCGCTGGTCGGCACCTGGCCGCTGGTGGCGCCGCTGCTGGCGGCCGGCACCGTGGTACTGACCGTCGTGTTCGCCGATCAGACACTGGCAACGGTGTTGGAAGCCACCAGGATTCGCACCGCGATCGGGCCCAGCCAGGAGTGGTACACCGAGAACCTGCGGTACTACTACCTGATCCTGCCGACCACCGACGCCGCGATCTCGCGGCGGGTGGCGTTCCTGTTCACTGCGATGTGCCTGTTCCCGTCGCTGTTCATGATGTTGCGCCGCAAGCGCGTTCCCGGCGTGGCCCGCGGGCCGGCCTGGCGGCTGATGGGCGTGATCTTCGCGACGATCTTCTTCCTGATGTTCACCCCCACCAAGTGGATCCACCACTTCGGGTTGTTCGCCGCGGTGGGCGGCGCGATGGCGGCGCTGGCGACGGTCATGGTGTCGCCGGTGGTGCTGCGTTCGGCGCGCAACCGGATGACGTTCCTGGCGCTGGTGTTCTTCGTGCTGGCGCTGTGCTTCGCGTCCACCAACGGTTGGTGGTACGTCTCCAATTTCGGTGCGCCGTTCA
This sequence comes from Mycolicibacterium chubuense, assembly GCF_001044255.1. Lineage (GTDB taxonomy): Bacteria > Actinomycetota > Actinomycetes > Mycobacteriales > Mycobacteriaceae > Mycobacterium > Mycobacterium chubuense. The sequence continues at coordinate 20,504 of NZ_JYNX01000096.1, forward strand.
ACAATTCGGTGCCGCAGCTGGGCGGGGTGAGCGTCAGCACGGTGTTCTTCGTGCTGTTCGTACTGACCGCGCTGTGGGCGTTCTGGCTGCACGTGCGGCCGGGTCGCGAACCGAGGCTGGTGCGGCTGCTGACCACGGCGCCGATCCCGATCGCCGCGGGCTTCATGGTGTTCGTGTTCATCGCGTCCATGGCGATCGGCGTGGTGCGCCAGTACCCGACCTACTCCAACGGGTGGGCCAACGTGCGGGCCTTCGCCGGGGGCTGCGGCCTCGCCGACGACGTTCTGGTGGAACCTGATTCGAACGCCGGGTTCCTGCAGCCGATGCCCGGCGACTACGGCCCGCTGGGTCCGCTGGGCGGCGCGACGCCGACGGGCTTCTCCCCCAACGGGGTTCCGGAGAAGATCATCGCCGAGGCGATCCGGATCACCAATCCGCAGCCGGGCACCGACTACGACTGGAACCGGCCCGTCAAGCTGTCCCGGCCCGGGGTGAACGGGTCGACGGTGCCCCTGCCTTACGGCCTGGACCCCGCGAAGATCCCGGTCGCCGGTTCGTATTCGACTGCGGCGCAACAGGAGAGCAAGCTCGCCTCGGCATGGTACGCGCTGCCCGCCCCCGACGACGCGCACCCGCTGGTGGTCATCACCGCGGCCGGGACCATCGCCGGCAGCAGCGTCGCCGAGGGCCTCTCGTCGGGTCAGACGGTGGAACTGGAGTACGCCACCCGCGGTCCCGACGGTAAGCCCGTACCGGCCGGCCGGGTCCAGCCCTACGACATCGGCCCCACGCCGTCGTGGCGCAACCTGCGCTACCCGCGCGAACAGATCCCCGCCGACGCGATCGCGGTCCGGGTGATCGCGGAGGACCTGTCGCTGGGCCAGGGCGACTGGGTCGCGGTCACCCCGCCCCGGGTGCCCGAGGTGCGCTCGGTGCAGGAGTACGTCGGCTCCAGCCAGCCGGTGCTGATGGACTGGGCGGTCGGCCTGGCGTTCCCGTGCCAGCAGCCGATGCTGCACGCCAACGGCGTCACCGACATCCCGAGGTTCCGCATCTCCCCGGACTACTACGCCAAGCTGCAGAGCACCGACACCTGGCAGGACGGCAAGAACGGTGGCCTGCTGGGCATCACCGATCTGCTGCTGCGCGCCTCGGTGATGTCGACCTACCTGTCTCACGACTGGGGGCAGGACTGGGGATCGCTGCGCCGCTTCGACACCATCGTCGACGCGCAACCCGCGCAGATCGATCTCGGGGAGACCACCCACTCGGGTCTGTGGACACCCGGGCCGATGCGCATCGAGCCGTGACCGGCACGACCGCGCTCGGCCGGGCCTCGCTCACGCGGGTGGTCGAGCTGCGGGTGCAGATGACGACGTCGCTGTTCGGTCAGACCCCCGCGCCGGCCTGGGCCGACCACGCCGACCTGCTGGAGCCGCTGTTCTGGGACCGCGCCGCCGACCAGTGGAAGATCGTCATGCAGACCTGGGTGGTGCGAGTGGACGGGCTGACCGTGCTCGTGGACACCGGCGTCGGCAACGATCGACACCGGCCGCACTTCGCACCGCTGCACCAGCTGCAGACCGGCTACCTCGACGCGCTGGCCGACGCGGGCGTGACTCCCGAGGCGGTGGACGTGGTGATCAACACCCACCTGCACACCGACCACGTCGGGTGGAACACTCGGCTGGTTGATGGGGAGTGGGCGCCGACGTTCCCCAACGCCCGCTACCTGATGCCCGAGCAGGACTACCGGCACTTCGCCCCCGACGGCGACAGCACCAACGAGGGCATGCGGATCGTGTTCTCCGACAGCGTCTTACCGGTGGCCGACCAAACCGAGCTCTACTCCGGAGACCACCAACTGAGCGAGTCGCTGTGGCTGCGGCCCGCCGCAGGCCACACGCCGGGCTCCTCGGTGGTCTGGCTGGACGCCGGCGCGCCCGCGGTCTTCGTCGGCGACCTGACCCACTGCCCGATCCAGCTGGTGCGCCCCGACGATCCGTGCGCGTTCGACGAGGATCCCGCCGCGGCGGCACGCACCCGGCACCGCGTGCTGACCGAGGCCGCGCGCAGGCGCGCCGCCGTCATCCCCGCGCACTACCCGGGCCGCGGCGGTGCGCGGATCACCGCCGATGACGACGTGTTCGCCGTCGACGACTGGCTCGACCTGCCCGCGATCTAGCCGTCGTTGGCGGTCGGATCGGCGTTCTCGCGGACGATGTCGCCGCGGCAGTCGTCCTGCGATCGGCTGGTCTGCTGCACGCACACCTGCACCGGGATGTCGCCGGTGCCGGTGGGTTTGGGGATGTCCGCCGAATAGAGCGACCACAGCGACTGATCCGAGCCGCTCACCCGTGCGCAGTACGCCTGCGATCCGGACTCGGTCACCCCGGCCGCACCCAGCATCGCGCAGTCCGCCCCGACCACGACGACCGGCACCGCGACCTTGTCGGGGCCGCGCGCAGGCTCGTCGTGCAGCACCACGAACAGTGCGGCCGCGACCGCCAGCAGCGAGAGCAGCAGCGCGAGTACGGCGAACATCCGGCCACGTGACCGCGGCGCGCGCCGGCCCGGGCGGGCGTGCCGCGGCCGGCCGGCCGCCTGCGCCGGCATCGTCGCCTCCGGGTCGGTGGTGCGCGGAAGCGCCACCGGGCCGGTGCGATTCGCCAGCGCGCGGGCGAAGTCGATACAGCGCTCGAACCGGTCCGCCGGCGACTTGGCCAGCGCCTTCTCCAGCGCCCCGCCGAGGCCGGACAGATCGGGCCGGGCCTCCGCGATCGACGGCGGCCGCGCCGACAGGTGCGAGCTGATCACGATCGCCGGATTGGAGTGCTGGAACGGCGGGGACCCGGTCAGCAGCTGATAGGCGGTGGCCGCCAGCGCGTACTGATCGGCCCGGCCGTCGATGTGCTTGTCGGCGGTGAGCTGCTCGGGCGCCGAGTACGCGACCGTGCCGACCGTCATGTCGGTGCCGGTGAGACTACTGACTTCCCCGACCCGGCGGGCGATCCCGAAGTCGGCGAGCATGATCCGCTCGTCGGCGGTCTCCGGGTCGGCGATCAGGATGTTGGCGGGCTTGACGTCGCGGTGCAGCAGGCCGCGGGCGTGGGCGTAGTCGAGAGCCTCACCGACCGCGGTGACGATGCGGACCACCAGATCGGGCGGCATGCCGCCGGGATACCGCTCGGCGAGCAGTTTCGCGGCGTCGGTGCCCTCGACGTGATCCATGGAGATCCACAGCCGGCCGTCGAACTCGCCGCGGTCGTGCACCGCGACGATGTGCGGATGCCACAGCGTGGCCGCCATGTCGGCTTCGCGGCTGAACCGCTCCCGGTACTCGCTGTCGGCACACACCGTCGGCGAGAGCACCTTCAGGGCGTCGTACCGGGGCAGCCGCGGATGCTGCCCGAGGTACACCTCACCCATACCGCCGGCGCCCAGCAACCGCACGATCGTGTAGCCCGCGAGCACGTCCCCCTCGGTCAGCGGCATGCGCGGATCCTATCGGTGCCTGTCGTCATGGGCGCGCGTAGACGACCCGGCTGCCGAACGCGATGTCCTGCAGCGACCTTCGGCGCGCATCCAGCGCCACCCAGGCCAGCCCCAACGGGAACACGACGCACGCCGCGGCGCGCAACAGCGCCACCACCGGCGCCAGCCGCCGCCCCCGGCGGCCCACCACCCGCAACCCCATCACGACCGCGCCGGCGGTGCAGCCCGACACCGCCCAGCAGCCGGCCAGGTAGAGCACCGCTGCACCGAACGCCACGGTCCCCGAGAACACCAGGTTCAGCGCCGGGAAACGGAACGCGCCCGGGTGCAGCGCGAGCCGGGTCAGGATCAGCCCGAGGTACAGCATCGCCAGCAGGACACCGACGACCACCAGGTCGATCACGGCCGCCACGCCCCGGCTGACCACTCCGGCGGCCCGCTCATCGTGGTCGGTCACGGAACCCCTGCCTGCGGCCCAGCACCCGGTCGACGAAACCGGACACCGCGTCGTCGGCACGCTCACCCTGCGTGCGGACATCGGTCATCACGTCGGCGGTCACGGTGCTCGTCGACTCGCGGATGATGGCCGGCAGGTTCACGCCGTCGATCACCTGCTCGGCCAGCCCCACCAGGTCGATGCGGGCGATCACCGCGTCGATCGCCTCCTTGGACACCCGGTCGCGCACGATCGCGGTCAGGTCGAGTTCGTCGATCACCGCCGTCACCAGCAGCGAGAGCACCGCCTGCGCCTCGCGCCTGCCGCGGGAGAACAAGCCGCCGACCAGGGGCAGTGTCTCGCACACCCGGTAGGCGTCCACCAGGGCGGAGTGCGCGGGAGCCGGCGTCGGTGCCGGGTCGGACGACGTCACGGCATGGCTCTAGTGCGGGGCGCAGAGGTAGGGGAAATCGGGAAGGAAGTCCTGGCGCGGTGCGACGTCGGTGAGCGGGGTGCGTCCGTTGGTGAGGAATCGCGCCCGGTAGTCGGCGACGTCGTCGGTCAGCGTGCGCCCGTTCGGGTACGCCGCAGGCTTACGCGGGTTGTAGGTCAGCACGTCCGGCAAGGTGCCCTCGGCGGTGATCGCGTCGATCGCCTCGGCGCGGGTGTAGCCGCCGGTCTCGACCATCAACTCGATCAGGTGCCCCATCCAGCGGCCCTGATCGCGGTTGGGCTCACCGGCGTTGAACTCGGCGAGCTGCTCGTCGTCGGGGAAGAACCCGCTGACCCACGGATGCCCGGCCCGGTCGGCGTGTACCCACGTCCCGTCGCGCACCACGCTCGCGCGGCCCCAGATCCGCACATCGGGGGCGGCGCCGAGGTAGTCGGTGGGCAGTTCGATCGCCATCGCGATCACGTTGGCGTTGGCGAACGATGCGTCGGCGCGCGCCCCGGCGAAGAACGAGAACGACCCCGACCGCGACCGCCACAGGTGCGGTTCGTCGTCGAACGACACGTCGAGCCCGCCGAAGATCTCCGACCCGGCGGCGGCGTCGACCCGGGCCTCGGCCTGCAGGCCGAGGCGGACGTCGACCTTCTGGCGAGGCGCCGTACGGTCGCCGAAAGGTTCCGTGAAGACGAAGTTGAACGCGATGTCGTTGCGCAGATCGCCGTCGTTGTCGATCGCGATCCGGTACACCGCGTCGGGGTGCATCGCGTCCGCCTTCGGGTTGGCGGTGAGGATCAGCGCGGTGCGCCCGGGGTCCTTCGGGGACGGGAACACGTACAGATCGCACAGGTCCAGGCGCGGATCGCCCAGCGGCGCGCCACGACGCAGCCCGGTGAAGTCAGTCGACACGCTGTCCATCCAACCGCACCGGCGATCTAGATGGGCGTCAGGCCATGCTTGCGCTGGACCCGGTTGATCTGCTTGTCCCTCAGCAGACGCATGCAGTTGCGCAGCAACAGCCGGGTCTGGTGCGGCTCGATGACGCCGTCGATGAAGCCGCGTTCGGCCGCGATCCACGGCGTGGCCAGGCTCGTGTTGTAGCCCTCGATGAAATCGGCCCTGATCTTCTGCACCTCGGGCGCCGTCGGATCCGGGAACCGCTTCACGAGCAGCTGGGCCGCACCCTCGGCGCCGATCACGGCGATGCGGGCGGTCGGCCACGCGAAGTTGAAGTCCGATGTCAGCTGCTTGGAGCCCATCACCGCGTAGGCCCCGCCGTAGGACTTGCGGATCGTGATCGTCACCTTCGGGATGTCCGCCTCGACGACGGCGTTGAGGAAGCGGCCACCGCGCTTGATGATGCCGCCCTTCTCCTGCTCCACGCCCGGCATGAAGCCGGGAGTGTCGACGACGAACACCAGCGGGGTGTTGAACGAGTCGCAGAACCGGACGAAGCGGGCCGCCTTGTCGGAGGCCTCGTTGTCGATCGCGCCCGACATGTACATCGGCTGGTTGGCGATGACACCGACGGGCCGGCCGTCGACGCGGGCGAACGCGGTGATGATCGCCGGGCCGGACTGCTCGCCGACCTGGAACACGTCGCCGTCGTCGAAGATCCGCAGCAGGATCTCCATCATGTCGTAGGCCTGGTTGTCCGCGTCCGGCACGATCGCGTCGAGCTCCAGATCGTGCGGGGTCACCTCCGGCTCGAGACCCGGGTTGACGATGGGCGGGTCGTCGAAGGTGTTGCCGGGCAGGAAGCTCAGGTAGTCGCGCACGTACTGGAACGCGGCGGCCTCGGACTCCACCACCTGGTGGATGTTGCCGTAGCGGGCCTGAGCGTCGGCGCCGCCGAGTTCGTCGAGCGTGACGTCCTCGCCGGTGACGTCCTTGATGACGTCGGGGCCGGTGACGAACATGTAGCCCTGGTCGCGCACCGCGACGACGAGGTCGGTCTGGATCGGCGAGTACACCGCACCGCCGGCGCACTTGCCGAAAATCAGCGAGATCTCGGGCACCAGACCGCGCAGCAGTTCGTGCCGGCGGCCCAGCTCGGCGTACCAGGCCAGCGACGTCGCGGTGTCCTGGATGCGGGCGCCCGCGGAGTCGTTGATGCCGATGATCGGGCAGCCGACCATCGCCACCCACTCCATCAGCCGGGCGACCTTGCGGCCGAACATCTCGCCGACCGAGCCCTGGAACACCGTCTGGTCGTGGCTGAACACGCCGACCGGCCGGCCGTTGATGGTGCCGTGCCCGGTGACCACGCCGTCGCCGTAGAGCGCGTCGGGATCGCCCGGCGTCTTGGCCAGCGCACCGATCTCCAGGAAGCTGCCGGGGTCGAGCAGCGCGTGGATCCGGGCTCGCGCGGACGGGATGCCCTTCTTCTCGCGCTTGGCGACGGCCTTCTCGCCGCCGGGCTCCTTGGCGAGCTCCAGCTTCTCCCGGAGTTCGGCCAACAGTTCGGCGCTCGTCTTCGGGTGGTGGGTGGGAGAAATCTCAGTCGTCACTTGCTCTCGCTCTCCGCTACGGCTGCATTGCTCACTGCGTTCGCTTCCGCTGCATTGCTCACTGCGTTCGCTTCCGCTGCATTGCTCACTGCGTTCGCTTCCGCTGCATTGCTCACTGCGTTCGCTTCGATGACGTGGATCGCCTCGCTCAGGTGCGCTCCGACCTTCGCAATGTACGGCTCGTCGATGACCTGGATGTGTTCGCCCCCGACCGGCACGATCTCCAGATCCTCCACGAATTCGCCCCAGCCGCCGTCGGGCTGACGGACGGCGTAGCGCGGTTCGAAGAAGATCGCGTCGTCGTGGTAGCGGTCGGCCATGTACAGCGTGACGTGGCCGTCGTAGGGCTGGATCTCCGCGGTCTCGAGCAGCCGGTTGTCCAGGTACGAGGTGCGCTGGTGCTCGATGATGCCGCCCGGGATCTCCACGCCGGCCTGTTGCACGGCGTCGAGCACGTAGCGGACCTGACCCTCGTCGTCGAGCGCCTCGAGTTCCTCGTAGGGGATCTCGGGGATCTCGACGTTGAAGGTGCGCTGCGCGAACAACGCGTAGCGATCCCACCGGGCCCGCGTCTCCTCCTTGGTCTGCGGGATCTCCTCGCCGGGACGCACCATGTCGATGAGTCCGACGAACCGCACGTCGGCGCCTTCGCGCTTCAGCCCGATCGCGCAGGCGTAGGCCAGCGCCCCGCCCAGCGACCAGCCGACCAGGATGTAGGGGCCGTCGCCCTGGATCTCCCGCAGCTTCGGCAGATACTCGGCGGCGCGCTCCTCGACCGAGCCCTCGACCCGCTCGAACCCGTACATCGGGGTGTCGGGCGGCAGTCGCTTGAGCAGCGGCTCGTAGACGACGGTGGACCCGCCGGCCGGGTGGAAGACGAACACCGGGATCCGTGTGGACCCTTCGGGGCGGGCCCGGATGGTCCGCACGAAACCGTCCACCTTGCCACCCTCGAGGTACTGGCGGACGGTGGTGGACAACTCCTCGATCGTCTTGGCCGCGCGGACGTCATCGACGGTGATCGTGCCCTCGTCGGCGCGTTCGGTGAGCCGCTCGGCGATCTTGGCCGCGGTGGCGTCGTCGAGCTTGGGCAGCTCGGTGAAGATGCCGCCCGGCGACTTACCGGTGACGATCGCCCACGTCGCGAACGTGACGCGCTCGGCGGCGTCACGGGGCGGCACGTCGGCGCCGAGCGCCTCGGTGACCGCCTCCTGGGTCAGCACCTTCGCGGCCAGGCTCGCGGCACTAGGCTTGTCGGGCCCCGCGGGGTTGGTCGGCGGCGGGGGGATGCCGGGTCCCGAGGGGTCGGTCGGCGGAGCGGGGACCGCGACATCGGACTGCGGAGGCGGGACCGTCAGATCCTTCTGGGCCTCCACGGAGTCGGTGGCAATCTTCTCGACGGCGTCGGCGGCGATCGGGTGGCCCGCCTCGGCGAGCTTGGCTTCGAGCTCGGCGACGGTGCTGGCGCCGCCCATCAGCTCGGCCTGCGCGGCCGCGATCTCCTCGGGGGTCTGGCCCTTCTGCGACTCGGCGAGCTGGTCGACCTCGTCGCGGTGCTCGATCGCGTAGGCGATGAGCTTCTCGACGGCGTAGAGGTTCGCGTCGCGCACCGCGGTCAGCTGGATCGGCGGGAGGTCGAAGTCGTATTCGACGCGGTTCTTGATGCGCACCGCCATCAGCGAGTCGAGACCGAGCTCGATCAGCGGCACCTCCCACGGCAGGTCCTCGGGCTCGTAGCCCATGGCCGCGCCGACGATCGCGCCGAGCCGATCGCCGATGGTCTCGCCGGACTCCGGCGACCACTTGGCGAAGCCGGCCGCGAGACCGGCGCCGGCGGTGAGGTTGTCGTGCAGGATCGCCGCGTCGTCCTCGGGCTCGGGTTCGGACGTTGCCACCGCGGCGATCTCGGCGACGGTGCCCGCGCCGACGGCGGTCGGAAGCGCGGTCTGCGCGCCGCCGCGACTGACGATCGCGTCGTAGACGAGCGTGAACGATTCATCGATACGGGCGTGCACCTGCACCGCCGCACCGCCGGGATGACGGGTCAGCGTGGTCACCAGCTTCGACCCCTCGCCGGGCACGGCGCGCTGCTCCGAGGCGACCAGCTTGGCATCCGGAAGCACCGCTACCGCAGCAGATTTCACCAGCGCCGCCAGATCGGTCTCCCCGCGCGGGCTGTACTCCCACACGTGCCGGCCGTCTGGGGTGGCCACGTGGCTGCCGGGCATGACCCCCGAGCTGTCGCCGGTGAAGTGCGCGTCGAGCCAGTGCGGTTTGCGCTTGAAACGGGTCGGCGGGATGGCCGCGAAGTCCAGCGCCCCACCCAGGCCCCGCGACTTCCGGGGGAACAGCGTGCGGAAGTCGAGATCGTGGCCGTGCACGAACAGATGCGCCATGGCCGTGGTCATCGAGTCGACCTCGTCCTGCTTGCGGGCGAGCGTCGGAATCAGTTGCGCGTCATGCAGACCCGCATCGGCGGTGGTCAGCCCGACCTGCATCAGGGCGACCGGGTTCGGCGCCAACTCGAGGAAAGTGGTGTGGCCGTTGTCGACGGCGTTACGGATGCCGTGCGTGAAGTAGACGCTGTGCCGCAGCCCCTTCTTCCAGTAATCCACGTCGTGGATGGGCTCCGCGCCGGCCCGGACCAGGCTGCCCTCGTGCACGGTCGAGTAGTACGCGACCTGCACCGGATGCGCTTCGATGCCTTGCAGTTCCGCGGCGAGCTCACCGAGCAGCGGATCCATCTGCGAGGTGTGGCTGGCGCCCTTGGTCTGGAACTTGCGGGCGAACTTGCCCTCCGACTCCGCGCGGGCGATGATCGCGTCCACCTGGTCGGGCGGGCCGCCGATGACGGTCTGCGTCGGGGCCGCGTAGACGCACACCTCGAGGTCCTTGAAATCCGAGAACACGGTCTCGATCTCCGCGGCGGAGTACTCCACCAGGGCCATCAGTCGGATGTACTCGCCGAACAGCATCGCCTCGCCCTCACCCATCAGGTGGCTGCGCGAGCAGATGGTGCGGGTGGCGTCCTCCAGCGACAGACCGCCGGCGAAGTAGGCCGCGGCGGCTTCGCCGAGTGACTGTCCGATCAGCGCACCGGGTTTCGCGCCGTGCGCCTTGAGCAGCTCACCGAGGGCGACCTGGATCGCGAAGATGACCAGCTGCACCTTCTCGATCGGGAGCTCGGTGGTCTCGTCGGTGTAGTCGATCGCGTCGTCGAGGATGAGCTCGAGGATGGAGTGCCCGCGCTCGTCCTGGATGAGGCTGTCCACCTTGTTGATCCACTCGGCGAAGATCTCGTCGCGCAGGTAGAGGCTCTTGGCCATCTTGCGGTGCTGCGCGCCGAAACCGGCGAGCACCCACACCGGCCCGTTGGTGACGGGCCCGTCGGCGCTGAGCACGATCGGGTTGGGCTTGCCCTCGGCCAGCGCCCGCAGGCCCTTGATCGCCTCGTCGTGGTCGTGGGCCAGCACCACCGCGCGGGAGCGGCCGTGGTTGCGCCGCGACAGCGAGCGGCCGATCGACTCCAGCGACGAGGCGCGCCCCTCGGGGCTGTCGATCCAGTCCGCGAGTTCGGCGGCGGCCGCCTTCTTGCGTGAGGTGAGGAATCCCGAAACAGCAAGCGGCACAACTGGAACGGTCGGGTTCTCCGCCTCGGCGGCCGCCAGCTCCTCGCGGGCCACCTCCAGCAGGCGCAGCGCCTCGTCGGTCAGGCCGGGCAGCTCGTAGTCGTCGCCGGCGGCGGCGGGCACGTCGAGCGCGTCGTCGTCACCGTCATCGTCACCATCGAGAAATTCGCCGTACTCGTCCATCCGCACGCCGCCGACGTAGACGGCCTTGGCGTCGTCGTTGGCGGGTGTCACCACCGCGACGTCGGGTTCGGGGGCCGGCTCGACCAGATCGCTGGCCAGCACCTCGCGCACCACCAGGTGGGCGTTGGCGCCGCCGAAGCCGAACCCGGACACGCCGGCGATGGCGCGGCCACTGTAGCGCGGCCAATCGGTCACCGTGTCGGCGACCTTGAGATGTTCCTTGTCGAAGTCGATGTAGGGGTTCGGGCCGGTGTAGTTGATCGACGGCGGGATCTTGTCGTTGCGCAGCGCCAGCGCGACCTTCGCCAGGCTCGCCGCACCGGCGGCCGACTCGAGGTGTCCCACATTGGATTTCACCGCGCCCAGCAGCGCGGGCTTGTCGGCGGCGCGACCGCGGCCGATGACGCGGCCCAGCGCGTCGGCCTCGATCGGATCGCCGAGGATGGTGCCGGTGCCGTGCGCTTCGACGTAGTCGACGGCGCGCGGGTCGATGCCGGCGTCCTTGTACGCCTTGCGCAGCACCGCTTCCTGAGCGTCCGGGTTCGGCGCGAGCATGCCGTTGGAGCGGCCGTCGTGGTTGACCGCACCGCCGGCGATCACGGCCAGGATGTCGTCGCCGTCGCGGCGCGCGTCGGCGAGCCGCTTGAGCACCACCATGCCGCCGCCCTCGGAGCGCGCGTAGCCGTCGGCGTCCTGGGAGAACGACTTGATCCGGCCGTCGGGCGCCAGCACGCCGCCGACCTCGTCGAAGCCCAACGTGACCAGCGGGGTGATCAACGCGTTGACGCCACCGGCGATCACCACGTCGGCATCCCCGGCGCGCAGCGCCTTCATGCCCTCGTGCACGGCGACCAGCGCCGACGAGCACGCGGTGTCGATGGCCATCGACGGGCCGCGGAAGTCGTAGAAGTAGGAGACCCGGTTGGCGATGACCGCGCTCGAGTTACCGGTGATCGCATACGGGTGCGCGACGGTGGGGTCGGCCACCGACATGAACATGTAGTCGTTGACCGAGCTGCCGATGAACACGCCGACGTTCTCACCTCGCAGGCTCGACGCCGGAATCCGGGCGTGCTCCAACGCTTCCCACGTCAGCTCCAGCGCCATGCGCTGCTGCGGGTCGATGTTGTCGGCTTCCATCTTCGACAGCGCGAAGAACTCGGCATCGAAGCCCTTGATGTCGGTGAGGTATCCGCCGCGGGTGCGGGCCTTGGCGACCCGCTCGGCGATGCGCGGCTCGGACAGGAACTCCGACCACCGGCCCTCGGGCAGGTCGGTGATCGCGTCACGGCCGTCGAGCAGCGCCGACCACATCTCGTCGGGGGTGTTCATGTCGCCGGGGAACCGGGTGCCGACGCCGACGATCGCGATGTTCAGCCGGCCCTCGTCGCCGTCGCGCGACCAGTCCTCGCTGTCGATGTCCGACAGATCATCTTCGGGCTCGCCCTCGATGATCACCGTGGCCAGGGACTCGATCGTCGGGTGCCGGAACGCGATCGTCGCGGTCAGCGTCACACCGGTCAGGTCCTCGATGTCGCTGGCCATCGCGACCGCGTCGCGGGAGGACAGCCCCAGCTCCACCATCGGCGTGGACTCGCTGATGGAGTCGGGTGACTGGCCGGTCGCGTTGCCGATCCAGTTGCGCAGCCACTCCCGCATCTCGTTGACGGTCATGTCCTGACCGCCCGGATTGTCTTGCGACTCAGCCATGTTCCATACCCTCACGATCGACAGGCGGCCCGCACGGGCCGCCGTTGCCGTTGCTGTAGTTGAGCGTCAGTCCGTCTCGTCCGGGAAGGCGTTGGCCACCTTGCCGCTGCGCAGGCTGCCGTCGAGATACGCCGACCGGCAGGCCCGGCGGCCGATCTTGCCGCTCGACGTCCGCGGGATGGCCCCGGCGGGCGTGAGCAGCACGTCGCGCACGGTCACGCCGTGCCGCACCGCGATCGCGGCGCGGATGTCGTCGGCGATCGGTCCCATCTCGAGCTTGTGCGCGCCGGGCGCCCGCTCGCCGACGATCACCAGCTGCTCGGACGTGTCGTTGGGGTCACGCTTGAGCCCGGAGTGGGCGTCGGCGAACACCTCGTCGGGCAGCTGGTTGGCCGGCACGGAGAACGCCGCGACGAACCCGGTGCGCAGCGCCTTGGTGGCCTCCTGCGCGGAGTACTCCAGGTCCTGCGGGTAGTGGTTGCGGCCGTCGATGATCACCAGGTCCTTGGTGCGGCCGGTGATGAACAGCTCACCGTCGTGGTAGGCGCCGAGGTCGCCCGTCCGGACCCAGGTCGCGTCGTCGGCGGCGCCTTCGGCGTGCGACGGTTCGGTGCGCGACTTGAGGATGTTGTGGAAAGTGGCGGCGGTTTCGTCGGGCTTGCCCCAGTAGCCGGTGCCCATGTTCTGGCCGCTGATCCATACTTCACCGATCTGACCGTCGGGCAGCTCGGTGGCACTGTCGGCGTCGACGATGACCGCCCACTCCGCGACACCGATCTTGCCGGCGCCGGCCTGCGCGACCGCCTTGGGCGAATCCGCCGGCACTTCGACGAAGCGGTGGCTGTTGAGCTCGTCGCGGTCGACGTGGATGATCCGCGGCTCGGCGTTCATCGGGGTGGTCGACACGAACAGCGTGGCCTCGGCTAGGCCGTAGGACGGCTTGATCGCCTGCGGCTTGAACCCGAACGGGCTGAACGCCTCGTTGAACCGGTTCACCGTGGCCGCCGAGATCGGCTCGCTGCCGTTGAGGATGCACTTGATGTTGGACAGATCGATCGCCGGCTCATCTTCTTTGGGGACGCCGCGTGCCGCCGCATGGTCGAACGCGAAGTTCGGCGCCACCGAGATGGTGCCGCCGGTGTCGCCCTCTTTGCGCGCCATCTCGCGGATCCACCGGCCGGGGCGGCGGACGAACGCGGCGGGCGTCATGAACGTGATGTAGTGCCCGAGCATCGGGGACAGCAGCACCGTGATGAGACCCATGTCGTGGAAGAACGGCAGCCACGAGACGCCGCGGTCGCCCTCCTGGCCGTCGAGCGCCTCGATCACCTGCACGACGTTGGTGGCGAGGTTGAGGTGGGTGATCTGCACGCCGGTCGGGATGCGGGTCGAACCCGATGTGTACTGCAGGTAGGCGATCGTGTCGTGTGTGACCTCGACCGGTTCCCATGTCGCGCCGACCTCGTCGGGCACGGCGTCGACGGCGATCACGCGCGGGCGCTGATTGGCCGGGCGGGTGCGGAAGAATTTACGGACGCCCTCAGCGGCCGCCGTCGTGGTCAGGATCGCCGTCGGGTGGCAGTCGTCGAGCACGGCGTGCAGGCGCCCCACATGGCCGGGCTCGTTCGGATCGAACAGGGGTACCGCGATGCGGCCGGCGTACAGGGTTCCGAAGAAGGCGACGAGATAGTCGAGGTTCTGCGGGCACAGGATAGCGACCCGGTCACCGGGCTGGGTCACCTGCTGCAGCCGGGCACCGACGGCCTTGTTGCGCGCGCCGAAGTCGGCCCAGTGCAGGTCGCGGTTGACGCCGTCGCGCTCGGTCGAGAAGTCGACGAACCGGTAGGCGAGCTTGTCTCCACGAACCTTCGCCCATCGTTCGACGTGCTTGACCAGGTTCCCGTTGTCGGGGAACTTGATCAGTCCGTCCTTGATGAACGGGTTATGGAAGGCCATCTCAACTCCAATCACATGGGATAGATCCCAAGCCCCGAAGATCGTACCGGGGCAACGGCTCCCCGCCCTTCAGCCGCGTCAAACGCTCTTAGATTTCCCTTAATGTTAGGGGACGGCCACACGCGGGCCAAATCCCCTCGGTCACGTGTCAGCCATGTTTCGGACGCGGAGCGTTATCGATCAGGCCCTGCGCCCAGTTCAGCGTCCACGCGGTGGCCGGTTGGCCGTCGATGTTCCAGAACTGCGGCGTGGCGTACAACGCGTGCACCGGCTGGCCCGCGCCACCGCTGAGCACCTCGATCGTCCTGGGCAGCTGGGTGATGTTGAACGCCGACGTCGGCGCCGCGCAGATCAGGTCACCGCGCGCGCAGATCTCGTTGGTGCGGTCGTTGAGCGCCCCGAAACCACCTGGCCGCGGGCCTGTCATCGTCAGACCCAGCGCCGAGAGCGTCGGCACCTCGTGCAGCGTGATCTCCGCGCCCTGACCGTCCGGGTTGGGGCCGATGTCCTGCCCGACGCCGTCCTGCCTGCGGCCGTCGGCCACCAGCGTCACCCCGAGCACCAGGTCCTGGTCGACGGGTCCGCGCCCGTTGCCGATGTCGCTGGCGATGTCACCGGCGATCACCGCACCCTGGGAGAACCCGATCAGCACGTAGCTGGTCAGCGGGCAGCGGTTGTTCATGTCCGTCATCGCCTGCACCGCGGCCCGGGTGCCCTCCGCGCGGCTGTCGTTGTACGACATCTGAGTGTCCGCCGAGAGCGGATTGTGGAACTGCGCGGTGTAGGGAACCGTGAACACCTCGACGCGGTCGGTGCCGAACTGAGCCCGGATCGGGTTGGTGACGTTGAGCAGCAGCGCCGCCGGGAACTGCGCCGGGTTGAACGGATCCAGCACCGGCGAGGACTCCCAGGTGCCCGGGATCGAGATCAGCTGCACGTCCGGGCAGCTGGCGTCCTGGAACTCCGGGCGCGGCTTACTCGGCGATGACGGCGCGCCGGTCGGCGGCACGGCCGAGGGCGGAACCGCCGTCGGCGGGCTCTCGGGCCGGCGCAGCACGACGATGACGACCGCCACGATCAGGACGACGACGAGGCCCACCGCCCCGGCGGCGAACAGCGCCAGCAGGCGGTGGCGTTTCCGCCGATTGGTCTTGGCCATGGATTCTGGAGGCTCCTAGCAGAGTCGGTCTGTCGCGATGCGAATGTAGTCGGCGGTCTCGTCGTGGAGTTCACTCGCCGACGGCTTGCCCGCGTGGGCGTCGGAGCCCGGATCGCTGGCGTCGTTGCGCACCAGCGGCGCGACGAACTCCCAGACCGCCTGATCGGGCTGCTTGGCCGCGCGCGCCTGGCAGACGTAAGAGCCGATGCTCAGCGCCGACAGATCGCTGGTGGGCCGCACGCCTTCCGAGCGGAGTGCGTCGAGATAGGCACGCTGGCGCGGCGTCACCATCAGCGCGTTGGACTGCCCGCCCGGCGCAGGGGGCCCGGGCGGCTGCGCCCCGCCCTGTCCGTGCGTCGGCGCCGGCTCGACCTCGGAGTTCATCCCCGAGATCACGTCGTCGCCGGCCGAGCATCCGGTCAGCCACGCCGACGAGGCGACGAGCAGGCACACTCCTGCTGCTCCCGCTCGCGCGGACCGTGACCCGTGTTGCACGTCCTCCAAGGTACCGGGGGCACCAGCGGGTGCCCGGGACCTACCGGATGGTCGTGACCAGCTCGCCGGACATCGCGGCCAACTGTCCGCTCCACGTGCCCCAGTCGTGATTGCCCGAGGTCGGGAAGTCGAAGTGGCCGTTGCCTCCGCCGATCGAGCGGTAGTGCTGGTAGAACGTGCGGTTGCTGCCCTGGGCCTGGTCGCAGTAGCCGATCATCGCCGGCACGTCGGTGCAGGTCGTGGTCGACGGGCTGAAGACCCACAGCCGGGTGTTGTTGTCCACCAGCAACTGTGCGTGCACGTCCGGGTCGTGCCACTTCCAGCGGCCCAGCTGTGGCAGACCCCACATGTTCCGGGTGTCCACGCCGCCGAACTGTGCGAGCCCGGCGGTGATCGCGCCGTTCATGTAGGTGTTGGACGGGGTCAGGAAGCCCGACAGCGAGCCGGCGAACCGGTAGCGGTCGGGATGGAAGGTCGCCATCGTCAACGCGCCGGTGCCGCCCATCGAAGCGCCGACGATGCCGTGCCCACCGGGGGCCAGCCCCTTGTTGGCGGCCAGCCAGTTCGGCAGCTCGTCAGCCAGGAAGGTCTCCCACTGCTTGGAGCCGTCCTGCTCCCAGTTGGTGTACATGCTCCACGCGCCGCCGGCCGGGGCGACCACCGAGATGCCCTTGCCGGCCAGGGTGTTCATCGCATTGCCGGCCGTCACCCAGTTGCTGACGTCGGGCGCGCCGTTGAACGCGTCGAGGAGTACCACCGCGTGCGGGCCGCCGCCCTGGAACGCGACCGGGATCGCGCGACCCATCGCCGCCGAGGGCACCATCAGCATCTCGACGCCCTGCGCGTGACCGGTGCCTGCCCCTCCGGCGAAGACTGCCGCCACAGCCAGCACCGTCGCCATGATTGTCCGGATCAGCGCACGCATCGACCCCCACCTCTCCTATCGCCCGACCGCAACGTAGTGAACCACATCACCCCGACGCGGCGGGGCGCAAGCGACTGACGGCGGTGACCCGTGGGGGTCACCGCCGTCAGAATCGGTCTCGCTGGGCTCAGGCTCAGCCGGCCGGGGCGGGCGCCGGAGCATCCGCCGGGGCGGCCGGAGCCGAAGGCTGCGGCACCGCGCCGAGCACCCGCTGGACGTCGGGCTTCATCTGCTGGAGCTGCTGGCCCCAGTAGCCCCAGTCGTGGGCACCGGACGACGGGAAGTTGAAGACCCCGTTGGTGCCACCGGCCTTGAGGTACTCCTCTTGGAAGGTCCGGTTGGTGCGGATCGTGAGGCCCTCGAGGAACTTGGCGGGCAGGTTGTTGCCGCCCAGCTCCGACGGCTTGCCGTTGCCGCAGTAGATCCAGATGCGGGTGTTGTTGGCGACGAGCTTGCCGATGTTGACCAACGGGTCGTTGCGCTTCCACGCGCTGTTGGGATCCTCGGTGGGGCCCCACATGTCGTTGGCCTTGTAGCCGCCGGCGTCACCCATCGAGATGTTGACCAGCGCAGGCCACCAGCCCTCGGAGAGGTTCAGGAAGCCCGACAGCGAGCCGGCGTACTGGAACTGCTGCGGGTGGTAGATCGCCAGCGTCAGCGCCGCCGATCCCGCCATCGAGAGGCCGACGGCCGCGTTGCGGTTGGGGTTCACACCCTTGTTGGCCGCGAGGTAGGCGGGGAGCTCCTGGGTGAGGAAGGTCTCCCACTTGTAGGTCTGGCAACCGGACTTGCCGCACGCCGGCTTGTACCAGTCGCTGTAGAAGCTGGACTGGCCGCCGACCGGCATGATCGTGGCCAGACCGGAGTCCAGGTACCACTCGAATGCCTGCGTGTTGATGTCCCAGCCGTTGAAGTCGTCCTGCGCACGCAGGCCGTCGAGCAGGTAGAGGCCGGGCGCGTTCGGCCCGCCGCTCTGGAACTGGACCTTGATGTCGCGCCCCATACCGGCCGACGGCACCATCAGGTACTCCACCGGCAGACCCGGACGGGAGAAAGCTCCCGCGGTCGCGGAGCCGCCGACGGCCCCGATCACGGCCGGCAACACGGCGGCCACCAGGGCCGCGATCGTGAGCCGGCGCGCATTGGCGCGCAGCATTCCAACGAACTTCATGCTTGTTTCTGTCCCATCTGTTTTCGTACAGCAGCAACGAGCCGCCGATCCCCGACCCGGCATCGTGCCCGTGTAGTCAACCACACCTTTGTGGTCATCTCTTCTCGCCGCGAGCCTCGCCCGCGATCCCCGTCACATGCCTTATCCGACGGACGTGTCCACTACGTTACGTAAGCAGAAAACCCTCCGACTGGCCAAATCCGGCACAGATTCCGATCACTCACGGCCCGGTCGGGGGCAGCCCGGTGTACGGCGGATCGACCGGTTCGGGGACCGGAAGACCGCACCGCGCAAGCTCATACAGCGGCACCCTGTCGATGCGGTACCGGGTGTACTCCGCGGCGTGCATCACATTGGACAGAAAGCGCCGGAAACCCATCGGCGCGCGGATCGCGTCGAGCACCTTGTCGGTCTCGGGACACTTCAGCGCGGCCTCGGCCTGCCGGATCCAGTCCTCGTCCAGATACTGCGGAATCCACGGCGGTTCCTTGAGGAACGGGCCCTCGGCCACCGCCCAGTCGGGGAACAGGTTCTTGTCGTGGCCGATGCGGCCGTCGGTGAGCCGCGCGGTGTGGGCGGCCAGCGGGTTCGCCAGCCCGATCTGGTCGATCACCCGCACGTCGAGCCCGACGTTCATGCCGAGCATGCCGAGGTTGGTGAAGAACACCGTGTGCGGGCCGACGTACCCGCCGACGGCCGCCGCGCGCACGTCCGGCGGCGGAGGCAGCGCCGGCACCACGTCCCACCGGTCGTAGTCGCCCGACGGCAACAGCAACGCCCCGTCGGGGGTGTTCTCGATCGCGGTGAGCACCGCCCGCATCCGCGGATAGTCCAGATAGTCGGCCGCGGTCAACGGGTGCGCGTGACCGGTCGCCTGGGAGTAGAACCGGCGCTCGTCGACGATGCCGCTGTAGGTGACGCGGGTGGCGTCGGCGCCCATCCCCGGCGAATTGGCCGCCCACAGCGCCCATCCCGCCACGGCCAGCCACAGCACCGCGGTGGCCCCGGCGTAGAGGTATCCGGCGCCGCGCGCCATCCGGGACCGGTCCGGCAGCAGCAGCGGGATCACCGCCACCGGGGCCAGCAGGCAGAACAGCGGGGTCAGCAACACCCGGCCGTGCATGAAATCGCCGCCCTGCCGGATCCAGTACACCGCCTGCAGCAGACCGGAGATCAGCATGAACGCCACGACCGCGGGCGGGCTCTGCACCGTGCGGGCGATCCAGCCGGACTCCTTGCGGGCGCCCCGGTCGCCCCAGGAGGGCCGTCCGCGCAGTAACAGCACCATCAGGCCGAGCCCGATGAGCAGGACCGCGGGCGCCCACAGCAGGTACGGCTGATTGAAGTTGGCGAGATAGACCAGGCCCTGGTCCCACTTGGCGCCGGAGGCGTCCTTGGCCAGTGCGGTGCCCGGCACCAGCAGCCCGTAGTAACCCATCCGGAAGATCTGGTAGGCCACCGGGATCAGGCCGCCCACGACGACGAGCGCCAGCCGCCGTCGCCACGTGGGCGCCGCGACGAGCATCATCACCAGCGCGAGGCCGCCGATCAGCGCGAGCTCGGGGCGCACCAGCACCGACATTCCGGCGACCACCGCCAGCGTCGCGTCGAATCCGCGTGAGGTGCGTTCGCCGTCGGGGCGGCGCAGGCCCTGCGACCAGCACACCATCATCCACCACAGCAGGCCCAGATAGGCCAGCACCAAACCATTTTCGAGGCCGGAGGTGGCGAAGTCGCGCGCCGGCGGGATCGCGATGTAGACCAGTGCGCCTGCGGGCAGGAACACCGCGCGCCGCCCGGTCAGGCCGGGGGCGTACAGCCGGGCGGTGCCGAACATCACCAGCACCACACCGAGCACGCTGAGCGTCAGCGCGAGCACCAGCGCGACGTACTCGAGCCGGGCGGAGCCCGCCACGAATCCGCCGAGGGTGACCAGATAGGACCACACCGTCGAGGTGTTCGCCTCCACCCGCTCGCCGGCGTTGAACACCGGGCCGTTACCCGCCAACAGGTTTCGCACCGTGCGGAGCACGATCAGGCCGTCGTCGGCGATCCAGCGGCGCTGCCAGGCGCCCCAGCCGAACAGCGCGGCCACCGTCACCACGCTCACCCACAGGCTGACCCGCACCCACACGTGGTACGGGAAGGCGGGCCACCGGTTCAGCCGGGTGGCCGCCGCCTCCGTGAACGGGCGGCTCAGCCGATCAGCTGAGGAAGATTGCGGCACCGACGGTTCCGATCCACGCCACCGCGAGCAGTTGCAGCACCCGGTCCTTCAACGCGATCTCCTCGGGCTCGCCGGCCAGGCCGCCGTCGACGTCGACCGCGTAGCGCAGTATCGCGATCACGAACGGCACCATCGACACCACGAACCAGGAGGTGTCGCCCATCGCATCGCGTTCGAAGGCCCACAGCCCGTAGCAGAGCACCAGCGCGGTCGCCGAGAGCGTCCACACGAAGCGCAGGTACGAGCTGGTGTAGCTCTCCAGGGATTTGCGGATCTTCGCGCCGGTCCGTTCGGCCAGTTGCAGTTCGGCGTAGCGCTTGCCGGCCGCCATGAACAGCGAGCCGAACGCCATCATCAACAGGAACCATTGCGACAGCGGCACATTGGCCGCGACGCCACCGGCGATCGCCCGGATCAGGAAGCCCGACGACACGATGCAGATGTCGATGACGGCCTGGTGCTTCAGGCCGAAGCAGTAGGCCAGCTGGATGCCGATGTAGACCGCCATCACCAGCGCCAGGTTCGGGGTGACCATCCACGAGATCGCCAGGGACGCAACGCCGAGCACCACGGCCAGCGTGTAGGCCAGCCACTCGGGCACCACCCCGGCGGCGATCGGCCGGAAGCGCTTGGTGGGATGTGCCCGGTCGGCCTCCACGTCGCGGGCGTCGTTGACCAGGTACACCGACGACGCCGCGAGGCTGAACACGACGAACGCGATCGACACCCGGATGAGGACGTCGCGGTAGTCGTAGGCGTAGCGGTCGTCGCCGAGGGCGGCCAGCGGCGCCGCGAACACCAGGACGTTCTTGACCCACTGACGCGGGCGCAGCGCCTTGACGAGGCCGGCGGGAAGGCTCTTGGGAGGCCCGGCCGACGACGAGCCCGTCTGCTGACCCACCTGGGATGCGCTCATCGTGTCGCTCCTTCGACCCCGTCGGCCACCCTGCCGACCACGTTGGCAACGATCGCCCCGACGGCCACCCCGGTGAGCACGTCGCTCGGGTAGTGCACACCGAGCACCATGCGCGACAACGCCATCGGGGGCACCAGCAGCGCCGGCAGCGGCAGCCCGGTGGGCCGGGCCAGCAACACGGCCGCCGCGGTGGTGGACGTCGCGTGCGCCGACGGGAAGCTCAGCCGGCTCGGGGTGCCGACGTTGACCGCGATGGCCGGATGGTGCGGGCGTTCGCGGCGCACCACCCGTTTGATGATCACCGCGGCGGCGTGGGCGGCGAACGCTCCCACCCCGGCGGTCAGGTACTCGCGGCGCCGGGCCGGCGCCAGCCAGGCTCCGAGCGCGGCGACGGTGAGCCAGCCCAGACTGTGCTCGCCGAAGTGCGACAGCGCGCGGGCCAGCGGCAGCACGCCGGGCCGGTCGGCCACCGCCGACTGCACGGCCACCAGCACGGCGTCCTCGCCGTGTGGCGTGTCAGGCATGGGAGCTCTCGAGCAGGACGGTCTCCCACTTCTGCGTGCTGGTCAGCATCGGCAGCGCGGCGCGGTACGCCTTGCGCATCCGGTTGAACTTGCGGGCCAGCAGCGCCTGGCGCTTCAGCGACTCGCGCAGCAACGCGAACATCTTCTCGCGGTCACGCTGGCGGTAGACCACGCCACGGCCGTCGGCGGTGGTCACCGTGACACCGTCGACGTTGCACAGCGAGAACCAGCGGGCGTCCTGGGTCGCGACGTTGACCTGCGGGCGGCGGTGGTGCTCGGGATCGTGCGCCTTGAGCTGATGCACGACGCCGCGGCCCAGGCGCAGCGAGATGGACACCGGGTTGGTGGGGATCTCCACCTTCTTGCGCCAGCGCTTGTCCGACGGCGTCGGCAGCGTCGTCGCGCTCGGCAGCACGACCGCGTCGGGGTACTGCGCGCGCATCGCGCGCACGTCGGGCAGCGACGACTCCAGGATCGAGAACAGGTTCTCGGGCCCGGCGAGGAAGTCGTCCATCGCCTTGTTCTGGATCGCAACCGTCGAATACTCAAGGCAGAGAAGGTGTTTCAGGGTGGCCTTGAGGTGGCTGCGGAGCAGCCCCTTGACATTGCCGTCCCAGTGCAGCGCCGCCACGATCAGCCGGTTGCGCAGGTGGAAGTACGCCTGCCAGTCGATCGCGTCGTCCTTGTCGCTCCACGCCATGTGCCAGATCGCCGCGCCCGGCAACGTCACCGTGGGATAGCCGTGCTCGCCGGCGCGCAGACCGTAGTCGGCGTCGTCCCACTTGATGAACAGGGGCAGCGGCTGACCGAGCTCCTCGGCCACCTGCCGCGGGATCATGCACATCCACCAGCCGTTGTAGTCGACGTCGATGCGGCGGTGCAGCAGCCGGCTGCGGTACTCGTCCTCGTCGTTGAGCGGGTACTTGGCGAAGTTGTGGTCGTACTCGGTGTTGACCGCCCCGGTCCACATGAAGTTCTCGGAGTCGACCATCTCGCCCATCACGTGCAGGTGGCTGGGCTCCTGCAGGTTGAGCATCTGGCCGCCGACGAGCGTGGGCACCTTGGCGAAGCGGTTCATCGCCAGGGCCCGCAGGATCGAGTCCGGCTCGATGCGGATGTCGTCGTCCATGAACAGGATCTGTTCGCAGTCGGTGTTCTTCAGCGCCTCGTACATCACCCGGCTGTAGCCGCCGGAGCCGCCGAGGTTCGGCTGGTCGTGCACCGAGAGCCGGTTGCCCAGCGCCGCGGCGGCGGCCGCGAAGCCCGGATGGTCCTTGGCCTTCTGGGTGCCCTGGTCGGAGACGATCACCGCGCTGATCACCTCGTCGACCAACGGGTCGAAGGTCAGGGCGGCCAGCGCGTTGACGCAGTCCGAGGGCCGGTTGAACGTCGGGATCCCCACGGCCACGTTCGCGCGCCCCGGGGCGGGGATCGGCGCGTACCAGCCGGCGTGGTGCAGCGTCGAACGGGCGTCGGTGGTGATGTCGAACCAGATCCAGCCGCCGTCTTCGAACGGGGTCAGGTCGACCTCGAACTCCAGCACGGCCGGCTCGTCGCCGGAGCCGGCGATGGGCGCGCCGCCGACGGTGATCCGGGCGCCGGTGGCCTTGGAGCGGTAGACGTCGACGCGGGCGCTGCCGGTCAGCTCCACCCGCAGCACCACGGACTCCAGGATCGACCAGCGTCGCCAGTAGCTGGCCGGGAACGCGTTGAAGTAGGTCGCGAACGACACCTCGGACTCCGCGCCGATCTCCAGCGTGGTGCGGGTGGGGGCGTGCGCGCGCCGGGCGTTGGTGTCGTTCTCGGAGATGTAGAGCTGGCGGACGTCGAGCGGCTCGCCGGGGCGGGGCAGGATGACGCGGGACAGGGGGCTCACGGCCTGTGACTGCCCGGCCTCGAGCGCGCCGGACGGGATGTCACTCATATCAATTGCTTTCTGTGTCGGGGTCGACCAGCGGCGCACCGTCGCGCAGGTGCGGAGCCAGCGTGTTGTCGTACATGTTCAGCGCGCTGGCGATCGCCATGTGCATGTCGAGGTACTGGTAGGTGCCGAGCCGGCCGCCGAACAGTACCTTCGCCGCAGCCGTCTCGGCCTTGGCGCGTGACCGGTAGGTCGCCAGCAGGGCGCGGTCGGTCTCGGTGTTGATCGGGTAGTACGGCTCGTCGTCGTCGGCGGCGAAGCGGGAGTACTCCCGCATGATCACCGTCTTGTCGTCCGGATAGGACCGCTCCGGGTGGAAATGCCGGAACTCGTGGATACGGGTGAACGGCACATCGGCGTCGTTGTAGTTCATGACGGGCGTGCCCTGGAAGTCTCCCGTGGGCAGGACCTCGAGTTCGAAGTCCAGCGTGCGCCAGCCCAGCCGGCCCTCGGCGTAGTCGAAGTAGCGGTCCAGCGGGCCGGTGTAGACCACCGGTGCATCGGGGTTGGCCGCCCGCAGTTCGTCGCGGACGTCGAACCAGTCGGTGTCCAGCCGTACCTCGATCCGCTCGTCGGCGGCCATGTTCTCCAGCCACGCGGTGTACCCGTCGACGGGCAGGCCCTCGTAGGTGTCGTTGAAGTAGCGGTTGTCGAAGGTGTAGCGGACCGGCAGCCGGCTGATGGTCGAGGCGGGCAGCTCCTTGGGATCGGTCTGCCACTGCTTGGCGGTGTAGTCCTTGACGAACGCCTCGTAGAGCGGGCGGCCGATCAGCGAGATCGCCTTCTCCTCGAGGTTCTGCGCCTCGGCGGTGTCGATCTCGGCCGACTGGTCGGCGATCAGCGCGCGCGCCTCGTCGGGGGTGAAATACCGTCCGAAGAACTGGCTGACCAGGCCCAACCCCATCGGGAACTGATACGCCTGGCCGTTGTGCAGTGCGAAGACGCGGTGCTGGTAGCCGGTGAACTCGGTGAACTGCCGCACGTAGTCCCACACCCGCTGGTTGCTGGTGTGGAACAGGTGCGCGCCGTAGCGGTGCACCTCGATGCCGGTCTGCGGTTCGGGCTCGGAGTAGGCGTTGCCGCCCAGGTGTGAGCGCCGCTCGAGGACCAGCACCCGCTTGTTCAGCTGGGTGGCCACCCGTTCGGCGATCGTCAGACCGAAGAACCCGGAGCCGACGACGTAGAGGTCGAAAGGACCGGTCGACGGGCGGGAATCAGAGGAGAACATCGGCAGCAAGGGTATCCGACGGCGGGTGCCGACCCCGAGTTGGCGCAGCGGCGCAGGTCGCGATTAGCTCACGATTCCATATCGTCACTCTAGTCTCACCAGTCACATCAGTACCATCAAACGCGTACGACGTGTATCCGCGCTCTACCGCCTGTAGTCCATGTATTGAGGAGACTTCCGTGCCGAACCGACGTCGCCGCCGGCTCTCGACAGCCCTGAGCACAGTCGCCGCTCTGGCCGTCGCGGGTCCCGTTGCAGTTGTCGCCGCCTCCCAGCTGACCGGCCCGTCCCAGGAGCCGCAGCACCGCGAGTTCCGGCAGGCCGCCACCATCACCGACCTTCCCGGCGAACTGATCAACGCCCTCTCGCAGGGTCTTTCGCAGTTCGGGATCAATCTGCCGCCGTTGCCGACCGGCCTGCTGACCGGGACCGGGGCGTCGTCGCCGACCACCCTGTCCCCCGGCCTGGGTGCCACCGGCCTGGGCGGCACCGGTCTGGGCGGCACCGGTCTGGGCACGCCGTCGCTGACCGACCCCGGCCTGGCCAACCCCGCGCTGACCAGCCCGGTCGGCGCGACCCCGTCGCTCACCGACCCGGCGCTGACGGCCCCCGGCCTGACCACACCAAGCCTGACCACGCCCGGGCTGACCACACCAAGCCTCACCACGCCCGGGCTGACCACACCCAGCCTGACGACACCCGGCTTGACGACACCGAGCCTCACCACGCCGGGCCTCAGCACGCCGGCCGCGCTGACCGACCCGGTCCTCGGTGCCGCGCCGATCTCGACGGCCGGCCTGCCGGCCGCCGGTGAGGTGCCGATCTCGGCGCCGGTCGGCCTGGATCCCGCGCTGGGCGCCTACCCGATCCTCGGCGACCCGTCGCTCGCCGCCACCCAGCCGGTGGCGTCCAGCAGCGGCGGCCTGCTCGGCGATCTGACCAGTGCGGCCAACTCGCTGGGCGCAGGCGAGGCCATCGACCTGCTCAAGGGCGTGCTGATGCCCGCGATCATGTCGGCGGTCAAGCCGCCTGCCGCGGCAGCCGCCGCCGCACCTGCCGCGGCGGCCGACGCCGCGGGCGCTGCTGCGGCTCCGGTGCAGGCCGGCCTCGGCGCCGCCGAAGCGGCGGTGGAATCCGGCGCCTGACGCCATCCACCAACAACGACGTTCCACCCGCTCCCCCGGTCCACCCACGACGACGGCACCGCAGACGCCCAGCGCTGTGCGGTGCCGTCGGCGCGCGTTCCGCGCGTGTCGGAACACCAGTAACACCTGACGCATACGTAACATCGATCCGTGCTGTGTCGTCGCCGGAGGTCGACGCTGATCGCCGCGCTCGCGGGGACGGTGTTGCTGATGGCGCTGCTCGTGCGCGGCATCGCCGTCGCGCCGGACCCCGATCCGTCGCCCGCCATCGCCGCGCCCCAGGTCGTCTCGCAACCGCTCGCCGCGCTCGGCGGCGGTGAGACCATCCGGGAGATCCACCAGGACACCCCGTTCTCGATAGTCGCGCTGACCTCCGGTGATCTGACCGGTACCACCGCGCGGGTGCGGGCGAAGAAGCCCGACGGCTCCTGGGGTCCGTGGTACGACGCCGAGACGCTCGAGGGCGTCGGCCCCACCGGCCACAGCGCCCCGCGCGGCACCGAGCCGCTCTTCGTCGGACGCACCACCACCGTGCAGATCGCGGTCACCCGGCCTCACGACGCCCCGACCACCGGGCCCGCCACCCCGGCGCCCGGGACACGCCCCGCGCTGGGCTACAAGCCCGCCACCGTCGAACAGCCCTTCGGCGAGAACATCAACGCCGTGCTGATCAGTCCGCCGGAGACGCCGGCCGACCTCGCTCCGCTACCCAACGCGGCCACCCCGCCGGGCCAGCCACCGCACATCATCAATCGTGCAGAGTGGGGCGCCGACGAATCGATGCGCTGCGGAGAACCGCGCTACGACACCAGGATTCAGGCCGCCGTCGTGCACCACTCCGCGGGCAGCAACGACTACACGCCGCAGGATTCGGCGGGGATCGTCCGGTCGATCTACGAGTACCACACCCGCACGCTCGGCTGGTGCGACATCGCGTACAACGCCCTGGTGGACAAGTACGGCCAGGTGTTCGAGGGCCGGGCCGGCGGGATGACCCGGCCCGTCGAGGGCTCCCACACCGGCGGGTTCAACCACAACACGTGGGGCGTGGCGATGCTCGGCAACTTCACCGACGTCCCCCCGACCCCGATCCAACTGCGCACCACCGCAAGACTTCTCGGCTGGGTACTGGGTCAGGCCGGCGTCGACCCCCGCGGCACGGTGGTGCTGCCGTCCGAAGGCGGCTCGTTCACGAAGTTCCCGTTCGGCTCGTCGCCCACTCTGCCGACGATCTTCACCCACCGCGACGTCGGCAACACCGAGTGCCCCGGCAACGCGGCCTACGCGGTGATGGACCAGATCCGCGACATCGCCGCGCGATTCAACGATCCGCCCGGGCCCGAGCAGCTCGCCGAACAGTTGCGCGGCGGTGCGATCTTCGCCAAGTGGGACTCGCTGGGCGGGATGAGAAGCTATCTCGGCAAGCCCACCTCGCCCGAGGCATCGGGCGAGGGCTCGGCGCGGTACGTCACGTTCGAACGCGGTGCGGTGTACTGGTCTCCGGAGAGCGGCGCCGAACCCGTCACCGGTGAGCTGTACAAGGCTTGGGGCGCATTGGGATTCGAGCGCGGTGCGCTCGGTCTGCCGACCAGCTCCGAGATCGCCGAGCCGCTGTGGATCGTGCAGAACTTCCAGCACGGCACGCTCAACTTCGACCGCGAGAAGGGCACGGTCACCCGGGTGGTCGACGGTGTCCCCGTGGAACTGCCGCACCAGACCGACGGCCCGGCACCGGTTCAGCTCGAACGCTTCACCCCGCCGATCAATCCGGCCTGAGTCAGCCCCACCACCGCTCGAGGACGCGGGCCACGCCGTCCTCGGCATTGGTCGCCGTCACCTCGTCGGCCGCGGCCACCGCCTCGGGATGAGCGTTACCCATCGCCACGCCCAGTCCCGCCCAGGCGAGCATCGGCACGTCGTTGGGCATGTCCCCGAACGTCACCACCTGGGCCACGTCGATGTCCAGCGGCCGGATCAGCTCCTCGATGCCGGTGGCCTTGCTCACGCCGAGCGGCACGATCTCGATCAGCCCGTTGTTCGTCGAATAGGTGATGTCCCCGGAGAGGCCGACGTGCGCGGCCAGGGCCGCGGCCATGTCGGCGCTGCGCGCACCGGCCTTGCGGATCAGCAGCTTGACCGCGGGCGCGCTGAGCAGGTCCTCGACCGACACCTCGGTGTTGTCCGGATTCAGCCAGGCGTGCTCGTAGCCCGGGGAACTGACGAACTGCGGGGTGGCGGCGTCGTGCGCGCTGGCGCCCACCCGCTCCACCGCGAGACCGGCCCCCGGGATCACCCGGCCGGCGATCTCGGCGAGCTCCCCGAGGGCGTCGGTCGACAGCGTGCGGGCGCTGACGATGCGGTCGACCGCGGGGTCGTAGATGACGGCGCCGTTGGCGCACACCGCCATCGGGGCGAAGCCGAGCTGGTCGACGACCGGGGTCACCCAGCGTGGCGGCCGGCCGGTGGCGAGGACGAACCGGGCGCCGGAGTCGACGACGGCGTGCACCGCCGCGCGGGTGCGCGGGCTGACGGTCTCGTCGTCGTCGAGCAGCGTTCCGTCGACGTCGGTCGCGACGAGTTCCGGTGTCATGACTCGCCCCGTCTGCGCGCCCGCTCGGCGAGCTCGGCCTCGTCGAGCAGCCGGGCCTGCGCCGGTGTCGGCGCGGTACCGCCCAGCCGCCGCGGCAGCCAGGGCGCTCCCGGGGGTTGCGGATAACCCTGCTGGGTCTCGTACAGCACGCCGGTCATCGCCTCCCGCATCGCGTGGCTCAACTCGTCGACGGTGCCGCGCGGCGGGATCGGCGCTCCGACCGCGACGGTGACCGGAATCTTTTTGCGGCCCAACGCCTTCGGCTGGTCCTTGGTCCAGATCCGCTGAGCGCCCCAGACGATCAGCGGGACGATGGGCACGTCGGCCTCCAGCGCCATCCGCGCCGCACCCGTCTTGAACTCCTTGAGCTCGAAGCTGCGGCTGATGGTGGCCTCCGGGTAGACACCGACGATCTCGCCGTCGCGCAGCGCCTCGACGGCGCGGGCGTACGCGCCGGCACCGGCTCTGCGGTCCACCGGGATCGTCTTGGTGTGCTTGATCAGGTAGGCGACGGTCCTCACCTCGTTCATCTCGGCCTTGATCATGAAACGCATGCGCCGCTTCCGGTGCATCGCGGCCAGCGCCGCCGGCAACCAGTCGACATAGCCGGTGTGGTTGATCGCGATGACAGCGCCTCCGGAGGTGGGCAGGTGCTCGAGCCCGTGAAAGGTGATCGTCGTTCCGGTGGCCCGTACCGCCAGCATCGCCACGATCTCGAGCGAGCGGAAGACCGGTTCCACGGCTTACCCCGGCGCCTCGGTGGACGGTCCGGCGCGGCGGGCGGCCTTGGCGGCCGCCTCCTCGGCATCCATCCGGTTCGCCTCGGCCAGCGTCGGCGCGCCACCGCCGAGACGATGCGGCACCCAGAACTCCCCCGGCGGATACGGCCCGTAGGCGTCCTGCACCTCGGCGAGCAGATGCTGCATGCGCGAATGCAGCAGCGCGGTCAGCTCCGCGGCGGGCAGCGTGGGCTCGATCGGCGCACCGACGGCGACGGAGATCGGCACCTTGGGCCGCTTCATGTTCTTCGGGTGACCCTTGGTCCAGATCCGCTGGGCGCCCCACACGATGTGCGGCACGATCGGCACGTCGGCGGCGATCGCCATCCGGGCCGCGCCCGACTTGAAGTCCTTGATCTCGAAGCTGCGGCTGATCGTGGCCTCCGGATAGACGCCGACGAACTCGCCCTCTTTCAGCATCCGGACCGCCTCGGCGAACGACGCGGCCCCGTTGTCGCGGTCCACCTCGATGTGCCGCAGGCTGCGCATGATCGGGCCGGTGACCTTGTGGTCGAAGACCTCTCTCTTGGCCATGAACCGGACCTTGCGGCCCAGGTGCTGTTGGTAGGCGGGCAGCCCGGCGAAGGTGAAGTCGAAGTAGCTGGTGTGGTTGATCGCGATGACCGCGCCGCCGGTGCGCGGCAGGTTCTCGACGCCGGTGACGGTGAACCTCAGGCCCTGCGCGCGCCAGACCAGGCGGGCGAGCTGGATGACTGTGCCGTATACCGGTTCCACAGCCGCAAGCGTAGTGCGTGAGGGGGTGGCCACTGCCGTGAGTACGCCGAGCCGACCGGTTCACGTGCCGAGGGTGGTCGCCGAGATCGCCGGAGACCGGCAGGTCAGCGCGGTCTGGGTCAACGAGCTCGGCGGAGTGACGTTCCGCGTCGGCGGGGTCGACTCGGTGGAGTACGTCAAGACCTACCCCGACGCGGTGGCGCACCTGCTCGACGACGAGGTGGTGCGGCTGCGGTGGGCGCGCCCGCACGCCACCGTGCCGGAGGTGCTCG